>NZ_JBWJOY010000029.1:0-259 GCF_056393235.1 Stenotrophomonas sp. Steno-Z2 | reverse complement strand
TCTGTCCGAGGTCTCGGCCCTGCTGCAGGCCATCGCCCGCGGCGACCTCACCGCGCGCATGCACGGCGACTTCCACGGCGTGTTCGCGCGGATGCGCGACGATGCCAATGCCACCGTGGCGCAGCTGACCTCGATCGTCGGCCGCATCCAGCAGGCGGCTTCCAGCATCAACCTGGCCGCCTCGGAGATCGCCACCGGCAACAACGACCTGTCGCGCCGTACCGAGCAGCAGGCCGCCAATCTCGAGGAAACCGCGGCG
>NZ_JBWJOY010000028.1:0-259 GCF_056393235.1 Stenotrophomonas sp. Steno-Z2 | reverse complement strand
GGCCGCGGTTTCTTCCAGGTTGGCCGCCTGCTGCTCGGTACGGCGCGACAGATCGCTGTTGCCGGTGGCGATTTCCGAGGCGGCCAGGTTGATGCTGGAAGCCGCCTGCTGGATGCGGCCGACGATGGAAGTCAGCTGGGCGACGGTGGCGTTGGCGTCGTCGCGCATTTTGGCGAACACGCCATGGAAGTCGCCTTGCATGCGCACGGTCAGGTCGCCTTCGGCGATGGCGTGCAGCAGGGCGGAGACCTCGGACAGG
>NZ_JBWJOY010000027.1:0-265 GCF_056393235.1 Stenotrophomonas sp. Steno-Z2 | reverse complement strand
ACGGCGTGTCCTACGACGCGGCCGGCAATGTCGTGGCCCAGACCCAGTGGCGCTCCAACGGCGCCGGCGGCTGGCGGGCGACGGTGATCCAGCAGACCTGGTCGCTGCGCGGCGAGCTGCTGCTGACCTGGAGCGAGACCGACCTGGGCCAGACTTCCAGCGCCCGTGTCGTCGAGCGGCGCGTCTACGACGATGCCGGGCGCATGACCCAGCAGCTGAGGTACTTCTCGCCGGGCACGATCTACCGCTGGGTGGACAGCGCGGA
>NZ_JBWJOY010000026.1:0-266 GCF_056393235.1 Stenotrophomonas sp. Steno-Z2 | reverse complement strand
CGCGATTACTACTCCGTCGGCGGCGGCTTCGTGGTCAATGCCGACGATGCCGCCGACGACCGCATCGTGCCCGACCAGACCCCGCTGCCGTATCCGTTCAGGAGCGGCGACGAACTGCTGGCCCAGGCCGCGCGCAGCGGCCTGAGCATCGCCGCGCTGATGTTCGAGAACGAGAAGTGCTGGCGCAGCGAGGCCGAGATCAGGGACGGCCTGCGCGAGATCTGGGACGCCATGCAGGCCTGCGTGGCGCGCGGCATCCGCTCCGA
>NZ_JBWJOY010000025.1:0-294 GCF_056393235.1 Stenotrophomonas sp. Steno-Z2 | reverse complement strand
TTACTTGGTGATCTTGGCGACCACGCCGGCGCCGACGGTACGGCCGCCTTCGCGGATCGCGAAGCGCAGGCCTTCGTCCATCGCCACCGGGTTGATCAGCGTGACCGACATCTTCACGTTGTCGCCCGGCATCACCATCTCCACGCCCTCCGGCAGCTGCACGGCGCCGGTGATGTCGGTGGTACGGAAGTAGAACTGCGGACGGTAGCCCTTGAAGAACGGGGTGTGACGGCCACCTTCGTCCTTCGACAGCACGTACACCTCGGCCTCGAACTCGGTGTGCGGGGTGATCGA
>NZ_JBWJOY010000024.1:0-446 GCF_056393235.1 Stenotrophomonas sp. Steno-Z2 | reverse complement strand
CGCGTGGAAATCCTCAAGGGCCCGCAGGGCACCCTGTTCGGCGAGGGCTCGATGGGCGGCACCGTGCGCACCCTGACCCGCAAGCCCGACCTGGAGGCCTTCGGCGCCGCCTTCGAGGCGTCGGCCTCCACCACCCGCGACGGCGGCAACGGCTGGGGCGGCAAGGCCATGCTCAACGTCCCGCTGGTCAAGGACAAACTCGCCGCACGCGTGGCCGTCACCGACGAATCGCTCTCCGGCTGGATCGACGATGCCCGCAGCGGCCGCAAGGACATCAACGAGCAGCGGGTCAGGACCGGGCGCATCAAGCTGCGCTTCACCCCCACCGAGCGCTGGGACATGGACCTGGCCTACTGGAAGTACGACTCCGATGCACCCGGCGGCGGCAACAGCGCGCTCAACGACCGCACCACCAACTCCTACTACGCCAACACCGACACCTGGGA
>NZ_JBWJOY010000023.1:0-597 GCF_056393235.1 Stenotrophomonas sp. Steno-Z2 | reverse complement strand
CCGCTGACCACGCTGGACTGGGTCAACCTGTACGCGCTGGCGGTCAACGAGGAGAACGCCGCCGGCGGCCGCGTGGTCACCGCGCCCACCAACGGCGCGGCCGGCATCATCCCGGCGGTGCTGCACTACTACGACCGCTTCTGCCCGGGCAGCAACGAGCAGGGCGTGTTCGACTTCCTGCTCACCGCCGCGGCCATCGGCATCCTCTACAAGGAGAACGCCTCGATCTCCGGCGCCGAGGTCGGCTGCCAGGGCGAGGTCGGCGTGGCCTGCTCGATGGCCGCCGGCGGGCTGATGGCCGCCCTGGGCGGCAAGCCGGGGCAGATCGAGAACGCCGCCGAGATCGGCATGGAACACAACCTGGGCCTGACCTGCGACCCGATCGGCGGGCTGGTGCAGATTCCCTGCATCGAGCGCAACGCCATGGGCGCGGTCAAGGCGATCAACGCCGCGCGCATGGCCATGCGCGGCGACGGCAAGCACAAGGTCAGCCTGGACAAGGTCATCAAGACCATGCGCGACACCGGCCGCGACATGCAGGACAAGTACAAGGAAACCAGCCGCGGCGGGCTGGCCGTCAACGTCATCGAATGCTGA
>NZ_JBWJOY010000022.1:0-692 GCF_056393235.1 Stenotrophomonas sp. Steno-Z2 | reverse complement strand
ATGTCCAAGGGTAAGTTCGAACGTACCAAGCCGCACGTCAACGTCGGCACCATCGGCCACGTCGACCATGGCAAGACCACGCTGACCGCCGCGCTGACCAAGATCGGTGCGGAGCGTTTCGGTGGCGAGTTCAAGGACTACTCCTCGATCGACGCCGCGCCGGAAGAGAAGGCGCGCGGCATCACGATCTCGACCGCGCACGTCGAGTACGAATCCGAGACCCGTCACTACGCCCACGTTGACTGCCCGGGCCACGCCGACTACGTCAAGAACATGATCACCGGTGCCGCGCAGATGGACGGCGCGATCCTGGTGTGCTCGGCCGCTGACGGCCCGATGCCGCAGACCCGCGAGCACATCCTGCTGTCGCGCCAGGTCGGCGTGCCGTACATCGTCGTGTTCCTGAACAAGGCCGACATGGTGGACGACGCCGAGCTGCTGGAGCTGGTGGAAATGGAAGTGCGCGAGCTGCTGAGCAAGTACGACTTCCCGGGCGACGACACCCCGATCGTGCACGGTTCGGCCCGCCTGGCGCTGGAAGGCGACCAGAGCGAGATCGGCGTGCCGGCGATCCTGAAGCTGGTCGAGGCGCTGGACAGCTGGATCCCGACCCCGGAGCGCGACATCGACAAGCCGTTCCTGATGCCGGTGGAAGACGTGTTCTCGATCTCGGGCCGCGGCACCGTGGTGAC
>NZ_JBWJOY010000021.1:0-1459 GCF_056393235.1 Stenotrophomonas sp. Steno-Z2 | reverse complement strand
CAGTGCGGCCTCGCAGGAACAGAGCGCCGGCATCGAACAGGTCAACCAGACCGTCACCCAGATGGACGAGACCACCCAGCAGAACGCCGCCCTGGTGGAGGAAGCCACCGCCGCCGCGCGGTCGATGGAGGAGCAGGCCCGCCTGCTGGCCGAGGCCGTGGCGGAGTTCCGGACCCACGCCACCGCGGCCGGGCCGGGCACCACCAGGGTGCCGACCAGTCCCGTTGCCCGCGCCCCCGTCGCCCGCCCCGTGGTGGCGCTTCCGAAGGCCGCCGCCCAGCCGCGCCAGGCGGTGGCCGCCGACGCGGGCGACTGGCAGGAATTCTGATCCACGCCGCCCCCGCATGGGGGCGGCGTCCATGTGGCAACCCGTTGTTCCCGAAGTACCGCTATCCCTTGATCGATGAAGGCAAGAACCGAATGACCCCATGATGCCGGCCTGACCCACCTGCCGATTCAAAGCGCCACCAAGGAAGCCGGTGCAGCGCCGCATCCACAGCAAACCCAAACCAAAGGACTGACATGGATACCTTGAGGAACCTGAAGGTTGGATCGCGGCTTGCCATCGGCTTCGGCCTGGTGCTGCTGCTCATCGTCGCGATCCTGGCCATCGTGCTGTATGGAAACCGGCTCAAGTCGGACCAGTTCAAGTACCTGACCAACGTCAACATGGTGAAGATGCGCCTGTTGAACGACATGATCGACACCAACAACGCCGCCATCAGGGACCGCCGCCTGATGCTGCTCAAGCGCGGCGACGGCTTCGCCCAGGACCAGGCGGAGCTGCACAGGCTCACCGCCCACTACGACGAGATCTGGCAGCAGTACGTCAGGATCCCGCGCGATGCGGTCGGCGACCGCATGGTCGCCGGGATCGAGCAAGCCCGCCGCGTCGCCGCCGTGCCGACCAAGGCGCTGGACGACTTCATGCAGGCCGGCGATTTCGATGCCGCCGTGCAGGTCCTGCTCACCGAGCAGGCCACGCGCGCCACTGCCTGGAACGACGCCCTGTCGGCCCTGCTCAGGCACCAGGAAACGCTGACCCGCAAGAGCAGCGACGAGTACAACGCCATCGAGGGCTGGACCGGCAGGCTGTCGCTGGGCATCGGCCTGCTGAGCATCGTGCTCGGCGCGTTGCTGGCGCTGCTGATCACCCGCAGCCTGACCCGCCCGCTGGCCAGCGCGGTGGGCGTGGCCAACGGCATCGCCGGCGGCCGCCTGGACAACAGCATCGATGTGTCCGGCAAGGACGAAGTCGCCGACCTGCTGCGCGCCATGCAGCACATGCAGCGCCAGGTGCAGGCGGTGATCGCCGCGCAGGGCGAGATGGCGCGCCAGCACGACGCCGGCATCATCAGCTACCGCATCGACGCGGCGCCCTTCGCCGGCGACTACCGGCGCATGGTCGAGGAGAGCAACGCGCTGGTGGCCCAGCACATCGGCGTGAAGCTGCGCGTCA
>NZ_JBWJOY010000020.1:0-1913 GCF_056393235.1 Stenotrophomonas sp. Steno-Z2 | reverse complement strand
CGCCAGTACCCGCGTGCTCAGCGGCACGCCGAAGCCGGCGGGCAGCTGGACCATCACGGTCACCGCCACCGACCCCTCCGGCGCCACGGTCAGCAGGGCCTTCACCGTCACCACGCCGAACGTGGCGCCGGTCGTGGCGGCCACCATCCCTGCCCAGAGCGCCAGCCGCAACAACGCCTGGAGCTACCAGATACCCGCAGGCACCTTCAGCGACGCCAATGGCGATGCGCTGACCTACAGCGTGGGCACGCTGCCGGCCGGCATCAGCTTCAATGCCGGCACGCGTACCCTCAGCGGCACGCCCACGGTACTGGGCAACCACACCATCACCGTCAGCGTCGTCGACGGCAACGGCGGCAGCCGCAGCACCAGTTTCATCCTGGGCGTGGTCAACAACGCTCCCGTCTACGCGGGCGGGCTGGCCGCGAAAACCGTGCAGAAGGGCGAGACGGTGTCCTGGCCGTTGCCCGCGGGCACCTTCACCGATGCCAACGGCGACGCCCTGAGCTATTCGTTGATGGTCGAACAGCCGGGTTACACGGAGTACTACTGGGACGCTGCCGACGCCGCCTGGTCGGTGCGCTGGGTCGAACCCAGCTGGTTCACCATGAGTACCGGTCTCACCATCAATGCCAGCACCGGCACCATCAGCGGCGTTCCGCCGGTCTTCTACGGCCCCGTACACCCCGTGCAGGGCGGGTCGCCCATGTTGCTGGCCAATTACCGGGTAAAGATCATCGCCAGCGATGGCAATGGGGGAACCGCCGAAGGAATCTTCGGCGTGAAGACCAATCTGCCGCCTGAGATGTCGGCCCAGCTGGGCGCGACGGTCAAATCAGGCGTGTCCTGGAGCAAGACCATCCCGGTGTTCAGCGACCCCAACGGGGACGCGTTGACCTATTCGGCCAGCAACCTGCCGGCGGGCGTGACCTTCAACGCCAGCACCCGGGTGCTCAGTGGCACGGTGGCGACCGCCGGTACCTATACCCTCGTCATCACCGCCAATGACGGCAATGGCGGGACAACCAGCGCCAACTTCACCCTGACGGTGCAGGCCAACACCGCGCCGACCGCGCCGACCATCCCCAACCAGTCCGCAATGGTAGGCACGGCTTTCAGCTACGGCGTGCCGGTATTCTCCGATGCGGACAATGACAGTCTCACCTACAGCGCCACCGGGCTTCCTGCGGGCCTGTCATTCAACACCAGCAGCCGCGTCCTGAGCGGCACGCCGACAACCGCAGGCGCCTATACCGTCACCATCACCGCCAATGATGGCCGCGGCGGCAGCGTGTCGCGCAGCTTCACGGTGACGGTCAGCGCCGTGCCGGTGCCCAACCGCGCCCCGGTGGTCAACAAGCAGCCGCCGTCGCCTGCCTACCACTTCTTCTCGACCAACCGCTGGGTGGTCTACCCGGAAAGCTTCACCTTGCCGGTGGATACCTTCACCGACCCGGACAACAATCCGCTTACCTACACGGTCCTCCAGAAACCGGCATGGCTTGATTATTCCTACAGCCAGTACGGCCACCAGTTCATCGGCGTCAACAACGACAGCCGCACCTACGCCAGCCATACGATCAAGATCCGCGCGACCGATCCCAGCGGCGCATACGTGGACCTGACCTTCACCGTCAGCTCCGAGTATGACTACTACGACCCCCGCAATCCCACGGACCCGCTGCGCATGCCACTGCAGGCGTTCGTCGCCGACGAGACCCCGGCGACGGAAGGCGAGGCTGCGCCGGAAGCCGCCGGCGCAGGCTCCGCCGGCATCGCGCCGCTGGCGGCGGCCGCACCGAACGTGCAGGAATCCTGGTACGCCTACGACCGGCTCAACCGCGTGGTGGTCAACAACGGCGTGCTGGAAAACGGGCAGGTGGTTGCCGCCAGGAACTTCAACTACTCGTCCT
>NZ_JBWJOY010000002.1:0-938663 GCF_056393235.1 Stenotrophomonas sp. Steno-Z2 | reverse complement strand
TCGCGTCTTCCCCGTTCGCGGGGAGCGTGGAAGAAGGGCGGCCTCCGGGCCGCCCTTTTTTTGTTGCCGCCAGGGGATGGCAATCCTTCGGGGCGCCGGCAAGCAGGGGCGGAAATCGTTCTCGGCGGTTCCTGGTCGCCATCTTCCGGGCAGGCGGCGCTCCTGAGCGTCGTTGCCACGGGTACCCGGCACACGCTTTGGGCGAGGCCATTGCAGCCGTCATACGCGACCGGCCGGGATGACAGGATCGGACGCAAGCGTCAGCCGTCGAACGGATCCGTGCCCAGCGTTTCGACCACGTGGTCGACGAAGCAGGTGATCCGCGCGGCCAGTGCGGTGTTGCGGTAGTAGACCGCGTTGACCGGCTGGCGCACGTCCAGCGTCTGCGCGGCGAACAGCGGTACCAGCCGGCCCGCGTGGCGGTCCTGGCGGGTCATGAAATCGGACAGGCAGACGATGCCCTGTCCGGCCAGGGCCAGATGGCGCAGCGTCTCGCCGCTGGAGGACGCGACCGTCGGCCGGATGCGCAGCACGTTGCCGGCCGCATCGCGCAGCGGCCAGTCGTTGAGCGTTTCGGGCTGGGTGAAGCCCAGCAGGGAATGCCGGGCCAGGTCGCCGGGTTCGGCCGGCATGCCGTGGCGTTCGAGATAGGCGGGGCTGGCCAGCACCCGTACACGGCTGCCGCCCAGCGGGCGGGCGTGCAGGGTGGAGTCCTTCAGGCTGCCGATGCGGAACGCCACGTCGGTGCGCTTCTCGATCAGGTCGACGATGCCCTCGTTCGAATTCAGTTCCAGCTCGACCTCCGGGTAGCGCTCGCGGAAGCCGGCGACCAGCGGCACCAGCACGTGCAGCATGAAGGGCGTGGCCGCGTCGACCCGCAGCCGCCCCGCCGGGCGCATGCGCCTGGCGGCCATCTGCTCCTCGGCCTCGTCCACCGACGCGAGGATGGCGCGTGCGTGCTGCAGGAAGGTGGCGCCTTCCTCGGTCAGCTCCAGGCGCCGTGTCGTGCGCCGCAGCAGGGTGGTCTGCAGCTTTTCCTCCAGGCGCCCGAGCGCACGGCTGGTGGCCGAGATCGTCAGCCCCAGCAGTTCCGACGCGGCGGTGATCGACCCGGCGTCCACCACGGCCACGAAGGCCTGCAGTTCATCGAGGGTGGTCTTCATTGTTGATCCTGATTCAAATGAATAATGAAGACCACCCTCGATGATTGGTCGATACAGGGCTTAATCCGCAAATATTAGCCGGGCACACTGCGCGCCATGAAATCTTCCAACGCCCTGTTCGCCCTCGCCATCGGTGCCTTCGCCATCGGCACCACCGAATTCACCCCGATGGGACTGCTGCCCGTGATCGCCGATGGCGTGCAGGTCGGCATTCCCACCGCCGGCATGCTGGTCTCCGCCTATGCGATCGGCGTCATGGCCGGTGCGCCGGTGATGACCCTGCTGTTCAGCCGCTTCGGCAAGCGCGCGGCGCTGATGTGGCTGATGGTGCTGTTCACCGTCGGCAACCTGCTGTCCGCCTCCGCGCCGGGCTACACGACCCTGCTGCTGTCGCGCCTGGTCACCAGCCTCAACCACGGCGCGTTCTTCGGCATCGGCGCGGTGGTTGCCGCCAGCGTCGTGCCGAAGGACAGGCAGGCCAGCGCCATCGCCACCATGTTCATGGGCCTGACCATCGCCAACATCGGTGGCGTGCCCGCCGCGACCTGGATCGGCCAGCAGGTAGGCTGGCGACTGGCCTTCGGCGGTACTGCCGTGCTGGGCCTGGTCACCATCGCCGCGCTGTGGCTGGCGCTGCCCAAGGGCGAGCCGGGCACGCGCCCGGACGTGCGCCGCGAACTGAAGGTGCTGGCCCGCCCCGAGGTGCTGCTGGCCATGGGTACCACGGTGCTCGGCGCCGGCGCGATGTTCGCGCTCTATACCTATGTGGCGCCGGTGCTGGCCGAGATCACCCATGCCAGTCCGGGCTTCGTGGCCTTCGCGCTGGTGTTGATCGGCATCGGTTTCACCCTGGGCAACAGCATCGGCGGTCGCCTGGCCGACTGGTCGCTGGACGGCGCGACCAAGCTGATCCTTGGCGTGCTCGCGCTGGTCATGGCGGTGCTGCCGTTGGTGATGACCACCCATGTCGGCGCCGCCATCGGCCTGGTGGTCTGGGGCGCAGCCGCCTTCGGCATCGTGCCGCCGGTGCAGATGCGGGTGATGCAGGCCGCCGCCCAAGCGCCCGGCCTGGCCTCGTCGGTCAACGTGGGTGCGTTCAACCTCGGCAACGCGGTGGGGGCGGCCCTGGGTGGCGCCGTCATCGGCCAGGGGCTGGGCTACGCCGCCGTGCCGCTGGCCGGCGCCGCGCTGGCAGCGGGCGGCCTGGGCCTGGTGTGGCTGGGCAATGCCGGCCGCCGCCGGGTGGTACAGGGCGCCTGACCAACCGGTCCGCCGCGCGCGGACAGCCTCCATTTCCTTTCCTGCAGGAGTCATTCCATGAGCATTCCTTCCTTCGGTCTCGGCACTTTCCGCCTCACCGGCCAGACCGTCATCGATTCGGTGAAGTCCGCGCTCGAGCTGGGCTACCGCGCCATCGACACCGCGCAGATCTACGGCAACGAGGCCGACATCGGCCAGGCCGTCGCCGAAAGCGGTGTGCCGCGTGCGGACCTGTTCCTCACCACCAAGATCTGGGTCGACAACTACGCCGCCGACAAGCTGATCCCGAGCCTGCGCGAGAGCCTGGCCAGGCTGCGCACCGACCATGTCGACCTGGCCCTGATCCACTGGCCGGCGCCCGGCAATGGCGTCGAGCTGGCCGAATACATGGCCGCGCTGGCCGAAGCCAAAGAGCTGGGCTTGACCCGGCAGATCGGCGTGTCCAACTTCAACATCGAACTGACCCTGCAGGCCATCGCCGCCGTCGGCGCGGGCGAAATCGCCACCAACCAGATCGAACTCAGTCCCTACCTGCAGAACGGCAGGCTCACCGCTTTCCTGAAGGAACAGGGCATCGCCGTCACCTCCTACATGACCCTGGCCTACGGCAAGGTGCTCAAGGACCCCGTGCTGGCCGGGATCGCCGCCAGGCACGGCGCCACCGTGGCGCAGGTTGCCCTGGCCTGGGCGATGCAGCTGGGCCATGCGGTGATTCCGTCCTCGACCCGCCGCGAGAACCTGGCCAGCAACCTGCTCGCCCGCGACCTGGAGTTGGACGCCGAAGACATGGCGCGCATCGCCGCGCTCGAGCGCAATGGCCGCGAAGTCAACCCGGAAGGTCTGGCGCCGGCCTGGGACTGAGCGACAGCGGTCTGGCCGCCGGGGCCGCATCCGTAACGCCGGCTTGTGGGGCGGCGGCTGTCCGGGCGCCTCGGGCCGGCGCTGCATGCCGGATCACGGCGGCCTCCGCCGGCCGGATTTTCATGCGCTGGCGCGTGCTCTGGCGATGTGGGGCGCGCTGCGGTGATGCGGCGCAGGTGCCCCAGGGGGCCAACAAGCCGATGGCCGGTGCCATCGGCTCTCCGGCATTCTCCAGGGACGTACTCGACCAGTGTTGCAAGCCAGGGACCCCTCGCGCGGTCCCTTGGCGTTTGCGGATGGCGGAAAACGCCCGTTGCCCCGCTCTTGTATCCATGGGCCGCGCATGCGCGCGCACCGGCCACGGCACCGCCATGACCTTCGCTACGTGAAGCGGGGCGGCGGATGCGCCTAAGGTGTGTGATGGCCGTGCCACCGGCAGGAAAAACGCGAGGAGAAAACGGGATGTTGCGAATGACGGGACAGGGGCGGCGCAGGGCGCTGGCAGTGGCGCTGGCGGCGTTCGCCGCGGTGGCGCAGGCGGCGGCACCATCGCCGAAGGAGCACTTCGGTTTCACCATCGGCGACGATTACATGCTCGCCAACTACACCCAGACCGAAGCGTATTTCCGCAAGGTCGCGGCCAGCTCCGACCGTTTCCGGCTGGTCGAACTGGGCAGGACCTCGGAAGGCCGCCCGCAGCTGATGCTGATCGCCTCCTCGCCGGCCAACCTGGCGAAGCTGGACGAATACCGCGGCATCTCCGAGCGCCTGGCTCGGGCGCGCGACGACGAAGCGGTTGCGCGCCGGCTGGCCGGGCAGGGCAAGGCGGTGGTGTGGATCGACGGCGGCCTGCACGCCAACGAGACCGTCGGCGCGCACCAGCTGATCGAGACCGTCTGGCAGCTGGCCAGCCGCGACGACGCCGAGACCCGGCGCATCCTCGACGACACCATCGTGCTGCTGGTCCACGCCAACCCGGACGGGCAGGAACTGTATTCGGACTGGTACATGCGCGAACCGGTACCGGCCAGGCGCGTGCTCGACAAGCCGCCGCGCCTGTACCAGAAGTACGCCGGGCACGACAACAACCGCGACTTCTACATGGCCGCGCTGCAGGAGACGCGCAACCTCAACCTGGCCATGTACACGCGCTGGTACCCGCAGATCGTCTACAACCACCACCAGACCTCGCCCAAGGGCACGGTCATCGTGATCCCGCCGTACCGCGATCCCTACAACTACAACATCGACGCGATGATCCCGGTCGGGCTGGAGTCGCTGGGCTCGACGATGAACCTGCGCTTCCTGCAGGAGAACAAGCCCGGTGCGGTGTCCAAGGGCGGCAGCGTGTATTCCACCTGGTGGAACGGCGGCCTGCGCACCATGCCGTACTTCCACAACATGCTGGGCGTGCTGACCGAGATCACCGGCAACCCGACGCCGATGCAGATCCCGTTCCTGCCGGACCGGCAGCTGCCGGACAGCAACCTGCCGGCGCCGGTGCCGGCGCAGACCTGGCATTTCCGCCAGTCCATCGACTACAGCCTGACCGCCAACTGGGCGCTGCTGGACTACGCCTCGCGCAACCGCGAGCAGTTGCTGTGGAACATCTACCGCATGGGCCGCAATTCCATCGAGCGCGGCAGCCGCGACAGCTGGACGGCCAGCCCGAGCGCGCTGGCCAGGGCGCGCGAGGCCGCCGGCAAGGACGGCAAGCCGGCCGCGGAGCTGGACGCGGCGCAGGTGAAGGCGCTGCTGCGGCGCCCGGAGCAGCGCGACCCGCGCGGCTACATCATCCCCGCCGACCAAGCGGATTTCCCGACCGCGACCGCCTTCGTCAACGCGCTGCAGCTGGCCGGCGTCGAAGTGGAGCGCGCCACCCGGCCGTTCGCGGTGGGCGGCCGCAACTACCCGGCCGGCTCGTTCGTGGTCAAGGCCGACCAGGCGTTCCGGCCACATGTGCTGGACATGTTCGAGCCGCAGGACCACCCGCACGACTTCGAATACGCAGGGGGTCCGCCGATCGCGCCCTACGACTCGGCCGGCTGGACGCTGGCCTTCCAGATGGGCGTGGCATTCGACCGCGTGCTGGAGGGCTTCGACGGCCCGTTCGAGGCGCTGCCGGCCGGGCAGCTGCAGGTGCCGGCCGACGCGCCGGTGCCGGCTTCGGCCAATGGCTACCTGCTCGATGCGCGCGCCAACAACAGCGTGATCGCGGTCAACCGCCTGCTGAAGGCGGGCGTGCCGGTACGGCGCCTGCAGGACCGCGACGGGGCCTTCTTCGTGCCGGCGGCCTCACCCGAGGCGCTGGCCGCCGCCCTGCGCGGCACCGGCGTGCGGGCCGTTGCCGCCGATCGCCGCGTCGATGGCGGCGTGCCGGTGAAGGCGCCGCGGATCGCGCTGTGGGACCACTACGGCGGTTCCATGGTCTCGGGCTGGACCCGGCTGGTCCTGGACAGCTTCGGCTTCGACTATGAAGTGGTGTACCCGCGGCAGATCCTCGACGGCGACCTGCGCAGCCGCTTCGACGTGCTGATCCTGCCCAGCGGCGCGCTGCCGCTGCCCCGGGAACTGGCGATCGAGGGCAAGGCCGGGCGTGCGCCGGCGTCGCCGGACTCGGCCACCATCCCGGCCGAGTTCCACGCCATGCTCGGCGAACTGGACGGCGAGCCGGCGGTCGCCGCGCTGCGCCGCTTCCTGCAGGCCGGCGGCCATGTCGTCGCCACCGGTTCCTCCAGTGGCCTGGCGCTGCAGCTCGGCCTGCCGCTGCGCAGCCACCTGCTCGGCAAGGGGCCGGACGGCCAGCCGCGCGCGCTGAGCCAGCGCGAGTACTACATCCCCGGCAGCGTGCTGCAGGTGGCGGTGGACAAGTCGCGCCCGCTCAACTGGGGCCTGCCGCCGCGCCTGGACGTGTACTTCTCCGACGGCCGCTGGGACAATGCGCCGGTGTTCGACCTGCCGGCCGGCCGCGGCGACATCCGCCCGCTGCTGCGCTTCGACTCCGCCACGCCGCTGCGCAGCGGCTGGGCCTGGGGCCAGGAGCACCTGCAGGGCGGGGTGCTGGCCGCCGAGGCCGATGTCGGCGCCGGGCGCCTGACCTTCTTCGGCACCGACATCACCTTCCGCTCGCAGACCCACGGCTCGTTCAAGCTGCTGTTCAACAGCCTGCTGCAGGCTGGCGCCACCGCCGAATGAGGCGCGGGGCAGGGGGCGCGGCAGCGCGCCTCCGCCCCGGCATGGCCGGCAGCTGAAGCGCAAGAGGCGAAGAGCCCCCGGGACTTGCAAAGCCCAGGAAATGCTGACAGAATGCACGACCACTCGCGGGACTCATGCTTGCATGGGCTCCGCAACCAGCGAAATGAAGGGCAGGACGCGCTTCGTATTCGCCAGACTAAGGACAGGTCGCGTGGGTCGCTCCAGGGCATCGGGGCGCTTTCTGCGCGTTTGTTTGTGTCTGGGGCGGGCCGGGAAACCGGGCCGCCTTGCTGTTTTGAAGGGATTCGCGCGACGGCCGGGTGGCAAGGCCGCGCATTCATGGGGTCCGGTACACAAGAGGCCGGGCCTGTCGCTCTTTAGACCTATAGGAACACCGTCATGGCGGACCAAAAGATCCGGATTCGGCTGAAGGCGTTCGATCATCGCTTGATCGACCGCTCGGCCAGCGAGATCGTTGAAACGGCCAAGCGGACCGGCGCGCAAGTGCGTGGCCCGATCCCGCTGCCGACCAAGATCGAACGTTACACCGTTCTGGTTTCCCCGCACGTCGACAAGGACGCGCGTGACCAGTACGAAACCCGCACGCACAAGCGCGTGCTCGACATCGTCGACCCCAACGACAAGACCGTGGACGCGCTGATGAAGCTCGAACTGGCTGCCGGCGTCGACGTTCAGATCAAGCTGACCTGAGGACTGCGACCATGACGAAGAAGTATTCGTTGGGCTTCGTGGGCCGCAAGGCCGGCATGAGCCGCGTTTTCACTGAAGATGGCCAGTCCATCCCGGTGACCCTGATCGAAGCCACCCCGAACCGCATCGCGCAGGTCAAGACCGTCGAAACCGACGGCTACAGCGCCGTGCAGGTGACCGTCGGCGCCCGTCGCGCCGCCCTGGTGAACAAGCCAGAAGCCGGCCACTTCGCCAAGGCCAAGGTCGAAGCCGGCCGTGGCCTGTGGGAATTCCGCGTCGAGGACGCCCAGATCGGCGATTACGCCGTCGGTGGCGAAGTCAAGGCGGACATCTTCGCCGTCGGCCAGAAGGTCGATGTCCAGGGTGTCACCAAGGGCAAGGGCTTCCAGGGCACCATCAAGCGCTACAACTTCACCATGGGCGACGCCACCCACGGTAACTCGCTGTCGCATCGCGCGCCGGGTTCGTTGGGCCAGCGCCAGACCCCGGGTCGCGTTTTCCCGGGCAAGAAGATGGCCGGCCACATGGGTGCCGTGCAGCAGAGCACGCAGAACCTGGAAGTGGTCAAGGTCGACGTCGAGCGTGGTCTGATCGCCGTTCGTGGTGCCGTTCCGGGTGCTGCCGGTGGCGACGTGATCGTGCGTCCGGCGAGCAAGGCATAAGGAGAGATGACGATGGAACTCGTTATCACGGGTAGCAACAACAAGGTCTCGGTCTCCGAAGCCGTGTTCGGCCGCGATTTCAGCGAAGATCTGGTCCACCAGGTCGTCGTTGCCTACCGCAACGCCGCTCGCGCCGGTACCAAGGCACAGAAGACGCGCTCTGAAGTGGCCGGCACCACCAAGAAGTCGAAGAAGCAGAAGGGTGGTGGCGCTCGCCACGGTGCCCTGACCGCTCCGATCTTCGTCGGCGGTGGCGTCACCTTCGCGGCCAAGCCGCGCAGCTTCGAGCAGAAGGTCAACCGCAAGCAGTATCGCGCCGCCATGTGCGCCATCCTGTCCGAGCTGAACCGCCAGGGTCGCATCAAGGTCGTCGAGGCCTTCGACGTCGACGCCGTCAAGACCAAGGGTCTGGTGGAAAAGCTGGCCGGTCTGGAAGTGGGCAAGCGCCCGCTGATCGTGACCGAGGACGCTTCCGAATCGCTGTACCTGTCGGCCCGCAATCTGCCCTACGTGCAGGTGCGTGACGTGCAGGGTCTGGATCCGGTCGCGCTGGTCGGTGCCGACACGGTCGTCATCACCGCCGATGCGGTCAAGAAGGTCGAGGAGTGGCTGGTATGAGCAGCAACGAAAAAATCTTCAGCGTGCTGCGCGCTCCGCGAGTCTCCGAAAAGACCGCGCGCCTGCAGGAACTCTCCAACCAGTACGTCTTCGAAGTCTCGAACGAAGCAACCAAGGCCGATGTGAAGGCCGCGGTCGAGCAGCTGTTCGACGTCAAGGTCGAGGCAGTCAACGTGGTCAACGTCAAGGGCAAGAGCAAGTCCTTCCGTAACCGCGCTGGCCGTCGCGGCGATTGGCGCAAGGCGTACGTGCGTCTGGCCGATGGCCAGTCCATCGATGTAACGGCCAAGGCCTGAGGTACATCCCATGCCATTGATGAAATTCAAGCCCACCTCCGCAGGCCGTCGTTCGGCCCTGCGCGTGGTCACGCCCGATCTGCACAAGGGCGCACCGCACGCGGCGCTGGTGGAGTCGCAGAGCAAGTCCGGTGGTCGCAACCACCACGGCCGCATCACCACCCGTCACGTGGGCGGTGGCCACAAGCAGCACTACCGCATCATCGACTTCAAGCGCAACAAGGAAGGCATTCCGGCGCGCGTGGAACGCATCGAATACGATCCGAACCGCACCGCCCACATCGCCCTGCTGTGCTACGTCGACGGTGAGCGCCGCTACATCATCGCCCCGAAGGGCCTGAAGGCGGGTGACCAGGTCATCTCCGGCGCGCATGCGCCGATCAAGACCGGCAACACCCTGCCGCTGCGCAACATCCCGGTCGGTACCACCATCCACGGCATCGAGCTGAAGCCGGGCAAGGGCGCCCAGATCGCCCGCGCCGCCGGTGCTTCGGTGCAGCTGGTTGCCCGCGAAGGCATCTACGCCACCCTGCGCCTGCGCTCGGGTGAAATGCGCAAGGTGCCGGTCGAGTGCCGCGCCACCATCGGCGAAGTCGGCAACGACGAGCACAACCTGGAGAAGCTGGGCAAGGCCGGCGCCAAGCGTTGGCGTGGTGTCCGCCCGACCGTCCGCGGTGCCGCCATGAACCCGGTGGACCACCCGCACGGTGGTGGTGAGGCCAAGGCCGGCCAGGGTAACCCGCATCCGGTCACTCCGTGGGGTGTCCCGACCAAGGGCTACAAGACGCGCCATAACAAGCGCACCCAGCAGTTCATCGTCCGCGATCGTAGGGGCTAATCGACCATGGCACGTTCACTCAAGAAGGGCCCGTTCGTCGATCACCACCTCGTCAAGAAGGTGGAGGCCGCTGCGGGCAGCAAGAAGCCGATCAAGACCTGGTCGCGCCGTTCGATGATCCTGCCGGAAATGGTAGGCATCACCATCGCCGTGCATAACGGCAAGAACCACGTACCGGTTCTCGTCAACGAGAACATGGTCGGCCACAAGCTCGGCGAATTCGCCATCACCCGGACCTTCAAGGGTCACGGTGCTGACAAGAAGTCGGGCAAGTAAGGAGAGATGACGATGGAAGCGAAAGCAATCCTGCGCACCGCGCGCATCTCCCCGCAGAAGGCCCGTCTGGTCGCTGACCAGGTGCGCGGCCTTCCGGCCGAGCGTGCGGTCAATCTGCTGAAGTTCTCGGACAAGAAGGCTGCCGCCCTCATCAAGAAGGTGGTGGAGTCGGCCATCGCGAACGCCGAGAACAACCAGGGCGCCGACGTCGATGAGCTGAAGGTCAAGACCATCATGGTTGATGAAGGTCCGAGCCTGAAGCGCTTCATGGCCCGCGCCAAGGGCCGCGGCACGCGCATTCTCAAGCGCACCAGCCACATCACCGTGGTCGTGGGCGAGGGCAAATAACGATGGGTCACAAAGTTCATCCGATTGGTATCCGCCTGGGCATCGCCAAGGACTGGAACTCCAAGTGGTACGCCAACAAGGCCGAGTTCGCCAGCTACCTGGCGGCCGACCTGAAGGTCCGCGAGATGCTTCGCAAGAAGCTGGCGCAGGCCGGTATCTCCAAGATCCTGATCGAGCGTCCGGCCAAGACCGCGCGCGTGACGATCCACACCGCCCGTCCGGGCGTGGTGATCGGCAAGCGTGGTGAGGACATCGAGAAGCTGCGCAAGGAAGTGAGCGAAGTGATGGGCGTCCCGGCGCACATCAACGTCACCGAAGTGCGCAAGCCGGAGCTGGACGCGCAGCTGGTCGCCGAGTCGATCGCGCAGCAGCTGGAGCGTCGCATCATGTTCCGCCGCGCGATGAAGCGTGCGGTCGGCAACGCGATGCGCCTGGGTGCCCTGGGCATCAAGGTCAACGTGGCTGGCCGCTTGAACGGCGCTGAAATCGCCCGTTCGGAGTGGTACCGCGAAGGCCGCGTGCCGCTGCACACCCTGCGCGCCGACATCGACTACGGTTTCGCTGAGGCCAGCACCACCTACGGCATCATCGGCATCAAGGTCTGGATCTACAAGGGCGAAGTCTTCGATTTCTCCCAGGTTGGCCAGGAAAAGCAGGACGACAGCCCGCGCGGCGATCGCAACGATCGTGGCGATCGTGCCGACCGTCCGTCGCGCCCGGCTCGTGAAGCGAGGTAACGGCAATGTTGCAACCCAAGCGAACCAAATACCGCAAGATGTTCAAGGGCCGCAACGACGGCCTGAGCTGGAGCGCCAACGCCGTCAGCTTCGGTGAGTACGGCCTGAAGGCCACCGCTCACGGCCAGCTGACCGCGCGCCAGATCGAAGCGGCCCGTCGTTCGATCAGCCGTTACGTCAAGCGTGGCGGCAAGATGTGGATCCGCGTTTTCCCGGACAAGCCCATCACCAAGAAGCCCATCGAAGTCCGAATGGGTGCCGGTAAGGGTGGCGTGGAGTACTGGGTCGCCCAGATCCAGCCGGGCCGCATGATCTATGAAATCGAGGGTGTTTCCGAGGAAGTGGCGCGCGAGGCGTTCCGCCTGGCGTCGGCCAAGCTCTCGGTCACCACCACTTTCGTGACCCGGACGGTGCGCTGATGGACATCAAACAACTCCGCGAGAAGTCGGCTGACGAACTCAAGGCCCACCTGGTCGACCTGCGCAAGGAGCAGTTCTCGCTCCGCATGCAGGCCGCCACCGGCCAGCTGCCGAAGACCCACGAAACCCGCCGGGTGCGCCGCGAGATCGCTCGCGTCAAGCACCTGATCGGCAGCACGAAGTAAGGATGGCTGCGATGAGCGAAAATACTGAAAGCAAGACGCTGCGCACGGTCGAAGGCCGTGTCGTCAGCAACAAGATGGACAAGACGGTCACCGTGTTGGTGGAGCGCCAGGTCAAGCACGCCCTGTACGGCAAGTACATCAAGCGCTCGACCAAGCTGCACGCGCACGACGCCGAGAACACCTGCAATGAAGGTGATTTCGTGCGTGTGACCGAGATTGCGCCGCTGTCCAAGACCAAGAACTGGCGAGTGGTGGAAATCATCACCCGCGCAGCGAAATAAGGAGCCTGAATCATGATCCAGATGCAGAGCTACCTCGACGTCGCTGACAACTCCGGTGCCAAGGAAGTGATGTGCATCAAGGTGTTGGGCGGCTCGAAGCGCCGTTATGCCCACATCGGCGACATCATCAAGGTCACCGTGAAGGACGCGATCCCGCGCGGCAAGGTCAAGAAGGGCGAAGTGTACGACGCCGTCGTGGTGCGTACCCGCAAGGGTGTGCGTCGCGCCGACGGTTCGCTGATCCGTTTCGACGGCAACGCCGCCGTCCTGCTGAACAACAAGCAGGAGCCGATCGGCACCCGCATCTTCGGGCCGGTGACCCGTGAACTTCGTTCCGAGAAGTTCATGAAGATCGTCTCGCTCGCTCCCGAAGTGCTGTGAGCGACAGGAGATAATCATGGCTAACCGTATCAAGAAGGGCGACCAGGTCGTCGTCAACACCGGCAAGGACAAGGGCAAGCAGGGCGAAGTCGTCCGCGTCGACGGCGACCGCGTGGTCGTCGCCAACGTGAACATCGTCAAGCGCCACACCAAGCCGAACCCGCAGGCAGGCGTTGCCGGCGGCGTGGTCGAGCGTGAAGCTTCGATCCATATCTCCAACGTCAATGTCCTGAACCCGGCTTCGGGCAAGGGCGAGCGCGTTGGCTTCAAGGTGCTGGAGGATGGACGCAAACTGCGTGTGTTCCGCTCCAGCGGTGAGGCGATTGACGCCTGAGGAATGAGCTGATGACTTCCCGTCTCGAAAAAATCTACAAGGAAGAAGTGGTGCCGGCGCTGATGAAGCAGTTCGGCTACACCAATCCGATGGAAGTGCCGAAGCTGGTCAAGATCACCGTCAACATGGGCGTCGGCGAAGCCGCGACCAACAAGAAGGTGCTCGAGAACGCCGTGGCCGACATGACCAAGATCACCGGCCAGAAGCCGGTGGTCACCAAGTCGCGCATCTCGGTGGCCTCGTTCAAGATCCGCGACGGCTGGCCGATCGGCTGCAAGGTGACCCTGCGCCGCAACACCATGTTCGAATTCCTGGACCGCCTGATCAACATCTCGCTGCCGCGCGTGCGTGACTTCCGTGGCGTGTCGGGTCGTTCGTTCGACGGTCGCGGCAACTACAACATGGGCGTGAAGGAACAGATCATCTTCCCGGAAATCGACTTCGACGCCGTCGATGCGATCCGCGGCATGGATATCGCCATCACCACCACCGCCAAGACCGATGCGGAAGCGAAGGCGCTGCTGGCAGCGTTCAAGTTCCCGTTCCGTAACTGATCCGTCGAGGAAACCGAAATGGCAAAGACCTCCATGGTCAACCGCGACATCAAGCGGGAAAAGCTGGCCAAGAAGTACGCCGACAAGCGTGCGGCTCTGAAGAAGATCGTGTCCTCGGTGGACGCGAGCTACGAAGAGAAGATCGAAGCGGCGGCCAAGCTGTCCAAGCTGCCGCGCGATTCGTCGCCGAGCCGTCAGCGCAACCGCTGCGAACTGTCGGGCCGCCCGCGCGGCGTGTACCGCAAGTTCGGCCTGGGCCGCAACAAGCTGCGCGAAGCCACCATGCGTGGCGACGTGCCGGGCCTGCGCAAGGCCAGCTGGTAAGAAACCCCGCGCCGGGCCGCCAAGGCCCGGCCGGCGGGCCGGAAGGGCGACCTGCCGGCAATACAGGGAGTCCGACGCAAGTCGGACTTTTTGTCGTATACTCCCGCGTCTTGCCCGCTTGAAAACGTGGGCGACGTTGGAAAGGGCCCCGGCCCATCCCGGGAAAACTCGAGATTTTCGCGAAAGCGGATATCGGTGCACTCAAAGGCATATACATGAGCATGACTGATCCCATCGCCGACCTGCTGGTCCGCATCAAGAATGCGGCCGCGGTTGGCAAGCAGACGGTGAAGGCGCCGTCGTCCAAGATCAAGGTGGCGATTGCCCAGGTCCTGAAGGACGAGGGCTACATCACCGACCTGCGCGTCAACCAGCTGGAAAACAACAAGGCCGAGCTGGAAATCGTCCTGAAGTACTTCGAGGGCAAGCCGGTCATCGCGACCCTGAAGCGCTACTCGCGTTCGGGCCTGCGCCAGTACCGTGGCAAGAGCGAGCTGCCGAAGGTCCTCAACGGCCTGGGCATTGCCATCATTTCCACCTCCAAGGGCATCATGACCGATGCGCAGGCGCGCCAGCAGGGCGTCGGCGGTGAAGTCCTGTGCTTCGTGGCCTAAGCGAGAAGGAGTAGAACATGTCCCGCGTAGCCAAGAAGCCGATCAACCTGCCCAAGGGCGTTGAACTGAACATCCAGCCGGAATCCGTGAGCGTGAAGGGCCCGAAGGGCACCCTGTCGCTGAACAAGGCCGCTGGCGTTGAAATCACCATCGACAACGGCGTTGCCACGCTGAACCCGAAGGACCCGTCCTTCGATGCGCTCACCGGCACCGTCCGCGCGATCCTGGCCAACATGGTCAAGGGCGTGTCCGAAGGCTTCGAGAAGAAGCTGGAGCTGGTGGGCGTGGGTTACCGCGCCGCCATGCAGGGCAAGGACCTGAACCTGTCGCTGGGCTTCTCGCACCCCGTCGTGTTCGTGGCGCCGGAAGGCATCACCCTGGCCACCCCGACGCAGACGGAAATCGTCGTGCAGGGCGCGGACAAGCAGGTGGTCGGTGAAGTCGCCGCCAAGATCCGTGGCTACCGCCCGCCGGAGCCCTACAAGGGCAAGGGTGTGAAGTACGCCGGTGAGAACATCATTCGCAAGGAAGCCAAGAAGGCCTAATTCCTAGGTTTTCAGCTTTCGAGGATAAAGATCATGAACAAGAACATCGCTCGCCTGCGCCGCGCCAAGTCGACCCGTTCGCACATCCGCACCCTGGGCGTGCCGCGCCTGTCGGTGCTGCGCACCGGCCAGCACCTGTACGCGCAGGTCTTTACTGCCGACGGCTCGAAGGTGCTGGCTGCCGCCAACACCACCCAGGCCGACGTCAAGGACGGCCTGAAGAACGGCAAGAACGCCGACGCCGCCGCCAAGGTGGGCCGCATCGTTGCCGAGCGCGCCAAGGCCGCCGGCGTCGAGAAGGTCGCCTTCGACCGTTCGGGCTACCGCTACCACGGCCGCATCAAGGCCCTGGCGGACGCCGCGCGCGAGGCCGGCCTGCAGTTCTAAGGCACAAGGGCAGGGGGCTTCGGCTTCCTGCCCGCCTGCTCGCCGGCCTGAGTGAGGCCGGACGGCGCCGCTCTTCTGCAGCGGCCCACCGGAACGACGCGTCACTTCACAACCATAAGCGGCCCCGAGCCGTACATACCCAACAACCAAGGAATCAACATGGCAGAAGAGCGTCAGCAGCGGGGTCGCGATCGCGACCGTAACCGCGAAGAGAAGATCGACGACGGCATGATCGAAAAGCTGGTCGCGGTCAACCGCGTCAGCAAGACCGTCAAGGGCGGTCGTCAGTTCACCTTCACCGCCCTGACCGTGGTCGGCGACGGCGAAGGCAAGGTCGGTTTCGGCTATGGCAAGGCGCGCGAAGTGCCGGTCGCCATCCAGAAGTCGATGGAACAGGCCCGCAAGAACCTGGTCAGCGTGGACCTGCACAACGGCACCTTGTGGCACACCGTCAAGGACGGCCACGGCGCGGCCCGCGTGTTCATGCAGCCGGCTTCGGAAGGTACCGGCGTGATCGCCGGCGGCGCCATGCGTGCCGTGCTGGAAGCGGTGGGCGTGAAGAACGTGCTGGCCAAGGCCACCGGTTCGCGCAACCCGATCAACCTGGTGCGCGCCACCGTGAAGGGCCTGGCGGGCATGCAGTCGCCGGCGCGCATCGCGGCCAAGCGCGGCAAGAAGGTGGAGGAACTCAACCATGGCTAATGAGTCCAACAAGACCGTGAAGGTGCGCCTGGTGCGCGGCCTGCGTGGAACCCAGTCGCGTCACCGCCTGTCGGTGCGTGCCCTGGGCCTGAACAAGCTCAACGATGTGCGTGAACTGAAGGACAGCCCGCAGGTCCGCGGCCTGATCAACAAGGTTCAGTACCTCGTCCAGGTTGAGGAGTAATCGACCATGACTCTGCGTCTCAATGAACTGAGCCCGGCACCGGGCGCCCGCACCGAGCGCACCCGCGTCGGCCGCGGCATCGGCTCCGGCCTGGGCAAGACCGCCGGCCGCGGTCACAAGGGTTCGTTCGCCCGCAAGGGCGGCGGCAAGATCAAGGCTGGCTTCGAAGGCGGCCAGACCCCGATGCAGCGCCGTCTGCCGAAGATCGGTTTCCGTTCCAAGACGGCCAAGGACACCGCCGAAGTGCTGTCCTACCACCTGGATCGCCTGGAAGCCGGCGAGATCGACTTCGCGGCCCTGCGCGCGGCGAAGCTGGTCCCGACGACGGCCAAGAAGGCCAAGATCGTCCTGAAGGGCGAGCTGACCAAGGCGTTCACCCTGAAGGGTGTGGCGGCTACCGCCGGCGCCAAGGCTGCGATCGAAGCTGCCGGCGGCAGCGTACAGGAGTAACTGAAACATGGCGCAAGCTGGCATCGGTAACCTCGCGGGCGGAATGGGCAAGTTCACTGAACTTCGCCAGCGTCTTCTGTTCGTAGTCGGGGCATTGCTCGTCTACCGCATCGGCTGCTACGTGCCGGTGCCGGGCGTCAATCCCGATGCCATGCTTGCGCTGATGCAGGCGCAGGGCGGCGGTATCGTGGACATGTTCAACATGTTCTCGGGCGGCGCCCTGCACCGTTTCAGCATCTTCGCGTTGAACGTGATGCCGTACATCTCGGCATCGATCGTGATGCAGCTGGCCGTGCACATCTTCCCCGCGCTCAAGGCGATGCAGAAGGAAGGCGAGTCCGGCCGCCGCAAGATCACCCAGTATTCGCGCATCGGCGCGGTGCTGCTGGCCATCGTGCAGGGCGGTTCGATCGCCTTGGCGCTGCAGAACCAGCTGTCGCCGGGCGGTGCGCCGGTCGTCTATGCGCCGGGCATGGGCTTCGTGCTCACCGCCGTGGTCGCGCTGACCGCCGGTACCATCTTCCTGATGTGGGTCGGCGAGCAGGTGACCGAGCGCGGCATCGGCAACGGCGTGTCGCTGATCATCTTCGCCGGCATCGTCGCCGGCCTGCCGGCCGCGGTCATCCATACGCTGGAGGCCTACCGCGACGGCAACATGAGCTTCATCTCGCTGCTGCTGATCGTCATCGTGGTGCTGGCGTTCACCTACTTCGTGGTGTTCGTCGAGCGCGGCCAGCGCCGCATCACGGTCAATTACGCCCGCCGCCAGGGTGGCCGTAATGCCTACATGAACCAGACCTCGTTCCTGCCGCTGAAGCTGAACATGGCGGGCGTGATTCCGGCGATCTTCGCTTCCAGCATCCTGGCCTTCCCGGCCACGCTGGCGATGTGGTCCGGCCAGGCCAGCTCGGCTACCTGGCTGCAGAAGGTGGCCAACGCGCTGGGTCCGGGCGAGCCGCTGCACATGATCGTGTTCGCCGCGCTGATCACCGGTTTCGCGTTCTTCTATACCGCGCTGGTGTTCAACTCGCAGGAAACCGCCGACAACCTGAAGAAGTCGGGCGCGCTGATCCCCGGCATCCGTCCGGGCAAGGCCACGGCCGAGTACATCGACGCCGTGCTGACCCGCCTGACGGCCGCCGGCTCGCTGTACCTGGTGATCGTCTGCCTGCTGCCGGAACTGATGCGCACGCAGCTGAACGCCTCGTTCTACTTCGGCGGCACCTCGCTGCTGATCGTGGTGGTGGTGGTGATGGACTTCATCGCGCAGGTGCAGGCGCACCTGATGTCGCACCAGTACGAAAGCCTGCTGAAGAAGGCGAACCTGAAGGGCGGCAACCGCGGCGGTTTTGCGCGCGGCTGATTCCCCCGCTATACTTTCCGCTTCATAGCGCGAAGCGCCGCCCCGGCTCCCGGGGCAGGCCTTCAAGACAGAAGGGCGGCCCCCGCAGCGGTCTCGGGTGGGGGTGTGATGTGGTTGTTCCGCGCGGGAGTAGCGCGGGCGGCTCGGAGAGGAATCTCCCTGCCAGGCACATCCGGCGCCGGAGCATGGGCACACTCCCCACGCCGGGTCCATGGAACCTTGTGTTCCACGGACTTCCAAGCAAACCGGGACCTTGTTAGAATCGCTAGTTCACTTTTTTGATCCATCCTGCCGGAATGGCGCGCCACGCGGTGCGCATTCGGCCATCACTCAGCTGGAGAACCGCGTCATGGCGCGTATTGCAGGCGTCAACCTGCCAGCCCAGAAGCACGTCTGGGTCGGGTTGCAAAGCATTTACGGCATCGGCCGTACCCGCTCGAAGAAGGTCTGCGAAGCCGCAGGCGTTACTTCGACCACCAAGATCCGCGACCTGTCGGAGCCGGAAATCGACCGTCTGCGCCTTGAAGTGGGCAAGTACATCGTCGAAGGCGACCTGCGTCGTGAAGTCGGCATCGCCATCAAGCGCCTGATGGACCTGGGCTGCTACCGCGGCTTGCGTCACCGTCGCGGCCTGCCGCTGCGTGGTCAGCGCACCAAGACCAATGCCCGCACCCGCAAGGGTCCGCGCAAGGCGCTTAAGAAGTAAGGGACCTAGAAAATGGCTAAGCCCGCTGCTGCTAAGACCAAGAAGAAGATCAAGCGCGTCATCACCGACGGCGTCGCCCACGTCCACGCTTCTTTCAACAACACCATCGTGACCATCACCGACCGCCAGGGCAATGCACTGTCCTGGGCGACCTCCGGTGGTGCCGGCTTCCGCGGTTCGCGCAAGTCGACTCCGTTCGCCGCGCAGGTCGCCGCCGAAAAGGCTGGCAAGGCCGCGCTGGACTACGGCGTGAAGTCGCTGGAAGTCCGCATCAAGGGCCCGGGTCCGGGCCGTGAGTCGGCCGTGCGTTCGCTGAACAACGTCGGCTACAAGATCACCAACATCATCGACGTGACGCCCATCCCGCACAACGGGTGCCGTCCGCCGAAGAAGCGTCGCGTCTAAAGGAGCGATAAGAAATGGCTCGTTATATCGGTCCTACCTGTAAGCTCGCCCGTCGCGAAGGCGCCGACCTGTCGCTGAAGAGCCCGGCCCGCGCGCTGGACTCCAAGTGCAAGCTGGAGCAGAAGCCCGGCCAGCACGGCGCCACCGCCCGCAAGGGCAAGCTGTCCGACTACGCCACCCAGCTGCGCGAGAAGCAGAAGGTCAAGCGCATCTACGGCCTGCTGGAGCGCCAGTTCCGCAACTACTACAAGAAGGCCTCGACCAAGAAGGGCAACACCGGCGAGAACCTGCTGCAGCTGCTGGAAACCCGCCTGGACAACGTCGTCTACCGCATGGGCTTCGCCGTGACCCGCCCGGCCGCGCGCCAGCTGGTCTCGCACCGCGGCGTCACCGTGAACGGCAAGTCGGTCAACCTGGCCTCGTACCAGGTCAAGGCCGGCGACGCGATCGCCCTGTCGGAAAAGGCTGCCAAGCAGCTGCGCGTGCAGGAAGCCCTGACCATCGCCGAACAGCATGACCTGAGCCCGTCGTGGGTCGAAGTCGATTCGAAGAAGTTCAGCGGCGTGTTCAAGGCCGTGCCGGATCGCGCCGACCTGCCGGCGGACATCAACGAAGCGCTGATCGTCGAGCTGTACTCGAAGTAATTCACATTGGAGAGCCCCCGGCGACGGCCGGGGGTTCACTAGGAGAACCCGCAACATGACGGTTACCGCCAACCAGGTTCTGCGTCCCCGCGGTCCGCAGATCGAACGCCTTACCGACACCCGCGCCAAGGTCGTTATCGAGCCCTTGGAGCGGGGTTACGGGCATACGCTGGGCAATGCCCTGCGTCGCGTGCTGCTGTCGTCCATCCCGGGCTTCGCCATCACGGAAGTCGAGATCGACGGCGTGCTGCATGAATACACCACGGTCGAAGGGCTGCAGGAGGACGTGCTCGAAGTCCTGCTCAACCTGAAGGACGTGGCCATCCGCATGCATTCCGGCGACAGCGCCACCATTTCCCTGTCCAAGCAGGGTCCGGGTGTGGTGACTGCCGCCGACATCAAGGTCGACCACAACGTCGAAGTCCTCAACGGCGAGCAGGTCATCTGCAACCTGACCAAGGACACGGCGATCAACATGCGCCTGAAGGTCGAGCGTGGCTTCGGCTACCAGCCGGCGGCTTCGCGTCGTCGTCCGGACGAAGAAACCCGCGCCATCGGCCGCCTGGTCCTGGACGCCTCGTTCTCGCCGGTCCGCCGCGTCGCCTATGCCGTGGAAGCGGCCCGCGTCGAACAGCGCACCGACCTGGACAAGCTGGTCATCGACATCGAAACCAACGGCACGATCGATGCCGAGGAAGCCGTGCGCACCGCCGCCGACATCCTCAGCGACCAGCTGTCGGTGTTCGGTGACTTCACCCACCGTGACCGCGGTGCGGCCAAGCCGGCCAACAACGGCGTGGATCCGGTGCTGCTGCGCCCGATCGACGACCTGGAGCTGACCGTGCGTTCGGCCAACTGCCTGAAGGCCGAGAGCATCTACTACATCGGCGATCTGATCCAGAAGACCGAAGTCGAACTGCTCAAGACCCCGAACCTCGGCAAGAAGTCGCTGACCGAGATCAAGGAAGTGCTGGCCCAGCGTGGCCTGTCGCTCGGCATGAAGCTGGAGAACTGGCCGCCGGCCGGAGTCTCCGCGCACGGCATGCTGGGTTGATGACAGCACCTGTTCCCCCGCATGGGCGACCATGCGGGGGAATGTCGTAGGCAACACCCGCGCCGACGGCTTCAAAGCCGCGGCGCCGGTCGTCCACGGAAAGGGCGGCCAGGACCATCCGCAGTCCACAGCAGCAACGCCAGGATGGCGACAACGAAGTCCAACGAACCATCATTGACCAAGGAATAGACCCATGCGCCACCAGAAGTCGGGCCGCAAGTTCAACCGCACCAGCGCCCACCGCGAAGCGATGTTCAAGAACATGGCCGCCTCGCTGTTCAAGCACGAGCTGATCAAGACCACCCTGCCGAAGGCCAAGGAACTGCGCCGCGTCGCCGAGCCGCTGATCACCCTGGCCAAGGTCGACTCCGTCGCCAACCGCCGCCTGGCCTTCGCCCGCCTGCGTGACAAGGAAGCCGTCGGCAACCTGTTCACCGTGCTGGGCCCGCGCTACGCCACCCGTCCGGGCGGCTATCTGCGCCTGCTGAAGTGCGGTTTCCGCGCCGGCGACAACGCGCCGATGGCCTACGTCGAGCTGGTGGACCGCCCGGCCGCCGTCGCCGAGGAAGTGGCCGAGTAATCGCGCCTTCCGCAGCACGCAGGTGCGAAACGAAAAGCCCGGCCCTTGGCCGGGCTTTTTGCTTCTGGGTGATCGGTCTCGGGGCAATGCTTCAAGGCTGGGGGATTTCCCGGTTGCGGGCGCTGTGCGGTGGCGCGTGAGCAAGGGCCGGTGGTGGATCAGGGTGGCTCCCCGCAGCAAGGCGCAGGACGGACGCGGCGTGCGCTCATGCAGGATCGTCATGCCGGGCGATGCTGTCCTGCAGCTGCCGGCCTGTTACGCTTGCCGGATCATTGATCGGGAATGACACGATGAATCCTTTGCGGTGGAGTTTCCGCGCGCAGTGCCTGCTGGGCTTGCTGGCCTGCGCCGGCCTTCTGGCGTTCGCCATCTGGATGCAGCTGAAGATGGGGCTGGAGCCTTGCCCGCTGTGCATTTTCCAGCGCATCGCCTTCGCCGCGCTGGGCCTGGTGTTCCTGCTGGGCGCGCTGCATGGGCCGTCGTCGCGTGGCGGTCGTGGTTTCTACGGCGTGCTGGCGTTCATCGCCGCGGCCGTGGGCGCAGGCATCGCCGGGCGGCACGTCTACGTACAGCTGCTGCCGAAGGACCTGGGCAGCAGCTGTGGCCCGCCGTTGGGCTTCCTCAGCGAGACCATGGGGCCGTTCGAGGTGTTCCGCACGGTGCTCACCGGCACCGGCGACTGCGGCAACATCGACTGGACGTTCCTTGGCCTGAGCATGCCGATGTGGAGCCTGGTGTGGTTCGTGCTGCTCGGCGGCTGGGCACTGTATGCCGGCCTGCGCGCGCGCAGGACGCGCCTGTTCTGATTCCCCTTTCCCTGCTGTTTCCCTCAAGCACCACAACGGTAATCGCATGAACCTGTCCCCGTCCTTGTCCCCGGCCGCTTCCGCATCACCGTGGGCGCCGGACAGCTGGCGAGGGCGACCGGCGCTGCAGATGCCGACCTATCCCGATCCGCAGGCGCTGGAAGCCGCGCTGGCGCAGCTGCGCCAGCTGCCGCCGCTGGTGACGTCCTGGGAGATCCTCGCGCTCAGGCAGCAGCTGGCCGAGGCGCAGGAGGGCAGGCGCTTCCTGCTGCAGGGCGGCGACTGCGCGGAGAATTTCGCCGACTGCGAATCCGGCACGATTTCCAACCGGCTCAAGGTGCTGCTGCAGATGAGCCTGGTGCTGGTGCACGGCCTGCGCAAGCCGGTGATACGGGTAGGGCGCTTTGCCGGGCAGTACGCCAAGCCGCGTTCGGCCGACACCGAGACCCGCGACGGCGTGACCCTGCCCAGCTACCGCGGCGACGTGATCAACGCGCCGGAGTTCACCGAAGCCGCGCGCGTGCCCGATCCGCAGCGCATGATCGTCGCGCATTCGCGTTCGGCGCTGACGATGAACTTCGTGCGCGCGCTGATCGATGGCGGTTTCGCCGACCTGCACCATCCCGAGTACTGGAACCTGAGCTGGATGGGCTGTTCGCCGCTGGCGGCGGAATACCAGGAAATGGTCGGTGCCATCGGCGATGCGGTGCGTTTCATGGAAACGCTGTCCGGCGCGCAGGTGCACAACCTCAACCGGGTCGATTTCTACACCTCGCACGAGGCGCTGCTGCTGCCCTACGAGCAGGCGCTGACCCGGCAGGTGCCGCGCCAGCACGGCTGGTTCAACCTGAGCACGCATTACCCGTGGATCGGCATGCGCACCGCCGCGCTGGACGGCGCGCACGTGGAGTACCTGCGCGGCGTGCGCAACCCGATCGCGATCAAGGTGGGCCCGTCGGTGCAGCCGGACCAGCTGCTGCGCCTGATCGACGTGCTCAATCCCGACGACGAGCCGGGCCGGCTGAGCTTCATCCATCGCATGGGCGCGGCGCAGATCGCGGAGAAGCTGCCGCCGCTGCTGGACGCGGTGAAGCGCGACGGCCGGCGCGTGCTGTGGGTATGCGACGCCATGCACGGCAATACCGAAAGCACCCGCAACGGCTACAAGACCCGCCGCTTCGACAATATCCGCAGCGAGGTGGAGCTGTCCTTTGATCTGCACGCGGCCGCCGGTACGCGCCTGGGTGGCGTGCACCTGGAACTGACCGGCGAGGATGTCACCGAATGCACCGGCGGCGCGCGCGAACTCACCGAGCTGGATCTGGAACGGGCCTACCGTTCGACCGTGGATCCACGCCTGAACTACGAGCAGTCGCTGGAGATCGCGATGGCGATCGTGCGCAAGCAGCAGGCGCCGGCGGCCTGACGTACGGGCGCCGGCGGCCTGACGTACGGGCAGGCTTGCCGGGTGGGCGGCGCGCAGAACGAAGGCGCGTCCGCAGGGCGGCAGGTGATCGCGGCGGGAAGCGGCACGCCCGCGGCATGACATCGCGCTCATGCCGCCTGGCGCATCATGCGCGGCACATCCTTTCGTTTCCCTGGAGGATACGCATCGATGGCCGACTGGACCGTCACCCGCGCCTATGCATTGCCGTTGGGGGCGGCGATTCTCGCCGGCTTCGTCGTCTGGATGCTGATGCTGTGGCTGTTCCGGCGTACCCAGGGGCGTGACTACCGCCGCGCGCGCATCGTGCGCGTGGTGAGCCTGCCACTGGCGTTCTTCCTGCCGCTGCTGTTCCTGGAGATGGCGCTGGGCGCGACTCCGCTGCAGGGGCGGGCGCTGCAGGCCACGCAGCAGCTGCTGCATGTCGGCGTGGTGGCGTGCCTGACCTGGCTGCTGGTGCGCGCGGTCGCCGCGGGCGAGCGCGCGATCCTGCGCAGCCACCCGATCGAAGTGGCCGACAACCTTGCCGCACGCCGCATCCAGACCCAGGCCAGGGTGCTGAGCCGGGTGCTGATGGGCGCGATCGTGCTGTGCGGCGTGGCCGTGGTGCTGTTGACCTTTCCGCAGGTACGGCAGGTCGGCAAGACCCTGCTGGCCTCGGCGGGCATCGTCGGCCTGGTGGCCGGCATCGCCGCCAGGCCGGTGTTCGGCAACCTGATTGCCGGGCTGCAGATCGCGCTGACCCAGCCGATCCGGCTGGACGACGTGGTGATCGTGGAAGGCGAATGGGGCCGGATCGAGGAGATCGGCAGTTCGTACGTGGTGGTGCGGATCTGGGACGAGCGGCGCATGGTGGTGCCGTTGTCCTGGTTCATCGAGAACCCGTTCCAGAACTGGACCCGGCGCAGCGCCGATCTGCTGGGAACCGCGTTCCTGTGGCTGGACTACCGGACGCCGGTCGCGGCGGTGCGCGCCGAACTGGAGCGGATCTGCCGCGGCACGCCGCTATGGGACGGGCGGGTCTGCGTGACGCAGGTGACCGAGACGAGCGAACACGCCATCCAGGTGCGGCTGCTGGTGAGCGCACGCAGTTCCGGCGATGCCTTCGACCTGCGCTGCATCGTGCGCGAGCGCATGATCGAGTTCCTGGCGCGGGAGCATCCCCATGCCCTGCCGCGGCTGCGCGCGGAGATCGGGCGCCAGGCCAACGCGCCGCGCCCGTTGCGGGACAGTGGCACGGAGGACGTGCGTTCGCCAGGCGCCGAAGACGGCGCGCCGGCGTAGCCGCCGCTGGCGTCAGTGGCCCTGCGTCGTGTCGGCGAACACTGGCGGCCTGCGCGCCCGCGTCAGCTGTTCGTAGGCGTGGCCCAGCTCCAGCAGGCGTGGTTCGCTCCAGGCGGTGCCCATGAACAGCAGGCCCAGCGGCAGGCCATCGGCGTGGCCCATGGGCACGCTCAGGCTGGGGTAGCCGGCCACCGCGGCGGCGCCGTAGCTGCCGCCGGGATAGGCGTCGCCCTGGCCGGGCGTGGTGCGCCAGGCCGCGCCGGTGGTGGGGGCGATCAAGGCATCCAGCCGGTCGGCGCGCAGGGTGGCATCGATGCCCTCTGGGCCGGCCAGGCGGCGGGCATTGCCGCGCGCGGCAATGTAGGCCGGATCGTTGAGCGAGCCGGCCTGTTCGGCCTGCAGCAGCAGCTCCTGGCCGAAGTAGTGCAGTTCCTGCGTGGCATGGGCCTCGTTGAAGGCGATCAGCGCGCCCAGCGAATCCACCGGCGTGCGCCATTGCCGGAAATAGCGGTTCAGCCCGCTCTTGAATTCGTACAGCAGGACCGTGTGCTCGTCTTTTTCCCAGCCGTCCTCGTTGGGCAGGGTGGTCTCGATGACGGTGGCGCCGGCGCCGCGCAGGGTCGCCACCGCCTGGTCCAGGAGCGGCTTGATCTCGGCGCGTTCGGCGAGCGCGTTGCGCAGCACGCCGATGCGCGCGCCGCGCAGCGCGTCCGGGCGCAGGCGCGCGCCGTAGTCGTAGACGGCGCGTCCGGGCATCGCCGCGGTGGCGGGATCGGATTCGTCGCGTCCGGCGATCGCCGCGAGCAGCAGGGCGGCATCGGCGACGCTGCGCGTCATCGGTCCGGCCGTGTCCTGGCTGAAGGAAATGGGGATGATGCCGTCGCGGCTGACCAGGCCCACGGTCGGCTTGAGCCCGACGATGCCGTTGACCGCCGCCGGGCAGACGATGCTGCCATCGGTCTCGGTGCCGATGGCGGCCACGGCCAGGTTGGCGGCGACGGCCACGGCACTGCCGGAGCTGGACCCGCAGGGGTTGTGGTCGAGCGCGTACGGATTGCGGGTCTGGCCGCCCACCGCGCTCCAGCCCGAGGTCGAACCGGTGGAGCGGAAGTTGGCCCATTCGCTCAGGTTGGTCTTGCCCAGGATCACCGCCCCGGCCTGGCGCAGGCGCTGCACCAGGAAGGCGTCGCGCTGCGGGCGGAAGGCCTTCAGCGCCAGCGAACCGGCGGTGTTGTGCATGGGCGTGGCGCCGATGTTGTCCTTGAGCAGGATCGGCATGCCGTGCAGCGGGCCGCGGACGCGGCCGGCACGGCGTTCGGCGTCGCGCTGCGCGGCCTCGCGGCGCGCGGCGGGGTTGATCTCGATCACCGAGCGCAGCGCAGGGCCGGCGCGGTCCAGCAGGGCGATGCGGCGCAGGTAGGCGTCGGTGAGCGTGACGCTGTCGAGTTCGCCGGCGGTCATCCGCGCCTGCAGTTCGGCGATGCCCGCTTCCTGGTAGGGGAACGGCGGTTCGCTGGCGGGGCCGGGGCTGGACGTGCGCTGGCAGGCGCCGCACAGCATGGCCGCCAGCATCGGCAGGAGCAGTCGGGAATACGTCGGGATGGGCCGCATGCCGCGCAGGCTATCGGGCCGGACCGGCCTTGGCAAACCGTTGTAGCGCTGCGGCGGGGTTGGGCGCGAACCGGAATCGGACCCGCCGTGGGAGCGTGCGCGTCCAGCCAGTGCCCGGCGGACGCTCGTCAGTGCGTGGCAGGCGGGCGGCGTTTGCCGATGTCCCGGCCCAGCACCCAGACCACGAGCAGGTTCACGGCCAGCAGCAGCCACGAGGCCCAGCCGGGATGGCGGACGATGGCGTAGACATCCAGCGGCAGGTACAGCGCCGCGGAGATGCAGCCCAGCCACGAAGCCCAGGCCCTGGCGCGCCACAGGCCCCAGGCTTCCAGCGAGCGCAGCAGGCCATAGGCGACCAGGGCGATGGCGCCGACATGCACGGTGTCGGGCGTGATCATGTCCAGCAGCGTGGAGAACGAGCCGTGCTCGGGATCGGCGCCAACGCGGCGGATCAGCGTATTGACGATGGTGCGCAGGGGAGCGGGCCCGGAAATCTCCAGGCCCGCGGCGGCGAGGAAGGCCAGCACGGCCTTGACCGCTTCCAGCAGGGCGATGGCGGCAAGTCCCGGATGCGCGTGCGGATCCGGGTTGTAGGGCTTGCGCGCGGTCAAGTCGATCAGCCGGCGCGGGACGCGCGCTTGCGCTCGTTCTCGGTCAGGTGCTTCTTGCGCAGGCGGATTTCCTTCGGCGTGACTTCCACCAGCTCGTCGTCCTCGATGAAGTCCAGCGCCTGCTCCAGCGAGAACTTCAGCGCCGGGGTCAGCTTGATCGCGTCGTCCTTGCCCGAAGCGCGCATGTTGGTCAGCGGCTTGGTCTTGATCGCGTTGACGGTCAGGTCGTTGTCCTTGGAGTGGATGCCGATCAGCTGGCCTTCGTACACCTGGTCGCCTTCGGCGGCGAACAGGCGGCCGCGCTCTTCCAGCGGGCCCAGCGCGTAGGCCGGGGTCGGGCCGGGGGCGTTGGCGATCATCACGCCGTTCAGGCGCTTGGCGATGGCGCCCTGTTCCTTCGGGCCGTAATGGTCGAACACGTGGAACAGCAGGCCCGAGCCCTGGGTCAGGGTCTTGAACTCGTTCTGGAAGCCGATCAGGCCACGCGCCGGGATCTTGAAGTCCAGGCGCACGCGGCCCTTGCCGTCCGGCTCCATGTTCTCCAGCAGCGCCTTGCGGGTGCCCAGCTTCTCCATCACGCCGCCCTGGTGCTGCTCCTCGATGTCGATCACCAGCTGTTCGATCGGCTCCATCATCTGGCCGTCGATTTCCTTGATGATCACTTCCGGGCGCGACACGGCCAGCTCATAGCCTTCGCGGCGCATGGTCTCGATCAGCACCGACAGGTGCAGCTCGCCGCGGCCGGAAACGAGGAACTTGTCGGCGTCCTCCAACTGCTCGACCTTCAGCGCCACGTTGTGCACGGTCTCGCGCTCCAGGCGCTCCTTGAGCTGGCGGCTGGTCAGGAACTTGCCGCCGGACAGGTCCTTGTTGCCGGCGAACGGCGAGTTGTTGACCTGGAAGGTCATGGAGATGGTCGGCTCGTCCACGGTCAGCGGCGGCAGCGCCTCGGGGGCCTCCAGCGCGCACACGGTGTCGGAGATGGTCAGTTCCTGGATGCCGGAGATGGCCACGATGTCACCGGCCTGGGCCTCTTCGACCTCGATGCGTTCCAGGCCCATGAAGCCCAGCACCTGCAGCACCTTGCCCTGGCGCTTGTTGCCCTCGCGGTCGATGACGATGACCGGCTGGTTCTTGCGGACCTTGCCGCGCTGGATGCGGCCGATGCCGATCACGCCGACGAAGTTGTTGTAGTCCAGCTGGCTGATGCGCATCTGGAACGGACCTTCGGCCTCGACTTCCGGTGCCGGCACGTACTTCATGATCGCTTCGTACAGCGGGGTCATGTCGCCGTCGCGCACGGTGTCTTCCATGCCGGCATAGCCGTTCAGGCCCGAGGCGTAGACGATCGGGAAGTCCAGCTGCTCGTTGGTGGCGCCGAGCTTGTCGAACAGGTCGAACACCTGGTCGATCACCCAGTCCGGGCGCGCGCCGGGGCGGTCCACCTTGTTGACCACGACGATCGGCTTGAAGCCCATCGCGAAGGCCTTCTGGGTGACGAAGCGGGTCTGCGGCATCGGGCCGTCCATCGCATCGACCAGCAGCAGCACCGAATCCACCATCGACAGCACGCGCTCCACCTCGCCGCCGAAGTCGGCGTGCCCGGGGGTGTCGACGATGTTGATGCGGTTGCCGCGCCAGTTGATGGCGGTGTTCTTGGCCAGGATGGTGATGCCGCGTTCCTTTTCCTGGTCGTTGCTGTCCATCACGCGCTCTGCCAGCACCGTGCGCTCGGACAGGGTGCCAGACTGCTTCAGCAACTGGTCGACGAGGGTGGTCTTGCCATGGTCGACGTGGGCGACGATGGCGATGTTGCGAAGGTTTTCGATGGACATGCGAAAGACGGCCAGCCGGTGCCGTGAATGGGGAAAAGAAGTCCAACATTATACGGGCATGCGGCCGATCCGCGAAAAGGGGCGGTGACGGGCCCCGGGGCGGGCATTCAGCCGGGGGCGGGCGCGGTGAGGGCGGGGGAGGCCGGCCGCCGGGGGCGGGTGTATCCTATGCGGTCTGCGATAGACGTCTTCTCCCACAAGGATTCCCATGTCCCTGACCGCCCATTTCGACACCTCCCGCGGCCCGATCACGGTCGAGCTGTTCGCCGACAAGGCGCCGCTGACCGTGGCCAATTTCGTCAACCTGGCCAGGCGCGGGTTCTACGACGGCCTGAATTTCCACCGCGTGATCGCCGATTTCATGATCCAGGGCGGCTGCCCGGAAGGTTCCGGCCGCGGCGGCCCGGGCTACCGCTTCGAGGACGAGACCAGCAACGGCGTGCGCCACGAGCGCGGCGTGCTGTCCATGGCCAATGCCGGCCCGAACACCAACGGCAGCCAGTTCTTCATCACCCACATCAAGACCGACTGGCTGGACGGCAAGCACACCGTGTTCGGCAAGGTCACCGAAGGCCTGGACGTGGTTGATGCGATCAAGCAGGGCGACCTGATCAACCGGATCACCATCGAGGGCGATGCCGACGCCGTGCTGGCCGCCAAGGCCGACCGCGTGGCCGAGTGGAACAAGGTCCTCGCCGCCTGATCCTGCCGACGGCCACCCGCACAGGTGGCCGTTTCCGGTATTGCGCACCCATTCCGGCCCGCCTCCGCGACCGCGAAGTCCGGGCCAACCCGATGACACCTTCTTAGCAGAGGAAACCCCCATGAAAGCTCCCGTACGTGTCGCCGTGACCGGCGCTGCCGGCAATATCGGCTACGCCCTGCTGTTCCGCATCGCTTCCGGCGAAATGCTGGGCAAGGACCAGCCGGTCATCCTGCAGTTGCTCGAGATCGACAACGAAAAGGCCCAGGCCGCGCTGAAGGGCGTGGTCATGGAGCTGGAAGACTGCGCGTTCCCGCTGCTGGCCGGCGTGGTGACCACCGCCGACCCGCTGGTGGCGTTCAAGGACGTCGACGTGGCCCTGCTGGTCGGCGCGCGTCCGCGCGGCCCGGGCATGGAGCGCAAGGACCTGCTGCTGGAGAACGCCAAGATCTTCACCGTGCAAGGCAAGGCGCTGAACGCCGTGGCCAAGCGCGACGTGAAGGTGCTGGTGGTCGGCAACCCGGCCAATACCAATGCCTACATCGCCATGAAGTCGGCGCCGGACCTGGACCCGAAGAACTTCACCGCCATGCTGCGCCTGGACCACAACCGCGCCCTCAGCCAGCTGTCGGCCAAGACCGGCAAGGCCGTGGACAGCTTCGAGAAGTTCACCGTGTGGGGCAACCACAGCCCGACCATGTACCCGGACTACCGCTTCGCCACCACCGGCGGCGCCTCGGTGGCCGAGCTGATCAACGACCAGGAATGGAACGCCAATACCTTCATCCCGACCGTCGGCAAGCGCGGCGCGGCCATCATCGCCGCCCGTGGCCTGTCCTCGGCCGCGTCGGCCGCCAATGCCGCCATCGACCACGTGCATGACTGGGTGCTGGGCAGCAACGGCAAGTGGGTGACGATGGGCGTGCCGTCCGACGGCTCCTACGGCATTCCGGAAGGCGTGGTGTTCGGCTTCCCGGTGATCACCGAGAACGGCAGGTACACCATCGTCAAGGACCTGCCGATCGACGACTTCTCCAGGAAGTACATCGACATCACCCTGGCCGAGCTGGAAGAAGAGCGCGCCGGCGTGGCCGACCTGCTGTAACCGCAGCGGTCCGATGCACGACGAACGGGGAAGCTCAGGCTTCCCCGTTCTGTTTTGACATCGCCTGCGCGGACGCTGCACCAACCGTTCCCGATCGCCGCATGTATTCCGACATCGCGCTGCACCACATCGACGAGGCCCTGCTGGTGGCGGAAAAGCCGGCCGGCCTGCTGTCCGTGCCCGGGCGACTGCCGGAAAACCAGGACTGCCTGGTATCGCGCCTGCAGGCGGTCTATCCGGACGCACTGACCGTGCACCGCCTGGACCAGGTGACCTCCGGGCTGATGCTCTACGCGCGCGGCAGGCAGATGCAAGTGGCGTTGTCGGCGCAGTTCGAACAGCGCCGTGTCGGCAAGCGCTATGAAGCCGTGGTCGAAGGCATGCTTGCGGATGACGCCGGCGAGATCGACCTGCCCTTGATCTGCGACTGGCCGAACCGGCCGAAGCAGAAGGTGGACCCCGTGCATGGCAAGCCGGCATTGACGCGCTGGCGGGTGCTGGCGCGGGATGTGGCGACCCGCCGCACGCGGGTCGAACTGGAACCGGTGACCGGGCGCAGCCACCAGCTGCGGTTGCACATGGCCAGCCTCGGCCATCCCATCGCCGGCGACGTGCTGTATGGCGCCACGCCGGCCGCGCGCGTGCACCTGCATGCGTGCCGCCTGGCGTTCGCGCATCCGCTGACCGGTGAAGCGCTGGCGTTCGCTTCGCCCTGTCCGTTCTAGCGGCTGCGGCTTTCGTCGTACGACCATCGTCGCAGGGAGCGGCGTCCGCCCCGGGACTATGCTCGAAGCGGACCAGGCAGGTGCCGGAGGACGTCGTGCAGTACGAGCAGATCCATCGCCGTTCCATCGAGGAGCCCGAGGCGTTCTGGGCCGAAGAAGCCAGGGCCATCCACTGGCATCGCCCGCCGCAGCAGATCCTGGACTACTCCCACCCGCCGTTCCGGCGCTGGTTCGTCGGCGGCCTGACCAACCTCTGCTACAACGCCGTCGACCGCCACCTGCAGGAGCGGCCCGACCAGCTGGCGCTGGTGGTCGTTTCCACCGAGACCGGCACCACCCGGGAGTTCACCTACCGCCAGCTGCACCGCGAAGTAAACGCCTTCGCCGCGGTGCTCAAGGCGCTGGACGTGGGCCGTGGCGACCGCGTGGTGATCTACATGCCGAACATGGCCGAGGCGGTGTTCGCCATGCTGGCCTGCGCGCGCATCGGCGCGGTGCATTCGGTGGTGTTCGGCGGTTTCGCCGCGCACAACCTGGCGCTGCGCATCGACGATGCCCGGCCGAAGCTGCTGATCGCGGCGGACGCGGGCATGCGCGGCGGCAGGGTGATCCCGTACAAGCCCATGGTCGACGCGGCATGCGCCGAGGCCGCCAGTCCGCCGCCGAAGGTACTGATCGTCTCGCGCGGGCTGGATGCGGCGCTGCCGAAGGTGCCGGGCCGCGACGAGGATTACGCCGCGCTGCGCGCGCAGGTGGACGAGGCTGACGTGCCGGTGGAATGGCTGGAATCCAACGAACCCAGCTACCTGCTCTATACCTCGGGCACCACCGGCAAGCCGAAGGGCGTGCAGCGCGACGTCGGCGGCTACGCCGTGGCGATGGCGCAGTCGATGCGCACGGTGTTCGACTGCGCGCCGGGGCAGGTGATGTTCTCCACTTCCGACGTCGGCTGGGCGGTGGGCCATTCCTACAACGTGTACGGGCCGCTGATCGGCGGCTGCACGTCGCTGCTGTACGAAGGGCTGCCGACCCATCCCGACCCCGGCATCTGGTGGGCGCTGTGCGAGCAGTACGGCGTGCGCACGATGTTCTCATCGCCCACGGCGATCCGCGTGCTGAAGAAGCACGACGTGGACTTCATCCACCGCCACGACCTGTCCGGGCTGAAGTACCTGTTCCTGGCCGGCGAGCCGCTGGACGAACCCACCGCGCAGTGGATCAGCGACGCGCTGCGCAAGCCGGTGATCGACAACTACTGGCAGACCGAGACCGGTTGGCCGGCGCTGACGCTGCTGCCGGGCCTGGACATGAAGCCGGTGAAGTTCGGTTCGCCGGGTTTTCCCAACCTCGGCTACCGGATGAAGGTGATCGACGAGCAGACCGGCGCGGAAGTCGCGCCGGGGCAGAAGGGCGTGCTGGTGATCCAGCCGCCGCTGCCGCCGGGTTGCATGAGCACCGTCTGGAACGACGATGCACGCTTCCTCGGCAGCTATTTCAGCCATTTCGACGAACTGCTGTACAGCTCGCTGGACTGGGCCATCCGCGACGCGGACGGCTACACCTTCATCCTCGGCCGCACCGACGACGTGATCAACGTGGCCGGGCACCGGCTGGGCACGCGCGAGATCGAGGAGGCCATCAGCAGCCACCCGCGCGTGGCCGAGGCGGCGGTGATCGGCGTGCACGACGAACTGAAGGGGCAGGTGCCGCTGGTGTTCGTCACCCTCAGGCAGGCGGCCGCTGCGGATGAGCTGGCGGCGCTGTCGGCGGAAATGACGCAGCGGGTCACCGCTTCGCTGGGGGCGGTGGCGCGCCCGGCCCACGTCCACGTGGTCGGTGCGCTTCCCAAGACGCGTTCGGGTAAGCTGCTGCGGCGTTCGCTGCAGGCTCTGGCGGAGCGGCGCGACCCGGGCGACCTGTCGACGCTGGACGACCCGGGCGCACTCGAGGAAATCCGTCGCGCGCTGGGGACATAGCGCGGGCCGCTGATGCGGCGATCGCAGGGGGCGATGCGCGTGCAGGCAGGAAGGACGGGGCGGGGGCCCCGGATGCCGGTCGCGCGCATCGTGGTTGCGATGCACAAAATGCGGGAGGGGGAATGGCATTGATCCATGCCAAGACGGCGGCTGGCCGTCGCGAGATCGAGGACCGCGGCCTGCGCCTGGCGCCGGCGCTGCGTTCGGTATTGCTGCTGGTGGACGGGCAGCGCGACAGCCACGAGCTGCAGCAGATGGCGCAGGGGCTGCGGGCGCCGGCGGACGTGCTGGAACAGCTGCTGGCGCTGGGGCTGATCGAGGCGGTGGGCGGCAGCGTCGAGCGCGCGCCGGAGGTCCCGGTCACCACGCAGCTGGGCGACGATCCGCTGCGCTGCCAGCAGCTGCGCGACTGGATGGCCGAGTCGGTGCGCAGGCATCTCGGGCTGAAAGGCTATCTGATCCAGCTCAGGATCGAGCGCAGCCGCAATGCGGTGGGGCTGGAACAGCTGTGGCCGGAAGTGGCGGCCGCCCTGGGCAAGGCCAAGAGCCCGGCCTTTGCCAACCGCTGGCTGGAAGAAACCCGGGCGTTGGTACTGGGGTGACGCCTGCGGCGGCGGTCGGGACGCGCGGCGCTCCCGCGCGGACCTGACCGCCTGCCGATGGCCGGCCCTATCATGCGGCCACTTACCCAGGGAGCTCCCGGCATGGATCGACAGGACGGCGAAGACACCGGCACCGCCGGATGGGATGCCATCAACGCGGCGTTGCGCGCGTTGTACCCGGGGCAGGAGCCCAGGCACTACGGCACGCCGGTATCGCACACGCTGGGTGGCGACGCTCCGCTGGACGGCATCAGCGTGTACTGGAACGAATCGCCGCGCCCGCATTGGCACTACGTCACCTACGGCTTCTCCGAGCTGTACGGCAAGCAGAGCGACGATCCGCAGGAAAGCGGCTTCGGTTTCGAGTTGACCTTCCGCCTCGCCACCGGCGATGGCCGCGATGGCGGGGTCCCCACGTGGCCGCTGAACCTGCTGCAGAACGTGGCGCGCTACGTGTTCGGCAGCGGCAACGTGTTCGAGGCCGGACACCACCTCGATGCCAATGGCCCGATCGCGCTGGACGTCGACACGCAGCTGCGCCACCTGGCCTTCGTCGCCGATCCGCGGCTGCCGGCGATCGGCACCCCCAACGGGCGCGTGGCGTTCCTGCAGATGGTGGGCGTGACCGACGATGAGATGGCGGCGATCCGGCGCTGGTCGACGCTGGGCGTCATGGCCACGCTCGAACCTGCGATGCCGTCGTGGGTCACCGTGCTGGAGCGCGCTTCGCTGCTGGGCGATCCTGCGCTGGCCGCGCAGGTGGAGGCGGGGAGCCGGCGCGAGGGGTCCGGCACCGGCATGCTGTTCGTGGACACGCTGGACTGGTCCGCCGACGGTACGTGCATCACCCTGGTATTCGGCGCCGCGCAGGTGGAAAGCGTGCTCGAACTGCTGCCGCTGCGCCTGCCGCACGACAGGCCGCTGGTGGTGCTGGGCCGGGAGCGGCAATGGCGCTTCGAGCCGGGCGTGGCGGACGACCTGCAGCTGGACGAGGACAGCGCGCGCTGCGTGCTGTCCGACGCCACGCTCGCGGCGATGCTGGGCACCGTCCGTGCCGAGCGTGGCGTCTACGCGCTGCCGGGCGCAAGGCTGCAGGTGGAAGTGGTGCCGACGCAGCTGCGCGACGGCCGCGGCAACGTGATCCGCGAGATCGGCTGAGCGGTCCGGCCGCCCGCCGTCATCCGGCGGCGGGCCTGCGGCCTGCGGCCGCCAGCGAAAAGACGAACACCGCGCCGGCATCGCTGGCGGCCAGTTCGATCCTGCGCTGGTGCAACTGCAGGATGCGATGCACGATCAACAGGCCGAGGCCGCCGCTGTCCGGGCGCCGGCTGTCGAGCGCGGACGGCGCGCTGAACAGCTGCGTGCGCCGCTCCGGGGCGATGCCCGGGCCGGTATCGGCGATGCGGACCTCGACATCGTCGCCGGCGGCGCGCAGCGTCACCGTGATGCGGCCGCCTTCGGGCGTATGGCGTATGGCGTTGTCGAGCAGGTTGGTCAGCACGCGTTCGACCAGGCCGAGGTCGGCCAGCACGGCGGGCAGGCCCGGCGGGATGTCCGCGGCCAGCGACTGCCGCCTCGCCCGTGCGGCCAGTTCGAATTTCTGGAACACGTCCTGCACCAGGTCCGGCAACGAGAACGCCTGCGGCTCCAGCACCACGCCGCCATGTTCCAGCCGCGCCAGTTCGAACAGCGCCTGCGCCAGGCCGCCGACCTTGCTGCTCTGCGCCAGCGCGATGGATAGGTAGCGTTGGCGTTCGCCGGCGTCGAGCGTGGCGTCCTTCAGCGCCAGCGTTTCCAGGTAGCCGTGCAGCGACGACAGCGGCGTGCGCAGGTCGTGGGAAATATTGGCGACCAGGTCGCGGCGCTGCTGGTCCTGCAGGCGCAGCTGCCGCCACTGCTCGCCGATGCGCTGCGCCATGTGCGCGAAGCTGTGCTGCAGGATGGCCAGTTCGTCGCGTTCGCCCGGCCGCAGCGGCGCCGGCGGCACCGGCAGCGTGGGCACGGCGGCGTCGACGTCGAAGGCCTGGATGTCGTGGGTCAGCCGGCGCAGCGGCCGCGTGACCCAGCGGAAGGCGACGATGCCGGCGAGCAGGCCGATGGCCGCCACGATGGCCAGCGACCACAGCGTGGTGCGCAGGCTGGCGCTGGCGGCGATGTCCGCTGCCAGCGCCTCGCGCTGCTCGCCGGCCAGCACCACGTAGATGTAACCGACCTGGCGGCCCTGCACGCGCAGCGGCGCGGCGTTGAAGATCTTGCGTCCTTTGTCGCTGCGCGGGTCGTCGCCGAGGATGGGCAAGGGCGCGCCGGCCAGCAGCGCCCGCACCGGCGCCAGGTCGACGCGGTCGCGCCGGAGGTGCCCGTCCGGCGCGTCGTGGCCGAGGATGCGGCCCTGGTCGTCGAGCAGGTAGACCTCGACGCTGGGGTTGACCGCCATCAGCTTGCCGAACAGCGCGCGCACCTCGCCGTCGCGCAGGCCGCGCGCGTCCATCAGCTCGCCGCTGCGCGCGATGTGCTCGGCCAGCCCGCGCGACAGGCGCTGCACGGTTTCCTGCTCGTGCATGCGCGTGCTGCGCATCTGCATCCACGCCAGCGCGCCGCAGCACACCAGCAGCAGCGCGCAGAACACCAGCGCCAGCCGCTGCGAGAGCGTCAGCCGGTTCATGCCCCGCTCCCGGGGCCGCCGGCCAGCTTGTAGCCGCGCCCCCACACGGTGAGGATGCGCCGCGGCACCGCGGGGTCGCGCTCGATCTTGTTGCGCAGGCGGTTGATGTGGGTGTTGACGGTGTGCTCGTAGCCGTCGTGGCGGTGGCCCCAGACCTGGTTGAGCAGGTCCATGCGCGAATACACCTGGTCCGGATGGCGGGCGAAGAAATACAGCAGGTCGAATTCGCGTGGCGTCAGTTCCAGCGCAGCGCCGTCGACCTGGGCGGTGCGCGCGACTGGATCGATGCGGAGGCCGGCCACCTCGACCGCGCCGGCGTCGATACGCGCGTTCTGCGCCATCGCCTCGGCCCGGCGCAGCAGCGCCTTGACCCGTGCGACCAGTTCCAGCATCGAGAACGGTTTGGCCAGGTAGTCGTCCGCGCCCAGCTCCAGGCCGAGGATGCGATGCACCTCGCTGGCGCGCGCGCTGGTGATGATGATGGGCGTGTAGCGCGTCATCGCGCGCGCACGCCGGCAGATCTCCAGGCCATCGACGCCGGGCAGCATCAGGTCCAGCACCAAGGCGCTCCAGGTGTCGTTTTCGAGCAGGCGCAGGCCCTCGTCGCCGGTGGCCGCGTGGGTCACGTCATAGCCTTCGTCGCGCAGGTGCATGCGCAGCAGGTGGGCGATGTGCGCGTCGTCCTCGACGATCAGCACATGTCTGGCGCGGTTCATCGGCACGTCGGGCCTGCTGGGAGGTGGCATCCATTGTCGGCCGAACCCGGCGTCGATGTGTCACGGAAAATTTAACTCCGCGTGAGGATTCGTTGATCGCCGCGGGCGCAGCATGGCCGTGTCGTTCCTGCCTGGAGACCGCCCATGTCCCTCACCCGACGCAAGCTGCTGGGCATCGGCGGCACGGTGGCCGCGGCCGGCCTGTTCGGCGTGGGCGCCTGCAGCCGGGCCGCCCCGGTGCCGCCGGCCAGCCGCGGCAACTTCGAGATCATGCGCAGCGACGCCCAGTGGCGCCGGCAGCTGACCCCGGCGCAGTACGCGGTGCTGCGCGGGCAGGGCACCGAGCGCGCCTTCAGCAGTCCGCTCGACGGCGAGCACCGGCGCGGCACCTTCCACTGCGCCGGCTGCGCGCTGGCGCTGTTCTCCTCGGCCACCAAGTTCGACAGCGGCACCGGCTGGCCCAGTTTCTGGGCGCCGCTGCACGGCGCGGTCGGCGAGGACCGCGACACCACCTTCGGCATGTTGCGGGTGGAGGTGCACTGCCGGCGCTGCGGCGGCCACCTCGGCCACGTGTTCGACGACGGGCCACGCCCGACCGGGCTGCGCTACTGCATGAACGGCGTGGCCATGACCTTCGCAGCGGCCTGAGCGCCGCATCCCCGATTCCACAAAGGACACTCCATGTTCCTGCTCCTGCTGGCCTACCTCGGCGGTGTGCTCACGCTCCTCAGCCCCTGCATCCTGCCGGTGCTGCCATTCGTATTCGCGCGTGCGGACCGGCCATTCCTGCGCAGCACCCTGCCGCTGCTGGCGGGCATGGCGCTGATGTTCGCCGCCGTCGCCAGCCTGGCGGCGGTGGGCAGCCGCTGGGTCGCGCAGGCCAACCAGGCCGGACGCTGGATCGCGCTGGCGGTGATGGCGGTCTTCGCGCTGGCCCTGTTGTGGCCCGCGCTGGCCAACCGGCTGCTGTCGCCGCTGCAGCGGCTGGGCGGGCGGCTGGACGCGTCGGCCGGCGAAGGCGGTGGCGTCGGCAGTTCGCTGCTGGTCGGCGTCGCCACCGGATTGCTGTGGGCGCCCTGTGCCGGGCCGATCCTGGGCCTGATCCTCACCGGCGCGGCGCTGCAGGGCGCGAACATCGGCACCAGCGGCCTGCTGCTGGCCTACGCGCTGGGGGCGGCGACGTCGCTGGCGCTGGCGGTGTGGATCGGTGGCCGCGTATTGGCCACGCTGAAGCGGCATCTGGGCGCGGGCGAGTGGATCCGGCGCGGGCTGGGCGTGGCCGCGTTGCTGGCGGTGGTCGCGATCGCGATGGGCTGGGATACCGGCGTGCTGACCCGGCTGTCGACGGTGAGCACCGCGCGCCTGGAGCAGGGGCTGCTCGATGCGCTGCCCGCGCAACGACCGGCGGCGGGCGCGTCGATGATGATGATGGCGGCGGGCAATGCCGCGCGGCCGGCGTTGCCGGTCGAAGGCACGCTGCCGTCGCTGGCCGGTGCCACCGGCTGGCTCAACAGCCCACCGCTGGATGCGCAGGCGCTGCGCGGCAAGGTGGTGCTGGTCGACTTCTGGACCTACTCCTGCATCAACTGCCTGCGCGCGCTGCCGCACGTGCGCGCATGGTACGAGCGTTATCGCGACCATGGGCTGGTGGTGGTCGGCGTGCATGCGCCGGAGTTCGCGTTCGAGCGCGACGTACGCAATGTGCAGCGGGCGGTGGAGGACCTGGGCGTCACCTGGCCTGTCGCGCTCGACAACGATTTCGCGATCTGGCGCGGCTTCGACAACCGCTACTGGCCCGCGCATTACTTCATCGATGCGCAGGGGCGCATCCGTGCTCATCATTTCGGCGAGGGCGATTACGAGGACGCCGAACGCATCATCCGCCAACTGCTGCGCGAGGCGGGCAACGCCTTGCCCGGCGATGCGGCGCCGGCGATGACGGTGGCCGCGGCGCCTGGCGGGGTCGAGCGCGAGGCGGACATGGACAACCTGCGCTCGCCGGAAACCTACATCGGCCATGCGCGCGCGGAGAACTTCGCGTCGCCGGGCGGGCTGCGCGCGGACCGCGCGTTCGACTACACCGTGCCGCCCACGCTGCGGCTCAACCAGTGGGCGCTGGGCGGACGCTGGTTGGTCGGTGACGAGGATGCGCGGCTGCAGCAGGCCGGCGGCCGCATCGTATTCCGTTTCCATGCGCGCGACCTGCACCTGGTGCTGGCGCCGGACGCGGCCGGCAGGCCGGTTCGTTTCAGGGTGCGCATCGATGGCCATGCGCCAGGCGCCATGGCCGGCGGCGACGTGAGCGCCGATGGCGACGGGCAGGTGGACGGCAATCGCCTCTACCAGCTGATCCGCCAGGGCGGCGCCGTGAAGGAGCGCAGCTTCGAAATCGAGTTCCTCGATCCGGGCGTGCGCGCCTACGCTTTCACCTTCGGTTGAAACAAGGAGCCCGGCGATGAAACCTGCGATGGACAAACTCGTTGCCGGTGGCGTTGCCGCCCTGGTCGCCGGCCTGCTGTTGCTCGCCGCATCCGGCCTCGACCGGCCGGTGCACGCCGCTTCCCCGCCGGTGAGCGTGCCGGTGCCCACCGGTGCCGCCGACCTGCGCCAGCCGGGCGTGGCGCATGCGCGCGTGGTGTTCGCCGGCGGCTGTTTCTGGGGCGTGCAGGGCGTGTTCCAGCACGTGAAGGGCGTGGAGAGCGCGGTAGCCGGTTACATCGGCGGCAGCGCGGCCGACGCCCGCTATGCGCGCGTGGGCACGGGCAGGACCGGCCATGCCGAAGCGGTGCAGGTGACCTACGACCCGGCGCAGGTCGGCTACGCGCAGCTGATGCAGGTGTTCTTCTCGGTGGTGCACGACCCCACGCAGCTGGACCGGCAGGGCCCGGACCATGGCAGCCAGTACCGCTCGGCGGTCTATGCCGACGACGCGCCGCAGCGCGCGGCGACGCTGGCCTACATCGACCAGCTGCGGCGCAGCGGCGTGTTCGCCGCGCCGCTGGTGACGCGGGTCGAAGGCGGCAGACGCTTCTACCCGGCCGAGGATTACCACCAGAACTATCTGGCCCTGCACCCGGACGCGCCGTACATCCGCATCAACGACCTGCCCAGGGTCGAGGCGCTGAAGCGGCAGTATCCGGCGCTGTACCGCGACAAGCCACGCCTGATCGCGACGCTGTCGGTGCGCTGAAGCCCGGCCCTGAAACGCAACGGGCCGCCGGTCGTGCAACCGGCGGCCCGTCGTTCATGCGGCAAGGCGTCCGCTTACTCCAGGCCTTCGGCCTTGAGCGCGGCCTGCACCGCAGGATCGGCCCGCATGCGCTGCTCGAAGCGGTCCAGCGCGTCCATGCCGGCCAGGTCGATCTTCAGGCCGCGCGCCCAGCGCAGGGTCACGTAGGTGTAGGCATCGGCGATGCTCGGGCGCGGCGTGCCGCCCAGCCAGTCGACCTGCGCCAGGCGGTCGTTGAGGCGCTGGTACAGGCCCTTGAGCTTGTCGCGCGAGTTCTGCTGGGTGCGGGCGATGACCGCTTCGTCCTCCAGGTACTTGGTCGAGCCGAAGATCGGGTAGTACACCGGGTGCAGGTCGGCGTTGACGAAGGACAGCCAGCGGTTGACCTCGGCGCGGGTGCGCGGGTCGCTGCCGCCCTCCAGGCCGGCGGCCGGCGCCTTGTCGCAGATGTAGTGCAGGATGGCCGCGTTCTGGGTCAGTACCCAGCCCTCGTCCTCCAGCACCGGGACCGCGCCGGCCGGGTTCATGGCCAGGTACTGCGGCGACTTCATGGTCGCGTGGTCCACGATCTGCACCTCGAAGGGCAGGCCGGACCAGATCAGCGCGATGTGGTCGGCCAGGGAGCAGGCGCCGGGTTTGGTGTAGAGCTTCATCGGGTACCTCGGGGGTGGAATGACCCCCGCATTATCGTCCCGGGCGCGTCGGCCGGTGTGACTGCTGGTACCGCTCTTGCGTGGCATTGCGCCTCAGGAGGCGCGCGGCTTGAGCGACTGCACCTTGTAGAAGGTATGCCCGCCGATGGTGGCGACCTGGTAGGCATTGCGCCAGCTGGGGCTGGCGATGGCGTGGGCGGCGAAGTGGCTGGCGCCCGGCACGATCTCCTTGCGCTGGCCGGCCGGCAGGGCCCAGTTGCGCTCGGCGGCGAAGGCCACGTCCACGGCTTCGGCCCAAGCGTCGTTGTTGCGCAGCTGGGTGTCCGGCGCCACCAGGGTGGGGGCGAACTGCTTGCGTGCGGTCACCACCTGGCACATCGAGTCGCCCCACAGCCCGCTGTCGAGGCGGCGCAGCGCGACTTCGGCCACGGCCTGCTGGCCGCGCAGGGTCTGGTCGCGGGCTTCCAGATAGACGGTGGTACTCAGGCACAGCGAATCGGCGGCCGGCTGCGGCAACAACTGCGACAGCCAGAGAATCCAGGCCAGTTTCATAGGTCTCCTTGCTCCGTATGGGCCGCAACCTGCCTGTTCCTCGCAATGGGAGGGGAACCGGAGGGCTGGGGCTTGGCGTCATGGGGAGGCGGCCATGGCATCGGGGCCGCCCCGTGGGCAGTCCCCGGTCACCGACCGTGGGGCTGCGCCGTGCTCACCAGAACTGGGGGGTGAGCGGAAAGTCGGCGCAAGGTAGGGGGGCTATCCCAAACTCATCCTGAATGCGCTTTCTTGACATTCAGCTTCGTTGCCTGGGCCGGAATCGTCGCCGACAGCCGGCGCGCGCGGCCCGCAATGTGGTTTCCATCACGAAAAATCGGCGTTTTTTGCCGCCGACAGGGGGCGCGTGGGCAGGGGACGAACGCTGTCCACGCGGTTGTGCCGTGGGGTGCCGTTGTTCACGTCCGGGCCGGCGCGAGGCCGGTACCCCTGCATGCCGGAACGGTGCTAGAGCGCGGCGGCCAGGCGGCTGCCTTGGTCGATGGCGCGCTTGGCGTCCAGCTCGGCGGCGACGTCGGCGCCGCCGATGACATGGGCGCTGACGCCGGCCGCCGCCAGCGCATCGGCCAGGGCGCGCATCGGTTCCTGCCCGGCGCAGACCACCACGGTGCCGACGTCCAGCAACTGCTCGGCGCCATCGGCGCGAATGCGCAGGCCACGGTCGTCGACGCCCAGGTATTCCACCCCGCCCAGCATCTGCACGCCCTTGGCCTTGAGCGTGGCGCGGTGGATCCAGCCGGTGGTCTTGCCGAGGCGGGCACCGGGCTTGCCGGGGCTGCGCTGCAGCAGCCAGACCTTGCGCGCCGGCGCTTCCGGCCGCGGCTGCGCCAGCGCGCCGCGGCCCTCGAAGCTCGCATCCACGCCCCATTCGGCCATCCACCGCGCCGGGTTCAGCGACGGCGAGGGGCCTTCCTGCACCAGGAACTCGCCCACGTCGAAGCCGATGCCGCCGGCGCCGATGATGGCCACCTTGTCCGCGGCCTGGACACGGCCCTGCAGCACGTCCAGGTAGCTGACCACCATCGGGTGGTCGGCACCGGGGAAATCCACCCTGCGCGGCGAGATGCCGGTGGCCACCACCACCTCGTCGAAGCCGGCCAGCATCGGCGCATCCACCCGGGTGCCCAGGCGCAGGTCCACGCCGGTGTCGGCCAGGCGGTGGCGGAAATAGCGCAGGGTCTCGTGGAATTCCTCCTTGCCGGGAATACGCTTGGCCACGTTGAACTGGCCGCCGATCTCGTCGGCCGCATCGAACAGGGTGACGGCGTGGCCGCGTTCGGCGGCGACGGTGGCGCAGGCCAGGCCGGCCGGGCCCGCGCCGACCACCGCCACGCGTTTTGGCGCACCGGTCGGGCGGTAGACCAGCTCGGTCTCGTGCGCGGCGCGCGGATTGACCAGGCAGGTGGCGCGCTTGTTGACGAAGATGTGGTCCAGGCAGGCCTGGTTGCAGGCGATGCAGGTATTGATGGTCTCCGGCCTGCCGGCGCGGGCCTTGGCCGGCCACTGCGGGTCGGCCAGCAGCGGCCGCGCCAGCGAGACCATGTCGGCCTGGCCATCGGCCAGCACCCGTTCGGCCACGTCGGGCATGTTGATGCGGTTGACCGCGATCACCGGCACGCCCACGTGCGGGCGCAGCTTGGCGGTGACGCCGGTGAAGGCCGCGCGCGGCACCGAGGTGGCGATGGTCGGCACGCGCGCCTCGTGCCAGCCGATGCCGGAATTGATCAGGGTGGCGCCGGCGGCTTCGATGGCGCGGGCCTGCCGCAGGATTTCTTCCCAGTTGCTGCCGTCCTCCACCAGGTCCAGCAGCGACAGCCGGTAGATGATGATGAAGTCCGGGCCGCAGGCCTCGCGGATGCGGCGCACGATCTCCACGGCGAAGCGCATGCGCCTGTCGGCGTCGCCGCCCCACGCATCGCTGCGTTTGTTGGTGCGCGGGGCGATGAACTCGTTGATCAGATAGCCTTCCGAGCCCATCACTTCCACGCCGTCGTAACCAGCCTCGCGCGCCAGCCGCGCGGCGCGGGCGTAGCTGGCGATCTGGCGTTCCACCCCCCGCGCCGACAGCGCGCGCGGGGTGAACGGATTGATCGGCGCCTTCAGCTTCGACGGCGCCACCTGCAGCGGGTGGTAGGCGTAGCGCCCGGCATGCAGCAGCTGCAGGCAGATGTGGGCGCCGTGGCCGTGCACGGCGGCGGTGACCTGCCGGTGCCGGCCCACTTCCCACGGCCAGGACAGCTTGCTGCCGAACGGCGCCAGCCAGCCGGCGATGTTCGGCGAGAAACCGCCGGTGACCAGCAGCGCGGCGCCGCCCGCCGCGCGCTCGCCGAAATAGGCGGCCAGCTTGGGAAAGTCGCGCACATGGTCCTCGAGCCCGGTGTGCATCGAGCCCATCAGGATGCGGTTGCGCAGGCGGGTGAAGCCCAGGTCCAGCGGGGCGAACAGGTGGGGGTAGGCGGTGTCGGTGGCGGGCGTCATGATGGATACGCTTGCGTACGGATCACCCCAGCGTGCCGCGAAACCCCGCCTGCGGCAAGGGGTTCAGTCCGCCGGCGGTGCCGCGGCCGGCGATGGCGCCGGAACGCGGCGGTCGAACAGGGGCAGCGTGATCCCGCACAGCGGCCCGATCAGCAGCGCGAAGGCCAGGGTGCCCAGGCCGGCGTTGCCGCCCAGGCACCACCCTGCCGCCAGCGCCGCCGCCTCGATCAGGGTGCGCACCTTCCAGATGGCCCAGCCGCTGCGCGCGTGCAGCCCGGTCATCAGCCCGTCGCGCGGCCCCGGGCCCAGGCGCGCACCTATATATAGGCCGGTGGCGATCGCCAGCAGCACCAGGCCCGCGGTGAACAGCAGCACCTGCCCCGGCAGTCCCTGCGCGGCGGGCACGGCGTACAGGCCGACCTGGGCGCTGGGACCGATCAGCAGCACGTTCAGCACCGTGCCCAGCCCCGGGCGCTGCCGCAGCGGCCACCACATCAGCAGGACGGCGACGCCCACCAGGTTGGTGACCAGGCCGAAGGCCAGCCCGCTGCGCAGGGAGATGCCCTGCGCCAGCACGTCCCAGGGCGCGATGCCGATACCGGCGCGTATCATCAGCGCCGAGGCGATGCCGAACAGGAACAGCCCGAGCAGCAACTGTAGCAGGCGCAGGACGAACGGAAAGGACGGCATCGGCATGGGGAAACGCGGGGAAAGGGGCGCGGGGAAGCGGCGGTCCCGCTTTCCACGCCCCGTGCCGGTCGTGTTGCTCCTCAGTCCCAGCCCTCGAGCACCAGCTTGCCGATGGTGCTGCCCGATTCCAGCAGCCGGTGCGCCTGGCGCAGGTTGGCCGCGTTGATCGGGCCAAGGCGCCGGGTCAGCGGGGTACGCAGTTCGCCGGCATCGATCAGGCTGGCGGCGCGGGTGAGGATGCGGTGCTGCTCGATCATGTCGGCGGTACGGAAACGCGCGCGCGCGAACATGAACTCCCAGTGGATGCCGATGCACTTGGCCTTGTACGGATCGCCGATGCGCAGGTCGCCGGCCGGCTCCACGATCAGGCCGACATGCCCCTGCGGCGCCAGCAGCTCGCCGAGCGCCTGCCAGTAGCGGTCGGTGTCGGCCAGGTTCACGGCCGCGTCCACCTGGTCGATGCCCAGCGCCTGCAGCTGCGGCGCCAGCGGCTGGCGATGGTCGATGACATGCTCGGCGCCCATCTGCCGGCACCAGGCACGGCTTTCATCGCGCGAGGCGGTCGCCACCACGGTGAATCCCGCATGGCGGCCGAGCTGGATCGCCATCGAACCCACGCCGCCGGCGCCGCCGATGACGAGCAGGGTCCTGCCGGCGTTGCGCCGCCCGTCCAGCTGGTAGGGCATGCGCTGGAACAGCAGTTCCCAGGCCGTCAGCGTGGTCAGCGGCAGCGCCGCGGCCTCGGCGAAATCCAGCGTGGTCGGCTTGCGCCCGACCAGCCGTTCGTCCACCAGCTGCAGCTGCGCATCGCAGCCCGGCCGGGTGACATCGCCGGCGTAATAGACCTCGTCCCCCACCTCGAAGGCGGTGACATCGGGGCCGACGGCCAGCACGGTGCCCGCGGCGTCGAAGCCGAGGATGCGGGGCGGAACGTTCTCGCCCTTGCCCGAGCGCCGCAGCTTGGTGTCCACCGGATTGACCGACACGGCCTGCACCCCGACCAGCAGGTCCCGCCCCTGTGGCGCCGCGGGCGAGGGCAGTTCGAAGTCTTCCAGGGCCTGGGGATCCTCGATTGGCAGGGAGCGGCTCAGACCGACAGCTTTCATGGAAAAAGTTCCGTTCGGTGAGGGGGAGGCCACCATGATACGCAGGGACGGTTCAGGCACAGATGACATCCAGCGCTGCAGGCATGACATCCGCGCCGCAACCCGGAGCCTCCCCGTGTCGCGGTCGGCGGCCCCGGAAACGCCCGTCAGGCCTGGCTCTTGCGTGTCTTTACCAAGCTGTATAGGGTTGCCATTCGCCGGTCATTCCGAAGTCCGGGGCTGCGTCATTTGTTACGCAGCTGTTAACGTCGTCTTCACGGGCCAGCGCATAATGTGCACCGCGTTGGCGTGCGGAAACGGCCATCTTTCGGACGCGACGAACGAAATCGCTGTGCTGGACCATGCCATTACCGGTTTCATACCCCCGAAACAAGGAGTTGTATTCATGAACAAGAAGATCCTTACCGCCGCGCTGCTGGGTGGTCTGGCATTTGCCCAGGCCGCGTCGGCCCAGGAATTCGACGACCGCTGGTACCTGACCGGTTCGGCCGGCTTCAACTTCCAGGACGGCGACCGTGGCACCAACGATGCTCCGTTCGGCACCCTGGGCCTGGGCAAGTTCATCAGCCCGAACTGGTCGCTGGACGGCGAGCTGAACTATCAGAACCCGAACTTCGACAAGAATCAGGACCTGAACTGGTCGCAGTACGGCGTGTCGCTGGATCTGCGTCGCCACTTCATCCAGGACGGCCGCGGCTGGAACCCGTACCTGCTGTTCGGCCTGGGCTACCAGAAGGCCGAGGAAGAGTACGTCATCAACTCGCCGAACTCGCCGGCTGAGCGCAAGGACGGCAACCTCGCCGCCAAGGTCGGCGTTGGTCTGCAGACCACCTTCGAGAAGCGCGTCGCCGTGCGTGCCGAAGTGGCCTACCGCGCCGATTTCGACGACCAGAGCGTGAACCCGCGCCTGGCCGGCAAGGACAACGACTGGTTCGGCGACGTGCTGGCTTCGGTCGGCGTCGTGATCCCGCTGGGCCCGGCTCCGGTCGCCGCCGTTGCTCCGCCGCCGGCTCCGGTCGCGCCGAGCTGCGCCGACCTGGACGACGATGGTGACGGCGTCAACAACTGCGACGACAAGTGCCCGAACTCGCAGGCCGGCCAGATCGTGGGTCCGGACGGCTGCCCGGTGCCGGTGTCGATCGACCTGAAGGGCGTGAACTTCGACTTCGACAAGTCGACCCTGCGTCCGGATGCCGTCGCGATCCTGAGCGAGGCCAGCGAGATCCTGAAGCGTTACCCGGAACTGCGCGTTGAAGTCGCCGGTCACACCGACTCGAAGGGTACCGACGCCTACAACCAGAAGCTGTCCGAGCGTCGCGCCAAGGCCGTGTACGACTACCTGACCACCAACGGCGTCGAAGCTTCGCGTCTGGTCGGCCCGATCGGCTACGGCGAGAGCCGTCCGATTGCTCCGAACACCAACCCGGATGGTTCGGACAACCCGGAAGGTCGCGCCAAGAACCGTCGCACCGAGCTGAACGTCCAGAACTGATCGGACGTATCGGTTGATTCGAGCAAGGCCCGGCGAAAGCCGGGCCTTGTTTTTTGCGTCGCAGGAGCGGGCGTGTCCGTGGCCCCGATCACCGGTCGGTCGCCTTTCATGGGCGCACGAGAACCCACTTTCCGCGAACCCTGCCACGATGGTTGAAAGCCCTGCGGGGCATGCCTACACTCGCGGCGTCCCTGCACGAATGGAAATACCGATGCTGCGTATCGCACTGGCCGGCGCCGTCGCCCTGGTCCTCGTTCCCGCCGCCCACGCAGCCGTCGATTGCTCGGCCAGCGCCATCGTGCCGCCGCCGCTGCCGGCCACGGTGATCGAGCCGGTCGCCGTGGAACTGTATGCCCGTCCGGGGCAACTGGGCATGCCGTCGGGTGTGCTGACCTCGAACGCCGGCGACGAGCAGTCGCTCGACCGCGTGCTGATGCGCCTGCGTGTGGAAAGCTGCAACAACGTCGCCAGCGCGATGCCGGCGCGGCCGGCGATCAATCCCAATGACCCGGCCGCCTATAAGCCGCAGACGCAGTACGACAATACGCCGTGGCGCTTCGACATGAGCCAGGGCGGCAAGCGCATGACCGCCGACGAGTTCGACGCCTGGATGAAGGCGCGCGGCGTGCGTGTGGTCAAGGCGGCAGCCCCGGCCGCCGAAGGCGCGGCCGAAGCCAAGCCCGCGCCCGAGGTCAAGTAACGCAAGCTGCCTGGATGCCGCGCAGGATTTCCCGCGATGCCCGCCCTGCCAGACAGGGCGGGCATTTCGTTTCGCCTTCCGCAACCGGCGCGAAGAAGGCCGCCGCGCCGCGCCATGGCCTGGCGCGCGTGCTGTCCAAGGCGGGCGTGTGTTCGCGCGCCGAAGCCGCGCGCCGGGTGCTGGCCGGCCGGGTCGCCGTGGATGGCCGGGTGGTCCGCGACCCTGAGTTCCCCGTCGTCCTCACCCGGCAGCGGGTCACGATGGACGGCGAGCCCCTGGTGGCGGCGCGCCGCCTGTACGTGGCCCTGAACAAGCCGCGTGGCCTGGTCACCAGCGTGCGCGACGAGCAGGGCCGGGACACCGTCTATCGCTGCTTCGATGGTGCCGGCCTGCCATGGCTGGCGCCGGTCGGCCGTCTGGACAAGGCCAGCGAAGGCCTGCTGTTCTTCAGCAACGATCCGGAATGGGCGGCGCGGCTGACCGACCCCGCGACGGGGCCGCTGAAGACCTACCGCGTGCAGATCGATGGCGTGCCCGACGCGGCGCAGCTGGCGCGCATGCAGGAGGGCATCGAGGATGCCGGCGAGCACCTGGCCGCGCACTCGGTTGCCGTTCTGCGCCGGAGCGAGCGCACCGCATGGCTGGAGATCGTGCTCGACGAAGGGCGCAACCGGCATATCCGGCGGCTGCTGCAGGTGCTGGGGTTCGAGGTGCTGCGGCTGGTGCGCGTGGCGATCGGGCCGGTGTCGCTGGGCGAACTGGGCAAAGGGCAGTGGCGCATGCTCGAGGCGGCGGAACTGGAAGCGCTGGCCGGCGCGGCTGCTGGATCGCACGCCAATTCATAAAATTCTCCATGTAATTCATGCAAATAGCTTGATTTCTTCAAGTGCATGATTAGGCTGTAGGCCTGTTCCCAGAGAGGTCGAGCGGCCATGCCAGCTTCCATCCGCGGTGTTTTCATGACGCACATCCCTGTGCGTCACCCTTTCGGGCGGCTTCGCCGTGAAGAACGGCCGTCCTGCCGTTCTTTCATGACGCACATCCCTGTGCGTCGCCTTTTGGGGCGGCTTTGCCGTGAAGAACGGCTGTCGTGCCGTTCTTTCATGACGCACATCCTTGTGCGTCACCCTTTCGGGCGGCTTCGCCGTGAAAAACGGCTTTCCTGCCGTTCTTTCATGACGCACGGCTCCGCGATGAAAAACGGCATTCCCGTTGCTTTTGCACTGGCGGCTGCCGCGGTTCTGGCCGGTTGCGCCTCGTCCGGCAAGCCGGTGGCGGTGGCCGTCGAGGAAAAGCCGATCACGGTGACGGTGGAGGCGCCGATGGCGGAAAAGGACGCGCTGGGCAACTACCGCTTCCTGATGCAGCAGGAAGGGCAGAACATGAGTGCCGACCAGTTCGATGCCTGGATGAAGGCCAATGGCATCCGGGTAGCGCGCGGCAATACGCCTGACGGGGCCTCCGCGGAGCCGGCACAGGCCGCCAAGAACTGAGTCGGCGTTCCCGCGGGCCAGCGTCGTGCACATGAAGCGTGGATGCCGGCGCAGCGTTCGCAGGCCGGATACGGAACAGGCGCCCTTGGGCGCCTGTTCTCGTCTGTGAAGCCGGGCCGGATCAGCCCTTGATGACGCCCAGCTCCCGGCCGATGCGGGTGAAGGCATCGATGGCGCGATCCAGGTGTTCGCGGCTGTGCGCGGCGCTCATCTGCGTGCGGATGCGCGCCTGGCCCTTGGGCACCACCGGGAAGAAGAAGCCGATCGCATAGATGCCTTCTTCCAGCAGGCGCTGGGCGAATTTCTGCGCCAGCGGTGCGTCGTACAGCATCACCGGGCTGATCGGGTGCACGCCCGGCTTCACGTCGAAGCCGGCGGCGGTCATCTTCTGGCGGAAATACGCGGTGTTCTCGGCCAGCTTGCGGCGCAGGTCGTCGGCCTTGTCGAGCATGTCGAAGGCCTTGATGCCGGCGGCGACCACGTGCGGCGGCAGCGAGTTGGAGAACAGGTAGGGGCGCGAGCGCTGGCGCAGCAGTTCGACCACCTCGGCGCTGGCGCAGGTGAAGCCGCCCAGCGCGCCGCCCATGGCCTTGCCCAGGGTGCCGGTGATGATGTCGATCTTCTCCAGCACGCCCTTGACCTCGGCCGAGCCGCGGCCGGTGGCGCCGAGGAAGCCGGTGGCGTGGCATTCGTCGATGTGCACCAGCGCGTTGTACTTCTTCGCCAGCGCGGTGATCTCGTCCAGCGGGGCGATGAAGCCGTCCATCGAGAACACGCCGTCGGTGGTGATCAGTTTGGTACGGCAGCCGGCGGCGTCGGCGGCCTGCAGCTGCGCCTCCAGATCGGCCATGTCGCAGTTGGCGTAGCGGAAGCGTTTGGCCTTGCACAGGCGCACGCCGTCGATGATCGAGGCATGGTTGAGCGCGTCGGAGATGATCGCGTCGTTCTCGCCGAGCAGCGGCTCGAACAGGCCGCCGTTGGCGTCGAAGCAGGCGGCGTAGAGGATGGTGTCTTCCTTGCCGAAAAAGTCGGCGATCTGCTTCTCCAGCTGCTTGTGCAGGTCCTGGGTGCCGCAGATGAAGCGCACCGAGGCCATGCCGAAGCCGTGGCTGTCCAGCGCGTCCTTGGCGGCCTGGATCAGGTCCGGGTGGTCGGCCAGGCCCAGGTAGTTGTTGGCGCAGAAGTTCAGCACGGTGCGGCCGTCGTCCAGGGTGATCTCGGCCGACTGCGGGCTGGTGATGATGCGTTCGGACTTGAACAGCCCCTGCGCGCGGATGGCGTCCAGTTCCTCGGCGTAGTGCCGGGTGAGCGGGGAAGTGTTCGCGGTTGCGGTCATGGCAGGGTCTTGCGGTGGAAGGAGTGCCGATTCTAGCGGTCGGGCGGGGTCGCCGCCGGTTTCATGGGGAATGGCTATAAGCGTCGCGGCCGAAGTCATTTCCCGGCCGGCGTGTGCGCCCGCAGCATCGACGCTCCCTCCCCACCCAACTCAAGGAGCCGCCGATGAGCGCGTCCCCCCTCCCGTCCACCGTGCCGACCAGGAAGCTGCTGTGCCTCAGCCTGGCCGTGGCGCTGTGCGGGGCGGCGGCATCGGCGCAGGCGCAGCAGCCCACGGTGGAACAGCTGCAGCAGCGCCTGGAGCGGCTGGAACGCCTGGCCGGCGTATCCGGCGACGCCGCCGTCGAGGGCGTCGGCCTGGCCGACCTGGACCAGCGCCTGCGCATCCTCGAGCGCCGCCTGGAACTGCAGGAAGAAGAACGCGTGGCCGCGGCCAGGGCGGCGCCGAAGATCACCGTCGACCAGAAGGGCGCCGCGTTCAAGTCCGGCGACGGCAATTACGAACTGAAGCTGCGTGGCCTGCTGCAGGGCGATGCGCGGGTGTTCCTCGGCGACAGCGGCCAGAACGACACCTTCCTGCTGCGCACCGCGCGGCCGACGCTGGAAGGTTCGCTCGGCACGCTGGTGGCCTACCGCTTCACCCCCGAGTTCGCCGGCGACAGCGCCAGCATCGTCGATGCCTATGCCGACCTGCGCTTCGATCCGGCCTATACGGTGCGCGTGGGCAAGTTCACCTCGCCGGTCGGGCTGGAGCGCCTGCAGTCGTCCTCGGCCCTGGTCGATGTCGAGCGCGCGCTGGCCAGCGAACTGGCGCCCAACCGCGATCTCGGCGTGCAACTGCAGGGCGAGGCGGCCAAGGGCAGATTCAGCTACGCATTGGGCCTGTTCAACGGCGCGGTCGATGGCCGCGACGCGGTGACCAGCAATCCGGACGACGATTTCGAGGTTGCCGGCCGCGTGTTCTTCGAGCCGCTGAAGGGCACGGACAGCGCCTGGGCGGGGCTGGGCTTCGGCCTGGGCGCCAGCAGCGGCGAGAAACACGGCACCGGCAGCAACTTCCTGCCGCGCTACCGCACACCGGGTCAGGCGACCTTCTTCAGCTATCGCGGCACGGTGCTGGCCGACGGCAGCCACCGCCGCTGGTCGCCGCAGGGCTGGTTCTACCGCAACGGCTTCGGCCTGCAGGGCGAGTACATCGTCTCGCAGCAGCAGGTGGCGCGCGACGGCCGGCGTGCGGAACTGGACCATCGCGCCTGGCAGGCCACGGCCAGCTACGTGCTCACCGGCGAGGACGCCGGCTACCGCGGGGTGACGCCGTCGCGGCCGTTCGGCAGCAACGGCGGCCTGGGCGCCTTCGAACTCACCGCGCGCTACGGCGTGCTGGACATCGACGATGCCGCGTTCCCGTTCTATGCCGACCCGGCCGCCTCCGCCTCGCGCGTGCGCGCCTGGACGCTGGGCGCGAACTGGTACCTGACGGCCAACCTCAGGCTGGCGACCAACTACCTGCACAGCCGCTTCGACGCCGCCGCCGGCGGCGCCGCCCTGCCTGCCGAGAAGGCCGTGTTCTCGCGCCTGCAGGTTTCCTTCTGACGGAGCTTCCCCCATGACGCAGATCTTCCGTTCCCGTGCCGGCCTCGCCTCGCTGGCCTTCCTGCTGGCCCTGGTCGCCGGCGGCGCCTTCGCCCGCGACGTGCAACTGCTCAACGTGTCCTACGACCCCACCCGCGAGCTGTACCGCGATTTCAACGCCGCCTTTGCCCGCCACTGGAAGGAAACCAAGGGCGACACCGTCACCATCGAGACCTCGCACGGCGGTTCCGGCAAGCAGGCGCGCGCGGTGATCGACGGCATCCAGGCCGACGTGGTGACGCTGGCGCTGGCCTACGACGTGGATGCGATCGCGCAGAAGGCGCGGCTGCTGCCGGCCAACTGGGAATCGCGCCTGCCCGACAACAGCGCGCCGTATACCTCGACCATCGTGTTCCTGGTGCGCAAGGGCAACCCCAAGGGCATCCGCGACTGGCCGGACCTGCTGCGCGCCGGCGTGTCGGTGGTGACGCCCAACCCGAAGACTTCCGGCGGCGCGCGCTGGAACTACCTCGCCGCCTGGGCCTACGCCGAACACATCTTCAACGGCGACCGCGCGCGCATCCTCAACTACATGCGCGCGCTGTTCCGCAACGTGCCGGTGCTGGACACCGGTGCGCGCGGCGCCACCACCACCTTCGTCCAGCGCGGCATCGGCGACGTGCTGCTGGCCTGGGAGAACGAGGCCTTCCTGGCGCAGGAGGAACTGGGCCCGGACAAGTTCGAGATCGTGGTGCCGCGGCTGTCGATCCTGGCCGAACCTTCGGTGGCGCTGGTCGACCGCAACGCCGACCGCCACGGCACCCGCGAGGTGGCGCAGGCCTACCTGCAGTACCTGTATTCGGCCGAAGGCCAGCGCATCGCCGCGCGCCATTACTACCGCCCGCGCCACCCCGAACTGGCCGACCCGGCCGACGTGGCGCGCTTCCCGCAGGTGCGGCTGGTGACCATCCGCGAAGCGTTCGGTTCGTGGGAGAAGGCGCAGGCCGAGCACTTCGCCGACGGCGGCGTGTTCGACCAGATCCAGGCGGGCAAGTAGGTGAATGCCGGCGTGCAGGCATTGCCGCCCGCGCGGCGCCAGCGCCGGGTCCTGCCCGGCTTTGGCATCGGCATGGGCATCACCGTGTTCTGGCTGGGGTTGATCGTGCTGATTCCGCTGGCCGGCGTGTTCCTGCGCGCGGCCGGCCTGGGCGTGGACGGCATCTGGCGCATATGGAGCGAGCCGCGCGTGCTGGCGGCGCTGCGGCTGAGCTTCGGCACCGCGTTGGCCGCGGCGGCGTTCAACACGCTGATGGGCACCTGGGTGGCCTGGGTGTTCGTGCGCTACCGCTTCCCGGGCCGGCGCCTGTTCGACGCGATGATCGACCTGCCGTTCGCCCTGCCCACCGCGGTGGCCGGCATCGCGCTCACCGCGCTGTACGGCGGGCAGGGCTGGGCCGGGCGCTGGCTCGAACCGCTGGGCCTGAAGATCGCCTATACGCCGCTGGGGATCATCATTGCGCTGGTGTTCGTCGGCCTGCCGTTCGTGGTGCGCATCGTGCAGCCGGTGCTGGCCGAAGCCGAACGCGAACTGGAGGAAGCGGCGGCCACCCTGGGCGCCAGCCGCTGGCAGACCATCACGCGCGTGGTCGTGCCCGCGCTGTGGCCGGCGATGCTGACCGGTTTCGCGCTGGCATTCGCGCGCGGCGTGGGCGAGTACGGCTCGGTGATCTTCATCGCCGGCAACCTGCCCAACGCCACCGAGATCGCGCCGCTGCTGATCACCATCCGCCTGGAGGAATTCGACTACGCCGGCGCCACCGCCATCGCCGCGGCGATGCTGCTGCTGTCCTTCGCCGTGCTGCTGCTGGTCAACACCCTGCAGGCGCGCCTGCAGCACCGGGGCGCGCGATGAGCGAGCTGGTGTCGGAACTGCCGGTACAGGCTGCGCATGAAACGGCAGTGCGCGCCCCGCGCGGCGTCACCACCGAGCCGGGCTGGGTGCAGGCGCTGCTGGTCCTCGGCGCGCTGGGCTTCCTGCTGTCGTTCCTGCTGCTGCCGCTGCTGCTGGTATTCGCCGAGGCGCTGCGTGGCGGCGTGCAGGCGTTCTGGAGCGCGGTGAGCGATGCCGACGCGCTGTCGGCCGTGCGCCTTACCCTGCTGGTCACCGCCATCGTGATCCCGCTGAACCTGGTGTTCGGCGTCGCCGCGGCCTGGGTGGTGAGCAAGCACCACTTCCCCGGCAAGCGCTGGTTGGTGACCCTGATCGACCTGCCGTTCTCGGTGTCGCCGGTGGTGGCCGGGCTGGTGTTCATCCTGCTGTTCGGCCGCGACGGCTGGCTGTGGCCGCTGATCGAGGACGGGCTGCGCCTGCACCTGCCGGTGGCCGGCGAGGTGCTGCTGCAGCTGCCGCGCATCGTGTTCGCGCTCCCCGGCATCGTGCTGGCGACCACCTTCGTCTCCTTTCCGTTCATCGCCCGCGAGCTGATGCCGCTCATGGAGCAGCAGGGCAGCGACGAGGAACTGGCGGCGCTGACCCTGGGCGCCAACGCCTGGCAGATGTTCTGGAAGGTGACCCTGCCCAACATCCGCTGGGGCCTGCTGTACGGCGTGCTGCTGTGCAGTGCGCGGGCGATGGGCGAGTTCGGCGCCGTGTCGGTGGTGTCCGGGCACATCCGCGGGCGCACCAACACGCTGCCGCTGCACGTGGAGATCCTCTACAACGAGTACGCCTACGGCGCCGCGTTCGCCTGTGCTTCGCTGCTGGCCGGTACCGCGCTGCTGACGCTGGTGCTGAAGACTTTCCTGGAATGGCGCCACGGCCAGTCGCTGGCCGCCGCGCATCGCCCGAGGTGACATGAACATCCGCATCCAACAACTGGGCAAGCGCTTCGGCGCGTTTCCCGCGCTCGATGGCGTCAGCCTGGACATCCGCAGCGGCGAGCTGCTGGCCCTGCTGGGGCCGTCGGGGTCGGGCAAGACCACCCTGCTGCGCGCGCTGGCCGGGCTGGAACAGCCCGAACAGGGCCGCATCCTGTTCGACGGCGAGGATGCCACCGCGCTGAGCGTGCAGGCGCGCCGCGCCGGTTTCGTGTTCCAGCACTACGCGCTGTTCCGGCACATGGACGTGCGCGCCAACATCGCCTTCGGGCTGGAGGTACGGCGTGGCGCGCAGCGCTGGCCGAAGGCGCGCATCGACGCGCGCGTGGAGGAACTGCTGGCGCTGGTGCAGCTGGACGGCCTGGGCGGGCGCTATCCCACGCAGTTGTCCGGCGGCCAGCGCCAGCGCGTGGCGCTGGCGCGTGCGCTGGCGATCGAGCCGCGCGTGCTGCTGCTGGACGAGCCGTTCGGCGCGCTGGACGCGCAGGTGCGCCGCGACCTGCGCCGCTGGCTGCGCGAACTGCACGACCGCACCGGCCTGACCACCGTGTTCGTCACCCACGACCAGGAAGAGGCGCTGGAACTGGCAGATCGCGTGGCCATCCTCAACCGCGGCCGCATCGAGCAGGTCGGCAGCCCGGGCGAGGTCTACGACCGGCCCGCATCGCCCTTCGTCTACGGCTTCGTCGGCGAGGCCAACCGCCTGCCGGCGCGGGCCGAGGGCGACGCGCTGGAGGTCGCGGGCGCGCGCTGGTCGCGGCCGGCGGGCCTGCCGGAGGCCGCTGCGCTGGAGGTCTACGTACGCCCCGAGGACATGCGTGTCGGCGATGCCGGCGACTGGGTGGGCACGGTGCTGTCGGTGCAGCGCAGCGGCGCCCGCGCGCGGCTGCGGGCACGCCTGCGCGCGGCCGCCGTGGACGTGGAGGTCGAGCTGCCGCCCGATGCGCCGGCCTACGCGGCGGGGCAGCTCGTCGCGCTGGCGGCGCGGCGCCATGGGGTGTTTCCGGCGTCCGTTGCCGGTTAGCGGGAAGAGGGGCATGCCGGTTGTCGGGTCCCGGCACGAAACGCTGGCGCCGCGGTTCATTCTGGTTAAGAATTCGTGAATTCTGCGCCGTGGCGGCGCCGAACCCCCACCCCGGAGACCCCCGCATGATTCCCTGCAAGCGCCTTGCCGCCGTTGCCTGTGCCGGCCTGCTGTCCCTCCCGTTCGCGGCCTGCGCCGAAGACGCCGCATCGCCCCTGAGCTGGGAAGTCGGCGCGGTCTCGGACTACCTGTTCCGCGGCGCCTCGCAGACCGACGAGAAGCCGACGGCGCAGGGCAGCATCACCTGGACCTCGGCGAGCGGCCTGTACGTGGGCGGCTTCGCCTCCGGCGTGGATTTCGGCGAAGGCAGCCCCGACGTCGAGGTCGACTACTTCGTCGGCTATGGCTTCGACCTCAGCGACAAGGTCAACCTCGATGTGATGCTCAACCGCTATACCTACCCGGGTGCCAGCGAGATGGCCTACAACGAGCTGGTCACCACCACCACCATCGCCGAGCACTGGAAGGTCAACGTCAGCTACACCAACGACGTGTGGGGCAGCGACACCACCGGCTGGTACTACGGCGTGGGCGGCGAATGGGGCCTGCCGAACGACTTCAGCCTGAACGCCAGTGTCGGCCGCAGCGTGTTCAACGACAGCGACGTGGCGCAGGACTACACCGACTGGGGCGTGGGCGTCGGCCGCAGCTTCGGCATCGCCGATGTCTCGCTGGGCTACTACGGCACCGACGGCAAGGGCCGCGACAACTTCGGTAAGCTGGCCGACAGCCGCGTGGTGCTGGCGGTGAAGATCGCGCGCTGAGCGCGGCACGGGTGCGCTAACGAAAAACGGCAGGACAGCCGTTTTTCACGGCGCAGCCGCCAAGGGTGACGCACAGGGATGTGCGTCATGAAAAAAGGCGCCGTCAGGCGCCTTTTTCCTTTCGTCGCGTCCTGGGCGGGATCAGTTCCAGCTCAGCACGACCTTGCCGGCCTTGCCCTGTTCCATCAGGTCGAAGCCTTCCTGGAAGCGGTCCACCGGCAGCTGGTGGGTGAGTACCTTGCCGAGCGGGAAGCCGGACAGCACCAGCTGGGTCATCTTGTACCAGGTCTCGTACATCTTGCGGCCGTAGATGCCCTGCACGGTCAGGCCCTTGAAGATGATCTTGTCCCAGTCGCAGCCGGCGCCCTTGGGCATGATGCCGAGCATGGCGATCTTGCCGCCGTGGTACATGCAGTCGAGCATGTCGTTGAACGCGCGCGGGTTGCCGCTCATCTCCAGGCCCACGTCGAAGCCCTCCATGTGCAGGTCGGCCATCACGTCCTTCAGCGACTGGTTGGCGACGTTGACCACGCGCGTGGCGCCCATGTCGGCGGCCAGCTTCAGGCGGAAATCGTTGACGTCGGTGACCACCACGTTGCGCGCGCCGATGTGCTTGCAGATGCCGGCGGCGATGATGCCGATCGGGCCGGCGCCGGTGATCAGCACGTCCTCGCCGATCACGTCGAACTCCAGCGCGCAGTGCGCGGCGTTGCCGTAGGGGTCGAAGAACGCGGCCAGTTCGGACGGGATCTGGTCCGGGATCGGCCACAGGTTGCTGGCCGGCATCACCATGTACTCGGCGAAGGCGCCGTTGACGTTGACGCCGATGCCCACGGTGTTCGGGCACAGGTGCGGGCGGCCGCCGCGGCAGTTGCGGCAGTGGCCGCAGACGATGTGGCCTTCGGCCGACACGCGCTGGCCGATGTCATAGCCGGTCACGCCGGGGCCGATGCCGGCGATGCGGCCGACGAACTCGTGGCCGATGGTCAGGCCCGGCTTGATGGTGCGCTGGCTCCACTCGTCCCACAGGTAGATGTGCAGGTCGGTGCCGCAGATGGCGGTCTTCTCCAGCTTGATCAGCACCTCGTTGGGGCCGGGCACCGGCACCGGCACCTCTTCCATCCAGATGCCCTTGGTCGCCTCGCGCTTGACCAGCGCGCGCATCGTGTTCTGTGTCATTGCCGGAAAGCCGCAGTGGGAAAGAGCGGCGATTATATGCTTTCGGCGGTAACCGCCCGCACCGGCAGGCGGGGCTGCGGCGACGGTTTCACCCGCTACAATCGGGGCTTCCATTCTTCGGGGATACGCCTCATGCGTCTGAATCTTCTCGCTTTTTCCGTCGTCGCCGGGCTCGGCCTAGCGCAGGCGGCCAGCGCCGCCGAGGGCATGTGGGTGCCGCAGCAGCTGCCGCAGATCGCCGGGCCGCTGAAGCAGGCCGGGCTGAAGCTGGACCCGCAGCAGCTGGCCGATCTGACCGGCGACCCGATGGGCGCGGTGGTGGCGCTGGGCGGCTGCACCGCCAGCTTCGTTTCGCCGCAGGGCCTGGTGGCCACCAACCACCACTGCGCGTATGGCGCCATCCAGCTCAACTCCACCGCCGAGAAGAACCTGATCAAGGATGGTTTCAGCGCGGCCAGCTTCAAGGATGAGCTGAGCGCCGGCCCGAACGCGCGCATCTACGTGCTGGACGACATCACCGACGTCACCGCCCAGGCCAGGGCCGCCATCGCCGGCGCCGGCAGCGACCCGCTCAGGCGCACCGAGGCGCTGGAGGCGCTGGAGAAGAAGCTGGTGGCCGAGTGCGAGGCCGACGACAGCTACAGCTGCACGCTGTACAGCTTCTCCGGCGGCAACACCTACCGCCTGTTCAAGAACCTGGAAATCAAGGACGTGCGCCTGGCGTACGCGCCCCCGGGCAGCGTCGGCAAGTTCGGCGGCGACGTCGACAACTGGATGTGGCCGCGCCACACCGGCGACTTCTCGTTCTACCGCGCCTACGTCGGCAAGGACGGCAAGCCGGCCGCATTCTCGGCCGACAACGTGCCGTACCAGCCGAAGCACTGGCTGAAGCTGGCCGACCAGCCGCTGGGCGAGGGCGATTTCGTGATGGTGGCCGGCTACCCCGGTCGCACCGACCGCTATGCGCTGGTGAGCGAGTTCGAGAACACCGCCGGCTGGAGCTATCCGGCCGTTTCCAGGGCCTACAAGGACCAGATTGCGCTGGTCGAGGCCGCGAGCCGGGACAACAAGGACATCGCGGTGAAGTACGCCGCGAGCATGGCCGGCTGGAACAACACCAGCAAGAATTTCGACGGCCAGCTGGACGGCTTCAAGCGCAACAACGTGCTGGCGCAGAAGCAGAAGGAAGAGGCCGCGGTGCTGGAATGGCTGCGCGGGCAGGGCGAGAAGGGCAAGCCGGCGCTGGACGCCTATGCGCAGCTGCAGGCGCTGGGCACCCAGGCGCGCCGCACCCAGCAGCGCGATTTCACCCTGGGCATGTTCAACCGCACCGGCACGCTGGGGACCGCCGTGCGCCTGTACCGCCTGGCGATCGAAAAGGCCAAGCCCGACGCGCAGCGCGAAGACGGCTACCAGGAACGCGACCTGCCGGCCATCGAGGGCGGCCTGAAGCAGATGGACCGCCGCTACGTGGCGGCGATGGACCGGCAGTTCCAGCAGTACTGGCTGCAGCGTTACGCCGAACTGCCGGCCGACCAGCGCGTGCCGGCCTTCGACGCGTGGCTGGGCGGCAGCGACGCCGCGGCCGTGGATGCCGCGGTGGCGCGCCTGGACGGTTCGCGCCTGGGCGACCTGGCCGAGCGCATGAAGTGGTTCAACGCCGACAGGGCCGCGTTCGAGGCCAGCACCGACCCGGCCATCCAGTACGCGGTGGCGGTGATGCCGGCGCTGCTGGAGATCGAGCACCAGAACAAAGTCAAGCGCGGCGAGGAACTGGTGGCGCGCCCGCTGTTCCTGCAGGCCATCGCCGACTACAAGCAGAGCAAGGGCGAGTTCGTCTACCCGGACGCCAACCTGTCCCTGCGCATCACCTTCGGCAACGTGAAGGGTTACACCGGCCTGGACGGCAAGGTGCAGCAGCCGTTCACCACCATCGAAGGCGTCGCGGCCAAGGAAACCGGCGTCGATCCGTTCGACTCGCCGAAGGCGCTGCTCGATGCGGTCAAGGCCAGGCGCTACGGCGGCCTGGAAGACAAGCGCCTCGGCAGCGTGCCGGTGGACTTCCTGTCCGACCTGGACATCACCGGCGGCAACTCCGGCTCGCCGGTGCTGGACGCGCACGGCCGCCTGGTCGGGCTGGCGTTCGACGGCATCTGGGAATCGGTGGCCAGCAACTGGGTGTTCGACCCGGTGATGACCCGCATGATCTCGGTGGACCAGCGCTACATGCGCTGGATCATGCAGGAGGTGGCGCCGGCGCCGCAGCTGCTGAAGGAACTGGAAGCCGCGTCGAAGTAAGCCGCGCTCCGGTTTGATCGAGGACCCCGGACGGGAAAGCGTCCGGGGTTTTTTTGTTGGCGCCCTTCCCGATGGCAAGCCTTCGCTCCATCGACGGGCCGCAGGTGTGCAGCTCGCCCCACGCCGGCTTTCTCCTGGCGGTCATGCGCGGCAAGCCCCGCTTCTGCGAACCGTGTTGCGGGAAGCGCGCCATGGAATGTCGCGGGAGCGGGCCGGACCCGCAGGCGCCTCAGCGGTACGGTCCGGGCCCGCGCCAGACCAGTTCGCCGCGCCGGTAGACGTACATCACCGTGACCACATCGCGCGCATCGCCGATGGAGCGCAGTTCCGGCGCGTCGGGTGGAAGCAGGCGGCACTTGCTGGAGCCGCGCCTGAGCGCGACTTCCGCCGGGCAGACCATCAGGTAGGTGGTGCCGGGCAGGGGGATGGAGAGCTCCTTCATGCCCTGTTCCATCCAGGTGCGCAGCCGCGTTTCGGCGAGCAGGTCGTAGACGATCTGGTAGCCGCCCACTTCCATGGCCGGTTCGCCGGCGGCCGCGTCGTTGCGGTAGCCGTTGCGGTTGAGCGGCCCGGCCGAGCGCCCGTCGTCGGGCGCGGTTTCCCTGGGCTGCCAGCCCGGAGGACGCCCGGTCCAGGTCTGCGGCCGGCGCTGGACGCTTTCCGGCGGACTGGTGGCCGCGGCCTGCGCCGCCTCGGGCGCGGGCGGCTGCTCGCTCCTGTCCGGCTTCTGCTCCGGTTCGGCCGGTGGCTCGATGTACCGGGCCTGCGGCACCGGCCTGCGTGCATCGGCCTGCCGGCGTGCCACCGGCTTGGAAGGCCGCTTGCGATCATCCACCGGCTTCGGCCCCGGCGGCTGCTGCGCGGTGGGCGGGGAAGGCGGCGCTTGGCCGACGAAATCCACCTTGACCCGGCCGCCGCCGGATGTCCCCTGCGGCGTGGTCACCACCGGCGGCGTGGAGTGCAGCAGGAGCAGCAGTACCAGCAGGTGCAGCAGTGCGCTCAGGACCGCCGCCGCCCAGGGTTGCAGGCGTTCGTTCCAGGTCTTGCGGCCAGGCCGTGGGGAAAGCGAAGGGCTGCTCATGCCACTCTGGGGGCGTGGGAGGTGCTGGCCCTCATGTGGAAGTCACACCGTGCAGCGGATGGGGCCGCCATGGTAACGCCTGTCGTTGGCCTGCAATGCGCCGTTCGCAACGGTGCGCCGCGCCGCGCGGGGGCCGCCAAGGATTTTCGTAACGTGGGCAACCGTAGCCTGCGCCGTGGCGGCGACAGGCTATGATGCGGGCCCCCCGCCACGGACTCCCCACTGCATGCGCATCCTGCTTGCCCGCCACGGCGAAACGCCGTGGAACGCCGAAGGCCGCTACCAAGGCCAGATCGACATTCCGCTCTCGCCGGTGGGCGAGGCGCAGGCCAGGGCGCTGGGCGAACGCCTGCAGTCGGTGGAGATCGCGCGTGCGGTGGCGTCGCCGCTGTCGCGCGCGCAGAGCACCGCCCGCGCCGCGCTGGGCGGCGCCCGCGAGTCGATGCTGCAGACCGATGCGGACCTGCAGGAAATCGCCCACGGCGAATGGGAAGGGCTGCTCGCCAGCGAGATCAACGACAAGGACCCCGCGCGCCTGCGCGCATGGCGCGAGGAACCGGACACGGTGCTGATGCCCGGCGGCGAATCGCTGCGCCAGGTGCTGGACCGCAGCTGGCGCGGCCTGGCCCGCGCCGCCGAGGGACTGGGCGCGGACGACACCCTGCTGGTGGTCGCGCACGACGCGGTCAACCGCGTGATCCTGTGCAGGGTGCTGGGCCTGCCGATCGGCAAGCTGTGGACCTTCCGCCAGGCGCCGACCACGCTGAACCTGCTCGAGGGCCCGGACGTGGAGCACCTGGAAGTCGTGCGCCTGAACGACTGCGCGCACCACACCCCGTTCTTCGGCGAGGCCAGACACCGGGCGCTGTGATGGCCGGCCCACAAGCGCGCATGCGCTGGCTGGCGGCCGCGCTGTGCGCGCTGCTGCCGCTGCCGGTCGTGGCGCAGCCGCCGGGCGACGCCTGCCCGCCATTCGCCGCGCAGGACAACCGCGCGCCGTCCTATCCGCCTTCCGAGCTCTGGCGGCTGCTCGGTTACACGATCAACGTGATCATCGAGGCCGACGCCTGCGGGCGGGTGACCGGCGCGCGCGTGGAGCAGGCCGGCGTGGCGGCACTGGACGCGGAGGCGCTGGCGGCGGCCCGCGCCTGGACCGTGCCGCCCGCGTACCGCGGCCAGCCGCGCTACCGCCTGCCGTTCGCGTTCGAACCGCTGCCCGAGGACAGGCCGGCGCGGAGCGGGCAGCGCCCGCGCGATCCGTTCTTCGACGAACGCAGCAGCGGCCAGGTGCCGGCGGCGGCGCTGGACGACGACGGCACGCTGCCCGGCTATATCGCCGATCCGTATCCGATCGGTTTCCTGCAGATCCCCGAGGCGATCGCCACCCTCGGCCCGCTGGCGCTGTTCCGCCGCTACGGCGGGCAGGCCAACTTCTGGCTGCATGACGAAGAAGGCCTGAGCCTGTTCCAGCTGGAAGGCGCGATGATGGTGCGCAACCGGCTGGTCAGCGACGGCCGGCACCGCTTCGTGGTCACCAGCGTGCTGTGCGGCAACGACCTGGATGCCTGCCGCCAGTCGCTGGCCGACCTGCGCGCGCGCCGCGGCCGGCAGCGGCCGCAACCGGTGGCGCCGGACCCGTCCTAGCGCGCCGCGCCGGGGCACGCCGCGGCGCGGCTGTATCATGTGCGCCCCATCCGCGCCGCCGCACCGCGCCGGCGCGCGTCACCCGAGAAACCCGCATGCCTTCCGCACGTCCCGCCACGCTCGAACAGTGGCTCGCCCATATCGACCGACAGCATCCGCAGCCCATCGCGATGGGGCTGGAGCGCGTGCGCGAGGTGGCCGCGCGCATGGGCCTGGAGCGTCCGGCGCGGCGCTGCATCGTGGTCGGCGGCACCAACGGCAAGGGCTCGACGGTGGCCTTCATCGAGGCCATCGCCCGCGCCGCCGGCTGGAAGGTGGGCGCCTACACCTCGCCGCACCTGCTGGCCTACAACGAGCGCGTGCGCATCGACGGCGCCGACGTGGACGACGCCACCCTGGTGGCGGGCTTCAACGCCGTGGAGGACGCGCGCGGCGACACCGCGCTGACCTATTTCGAATACGGCACGCTGTGCGCGCTGTGGGCGTTCGCGCGCGCCGGCCTGGACCTGGCGGTGCTGGAAGTGGGGCTGGGCGGGCGCCTGGACGCGGTCAACATCGTCGATGCCGACGTATCGGTCATCACCACCGTGGACATCGACCACGCCGACTGGCTGGGCAGCGACCGCGAAACCATCGGCGCGGAGAAGGCCGGCATCATCCGCGGCTGGAAGCCGGTGATCCTGGGCGAGATCGATCCGCCGTCCAGCGTGCTGCGCCGCGCCTACGTGCTGGGCGCCAACGCCATCCGCTTCGGCAGCGACTTCTTCGCCGACGCCATCGACGCCGACACCTGGCGCTGGCGCGACGTGTCCTTCCGCATCGAGCTGCCGCAGCCGGCGCTGTGGGCGCCGGTGCAGCGCGCGAACGCGGCCGCCGCCATCGCCGCGCTGCGCGCGCTGGACCGCCCGCTGCCGCGCGCGGCGTGGGCGCAGGGCGTGGCCGCGGCGCAGGTCGCCGGGCGCCTGCAGCGCTTCGAGCGCAACGGGGTGGAAGTGCTGGTCGATGTCGGCCACAACCCGCAGGCCGCCGCCGCCCTGGGCGCCGCGCTGCAGGCGCGCCCGGCCACCGGGCGCACCCTGGCGGTGTACGCGGCACTGGCGGACAAGGACGCACCGGGCGTGGTCGCGGCCCTGCAGGCGCGCATCGACCGCTGGTACCTGGCCGGGCTGGACGGCGCGCGCGGGCAGAGCGCCGCGCAGCTGCGTGAGCGGCTGGCCGGCACCGCCGCCGCCTGCGCCACCTCCTGCGCGGACGTCGAGCAGGCGCTGGCCGCCGCACTGGAACAGGCCCGGCGCGGCGACCGCGTGCTGGTGTTCGGCTCCTTCCATACCGTGGCCGAGGCGCTGCCGCTGCTGCGGCCGTGACCGGCCCGCGGAAGCGCGCCGCGGCGCGCGGCCAGGCTCTGCGCGCGATCGCATCGCATCGACGCGCGCTCCTGCCTGTTCAGCTGCGGCGGCGTTGCCCGGCGATGGCGCCGCATATAATCGGCGGACATTCCGCCCTGCCGCCATACGCCTTGCCGTGGATACTCCCCTGAAACAGCGATTGATTGGCGCCATCGTCCTGGTGGCCCTGGCCGTGATCTTCCTGCCCATGCTGGTCAAGGGCCCGGCGCCGGACAGCGGCGTGCAGGACGTGCCGCTGCGCGCGCCCGATGCGCCCGCCGATGGCCAGTTCGAAACCCGTGAGCTGCCGCTGGTCGCGCCCAACGCGCCGGCTGCCGGCAGCGCCACCGGCATGCCGGCCGCGCAGCCCGTGGCCGAAGCCGCCCCGCCGGCGGACACCGGCGGCGGCGCGCTGCCGCCGACCGCTGCCGCCGGCAACTACGCGGTGAATTTCGGCGCCTATGCGACCGAGGCCGATGCCGATGCGGTGATCGCCCACCTGAAAAAGTCGAACCTGCCGGGCTTCCGCCAGCAGGACACCATCAACGGCCGCCCGGCCTGGCGCGTGCGCATCGGCCCCTATGCCGACCGTGCGCAGGCCGAGCTGGTCCGCCTGGAGGCGGGCAAGGTCCGCAACGACGTGAACGCGCAGGTGGTGGTGCTCGACGCCGGCAAGGAACCGGCCGCCGCACCGGTCGCCGCCCAGGCCGCTCCGGCACCGGCGCCCGCCACCGCAACGCCGCCGGTGCGTACCGAAGCCCTGCCCGCGGAGCCGGCCAGGCCGGTGGCCGCCGCGCCGAAGCCGGAAGCCCCCAAGCCCGAAGCCCCCAGGCCCGCCGCGCCCAGGCCTGCGGCGCCGGAGCGCACCGCCCCTGCGGCTTCCACCGCGCCGGCGGCCAGCAAGGTCGGCTTCGCCGTGCAGCTGGGCGCGTTCGGCCAGCCGGCCGACGCCAACGCGCTGCGCGACCGGGTGCGCGCGGCCGGTTTCAGCGCCTTCGTCGAACAGGTGCGCAGGGGCGATGGCGTGCTGCTGCATCGCGTCCGGGTCGGACCGGTGGCCAACCGCGCCGACGCCGAGCAGCTCAAGGCGCAGGTGGCGGCCAAGGTGGGCATTGCCGGCATCGTCAGTCCGCACCCCTGATGCGGCGACCGGCCTGATGCCCGGGCAGGGCAGACCGTGATCGACCTGCTGCTGCTGGGGCTGATCGTCGTATCGGCCCTGTTCGGGCTGATGCGCGGCCTGCTGGCCACCGTGTTCGGCGTGCTGGGCTGGCTGCTGGCCGGCTGGGCCGCGTTCCGCTTCGGCCATGACGCCACGCTGGTGTTGAGCGGCGGCGCCGCGCCGGGCATGGGCCAGTACGCCGCCGGCCACGCCATCGTGTTCTTCGGCGTGCTGCTGGGCGTTTCGGCCATCGGCATGCTGCTGCGCGGCGTGGTCGATTCCACCCTGCTGCTCAAGGGGCCGGACCGCCTGCTCGGCTTCGGCCTGGGCCTCGTGCGCGGCGTGCTGCTGGCCGTGCTGGCGGTGCTGGTGCTGGGCTTCACCTCGCTGGCCGAGGGCGAGGAATGGCGGCGCTCGCAGGTGGTCGGGTGGCTGCGCCCGCCGGCCGACTGGCTGCGCGCGCGTCTGCCGGAGCTGCCGGAACTGCCCGCCGTGCCGGAACATGCGCTGCTGGACTTGGGCAAGGCGGTGCTGGCAGGCGATAATGCCGCGCTCAGCGAACATGAAGCGGGCAGCGGACTGCCGCATGCGGTGCCGGAAGGGGCGGAAGACGCCCGGCCGGCCGCGACCGGAGGCAGCCGCCAGGACCCGGCGAAGGCGTGGCCTTCCAACATCGATCCGGCGCAGGTGCGCACGGATCACCCCGGTCCGGCACGGACCGGGCCATCGGGCCAGGCACGGCCCCCTTCACGTTAACCGGGCCACGGCCCAGCGGAGATCGCGCAACATGTGTGGCATCGTCGGAATCGTCGGCAACCAGAACGTCGCCGGGCAGCTCTATGACGGCCTGACCGTCCTCCAGCACCGCGGCCAGGACGCTGCCGGCATCGCCACCGCGCACGGCACACGCCTGCGCGTGGAAAAGGGCAACGGGCTGGTGCGCGACGTGTTCGACGAACGCCGCATGGCGCTGCTGCAGGGCCGCATCGGCATCGCCCACGTGCGCTACCCGACCGCTGGTTCGGAAGGCACGGACGAGGCGCAGCCGTTCTACGTCAACTCGCCCTACGGCATCGCCCTGGCGCACAACGGCAACCTGATCAACACCGAGGCGTTGCGCCAGCAGGTGTTCGAGGCCGACCGCCGCAACATCAACACCGATTCGGACAGCGAGGTGCTGCTGAACGTGTTCGCCTACGAACTGGACGCGCAGCGCATGCTCACCCCGGAAGCGGCGATCCGCGCCGTGGCCGGCGTGCATCGCCGCTGCAAGGGCGGCTACGCGGTGGTCAGCGTGGTGCTGGGCCTGGGCCTGGTCGCCTTCCGCGACCCGCACGGCATCCGCCCGCTGGTACTGGGCAGGCGCAGCCATGCCGAAGGCGAGGAATACATCGTGGCTTCCGAGTCGGTGGCGCTGGACGTGCTCGGCTTCGAGCGCGTGCGCGACGTGGCCCCGGGCGAGGCGGTGGTGATCACCGAACGCGGCGAACTGTTCACCGAGGTCTGCGCCACCACCACGCAGCAGACCCCGTGCATCTTCGAGTACGTGTATTTCGCGCGCCCGGATTCGATGATCGACAACGTGTCGGTGCACAAGGCGCGCATGCGCATGGGCCAGAAGCTGGGCGAGAAGATCCTGCGGCTGAAGCCCGACCACGACATCGATACCATCATCCCGATCCCGGACACCTCGCGCGACGCGGCGCTGGAAATCTCCAACGTGCTCGGCGTGAAGTACCGCGAGGGCTTCGTCAAGAACCGCTACGTCGGCCGCACCTTCATCATGCCGGGGCAGGGCGAGCGGGTGAAATCGGTGCGCCGCAAGCTCAACCCGATCCACCTGGAATTCCGCAACCGCGTGGTGCTGCTGGTGGACGACTCGATCGTGCGCGGCACCACCAGCCAGCAGATCGTGCAGATGGCGCGCGACGCCGGCGCGCGCAAGGTGTACCTGGCCAGCGCCGCACCGCCGGTGCGCCACCCCAACATCTACGGCATCGACATGCCGGCCGCCGAGGAACTGGTGGCGCACGAGCGCAGCGTCGAGGACATCGAGAAGCACCTGGGTTGCGACTGGCTGGTCTACCAGGACCTGGAAGACCTGGAAGCGGCGGTGCGCGAGGGCAACCCGGAGCTGAAGGCGTTCGATTCGTCCTGCTTCAACGGCCACTACGTCACCGGCATCGAGCCGGGCTACTTCGAGCGCATCCAGCAGCTGCGTTCGGACGAGGCCAAGAACAAGCGCCGCGCCTGACGCAGCGAAGCGCATTTGAAGTCCCTCTCCCTTCGGGAGAGGGGTTGGGGTGAGGGGCAAACGAAGTGGCAATGTGCGACGTCCAATGACAATGCAACAAGCGCCCACCCCTTCGGGAAACCAACCCTCATCCGGCGCTGCGCGCCACCTTCCACCCCATGGGCACCCGGTCCCGGAGGGAGAAGGGAACACCACCACCCTCCTCGACGCAGCCCGCATCTGCTTGGCCGAAGCCGACCCGCTTGAGAAGGTCGCCCTCACCCGGCACTACGCCACGCAGTTCCGCGCCGGCAAGCTGCAGCTGCCGGAAAACGCGCCCGATCCCGAGCCGATCCGCATGCCCGGCCGCCCCGCGCGGCTGCTGCTGGTGCATCCGCGCGACCTGCCGCGGCGCGGCCTCGGCAGCCCGGAAGGCCGCGCGGCCTTCATCCATGCCATCGCCCATATCGAACTGAACGCCATCGACCTGGCCTGGGACGCGGTGTACCGCTTCCGTGGGCTGCCGGGCAGTTTCCATGCCGACTGGGTGAGCTGCGCCGACGACGAAGCGCGCCATTTCCTGCTGCTGCGCGAGCGCCTGCTGGCGCATGGCCACGATTACGCCGATTTCCCCGCCCACAACGGCCTGTGGGAAATGTGCGAGAAGACCGCGCACGACGGCCTGGCGCGCATGGCGCTGGTGCCGCGCGTGCTGGAGGCGCGCGGCCTGGACGTGACGCCGGCGATGATCGCCAAGCTGCGCTCGCTCGGCGACGACGCCACTGCCGACGTGCTGGAGGTGATCCTGCGCGAGGAAGTGGCGCACGTCGCCGCCGGTTCGCGCTGGTACCGCTGGTACTGCGCGCGCGCCGGCGTCGAGCCGCGCGCCCGCTTCAAGGAACTGCTGCGCGAATACGCCGGCGGCTACCTGCATGGCCCCTTCAACGTCGAGGCGCGCCTGCTGGCCGGTTTCGACGCGGACGAACTGGCGGACCTGGTCGAACAGGCCGGATGATGGGGTGGGCAGGGGCGGTTCCCTGCCTGGAGCCGGACGCCGTCAGCCGCGTGGATCGCATGGCGTTTACCCGGCGCGTGCGATGCTGGCCGCCATCGTGTTCCGCAGCCCTGGAGAATCGCATGCCTTCCTTCCGCCTCCTGTCGATCGCCTTGCCGATGGCGGCGTTGCTGGCCTGCAGCCCGGCCACGCCGGATGCCGATACGCCTGCGCGCGAAGCGGCCGCGGCGCAGGTGGATGCGGGCATTGCCGCATTCCCGGCGGCCCTGCAGGCCGCTGGCGTCGAGCCGTTCTGGGGCGTGAAGGTGGAAGGCGACGCCCTGACCTATACGACGCCGGACACGATGGACGCGCCACGCCAGCTGCGGGCCACGCGCCGCGTCGACGCCGATGGCCTGCACCTGGAGGGCGAGGACGGCGGTACGCCGTTCCGGCTGGACGTGCGCCGCGAACCCTGTTCGGACGGCATGTCCGACATCAGCTACCCCTTCAGCGTGTCATGGCGGCTGGACGGCAGGACGCAGAAGGGCTGCGCCTTCGATCCGGCGTCGCCGCCACCGCCGCAGTGAGCCATGGCGCGTCCGGCGGAGAGTCGGGTACGTTCCTGATCTGCATCGACGCGCTCAGGACGGCGCCCGAGCAGGCCCCCTGCAATTTCGCCGAGGCGGGAACGCCTGTCCCTCGAAGCCAGCGCAAGGCGTTGCCGCGCAGGGCGGCGTGCTCTCGTTGCGACGGCCGCCCGTCCGGCACGGGTTTCACCGACCAGGCTTCAAGCGGGGCGCGCCCCGCATCTACGGTGCCAGCGCTTCCAGCCGGTAACCGTCGGCATCCACGCGCAGCACCGAGCCCTGTTCGTACCAGTCGCCGAGCACGATGCGGGTGCAGGTGGCGTCGCCGGCCTGCACGCTGTGCACGGCGGGGCGGTGGGTGTGGCCGTGGATCATGGTGTCCACGCCATAGCGCCGGAACGTGGCGACGACCTCGGCCGGGGCCACGTCGGTGACGGTCTCGAACCGGGCGCGGTCGCCTTCCTTCATCTCCGACTGGCGCGCCTGGCTGGCCGCGCGCGCCTTCTGCGCGAAGGCGATGCGCGCTTCCAGCGGCTGCGCCAGGAACTGGGCGATGAAGGCCGGGTCGCGGGTCTGCGCGCGGAACGCCTGGTAGGCGGTGTCGTCGGTGCACAGCAGGTCGCCGTGCTGCAGCAGCACCGGCTTGCCGTACAGCGTGATCACGCACGGATCGGGCAGGATGCGCATGCCGGCGCGGCGCGCGTAGTCCTCGCCGACCAGGAAGTCGCGGTTGCCGCGGATGAAGAACACCGGCACGCCGGCGTCGGCCAGTCCGCGCAGGGCGGCGGCGACCGCATCGGCGGCGGTGGAGGGCGTGTCGTCGCCGATCCAGGCCTCGAACAGGTCGCCGAGGATGTACAGCGCCTCGGCCTGCCGGGCCTGCCCGCGCAGGAACTCCAGGAACAGTTCGGTGATGGCCGGACGGCTGGGGTCCAGGTGCAGGTCGGAAATGAACAGCGTGGTCATGGCGGTATTGTAGGGGCAACGCCGCGATGTCACGGACAACGTGCCGGCCATCGGCCGGCCCGCTCTCAGAACGGCAGCGGCATCAGCTGCAGCGAGGCGGTGCCCAGCAGCAGGGCGATGCCGGTGGCGGCCAGCACGTCGCTGGGGTAGTGCAGGCCGAGCACCACGCGCGACAGCGCCACGCCCGCGGTGAACGGCAGCAGCAGCGGCGCCAGCCACGGGTAGTAGGCCAGCGCGACCACGCTGAACGACACCGCGTGCAGGGTGTGGCCGGAGGGGAAGCTGTATTCGTCCAGCGGCGCGACCCAGGCGCGGATGCGCAGGTCGGCGGCGAACGGGCGCGGGCGCCGGGTCCAGCGCTTGAGGGACTTGTAGAGGGTGAGCGCGACCACGCCGGTGGCGGCCATGTGCGCCGAGGCGCGCAGGCCGTCCATGCCATCGGCCAGCACCAGTGCGCCCATCAGCAGGTACCAGAACATGCCGTCGCCCAGCCGGCTGATGGCCGCGAACAGGGTGCGGATGCGGCGGCGCCGGCAATAGTGGTTGGCCCGCCGGCACCAGCGCGTTTCGCGGGCGAGCAGGCCGTCAGGCGGCAGCAAGGGCATGGGCGCGTCTCCGTTGCGACAGTTCCTGCAGCAGCGCCTCGAATTCGGCGACCACGTGGTCCGGGTGCAGGCGCCGCATCGCCAGGCTGGCGTTGGCGCCGAGCGGCGCGCGCAGGGCGTCGTCGCCGGCCAGGCGCAGCGCCGCGTTGATGAAGTTGTCGTCGTTGTCCACGGCCACGCCGCTGTGCCCGCTCTGCAGATGTTCGCGCGCGGCGCCGTAGTCGAAGGCGACCGTGGCCACGCCGCTGGCCATGGCTTCCAGGGTGACGTTGCCGAAGGTCTCGCTGCGGCTCGGGAACAGGAACAGGTCGCCGCTGGCGAAATGGCGGGCCAGCGCCTGTCCGCGCTGGATGCCGCAGAAGACGAAGTCGGGGTTTTCCTGCGCGATGCGCTCGCGCAGCGGCCCGTCGCCGACCCAGACGAAGCGCGCGTCCGGGCGCTGCTGCTGGATCCGGCGGAATGCCTGTATCGCCAGGCCAAGGTTCTTCTCCGCGGCGATGCGGCCGACGTGGATCACCGCCAGTCCGCGCGGGTCCAGCCCCCATGCCCGGCGCAGCTCCGCATCGCGCTGCCGCGGCGAGAACTGCGAGGCATCCACCGCGCGCGCCAGCAGGCGCGGATGGTGGAACCCGTTGCCGTCCAGGAAGTCCTGCAGTTCGCGGGTGGGCACCAGCGTGGCATCGCCCCGGTTGTGGAAGCGGCGCATCCAGGCCAGGGCGACGGGCTGCAGCCAGGCCGCGCCGTAGTCGGGCAGGTAGGTATCGAACCGGGTGTGCAGGCCGGTGGCGACCGGGATGCCGAGCCGGCGCGCGGCACGCAGCGCCGACCAGCCCAGCGGGCCCTCGGTGGCGATGTAGACCGCATCGGGGCGCTGCCGGCGCCAGTGCCGGGCCAGCCGGTATGGCAGCGGAAGCCCGAAACGCAGGCCGGGATAGCGCGGCAGCGCCACGCCGCGCACCAGCAGTTCGTGCGGCTGCGCCGCGTCCTGCGGCTGGCGTGGGCGCACCACGTCCACCTCGTTGCCACGGGCGCGCAGGCCGCGCTCCAGGCCCTGCACGGTCAGGGCGACGCCGTTGACCTCCGGCGGATAGGTCTCGGTGACGATGGCGTAGCGCATGCGCGTTCTCCCGTTTGCATCAGCATGGGGAGGGGCGGTGGCAGCGCCGTTACCGGCATGCGTCACGGGTGTTACAGCAGGCAGGCCGTGGCCGAAGGGGGCGCGACACAATCCGGCGGCGGGCCGGCTTCAGTCGCGATGGGCTCTGGCGGGAAAGCTCCGTCGGGGAAGCCTCTTCGCGGCTGAAGCCGCTCCTACCTACGGTGCGCGCGTTCAGGCCACAAACGGCCGGAACGTGATGCCCAGGCCGGCCATGCCTTCGGTCTCGCCGACCAGGTCGGCGCGCAGCAGCGGGCGGGCGTCGATGAAGGCCTTGTCCAGCACCAGCGACAGGGTGTTGCCGTCCACGCTCAGTTCCAGCGTCGGGATCGGGTCGTCCTCGTGTGAGCGGTGCAGCAGCACCGCCAGCCGCAGCAGCGCGGCGGTACGCCGGGCCGGCAGCAGCAGGCGGTCGGGCAGGGCGTCGAAGGCGGCCTTGGGCACGCCGCGGCGGTGGGTGCGGATCAGCGCGGCCAGCATCTGCTGCTCCTGGCGCGAGAAGCCGGCGATGTCCGAGTGCTCGATCACGTAGCTGCCATGGGTGTGGTAGCCGCTGTGGGCGATCATCAGCCCCAGCTCGTGCAGGCGCGCGGCCCAGCCCAGCATGCGGGCGTCGTCCGAATCCAGTTTCCAGCTCTCGGCGACCTGCTCGAACAGGCGCAGGGCGGTGGCTTCCACGCGCAGCGCCTGGGCGGCGTCGATATCGTAGCGGCGGGTCAGCGCGGCCACCGATTCGTCGCGCGGGTCGTTGTCGCTGGCGCGGCCCATGATGTCGTGGAGGATGCCTTCGCGCATCGCCGCCTTGCTGACCAGCAGTTTCTGCAGGCCCAGCGACTGGAACGCGGCCTCGAGCACCAGCACGCCGCCGGCGATGATCGGCCGCCGCTCGCTGGACAGGGTCGGCAGGTTGATGTCGTCGATGTGGCGGGCGCGCAGCAGTTCCTCGCGCAGCTGCGGCAGCGCCTGCGCGGTGATCGCGCCCTTGCTCAGCTTCATCGCCGCGCAGATCTCGCTGATCGCCTTGTGGGTGCCGGACGAACCCAGCGCCTCGTCCCAGCCCAGCGCCCGGTATTTGGCCGCGAACGGCTGGAACTCGGCGCCGATCTCGGTCAGCGCGTCCTTCCAGCGCTTCTTGCTCAGCTTGCCGCCGGGAAAGAAACGGCGCGTGCTGGCGATGCAGCCGGCCTGCAGGCTCTCGCGCTCCAGCGGCTGCATGCCGCTGCCGATGATGAACTCGGTGGAGCCGCCGCCGATGTCGATCACCAGCCGGCGCTGGCCCGGTTTGGGCGGCTGCGCATGGGCCACGCCCAGGTAGATCAGGCGCGCTTCCTCGCGGCCGTTGACCACTTCGATGGCGTGGCCCAGCGCGGTCTCGGCCGGCATCAGGAACGACAGCGGCGAGCGCAGCTGGCGCACGGTGTTGGTCGCCAGCGCGCGCACCCGGTACGGCGGGATGTTGCGGATGCGCTGGCCGAAGCGGGCCAGGCATTCGAGCGCGCGCTGCCGCGCCTCGGCCGACAGCCCGCCCTTGCCGTCGAGCCCGTCGGCCATGCGCACGGTCTCGCGCAGGCGGTCGACCACCCGCAGCTGGCCGAGCAGGTAGCGGGCGATGACCATGTGGAAGCTGTTGGAGCCCAGGTCGATGGCGGCCAGCAGGTCGCCGTCCTGCAGGGGGGGGAAGGTCGGGGAGGACTGGGGCATGGCGGAATGGTAGTGGATGGCCGGGGGGGCATGTCACCCCGGACGCGATAGGGGCAGCGCCTTCCGTAGGAGCGGCTTCAGCCGCGAACGGGGCTTCCCCGGCCAACCGGCCCGATGACGCGGGTGGGATAGTGCAGGCAAGCCCCGTTCGCGGCTGAAGCCGCTCCTACGGGCGCTGGTGGATGTCCTACAGCGCTTCCAGCAGCGCCTGCTGCGCCGAGTGCGGCGGCTGGCCGGGCTGCGGCGTGCACTTGCGGTAACGGCCGTCGGCCTGCAGCTCCCAGGCGTTGAGGTTGTCGTCCAGGTAGTTCTGCAGCACCTCGCGGTAGATGCGCCGCGCCAGGTCGCTGTCCAGGATCGGGAAGCAGGTCTCCACGCGCCGCAGCAGGTTGCGCTCCAGCCAGTCGGCACTGGCGCAGAACAGCTCGGGCGCACCGTTGTTGCCGAACCAGTACACGCGGCTGTGCTCGAGAAAGCGGCCGACGATCGAACGCACGCGGATGTTGTCCGACACGCCTTCCACGCCGGGGCGCAGGGTGCAGGCGCCACGCACGATCAGGTCGATCTGCACGCCGGCCTGCGAGGCCGCGTACAGGGCGCGGATCACCTGCGGCTCGTTGAGCGCGTTCATCTTGGCGATGATGCGTCCCGGCTTGCCGTCCAGCGCCAGTTGGGTCTCGCGTTCGATCCGCTGCAGCAGCCCGGCGTGCAGGGTGAACGGCGATTGCAGCAGGCATTCCAGCTTCATCTTCGAGGCCAGCCCGGACAGCTGCTGGAACAGCTGGTGCACGTCGTTGCCGATGTCCGGATCGGAGGTGATCAGGCTCAGGTCGGTGTAGGCGCGCGCGGTGCCGCTGTGGTAGTTGCCGGTGCCCAGGTGCACGTAGCGGCGCAGCTTGCGGCCCTCGCGGCGCACGATCAGCAGCATCTTGGCGTGGGTCTTGTAGCCGACCACGCCGTAGACCACCTGCACGCCGGCGTCCTGCAGGCGGTCGGCGAGACCGAGGTTGGCTTCCTCGTCGAAGCGCGCGCGCAGCTCCACCACCACGGTCACGTCCTTGCCGTTGCGCGCGGCCTGGATCAGCGCCTCGACAATGCCCGAGTCCTTGCCGGTGCGGTACAGCGTCTGCTTGATCGCCAGCACGTTCGGGTCCACCGCCGCTTCGCGGATCAGCTCCAGCACGGTGCTGAACGAATCGAACGGGTGGTGCAGCAGCACGTCCTCGCGCGCCACCGCCTCGAAGATGCCTTCGGAGGTCTTGAGCACGCGCGGCGTCATCGGCGGGTATTTCAGGTCCGGCCGCTGCACCAGGTCGTAGACCTGGATGACGCGGTTGAGGTTGACCGAGCCGTCGATGCGGTAGGCCGCGTTCTCGGACAGGCCGAAGTTCTGCAGCAGGGTCTGCACGATCGGGCGCGGGCAGTCGTGGGCGATCTCCAGCCGCACCGCCGGGCGGTAGCCGCGGTCCACCAGCTCGTCGCGCAGCGCCAGCGCCAGGTTCTCCACTTCCTCCTCGTCCACCACCAGCTCGGAGTTGCGGGTGACGCGGAACTGGTAGGCGCCGCGCACGTCCATGCCCGGGAACAGTTCGTTGACGAAGGTGGACAGCACCGCCGAGAGCAGCACGAAGTCCTGCGAGCCGCCCAGCGACCTGGGCAGCTGGATGATGCGCGGCAGCGAACGCGGCGCGCGCACCAGCGCCAGGTGGCCGGCGCGGCCGAAGGCGTCGGTGCCCTTGAGCACGACGACGATGTTCAGCGACTTGTTGAGGATCTTCGGGAACGGGTGCGACGGGTCCAGCCCCAGCGGCGAGAGCACCGGCATGATCTCGTTGCGGAAATAGGCGCGCAGCCAGCGGCGCTGGCGCGCGGTCCAGGTCGACGGCGACAGGATGCCGATGCCGGCGTCCTGCAGGGCCGGGCGCAGCACGTCGTTCCAGCAGCGGTACTGCTGCTCCACCAGTTCGGCGGCGCGGTCGTGGATGGCGGCCAGGATTTCCTGCGGGCTCAGGCCGTCCGGCGCCGGCGGCAGGCCGAACTCCTGCGCGTGGCGCACGGCCGCGGCGCGGATCTCGAAGAATTCGTCCAGGTTGGTGCAGGAAATGCACAGGAAGCGCAGCCGTTCCAGCAATGGCACCTGCTCGTCCATCGCCTGCGCCAGCACGCGGAAGTTGAAGTCCAGCTGCGACAGCTCGCGGTTGATGTACAGCGCCGGATCGCGCAGCGGATCGTTGCCGGGGGCCGCGGCGGCGGGGGACGGGGCGGGAGCGTTCATGCCGGGAAATCTTCCGTGGACGGGGACGAGGGGAGGGCGCTGCGCGGACGCACGTGCTCGGCGTCGAAATGGCAGGCGAAGGTGCTGCCCTGGCCGACTTCGCTGCGGATTTCCAGCCGCGCCTGGTGCAGGCCGAGGATGTGCTTGACGATGGACAGGCCCAGGCCGGTACCGCCGCTCTCGCGCGAACGGCTGCTGGACACGCGGTAGAAGCGTTCGGTCAGTCGCGGCAGGTGGTTGGCCGGAATGCCGTAGCCGGTGTCGGTCACCGCCAGCACCGTGCCCTGGCCCTCGCGGGCGAAGGTCAGGGTGATGCGGCCGCCGGCCGGGGTGTAGCGCACGGCGTTGGTGACCAGGTTGGAGAACGCGCTGTGCAGCTCCTTGTTGGAGCCGGCCAGGTCGATGCCGGCGCTGTCCTCGACGATGATCGTGTGGCGGCCCTGGCTGTGCGCTTCGGCTTCGCGCCGCAGCGAGGCGAGCATCGAGGTCATCGCCACGGTTTCCAGCTCGGTGTGCTGCTGCGATTCCAGCCGCGACAGGGTGAGCAGGTCTTCCACCAGCTGCGCCATGCGCTGGGACTGTTTGCGCATCTCCGCCAGCATCGGCCCGGTATCGGGGAAGTCCTCCGGGTCCATCATGTCGAGGTAGCCATGCACCACGGTCAACGGCGTGCGCAGCTCGTGCGAGACGTTGGCGACGAAATCGCGGCGTACCTGTTCCAGGTGCAGCAGCTTGGTGACGTCGCGCGCCACCAGCAGCCAGTGGTGGTCCGAATACGGGATCAGGCGCAGGTGCAGGCGGATGCCCGGATCGACCGGCGAATTGGCGTCCAGGATCGGTTCGGCATTGCGGCCGCCGGCCAGCCAGTGCGCCAGCGGCAGCGGCTGCAGGCGTTCGACCAGCGGCGCGTCCATGTCCGCCGGGTGCTGCAGGCCGAGCAGCGAGGTGGCCGCTTCGTTGAACCACTGCACGCGCTGGGTGTTGCGGTCCACCACCACCACCGCGTCGGGCAGCGCGGCGGCGGCGGCACGGTAGCTGCGCAGCATGTCGATCAGGCGCCGCTTGCGCGCGCGCATTTCCTGCTGGTTGCGGTGGAGCAGGCGGTCCAGCTCGTTCCACACGCCGGTGCCGTCCGAGGTTTCCCAGCGCTGGCGCGCGGTCAGGCGCAGCAGCACCTGGCGCAGCCGCCAGTAGTGCCAGCCCAGCACGCCCAGCGCGCCCAGCGCCACCACCAGCGCCGGGTGGCCGAGCAGGGCGCCGATCAGCAGGGCCGACAACAGCAGCACGGCCACGGTGGCCAGTGTCTTCAACCAGGCGGATCGGAATTGGCGGGGCATTGCGCTCTCGGGTGGTGCGGATGGATCCGTCGGAACTGCGACCGGTTATAGCAGGAAGCGCCGGGGCCGGCCGCGGCCCGGGCGCTCAGACCGAGGCCGAGAAGCGGTAGCCTGCGCCACGCACGGTCTGCACCATGTTCTCCGCGCCGAACGGTTCCAGCGTCTTGCGCAGGCGGCGGATGTGCACGTCGATGGTGCGTTCCTCCACGTACACGCTGCCGCCCCACACGTGGTCCAGCAGCTGCGAGCGGGTGTAGACGCGCTCGGGGTGGGTCATGAAGAAATGCAGCAGGCGGTATTCGGTGGGGCCGATCGAGACCGGCGCGTCGCCGGCGAACACGCGGTGGGCGGCGCCGTCGATGCGGATCGGGCCGATCGCGACGCTGCCGTCCTCGTCGTCGTCGCGTGTGCGGCGCATCACCGCGCGGATCCTCGCCAGCAGTTCGCGCGCCGAGAACGGCTTGACCACGTAGTCGTCCACGCCGGCTTCCAGCCCGCCGACGCGGTCGTTTTCCTCGCCGCGCGCGGTGAGCATGATGATCGGCACGTCGCGGGTCAGCGCCTCCTTGCGCCAGCGCCGGGCCAGCTCCAGCCCGCTGGTGCCGGGCAGCATCCAGTCCAGCAGGATCATGTCCGGCACGCGGTCGGCGATGGCGGTCTGTGCCTCCAGCGCGTCGCCGGCATGCACCGGCTCGTACTCGCCCTTGCGCAGGGCGAAGGCGACCATGTCGCGGATCGCCGGTTCGTCGTCGACGATGAGGATGCGTTTCTGCACGTCTTGCCTGCCGTAAAGCCCATCAGGACCGGGATGTGCCCAGTAGACTACGGTTTGATGACAGGTTTGTGACAGCGCGGGCCGGGCTGGCGCGACGCGGTTCGCAGAATGGCGCGCCGTCCCACGGAAGCCCTCAGCGCCGTTCCATGTCCGGGTCGCGCACGCCCAGCCGGCGCATTTCCAGCACGGTGGGCATGATCGCCTCGATCCGCGCATCGACCCGGGAGCGGCTGATGTAGTCCAGGTCCGGCTGCTTGAGCAGTGCCTGGAACTGGAGCAGGGCCTGCTCCGGGCGTCCATTCAGGTAGGCGGCCTCGGCGTAGGCCTCGCTGGCGCGCACGGTGTCGCCGGCCAGCTCGCAGGCGCGGGCGAAGGTGCGCTGGAACACCGGGTCGTCGCCGGCGCGGGCCAGCAGCGGGCGCAGCATGGCCTGGGCGCGTTTGCCGGCCTCCACCCCGCCCTGTTCGTTGAGCACCTGCGCGTAGGTCAGCGCCACCGGGCGGCTCTGCGGCAGCTTCTGCAGCAGGGCGTCGAAGCGGCGGTTGGCCTCGGCGTGGCGGCCGTTGCGCGACTCGGCCTCACCCAGCGCCAGGTTCACCCAGAGGTTGTCGGGATGTTCGGACTGCAGCTGCTGCAGGTCCTGCAGGGCCTGCTGGACCGCGCTGCCGCCGTCGCGCAGCTGGGCGATGGCCACGCCATAGCGCTGCGGATCGCTGAGGCCGTTCTTCTGGCTGCGGCGCAGGTCCTGGTATTCGCGCACCAGTTCGGACGGGGTGGGCGCGCTGAGCACGCGCAGGCGCTCACGCGCCCAGTCGAACTGGCCGCTGGGCCCCCGCGGCAGGCCGATCGACGGCAGCGACAACTGCATCGAGCCAGGCAGCAGCGGGTTGCCGCTGGCCTTGATCGGGTCGGTGCTGGGTTCGGCCGGGTTCACCCGCTCCTGGCGAACGCCGGTGGGCGTGGCCGTGGTCAGCAGCACCGTGTCCTTCTTCATCTGCTCGGCGCGGGATTTGGCCTCGCTGATGCGGGTGACGGTGACCGGGTGGGTGCGCAGGAAGTCCGGCGTGGAATAGCCGCCCTCGTTGCCGCGCATGGCCGCCGACATGCGCTCGAAGAAGCCGGCCATCGCATCGACGTCGTAGCCGCTGCGCGCCAGCGTGCGGATGCCGAGACGGTCGGCCTCCGACTCATTGGAGCGGGTGAAGTTGATCTGCAGCTGCTGCATCAGGCCCATGCCCGAGGTGATCGCCGCCATGGTGGCGTCGCCGGAGGAGTTGCCGCCGGCCTGCTGCGCGGCGACCACCGCCGCCAGCATGCCCAGCAGGATCGGGATCTGGTCGCGCTGGGCCTTCTCGACGCTGCGCAGCACATGCTGCTGGGTGACGTGCGAGATTTCGTGCGACAGCACCGCCGCGACCTCGTCCTCGCGCTCGGCGGTCAGCACCAGACCGGCGTTCATGCCGATGTAGCCGCCCAGGGTGGCGAAGGCATTGATTTGCCGGTCCTTGAGCATGAAGAAGGTGAACTTCTGCTGCGGCTGGGCGCTGTTGGAGCCGAGCCGGGTGCCCATGGCCTGCAGCCAGTCGTCGACCAGCGGGTCGTCGACCAGGTAACCGTAGTTGCGCAGCTCGCGCAGCATCATGCCGCCGTACTCGGCCTGCCGCGCCGGGGTAAGCAGTTCGCCGGCGGACGAGCCGATGTCGGGCAGCTTGCTGTCCTGTGCCCGGGACAGGGGGGCGGCCAGGGCCAGGGCGACGGCGGTGGCGAGCAGCAGGGTACGCAAACGTGAGGCTCCGATGGGGCTGGGCGGAGGATGACGGGGAAGCAGGGGCCGGGTGTGAAGCACAGGTTAACCCGCAGTGTTCCAGCGTTGGCCGGTGTGTTCCGGCACGCCGCTACCATATAGGGACAACATTTACCGCGCGGAGTTTCCCGTGAGCAGCCAGACCCCCGAGATCACCATCTATTCCACCGCCGTCTGCCCCTACTGCGTGGCGGCCAAGAACTTCCTCAAGAGCAAGGGCCGCACCTGGAACGAGGTGCGCATCGACCTGGACCCGGCCGAACGCGAAAAGATGATGGCGCTGACCCGCCGCACCAGCGTGCCGCAGATCTTCGTCGGCGACGTCCACGTCGGCGGCTACGACGACATGATGGCGCTGCACCGCGCCGGCAAGCTCGAGCCGCTGCTGGCGGGGCAGGGCGCATGAGCGGCGGCGACAGGGACCGCGTGGCCGAATTCACCGAATTCCGCCAGCGCATGAACCAGCGCATCCTGGCCGAGCCCAACCAGGTGGTGCGGCGCTTCTTCGCCCTGGACACCCAGACCTACCAGGCCGGCGCGCTGGATGTGAAGACCAAGGAACTGCTGGGCCTGGTGGCCTCGCTGGTGCTGCGCTGCGACGATTGCATCAGCTACCACGTGGCCCAGTGCAAGGACGCCGGGGTCGGCCGCGAGGAGTTCTTCGAGACCTTCTCGGTGGGCCTGGTGGTCGGCGGCTCGATCGTGATCCCGCATCTGCGGCGCGCGGTGGACTTCCTGGACCAGCTGGAGTCCGGGGCCGCGCAGGCGCCGGCCGGGCACGACCACGGCTGAACCTGCGACCTTGGTCCAGTTGGGGCGGGGCGGGCGGATCAGGCATAATTGACAGTTGAAACTTTTGGATGCGCCTGATTCCGGGCAGCCGGCCGGCGCGCTCCCCCACCCAGTTCGGAACCCAAATCATGACGCAGACAATCACCGTCATCCGCGGCGATGGCATCGGCCCGGAAATCATGGACGCCACCCTGTTCGTGCTGGACAAGCTCGGCGCCGGGCTGTCCTACGAATTCGCCGACGCCGGCCTGGCCGCGCTGGAAAAGCACGGTGAGCTGATCCCGGCCAGCACGCTGGAATCGATCAAGAAGAACAAGGTGGCGCTGAAGAGCCCGCTGACCACGCCGGTCGGCGGCGGCTTCAGCTCGATCAACGTCGCCCTGCGCCGCCAGTTCGACCTGTACGCCAACGTGCGCCCGGCCATCTCGTTCCCGAACACCAAGTCGCGCTACGAGAACGTCGACCTGATCACCGTGCGCGAGAACACCGAAGGCGCCTACCTGTCCGAAGGCCAGGAAGTGTCGGCCGACGGCGAGACCGCGTTCTCCGGCACCCGCATCACCCGCAAGGGTTCCGAGCGCATCGTGCGCTACGCCTTCGAACTGGCCCGCAGCACCGGCCGCAAGAAGGTCACCGCCGTGCACAAGGCCAACATCATCAAGTCGACCTCGGGCCTGTTCCTGAACGTCGCCCGCGAAGTGGCCGCGAACTATCCGGAAATCGAGTTCCAGGAAATGATCGTGGACAACGCCTGCATGCAGCTGGTGATGCGTCCGGAGCAGTTCGACGTGATCGTCACCACCAACCTGTTCGGCGACATCATCTCCGACCTGTGCGCCGGCCTGGTCGGTGGCCTGGGCCTGGCCCCGGGGGCCAACATCGGCGAGGGCGCGGCCATTTTCGAAGCCGTGCACGGCACCGCGCCGGACATCGCCGGCAAGGGCATCGCCAACCCGTGCGCGCTGCTGCTGGGCGCGGCGCAGATGCTGGACCATGTCGGCCAGCCGGAAAACGCCGAGCGCCTGCGCAAGGCCATCGTCGCCACCATGGAAGCCAAGGATTCGCTGACCGGCGACCTGGGCGGCACCGGTGGCACCATGGATTTCGCCAGGGCCATCGCCAGCCGCCTGTAAGCGGCCCGGCGAAGCATGCAGCGACACGAAGAAGGGCGCCGGTGGCGCCCTTCTTCGTTCAGTCGTCGTTCCCGGCAGGAGCGCACCGACGTGCGCCCTGCGGAAGGGGCGGCAGCGATCAGTTGCGCGACTGCAGCTTGGACAGCAGGCGCAGGAATTCGATGTACAGCCACACCAGGGTCACCATCAGCCCGAACGCGCCGTACCACTCCATGTACTTCGGCGCGCCGGCGTCCACGCCGCTTTCGATGAAATCGAAATCCAGCACCAGGTTCAGCGCGGCGATCACCACCACGAACAGGCTGAAGCCGATGCCGATCAGCCCGGACTCGTGGATGAAGGGGATGCTGATGTTGAAGAAGCCCAGCACGATGGTCGCCAGATAGACCAGCGCGATGCCGCCGGTGGCCGCGACCACGCCGAGCTTGAAGTTCTCGGTCGCCCGGATGAGCCCGCTGCGGTAGGCGAACAGCAGGGCGAACAGGGTGCCGAAGGTCAGCAGCACCGCCTGGAACACGATGCCCTCGAAGCGCGCCTCATAGATCGCCGAGATCGTGCCCAGGAACAGGCCTTCGGCCAGTGCGTAGAGCGGTGCGCTCACCGGCGCCCAGGTCTTCTTGAAGATGGTGACCATCGCCAGCACGAAGCCGCCGATCAGGCCGCCCCACAGGTACAGCCGTGCGCCGCTGGCGAGCTCGCCGGTGTCGGTCAGCGTGTGGTTCCAGGCGAAGGCCGCGGTCAGCACGGCCAGCAGCAACAGCAGGCCTGTCTTGTTGACGGTGCCGTTGAGGGTCATCGCCCCGGCGCCGCGCGAGACCACGGCGCCGCTGCCGAGGTCGAGGAAGGTGGAGTCGGAAAGGGCGGGATTGCCGCTGCGCATGAGGGGCTCCTTGAGGGGCGGGAATGCCGGAAGCATAACCAACGCCGTCGCGATGAAATCCGCCGTTGACAGAGCGCCCGACAGTTCCGACAATAGCCGACCTTTCGGGGGGAACCTCGGGAGATTCACCGCCGGGGTATAGCGCAGTCTGGTAGCGCGCCTGCTTTGGGAGCAGGATGTCGGGGGTTCGAATCCCTCTACCCCGACCATCCGATGCGACCAGCGCGTATTGGAGTGCGACGATCCGGTCAGAGCGCCCGTAGCTCAACTGGATAGAGCACCGGCCTTCTAAGCCGGCGGTTACAGGTTCGATTCCTGTCGGGCGCGCCAATCGGCGCAAGCGGTGGGTTGTTGGTTTTCAGTGGTGGCTGTAGCTCAGTTGGTTAGAGTACTGGATTGTGATTCCAGTGGTCGGGGGTTCGAATCCCCTCAGCCACCCCACTGAACAAAAGGCTTCGGAATGTGCATTCCGGGGTTGAAAGAACTGAAGGGCGCAGGTAACATTCGCACCCTGATTTTCAGGGCCGTTAGCTCAGTTGGTAGAGCAGTTGACTCTTAATCAATTGGTCCAAGGTTCGAATCCTTGACGGCCCACCAATAAGGACAGCCACCTGGTACACCAGGTGGCTGTTTTCCTCTCCAAAAGTGAGAGGGCCTGCATTCCAAGGCAGGCATCCGGTGTCGCAGGCAGCAGCGCGCACCGAAGTTTCAGGGCTGTTAGCTCAGTTGGTAGAGCAGTTGACTCTTAATCAATAGGTCCAAGGTTCGAATCCTTGACAGCCCACCAGACAAGGGCATCCGCTGCGGCGGGTGCCCTTTTCTTTGTCTCCTTCCTGCTGAGGAGCTCGGGCCGCGGCGTGATGCGCCCGGTGGCTGCCCGGCTGGCTGGCGGCGGTTCCTTATTTGTCCGCAGGTCTGCAACAATGCCGGCCGGACGCGAAAGTGGCGGAATTGGTAGACGCCCTGGATTTAGGTTCCAGTGCCGCAAGGCGTGGGGGTTCGAGTCCCCCCTTTCGCACCATCCGTGTGTTGGCCGGATGGTCTCCCGGGCGGACCTGTCCGGCGGCAGGCTGGAAGCGCCAGCCGGAATCGGCGAAACTACAGGGCTGCGGCGGAATCATGTCCGTCGGAACCGTTCATCTTCCACATCGTACCGGCGGCCTGGGCGCCACCGGTGGCAGGAGTCCACATGCAAGCTTCGATCGAATCCACCGGCAACCTGGAACGCCGCCTGACCTTCTCCCTGCCGGAGGAGCGCCTGCAGAGCCACATCAGTGGCCGGCTCGGCGAGATCGCCCGCACCGTGCGCATCAAGGGCTTCCGTCCGGGCAAGGTGCCGGCCAAGGTGGTCGAGCAGCGTTTCGGCCAGCAGGTGCGCGCCGAAGCGATGGACGGCCTGCTGCGCGAAACCTTCGACGCCGCGCTGCGCCAGCATGAGCTGCGCATCGCCGGCAACCCGCGCATCGACAAGGCCGGCGACGGCGAATTCGATTTCGTCGCCACCGTCGAACTGGTGCCGGACTTCGGCGATATCGACGTGACCAAGCTGACCGTGGTGCGCCACACCGCCGAGGTCACCGATGCCGATATCGACCAGATGATCGAGAACCTGCGCCAGCAGCGCCGCAGCTGGAAGACGGTCGCGCGGGGTGCGCAGGAAGGCGACCTGGTCGCGCTGGAAACCTGGTCGCAGGCCGGCGACGAGCGCCTGCCGCCCGAAGGCGCCGAGCAGGGCACCATCATCATCGGCCAGGGCATGATGTTCGAGCAGATCGAGAAGGGCCTGGTCGGCCTGGCCAAGGGCGAGGAGAAGACGCTGGACGTCGAGTTCCCGGCCGACTGGCGCGTGCCGGCGCTGGCTGGCAGGAACGTCAAGGTCACGGTCAAGGCCACCGAGGTGTCCGAGCCGGTGGTGCCCGAGGTCGATGCCGCCTTCATCAAGAGTTTCGGCGTGAAGAACGGTGGGCTGGAGCAGTTCCGCGCCGACATCCGTTCCAACCTGGAGCGCGAGCTCAAGGGCGCGCTGATGAACCGCCTGCGCCGCGAAGTGGGCGAGCAGCTGATCGCCGCCTACGCGTCGGTGGAGCTGCCGCCGCGCCTGGTCGAGAACGAAGCCCGCGCCATGCTGGCCCAGCAGATCGACGCGATCCGCCGCCAGGGCGGCAATCCCGGCCAGGTGCCGGCCGACGCGCACGAGGGCTTCAAGGACGCCGCTTCCAAGCGCGTGCTGGTCGGCCTGCTGGTCGGCGAAGTGGCGCGCAGGAACGACCTGCGCCTGGACCCGAAGCGCCTGAACGAAACCATGCGCCTGATCGCCTCGACCTACGAGGAGCCCGAACAGGTCATTGAGATGTACCGCAACGATCCCCAACTGATGGGGGGCCTGCAGAACCGCGTGATGGAAGAGCAGGTCATCGACTGGATCGCCGAGCGTGCCCAGCACACCGAGCAGGCGCTGTCGTTCCAGGAAGCGATCCGCCCGTAAGGCGGCCGCTCCACCCGCCCCGCGCCTTCGCGCGGGGCTGTTCCTCCCGACAAGACAGGTGCCTCACGTAATGGACAACCGAACCAAAGCCTTGAACCTGGTTCCGATGGTGGTCGAGCAGACCAGCCGCGGCGAGCGCGCCTACGACATCTATTCGCGCCTGCTGAAGGAGCGCCTGATTTTCCTGGTCGGTCCGATCGACGACCACATGGCCAACCTGGTGGTGGCGCAGCTGCTGTTCCTGGAAGCGGAAAATCCGGAAAAGGACATCAGCATCTACATCAACTCGCCCGGCGGCGTGGTCACCGCCGGCATGGCGATCTACGACACCATGCAGTACATCAAGCCGGACGTGAGCACCATCTGCGTCGGCCAGGCCGCCTCGATGGGCGCGCTGCTGCTGGCGTCGGGCGCGGCCGGCAAGCGTTTCGCGCTGCCGAATTCGCGGGTGATGATCCACCAGCCGCTGGGCGGCTTCCAGGGCCAGGCCACGGACATCGACATCCACGCCCGCGAGATCCTGACCCTGCGCGCGCGCCTGAACGAGGTGCTGGCCAAGCACACCGGCCAGTCGCTGGAGACCATCGCGCGCGACACCGAGCGCGACAACTTCAAGAGCGCCGCCGATGCGCAGGCCTATGGCCTGGTGGACCAGGTCCTGGAGCGTCGTCCCGACGAGTCGATCCAGCCGGCGTGACCGGTACAAGTAGCCGAAAACACGGCGTTTTCTGCAGGGTCGGAACTGGACTGGCGTCCATCCGGCCCTGTGCTATTCTCGAAATCGAACCCCCTGTTCATGGGGGGAGCAACTGGGTAAGCGAAGCATGAGCGAAGACCGGCAAGGTCGTTCCGGAGACAGCGGCAAGATTCTTTACTGCTCGTTCTGCGGCAAGAGTCAGCATGAAGTACGCAAGCTGATCGCGGGTCCGAGCGTATTCATCTGCGATGAATGCGTGGAGCTGTGCAACGACATCATCCGCGAGGAACTCGAGGAGAAGGCGCAGTCGGCGCGCAGTTCGCTGCCCAAGCCGCGCGAGATCCTCGAGGTCCTGGACCAGTACGTGATCGGCCAGAACCGCGCCAAGCGCACGCTGGCGGTGGCCGTATACAACCACTACAAGCGCATCGAGAGCCGTCAGAAGAGCGACGACGTCGAGCTGTCCAAGTCCAACATCCTGCTGGTCGGCCCGACCGGCTCGGGCAAGACGCTGCTGGCCGAAACGCTGGCGCGCCTGCTCAACGTGCCGTTCACCATGGCCGACGCCACCACGCTGACCGAAGCCGGCTACGTGGGCGAGGACGTGGAGAACATCATCCAGAAGCTGCTGCAGAAGTGCGACTACGACGTCGAGAAGGCGCAGCAGGGCATCGTCTACATCGACGAGATCGACAAGATCTCGCGCAAGAGCGAGAACCCGTCGATCACCCGCGACGTGTCCGGCGAAGGCGTGCAGCAGGCCCTGCTGAAGCTGATCGAAGGCACCGTGGCCAGCGTGCCGCCGCAGGGCGGGCGCAAGCATCCGCAGCAGGAATTCCTGCAGGTGGACACCAAGAACATCCTGTTCATCTGCGGCGGCGCGTTCGCCGGGCTGGACAAGGTGATCCAGGCGCGCTCCAGCGACGCCGGCGGCATCGGCTTCGGCGCCAAGGTCAAGAGCAGCGAGCGCAAGCAGGAAGTGGGCAAGGTGCTGGCCGAGGTCGAGCCGGAGGACCTGATCAAGTTCGGCCTGATCCCCGAGTTCGTCGGCCGCCTGCCGGTGGTGGCGACCCTGGAAGAGCTGGACGAGGCGGCGCTGATCAAGATCCTGACCGAGCCGAAGAACGCCATCACCAAGCAGTTCAGAAAGCTGTTCGAGATGGAGAACGTCGAGCTTGAGTTCCGCCCCGACGCGCTGTCGGCCATCGCCAGGAAGGCGCTCAAGCGCAAGACCGGCGCCCGCGGCCTGCGCACCATCGTCGAGTCGGTGCTGCTGGATACCATGTACGACCTGCCGTCGCAGGAGAACGTGAGCAAGGTGGTGGTCGACGAATCGGTCATCGAGCACAAGTCCGAGCCCTACGTGATCTACCAGACGCCGCCGGCCAAGGCCGCTTCAGGCGACTGAACAGGCAGCCTGGAGTGCGCTGCCGGAGCTGCATGAAGCCCGGTTCAGGCCCCTCCGCCGACGCCACTTGCATCACCCCGCCGATGGCCCCATAACGGGGCCATCGGCTTTTTCATGGCCACCCCCGAATCCAAGTGGAGCCCCCCATGGCCCAGTCCCAAACCGAAATCCTCGACCTGCCGGTCCTGCCGCTGCGCGACGTGGTGGTGTTCCCGCACATGGTCATCCCGCTGTTCGTCGGGCGCGACAAGTCCATGCAGGCGCTGGAGCGGGCGATGGAAGCGGACAAGCGCATCCTGCTGGTCGCGCAGAAGTCGGCCGAGACCGACGACCCCACTGCCGCCGACCTGTATGCCGTCGGCACGCTGGCGCAGGTGCTGCAGCTGCTGAAGCTGCCCGACGGCACCATCAAGGTGCTGGTCGAGGGCCTGGCGCGCGTGGCCGTGGAGAAGATCCGCGAGCAGGACGGCGCGCTGCAGGGGGCCGGCACCGAGCTCGAATCGGACGAGTCGCGCGAGCCGCGCGAGATCGAGGCGATCGCGCGCTCGCTGATGTCGCTGTTCGAGCAGTACGTCAAGACCAACCGCAAGCTGCCGCCGGAACTGCTGCAGACCCTCAATGGCATCGAGGAGCCGTCGCGGCTGGCCGATACCATCGCCGCCCACATCGGCGTGCGCCTGGCCGACAAGCAGAAGCTGCTGGAAACGCTGCAGGTCGGCGACCGGCTGGAAATGCTGGTCGGCCTGGTCGATGGCGAGATCGACGTGCAGCAGCTGGAAAAGCGCATCCGCGGCCGGGTCAAGTCGCAGATGGAGAAGAGCCAGCGCGAGTACTACCTCAACGAGCAGATGAAGGCGATCCAGAAGGAACTGGGCGACCTGGATGACGCGCCGGGCGAGCTGGACGAGCTTGCCCGCAAGATCGCCGAGGCCGGCATGCCCAAGGCGGTCGAGGCCAAGGCGAAGAACGAACTCAACAAGCTCAAGCAGATGTCGCCGATGTCGGCCGAGGCCGCGGTCGTGCGCAACTACCTGGAGTGGCTGCTGGGTGTGCCGTGGAAGAAGCGCACCAAGGTGCGCAAGGACCTGAAGGTCGCCCAGGACACGCTCGATGCCGACCATTACGGCCTGGACAAGGTCAAGGAACGCATCCTCGAATACCTCGCCGTGCAGTCGCGGGTGAAGCAGATGAAGGGGCCGATCCTGTGCCTGGTCGGGCCGCCGGGCGTGGGCAAGACCTCGCTGGGCCAGTCCATCGCCAAGGCCACCAACCGCAAGTTCGTGCGCATGAGCCTGGGCGGGGTGCGCGACGAGGCCGAGATCCGCGGCCATCGCCGCACCTACGTCGGCTCGATGCCGGGCCGCATCGTGCAGAACCTCAACAAGGTCGGCAGCAAGAACCCGCTGTTCGTGCTCGACGAGATCGACAAGATGTCCATGGACTTCCGCGGCGATCCGTCGTCGGCGCTGCTGGAAGTGCTCGATCCCGAGCAGAACAACGCGTTCAACGACCATTACCTGGAAGTGGACCTGGACCTGAGCGAAGTGATGTTCGTGGCGACCTCGAACTCGCTCAACATCCCCGGGCCGCTGCTGGACCGCATGGAGGTGATCCGCATCCCCGGCTACACCGAGGACGAGAAGCTCAACATCGCCACGCGCTACCTGGTGCCCAAGCAGCTCAAGGCCAATGGCCTGCAGCCGGAGGAGCTGGCCATCGAGGAGGGCGCCATCCGCGACATCGTGCGCTACTACACGCGCGAGTCCGGCGTGCGCAACCTTGAGCGCGAGATCGCCAAGATCTGCCGCAAGGTGGTCAAGGAGATCGCGCTTGCCGGCCCGCAGCCGGCGAAGAAGGCGGCAAAGAAGAATGCAAAGAAGCCCAAGGCGCGGGTGGTGGTCGACGCGGCCAACCTGGACAGGTACCTGGGCGTGCGCCGCTTCGACTTCGGCCGTGCCGAGGAGGAAAACGAGGTCGGCCTGGTCACCGGCCTGGCCTGGACCGAAGTCGGCGGCGACCTCCTGCAGATCGAGTCGACGCTGATCCCGGGCAAGGGTGCGGTGACGCTGACCGGCCAGCTGGGCAACGTGATGAAGGAGTCGGCGACGGCGGCGCTGTCGGTGGTGCGCGCACGCGCGCAGACGCTGGGCATCGACGTGGACTTCCTGCAGAAGCACGACGTGCACCTGCACGTGCCCGACGGCGCCACGCCGAAGGACGGCCCCAGCGCCGGCATCGCCATGGTCACCTCGCTGGTGTCCACGCTGACCCGGGTGCCGGTGAAGGCCGATGTCGCCATGACCGGCGAGATCACCCTGCGCGGCCGCGTCACCGCGATCGGCGGCCTGAAGGAGAAGCTGCTCGCCGCGCTGCGTGGCGGCATCCGCACGGTGATCATCCCCGAGGAGAACCGCAAGGACCTGGCCGACATCCCGGCCAACGTGACCCGCGACCTGGACATCATTCCGGTGAAGTGGATCGACGAGGTGCTGGACATCGCGCTGGAGGCGCCGCTGGCGCCGAAGAAGGCCAGGAAGAACGGCCAGCGCGTGGCGGTGCGGGGGCGGGCGAAGGCAGCTCCGGCGGCGCGCGTCAAGCACTGATGATGAACGCAAAACCCCTTGAAACCCGCGCCGTTATTGGCTTTTCGGCTTGCGCGGGTAGGGGGGCGCTGGTATAAAAGTGCGACTCACGCGCCCGCTCGATGAGCGGGCGACGTGTTTGCAGGATCTTACGGTTGCCGCCGCTGCAGTGATGGCGACGACCAACCCAATCTATTCCGCGGGTTGCCGCATAGGGAGTTTTACATAATGAACAAGACCGAATTGATCGATGGCGTTGCCGCTGCTGCTGACCTCTCCAAGGCCGAAGCCGGCCGTGCGGTCGATGCCGTCGTCGCCGAGATCACCAAGGCGCTGAAGAAGGGCGACGCCGTGACGCTGGTCGGCTTCGGCACCTTCCAGGTCCGCGAGCGCGCCGAGCGCACCGGCCGCAACCCGAAGACCGGCGACACCATCAAGATTGCCGCTTCGAAAAATCCTGCGTTCAAGGCTGGTAAAGCCCTGAAGGACGCTGTAAACTAAGCGGCTCACCGGGGGTGCTTAGCTCAGTGGTAGAGCGTCTCCCTTACAAGGAGAGGGTCGGGGGTTCGAAACCCTCAGCACCCACCACGTAAAAGCACCGTCGAGCAGTATTGAAAGTGGAGCGGTAGTTCAGCTGGTTAGAATGCTGGCCTGTCACGCCGGAGGTCGCGGGTTCGAGTCCCGTCCGCTCCGCCAGTTTCAAGAAGGCCCCTGAGCGATCGGGGGCCTTGCTTTCTCTCCACTCTCCTGGAGTGCGATGGAAGGCGAGCCAATCAAGCGCGGAGCGGTAGTTCAGCTGGTTAGAATGCTGGCCTGTCACGCCGGAGGTCGCGGGTTCGAGTCCCGTCCGCTCCGCCAGTTCCACCCGCCACTGCATGCAGTGGCAACCGGTCGCGGTGTCGGCCGGCAACGGTTTCAATATGCGGAGCGGTAGTTCAGCTGGTTAGAATGCTGGCCTGTCACGCCGGAGGTCGCGGGTTCGAGTCCCGTCCGCTCCGCCATTGATTCCAAGCCCCGGGCCAGAAGCCCGGGGCTTTTTTTTGCCCGGCGCCCGGGTATGGCCGGAAACGCCCGGTGGCGTCCGCATGGCGGGAAGTTTCCGCCGCCGCCGGCGCAGGGGCGCCGGTTGGGAGTAGGGCGGGAAGCGGGTTACACTGCCCGGCTCGCCAATCAGGCCTTGATTTTTCCCATGCTGCAGAAACTCCGCGACAAGACCTCGGGCTGGATCGTGACCGTGATCCTGGGGCTGCTGATGATTCCGTTCCTGTTCGTGATCGACAACAGCTATCTCGGCGGTGTCGGCGCGCAGAACGTCGCCAAGGTGTCCGCACCGCCGTCGTGGTGGCGCTCGGCGCCGTCGTGGTGGCCGATGTCGTTCCTGTGGAACCACCACGAGATCAGCGTCGAGGAATTCCGCACGCGCTTCGAGCAGGCGCGCATGGAGGCCCGCGAGCAGCAGGGCGACAACTTCGACCCGCGCGAGTTCGAGACCACCGAGAACAAGCTGGCCGTGCTCGACCAGATGATCGACGAGCAGGTGGTCCGCCTGGCCGCGGAAGACGCGCATATCGTGGTCGGCGACGAGGCGGTGCGCAATTACATCGCCAGCATCCCCGCGTTCCAGCGCGACGGCAAGTTCGATGCGGAGCAATACCGCCTGGTGCTGGCGCAGAGCCAGCCGCCGCGCACGCCGGCGATGTTCGACCAGGTGGTGCGCACCAGCCTGCAGCAGTCGATCATCCCCACCGCGCTGGCGCAGTCGGGTTTCGCCACCAAGGGCGAGAGCGAGCGGCTGCTGAAGCTGCTGGGCGAGACGCGCGACGTGGAGTTCGCGATGCTGCCGGCGCCGGAAGCCGATACCTCGGCAGTGGACGACGCGCAGATCAAGCAGTGGTATGACGCCCATACCCGCGATTTCATGCAGGCGGAAAGCGTGTCCATCGAATACGTCGAACTGGACGCGGCGCGCATGCCGGCGGCCGCGCCGGCGGACGAAGCGGCCCTGCGCCGCCGCTATGAAGAAGAGAAGGCGCGCTTCGTCAAGCCGGAACAGCGCCTGGCCTCGCACATCCTGATCAGCGCCGGCAGCGATGCCGCCTCGCAGAAGGCCGCCGAAGCCAAGGCGGCCAAGCTGGCGGCCGACGCCAGGCAGCCGGGCGCCGATTTCGCCGCGCTGGCCAAGGCCAATTCGGACGACCCGGGCTCCAAGGCCGAAGGCGGCGACCTGGGCTGGGTCGAGCATGGCGTCATGGTGAAGCCGTTCGAGGACGCGCTGTTCGCCATGCAGCCGGGCGAGATCGCCGGCCCGGTGAAGACCGAGTTCGGCTACCACGTGCTGAAGCTGCGCGAGGTCAAGGGGGGCGAAGGCCGTCCGTTCGAGGAGGTGCGCGACCAGCTCGCCGCCGAGCAGCTGCAGGCCGACAGCGAGCGTGCGTTCAACGACCTGAGCGGCCGCCTGGTGGACCTGGTCTACAAGAACCCGACCGTGCTGGAATCGGCCGCCAGGGAAGTGAACCTGCCGGTGCAGACGCTGGGGCCGTTCACCCGCGCCACTGCCAGTGGCATCGCCGCCAACCCGGCGGTGCTGCGCGCGGCCTTCTCCGATGCGCTGAAGGAAGACGGCACCGTCAGCGACCCGATCGAGCTCGGCCCGAACCACAACGTGATGATCCGCGTGACCGCGCATACGCCGGAGCAGGCCATCCCGCTGGCGCAGGCGCGCGAAAAGGTGATCGCCGCGGTGCATGCGCACCGTGCCGAGGAGGCGGCGAAGAAGGCCGCCGATGCACTGCTGGCCAAGCTGCAGGGTGGCCAGACGCTGCAGGCGCTGGCCGAGAGCGAGAAGCTGCAGCTGCTGCCGATGCCGGGCCTGCCGCGCACGGCGCCGATGCCGACCGCCGCCGCCAACCGCGCCGTGTTCAGCGTGGTGCCCCCGGCCGAAGGCAAGCCGAGCTACGGCAAGGTGGAATTGGAGGACGGGCGCTATGCGGTGTTCGCGGTCACCAAGGTCACCCCGGGCGACCTGAAGGAAGTGCCGGAGCCGCAGCTGGTGATGCTGAAGCAGCAGCTGAGCCAGATCGATGGCGCGGCGGCGGCCAAGGCCTTCGTGGAAGGCCTGCGCAAGCGCTTCAAGGTGCAGGTGCAGGAATCCCAGCTCTGAGCCCCTGTGGAGCCGGGGCGATCCCGCGAGGGAACCCCGGCTTCCATGACGTCAAAGCCCGGCTCGCAGCCGGGCTTTGACGTTTCCGGTGCCCGGCGAACCGGGCGGCCCCTCAGCGGCTTTCTTCGAAGCGCAGCACCATGCCGGGCCTGAGGACAGCCTTGGCGTCCAGGTTGTTGCGGGAAAGCAGGGTCTTGACCGGGATGCCGTAACGGCGCGCGATCGACCAGGCCGATTCGCCGCTGCGGACCGTGTGGCGGCGCCCGCTGCCGGCATTGCTCGTGGCCGCCACGGTGGTGGTGGCGACATCGACCGCGGCGGGGGCGGGGAGGGCGGCCATGCTGCCGGAAGCTGCCATGGCCAGGCTTCCGGGGTCGATGCCGGTGTCCGGCAGGGCCGGCGCCAGCACCCGGATGCCGGCACGCTTGCCGGTGACCGCCGGGTTGAGCCGGGCGATGCGCGCCGGGTCCAGCGCGTTGCGGGCCGACCAGTCGGCCAGGGTGGTGCCCGCGGGCAGCGCATGCCCGCGCAGGACCGGCACCGGGCGGTCGAGGGCCGCCATCAGGTCCGGTTCCTTCTCGGCCTGTTCAAGCACGCAGGCCAGGGCGTGGAGCTTCTCGACGTAGGCATGGGTGATGGGGGACAGGCCGGGCAGTTCGGCCGGGCGCGCGTTCTGCGCGTTCATGCCGGCGCGGCGCAGCGCCTGCAGGATGCGGTACTCGCCTGCGTTGTAGGCCATGACCGCCAGTTGCCAGTCGCCACCGAACATGCCGTACAGCGTTTTCAGGTAGCGCACCGCGGCCCGGGTGGAATCCACCGCCGACAGCCGGCCGTCGTAGCCGTTCTCCATCGGTACCCGGTGGTTGCGCGCGGTGGTGGCGATGAACTGCCACAGCCCGGCCGGGCCGCTGGCGTTGCGCGCGCCCGGGCGGTAGCCGCTTTCCACGAACGGGATCAGCGCGAACTCGGTGGGCAGGCCTTCGGCGCGCAGTTCGTCCACCACGTAGCCGAACAGCGGCAGGGCGTCATCCTCGACATTGCCCAGGCGCGATGGCGCATGCGCGAACTGCTTGCGCCAGCGCGGGCTGGTGGCGTCCGCGTCGCACTGCGCCATCGCCAGCCCCTCGCGGAAGCTGGTGAATATCTGGTGGCCGTTGCGGGTGAGCGGTGCCGGCAGCGCGGCCGGGTCGGCCGGCAGGGCCGCAAGCGAGGCAATGTTCTGGGTCAGGCCGGCGCTGGCCGGCAGCGACTGCGCGCCGGCGGTGACGCCGGCACCGGCGCCGAGCAGCAGCCCCAGCGCCAGGGACAGGCCACGCCGCTTCACGCGCGGAAACCGTCTTTCCAGCGCCGCAATTCGGCGAACACTTCCACCTGGTCCACCGGCGCGCGGCCCAGCCGCGCGGCGACGGCCTGGCGCACCGGGTCGGCATGCGTGCGCAGGAAGGGGTTGCATTCCAGTTCGCTGGACAACAGCGAGGGAACGGTCGGGCGGGAACGGCTGCGCATGTCCATGGCTTCCTGTTGGCGGCGGTGCAATGCCGCGTTGGTGGGATCGACATGCCGCGCGAACACGGCATTGCCCAGCGTGTACTCGTGCCCGCAGCAGACCCGCGTCTGCCCCGGCAGCGCCGCCAGCCGCTCCAGCGAGGCCAGCATCCGGGCGGGCGTACCTTCGAACATGCGTCCACAGCCGAGGCTGAACAACGTGTCGCCACAGAACAGATGACCGTGGCCATGGAAGGCGATATGGCTCCGGGTGTGGCCGGGAACGGACAGCACCGTGAAATCGAAGCCGGCGGATTGTACCCGGTCGCCTTCGCCGACCCTTTCACATTCCAGTTGAATCCGTTCATCTTCCGGTGCGAACACTGGCAGGGTGGGCCAGCGTTCCCGCAGTTCCGCCACGCCGCCGATGTGGTCGTCGTGGTGGTGGGTGAGCAGGACCGCCGCCGGCCGCATGCCTTGCGCGGCCGCCTCCAGTACAGGCCGCGCCTGGCCCGGATCGACGAACACGGCGCTCCCGTCGGACGCCTGCAGCGCCCAGATGTAGTTGTCCTGGAATGCAGGCAGGGCGGTCAGTCGCATAGAATTGGACCATGCCTGCCGCCCCGTTCCCCCGTCAAGCTGCAGTCTCGGCCTGGTTTGAGAAGGCTGGAGCGGAGGCGATGCGGGCCGCGGAGCAGCGCCACCTGCTCGACCAGGTCCGGCGTTTCCCCGCGCAGCCATGGCTGTGGCTGGCGCCCTGTGCGGCCTGGCTGCCCGACGAAGCGCCCAGCGGACGCGGGGTGCGGCTGCACCGGGCCGCTGACGGGCGGGGATGGGCAGGGGATGTGAGCTGCGCCCTGCCGCTGCCGCTGCCCTCGGAGGCGGTCAACGCCATCGTCCTGCAGCATGCCGCCACGCTCGAACTGGAGCCGCTGCTGTCCGAATGCGCGCGCGTGCTGATGCCGGGCGGGCGGCTGTGGATGACCCTGCTCAACCGCTACAGTCCCTATCGCGCGCGCTGGCAATGGCAGGGCGCGCGGCCACCCTCGGCGATGCATTGCCAGCTGCGGCTGCAGCGGGAAGGGCTGCGGGTCCGCTCGGTGCGCCATTTCGGGCCGCTGTGGAGCGAGTCCGGGCAGGCCGGCGGCAAGGCCTTGCCGGCGTTGCGCGCGGTCTGCGTGCTGGAATTCGAAAAGCGCGCGGCCGCCTTCATCGGCCCGGAAGCCGCCCGCCCCGTGGGCTGGCGCGGGCCGGTGGCGACCTGACGCTTCATCAACGGAACGACATGAAATCGATTGAAATACATACCGACGGTGCCTGCCTCGGCAACCCGGGGCCGGGTGGATGGGCGGCGCTGCTGCGCTACAAGGCGCATGAGCGCGAGCTGTCCGGCGGCGAAGCCCATACCACCAACAACCGGATGGAACTGATGGCGGCCATTGCCGGGCTGGAGGCGCTCAGCGAGCCCTGCCGGATCATGCTGCAGACCGATTCGCAGTACGTGCGCCAGGGCATCACCGAGTGGATGCCGGGCTGGGTGCGGCGCAACTGGAAGACCGCCGGCGGCGACCCGGTGAAGAACCGCGACCTGTGGGAGCGCCTGCATGCGGCCACCGGGCGTCACCAGATCGAGTGGCGCTGGGTGAAGGGCCACAATGGCGACCCGGACAACGAGCGCGTGGACCAGCTGGCCCGCGATGCAGCAATCCGCGTGCGCGACACCGCCGCAAGCCACTGAGGAAGCCGATGCGCCAGATCGTACTTGATACCGAAACCACCGGCCTGGAGTGGAAGAAGGGCAACCGCGTGGTCGAAATCGGCTGCGTCGAACTGCTCGAGCGCCGGCCCAGCGGCAACAACTTCCATCGTTACCTCAAGCCCGACTGCGAGTTCGAAGCCGGCGCGCAGGAGGTGACCGGCCTGAGCCTGGAGTTCCTGGCCGACAAGCCGCGCTTCGAGGAAATCGTCGACGAGTTCCTGGCCTACGTGGATGGCGCCGAGCTGATCATCCACAACGCCGCGTTCGACATGGGCTTCCTCGAGAACGAGATGGCGCTGTCCGGCCGCGGGCCGCTCGCCGAACGGGTGACGGTGACCGACACGCTGGCGATGGCGCGCGAGCGTTTCCCCGGCCAGCGCAACTCGCTGGATGCGCTGTGCAAGCGGCTGGGCGTGGACAATTCGCACCGTCATCTGCACGGCGGCCTGCTCGACGCGCAGATCCTGGCCGACGTCTACATCGCGCTGACCTCGGGGCAGGAGGAAATCGGCTTCGGCCTGCCGGAGGCCGAGACCGCCGGCGCCACGGGCGTGGTGCAGGCCTTCGACGCCGCGGTCCTGCTGCCGCGCCCGCGGGTGGTGGCCACGGCATCGGAACTGCAGGCGCACGAGGCGCGGCTGGAGCGCCTGCGCAAGAAGGCCGGCCACGCCTGGTGGGACGGCGCGAAAGCGGAAGAAGCGGTCAGCGCGTAGGGGGCGGCGCCGACCCGCATGCCCATGGCAGGCGGCGTCATGCCGGGCAGGCCCGGCACCTGCGAGGCGGGTTGCGGCATGACGGGGGTTTCAAAGGCAGCGTACGAGGATGGCGGTGACGTTGTCCGAGCCGCCGCCGTCCAGCGCCGCGGCCACCAGCGTATCCACGCATTCCTGCGCGCTGCAGTCGGCCTGCGCCAGTGTCTGCGCCAGGCTGCGGTCATCCACTTCCTCGGTCAACCCGTCGCTGCACAACAACAGCTGCATGCCCGGGCGCAGTTCCCCGGTCATGATGGCCACGTTGAGGTGCGCCGGGTCGGTCACGCCCAGGGCCTGGGTGACGACGTTGCGGTGCGGATGGGCGCGGGCCTGCTCGGCGGTCAGCGAGCCCTGGGCGATCAGTTCCTGCACATAGCTGTGGTCCTGGCTGAGCTGGGCCAGCTTGCCGTCGCGCCACAGGTAGGCGCGGCTGTCGCCGACCCAGGCCACCTCGAAACGGTTGCCCTGCACGCGCGCGGCGACCACGGTGGTGCCCATCGGCAGGCTGTCGTTGCGCCGGCGCGAGGCGCGGATGATTTCCTCGTCGGCGATGCGGATGGCCTGCGGCAGCGCGGTGCCGGCGCGGACCTCGCGCACGATGGCCTCGCGCGCCAGCGCGCTGGCGACTTCGCCGCAGGCATGGCCGCCCATGCCGTCGGCGACCAGCCACAGTCCCAGCTCGCCGTCGCCGTAATAGGTGTCCTCATTGAGTTGCCGGCGCAGGCCGACATGGCTGAGGTGTCCGAATTCGATCATGGGCGCCCGCAGGGGGCCGTTTCCAGCGGAAAGGTTTTTCATGATCGCGTCCGCACCGGTGCACGGCAAGGGCCGGCGCCACGCCGGCCCGGGCCGCGATCGGGGAAGGGCGGACGGGGGCGGAAGGCGGCGCGGCGCAAAAAAAACAGCTTGTCCGCGCTGCCAAGGCCTCGTATCATTCGCAGCCCGGTTCGCCGGGAACCACCGGGAAGGTGGCAGAGTGGTTGAATGTACCTGACTCGAAATCAGGCATACGTTAATAGCGTATCGGGGGTTCGAATCCCCCCCTTCCCGCCAAGCATACATAAACCCCTGTTTTTACAGGGGTTTTTTGTTGGCGTGAAATTCGCGGGCAGGGCACAAATCGGGGCACAACTCCGATGGGTTTCCCTCATTGCGCCTCACCCGCAGCGCTTCGGGCCTTTACGTCTTCCGCATGCGCGTCCCCGCCGATCTTCGCGAGGCGCGATGGGGCGGGGCGCGGCAAAAGCCTACGCCGGACCATGAAGAAGAAGCGCAAGGCGGCCCATGCCGCGCGCCAAGGGAAAAAGACCGGAAAAATGCGCGGTAGCTTGGCGCGTTAGTGGCGATGGCTTGACAGCGCGCTCGCCCGTTTTTCGGTCCACGTTTCAGTCCTTTCGAAAGGTCAATCCCAGATAGGTCATCACCTCGCTCCCCGCATCTGTGCTGAAGGACACCGCATCGCCCGTCATGCTCGGGCCCAGCCCGCCGGTCCGCGCCTCGTCTGCGGCGACCGGCACCATCGGATAGGTGAATGTGCCGGTGTTGTAGCTGACCCGCAGCACTGGCAAGCCATCGTCCTGCAGACGCACCTCGGCCTCGGCGATCTTCTCGAACCCCGGCATCGTGTAGCCGAACGGCCGGTAGCGGCCCAGCCGCTGCTTCCACACGGAACCGAGCGCTTCGCTCGCGATGCGGTAGCCCAGCTGCCGCTCACGCTGCCCTCGGCGCCAGAACAGCACGTGATACGGCCCGATATCGCGGAAGTAGTAGAGATCGCCGTCCGCCTCGCCGGCGGCCTGCACGGCGAACACGCCAGGCGATGTCTCGGTCGCCGGGTAGGTTTCCGCGTCGCGCCGGATGGACAGGCCCGCTTCGGTTTCCTCCACCTTCGCGTAGCCGTTCTTCTGCGCGTAGTAACCCGCATGCTGCGAACGGGGAGTATCGGAAGATACAGGCAGTGGCGCGGGTTCGGGGACGATATCCTTCACCGAAAGGCCATGGGTTTCCAGCCAGCGGAACGCGAATTGCTCGCAGACCGCATCGCTACCCACGGTGTTGGCCAGGATGACCGCGGCCGTCTTCTGTTCCGGGATCAGTAGCACCGCGGCATTGGAGTAGAACGTGCTGCCGGCATGGTAGGCGGCGAAGCGGCCGTCGTTGCGGAACAGGAACCACCCCAGTCCCTTCTTGTTGGTATCGATCGGGATATCGGTCCGCAGGGTGAACATCGACCGGATCGTGGCCTCTTTGACCAGAGGGGACGGCTCGCCGTGATACGCGTCCATCAAGGCCGCCGCGTAGGCGGCCAGGTCTTCCGCCGTGGAGTAGATGCCGCCGGAGGCGATGTCGCGCAGTTCGAAGACCGCCGCCTCGGCGCCGTCCGGCCCGTAGGCCTTGCTCCGGCCGGCCGCATGCGGGTCGCCGGAGAATCCGGTGTTCTTCATGCCCAATGGCGCGAAGATCCGCTGTTTCAGGTAATCCGGGTAATCGACCCCGCTGGCCTTAGCCAGCGCATGCCCCAGCAGGTTGTAGCCGGCGTTGGAATACAGGCCCACCGTGCCCGGCGAATGCGCCAGTGCGGTCCGGTTGAGCAGCGTCACCACATCGGTGTAGCGGGCCTGATCGCTCTGCATGTCGCGGAAGACATCGGTCGGCACGCCAGAGCTGTGGGTGATCAAGCGTCTGAGCGTGACCTGGTCGCGGTCTTCGCCATGCGTGCGGATGCGGAACTCAGGCAAGTAGCGGGACAACGGCTGGTCGATATCGACCAGGCCTTGCTCCTGCAACTGCATGGCCGCCAACGCGGTGAACGTCTTGGTCACCGAGCCGATACCGACCTGGGTGCTGGGGGTCATGGCGATGCCGGCGTTCTTGTCCGCATAGCCGAACCCCTGTTTCCACACCACCTTTCCGTCCACGACCAACGCGGCTGACACGCCGACCACGCCACTGTCCTGCTGGCGTTGCGCCAGCCATCGGCTGAACTCTGCGATATCGGCGGACGTCTGCGGCTCGGCGCCCCACGCCATCGCGGGCAGGATTGACCACAGCACGGCCAGGAACACGGCGATGTTCTTTGCTTTCATGGCGTTGCTTGGACTCCGTCGGGTTTGAGGCGCGATGGAAAGTGCAGTTGAGGCCTACTTTTCATCCCGAAGCACGAACGTATCCATCTCGTGCTATCGGCTCAAGGCCAGAAGTCACTTTTGACCCCAAGCGTGCGCGTCAAGGGCATGTCTCTCAAAGCAGGGGAGCTTTCCGAAAAGCTTATTGCAGAGAAAAGGCCAACCCGCAGCGCTTTTACTGCTTCCGGCAAGCAGATCGGCCGCGCGTCGCGCGCTTGCACCAACTCGCTGCTACTGGTTGCGGCTTCAGGGCCTCATCCCGGGCGAGTTCTCCCTGTCATCTTCTTCTTGCTGCTGGGCACGTTCGCGATCTGCTTCCGCCTGCTTGGAGGCAGCGTTCTCTATGAAGGCTGCTTTCTCTGCATAGTGGGCGATCTGTTGCTCTGCTTGGATAGCCGCGATCGTGGTCCGGACTTTGCTGAGCAACTTTTGCTGGCGAGCCTGCAAACCCTCCCGTGCTGGACCAGGGGGGATATCACTGGATAGTTGCTCGACAAGTGTTTCGACTCTCCCCAGTAATCCCGGGCTCGGAGAGCCAACGGTGAGCGCTTCGTTCTCAGCCTCCAACTCGGCCGTGCGCACTTCCAGAGCGGCGAAACGACGCTCGATTTCCTCTTTCTCCATGGGGCCCCGGGGGAGTTGGCTTGGAAGCCCGATTCTGCCACTGGCATGCCGCCGCAAGGCGGCCAAGGAGCGCTTCCGCAGGCTAGCCGCCCAACCGGCTGATCGACTAAACTGCGCTGGGCACAAAACAGGGCACAATCCCGGTTTGTGAATGCCGGCGCCTTCAAGGGGTTGGGGTGGACTCAACTACATCCCCCCCTTCCCGCCAGATCTGGAAACGGCCCCCGACGGGGCCGTTTTCGTTTCCGGGCCCGGGTGGCGCCGCGCGCGCCGGTGCCGGCCATCCACCCCGGCCGCTACACTGCCCGCTTCGTTCCCCCTGGTGTCCGTCATGTCCGAAATCCTGGTGCCCGTTTCCTTCGGCGAGCTGCTCGACAAGATCTCGATCCTGCAGATCAAGTCCGAGCGCATGAGCGATCCGGCCAAGCTGGCGAACGTGCGCAACGAACTGGCGGCGCTGGAGCGCACCTGGAACGCGCATCCGGCCGCGACGCGGGAGATCGACGACCTGCGCGTGGCGCTGAAGGCGGTGAACGAGCGGCTGTGGGACATCGAGGACGACATCCGCCTCAAGGACAGGGCGCAGGCCTTCGATGCGGAGTTCGTCGAACTGGCGCGCAGCGTGTACTTCGAGAACGACGAGCGGGCGCGGATCAAGAAGGCGATCAACCTGGCCCTGGGCTCGGGCTACGTGGAAGAGAAGTCCTACGCGGACTACCGCGCGCGCTGAGCCGGCGTCCATCGGCAGGGGGGGCGGGATGTGCCAGGAGCGCACCAGAGGGCGCTCCGGCCTGCGTTGCAGGTGTTTCAGCCGCGGTGATCGGCCACGTAGCGCTCGAACGCGGCGATGCCGTCGTCCACGCTGACCAGCTCCATCACCCCGTCGAACTCGATCTTCGTACCCCATTTCAGTTCGGCCGCGGGCCTGCGCAGGAAGCGGCGGGCCGCGTCGTCGTAGCGGTCCACGCAGTAGCGGCGGTCCGAGTACGGGCCGCTGCGCGCCGGGTTGCTGGCCGCGTGCAGGCCCAGCACCTTGGTGCCGACCGCATTGGCGATGTGCATCGGGCCCGAATCGGGCGTCATCAGCAGGTTGGCGCGTGCCAGCAGGGCAGGCAGCTGCTTGAGCGTGTCCCTGCCCACCAGGTCCAGCGCCGGCGCGCGCATCGCCGCCAGGATCGCGTCGGCGGTGCGGCGTTCCAGCTCGCTGCGGCCACCGCACAGCACCACCCGCCAGCCGCGCGCGGCGGCATGGTCGGCGACCGCCGCGTAGCGGTCGGCGTACCAGTTGCGGCGCTCGTGGCTGGAGCAGGGCGAGATCATCAGCACCGGCCGGCCATCGTCATCCCACTGCGCGCGCGCCCAGTCGTGGGCGTCGGCCGGCGTGGCCAGGTCCCAGCTCACCGTGGTCTGCTTCATGCCCAGCGGCTCGCAGAAGCTGCCGATCGCATCGAGCACATGGATGCCGGGGCGGTCGGGAATGCGTTCGTCGATGAACAGCCCGTGCAGGTCCCTGGAGCGGGAACGGTCGTAGCCGATGCGGCGCCGGGCGGGGATGAAGGCCGACAGCACGTTGGCGCGCAAGGCGACCTGCATCTGCAGCAGCGCGGCGAAACCCGCGGCGGGCAGTTCGCGGCGCAGCGCGCGCATGCCGGCCAGGCCGGACTTCTTGTCGTAGACATGGAACACCACGCCGGGCAGGCCTTCCAGCAGGCGATGGCCGGCCTTGTCGATCACCCAGTGCAGTTCGATGCCCGGACGGCCCTGCTGCAGCGTGCGCACCAGCGGGACCACGTGGGTCACATCCCCGAGCGCGGACAGGCGCAGGAGGCACAATGGGGAGGACGCTGGAGGCATGGTGTTGTTAGACTCGCGGTGAATGGTCGCTTTCGACGCCACTGAAGCGCTGACGCCTTGCCGCGAAGGCCGCGGCTATGGCGCCATTCTGTTCGACCGCCAACATCTGCGGCAAGCCGAAACCGCCTTGTTTTCGCCTGCGCACTGGGGCGGCAGGGCGCGTCCGGTGGGCGAGGGCGGGCGTGGCGGGGCGTGGTTCGTGGACGCGCCGTTCGGGCACTGCGTGCTGCGCCATTACCTGCGCGGTGGCGTCGCCGCCAAGCTCAGCCGCGACCGTTACCTGTGGCAGGGCGCCGACCGCACCCGCAGCTTCGCCGAGTTCCGGCTGATGCGGAAGCTGATCGCGCTGAAACTGCCGGTGCCGCGGCCGCTGGCGGCGTTCTACATGCGCCAGGGCGCGACCTACCGCGCGGCGATCCTGCTGGAACGGCTGGACGGCGTGCGCTCGCTGGCCGACCGCGCGCTGGTGGCCGGGCGCGGCGCGCCGTGGGAGGAGGCCGGGCGCCTGATCGCGCGCTTCCACCGCGCCGGCCTGGACCATGCCGACCTCAACGCGCACAACATCCTGTTCGACGCCGGCGGCCATGGCTGGCTGATCGATTTCGACCGCGGCGTGCTGCGCATTCCCGCCACGCGCTGGCGCGAGCGCAACCTCAGGCGCCTGCTGCGTTCGCTGCTCAAGCTGCGTGGCGAGCGCAGCCGCGAGGACGTGGAGAAGGATTTCGCGCGCCTGCGCCGCGCCTACGACCTGGCCTGGAACCGGGGCGTGTGATGGCGTGGTCCCTGCGCTTCCTCGGCGTCGGCAACGCCTCGGCGGTCGAACTCGGTTCGCCGATGGCGGTGATCGAGCGCGACGGCCAGCCGTGGCTGACCATCGACTGCGGCGGCGAAGGCTTGACCGCCTACCAGGCCCGCTACGGGGCGATGCCGGACGCCTTGTTCGTCACCCACGTGCACCTGGACCATGTGGCCGGTTTCGAGCGCCTGTTCGTCGATGCGTATTTCAATCCGCGGCGGCGTGGGCGGGTGCGGCTGTACGTGCCGGCGCCGGTGGTGCCGCTGCTGCACCGGCGCGTCGGCGATTACCCGAACGTGCTGGCCGAGGGCGGCGCCAATTTCTGGGATGCGTTCCAGCTGATCGTGGTCGGCGAGGCGTTCTGGCACGACGGCGTGCGCCTGGAAGTCTTCCCGGTGCGCCACCACTGGCCGGAAACGGCCTGGGGCCTGCGCCTGCAGGGCGCGCTGGTATGGAGCGGCGATACCCGGCCGATCCCGGAGATGCTGGCGCGCCATGCGGACGACGGCGAGCTGGTGGCCCACGACTGCGGCCTGCATGGCAACCCGTCGCATACCGGCGTGGACGATCTGGAGCGCGAATACCCGGCCGAGCTGCAGGCGCGCATGGTGCTGTACCACTACGCCAGCGCGGCCGACGGGCAGGCGCTGCGCGCGCGTGGCCACCGCGTGGCCGACCCGGGCGAGAGCGTGGCGCTGGCCGAACCGACCGCGCCGCGGGCGGTACCGTTTACGGGCTGAATCGCCGCCTGCAGTGCCGGCATTGGCTGGCCGCATTCACGAGGGGCTATTGCGGCGTGGTGCGGACGTTCACCACGCGGCCACGCATGCAGGCAGTGCATGCAACGGTGCGCGGGGGCCCAAAAAGGTGGCGGCCCCGCCGGCTGACCTCGGCGCCCGCGTCGATCGATACCGTTGCTGCCTTCCGGCCCTGGCGGGATTTTCGACCTAGCGTCGCGAGGGGCCGACGGGGCCACCATAGACGCGGGCCGCGCAACGCGCGGCCCGGTTTTCGATGTTCCGGACGAACCGGACATGAATCTGGCGGAGAGAGGGGGATTCGAACCCCCGAAGCGCGGTTTAGACGCTTACACACTTTCCAGGCGTGCTCCTTCAACCACTCGGACACCTCTCCGGGACCTGCCGCCACCCGAAGGCGCTGCAGGGGCGCAGATTCTATAGGGCCGGCGCGGCGGCCACAAGTCAAACCTGTCCACGCAGGTGCGGAACGGCACCGGGCGCGGTGCCGGTGCGTGGATGCAGGCGGAATACCGCCACCTTCCGCGCCGGTCGGCTGCTGCAGCGAGCGTGCCGACGCGGCGACTTCTTCCGCCCCGGCCGCGTTCTGCTGGGCGGCGCCATCGATGTGCACCATGGTCGGCTTCGCCCAGGCCGCCCGTACACTGGCCCGTCGCCTGTGCCCGCATGATTCCGGCCGTTCCCGGTGGAGTGGGGGGCAAGCCGCCGGCGGGTGGGTCCGTCACCTGCCGCATCCGTTCATGGGACGCATCGCTGCCCGGATATCGAGCGGCCGGCGTGGGGCGGGCGCGGCAGGGGCGTGGCACAATGGCGGCTCAGATGAAGACGGTTGCCTGATGTCCTATCTCGTCCTCGCCCGCAAGTGGCGCCCGAAGCGTTTCGCCGAGCTGGTGGGCCAGGAACACGTGGTCCGCGCGCTGAGCAATGCGCTGGACAGCGGTCGCGTCCACCATGCCTTCCTGTTCACCGGTACCCGCGGTGTCGGCAAGACCACCATCGCCCGCATCTTCGCCAAGTCGCTGAACTGCGAGCACGGCACCAGCGCCGACCCCTGCGGCCAGTGCCCGGCCTGCCTGGACATCGACAGCGGCCGCTACATCGACCTGCTGGAGATCGACGCCGCCTCCAACACCGGCGTGGACGACGTGCGCGAGGTGATCGAGAACGCGCAGTACATGCCCTCGCGCGGCAAGTACAAGGTCTACCTGATCGACGAAGTGCACATGCTGTCCAAGGCGGCGTTCAACGCGCTGCTGAAGACGCTGGAGGAGCCGCCGGAGCACGTGAAGTTCCTGCTGGCCACCACCGACCCGCAGAAGCTGCCGGTCACCGTGCTGTCGCGCTGCCTGCAGTTCAACCTCAAGCGGCTGGACGAGGAGCAGATCCGCGGGCAGATGACGCGCATCCTCGGCGCCGAGCAGATCGAGTTCGACGACGGCGCGATCGTGCAGCTGGCGCGCGGCGCCGATGGCTCGCTGCGCGACGGTCTGTCGCTGCTGGACCAGGCCATCGCCTACGCCGGCGGCGCGCTGCGCGACGACGTGGTGCGGGCCATGCTCGGCACCGTCGACCGCACCCAGGTGGCGGCCATGCTCGACGCGCTGGCGGCCGGCGACGGCGCGCGGCTGCTGCAGGTCGTGGCCACCCTGGCCGATTTCTCGCCGGACTGGAGCGGCGTGCTCGACGCGCTGGCCGAGGCCCTGCACCGCATCCAGGTGCAGCAGCTGGTGCCGGGCGCCACGGTGCCCGGCGACGGCGTCGACGCGGCGGCGTTCGCCGCGCGGCTGCGCCCGGAAGTGGTGCAGCTCTGGTACCAGATGGCGCTCGGCGGGCGTCGCGACCTGCATCTGGCGCCGAGCCCGCGCGCCGGTTTCGAGATGACCGTGCTGCGCATGCTGGCGTTCCGCCCGGCCGGCGCGGTGCCGGCGGTACCGGAAGGCGCCGGGCCGGAGGGCGCGGTGTCCTCGGCAAGCGGCGCCGCACCGGGCGCATCAACGGCTGCGGTCGCAGCCGCGCCGGCGCAGCAGGCACCGGTCCCGGCGGTGGAAGCGGCATCCACGACGTCCGCCCCGGCAGCCCGGGCGCCAGCGAACCCCATGACCGTCGCGCCCGAGCCGCTGCGCGTGCGCGAGCCGCAGCCCGAACCGGCGCCTGCCGCGCCGCCGGCAGCGTCCCGCAACGACGACGACCTGCCGCCGTGGATGGAGGAAACCGCCGCCGCCCAGGCGCGCGACGACGCGGCGGAGGCCATGCCGGCCGCGCCGCGCCAGGCGCCGCCGTCCCCGTTCCGCGCCGAAGGCATCGCCATCGCGCCGCCGACGCCTGCCGCGGCACCGGCCGGCAATCCGCCGCGCGCGCTGGAAACCGCCGAACAGTGGCTGGACCTGGTCGCCGCCAGCAGCCTGTCCGGGCCCTCGCGCGAGCTGGCCGCCAATGCCGCCTTCGTCGGTTACCGCAACGGCGTGCTGCGGCTGGCGCTGCTGCCGGGCTTCGAATACCTGCAGTCCGAACGTTCGCTGGGCGCGCTGGCGCAGACCCTGGCGCAGGCGCTGGGCAGCGCGCCGAAGATCGTGATCGAGACCGGCAACGCCGAAGCCGAAACCCTGCACGAGCGCGCCGACCGCCAGCGCGGCGAACGACAGAACGCGGCCGAGGCCGTTTTCATGGCCGACCCCCAGGTGCAGCACCTGCTCGCGCAGGGCGCCCGGGTCGTGCCCGATTCCATCCGTCCCTTTGAAGAGTAGGAAACCATGCGCGGCAACATCGCCCAACTGATGCAACAGGCCCAGAAGATGCAGGAAAACCTGCAGAAGGCCCAGGAAGAACTGGCCAAACTGGAAGTCACCGGCAGCGCCGGCGGCGGCATGGTCAGCGTGACCCTCACCGGCACCAAGGAGTGCCGCAAGGTGCGCATCGACCCGTCGGTGCTGTCCGACCAGGAAATGGTCGAGGACCTGATCGCCGCGGCGTTCAATGATGCCTCCAACAAGATCGACGCCGAATCGCAGAGCCGCATGGGCTCGGCCACGGCCGGCATGAAGCTGCCGCCGGGCATGAAGCTGCCGTTCTGAGGGCGGTGGGCGCCAGCCATCGAGCCCCTCTCCCTTCGGGCGAAGGGAGAGGGCAAGGGCAAGGCCCTCGGCGCCTTTAGATCGCAAGGGGCTTCGCCCGTCCCCTCATCCGCCCCTGTGGGGCACCTTCTCCCGGTGGGAGAAGGAAACAGCCGGCATCGTCAGGCCCTCACGACTCTCCGTGTCTTCTCTCCTCGAACAACTGATCGAAGCCTTCCGGGTGCTGCCCGGGGTCGGCCAGAAGAGCGCCCAGCGCATGGCCTACCACGTGCTCGAGCGTGCGCGCGACGGCGGCCTGCGCCTGTCGCAGGTGCTGGCCGAGGCGATCGAGCGGATCGGCCACTGCGCGCAGTGCCGCGATTTCAGCGAGACCGAGGTCTGCCCGCTGTGTGCGAGCAGCAGCCGCGAGCGGCAGACACTGTGCGTGGTGGAATCGCCGGCCGACCGCCTGGCCATCGAGCACGCCACCAGCTACCGCGGCCTGTACTACGTGCTGCAGGGCCGGCTGTCGCCGCTGGACGGCATCGGCCCGCGCGAACTCGGCCTGGACCAGCTGGAAGCGCGGCTGGCGCAGGGCGAGGTCGCCGAGCTGATCATCGCCACCAACTCCACCGTCGAGGGCGAGGCCACCGCGCACTATCTGGCGCAGCTGGCGCGCCGCCACCAGGTGCGGCCGAGCCGGCTGGCGCAGGGCCTGCCGCTGGGTGGCGAGCTGGAATACGTGGACCGCGGCACGCTCTCGCACGCCTTCGGCAGCCGCAGCGAAATCCCGTAGCGCCGGCCGCCGGCCGGCATTGCTGAAAAAACCACAGGCATCCTCATTCCTGCGGTCGCCGGCCGGCATTACCTTGGTGGCGTTGCATACAATGCTGGCGATATTCCGCCGAGGCAGGCCATGAGCAACGACACGATTTTCGGCAAGATCATCCGCCGCGAGATTCCCGCCACCATCGTCTACGAGGACGAGGACGTGCTGGGCTTCAAGGACATCGCGCCGCAGGCGCCGGTGCATGTCCTGTTCATTCCGAAGCACGAGGTCATCCCGACCCTGGATGACGTGCAGCCGGCGCAGGCGCACCTGATCGGCAAGCTGGCGCTGGCCGCGGCCGAATACGCGCGTCGCGAAGGCTTCGCGCAGGACGGCTACCGCATCGTGATGAACTGCCGCGAGAACGCCGGGCAGACGGTGTTCCACATCCACCTGCACCTGCTGGCCGGCGCGCCGCTGGGGCATTTCGGCGCGGCCTGAGCGGGCGCGGAACCCCGTCTCCATCCGATGGGAGGAGCCAAGATGCGGCAATTCGTCCGCAGTTGTATCTACCTTGCGCTGTCGCTGGCCGCATCGGCCAGCGCGATGGCCCAGGCGCCACTGGAGCCGGCCCCGGCCATGGCGGCATTCCAGCGCATGCAGTCCCTGTGCGAAGCCGATGCCGGGAAGGCCTGGGGCGTGGACCTGTGCGGTCCCACCCTGCTGGCCGACCCGGCGACGCGGCGCTTCGTGGCCAACATGGAGGGGCTCGAAACCTCCCTGGAACGGGACGGAGCGCTCTTCCACGGGCGCCTGCCCGACACGGTGCCGGTCGCCAACACCGCGGTGAAATGGAACGGGCGCACCTGGACCATGCTGATGTTGCCCCTGCCGCAGGCAGAGCCGGCGCTTTCCATCCTGCTGATGCACGAGGCCTGGCATCGCATCCAGGGCCAGATCGGGCTGGCGGCGACCCATGCCGACCAGGACCAGCTGGAAACGGAGCAGGGGCGGCTATCGCTGCGCCTGGAACTGCGCGCGCTGGCGGCGGCCGTCGCCGCCACGGAACCGAAGACACGGCAGCGCGCCATCCACGATGCGCTGGTCTTCCGCGCCTGGCGGCAGGCGCGGTTCCCGCAGGCGCAACAGGCCGAAGATGCGATGGAGCGGCATGAAGGGATCGCCGAGTACACCGGCCGGCTGCTGTCGCAGGACCCCGCCATGGCCGCGCACCTGGCCGATCACCTGCGCAAGGGCGATGGCGTCGCCGCCTATGCCCGTTCCTTCGCCTATTACACGGGCCCCGCGTACGGCGTGCTGCTGGACAGTACGTCCCCGGGCTGGCGGACGGCCTGGAACCGGCACGATGGTTTGCCGGCGATGCTCGCCTCCGCCTTGGGCCTGACCGTTTCTTCCGGCGATGCGGCTTTCGCGCGGAGCGGAGCGCGTTACGGCATGGAGGGGATACGGGCCGAGGAGGCCGCGCGGGCCGTCAGGCAGGCTGCCGTGTCGGCGGCGTTGCGCGCCCGGCTGGTCGATGGGCCGGTGCTCATCGCACCGGTGAATGGCGCCAGTTTCAGCTTCGATCCGAACCGGGTGACACCGTTGCCGCCGGAAGGCGCGGCGTACGCAACCCTCCGTGCGGCGGCGACCTGGGGCGTGCTGGACGTCCAGAAGGGCGGCCTGCTCTCGGCGGACTGGTCGCGCCTGTCCGTGCCGTACCCGGGCGCGGTGGCGTCCGCCGACGGCCTGCAGGGGGAAGGCTGGTCGCTGTCGCTGAAGCCGGGCTGGGTGCTGGTGCCGGGCGCGCGGGACGGCGACTGGACGATCCGCGCGCAGGACTGATCCAGGGCCCCGGCCGGCGGCCACCTGCGCGGCGGTGGTCGATCAAAAAAGACGCCGCCCGAAGGCGGCGTCTGTCCTGGATACAGAGGTGGGCCCGGCCCGGCCGATCACCACCAGCCGCGCCAGCCCCAGCCCCAGCCGGGGCCCCAACCCGGGCCCCACGGGCCGTACGGGTAGGCCGGCACCACTTCGACCTCGCGCTGCACCGGCCACAGGTACACCACGTCGGCGGCGATCTTCGGCAGCGGGTAGTCGTATTCGCCGATCTTGGTGGTCTGGTAGCCCTCGACGCGGCCGATGAAGGTCACGTCGCGGCCCGGCTCGAACACCGCCGGATCATAGAAACCGGCGCGGCAGGCGAGGAAGCGGCCGTCGCTGGCATCGGCGGAGGTGGTGCTCGGGCGGCCATTGCCGTTGAGCGGGCGGGCGATCATCTGGAAGCAGGTTTCGCCCTGGCCGGGGATGGTCTCGATGATGCGGCCACCCCAGCGTACCGGCGTGCCGGTCTGCTTCTGCGCGACGGTATCGCGCGGGGACACGGTACTGAACTGCCCCTGCAGCGGCTTGGGAGCGGTGGCACAGGCGGCCAGGGCAAGGCTGGCGGCGACGGTAAGGAGGATGCGGGTCTTCATGTTCGTGCTCCGGTTCGTACTCCGGGTTGAGGGCGGTGCCTGTGCAGGTCACGCAATAATGAAGCGAGGTCCGACGAGGCGCCAGCGTAGCGCGCGTCGCTGAAACGCCGGCTGAGTGCATCCAGGCCGCTGCCGGGCCGGGCGGCTTCCACGCGGGCGGCCCAGTCGCCCGCCGTTTCGTGCGCCTGCCGGCCCAGGCCGAGGCGGGCGTAGCGGCGGTCGAGCCGGTGCCAGGCGCGCAGCAGCGGGTCGCGTTCGCGCTCGCCGCGCGCCAGCAGCCAGGCCATGGCGGCGATGGCGACGAGCGCGAAGCCGGCGAGCAGCCCGACCAGTTGCGAAGGATCCAGGCGCTCGATGCCGAAGGGGCGCAGCAGCTGCTGCTGGCGCCGCGCGTCGAAGGACAGGACCATGCCGTTCCAGTTGCGGCGCAGCCAGTCGCCGGCCTGCGCCAGCTGCAGCCAGCGCGTGCCCAGGTCCAGGTTGCCGCCTTCGGCATCGCCGCGCGCCAGGCGGTCTTCCAGCGTGTCGCGGATGCGTTCGGGCGCCACCGCCGCGGTCGGGTCGACGCGGGTCCAGCCGCGCTGCGGCAGCCAGACCTCGGCCCAGGCGTGGGCGTCCATGCGGCGTACCAGCCAGTAGCCGCCATATCGGTTGCGGGTGCCGCCGGCATAGCCGGTGACCACGCGCGCGGGAATGCCGGCGCCGCGCATCAGCACCACGAAGGCCGAACTGAAGTGCTCGCAGAAGCCGGCCTTCCAGTCGAACAGGAATTCGTCGGCACCGTGCCGGCCGGGCAGCGGCGTGCTCAGGGTGTAGCTGAAATCGCGGCCGATCCACTGCATCGCGCGGCGGACGATGGCCGCGTCGTCGGTGCCGGCTTCAAGACGCCACTGCCGGGCCAGTGCCAGCGTGCGTGGATTGAAGCCGGCGGGCAGCTGCAGCGCCTGTTCGCGCAGGGCGGGCGGGAGGTCCAGCTGGAAGCGTGCCGGTGGCGCGGAGCGCAGGTGCCAGCGGGTCAGCACGGTCAGCGGGCGCGCGCTCACCAGGGTGTAGTCGGCATCCAGGCGGGTTTCGTCCGGCGCGGCCAGCAGCAGGTCCAGCGTCACCAGTTCGCGCCGCTCGGTGGGTTCGTACTCGATCTGGTAATCCCACTGTGCGGGCGCGGTGGCGAGGGGCGGCGGCGCGCTGCGGCGCTGGCTTTCCAGCCGCGTCCAGGTGCGCCCGTCGAAGCGGGTGAGCACCGGCCCGCGCCAGTAGCGTTGTGCGGGCGCGGGCACCGCGCCGGCGAACTGCACGCGCAGCGCCGGGCTGTCGTCGGCCATCAGGTCCAGCCACTGCCCGGGTGCCATGGTGTCGGACAGGCCCGGCTGCGCCACGGCCCGCTGCGGGATGCCCCACAGCGGCGTCGGCAGCCGCGGCAGCAGCCAGAAGGCGGCCAGTGCCAGCGGCAACGCGACCGCCAGCAGCCGGCCGACCGTCCGCAGCTGGAATGCGACCGGCCGCGGCGCCGTGCCGGTCTCCGCGTCGGCCAGGCGCTGCAGGCCGAGCAGGGCGCAGGCCAACGCCGCCAGCGACAGCAGCAGCGTGCCGGGACCCTGGTCGAGCAGGAAGGCGGCAAATGGCGCGAACAAGGCGAAGCCGAGCAGGCTGCGTGCGTCGCGCAAGCTGCGCAGTTCGCTGGACTTGATCGCCAGCATCGCCGCCAGCAGCGCGCAGCCGGTGTCGCGGCCCGGCGAGGCGCCCATCTGCCAGTAGATCGCCACCAGCATGATGGCCACCAGCAGCAGGCGCAGCGGCAAGGGCACCTGCCGTCGCCAGGACAGCGCCGCCACCAGCAGCGCCGCGGCGGCGAACACCCCGGCCAGCATGCCCGGCAGCTGCAGCAGCAACGGCAGCAGGGCCAGCGCGGTGGTCAGCAGCGCCCAGCCGCGCGCGGCTGGATTCAGGGGTGGGAGCGGTGTGGCGGCGTTCATGGCGCACATCCCTGTGCGCCGCCCTTGGGGCGGTTTCGCCGTGAAAAAAGGCTGTCCTGCCGTTCTTTCACGGGGCGCATTTCCGTGTGCCACCCTCCGGGAGGCTTTGGCGCGAAAAACGGCTGTCCTCGTTGCTTCATGCGTCGGGCATCAATGCCAGCGCACGCAGGCACTGGTGGCGATGGGCGTCGCCGGAGGCCGGGCCCAGGGCCGGCTGGCCGGGCAGCAGCAGGCGATAGCGGCGGCCCTCGCGCTCGGCATCGTCCACCCAGCGCGCCAGCCGTGCGATGCGGCGCTCATGCGGCAGCGCGCCCAGGGCCTGCCAGTCCAGCAGCAGTTCGGTGCCGGTCGGGCGTTCGTACTCGCGCACCAGTAGCGTGTCGCGGCGGGCGGAGTGCTTCCAGGCGATGGTGCGGCGGGCGTCGCCGTGCCGATAGGGGCGCAGCTGCTGCAGTTCATCGCCGAGCGGATGCTGACGGGTGCGGGCCGAGGTGCTGCCGGTATCGGGCAGCGGCGGGGCAGGGTGTTCCGGGGCGGGATAGACCAGCACCGGCGCTGCCGGCCAGACCCAGCTCCAGGCGCGCACCAGGCCCAGCGGCTGGGTGGTGGACAGGCGGATCCGCTGCAGGTCGAGCCAGCCGCGGCGGACGGTGGGCAGCCACAGGTCCACTTCCGTGCGGTCGGCATCGGCGAGCTCGGCGCTGGCCGTGGCCGGGCCGCGGGTCACCTGCAGCCCGCGACGCCGACGGCGGTCGTCGCGGGCCAGTGCCAGCCGCAGCCGCAGCGGCGTGCCGGCCGCCACCGGTTCGGCCGATACCGCATCCACGCGCAGCCCGGCCAGCTGCAGATGCGCCTGCAGCGCGCTGGCCAGCGCCGTGGCCGCGAGCAGCAGGGCCAGCAGCAGCGCCGGGTTGTTGTTGTAGTTCAGCGCGCCCACCAGCATCACCGCCAGCAGCGCGGCGAGGAACAGGCCGAAGCCGGTGGGCAGGACATAGATGCGATGACGGTCGAGCCTGACCGGCAGCGGTTCGGGCCGGCGCGGGCGCGCCAGCCACTGCAGGGCCTGCAGGCGGGTGCGCAGACCGCCGCGCATGTCAGTCGACCTGGACGCCAAGCAGGATGATGCTGGCCAGCGCGGGCCCGGAGGACGACTCCGCCTCGGCGACCAGCCGATGCCCGGCCACGGCGACGAACAGCGCCTGCACGTCCTCCGGCAGTACGTGTTCCCTGCCGGCCAGCAGCGCATGCGCCTTGGCCGCGCGCAGCAGGGCGATGCCGGCGCGCGGCGACAGGCCCACGCGCACGCCGGGCTGCTGGCGGCTGCGCGCGAGCAGGCGCTGCACATAGTCGACCAGCGCGTCGCTGGCATGCACCTGTTCGACGGCCATGCGCAGGTCGCGGATGTCCTGCTCGGCCAAACTCGGCAGCGTGCGCGCGATCAGTTCGCGGCGGCTGGCGCCGGCGAGCAGCGCGCGTTCGGCGCCAGCGTCCGGATAGCCGAGGGTGAGCCGCAGCAGGAAGCGGTCCAGCTGCGAATCCGGCAACGGGAAGGTGCCGGACATGTCCACCGGGTTCTGCGTGGCGATCACGAAGAACGGATCGGGCAGCGCGTGGGTGGTGCCGTCCAGCGTCACCTGCTGTTCGGCCATGGCTTCCAGCAGCGCGCTCTGCGTGCGTGGCGGCGCGCGGTTGATTTCGTCGGCCAGCAGCACGTTGCTGAACACCGGGCCCGGATGGAAACGGAAACCGCGGCTTTCCGCCTCGTAGATGGAAATGCCCAGCACATCGGCGGGCAGCAGGTCGGAGGTGAACTGCACGCGCTGGAACTGCAGCCCCAGCGTGGAAGCCATGGCATGGGCGAGCGTGGTCTTGCCCAGCCCGGGCAGGTCCTCGATCAGCAGGTGGCCGCCGGACAGCAGCGCGACGAACGCCAGCCGCACCTCGGCGGTTTTGCCCAGCAGCAGCGCGTTGACCTGTTCCTGCGCCTGCTGCAGGGACCGCAACGCTACTTCGGGTAGCATTCCTGTCTGCGCCGAGGGCATCTGTTGTCTCGCAAATGGGGAATCCAGGGGGAGTGTAAGTGGCAATGCAGGGTGAACAGCGCATGCGGACGATTTTTCTGCTTCTCTGGGTCGTCGTGACGTTCCTCAAGGTGATCGTCGCCTGGCGGCTGCCCTTGTTCGTGGACGAAGCGTTCTATTGGCAGGAAGGGCAGCATCTGGCGGCGGCCTATTCCGATCTGCCGGGCCTTACTGCATGGCTGACCCGGCTCGGGGTGGAAATAGGTGGAGGGCATCGGCTTGGCCTGCGCCTTCCCTTCCTGCTGCTTGGTGCGCTGTTGCCGTGGATGGTGGCGGGAATCTCCGCGCGCTGGTTCGGTGAACGGGCCGGCTGGCAGGCGGGTGTGCTGACGCTGCTGATGCCTCTTTCGGCGACGCTCGGGATCCTGGCGGTCCCGGATGTCCCCATGGCCATCGCCGCCGTGCTGTGCCTGGACGCGGGCGCCCGGCTGCTGCGCAGCGTTGATGCCGGCGCGGCCTTGCTGCTTGCGGCGGGGCTGTTGATCGGCGCCCTGAGCCATTACCGGTTCATCGGCGTGATCGGTTTCGGCTTCGTCGCGCTGCTGCTGCTGCCGGAAGGGCGCAGGATGCTGCGCGATGCGCGGGTATGGATGGCGTTGTCGCTTGGCATTCTGGCGTGGCTGCCCTTGATGTCATGGAATCTGGACAACCAGGACGCCGGGCTGCGGTTCCAGATCGTCGAGCGCCATCCATGGTCCTTCCACTGGACAGGCCTGTGGTTCCTTGTGATCCAGCCGCTCCTGGTCACGCCCTTGCTGGGTCTGGCGATGTGGCAGGCAGGGAGTGCAGGCCTGCGGCCCTCCGTAGAGGGAGGGCACAAGGTGCAATGGCGTTATTTCGCCCTTGTTGGCGGTGTTTCCACGCTGGCGATCTTCCTGCTTGGATTCTTCACCGACGTCGAACGCGTCAGTTTCCATTGGCCGTTGCCCGGGTATCTGGCGTTGCTGGTGGCCGTGCCTTCGGTGGTCAACCGTTGGCGGCGCTTCTGGCGCAGGGCCGCCTGGGGAGTGGCAGGCGTCGGCCTGGTCCTGGCGCTGGGCTATTACCTGGTGGCGGCGACCCCGGCTTTGCGGGAGCAACTGGCGGACAGCAAGTTCTATCCACGCAACTTCGCAGGCTGGAGGCCGTTGGCCGAGGCGGTAGAGGAAGAGCTGAAGGAGATGCCCGCCAACACGAGGGTATTGGCGAGCAGTTTCAAGATCGGCTCCGAGCTCGGTTTCCAGCGCGGCGATGCGTCCATCCTGGTGCTGCCGCATTCCCTCAACGACAGGCATGGGCGGACCGCGCAGCTGGCGTTGTGGAAGCTGCTCAGCGACGGCAATCGCTCGGAGCCGCTGCTGCTGGTTGTCGCGCCCGGCGACCAGCGCTATCGCGAACTGCTTGACCGGTACCATCAGATCTGTGATCTCGTCGGGCCGTTGCCACCTCCGAAAGTGGTGTCCATCGATCACGGTTATCAGCGCTTTCTGCTCTTCCGCCTTCCGCCGGCAAAGCAGGCGGGTCCCTGTGTCACGCCCGCCATGGCGTGGGTGGATTCCCCATTGCCCGACGCTGCCCTGAAGGGTGCCTTCGAGGTGCGTGGCTGGGCGTTCAAGGACGGTGTGGGGTTGGTGGGGGTCGATGTACTGGTGGATGGAAAGCCGGCAGCCAAGGCGGATTACGGCCTCGATTACGATGTCACCGGCTTCTGGAAAATATCCACCGACCCGCACCATCCCCGCGTGGGGTTCAGGGCGGAGGTGGATGTCGAGGGCCTGTCCCCCGGCAGGCACTGGCTGGGCCTGCGCCTGCATGGCACCGACGGCAGTGTCGAGGAGTGGCAGGAGCAGCCTTTCGATGTGCCGGAGCGTTGAGCGGCGCCGATCTCAGGGCAGGGTGAATCCCGCTTGCCGCAACAGCCTGCAAAGCGCGATCAGCGGCAGCCCGACCAGCGCGGTCGGGTCCTGGTTGTGGATGGCGTCGAACAGCGCGATGCCCAGGCCTTCGCACTTGAAGCTGCCGGCGCAGTCCAGCGGTTGTTCGGCGTCGACGTAGCGCGCGATCTCATCCGCGCGCAGCGTGCGGAAGCGGACCCGGGTCAGGTCGGCCGCCTGCAGGTGCCGTTCGCCGTCGCTCACGCAGACCGCGGTATGGAACAGCACCTCGCGGCCCGACATCGCGGTCAGCTGCGCGCAGGCGGCTTCGCCGGTGCCGGGCTTGCCGAGCGGCGCGCCCGCCAGTTCGGCCACCTGGTCCGAGCCGATGGCCCAGGCGCCCGGGTGGCGCGCGGCCACGGCGATGGCCTTGGCCCGTGCGAGCCGTACGGCCAGCGCGGAGGGCGATTCGCCGGAAAGCGGGGCTTCGTCCACCTCCGGGGCTGCGCAGCTGAACGGCAGCCGCAGCCGGGACAGCAGTTCTGCCCGGTAGCGGGACGTGGAGGCGAGGATCAGGGCGGGCATGCGAGAATACCGGCGTGGAAGCCGCGCCGAGTCTGCGTTGCCGCTGCCCCCATGGCAATGGCCGGCCGGGCGGATTTGACAGCGGGTTGGCTCGTCCTTAACATTCTGCAGCTTATGTCCGCGAACGTGCCCGAATTGCTGGATGCCTGGCGGATGGTCGCAGCGCGCAGGCGCTTCGAGGGCCGGGTGCCGTTGTCCGCGCTGGGCCGCCTGCAGGGGCTGGTCGCCGATGCCGAAGGAGAGTGCAGCTATGCGCTGGAATTCGGCCGCGACGAGGTCCTGTGGGTCGCCTATGTCGAACTGACCATCGATACCGCGCTGCCGTTGATCTGCCAGCGCAGCATGCAGCGTTTCCTGCTGCCGGTGAACATGGTGCAGCGTCTGGGCCTGGTCCGCGACGAAGAAGAGGAACAGGCGCTTCCGCCGGATTACGAAGCGCTGCTGGTGCCGGAAGACGGCAGCCTGCGGCCGCTGGACCTGGTGGAGGACGAGCTGGTGATGGCGGTGCCGGTAGTGCCGGTGGCGCCGGGAAGCGAAGCGGTCGAGCGCGACTTCTCCGCAACCAGCGAGGAACTGGGCAAGGCCAATCCGTTCGCGGCATTGGCGGCGCTGAAAAAACAATAGCAGCCGGTTGTCGTCGGCGGCTGCGGCGAAAGCAAAACCAGTGCCGGATGCCTGCATCCCGCGCACTGCAACGACGAAACGAACGAACCGAGTTTGGAGCAATCCCATGGCTGTGCAGAAATCCCGTGTTACCCCGTCCCGCCGCGGCCAGCGCCGTTCGCACGACTCGCTGAGCGCCAAGCAGCTGTCCACCGACCCGACCACCGGCGAAGTGCATCTGCGTCACCACATCACCGCCGACGGCTTCTACCGCGGCAAGAAGGTGATCACGACCAAGACCTCGGTCGTCGAAGAAGATTGATCCGCGTCGGGCCGCCACCGCGAGGTGGCGGCCCGCACCGATTTCTTCCGGGGCCGCCGCAGCGCGGGCCCGTGCAACAGGAACCAGCATGAGCAAGCGGATCTACTCGAGGATCGCGGGCACCGGTAGTCATTTGCCCGAGAAGGTGTTGACCAATGACGATCTGGCCAGGATCGTCGACACCAGTGACGAGTGGATCCAGTCGCGAACGGGCATCCGCGAGCGGCACGTCGCCGCCGAGGGCGAGACCACGGGCGACCTGGGCTACAACGCCGCGCTGCGTGCCCTGGAAGCGGCCGGCATCGAGCCGTCGCAGCTGGACATGATCGTCGTGGGCACCACCACGCCGGACCTGATCTTCCCGTCCACCGCCTGCCTGATCCAGGCGCGCCTCGGCGCGGCCGGCGCGGCGGCGTTCGACGTCAACGCGGCATGTTCGGGCTTCCTGTATGCCCTGAGCGTGGCCGACAAATTCATCCGCAGCGGCGACGCCAGGCATGTGCTGGTGATCGGTGCGGAAACCCTGACCCGCATCGTCGACTGGAACGACCGCACCACCTGCGTGCTGTTCGGCGACGGCGCCGGCGCCGTCGTGCTCAAGGCCGACGAGGAAACCGGCATCCTCAGCACCCATCTGCATGCCGACGGCAGCAAGAAGGAGCTGTTGTGGCACCCGGCCGGCGTGTCCACCGGCCTGGACAAGCCGGGCAAGCTGACCATGAAGGGCAACGACGTGTTCAAGTACGCCGTCAAGGCGCTGGATTCAGTCGTGGACGAGACCCTGCAGGCCAATGGCCTGGACAAGTCCGACCTGGACTGGCTGATCCCGCACCAGGCCAACCTGCGCATCATCGAAGCCACGGCCAAGCGCCTGGAGATGTCGATGGACCAGGTGGTGGTGACGGTGGACAAGCACGGCAACACCTCGGCGGGCTCGGTGCCGCTGGCGCTGGATCATGCGATCCGCTCCGGCAAGGTCGAGCGCGGCCAACTGCTGCTGCTGGAAGCCTTCGGCGGCGGCTTCACCTGGGGTTCGGCGCTGCTGCGCTATTGATAGACCGGATTGACCGGGGGCATGAGGCTCCCGGCGCGGCCAGGGGCCGCCGTTTCCGGGAGGTACCGTCATGGCTGAACCCATTCTCATCGAAGGGCAGCGCGCATGGCTCAAGCATTATGGTGAGAGCAGCCGGGCAGTGGCCCTCGGGCTGCTGAATTTCGTTGCGCGCCGTTTCCAGCTCGATGCACTGCGGCCGCCGCCGCACCGTGGCGGCGCGCAGGCGCGCGAGATCGAGGCGCGGCGCCTGGTCGAACTCAAGGCGCAGGGCGTCCATGTTCCCGACGTGATCGGGGAGGGCAGGGCCGCGCTGGTGCTCGAGCATACCGGCGCCTCGTTCAATACCTGCCTGCGCGAGGCCGATGCGGCCGGGCGCGACCGCCTCGTGGCGGCCGCCATTGAGGCCATCGCCGAGGCGCACCGGGGTGGCGCGTATTTCGGCCAGCCCCTGCCGCGCAACATGACCTGGGACGGGCAGCGCGTGGGCTTCATCGACTTCGAGGAAGACCCGCTGGAGGTCATGGACCTGGACCAGGCGCAGGCCCGCGACTGGCTGATGTTCGGCTATGGCGTGGCCCGGTACTACGAGGAGCGCCCGCAGGTGCTGCGGGCGATGCTGGCCGACGCGATGGAGGCCGCGGACCGGCCGGTGGTCGCGCACGCGCACGAGGTGACCGGCCGCCTGCAGCGCCTGGCCCGCGTGCTGCGGCGTGCCGGCAAGTCGGGGCGCGCGCTGGCCCACGCCATCCTGGTCGTGCACGCGGCCACCACGTTCGGTTTCATCGCCCTGGCGGTGCTGTCGCTGGACTGGCTGGCCGACGGCGAGCTGGACCTGCTGGCGCTGCTGACCTGAGCCGGCCGGGAGCGGCCTGCATACGCGCCAGTACAGACGAGCGGGGGCATTCACGCTTATGATGCGCCGCTTCGATTCATGCAGCAGATGACCGCGTGACTGATTCCCGACTCGCTTTCGTATTCCCCGGCCAGGGTTCCCAGTCGCTGGGCATGCTCGCCGAACTGGCAGAACTGCACCCGCAGGTGCGCGATACCTTCGCCGAAGCCTCGGAAGGCGCCGGCGTCGACCTGTGGGCGCTGTCGCAGGGCGGCCCGGAGGAGCAGCTCAACCGTACCGAATACACCCAGCCGGCCCTGCTGGCCGCGGGCATCGCGGTGTGGCGGCTGTGGAATGCGCAGGGCGGGGCCAGGCCGGCGCTGCTGGCCGGGCACAGCCTGGGCGAGTACACCGCGCTGGTCGCCGCCGGCGCGCTGTCGCTGCGTGACGGCGCGCACCTGGTGCGCCTGCGCGGCCAGCTGATGCAGGAGGCCGCGCCGGCCGGCGTCGGTGCCATGGCCGCCGTGCTCGGTGCCGAGGATGCGCTGGTGCAGGAGGTCTGCGTGCAGGCCAGCGGCAGCCAGGTGGTGGTGCCGGCCAATTTCAATTCCCCGGGCCAGATCGTGATCGGCGGCGACGCCGCGGCGGTGGACCGCGCGCTGGCGCTGCTGGCCGAGAAGGGCGTGCGCAAGGCGGTCAAGCTGGCCGTGAGCGTGCCCTCGCATACCCCGCTGATGCGCGAGGCCGCCAACCGGCTGGCCGAAGCCATGGCCGGGCTGGACTGGCGCCAGCCGGCGCTGCCGGTGGTGCAGAACGTCGATGCGCAGGCGCATGACGGCGTGGAGGCCATCCGCGACGCGCTGGTGCGGCAGCTGTACCTGCCGGTGCAGTGGACCGGCTGCGTGCAGGCCCTGGCCGCGCGCGGCGCCAGCCGCGTGGCCGAATGCGGCCCGGGCAAGGTGCTGACCGGCCTGGTCAAGCGCATCGACAAGAGCCTGGACGGCCGTTCGCTCGCCACCCCGGCCGATTTCGCCGGCGCGCTGGAAGAGTGGGCCGCCTGACCCCTACGATACGGCCGGCGCGCGCATTCGCGCCCGGCCCCGACCTGCAGCCGCGATGCGCGGCGCACCAAGAGGAAACCGCATGAGCAAGCCATTGCAGGGTGAAATCGCGCTCGTTACCGGCGCCAGCCGTGGCATCGGCGCGGCCATCGCCGACGAACTGGCCGCGCAGGGCGCGACCGTCATCGGCACCGCCACCACCGAATCCGGCGCCGCCGCCATCGGTGCGCGCCTGGCCGCGCAGGGCGGCCACGGCCGCGCGCTGAACGTCACCGAGCCGGGCGCGGTCGACGCGCTGATCGACGCGGTGGCCAAGGAATTTGGCGCCATCAGCATCCTGGTCAACAACGCCGGCATCACCCGCGACAACCTGCTGATGCGCATGAAGGACGAGGACTGGCAGGCCATCCTCGACACCAACCTGACCAGCGTGTACCGCACCTCCAAGGCGGTGATGCGCGGCATGATGAAGGCGCGCAAGGGCCGCATCATCAACATCGCCTCGGTGATCGGCGTGACCGGCAATGCCGGCCAGGCCAACTACGCCGCGGCCAAGGCCGGCATCATCGCCTTCTCCAAGTCGCTGGCCAAGGAGATCGGCAGCCGCGGCGTGACCGTGAATGTCGTGGCGCCGGGCTTCATCGATACCGACATGACCAAGGACCTGCCCGAGGACGCCAAGACCGCGATGCTCGGCCAGATCGCCCTCGGCCGCCTCGGCGAGCCGGCGGACATCGCCCGCGCGGTGGCATTCCTGGCCGGCCCGTCGGCCAGCTACATCACCGGCGAAACCCTCCACGTGAACGGCGGCATGTACATGCCGTAAGCGTGCGGCGCAGGGACTGCGCCCAAGTGGTTGATCGCCGTGGCTTTTTGCCAGAATGCATGGCTCCGGCGCTTTCCACTACACTATCCCACGGCCATCGCTTCCGATGGCGCCTTTTGAACCACTACTCCATCTGGAGCGATATCCAATGAGCACCATCGAAGAACGCGTCAAGAAAATCGTCGTCGAACAGCTTGGCGTCAAGGAAGAGGAAGTCACCAACAGCGCATCGTTCGTCGATGACCTGGGCGCTGACTCGCTGGACACCGTCGAACTGGTGATGGCGCTGGAAGAAGAGTTCGAGTGCGAGATCCCGGACGAAGAAGCCGAGAAGATCAGCACCGTGCAGGCCGCCATCGATTACATCAAGGCCCACGTCAAGGCCTGATGGCCGGCGGCCGATGCGTGGCGGCGGCCTGGCCGCACGCCGCGCACGGCAAGCCCATGGGGCCGCGACAAGCGGCCCCATCCCCATTGGGGTGCTGGCCGCGCAGCGTCCAACCCCTTCGGGTGTGGCCGCAGCGGCCCCATCCGACCCGTGTAAGCTGCGGCAGCGGCTGACCACCAAGTCTGGAATCTGGCCGCAAGCGGCCTTTGCAAGAGCGTCCCCCGCGTCATACCCGCATCGAGCATCGGGTCAGGAGAAACCGCAATGAAGCGTCGCGTCGTCGTTACCGGCCTGGGCATGGTCTCGCCCCTGGGCAATGATCTGGCCAGCAGCTGGCAGGGCATCATCGAAGGCCGCTCCGGCATCGGTCCGCTGACCCATATCGCCGACGCCTACCTGGAGCGCTTCACCACCAAGATCGCAGGTGAGGTCAAGGATTTCGACATCACCGCCGACAACGAACAGTTCGGCAAGTACCGGGTCAGCGGCAAGGATGCCAAGAAGATGGACCCGTTCATCCATTACGGCCTGGGCGCCTCGTTCATGGCCCTGCACGATTCGGGCCTGGAGATCACCGAGGCCAACGCCGAGCGCGTCGGCGCCATCGTCGGCGCCGGCATCGGCGGCCTGCTGGGCATCGAGGAACAGACCATCGAGTTCCACGAGGGCAAGAAGATCTCCCCCTTCTACGTGCCCAAGACCATCATCAACATGCTGCCGGGCCAGCTGAGCATCATCGCCGGCCTGAAGGGGCCGTCGTTCTCGGCGGTCTCGGCCTGCGCCACCTCCAACCACTCCATCGGCACCGCCATGCGCATGATCCAGTACGGCGACGCGGACGTGATGGTGGTCGGCGGCGCCGAGCGCGGCTCCTCGCCGACCGCGGTGGGCGGCTTCTGCGCGATGAAGGCCATGTCCACCCGCAACGACGACCCGACCCGCGCCTCGCGGCCGTGGGACAAGGACCGCGACGGCTTCGTGCTGGGCGACGGCGCCGGCATCCTGATCCTCGAGGAATACGAGCACGCCAAGGCGCGCGGCGCGAAGATCTACTGCGAGCTGGCCGGCTTCGGCGCCAGTTCCGACGCCTACCACATGACCGCGCCGAGCGAGAACGGCGAAGGTGCCGCGCGCTGCATGGTCGCGGCCATGAAGGACGCCGGCGTCACCCCGGAACAGGTGGGCTACCTCAACGCGCACGGCACCTCGACGCCGCTGGGCGACCTGGGCGAGACCATGGCGATGAAGACCGCCTTCGGCGACCACGCGTACAAGATGATGGTCAGCTCCACCAAGTCGATGACCGGCCACCTGCTCGGCGCCGCCGGCGGCGTGGAAGCCATCTTCTCGGTGCTGGCGCTGCGCGACGACGTGATCCCGCCGACCATCAACCTGGACGAGCCGGGCGAAGGCTGCGACCTGGACTACGTGCCCAACGAGGCGCGCCAGGCCAGGGTCGACGTGGTGATGTCCAACGGCTTCGGCTTCGGCGGCACCAACGGCACGCTGGTGTTCAAGCGCGTCTGATGCCGTTGGTCCCTCTCCCTGCGGGAGAGGGGTTGGGGTGAGGGACAACGCGGTCCAGGCGGTTCGAACATCGCGGGTCGCGTTCGCGCCCTCATCCGCCCCTTCGGGGCACCTGCATTCGGCACATCCCTGTGCCTCACCCTCCGGGCGGCTTCGCCGTGCAGCCCGGCAATCCTGCCGGACTGTCTCCCACCGGGAGAACGGCTGGCTCTCCTGGACTCTCCTGGGGCGACGATGCACCTCTTCCCCCTGCACGCCGACACCGACCTGCTGGCGCTGCATCGGCTCGCTCCGCAGCGTTATCCGCTGCTGCTTGAATCCACCGCCGCGGGGCGCCAGGGACGCTGGGATCTGCTGCTGGTCGCCGATGGCGGGCAACTGCGCCTGGAAGCCGATGGGCAGGTGCGGCGCGAGGATGGCAGCCGGGTCGAAGGCGGCTTCCTCGATGCGCTGGACCGCGACTGGCAGGCGATGCGCACCGCGCGCGAACCGGCCGATGCCGGTGTTCCGTTCCGTGGCGGCTGGGCGCTGCTGCTCGATTACGAACTGGCCGCACAGATCGAACCGGTGCTGCGGCTGCCGCACCGCGCCGACGGCCTGCCCGCCGCGCTGGCCCTGCGCTGCCCGGCCGCCGTGCTGCGCGACCGCGTGAGCGGGCGCTGCATGGCGGTGGCCGAGGAAGGGCATGACGCGCTGCCCGGGCAGCTCCACGAGGACCTGCAGGCGCTGCGCCACCAGCCGGCGTTGCCGGCATGGCAGCCGCCGCTGGCCATCGACGAGGACACCGATGCGCGCTTCATCGAGGGCGTGGGGCGCGTCATCGATTACCTGCATGCCGGCGACGTGTTCCAGGTCAACCTCTCGCGCGGCTGGCAGGCCCGCTTCGAGCAGCCGCTGGCGCCGGCGGCGCTGTACGCGCGCCTGCGCCAGGCCAACCCGGCGCCGTTCGCCGGGCTGTTCGATGCGGCCGGGCGCGCGGTGGTCAGTTCCTCGCCCGAGCGGCTGGTCTCGGTGGAAGGCGACGTGGTGCAGACCCGGCCCATCGCCGGCACGCGCCCGCGCTTCGTGGGCGACGACGATGCCGCCCGCATCCGCGAACTCGTGGGCCACCCCAAGGAGCGCGCCGAGCACGTGATGCTGATCGACCTGGAGCGCAACGACCTGGGCCGCATCGCGGTGCCGGGCAGCGTCGAGGTGGACGAACTGATGACGGTCGAAAGCTATGCCCACGTGCATCACATCGTCAGCAACGTGCGCGCGCGGCTGCGGCCGGAAGTGACGCCGGGGCAGGTGATCGCGGCGACGTTTCCGGGCGGCACCATCACCGGCTGTCCCAAGGTGCGCTGCATGGAGATCATCGCCGAACTGGAGCGGACCGCGCGCGGCGCCTACACCGGTGCCTTCGGCTGGCTCAACCGCGACGGCGACATGGACCTGAACATCCTGATCCGCACCGCCGAGGTGCAGGGCGACACGGTGCGTTTCCGCACCGGCGCCGGCATCGTGGTCGACTCCGATGCCTCCAGGGAGCTGGACGAGACCCGCGCCAAGGCGCGTGGCCTGCTGCGCGCGCTGTAGCGGGGCAGGCATCGATCCGCTGCCGCCCTCGCTGGCGGCGACCTCCAGGCGATGCCAGGAACCGCTCCTGACGGTTCCCTTTGTTCCCGCCGTCCCCGGCGGGGACCCTCCGGGCCATCGGCAGGCGGTGTCGGGAACCGCTTCCTGCGGTTCCTTTGTTGTCGCTCCTTTGGCGGCTGCGAGGCGGTGCGCGGTATCCTGCACGGCAGGATCGGACTTCGAGGTAATCCATGGCGCGAGCCAAACGCGGCTGTCTTCTGGTGGTGCTGATGCTGCTGCTGGTCGTGGCGGGACTCGCCGCCGGCGTAGCCGGCTGGCTCTACTACCGGCAGGTGCAGTTCGCCGATGTGCGGCTGACGCCGAGCCAGCAGAGCGTCGTGGTCGCCCGCGGCGACGGCCTCAATGCGGTGCTTGGCAAGCTGCGCCAGGCTGGCATCGAGGAAGGCAGCAACTACCAGTGGCAGCTGCTGGCCCGCGAGCTCGACGCTGCCGGCAAGCTCAAGGTCGGCGAATACGCGCTGGACGACACGCTCACCCCGCGCGAACTGCTGCTGCGCATGCGCCAGGGCAAGGTGCTGCAGCACCGCGTGACCCTCGTCGAAGGCTGGAACATCCGCCAGCTGCGCGCCGCGCTGCGCCGCGCCGAGCCGCTGCTGCACGAGACCGACGCGCTGGACGATGCCGAACTGATGCGCCGCCTCGGTTTCCCCGACCAGCACCCGGAAGGCCGCTTCCTGCCGGAAACCTACGTCTACCAGCGCGGCGACAGCGACATCGACGTGCTCAGGCGCGCGCACGCGGCGATGGAAAAGGAACTTGCCGCGGCCTGGGCCGCGCGCAGCGACGACCTGCCGCTGGCCTCGCCGTACGAATTGCTGGTGCTGGCCTCGATCGTCGAGAAGGAAACCGGCCTGGCCGCGGAGCGGCCGCAGATCGCCGGCGTGTTCGCGCGCCGGCTGAAGCTGGGCATGCGCCTGCAGACCGACCCGACCGTGATCTACGGCATCGGCAGCGCCTACGACGGCAACATCCGCAAGATCCACCTGACCACCGACACGCCGTACAACACCTATACGCGCGCCGGCCTGCCGCCCACGCCGATCGCCATGCCCGGCAAGGACGCGCTGCTTGCCGCGGCGCGGCCGGCCGCGGGCGACGCGCTGTACTTCGTCGCGGTGGGCGATGGCAGTGGCGCGCATGTGTTCTCCGCCACCTATGCCGAGCACAACGCCGCCGTCGCGCGTTACCTGCGCCAGCTGCGCGAGAACCGTGGCGCGGAGGTGCAGCAGTGAACGATGGCTTCGCCCCCTGGCAGCAGCGCGCCTACGAACAGACGGTGGCGGCGCTGGACGCCGGCCGCCTCGGCCATGGTCTGCTGTTGTGCGGGCCGGCCGGCATGGGCAAGCGCGCCGTGGCGATGGCGCTGGCCCGGCATGTGCTGGGCACCGGCATGGACGCGGCGGGCCGCGAGCGCAACGCCCAGCTGATCGCCGCCGGCACCCATCCGGACCTGCAGGTGGTCTCCTTCATCCCCAACAAGACCGGCGACAAGCTGCGCACCGAGATCGTGATCGAGCAGGTGCGCGAGATCTCGCAGAAGCTGGCGCTGACGCCGCAGTACGGCGCGGCCCAGGTGGTGATCGTCGATCCGGCCGATGCGATCAACCGTGCCGCCTGCAATGCGTTGCTCAAGACGCTGGAAGAACCGGCGCCGGGCCGTTACCTGTGGCTGGTCAGCGCCGATCCGGCGCGCCTGCCGCAGACCATCCGCAGCCGCTGCCAGCGGCTGGAGTTCCGCCTGCCGCCGCGCGAGGAAGCGCTGGCCTGGCTGCAGCGCCAGGGGCATGGCGAAAGCGCGGCGCGCGAGGCGCTCGATGCCGCGCGTGGCCACCCCGGCCTGGCCGACCGCTGGCTGCAGGGCGAGGGCATGGCGCTGCGCCGGCAGGTGGCCGATGAACTGGACAGGCTCGCCGCCGGCCGCGTCGGCGCGGTGGAACTGGCCCAGCGCTGGAGCGGCGACGAACACGCCGACCTGCGCCTGCGCCACGCCGCCGACCTGGCCCTGCGCCGGGCCACGGATGGCTTGACCGATCCGGAGCGATTGAACAAGCTGGCCGCCTGGTTCGACGCCGCCAACCGCACGCGCGACCTGCTGCGCACCACGGTGCGCGCCGACCTGGCCGTGGTGGAACTGCTGCTGGGCTGGGCTGCGGCCAACCAGGTGCCATCCAGAGGGAACATCCGATGAGTGCGACGAACGCCCGCCAGGGCATCCTTTCCCTGGCGGTCAAGGACAAGGCCGCGCTGTACAGCGCCTACATGCCGTTCGTGAAGAACGGCGGCGTGTTCGTGCCCACGCCCAAGCGCTATTTCCTGGGCGACGAGGTGTTCCTGCTGCTGACCCTGCCCGACTCCAGCGAGCGCCTGCCGGTGGCCGGCAAGGTGGTCTGGGTCACGCCGCTGGGCGCGCAGGGCAACCGCCAGGCCGGCATCGGCGTGCAGCTGGCCGATGGCGCCGACGGCGAGGCGATCCGCGGCCGGATCGAGACGCTGCTGGCCGGCACCGCCACGTCCGACAAGCCGACCCACACCATGTAAGGGTTCCGGGTGCGCCGGGAGGCCCCGGAAAGCCCCGGAAAGCGCCCGCAGGGAGGCTGCGATCGGCATGCCCGCGGCGGCCAGCGGAAGGGGCTGCAGAAAATTGCATCCATCCGTTGACGTCTTCGCGATTCCCCCTATAATGAGCGGCTCGCAACACGGGCGGTTAGCTCAGCGGTAGAGCATTGCCTTCACACGGCAAGGGTCGCAGGTTCGATCCCTGCACCGCCCACCAAGCGAAGAAAGAACCGGCCCCATGGCCGGTTTTTTTGTTTCTGCCGTTCATGGCGGAAACCCCGCGGGCATCGGCGAGCGGTGGCAGAACCGCTTCCGGCGGTTTTTGCCGCCGTTCCCCATCGAGGCACCAGCGCGCATGCCCGTGTGCAAGCGCATGCTGTGCGATGCGCATGCGCTTCACTCGGCTTTTGTCGGGCCGCACGCTATCGTTGCGCCGCCGAAAGGGCACAGCGGAATGGAGCGATGGCGATGGCGGCGGGTGGCGGTGCAACGAACCGGCATGGAAACAGCGGCTTGCGGGCGCTGCCAGGGCCGGCGGGCAGGGAACGGGGGCGTGCTTGATCACCGATGAGCAGGGCGCCCTGCGCCGGGTGCTGCGCGGGATCGGTGGCGCCGTCCTGATGCTCGCCTGCCTGGCGATGGGCGTCTGGGGCGGATTGGCGCTGTGGTTCCAGTTCCCGGGCAATACCGTTGCCCGGGTGGTGGCGATCCTGGCCTGGTGTGTCCCCTGCGTCTGGGCGCTGCGCGCCAGTTTCGCGCGCCGGCGGCGCTGGCATTCGCTCGCCGTGTTCGCTGCGGGTTTCGTCCTGCTGCTCGGCTGGTGGGCAACGATCCAGCCGCGGCAGGACCGGCAATGGGCCGACGACGTCGCCCAGCCGCTGCATGCCCGCATCGACGGCGACCGCCTGCTGCTGGACAACGTGCGCGATTTCCACTGGCGCGGCGAGGACGACTACGACGTGCGCTGGGAGCGGCGCGAATACGACCTGTCGCAGGTGCGTTCGGTGGACCTGCTCCTGTCCTACTGGATGGGGCCGGCGATCGCGCACACCCTGGTCTCCTTCGGTTTCGCCGATGGCCGGCAGCTGGTGTTCTCGCTGGAGATCCGCAAGGAGCGCGGCGAATCGTTTTCGGCGCTGGGCGGTTTCTTCCGCAGGTTCGAGGCGGTGCTGGTGGCCGCCGACGAGCGCGACATCGTGCAGGTGCGCACCAGCGTGCGTGGCGAGGATGTCTATCTCTACCGGCTGCACGGTCTGGACCAGGAGGAGATGCGACAGCTGCTGCGCTACTACGTCGCGCAGGCGCAGGCCCTGGAGCGCGCGCCGGCGTTCTACAACACGCTGACCAGCAACTGCACCACCATCGTCTACGAACTGATGCACCGCATCGTGCCGACGCTGCCGCTGGACCATCGGCTGCTGCTTTCCGGTTACCTGGCCGAGTATGCCGCCGACGTGGGCGGGCTCGCCCCGGGCGTGCCCTACGCGGAGCTGCGCGAACGCGGCCGCATCACCCTGCGTGCCCGCGAGGCGGGCGACACGGCCGATTTTTCCCGGCGGATCCGCGAAGGCGTCCCGGGCATTCCCGAAGGAGGCGCTCCATGAGACAGGGACTACAGGTACACCTGCGCCGCTGGCTGGTTCCGCTGCTCGCCGCCACGCTGCTGCTGTCCAGCGGCTGCGCGATGGTGAAGATCAAGCAGGTCACCCCGGCCGACTACGCGATGCTCAAGCGCGACGACATCCTCAACAGCGGCCGCCTGAGCGCGCTGTCGCAGGAGTCGTTGAGTGTCATCGGCCTGACCGCGGCGCAGTGCGCCAAGGACCTGCCCGCCTGCCGGCAGACGGTGGCCAGCATCGACGGGCTGCAGACCGAGCAGCGGCTTTCCACGCTGGCGGAACTGTGGATGCAGCAGGCGCTGGCGCTGACGCCCAAGGCCAAGGTGGGCGAGACGCCGCCGCTGTCGGATGCCGCGCTCGACGCCTGGCTGGAGACCGCGCGCTATTCCTACGCCTACCTGTTCTTCAGCGGGCGGACGCCGGCCGAACGCGCGCTGGAGGACCGGCTCACCCAGGTGCGCGACTATTACAACTACGCGGCCGAGCAGACCGCCTCGGTGGTGTTCCAGTACACCCGCGCCCGCGCGCTGGAAGGCGCCGACTACCGCAGTCCGGTGCAGGTGGACCGCTGGACGATCCGCTCCGATTTCGACCGCCTGCAGCTGGACGGCATCCCGCGGCAGCTGGTGTCGGCCACCGCGGTGAGCTTCGCCGGCCTGCGCAGCACCTACCGCCGCGATGGTTTCGGCGCCGAGCTGGTGGTGGTGATGGACGCGCCGACGCTGGCGACCCCGGTGGACGGCGAGAGCCGGGACGCCTCGCCGGTGTTCAGCGAAATGCCGGCGATCAACGCCACCGCGCTGCTGCGTTTCAGCGGAAACAGCCTGGACGAGGTGCTGGCCACGCGCGACATCCTCCTGGAAGGCTGGTCGCCGGATACGACCACCAGCATCCAGCTGGAAGGGCAGCAGGTGCCGCTGGCGGCCAATTTCACCGCGGCCTACGGGCTGTGGATGGCGCAGTCCGGCTTCGCCACCGAGTCGCTGCGCACCCTGTTCGGCCGCGGCGAAGGCATCCGCGAGCCGCATATCTACCTGATGCAGCCCTATGACCCGGACCGCCGCATCATCTTCCTGCTGCATGGCCTGGCCAGCAGCCCGGAAGCCTGGGTCAACCTGGTCAACGAGATCATGGGCGACCCGGAAATGCGCCGGCACTACCAGGTCTGGTCGGTCTACTACCCGACCAACGCGCCCATCGCGCTGAACCGCTACACGATCAGCAATGCGTTCAACCAGACGCTGGACCATTTCGACCCCAAGCGCACCGCGGCGGCGACGCACGACATGGTGTTCATCGGCCACAGCATGGGCGGGGTGATCGCGCGGCTGATGCTCAGCGAATCGGGCGATACGTTGTGGAACGGCGCGGTGGAGCGCTTCAACCTGCACGGCGAGCGCCTGCGCAGGGTGGAGGCGCGGCTCGGTCCGCTGGTGCGTTTTTCGCCGCAGCCCGATGTCGGGCGCGCGATCTTCATCGCCTCGCCGCACCGGGGCACCAATATCGCCGGCGACCGGCTGGGTCGGCTGATCGGCAAGCTGGTGCGCCTGCCGTTGACCATCCTGGGCAAATTCGAGGAGGTGTTCCTGGCCCTGCAGGATGCCGGCGAGCCCGGCGCCAAGCCGAAGGCGCCGCGCATCGACACCAGCATCGACAACCTCAAGGCGAGCGATCCGTTCATCCGCGCGTCGTCGGCGCTGCCGATGGCGCCGCAGGTCAGGTACCACTCGATCATCGCCAGGCGCAAGGCGGAGGGACCGCTGGCCGACGCCGACGACGGGCTGGTGCCGTACTGGAGCGCGCACCTGGACGGCGTGCTGTCGGAGAAGGTGATCGTCTCCGGGCACAGCGTGCAGGAAACGCCGGAAGCCGTGCTCGAAGTGCGCCGCATCCTGCGCCAGGACCTGCGCGAACACGCCGGCGGCACGGGCCACTGAACGGACGCGGCCGCCAGCGAAGCGGCGGAGTGGCTGGCCGCGTGTGATGCGTTGCCGCCCGGGGCGAGGCTGGCGTCAGCCGGCGCGCGCCAGTTCCCGTCCGCGCCGCGTGGCCGCGGCCACGGCCTTGCCCACCAGTTCGTGGAAGCCACCCTCGGCCAGCGTTTCCAGCGCGGCCTGGGTCGTGCCGTTGGGCGAGGTGACCGCCTGGCGCAGGGCGCCCGCGCTCTGCCCGCCCTCGGCGAGCATGCGCGCCGCGCCAAGGATCGTCTGCACCACCATCTGCCGCGCCGCTTCGTCCGGCAGTCCCTGCGCGCGCGCGGCGTCCTCCATCGCTTCGGCCAGCGCGAACACGTAGGCCGGGCCGCTGCCGGACACCGCGGTGACCGCGTCCATCAATGCCTCTTCGTCGATCCAGCGCGTCTGTCCGGCGCCGGCGAGGATGGCCTGGGCGGTCTGCCGGCCGGCGCTGTCGACCTCGGCGCCGGCGTACAGGCCGGTCATGCCGGCGCCCAGCAGCGCCGGGGTATTGGGCATGGCGCGGACCAGCACCGCGCCACTCCCCAGCCACCCGCGCAGGGCGGCCAGCGGAATGCCGGCGGCGATGGACACGACAAGGGTGCCGGCGGCCAGCCGCGGCGCCAGCTCGGCGCAGACGGCCGCCATCACCTGCGGCTTGACCGCCAGCACCACCACCTGTCCGTCCAGCGCCGCCGAGGCGATGGCGCTGGCCGTGCGCACGCCGTGCTCCTGCTGCAGGGTCTGGCGCAGGGCGACCTGCGGTTCCACGACCTCGATCGAAGCGGCGGGCACGCCTGCCCGGGTCACGCCCGCGATCAGGCTGCGGGCCATGTTGCCCCCGCCGATGAAGGTGATGCCGGAGGGAAGGGAAGACGTGGGGTGGTTGCCGCTCATGCAGGCCTCGGTAGCGATCGGGTGGCGTGTGGCGGGCATCCGGCGGAAAACCGGCGCCCGTCGGGACAGTGTAGCCAGCCCGGCCGGAGCGGGGGCCGGCAGGAAGGCGCGGCCCGGGGGATGGCCGCGGGGCTACCCGCCGGTCCGGCTGCCGGGCCGCGCGCCGGTCGCCGCCGGAGCGTTGTGACGCGCTGCCTGCAACCGGCGGATGCGCATCGACCTCTTACGCCGGAGGGCTATACTGCGTGGCAGGGGAAACACCTTCCAGCCATCCGCAACCTCGGGGAAACGCAGCGCATGGACATCGCTGAACTTCTGGCGTTCTCGGTCAAGAACAAGGCCTCGGACCTGCACCTGTCCGCCGGCCTGCCGCCGATGATCCGCGTCGACGGCGACGTGCGCCGCATCAACATCCCGGCCCTGGACCACAAGCAGGTCCACGCGCTGGTATACGACATCATGTCGGACAAGCAGCGCCGCGATTACGAGGAATTCCTCGAAGTCGACTTCTCCTTCGAGATTCCCTCGCTGGCGCGCTTCCGCGTCAACGCGTTCAACCAGAACCGCGGCGCCGGCGCGGTGTTCCGCACCATTCCCTCCGAAGTGCTGACCCTGGAAGACCTGGGCTGCCCGCCGGTGTTCCGCCAGCTGATCGAGCAGCCGCAGGGGCTGATCCTGGTCACCGGCCCGACCGGTTCGGGCAAGTCGACCACGCTGGCGGCGATGGTGGACCACATCAACAAGAACGAATACGGCCACATCCTCACCGTCGAGGACCCGATCGAATTCGTGCACACCCCGCAGAAGTGCCTGATCAACCAGCGCGAGGTGCACCGCGACACGCATGGCTTCAACGAGGCCCTGCGCTCGGCGCTGCGCGAGGACCCGGACTACATCCTGGTCGGCGAACTGCGCGACCTGGAAACCATCCGCCTGGCGCTGACCGCCGCGGAAACCGGCCACCTGGTGTTCGGCACCCTGCACACCAGCTCGGCGGCCAAGACCATCGACCGCATCATCGACGTGTTCCCGGCCGGCGAGAAGCCGATGGTGCGCTCGATGCTGTCCGAGTCGCTGCGCGCGGTGATCTCGCAGGCGCTGCTGAAGAAGGTCGGCGGCGGCCGCATCGCCTCGCACGAGATCATGGTGGCCACCCCGGCCATCCGCAACCTGATCCGCGAGGACAAGGTGGCGCAGATGTACTCGGCCATCCAGACCGGCCAGCAGGTGGGCATGCAGACGCTCGACCAGAACCTGCAGGACCTGGTCAAGCGCAGCCTGATCACCCGCAACCAGGCCCGCGAGTACGCCAAGGACCGGCGCCTGTTCGAATAAGGCCGGACGACGGCGCGGGAAGCCGCGTCGCCGCCGTACCGGCGAAGGCGTACAGTCCGTACCGGCAGCGCCGTCATCCAGGGGGACGGCGCCGGCATGCAGATCATGGTTCCACAGGAGCCCATCATGAGCACCATCGATTTCACCTCCTTCCTCAAGCTGATGGCGCACCAGAAGGCGTCGGACCTGTTCATCACCGCCGGCATGCCGCCGTCGATGAAGGTGCACGGACGCATCAGCCCGATCACGCAGACGCCGCTGACCCCACAGCAGAGCCGCGACATGGTGCTCAACGTGATGACGCCGGCGCAGCGCGAGGAGTTCGAGAAGACCCACGAGTGCAACTTCGCCATCGGCCTGTCCGGGGTGGGCCGCTTCCGCGTGAGCTGCTTCTACCAGCGCAACCAGGTCGGCATGGTGCTGCGCCGGATCGAGACGCGCATCCCGACGGTGGAAGAGCTGAACCTGCCGCCGGTGATCAAGACGCTGGCGATGACCAAGCGCGGCATCATCCTGTTCGTCGGCGCCACCGGCACCGGCAAGTCGACCTCGCTGGCGGCGATGATCGGCTACCGCAACCAGAACTCGACCGGGCACATCATCACCATCGAGGACCCGATCGAATTCGTGCACAAGCACGAGGGTTGCATCATCACCCAGCGCGAGGTCGGCATCGATACCGAGAGCTGGGAAGCGGCGCTGAAGAACACCCTGCGCCAGGCGCCGGACGTGATCATGATCGGCGAGGTGCGCACCCGCGAAGGCATGGACCACGCCATCGCCTTCGCCGAGACCGGCCACCTGGTGCTGGCCACGCTGCACGCCAACAACGCCAACCAGGCGATGGACCGCATCATCAACTTCTTCCCGGAAGACCGCCGCAACCAGCTGCTGATGGACCTCTCGCTCAACCTCAAGGGCGTGGTCGCGCAGCAGCTGGTGCCGACGCCGGATGGCAAGGGCCGCCGCGTGGCGATGGAAATCCTGCTGGGCACGCCGCTGGTGCAGGACTACATCCGCGACGGCGAGATCCACAAGCTCAAGGAAGTGATGAAGGATTCGGTGCAGCTGGGCATGAAGACCTTCGACCAGAGCCTGTTCGAGCTGTACCAGGCCGGCGAGATCAGCTATGACGACGCGCTGCGCTACGCCGATTCGCAGAACGAGGTGCGCCTGCGCATCAAGCTCTCGCAGGGCGGCGATGCCAAGACCCTGTCGCAGGGGCTGGACGGGGTGGAGATCGCCAGTACGCGCTGAGCCGGCGTTCCAGCTTTGCCGCGAAGCCCGGCCCTCGAGGCCGGGCTTCGTGTTTTCCGGGGGCGGAGATCAGCCGCGCATCCACGGCGGGTCGTGGGCGGCGATCTCGGCCATCACCGGGCAGTCGGCGCGGTGCGCGCCGGGCAGGTAGCCCAGGCTCATCAGGAATTCGCCGGTGATCTCGCCGCCGGTGAAGCGGAAGGTCTTCCTGAACAACTTCACCCAGTCGGCCCTGGGCCGCGGGTGGTGGGCGTCCAGCCATTGCGCGAAACCGCCGTGCGAATCGCGCAGGCCACGGATCACCCCGGCGTTGTGGATGGCGGCCAGCACCTTGAGCCGGTTGCGGATGATGCCGGCGTCGCCCAGCAGGCGGGCGATGTCGGCCTCGCCGTAGGCCGCCACGGTGTCCACGTCGAAGCCGTGGTAGGCGCGGCGGAAGCCCTCGCGCTTGCGCAGGATGGTTTCCCAGCTCAGGCCGGCCTGGTTGATCTCCAGCAGCAGGCGCTCGAACAGCTCCCGTTCCGCGCGCTGCGGAAACCCGTATTCGTGGGCGTGGTAGTGCGCGTGGACCGGGTGGCCGGGCGCGAGGTCGCAGTAGGCGCTCATGGGCGGCGATGGAGCGTGGGCGGGCCAGTATAGGCCGCCGCCACGGCGCACTTGCCCGCGGGCGCCGCCTCGCGCATCGTGCGCTTGCCCCCAGCAGAACCGGATTCCCGATGTCGCGGCCCTTCGTCGTTCGTCTGCTCCATGCCCCGTCGGCGGCCATGCGATGGCTGCGCGAGGTTCCCATCGACGACCCGGTGGACCGCCGCAATGCGCCGGTGATCCAGGTGATCGCCCTGCTGCTGGCGGTGCTGCCGCCGCTGATGTGGCTGCTGCGCGCGCTGGTGCCGGGCGTGCCCTGGCGGCCCGGCGAGGTCGCCTCGATGCTGGTGGGGCTGTCGGTCAGCGCGCTGGCGGCGCTGAGTTTCGGGCTGGTGCGCGGAGGGCGCTTCGTCGCCGCATCGCGCCTGCTGCTGACCGGGTTCGCCGCGTCGGCGATGCTGGCCTACGCCGCCACCGGCTTCGCCGCCCAGCGTTTCGAACAGCCGGTGCTGGGCGTGTGGATGGCGATCGCCGCGCTCACGCTGGGGCGGGGCACGCTGTGGCTGATGTATGCGGCCGTGCTCGCCGCGTTCGGCTTCGGCATCGCGGTGGATATCGGCGCACAGGGCGACATGGCCGCGCGCCTGACCGACCTCGCGGTCAGCGCGGCGATCTTCCTGATGCTGTCGGTGGTGCTGGACCGCAGCTCGGCCGCCCTGCGCGACAGCCTGCGCGAGGCCACCGCGCGCGGCCATGCGCTGGAAGCGGCCAACGCGCGGCTGCAGGCGGAAATGGCCGAGCGCGAACGCACCCACGCGCAGCTGGTCCAGGCGCAGAAAACCGAGGCCATGGGGCGGCTGGCCAGCGGCGTGGCGCACGACTTCGGCCACCTGGTGGGCCTCATCCAGGGCCACGCGCACCGGGGCCGGAGCACGGACGACGTGGCGCGCATGCGCGCCGCGCTCGCCGGCGTGGAATCGGCCGCGACCCGCGCCGCCGTGCTCACCCGGCGCCTGCTGGCATTCGCGCGCGCCGACGAGGAGGCGCGCGAATGGTTCGACCCGGCGGAGGCGATCGCCAGCCTGGAACCGCTGCTGCGCCAGCTGCTGTCGCCGACGGTGGCAGTTCGCATCTCGGTGACCGCGCCGCTGCCGGAAATCCATTTCGACCGTACCCGCTTCGAGCTGATGGTGCTCAACATCGCCGCCAACGCCGACCACGCCATGCCCGGGGGCGGCACGTTCACCCTGGGCGCGCGCGAGGACGCGCATGGTCATCTGCTGCTGACCCTGGGCGACGAGGGTGCGGGCATGGAGGCGGCGGTGCTGGCGCGCATCTTCGAGCCGTTCTTCACCACCAAACCGCGCGGGCAGGGCACGGGGCTGGGGCTTTCGGTGGTCAAGGAGCTGGTGGAAGCCGGTGGCGGCAGCATCCATGCCGAGAGCGAGCCGGGGCGAGGCAGCACATTCTTCCTGCGCATCCCGGGGCGGGTGCCGGAGGCGCGGCATGTCGCCGCGGCGTGAGCGCGCGCGGGCGGGGCTGCGTGGCTGACGGTAGAATGCCGCCATGTCCACGCACTTCGACAACCTGGCCAATCACCTGCTGGTCGCCTTGCCCACGCTGACCGATCCGGGGTTCGCGCGCAGCGTCGCGCTGATCTGCCAGCACGACGACAACGGCGCCATGGGCGTGGTGGTCAACCAGCCGTCGGAATACACGCTGGGCGAAGTGCTCTCGCAGATGGAGATCGACACTGGCGACGAGCGCCTGCGCGCGCTGCCGGTGCTCAATGGCGGCCCGGTGCATACCGGCCGCGGTTTCGTGATCCACGACGACGCCCGCGACTGGGATTCCAGCCTGGCGGTGGGCGAGGGCCTGTACCTGACGACCTCGCGCGACATCCTCGAGGCCATGGCCCGCGGCGATGGCCCGCGCAATGCGCTGGTCACGCTGGGCTGCGCCGGCTGGGGCGCGGGGCAGCTGGAACAGGAACTGGCCGAGGACAGCTGGCTGACCGTGCCGGCCGACCCGGTGGTGCTGTTCGATGCGCCGCTGGACGAACGCTGGCAGCTGGCGGCCTCGCGCATCGGCGTGGACCTGTTCCGCCTGGCCGGGTACAGCGGCCATGCCTGAACCGGCCGCGCTTTCGCCCGACAGCACCGTACTGGGCTTCGATGTCGGCTCGCGCCGGATCGGCGTGGCCATCGGCAGCGCCTTCAGCGTCGGCGCCCGCGCCCTGGCGGTGATCGACGTGCGCGGCGACGGCCCGGACTGGGCCGCACTGGACCGCCTGCACAGGGAGTGGCGACCGCACGGCCTGATCGTCGGCGACCCGCTCACCCTCGACGGCGACGACCAGCCCAACCGCAGGCGCGCCCGGGCCTTTGCCCGCCAGCTGCAACAGCGCTACCGGCTGCCGGTGCTGCTGGTGGACGAACGCTCCAGTTCGGTGGAAGCCGCGCGCCGTTTCGCCACCGAGCGCGCCGAGGGCCGCAGGCGCCGCCGCGATGCCGCCAACCTGGACGCGGTCGCCGCCGCGGTCATCATCGAACGCTGGCTGTCCGCCCCGGGCGACGCCATTCCTGTTTCCTGACCCCCCAAGACCTGCCATGACCGCCTCCCAACTCGATGCCGACGGACGCCTGCGCCACCTGCTGACCCTGGAGGGCCTGCCGCGCGAACACCTGCTGCAGCTGCTGGACCGCGCCGGGCAGATCCGCGATGCGGCAGTGGGCCGGGTCGGCAACAAGCGCGGCGTGCTGGCCGGCACCGCGGTGTGCACGCTGTTCTTCGAGCCGTCCACCCGCACCCGCAGCTCGTTCCAGCTGGCCGCGCAGCGGCTGGGCGCGGACGTACTGAACTTCGACGCCTCGACCTCGTCCACGCGCAAGGGCGAGACCGCCTGCGACACGCTGCGCAACCTGGAAGCGATGGGCGTGCGCGGCTTCGTGGTGCGCCACCCCGACGACGGCGCCGTGGCCGAACTTGCCGCCGCCGCGGGCGAGGGCACGGCGCTGATCAACGCCGGCGACGGCCGCAGCGCGCACCCCACCCAGGGCCTGCTGGACATGCTGACCCTGCGCCAGGCCAAGGGCGCCGACTTCTCGAAGCTGAAGGTGCTGATCGTCGGCGACGTGAAGCATTCGCGCGTGGCGCGCACCGACCTGCACGCGCTGCGCACGCTGGGCGTGGGCGAGATCCGCGTCTGCGGCCCGCAGTCGCTGCTGCCGGACGACGACACCCTGCGCGGCTGCGTGGTCGGGCAGGACTTCGACGCCATGCTCGAAGGCGCCGACGCGCTGATGATGCTGCGCCTGCAGCGCGAACGCATGGAGGAAGGCCTGGTGCCGTCGCTGGAGCAGTACCACGCCGAGTACGGCCTGGATGCCGCGCGCCTGCGCCGCGCCGCCACCGACGCGGCGGTGCTGCATCCGGGCCCGATCAACCGCGGCGTCGAGGTCACCGACGAAGTGGCCGACGGCCCGCAGTCGTGGGTGCTGCGCCAGGTCGCCAACGGCGTGGCCGTGCGCATGGCGGTGCTGGAGACGCTGCTGGGCTGACCCGCCTGCGGTAGAGCCGGCCGTTGCCGGGCGCTACCGCATCAGCGTTCCTGCGCGAACAGCCAGCGCCACATCGCCGGGTCGGCGTAGGCCGCATCCCAGGCGTTGTGGTTGCCCTGCGGATACTCGGTGTAGCGCGCATCGCGGGCGCCGGCCACCTGGAAGGCGGCGTACAGCCTGCGGTCGTCGTCTGGCGGCACCACGTCGTCGCGCGCGCCATGGAAGATCCAGACCGGCGTTTCCTTCAAACGCAGGGCCATCGCGGTGTAGGGGTCGGCTTCCTGCGCGACGGCCTCCACGCGCAGGCCCTGCCGCTCGCTGCGCGGCGCGCGCACCGCGCCGCACACCGGCACGATCGCGGCGAAGCGCAGCGGTTCGGCCAGGGCGATGTTCCAGCTGCCGTAGCCGCCCATCGACATGCCGGTCAGGTACTGGCGCCGCGGGTCGGCGCCGAACTCGCGCATCGCCGCGTCGAGCGCGGCGACCGCCAGGCGGTTGTTGCGCCCGCTCCATTCCTCGCCTTCGGCGACCTGCGGCAGTACCGCCAGCGCGGGGAAATCCCCCGCATGGGCACGCAGGTAGGGGCCCAGCCCGGCCTCGGTCTGGCGGACGCCGTCACTGCCGCGCTCGCCCGACCCGTGCAGGAACAGCACCACCGGCGGCGCGCCGGGTCCGCGCGCCGATGCGGCGGGCACGAACACCTGGTAGGGCATGCGCACGCCGTCGAGTTCGACGCTGCGGGCGACGAAGCGGCCATGGCTGGCGTCGGGTGTCGAGGCGCAGCCGGCGATGGCGGCCATCAGCAGAAGCAGGGCAAGGCGATGCAGGCGGGGGATGGCCATGGAACGCTCCGCGTCGGGGGTGCGCCCATCGTAGCGGCGGTGCCGTGTTCCTGCCCGGTGCGGCGCATCATCGGGGGCGCGGCGCGCTGGCGAGGATCGCCAGCTGCTCGCCTGCCTCGGCATTGCCGGCCGCCGCCGCGGCCTGCACCTGCGCCAGGTCCGGATGGAGCACCACCAGCAGAGGAAACTCGCACTGCGGGCAGGCGTATTCGCTCTGCTCGTCGTGCAGCTCCATTTCCATCTGCCGGGAATTTCCCTGCCACCCGCAGGCGGGGCAGGCGTGCTCGTGTTCGCGCCAGCCTGGCTGGTAGTAATCGGTGACGGTGGTGGTCATGGCGAAGTGTCCGGCGTGTCGCCCGCATGATAGCCGGCGGGCGCCGCCGTCCGTCGGAACGGGGGCGGACGCGGGCGCGCTTTCCGCTAGAATCGCCGCGCCCGTCGGGGCGTCCATCCACACAGGAAGTGAACGCATGAAGAAGGAAATCAGGGCCGCCTGCGCCGGTGCCGCCGTGCTGGCGGCGATGGCCTGGATGCAGGACGCGCAGGCGCAGCGCGCGCCGTGGTGGGAGCGGCAGAAGGCGGCGCAGGCCGCCGCGCAGGCGGCCGGCGGCAATGAAGCCGTCGCACAGGCCGGTGCCGCGCAATCGCCGCCGCCGCAACAGGCAGCGCCAGCGCCGATGGTCAGGCGCGAGAAGATCGAGGGGCCGGGCTACACGTGGATCGAGGCCGGCGTGGTCCGGCTGGACGTGGACCTGTACGACGCCAGCGAGCACGGCAACGGCGGTTATGCGCGCGGTTCGGCGGCGGTGACCGACACCCTCTACGTGTTCGGCGGCTACGACCGGGTGTCGAAGCAGTGGAACATGGGAAGCGAGCGCCTGGAGATCGCCATCGACCAGGCCGAGATCGGCCTTGGCTCGCGCCTGTCCCTCTCCCCGCGCGTGGATTTCGTCAGCGAAGTGTCGCTGCTGCGACTGGGTGCGAAGCTGGACTACCGGGACCGGGAATACCCCGAAGACGATTTCAGCGGCCGCGACTACCTGTATGCCGGCAAGCTGATGCTGGGCATCCGCGCCCGGCCGGTGCAGAACCTGGAGCTGTGGGCCAAGGCGGGCTACCTGCGGGTGGACGACAACCTGCTGGTCGACCATTCGATGGTCGGCAATATCGGCCTGCAGTACCGCTTCTCCCCGCAATGGGGGCTGGTGGGCGAAGCCGAGTTCTACGAGGACGCGCGCTTCTACCGCCTGGGCGTGCGCGCCAGCTTCTGACCGGCAAAGCGGGCCGGGGGCGCCGGGACCGCGGTTGCGGTTTCCGGCGCGCCGCGCTCAGCGCAGCAGCACCAAGGTCGCCAGCCCCAGGAAGGTGAAGAAGCCCATCGAGTCGGTGATGGCGGTCAGGAAAATGCCGCTGGCCAGTGCCGGGTCGAAGCCGAGCCGCTTGAGCGTCATCGGGATCAGCACGCCGGCCGATGCGGCCAGCAGCAGGTTGCAGGTCAGGGCGATGAAGATCACCAGCGACAGCCCCGGGTTGTGGAACCAGGCCAGCACGATCAGGCCCAGCACCGCGCCCATCAGCAGGCCGTTGAGCAGGGCCACGCGCAGCTCCTTCCACAGCAGCGTCCTGACGTTCGAGGCGCCCACCTGGCCCAGCGCCAGGCCGCGCACCATCAGCGCCAGCACCTGGGTACCGGCATTGCCGCCGAGGCCGGCGACCATCGGCATCAGCACCGCCAGCGCCACCAGCTGGTCGATGGTGCCTTCGAACTGGCCGACCACGTTGGCGGCCACGAAGGCCGTGCACAGGTTGACGAACAGCCACACCAGGCGCCGGCGCATCGCGCGCCAGACCGGGCTGAACAGGTCCTCGTCCTCGTCCAGGCCGGCGGCGCCCAGCGCCTGGTGCTCGGCCTGGGCGCGGATGATGTCCACCACGTCGTCGATGGTGATGCGCCCGATCAGGATGTTGTTGTCGTCGACCACCGGCGCCGATACCCAGTCGTGGTCGGAAAACTGCCGGGCGACCTCGTCGGCGCTCTCGCCCACGTCGATGGCCGGCTGCTCGTCGTCGACCAGGCGGTTGATCGGGGTGCCGTCCTCGTGGGTGACCAGCGAGGCCAGCGAAACCCGGCCCAGGTACTGGTGGCGGCGGCTGACCACGTACAGGTAGTCGGTGTGGTCGGGCAGTTCGCCGCGCAGGCGCAGGTAGCGCAGCACCACGTCGATGTTGACGTCGGCGCGCACGGTGACCACGTCCGGGTTCATCAGGCGCCCGGCGGTGTCCTCCGGGTAGGACAGCACCTGCTCCAGCCGCTCGCGGTTCTCGCGGTCCATCGACTTGAGGACCTCGTCGATGACCGTGTCGGGCAGGTCCTCGACCAGGTCGGCCAGGTCGTCGATGTCCAGGTCCTCGACCGCGGCGATGATCTCGTCCGGGTCCATGTCGGCCAACAGGCTCTCGCGCACTTCCTCGCCGACGTGGACCAGCACCTCGCCGTCGTCTTCCTGGTCGACCAGCCCCCACACCACTTCGCGCTTGCCCGGCGGCAACGACTCGAGCAGGTTGCCGATCTCCGCCGGCGCCAGCGTGTTGACCAGCCGCCGCACCGGCCCCAGCCGGCCGCTGTCCAGCGCGTCGGAAAGCATGCGCAGCTGGCGTGCGGTCTTGTCGTGGCGTACGGCTTCGGCCATCGGGACTCCGGGAAGGGGAGGGCCGCGCTGCAGGATGCGGCAAGGGAGGTGTCGGGCGCGTCATTATCACGCGCGGATGTTTCAGTGCACACCCTCTGCGTCGATGCGGGCGCGGGTGCAGATGCCGGAAGCTGCCGGTTTGCTGCCTGGGCCGGGCGATTCGGGGAGAACTCCAGCGCAGCAGGCTGCTCTGCAAGGCGTATTGCCGGCCTGTCCGCAGGGCCCTGCCGGGCGGCCAGGGTCAGGATGGAGTGGCGTCCGCGATCCAGCGCTCGATGCCACGGCGGTCGCGCGCCTGCAGCAGCTTGCCGGCGCGTGCGCGCAGCTCGGCGTGGTTGCAGTCGCGGATGGCGCGGCGCACTTCCAGCAGGGTGGCCGGGTGCAGGCTGAACTCCGCCAGGCCCAGGGCCAGCAGCAGCGGCGTCATGCGCGGGTCGCCGGCGATCTCGCCGCAGACCGACAGCGGCGTGGCATGCGCGCGGGCGGTGTCGATCACCTGCGCCAGCAGCTGCAGCACCGCCGGATGCAGCGGCGAGTACAGCTCGCCCACCGCCTCGTTGTTGCGGTCGGCCGCCAGCAGGTACTGCACCAGGTCGTTGGTGCCCACGGACAGGAAATCCACCTGGTCGATGAAGGTCGGCAGGGCAATGGCCGCGGCCGGTACCTCGATCATCGCCCCGACCGGCACGTGCTCGGCCAGGGCGTGGCCTTCCTCGCGCAGCGCCGCCAGCAGCCGCGCCATGCGGCGCTTGAGCGCGAGGATTTCCTCGCGGGTGCTGACCATCGGCACCAGGACGCGCACCGGGCCATAGCCGGAGGCGCGCAGCAGCGCGCGCAGCTGGGTGTCGGCGACCCTGGGGTGGGCCAGCAGCAGGCGGATGCCGCGCAGGCCCAGCGCCGGGTTCTCCTCGCGGCCCAGCACCAGCCCGCTGCGGTCGGCCTTGTCCGCGCCCAGGTCGAGGATGCGGATGGTGACCGGCCGGCCGCTCATGCCGAGCACGGCGTCGCGGTAGTGATGGAACTGCTCTTCTTCGTCCGGCAGGCCGTTGCGTTGCAGGAACAGGAACTCGGTGCGGTACAGGCCCAGCCCGTGCGCGCCCAGGGCGTGCGCGCGCGCCACGTCCTCGCGCGACTCGGCGTTGGCCAGCAGGGTGATGTCCACGCCGTCCACGGTGCGGCTCGGCTTGGAACGCAGGTGGCCGAGCTCGCGCTGTTCGCGCGCCAGTTCGCGCAGGCGCTGGCGGTACTGGCGCAGGTCCTCGGCGGCCGGTTCCAGCACCACCTCGCCGCTGCCGCCGTCCACGATCAGCACGTCGCCGTCGTTGATCCGGTGCAGCACGCCGCTGGCGCCGACCACCAGCGGCAGGTGCAGGCTGCGGGCCAGGATGGCGCTGTGCGACAGCGGGCTGCCGGCGCTGGTGACGATGCCGACCACGCCCTGCGACTGCAGCTGGGCCAGCTCCGAAGGCGCGACGTTCTCGCACACCAGGATTTCGCCGGCCAGGCCCTTCATGCCGGCCGGGCGCTTGTGCAGGAAGGCGTTGATGCGGCCGATGACGTGGTCCAGGTCGTCCAGCCGGCTGCGCAGGTAGTCGTCCTCCATGCCCTCGAACACCTGCGCCAGGGTGTCGCGCTGCAGGCGCAGGGCATAGGCGGCGCTGTAACGCTGGCGGCGGATGCGCTCGTCCAGCGCCAGCAGCAGTTCGGGATCGTCCAGCAGCATGGCGTGCAGGTCGAGGAATTCGCCGACCTCGGCCGGCAACGCGCCCTGCAGGCGCTGGCGCAGTTCGCGCATCTCCGCGCGCGCCGATTCGATGGCCTGGTGCAGGCGCTGCAGTTCGGCATCGACGGCGTTGGCGGGAATGCGCTTTTCGGTGACCTCCTGCGCATGCGGCAGGCGCACGCGGGCGCGGCCGAGCGCGCTGCCGCGCGAGGCGCCGTGGCCGTGCAGGCGCAGCGTCGTCATGCCGCCGCGCCTTCCGGCGCGGTGCTGGCAGGGGCCGACGCTGCGTCGGGCGCCATCAGCTGTCCTCGTCGAAACGACGCTCGAACAGGTCCACGACCGCCGCCATCGCTTCGGCTTCGTCCTCGCCCTGTACCCGCACCGTGACCGGCGTGCCCTGGCCGGCGGCCAGCAGCATCACGCCCATGATGCTCTTGGCGTTGACCTCGCGGCCCTTGGCCACCAGCGTGGCGTTGGCGCGGAAGCCGGACAGCAGCTGCACCAGCTTGGCGGTCGCGCGGGCATGCAGGCCCAGGCGGTTGGATACGGTGAGTTCGCGTTCAAGCATCGTCGACGATGGCTCCATTGCGGGCGCCCGCCGCGGCGGTGGCGGGCAGTTGGTCCAGTCCCTGTTCCGGGTAGTTCATCACCCGCAGCAGCATCGGCAGGCTCAGCGCCGACACCCGCCGCACCGGCGTGCCCAGCCGCGCCAGCCGCGCCGCCAGGTTGCTCGGGCTGGCCCCGTACAGATCGGTCAGCACCAGCACGCCGCCTTCGCCCTCCACCCGCCGCATGGCCGCCGAGGCCAGCGGCAGCTGCGCGTCCAGGTCCGCGTCGAACGGCACCTCGAAGGCCTCGGCCTTGAGCGGAAGCTGGCGCAGCAGGCGCGTGGCCACTTCCAGCAGGGAAGAGCCGACGCCGGGATGGGTCACGAGGAGGATGCCGCAGGTCATTACTGAACGTTAACAGGTCAGGCGCAGTCCGCGATAGCGCCCGGATCGTGTCTTCTGTGTGCCATTCAGTCCTGTTCCCGGTGGAACGTGGCCACGTCCTGCCAGCCCTGCGCGCGGGCGTGCCGGGCCATGCGTTCGGCCAGGTAGACCGAGCGGTGCTTGCCGCCGGTGCAGCCGAAGGCGACAGTCACGTAGCTGCGGGTATCGCTGCCCAGCTTGGGCAGCCAGGTATCGAGCAGGTCCTCGAGCTGGGCCGCGTAGCGGGCCACGTCCGGCTGCGCATCCAGGTACTCGCGGACACCGCGGTCGCGGCCGGTCAGCGAGCGCAGCTCCGGATCCCAGTGCGGGTTGGGCAGCACCCGCGCATCGAACACGAAGTCGGCTTCGGCCGGCACGCCGCGCTTGTAGGCGAAGGACTCGAACAGCAGCGACAGGCTGCCGCCATGGCCGAGCGCGTACTCGGTGATCAGCTTGCGCCGCAGCTGGTGCACGTTGAGCTGGCTGGTATCGACGACCGCGTCGGCTTCGCGGCGCAGCGGCGCGGTCAGTTCGCGCTCGCGCGTGATGGCCTCGGGCAGGGACAGGCCCAGCTGGCTGAGCGGATGGCGCCGCCGGGTGTCGGCGAAGCGCGCCAGCAGGGTGTCGTCGTCGGCCTCGAAAAACAGCAGGGTCGCGTCGATGTCGTAGTCGCGCGCGCGCTGCCGCCACTGGCCGAGCTGGCTCAGGTCGCTGCGGCCGCGCACGTCGATGCCCAGCGCCATGCGCTGCGGGCGCCCCGGGCCGCGTTCGCCGAGCACGCCGCGCACGAACTCCGGCAGCAGGTTCACCGGGATGTTGTCCGAGCAGTAGTAGTCCAGGTCCTCGAAGGTCTTCAGCGCCACTGACTTGCCCGAGCCGGACAGGCCGCTGACGATGACCAGCACCGGGGACGGCGTGGCGTTCATGGGGTGCGTTGCTCCAGCAGGTTGCTGTGGCGGGCGATGAACATCGCCGCCGGGTCGATGCCCTTGGTGCGCAGGATGTGCAGGCGGGTGGCGGCCTCGGTCAGCACCGCCAGGTTGCGGCCGGGCATCACCGGCAGGGTGATCAGCGGCACGTCCAGGTCGAGCACGTGGCGCTTGCCGGAATCGCCGGTCAGGCGTTCGTAACCGTAGCTGCCGGGTTCGGTCATCGGTTTGGTCAGGTGGACGATGAGCCGAAGGTACTTGTTCTTCTTTACAGATGTGTCACCGAACATCTGGCGCACGTTGAGCACGCCCAGGCCGCGCACTTCCAGCAGGTCCTGCAGCAGTTCCGGGCAGGTGCCGTCGAGCACGTCCGGGGCGATCTGGGTGAACTCGGGGGCATCGTCGGCCACCAGCCGGTGGCCGCGGCTGAGCAGTTCCAGCGCCAGTTCGCTCTTGCCCGACCCGGCCTCGCCGGTGATCAGCACGCCGATGGAGTAGATCTCCATGAACACGCCGTGCAGGATGATCCGCGGCGCCAGCGTGCGCGCCAGGTGGTAGGACAGGTGGTTGAGCAGTTCGTGGCCGCGCCGCGGCGACACCCACAGCGGGGTCTGCGATTCGTCGGCGGCCGCGCGCAGGTCTTCCGGGCAGCCGTGGCTCTTGGTGATGACCAGCGCCAGCGGCCGGGCCTGGATGATGCGCTCGATCACTTCCCAGCGCTGGCGCGAATCCAGCGAGTCCAGCCAGGACAGTTCCTCGGTGCCGAGGATCTGCACCTTGTTCGGGTAGATGGTGTTGAGGTAGCCGGCCAGCGACGGGCGCCGCGCGACGGTGTCGCCGGCGTCCAGTTCGCGGTTGCCGCCGGCCTGGCCCGCGGCCCAGCGCAGGTCCAGTTTCTCGCGCTGCTGGTCGAACAGTTCGCGCGCGGTGATGCGGGTGTTCATGAGGGACGGATCCGCTGCGGATGGTCGAGGATCTGCTTGAGCGCGCTGCCGTCGTTGGCCGCGCGCAGGGCGTTGCGGACGTGGGCGTCGGAGAAGATCTCCGCCAGTTCGGACAGCAGCATCAGGTGCTGGTGGGTGTAGTGCTCGGGCACGGCCATGGCGAAGACCAGGTCGACCGGCTCGGCACCGCCGAAATCGATGGGCCGCAGCAGCCGCAGGAAGGCACCGCGCGGGCGTTGCAGGGTGGGGGAGCGGCCGTGCGGGATGGCGATGCCATGGCCGATGGCGGTGCTGCCCACGCTTTCCCGGTCGCACAGGCTGCGGAAGATGCTTTCGGCGCCGGCTTCGCGGCAGGCGAGCAGGCCGGCGGCGGCGCGCAGGGCGCTGTCGCGGTCGGCGGCCGCGAGTACCCGGGTACTCACGGCCGCCATCAGGTCATTCAGGGGCATGACTGCAACGGACGGTGACAGATGTCAGCCATTGTCGCGCAGTGCATGGGAGGCGTGGGGAAGATGCTTTTCCTTGTGCTTGATCACCAGCCGGTCCAGCTTGTCGGCCAGCACGTCGATCGCCGCGTACATGGTCTGGCCGCCGGCCTCGGCGTGCAGGGTCTGGCCGGGAAGGTTGGCGCTGGCATCGACATGGTGCTCGTTCTTCTGCAGCGACAGGGTCACCCTGACTTCGCAGTGCTGGTCGAAGTGCTTGCCCAGCCGTTGCAGTTTGGTTTCCACGTACTCCTTCAGGGCGGGGGTGACTTCCACGTCTTTGCCAAACGTTTCGATACGCATCGGATGCCTCCTGTGGTTCGGGGTTGCCAATGAACCCTGCCGCCGGCCGCGAGCGTTTCAGACAAGGCGTACGCGTTCGTGGGAGGCGGAGATGTTCATGGCTTCACGATACTTCGCCACGGTGCGGCGCGCCACCGGTATTCCGCTGCTCTTGAGCAGGTCGGCCAGCTTGGCGTCAGAAAGCGGCTTGCGCGGGTTCTCGGCCTCGATCAGGCGCCGGATCATCGACTGGATCGCGGTGCTGGACGCCTCGCCGCCACCTTCGGTATCGATGCCCGAGGCGAAGAACGCGCGCAGCGGCAGGGTGCCGCGCGGGGTGCGCACGTGCTTGCGCGCGATGGTGCGCGAGATGGTGGATTCGTGCAGGTCCAGTTCGGCGGCGATCTCGCGCAGGGTCAGCGGGCGCAGCGCCTGCGCGCCGAACTCGAGGAACCCGGCCTGGTGGTGCAGCAGGCTGTTGACCACGCGCAGCAGGGTTTCGCCGCGCGCCTCCAGGCCCTTGAGCAGCCAGCGCGCTTCCTGCAGCTGGGCGCGCAGGTAGCTGGCGTCGGCTTCGCCGCAGCGGCGGATCAGCTGCTCGTAGCCGCGGTGGATCACCACCCGCGGCCCGGCATGGCCGGCCAGCGCGGCCTTCCAGACGCCGCGCTGGCGCCAGACCACGCAGTCGGGAACGATGTAGTCGTCCTGGGACACCTCGCCCAGCTGCCGGCCCGGGCGCGGGTCCAGCGAGCGCAGCAGCTGCACGGCTTCCTCGACGGCGTCAGCGGGCTGCCGCAGTTCGGCGGCGATGCCGGCGACACCGGCGCGCGGCAGGCGTTCCAGCGGGCCTTCGGCGATCCGCCGGGCCAGGCACAGGCCCGGGGTGTCGGCGGACAGGGCGTCCAGCTGCAGCGCCAGGCATTCGCCCAGCGTGCGCGCGCCGACGCCGGCGGGGTCGAAGCGCTGGATGCGGTGCAGCACGGTGAGGATCTCGTCCTCGCCGGCGGCGATGTCCGGGCGCAGGGCCTCGGCGATGGCCGGCAGCGGTTCGCGCAGGTAGCCGTCCTCGTCCAGCGCGTCGATCAGGGCGACGCCGATGGCGCGGTCGCGCGCGCTGAGGTGGGAGAGGTGCAGCTGCCACAGCAGGTGGTCGGCCAGGGTGTCGACCTCGGCGATGCGCTCGCCGGCATCGCCGTCGTTGTCGTCGAACGAGCCGCCCTGGCTGCCGCTCCATTGTTCGCCCTCGCCGGGCCATTCCGCGCCGTCGTCGCCGCGGCCGTCATCATCGGTGCCGGCCTGCGCGGGCGCATCGGCAGCCTCGCCGGCCGGCTCCGCCGGCGCGGCGTCCTCGGCCCATTCCAGCAGCGGGTTGGTTTCCACCGCTTCGGTCAGTTCCAGCTCCAGCTCGGCGCTGGACATCTGCAGCAGGCGGATGGCCTGGCGCAGCTGCGGCGTCATGACCAGCTGCTGTCCCAGCGATGTCTGCAGCCGTGCTTTCATCCGGGTTCCCGGCGGAAGGAGGGGCGACCCGCCATGCCGGATCAGAGCGTGAAGCTGTCTCCAAGGTAGACACGGCGGACGTCGGTATTGGACAGCAGTTCTTCCGGCGCCCCCTGCGCCAGCACGCTGCCTTCGGCGAGGATATACGCGCGGTCGCAGATTCCCAAGGTCTCGCGCACGTTGTGGTCGGTGATCAGCACGCCGATGCCGCGCTGCTTGAGGTGGGTGACGATGCGCTGGATCTCGCCGACCGAGATCGGATCGACGCCGGCGAACGGCTCGTCGAGCAGGATCAGGCGCGGCCTGGCGGCCAGCGCGCGCGCGATCTCGCAGCGGCGGCGCTCGCCGCCGGACAGGCTGGCGCCGGCCTGGTCGGCGACATGGCCGATCTGCAGTTCGTCCAGCAGCGCCGACAGTTCGCGTTCGCGGCCGTCCGCGTCCAGGTCCTCGCGCAGTTCCAGCACCAGGCGGATGTTGTCGGCCACGCTGAGCTTGCGGAACACCGACGGCTCCTGCGGCAGGTAGCCGACGCCGAGCTTGGCGCGCGCGTACATCGGTTCGCCGGTGATGTCGCGGCCGTCCAGTTCGATGCGGCCGGCATCGCTCTCGACCAGGCCGACGATCATGTAGAAACAGGTGGTCTTGCCGGCGCCGTTGGGGCCGAGCAGGCCGACCACCTCGCCGGCATCGAGGGTGAGGCCGAACTCGCGCACGACCTCCCGGTTCTTGTAGCGCTTGCGCAGGCCCTGGGCGACGAGCATTACTTCTTCTCTCCCGCCGCGGCCGGCGCCTTGTTCTTGGGCTGGATCACGGTGCGCACGCGGGTGCCGTCGCCGCCGCTCTGCATGTCGCCGGTGCGGGTGTTGTAGACCATGCGCTGGCCGGCGTTGGAGCCGCGCTCGGAATCGACCTTGTAGTTGCCGGTCAGCACGATCACCTCGCTGTTGACGTTGTAGTCGAGGTTGTCGGCGCGGGCGTTCATCCAGGTGCCGTCGTCCATCTGCTGCTTGAGCGTGGCTTGCCTGCCGGTGAGCACAACGCGTTCGGTCTCGCCGTTCTTCTGGATCACGTCGGCGGTGTCGGCGTGGATCTCGAGCGTGCCCTGGACGATGACCACGTTGCCGGTGAAGCGGCACTTGCCATTGTCGCCGACCAGGTTGCAGTTGCTGCCGGTCGAGTCGATGGTCATTTCCTGGTTGCGGTCCGAGGCCTTGCTCCATGCCAGCGCGGGAACGAGTGCGGCGGCGAGCAGGACGGTCGGCGCGAGCCTGGCGAGCTTAGCGGGCCTGGCGGGCAGCGTTGGGTTCATAGCGGGTCTTGACCTGGGAAAGGAGGGAGTACTGCTGCGATTTCAGGTCGGCCTCGAAGCCGACGCCAGTCTGCTCCAGGCCCGGGCGGGTCAATGTGACGCGCTCGGCGGTACGGGCCTGGTTGCGTTCCGGGAAGACGTCCAGCGCGGTGGTGCGGAAGGTGGTGGGCGGGGTCCTGCCGTCCTGCGGGCTGTCGCCGGCGACGTTGCCGCGCAGGCGCAGTTCCTCGCCCTTGGCGCTGACCCAGCCGGTATCGGCCTGCAGCTTCCAGTGCTGACCGGCGGCGTCGGGCAGCAGGAACACGGGGCGGGCGATGGTCGAGGTCTGGTCGGCGGCGTTGCGCTCCATGGACGGCGCGCGCAGCGTGGCCGCTTCCTTGCCGTCCTTGTCCAGGGTGACGATCTCGAAGTTGCCCAGCACGTAATCGGCGCGCACCTGGGTGGCGCCGGACGGCGCCCTGGTCTCGCGGTGCCGCCACGCCGACCAGCCGCTGGCCAGTGCCGCCAGCAGCAGGCCGATGCCGATGACCATGCGCCAGCTCATCGCGCGTACTCCGCCACGACCGTGTCCAGCCGGCCCTGCAGCGCCAGCAGCACGTCGCACAGTTCGCGCGCGGCGCCGCGGCCGCCTTCGGCGCGGGTCTGCCAGTGCACGCGTGCGGCGACCAGCGGGTGCGCATTGGCCGGCGCCACCGCCAGCCCGACCGCGCACAGCGGCGCCAGGTCCGGCAGGTCGTCGCCCATGAACGCCACCTGCTCCAGGCCGATGCCGAAGCGCCCGCACAGCGCGCGCACGCTGGCCAGCTTGTCGCCGACGGCGATCTGCGTGTCGATGCCCAGGTCGGCGCCGCGCCGCTGCGCCGACAGGCTGTTGCGCGCGGTGATCAGCACCGGGTGGATGCCGTGTTTCTGCAGCAGCTTCAGGCCCAGGCCGTCCTGCACGAAGAACGCCTTGCTCTCGTTGCCGGCGTGGTCGTAGAACAGCCGCCCGTCGGTCAGCGTCCCGTCCACGTCGAAGCACGCCAGCCGGATGTTGGCGGCGGCGGCGTGCAGCGCGGCGGGGAAATGGGCGAGGGGAGACCAGGGCATGGTGCGGGCGATCCGTTGCGGCGGGAGGGGCCATCTGGCCCGGAAGCGTGATTGTGCGGGCTTTTAAACCACTTTTGCCCGCAACAGGTCATGAATGTTCAGGGCGCCGACCGCGCGGCCGGCGCCGTCCACCACGATCAGGCCGTTGATCTTGTACTGCTCCAGCAGGCGCGCGGCCTCCACCGCCAGCTGGTCGGCGCCGATGGTACGCGGCGCGCGGGTCATCACCTGGGCGATGCCGGCGGTGCGCACGTCCAGGTCGGTGTCCAGCGCCCGGCGCAGGTCGCCGTCGGTGAACAGGCCGACCAGGCGGCCCCCGGCGTCGACCACGGCGGTCATGCCCAGGCGCTTGCGGCTCATTTCCATCAGCGCTTCGCTGAGGCTGGCGTCCTCGCGCACGCTGGGCAGGTCGTCGCCGCTGTGCATCACGTCGGTGATGTGCAGCAGCAGGCGCCGGCCGAGGCTGCCGGCCGGGTGCGAGCGGGCGAAGTCGTCGGCGGTGAAGCCGCGCGCGTCCAGCAGGGCCACCGCCAGCGCGTCGCCCATGGCCAGCGAGGTGGTGGTGCTGGAGGTGGGGGCCAGCGCCAGCGGGCAGGCCTCGTGGTCCACGTTCACGTCCAGGTGCACGTCCGCGGCGCTGGCCAGGCTGGACTGCGGCCGGCCGGTCATGGCGATCAGCGGGTTGCCCTGGCGCTTGAGCACCGGCAGCAGCATCAGCACCTCGTCCGACTCGCCCGAATAGGACAGCGCCAGCACCACGTCGTCCTCGGTGATCATGCCCAGGTCGCCGTGGCCGGCCTCGCCCGGGTGCACGTAGAACGCCGGGGTGCCGGTGGAGGCCAGGGTGGCGGCGATCTTGCGCGCGATGTGCCCGGACTTGCCCATGCCGGTGGCGACCACGCGCCCGCGCGAGCCCAGGATCAGCCGGCAGGCGGCGGCGAACTCGGCGCCGATGCGGCCGCCGACCCGCTCCAGCTCGGTGCGCTCGATCTCGAAGACGCGGCGGCCGCTGGCCACCAGGTCGGCGTCGTGCAGCGTATCCAGCGAAAGGGGGGAAGCAGCCATGCGGGCGCCACTCGGAGGGTAGAATGGGCGTTCATTTTATTAGGAAAGCGCCTTGGACGCCGAGACCATCCAGAACCTGATCGAAGCCGGCCTGCCCGGCGCCCGCGCCGAGGTGCGGGGCGATGACGGCGTGCACTTCGAGGCCACCGTGGTCTGCGAGGCCTTCGCCGGCAAGCTGCCGCTGGCCCGGCACCGCATGGTCTATGCGACGCTGGGCGAGCTGATGGGCGGCGCGATCCATGCGCTGGCCCTGAAAACCGTCACTCCCGGCGAAGCCGGCTGAGCCGGCCCCCTCCCAACCTACTGGCCTGCATATATGGCGAAAATCGTGGTCACCGGCGGCAACGCGCTGAACGGTGAAGTGAATGTCTCCGGCGCCAAGAACGCCGTCCTGCCCATCCTGTGCGCGACCCTGCTGGCCGATGCGCCGGTGGAGATCACCAACGTGCCGCACCTGCACGACGTGATCACCACGGTGAAGCTGCTCGGCGAGCTGGGCGCCAAGGTCACCATCGACCAGGGTACGCTCTCGCGCGGCAGCGCGATCGTGGTCGACCCGCGCAGCGTCAACCAGCATGTGGCGCCGTACGAACTGGTCAAGACCATGCGCGCCTCGATCCTGGTGCTCGGCCCGCTGCTGGCCAAGTACGGCGCGGCGGAAGTGTCGCTGCCCGGCGGCTGCGCGATCGGTTCGCGCCCGGTGGACCAGCACATCAAGGGCCTGCAGGCGCTGGGCGCGGAAATCACCGTCGAGAACGGCTTCATCAAGGCGCGTGCCGAGCGCCTGAAGGGCGGCCGCTTCACCTTCGACATGGTCAGCGTCACCGGCACCGAGAACGTGCTGATGGCCGCGGTGCTGGCCGAAGGCACCACCGTGCTGGAAAACGCGGCGATGGAGCCGGAAGTCACCGACCTGGCGCACTGCCTGATCGCGCTGGGCGCGAAGATCGAGGGCCTGGGCACTGCGCGGCTGGTGATCCAGGGCGTGGAGCGCCTGGACGGCGGCCGCCACGCGGTGCTGCCGGACCGCATCGAGACCGGTACCTTCCTGGTCGCCGCGGCGATGACCGGCGGCCGCGTGGTGATGCGCAACGCGCGCCCGGACACGCTCGACGCGGTGCTGGCCAAGCTCGTCGAGGCCGGCGCGGAGATCGAGACCACCGAGGACAGCATCACCCTGGACATGCGGGGCCGGCGGCCGAAGGCGGTCAACCTGACCACCGCGCCGTACCCGGCGTTCCCGACCGACATGCAGGCGCAGTTCATGGCGCTCAACTGCGTGGCCGACGGCGTGGGCGTGGTCAACGAGACGATCTTCGAAAACCGCTTCATGCACGTCAACGAACTGCTGCGGCTGGGCGCGGACATCCAGATCGAAGGGCATACCGCCATCTGCCGCGGCGTCGAACGCCTGAGCGGGGCGCCGGTGATGGCTACCGACCTGCGCGCCTCGGCCAGCCTGATCCTGGCCGGCCTGGTGGCCGATGGCGAGACCACCATCGACCGCATCTACCACCTGGACCGCGGCTACGAGAACATCGAGGAAAAGCTCGGTGCGCTCGGGGCCCGCATCCGGCGGGTGCCATGATCCTGCGCGGCAGGTTCACCCCGCGGCGCCGCGCGCTGTTGGTCCTGGTGCTGCTGGCGCTGGGCTGGCTGGGCTGGGCCTGGTACGCCGGCATCGCCATCACCCGCGGCGTGGAGAAGGAGCAGATGGACTGGAACGGCGACGGCCAGGTCAGCCGCGACGAGTTCTTCCAGGCCTTCTACGCGGTGAAGGTGGCCGACACCCAGGAAGGCAACCGCCACTGCCGCAGCTTCAGCTGGCGCAGCAGCGGCGAGGAATTCCGCCGCGACTGCCGGACGGTGTTCAAGGCGGACGGCGCGGACGCGGCGGAAACCGCCAGGCCGTAACCGGCATCGCAGGAGCGCACCGGGAGTGCGCTCCTGCACGTGCGCCCGGCCCGCCGGGGCCATCTCCGCCGCCGCAGCAACAAAAGGCCGCCTGGAGCGGTTTTTGACATCGCCTGTCGATGGCCCGAAGGATTCCCGCCAGGTATGGCGGCAACAAAAAAAACGCCCCTCGCGGGGCGTTTTTCGTTGCGCGCGGATGCCGGCAGCTCTTACTTGCGGCTCATGCGGGCGTTGCGCTGGCCGGTGGCGGCGGACTTCTCGCCGGCGAACGGGTTGAGCTTGCGGGCGATCCACGGGTACTTCGGCCAGTCGCCCTGCAGCCACGGGTGGCCGGGCTCGTTCAGCTCCAGCACGCGGCGGGCGTCGTCGGCCAGGGTCTTGTTGCCCAGGTGGACGTAGGACTCGCCGAGCAGGGCCACCGCGTCGTTCTGGAAGGCGCTCTGCGGGTAGGTTTCCAGCAGGTAGGTGGCGCGGCCGGCGGCCGAGACCCAGGCGCCGCGGCGCGCGTAGTACAGGGCGTTGTCCATTTCGTGCTGGGCGAACACGTCGCGCAGTTCGATCATGCGCTGGCGCGCATCGGCGGCGTAGCGGCTGTTCGGGTAGCGCTCGGCCACGATGTTGAAGTCGGCATAGGCCTGGCGCGGCGTGGACAGGTCGCGGCGGCTGGAGTCCAGCGACCACACCCGGCGCAGGAACACGGTGTCGCTGTTGCCGTTGGCCAGCCCGCGCAGGTAGTACAGGTAGGCGATGTTGCGGTGGGTCGGGTAGGTGCGGATGAAGCGGTCGATGCTGGAGACCGCGTCGTCGTTCTTGCCGGCCTTGTACTGGGCGTAGGCGCTTTCGATCATCGCCTGCTCGGTGTACGGGCCGTACGGGTACTGGGCGATCAGCCGCTTGAAGCTGTTCTCGGCGCCGGACCAGTTGCCGCCCTCCATCAGCTTGTGGCTCTTTTCGTAGAGCTGCTCGACCGGCATGCCTTCGTCCGCGTTCTTGCCCTTGGTGCCGCGATGGCAGCCAGTGGCGGCGAAGACCAGGACCAGCAGCAGGGCGGTGATGCGGACGGGAGCGGACAGCAGCGGGGAGCGTCGGATCATGGGTCGGGGCGGGACGCGGCAGGAATACGAAGGGGCGATGATAGCCTAGTGGCCTGTCCTGCGACTGACTCCCGTCGCCCGGCCCCCCCGAATTCCGCCGATACCCCCCTGCCATGTCCGACAACGCTTCCCTTCCTTCCCGCCAGGCGCGGGTGCCCGATGCCGCCGCCGGCCGTCGTTTCGACGCGGTGCTGGCCGAGCTGTTCCCCGAGTTTTCCCGGTCCCGCCTGAGCGAATGGATCAAGTCCGGGGCGGTCCTGCTCGACGGCTCCCCGGTGCGCGGCCGCGACCCGGTGCGCGGCGGCGAGCTGGCCACCCTGAATGCGACCCTGGATACCGAGACCGACGCCCAGCCCGAGGACATCCCGCTGTCGGTGCTGTACGAGGACGAGCACGTCTTCGTGATCGACAAGCCGGCCGGGCTGGTGGTCCACCCGGGCGCCGGCAACCCCACCGGCACCCTGGTCAACGCCCTGCTGTTCCGCGACCCGTCGCTGGCGGCGGTGCCGCGCGCCGGCGTGGTCCACCGGCTGGACAAGGACACCAGCGGGGTGATGGTCGTGGCCCGCACCCTGCAGGCGCAGACCGCACTGGTCGAACAGCTGTCCGCGCGCGAGGTGCACCGCCAGTACCTGGCGGTGGTGAGCGGCGCGCTGGTCTCCGGCGGCACCGCCGACGCGCCGATCGACCGCCATCCACGCGACCGCCTGCGCATGGCCGTGCGCGAGGATGGCCGCGACGCCGTCACCCACTACCGCCTGCGCGAGCGCTTCCGCGCCCACACCGCGCTGGAGTGCCGGCTGGAAACCGGCCGCACCCACCAGATCCGCGTGCACATGGCGCACCTGAAGCACCCGATCATCGGCGACCCGCTGTACGGCGGCGCGCTGAAGCTGCCCAAGGGCGCCACCGACGAACTGGTCGCGCAGCTGCGCGGCTTCCGGCGCCAGGCGCTGCATGCCGAGACGCTGGAGTTCATGCACCCGATCACCGGCGAGGCGATCCGCAACAGCGCACCGGTACCTGCGGACATGCTGGCGCTGATGAAGGCGCTGCGCGAGGACTCGCAGCTGTTCGCCGAACGCGAGCGGCGCTGAGCCATGGCCGCCGTGTTGCCGCTGCTGCAGGCCGGCTGGCCGGCGCCGCCGGGCGTGCATGCCTTCACCACGCTGCGGCATGGCGCGGGCGGCTCGCTGCCGCCGTTCGACAGCTTCAACCTGGGCAACCGCAGCTTGCCCGAGGGCGACGACCCGCTGCAGGTGCAGCGCAACCGCGACGAACTGCAGCGGCTGGCGGGCCTGCCGTCGGCGCCGCACTGGCTGCGCCAGGTGCACGGCACCGGCGTGCTGCGGTTCGACGCGCCGCCCACGGCGCAGGGCGTGGACGCCGAACCCGTCGCCGACGCGGCGGTGACGTCGCAGCCCGGCGTGGTGCTGGCCATCCTCACCGCCGACTGCCTGCCGGTGGTGTTCGCCGCCGGCGATGGCGGCGAAGTGGCCGCCGCCCACGCCGGCTGGCGCGGGCTGGCCGACGGCATGCTGGAAGCGACGCTGGCGGCGATGCGCACGCCGCCGGCCGGAGTCGTGGCCTGGCTCGGCCCGGCCGCCGGACCGGCGCGCTACGAGATCGGCGCCGACGTGCGCGATGCCTTCCTGGCGCATTCGGCCGACGCCGCAGCGGCGTTCACCGCCACCCGGCCCGGGCACTGGCGCGTGGACCTGTACGCGCTGGCGCGGCAACGGCTGCAGGCCGCCGGCATGGCGCCGGCCGCGATCCACGGCGGCGACCAGTGCACCCTCGCCGATCCGGCGCGCTGGTTCTCGCACCGCCGCGACCGCCGCAGCGGGCGCATGGCCACGCTGGTGTGGATGGCGCGATGAACCGGCCGCTGTTCGGGCGCGTGCTGGGCGCCGCGTTCGTGCAGCTGCCGCCGCTGCTGCGCGCGCTGCATTCGGTGCCGCGGCGGCAGGCCTGGCGCGGCCAGGGCCGCGTGCGCCGCGGCGAGCACTGGCTGGTGGCCCCCTGCGCCTGGCTGGCGCGCCTGCCGCCCAGCGCGGACGCGGTGCCGGTGACGGTCGAGTTCGTGGTGGACGACGGCGGCGAACGCTGGAACCGGCGCTTCGGCGCCGCGCGCATGGCTTCGCGCCTGTGGCAGCGCGACGGGCGCCTGTTCGAGCGCCTGGGCGCGCTGCGCTTCCGTTTCGCGCTGCAGGTCGTGGACGGCGAAATCCACTGGCGGGCCGAGCGGGTCTGGGCGTTCGGCGTCGTGCCGCTGCCGGCCGCCTGGTTCGCGCAGGTGCGCTGCCGCGAACGCGAACATGGCGGCCGCTACGAGTTCCTGGTGGACGTGGCGCTGCCGCTGCTCGGCCCGCTGGTCCGCTACGAAGGCTGGCTGCTGCCCGCGCAGGAGCCGGCATGAGCGATGGCGGCGCGGTGATCGTGTTCGACGGCGTCTGCGCGCTGTGCAGCCGCTGGGTGCGCTTCCTGCTGCGCTTCGACCGTCGCGGCCGCTACCGTTTCGCGGCGATGCAGGGCGCGCACGGGCGGCAGCTGCTGGCCGCGCACGGGCTCGACCCCGACGACCCGCTGTCGTTCCTGCTGGTCGAGCAGGGCCGCGCGTACACCGATACCGACGCGATCGTGCGCGTGCTGGCGGGCCTGGGCGGTATCTGGAAGCTGGCGGCGCTGGCACGGCTGCTGCCGCGGCCCCTGCGCGATCGCGGCTACCGCTGGCTGGCGCGCAACCGCTACCGCTGGTTCGGCCGCCACGACGCCTGCTACCTGCCGACGCCGGCGCAGGCGGGGCGTTTCCTCGACTGAGGTCGAGGAAGCGCGCGGCGTTCGTGCGGGCTTGCCCTGCAAGGAGGCTGCCCCGGCCAAGGCAACGTAGCGGGCGCGCAGGAGCGGCTTCAGCCGCGAACGCTCCGTGCTGGCCATGCTCGAAGAGCGTTCGCGGCTGAAGCCGCTCCTACGGGCATCCTCGTGGCCGCTCAGTTGCCTTCCAGTGCCTGCAGGTAATCGCGCCGCCAGCGGTTGATGTCGTATTCGCGCAGGTGCTGCATCATCGCCTGCCAGCGTTCGATGCGTTCGCCGCGCGGCATGTTCGCGGCGGTGGCGATGGCATCGGCAACGCCGTCCAGGTCGTGCGGGTTGACCAGCAGCGCCTGCTTCAGTTCGTCGGCGGCGCCGGCCAGCAGCGACAGCACCAGCACGCCGGGATCGTCCGGGTCCTGCGAGGCCACGTATTCCTTGGCCACCAGGTTCATGCCGTCGCGCAGCGGCGTGACCAGCCCCACCGCCGCTTCGCGGTAGAAGCCGGTGAGGGTGCTGTGCGCGTAGTTCTGGTTGACGTAGCGCAGCGGCGTCCAGTCGGCCTCGGCGTGCCCGCCGTTGATGTGCCCGGCCAGCCGCTCCAGCTCGCTGCGCAGCGCGCGGTACTCGGCCACGCTGCCGCGCGAGACCGGTGCGATCTGCAGGAAGGTCATGCTGCCCTTCTGCTGCGGGTAGCGCTCGAGGTAGCGCTCGAAGCCGTGGAAACGCTCGGGCAGGCCCTTGGAATAGTCCAGCCGGTCCACGCCGATGGCCAGCTTGCGCTGCTGCAGGCTCTGCCGCAGCGCGCGCACCGCGCTGTTGCCGGTGGCCGCGCGCGCCTGCCGCGCGATGTGCGCGGTGTCGATGCCGATCGGGAAGGCGGCGATGCGCACGCGGCGGCCGTCGGGGGACTCGATGTGCTCGCCGTCGATGGCGCGCCCGTCGCCGAACAGCCGCGCCCAGGAGCGGAAGCGGTCCACGTCGCGCCGGGTCTGGAAGCCGAGCAGGTCGCAGGCGTACAGCGCCGAGAACAGCGAGCGGTGTTCGGGCAGCGCCTGTACCAGGTCGGCCGACGGGACCGGCACGTGCAGGAAGAAGCCGATGCGGCAGCCGATGCCGCGTTCGCGCAGCAGCGCCGCCAGCGGGATCAGGTGGTAGTCGTGGATCCACACCGTGTCGTCGTCGCGCAGCATCGGCGCCAGCCGGTCAGCGAACAGCGTGTTGACCCGCCAGTAGCCCTCACGCTTGCTGCGGTCGTAGTCCACCAGGTCCAGGCGGAAATGCAGCAGCGGCCACAGCGCGCGGTTGGAAAAGCCGTTGTAGTAGCTGTCCAGGTCGACCCTGGACAGGTCCAGCGTGGCGTAGCGGATGGCGCCGTCGCTCTGTTCGTGCAGTTGGCCGCTGGCGCCGGCCACGCTGCGCCCGCTCCAGCCGAACCACAGGCCGCCACGCTCCTTCAGCGCCGCCAGCAGGCCCACGGCCAGGCCGCCAGGACGGTTTTCGCCGGGCAGTGCGACCCGGTTGGAGACCACCACCAGACGGCTCACGACGCCTCCTGCCAGCTGCGCGACAGCCGCATCGCCGCGGTGATCAGGCCCACGTGCGAATAGGTCTGCGGGAAATTGCCCCATTGCTCGCCGTCGCTGAAGGCCAGGTCCTCGGACAGCAGGCCAAGATGGTTGCGACGCGCCAGCACGCTTTCGAACAGCGCCCGCGCCTCGTCGAGGCGGCCGATCGCGGCCAGCGCGTCGATGTACCAGAACGTGCAGATGGTGAAGCTGGTCTCCGGCGCGCCGAAGTCGTCCGGGGCGATGTAGCGGAACAGCGCGTCGCCGCGGCGCAGGCCGTGGCCGATGGCATCGACCGTGGCGACATAGCGCGGGTCGGCGGCGTCGATGAAGCCGATGTCGGCCAGCAGCAGCAACGAGGCATCCAGGTGGCTGCCATCGAAGGTGTCGGTGAAGTGCCCCAGCTGCGCGTTCCAGCCGCGCGCCAGCACCCGCTGGCGGATGCTGTCGGCGCGTTCGCGCCACAGCGCGGCGCGTCCGCTCAGTTCCAGCCGGGCGGCGATCTTGGCCAGGCGGTCGCAGGCGGCCCAGCACATCGCCGCGGTATAGGTGTGCACCGCGGTGCGGCCGCGGAATTCCCACAGCCCGGCATCGGGCACGTCGTGCAGCGCATAGGCGCGCTCGCCCAGCGGTTCCAGCCGGCCGAAGGTGTGCAGGTCGCCCGGGTCCTTCAGGCGCTGGTCGAAGAACAGCTGGGTGGAGGCCAGCACCACCGAGCCGTAGACGTCGTGCTGCTGCTGCAGCCAGGCCAGGTTGCCGCGCCGCACCGGGCCCATGCCGCGGTAGCCTGCCAGCGACGGCACCTCGTGTTCGTCCAGCCGTTCCTCCATGCCGATGCCGTACAGCGGCTGCAGGCTGCCGTCGGTGGTGGCCAGGTTGAAGATGTAGCGCAGGAAGTCCTCCATCGACTTGGTCGCGCCCAGGCGGTTGAGCGCGCGCACCACGAAGGCGGCGTCGCGCAGCCAGCAGTAGCGGTAGTCCCAGTTGCGCGCGCTGCCGGGCGCCTCGGGGATGGAGGTGGTCATCGCCGCGATGATCGCGCCGCTGTCCTCGTACTGGCACAGCTTGAGGGTGATGGCGCTGCGGATCACCGCGTCCTGCCATTCCAGCGGAATGGACAGGTAGCGCGTCCATTCGCGCCAGTAGTCCTCGGTGCGCTGCTGCGCTTCCTGCGCATAGCTGGCGAGGGCGCGGTCCAGGGTCTCGTCCACGCCCAGTACCAGTTCCATCGGGTGCGCGAGCACGAATGGCAGCGCCTCGCGGATGAAACGCACCGGCACGTCGGTGGTCAGGCGCAGGGTGAAGCCAGGCAGCAGCCAGCGCAGGTGGTTGCTGCCCCAGGTGGATTCGGGAACACGCGCGCCCCAGTCGGCCAGCGGCCGCGCCAGCACGCGGATGCGCGGGCTGCCGGCCAGCGGGCGGATGCGGCGGATCACGCTGGGCGGGCGGTAGAAACGGCCGTTGCGGCGCCAGCGCGGCGCGAAGTCGATCACTTCCACCTGGCCACCGCGGGTGTCGTGCAGCACCGTGCGCAGGATCGCGGTGTTGGTGATGTAGTGCTGTTCGCTGCCGGCGTAGTCCTCCAGCTCGATGGCGAAATCGCCGCCTTCATGCGCGCGCGGCGACAGCAGCGCGCAGAACGCCGGGTCGCCGTCGAACGCCGGCAGGCAACTCCACACCAGGCGCGCGTGGCGGTCGATCAGGGCGCCGAAACTGCCGTTGCCGATGACGCCCATCTCGAGGTTGGCTCGAAGCATCGTTTCCTCCTTGCTGGCCGGGAGGCCAGGGCCTCCCGGGTGATACGGCCGCACGCGACGCCGGCGCCGCGGCGCGGGATCAGGCCGCGCCCACGCGCAGCCAGTCGTGCATCGCGGCGATGTCGGGCAGGGCATGGCGCGCCTGGCTGCCGGCACGCGCGCCGACCAGGATGCCGTAGCCGCCCAGCCGCGCCGCCGCGGCGAAGCCGTCCTCGTCGGTGAGGTCGTCGCCGACGAAGACCGGAACGCGGCCGGCGAACGGCGCGGTGCCCATCAACGCCGTCACCGCGGTGCCCTTGTCGTGGCTGGCGGACACCAGTTCCACCACGTGGTTGCCCGGCTGCAGGCGCACGCCGGGCAGCAGCGGCAGCTGCGCGTGCGCGAAGGCGATCACCGCCTGCGCCGCGGCCGGCGCGTTGCGCCAGTGCAGGGCCAGGGCCTGGCCCTTGGCTTCCACCCGCACGCCGGGATGCGCATGCGCGAAACGCATCGCCTGCAGGTGCAGTTCGTGCAGCCACCGCGCGGTCTCCGCGGCCTGTGGCGTTTCATCGGCGCTGCGCCGCAGCTGCGTGCCGTGCAGGCCGGCGGCCGGCAGGCGCAGCGGCGCGAACAACTGGTCCAGCTGCGCCAGCGGGCGGCCGCTGACCAGCGCCAGCGCACCGTCCAGGCGTTGGCCGATGCGGGCGATCCAGTCGCGGACCTGCGGCGACAGGCGGACATCCTCGGGTTGCGCGGCGAACCCGACCAGTGTGCCGTCCACGTCGAGGAACAACGCACAGGCGGGATCCAGCGCGGGGGGCGGGCTGGGAGACGCAATGACCATGCGCCCACCATGCCATGCGCGGCGTGAGCGGAAAGTTATCGAAGGTGGACGCGGAGCAGACGCCGCCTCCACGAGCGCACGATCAACAGCAACGGATGCGGGTCCGCGGCACGGGGAAAACCACTTCCCCGTGCCCGCTTCCCCTTTCCCGTCCTCAGAACGCGTAGCGCACGCGCCCGTACCAGTACGCGCCGTTGCTGCCGATCGGCGAGAGCACGTCGTAGGGCAGGTTGCCGAAGTAGTGGATGTCCTCGTTGGAGCGGTCCGGGTAGTTGTCGGTCAGGTTCTGCCCGCCCACGGCCACGCTCCACTTCGGCGTGATGCGGTATTCCACTTCCGCGTCCAGCTGCCATTCCGCGGCATAGGTCTGGGTCGGGATGTAGCCGCCGCCGAAGTCGAACACGCGCCGCGCGCTGCCATGGCGGCTCAGGCGGCTGCTCAGCGACCAGCGATCGTCGGCCCAGCTGGCGGCCAGCTGCGCGCGGGTGCGCGGCGCGGCGTCGGTGAGCGTATTGCTTTCCTCCACGCCGAACAGCACGTAGTCCGGGTCCAGCGCCAGCAGCTGCGCGGGCGTGGCCAGCACGTTCTTCAGCTCGGTCTTGGCATAGCTCCAGGTGCCGGTCAGCAGCAGGTCGCCGCCGCCCAGCGTCTGCCGCCAGTTGGCGACGAACTCGGCGCCGCGGGTGCGGGTGTCGGCGGCGTTGACGAAGTAATGCGCGCTCTCCAGCCCGCTCACGCCGAAGCGCTGCTGCACGAAGTCGGTCAGCGCCTGGCCGGTGATGCTTTCGGAAAGCGCGATGCGGTCGTCGATGTCGATCTGGAACAGGTCCAGCGACAGGTCCAGGTGGCTGCCGATCTGGCTGGTGAAGCCCAGGCTGTAGTTGATCGACTTCTCCGGCTTCAGGTCGGTGGCGCCCAGCGCGCGCGCGATGGGGTTGTTCACCGACAGCAGGCGGCCCTGCACCAGCTGGCCGCCGGCGGTGTAGCCGGTGGAGGTGGACTCGAAGCCGGTCTGGCTCAGCGACGGCGCGTGGAAGTTGTTGGAGATGGCGCCGCGCAGCGCGAACGCCGGCGCGAAGGCGTAGCGCGCGCCGAGCTTGCCGGTGAGCTGGCCGCCGAAGTCCTGGTAGTGCTCGTAGCGGGCGGCGACGTCGGTGGAGAACTTTTCGCCGAAGGTCGAGGACAGGCTGCTGTAGGCGCTGAACACATCGCGGGTGAGGTGCGCCTCGTCCTGCGGGGTCAGGCCGCCGCCGGCCTGCGAGCCGGTCGGGCGGTCGGTGAACGGACCGGCGGCGTAGCTGGCCGGGTCGCCGGCGCCGGTCTCGTAGCGTTCGCGGCGCGCTTCCACGCCGAAGCCGAGGCTGTGGCTGTCGTCCTGGCGCACGAAGATGCGGCCGACATCGAGGTTGGCCACGGTCTGGTCGAAGGCGTAGTCGCCGGTCTTGAAGCGGGTCGGGCTGGCCGGGCCGAGCGAGGCGTTGAGCGAATCGCGCAGGCGGTAGGTGAACGCGTTGCGGCCGTGGTCGAGGCTGGCGTCGTAGTTCCAGTCGCCCCACTGGCCGCGCGCGCCGGCCACCAGCTGCACGTCGAGGTTCTCGCCTTCGGACACCGGGCGGTAGCCATGCGGGTAGAGCTGCTTCCAGTTGGCTTCGCCGTCCGGGTAGCGGAAGTAGTTGGCGCCCTCGGTATCGCGCTGGTTGTAGGTGCCGAAGGCATAGGCTTTGGACGTGGCGCCGAACGGCACCTCGGCGTTGAACCAGGCGTTGAGGTCCTTGCTGGCGCCGTCGCCCAGCGAATAGTTGCGCCTGCCGGCCAGGGCCAGGTTGTCCGGGGTCTGCGCCTCCCACGGCGGGATCTGGTCGAAACCGGCGCGGTTGGTGGCCTCGCGGTTCTTCAGTTCCAGGCCCACGCGCAGGAAGCCGCCTTCGTCGCTCAGCGCGGTGCCGACCTTGGCGCTGAAGTAGCTGGTCTGGCCGTCGGTCAGGGTGCGGCCGATCGGCTTGAGGTCGGTGTGGTGCGCGCCGAAGCTGGCCTCGATGGCGCCGCCTTCCGGCGCGTCGTCGAGGATCACGTTGATCACGCCGGCCACCGCGTCCGAGCCGTACAGCGCGCCGGCGCCGTCGCGCAGCACCTCGATGCGCTTGATCGCGCTGACCGGGATGGCGTTGAAGTCCACCGGCGTGGTGCCCTTGCCGATCTTGCTGTCGGTATTGACCAGCGCGCTGTTGTGGCGGCGCTTGCCGTTGACCAGCACCAGCACCTGGTCCGGCGACAGGCCGCGCAGCTGCGCCGCGCGCACGTGGTCGGCGCCGCCGGAGTTGGACTGGCGCGGGAAGTTGAACGAGGGCAGCAGCGCCTGCAGCGCGCTGCCGAGTTCGCCGTTGACCACGCCGGCCTTGCGGATGTCCTCGGCGCTGAGCACGTCCACCGGCGAGGTGGATTCCAGCACGGTGCGGTCGGTGGCGCGGGTGCCGGTGACGATCACGGTGTCGAGCGTGGTCGCCTGGCCGGGCGCGTCCTGGGCGTGGGCGGGGCAGGACAGCGCCAGCGCTACGGCCAGGCCGAGCGGAGCCGGGGAAATACGGGGCATGGTGGAACTCCGGGATGACGTGGGGAAGGGGGTTCCGGATGTCTTGTTACATTCATCCGGATGGAGCGATATGTTATCTTCGCGTGATGCCGGCCCCGGGTGCAAGTCCCGCACGGCATCAGTTCATCCGTAAACGTGATATGCCGGTGCAGTGGCGAGGATGCCACCCTGCAGATCCCCCGACCGAGGTCATCCATGAAGTTTTCCGCTTTCCTGTTCCCGTTGCTGCTGTGCCTGGGCGGGGCTGCCTGCGCCTCCTCACCGGCGGCCGATCCGCCGCCTACCGCCGCGCTGCACGGCGACGCCGCACGTCCCGCCGAAGGCGCCCACTGGGTGCGCAGCGAACTGTATTTCGGCGTGGGCCAGGAAAGCGGCGACTCCAGCCGCGAGCAGACCGACGCGATCAGCGAGACGCAGTGGCGCGCCTTCCTCGACAAGGAGGTGACGCCGCGCTTCCCCGATGGCCTGACCGTGTTCGATGCCTATGGCCAGTGGCTGTTCCGCGGCGCGCCGCAGCCCGAGCGCCTGCGCACCAAGGTGCTGGTGGTGCTGCACGAAGACACCCCGCAGCGCCGCAACGACATCGAGGCGATCCGCCTGGCGTGGAAGCAGGCCACCCACCACCAGTCGGTGCTGTGGTCGCGGCAGGCGGTCGAGGTGTCGTTCTGAGCATCGCGTGAGCCGGGCTGGAACGCGGCGCATGCGTTCCGGCCCGGCTTCATCTCTTTTCCTTCCGGTCTGCCCATGGCTCACATCCCCGCTTCCGCACGCCCGCGCTGGTTCGTCGCCGGCGACCTCAACGGTTTCTTCGGCCTGGTGGTCGACAACCTGTCCATCCTCGGCTTCATCGCCATGGCGCTGGTGGGCCTCTTCCAGTTCCCGGCCGAGGTGGTGTTCGGGCGCATGTTCCCCGGTACCGCGTTCGGCGTGCTGGTCGGCAACCTGCTGTACACGCTGATGGCGCGGCGGCTGGCCGCGCGCAGCGGCCGCGACGACGTCACCGCGATGCCGCTGGGGTTGGATGCGCCGACCAGCATCGGCATGGCGCTGCTGGTGCTGGGCCCGGCCTTCGCCGGTTTCCGGCAGCAGGGCATGGAGCCGCAGGCCGCGGCGATGGCCACCTGGCAGCTGGGCATGGCGGCGCTGGTGATCATGGGCGCGCTCAAGCTGGTGCTGTCCTTCTTCGGCGAGGCGGTGACCCGCGCGCTGCCGCGCGCCGCGCTGCTGGGCTCCATCGCCGGCATCGCGCTGGTGCTGATGGGCCTGCTGCCGCTGCTGGAAGCGCTGCGCTCGCCGGTGGCCGGTTTCGTCACCCTCGGCCTGCTGCTGTACGTATTGATCGCCAAGGGCCGGCTGCCGGTGCGGGCGCCGGGCGTGCTGGTGGCCTTCGTCGTGGGCACCGCGCTGTACTACGGGCTGGGGCTGGCCGGGCTGGGCGCGCCGGGCTTCGCGCTGCCGCAGTGGACGCCGCCGCAGGTGGTGCTGCCGCTGCCGACCCTGGGGTTCATCGACGGCCTGCCGGCGGCGATGGACTACCTGCCGCTGCTGCTGCCGTTCGGCCTGCTGATGGTGGTCGGCGGCATCAACGTGTCCGAGAGCGCGCGCGCGGCCGGCGACGACTACCGCACCCGCGACATCCTGCTGGTCGAGGCGGTGGCCACGCTGGTGGCCGGGCTCTGCGGCGGCGTCGCCCAGACCACGCCCTACATCGGCCAGCCGGCCTACAAGCACATGGGCGCGCGCAGCGGTTACACGCTGCTGACCGGCCTGTTCGTCGGCATCGGCGGCATGCTCGGGGTGATCTCCGGGCTGGTGCAGTGGCTGCCGCTGGCGGTGCTGGCGCCGATCATCGTGTACGTGGCCATCGACATCACCACCCAGGCGTTCGAGGCCACGCCCAAGCGGCACGCCGCGGCGATGGTGCTCGGCTTCCTGCCGTCGGTGGCCTACCTGCTGGCGATCAAGGCGCCGGGCTGGATCGCCCCGCAGCGGTTGGCCGAACTGACCACCGCCCTGGACGGCCACGGCCTGCCGGAACTGGCGGTGATCTTCGCCCTCGGCAACGGCTTCATCATCACCGCGATGCTGTGGATCGCCACGGTGGTGGCGATGATCGAGCAGCAGCTGCGCCGCGCCTCGGTGCTGCTGCTGGTCGCCGCCGTGCTGACCCTGTTCGGCCTGATCCATTCGGTCGACCCGCGCGGCGGCGTATACCTGCCGTGGACGCTGGAAGGGCTGCAGCGCAGCATCAGCTGGCAGCTCGCCGGCGCCTACGTGGCGCTGGCGGCGGTGCTCGGCCTGCTGTCGCTGCAGCGGCCGCGGCCGGCCGGCTGAGCCGGCGCGGGGAACCCCTGGCGATCTCCCGGGTCACACCCGGGGTGATCGCAACGACAGAGGTGGTTCCCGATGCAGGACAGGAAAGCGGTATGGCCGTGGGCCGTGGCGGGCGTGCTGGTGCTGGGCGGCGCGGGATGGTGGCTGTTCCGCGATGAGCTGCGGACGGTCACGCCGGCGGCCTTGCCGCCTGCGGCGCAGGCGCCGGCCGACGGCAGCCGCATCGTTCCCGCCGACAGGCCGGAAGCGCCGGGCGCGCCGGCGCCGGCCCGGCATCCGCTGCCGCGCGACGCCGCCATCGACGCCGCGCTGCCTTCGCTCGAGGACAGCGACGCGCGCGTGCGCGAAGACCTCGGCACGTTCTTCCCCGAGCCGGTGCTGGCGCTGCTGCTGCCCGACCACCTGATCCAGCGCCTGGTCACGCACATCGACAACCTCACCCAGCCCAGCGCGCCGGCCACCGCGCTGGCGCTGCGGCCGCTGCCCGGCAGCCTGCAGGTCGAAGGCGACGCCGCGTCGGGCATCACCTTCGCCGGCGGCAACGCCGCGCGTTATGCGCCGTACGTGGCGGCCTTCAGCGCCGCCGACGCCGACACGCTGGCGGCGGCCTACATGCGCCTGTACCCGCTGGTGCAGCAGGCCTACCGCGAGCTGGGCCATCCCGGCGGCCACTTCAACGACCGCCTGGTCACGGTGATCGACCACCTGCTGCAGACCCCCGAGCCGGCGCGGCCGCCGGCGTTGGAGCGCGATGCGCGCGGCCGCTACCGCTTCGTCGATCCCGACCTGCAGGCGCGCTCGATCGGGCAGAAGGCCCTGCTGCGGCTGGACGCGGAGCAGGCGCAGGCGGTGAAGCGGCAGCTGCGCGCGATCCGGCTGGCGGTCACGCGCGGCGGATCGGCCTGATTGCGCCGGATCAAGGCAGCGCGGCCGCGCCCGCCGATACTGGAAGAGCGGGGGCGGCCGCGGCTGAACGGGCTCCGGGCCCGGGCTTGAATCACACCGCCGCAACCGCATCTGAACGAGTATCGCCGGCAGCGCCGGCCTCCAGATTCGGGATGACCACCATGCGGATGGACAAGCTCACCTCCAACTTCCAGAAGGCCCTGGCCGACGCGCAGTCGCTGGCCGTGGGCCGCGACCACAACATCATCGAGCCGGTGCACGTGCTGGCCGCGCTGCTCGACCAGGCCGGCGGCAGCAGCCGGCCGCTGCTGGCCCAGGCCGGCGTCAACGTGCCGCTGCTGCGCGAGCGCCTGGGCGAGGCGCTGGACGCGCTGCCCAAGGTCTCCGGCCAGGCCGGCAACCTGTCGATGGGCAACGACCTCAGCCGCCTGCTCAACGCCACCGACAAGCTGGCGCAGCAGCACAACGACCAGTTCATCGCCAGCGAGTGGTTCCTGCTGGCCGCCACCGACGACAGCGGCGCGGCCGGCATGGCGCTGCGCGCGGCCGGCGCCGACAGGAACAGGCTGGAGGCCGCCATCGACAAGCTGCGCGGCGGCGAGACCGTGCAGAGCGAGAACGCCGAGGAGCAGCGCCAGGCGCTGGAGAAGTACACCATCGACCTGACCGCGCGCGCCGAGAGCGGCAAGCTCGACCCGGTGATCGGCCGCGACGAGGAAATCCGCCGCACCATCCAGGTCCTGCAGCGCCGCACCAAGAACAACCCGGTGCTGATCGGCGAGCCCGGCGTGGGCAAGACCGCGATCGTCGAGGGCCTGGCCCAGCGCATCGTCAACGACGAGGTGCCCGAGGGCCTGCGCGGCAAGCGCGTGCTGTCGCTGGACATGGGCGCGCTGATCGCCGGCGCCAAGTTCCGCGGCGAGTTCGAGGAGCGGCTGAAGGGCGTGCTCAACGACCTGGCCAAGAACGAAGGCCAGATCATCCTGTTCATCGACGAGCTGCACACCATGGTCGGCGCCGGCAAGGCCGACGGCGCCATGGACGCGGGCAACATGCTCAAGCCGGCGCTGGCGCGCGGCGAGCTGCACTGCATCGGCGCGACCACGCTGGACGAATACCGCCAGTACATCGAGAAGGACGCCGCGCTTGAGCGCCGCTTCCAGAAGGTGTTCGTCGGCGAGCCGAGCGTGGAGGACACCATCGCCATCCTGCGCGGGTTGAAGGAGAAGTACGCCGTGCACCACGGCGTGGAGATCACCGACCCGGCCATCGTCGCCGCGGCCACGCTGTCCAACCGCTACATCACCGACCGCCAGCTGCCGGACAAGGCCATCGACCTGATGGACGAGGCCGCCTCGCGCATCCGCATGGAGATCGACTCCAAGCCGGAGGAGCTGGACCGCCTCGAGCGCCGCCTGATCCAGCTCAAGATCCAGCGCGAGATGCTGAAGAAGGAAAAGGACGAGGCCTCGCGCAAGCGCCTGGCCGACCTGGAAGCCGACATCGACGGGCTGGAGCGCGAGTTCTCCGACCTCAACGAAATCTGGAAGTCGGAAAAGGCCGCGCTGCAGGGCACGACCAAGGTCAAGGAGCAGATCGAACAGGCCCGCCTCGAACTGGAGGCCGCGCAGCGCCGCCAGGACTTCGCCCGCATGAGCGAGATCCAGTACGGCCTGCTGCCCAACCTGGAAAAGCAGCTGGCCGCCGCGCAGGAAGTCGAGCGCAAGGACTTCCGGCTGGTACAGGACCGCGTGACCGACGAGGAGATCGCCGAGGTCGTTTCGCGCTGGACCGGCATTCCGGTCAGCAAGATGCTCGAGGGCGAGCGCGACAAGCTGCTGCGCATGGAAGAGGTGCTGCATGCCCGCGTGGTCGGCCAGGAAGAGGCGATCCGCGTGGTGTCCGACGCGGTGCGCCGTTCGCGCGCGGGCCTGTCCGACCCGAACCGCCCGAGCGGCTCGTTCCTGTTCCTCGGCCCGACCGGCGTGGGCAAGACCGAACTGACCAAGGCGCTGGCCGACTTCCTGTTCGACAGCCCCGACGCGATGGTGCGCATCGACATGAGCGAGTTCATGGAGAAGCACAGCGTCGCGCGGCTGATCGGCGCGCCCCCGGGCTACGTCGGCTACGAGGAAGGCGGCTACCTCACCGAGGCGGTGCGCCGCCGCCCGTACAGCGTGATCCTGCTGGACGAGGTGGAGAAGGCGCATCCGGACGTGTTCAACATCCTGCTGCAGGTGCTGGACGACGGCCGCCTTACCGACGGCCAGGGCCGCACCGTGGACTTCCGCAACACCGTCATCGTGATGACCTCCAACCTGGGCTCGCACCAGATCCAGGAACTGAGCGCGGACGATTCGCCGGAGGCCTACCTGCAGATGAAGGCGGCGGTGATGGGCGTGGTGCAGGCGCACTTCCGCCCGGAGTTCATCAACCGCCTGGACGACATCGTCGTGTTCCACCCGCTGGACAAGCAGCAGATCCGGCAGATCGCGCGCATCCAGATGCGCGGGCTGGAGAAGCGGCTGGGCGAGCGCGGGCTGAAGCTGGACGTGGCCGATTCGGCCTTCGACCTGCTGGGCAACGTCGGCTTCGACCCGGTGTACGGCGCGCGCCCGCTCAAGCGCGCGATCCAGCAGCAGCTGGAAAACCCGCTGGCGCAGAAGATCCTCGCCGGCGAGTTCGCCAGCGGCGACACCATCCACGTCGAGGCCGGCGGCGGCCAGCTGCGCTTCGCCAGGGGCTGATGCCGCAGGCGGGCACCCCGCGCCGGGGTGCCCGCTCATGCGCACGGGTTATCGGCTCATCGCCATCGGGCAGCAGTAACCGCTGCAACCAGCGGCCATGAGCGCTGCGGGCTCGGCTATGGTCTGGAGCCACTCCCCGCATCGAGCCCGCGATGTCCCCGCCGAACTGGAAGCCCGAAACCATCGCCGTGCATGGCGGCTATCGTCCCGACCCGACCACCCGCGCGGTGGCGGTGCCGATCTACCAGACGGTGGCCTATGCCTTCGACGACACCCAGCACGGCGCCGACCTGTTCGACCTGAAGGTGCAGGGCAACATCTACACCCGCATCATGAACCCGACCACCGACGTGCTGGAACAGCGCATCGCCGCGCTGGAAGGCGGCGTCGGCGCGCTGGCGCTGGCGTCGGGGCAGGCGGCCATCACCTATGCGATCCAGACCATCGCCGAGGCCGGCGACAACATCCTGGCCTCCAGCGCGCTGTACGGCGGCACCTACAACCTGTTCGCGCACACCCTGCCGCAGTTCGGCATCCAGACCCGCTTCGCCGACTACCGCGACCCGCAGGCGTTCGCGGCGCTGATCGACGAACGCACCAAGGCGGTGTTCGTCGAGTCCATCGGCAACCCGCGCGGCAACATCACCGACATCGAGGCCATCGCCGCGATCGCGCACGCGCACGGCGTGCCGCTGATCGTCGACAACACCGTGGCCACGCCGTACCTGCTGCGGCCGTTCGATTTCGGCGCCGACATCGTGGTGCATTCGCTGACCAAGTACCTGGGCGGGCATGGCACCAGCCTGGGCGGGGCGATCGTCGATTCCGGGCGTTTCCCGTGGGCCGAGCACAGCCGGCGCTTCCCGCGCCTCAACACGCCGGACGTGAGCTACCACGGCGTGGTCTATACCGAGGCGCTGGGCCCGGCGGCGTACATCGGCCGCGCGCGGGTGGTGCCGCTGCGCAATACCGGCGCGGCGATCTCGCCGTTCAACGCCTTCCAGATCCTGCAGGGCATCGAGACCCTGGCGCTGCGCATGGACCGGATCAACCGCAACACGCTGGCGGTGGCGAGCTACCTGCAGCAGCATGCCAAGGTGGCGTGGGTGAACTACGCGGCGCTGCCGGACCACCCCGAGCACGCGCTGGTGCGCAAATACCTGCGCGGGCAGGGCTCGGGCGTGCTGACCTTCGGCCTGCCCGGCGGCCGCGAGGCCGGCGCGCGCTTCCTCGACGCGCTGCAGCTGTTCACGCGGCTGGTGAACCTGGGCGACGCCAAGTCGCTGGCCACGCACCCGGCCTCGACCACCCACCGCCAGCTGGACGAAGCCGAGCTGGAGAAGGCGGGGGTGACACTGGACACGGTGCGGCTGTCGGTCGGCATCGAGCACATCGACGACCTGCTGGCCGACCTGGAGCAGGCGCTGGCGCAGGCCTGAGAACGGCACGTCCCGCTCCGGCGGGAAGAAGCCGGCGTGCTGCCGGCCGTCGCGATCCGAGCCCCTCTCCCTTCGGGAGAGGGGGCGGGGAGAGGGGCGCCGCGCCGGCCCGCTTCACCACGCGATGGTGAAGCGCTGGCGCAGGTGCCGCGGCTGTTCCAGTTCGTCGACCAGGGCCACCGCCAGGTCCTCCGGACTGATGGTGCCGGGGCCGTCGGCGGCCATCAGCGGCGTGTCGGTGCCGGTGCGGTAGCGGCCGGTGCGGCCGCTCGGGCCGCCGGCATGGAAGGCGACCGGCGGGCTGAGGAAGGTCCAGTCCAGCGTCGACTCGCCCTTCAGGTCCTCCAGCGCGTCGCGCGCGGCGCGGGCGCCGTCGTGGAAGGCCGGCGGGAAGTCGGGGGTGTCCACCAACTGCACGCCGTCGGCGGTGTACAGGCTGCCGGCGCCGCCGACCACCAGGTAGCGCTTCACCCCGGCGGCGCGGGTGCCGGCCACGATCGCGCGCGAGCCGCGCATGAAATCGCGGTAGATGTCCGGGTTGTCCCAGCCGGCGTTGTAGGCGCTGAGCACCGCGTCATGGCCGGCCACCGCGGCCTGCACCTGCGCGGCGTCCTGCACGTCGGCGCGGACCACGCGCAGGCCGTCGCGCGCGGCCAGTTTTTCGGGGTGGCGGACCAGGGCGGTGACGGCGTGGCCACGGGCCAGCAGTTCTTCGAGCAGGGCGCGGCCGACGAAGCCGGTGGCGCCGATCAGGGCGACGTTCATGGCGATTCCTCGCGGGGTTGGGAGGCCGCCAGTGTCCTCCCGCGCCGCTGGCGGCGGCAGTCCCCGGGGGCCACAATCACCTTGAAGCCAGGCTTCACGGTGGCCGGACGACAGGAGGGGCGGTGGAGAATCCCAGGCGCATGGCGCTGTTCGCGCAGGTGGTCCAGCACGGCTCGATGAGCGCGGCGGCGCGCGCGCTGGGCATGAGCACCTCGGCGGTCAGCCAGCAGCTGCGCGCGCTGGAGCGCGAGGCCGGCGTCGCCCTGCTGCACCGTTCGACCCGGCAGCTGTCGCTGACCGACGTGGGCAGCCGCTACTACGCGGCCTGCGCGCGCCTGCTGGACGCGGCCGGTGAGGCCGAGGCCGAACTGTCGGCCGCGCGCCACGCGCCCAGCGGCGAGCTGCGCCTGTCCGCGCCGCTGGGCATGGCCGACCACATCGGCCCGGCGCTGGGGCCGTGGCTGCGCGAGCACCCGCAGCTGCGCCTGCACCTGCATTTCGAGGACGGCTGGACCGACCTGGTGCAGGCGCGCATCGACCTGGCGCTGCGCTTCGGCCGGCTGCCGGACAGCGACTGGATGGCGCAGCGCCTGGGCACCCTGCAGCGCTGGCCCTGCGCCGCGCCCGGCTGGCTGCAGCGGCATGGCGAACCGGCCGATCCGCTGCAGGTGCCGGCCGGCGAATGGCTGGGCCTGGCGCAGGTGCCGGGGCTGGCGTGGCGGCACCGGGTGTCCGGGCAGGAGCGCCTGGTGCCGGCGCATCCGCGCCTGGTCAGCCACAACCAGCCGGCGGTGCGCCAGCTGTGCGAGTCGGGGCTGGGCGTGGCGGTGCTGACCAGCCTGGACGTGACGCCGCTGCTGGCCGACGGCCGGCTGCTGCGGCTGCTGCCCGAATGGGACGTGCCGGCGCTGCCGGTATGGGCGGTGACCCCGCACCGGCAGACCCAGCCGGCCAAGGTCCGCCAGGCCATCGAGCGGCTGGGCGATTACCTGGCGCGCCTGCCCGGCGCCGTCGCTGCCGGGGCCTGAGCGGCCCGGCAGCGCGTTTCCCTCAGGGGGCGGCGCCGGCGCGCATCGCGCGGTACGGCGGCGTGGCCATGACCATTTCCGCCAGCGAGTGCGCCAGCTCGCGCTCGGCCATCACCGTGCCGTCGGCGCCGTGCTCGAGCAGGTGCTTGACCTCGGCATCGCTGTGCGCGCGCGCCAGCAGGGTCAGGCCGGGGTTGATGGCGCGCAGCTTGGCCAGCGCCTCGCCGGCTTCCAGCGGCTGCGGGATGGCGAGGATGGCGATCTTGGCGTGCTCGGGGTGCGCTTCGGCCAGCACCTTGTCGGCGGCGGCGCTGCCGCGGATGCCGGGGATGCCGGCCGCGTGCGCGCGCTCGACGTGGTCGCGGTTGTCGTCGATCACCAGCACCGGCACGCCGCGGTCGCGCAGCACCTGCGCCAGGGTGCTGCCGACGCGGCCGTAGCCGATGACGATGGCGTGGTCGTGCAGGTCCAGCGACGGGCCGGGCGGGATGTCCGGCGTCTCCGGCACCGGCAGCGCGTCCTTGTGCCGCGCCTGCCAGCGGTCGAGCAGGCCGAACACCAGCGGGTTGAGCATGATCGACACCAGCGCGCCGGCCAGCACCAGCGACTGCCCGGTGGCGGGCAGGATCTTCAGCGCCACGCCGAGCCCGGCGATGATGAAGGCGAACTCGCCGATCTGCGCCAGCGACGCGGAAATGGTCAGCGCCGTGGCCTTGGAGTGGCCGAAGGCGCGCACGATGAAGAACGCCGCCGCCGACTTGCCGAACATGATGATCGCCACCGTCGCCAGCACCTGCCACGGGTGCTCGACCACGATCATCGGGTCGAACAGCATGCCCACCGAGACGAAGAACAGCACCGCGAACGCGTCGCGCAGCGGCAGCGAATCATGCGCGGCCTTGTGGCTCAGTTCCGACTCGTTGAGCATCATGCCGGCGAAGAACGCGCCCAGCGCGAACGACACGCCGAACAGCGCGGCCGCGCCGAACGCCACGCCCAGGGCGATGGCCAGCACCGACAGGGTGAACAGCTCGCGCGAGCCGGTGCCGGCGATGCGCTCCAGGATCCACGGGATCACCCGGCGCCCGACCACCAGCATCACCGCCACGAACAGGCCCAGCTGCACGAAGGTCCAGCCGATCGAGGCCAGCACGCTGCCCACGCTGTGGTTCTGGCCCTGCGCCTCGGGGCCGAACACGCCGGCGATCACCGGCATCATCACCAGCGCCAGCACGCAGGCCAGGTCTTCCACGATCAGCCAGCCCACCGCGATCTTGCCGCGCGTGGTCTCCAGCAGGCGCCGTTCCTCCATCGCGCGCAGCAGCACCACGGTGGACGCGGTGGCCAGCGAGAAACCGAAGATCACCCCGTGCAGCGGCGGCCAGCCCATCAGCGTGGCCACGCCCCAGCCCAGCACGGTGGCCACGGCGATCTGGCCGATGGCGCCGGGAATGGCGATGGCCTTCACCGCCATCAGGTCCTTGAGCGAGAAATGCAGGCCGACGCCGAACATCAGCAGCATCACCCCGATCTCGGCCAGCTGGTTGGCCAGCGCCTGGTCGGCGACGAAGCCGGGCGTGAACGGCCCCACCACCACCCCCGCGACCAGGTAGCCCACCAGCGGCGACAGCCGCAGCCGGTTGGCCAGGGCGCCAAGCACGAAGGCCAGGCCCAGGCCGATGGCGATCATGTTGATCAGGGCGGTGTCATGGTGCATCGGAACTCGCAGGGGTGGGGGATGGAGCGATTCTACGGGGGCGAAGCGTGCAGACAAGAAAACGCAGCACGCAATGTCGCGGCGGCGGGCGCAAAAACAATGCCCCGGTTTCCCGGGGCATTGCGCGACGCGTCCGGCGGCTCAGGCGCGGCTTACCACTTGTAGCCGATGCGGCCGTAGACGTAGGCGCCGTTGAAGCCGGCCGGGGAGTAGTTGCTGTACGGCATCTGGCCCCAGGCATTGACCCCGGTGAAAGCCGGGTTGATCTTGTCCGGGTGCGAATCGAGCACGTTGTCCGCGCCCACGGTCAGCGTCCACTGCGCGCTCGGCCTGAAGCTGGCCGACACGTCCAGCACCCACTGCGGGTCGTAGCTCTGGTCCTGTGCGGCGTTGAGCTGGCGCACGGTGAACCTGCCGTAGCGGGTGGCGTTCAGGCCCAGCGTCCACTGGTCCGAGGTCCAGGTGCCGCCGAGGATGGCCTTGTCGCGCGGGAAGGCGTCTTCCAGGCGGCCGATCTCGTCGCGCGCGACCAGCGGCGTGGTCAGGCCCAGGCTGGTCAGCACGCCCGGCGAGGGCGCCAGCCGCTGCACCTCGGTCTTGTTGTAGCTGTAGCTGGCGGTCAGATCCAGCGCGCTGGCGGCCAGCGGGATGTTGTAGCTGCCCACCACGTCCACGCCGCGGGTGCGGGTGTCGGCGGCGTTGTTGAAGTAGCGGAACGCGGTGACGTTGTTGATGCCCAGCGAGGTCAGCAGGGCGTTGGTGGCCGCGTTGGTGGTGATGGTGGAGGACAGCAGGATGCGGTCGTCGATGTCGATCTGGAACGCATCGATGGTCAGGTACAGGCGCTCGGCCGGCTGCAGCACCAGGCCCAGGCTGTAGGAGGTCGAGGTCTCGGCCTGCAGCGGCCTGGAACCCAGCGCCTGCGCCACGGCGCTGGTCGCCGGGAAGGTGCCCGATTCGACGAACACGCCGCTGGAGTAGTTGCTGGTGATGACCTGGTAGCTCTGCTGGGCCAGCGACGGCGCGCGGAAGCCGTTGGAGACGGTGGCGCGCAGCGCCACCTTGTCGGTGAACGCATAGCGGGCCGAGAGCTTGCCCGAGGTCTTGCTGCCGAAGTCCGAATAGTCCTCGTAGCGCGCGGTGGCGCCGGCGGACAGCCGGTCGCTGAGGTCGGCTTCAAGGCCGGCGTAGAGCGCGTAGTTGTGGCGGTCGGCGTGCACCGCGTTGATCGGGGTGAAGCCGCCGAAGCCCTGCGCGCCGGTGCCGAGGTAGGAGTTGGGCTCGCCCGGCGACTGGTTCCACTTCTCCTGGCGGTACTCGCCGCCGAAGGACAGGGTGACCGGGTAGGCCAGGCCCCAGTCCAGCGCCTGCGAGAAGTCGGCGTTGACGATGTTGTGGGTGTACTCCAGCGCGCCGTCGTGGAAGCTGGTCGGGCTGCTGGCGCCCAGCGCGTAGTTCATCGTATTGCGGGTGGCGAAGTCGATGCGGCTGTAGCCGTAGTTGTAGCTCACGTCCCAGTTGAAGCCGCCCTCGGTGCTGCCCTTCAGCCCGGCGACCAGCGAACGGTCCTTCAGGTACTGGTTGATCTGCGGCACGAAGCCATCGGGATACAGCAGCGAGGTGGCCGCGTTGTGGTTCTTCGAGCGGTAGAACGCGAACGAAGTGATGTCGCGGTTGCTGGCGATGGCGGTGGCATAGCCGTGCAGGTTGTCGCTGAAATCGAAACCGGCGTTGCCCGACACCGCGCGGGTATCCACTTCGGGGTCGCCGACGACGAAGGTCTTCTCGCCCACACCCGGGTAGTTGCCGGTGTTCGGCTGTACATTCGGGGGCAAAGGCAGGCCGTAGGCGTTGAACGGGCCGGCGCGGTTGGTGCGGTCCTGGTGGGTGAGCTGGCCGGCGAAATGCACCGTGCCGCGGCCGTCGGCGAAGCTGACGCCGGTGTCGCCGGAGAGCTGGTACTGCCTGCCGTCGCCGGCCGAGTACTGGCCCAGGTCCAGCGCCAGGCTGCCGCCGCTGCCGGCGCCCTTGAGCACGATGTTGACCACGCCGGCGATGGCGTCGGAGCCGTACTGGGCCGAGGCGCCGTCGCGCAGCACTTCCACGCGCTCGATCGCCGACACCGGGATGGTGTTCAGGTCCACCGCCGACGAGCCGCGGCCCATGCTGCCGTTGACGTTGAGCTGGCCGGACAGGTGCCGGCGCTTGCCGTTGACCAGGATCAGCACCTGGTCCGGCGACAGGCCGCGCAGCTGCGCCGGGCGCACGCCGCTGGTGCCGTCGGTCAGCGCCGGGCGCGGGAAGTTGAGCGAGGGCAGGGCGCGCGACAGCGCGGTGGCCAGTTCGGTGGAGCCGGTGGCCTGAAGGGCCTCCGGGGTGATGATGTCGATGGGCGACTGCGACTCGGCCACGGTGCGGTCGGACACGCGGGTGCCGGTGACGATCACGGTGTCGAGGGTCTGCGCGCCGGACTGGGCGAAGGCGGGGGCAACCGGGAGGCCGAGGGCGATGGCGACGGCAGCGGCGAGCGTACTGGACTTGCGGTTCATCAGATTGCAGCTCCGGTATGAATGGGCGGCACCGGCGGACGGGGCAGGCCCGTCACGGAGGGGTGGTGCGGTGCGCCATCATGGATTAATGGAATTTTTACGTTGTGTCAAATGCCCATCGGCCTGCCTATATCGTTGCTTTTGAAAGCATTTCGGCCGGCATGCGCGGTGTGGGCGTGGTCTGGGGGAGGGCGTCCCGGGACGGAGTCCGTGCGCGGGAAGCGTCAGTCAAGTATTCGTTAACGCTAGAATCGCGTCGCAGGAATGTTGCTTGTGTGCACATTCCGTTTCGTTATAACGGACCCCCTCATGATTTCCCTTCGTAATTTCGCCCTGCGCCGGGGCGAGCGCCTGCTGTTGTCCAACGTCGACCTCACCCTGCATGCCGGCTACCGCGTGGGCGTGGTGGGACGCAACGGCGCCGGCAAGTCCAGCCTGTTCGCCGCCGTGCGTGGCGAGCTGGAAGCGGACAAGGGGGACGTGTCGCTGCCGGGCAAGATCCGCATCGCCGACGTGGCCCAGGAAACCCCCGCGCTGCCCGACCGCGCCATCGACTTCGTGCTCGGCGGCGACGACGTGGTGGCCGCGGTGCTGGCCGAGGAAGCCGCCGCGACCGCGCGCGAGGACTGGGAGGCGGTCGCCGACGCGCACCAGAAGATGGCCGAACTGGGCGCCTACGACGCCGAGGCGCGCGCCGGCAAACTGCTGCACGGCCTGGGCTTCCCGGCCGAGACCCATGGCCGCCCGGTGGCGGCGTTCTCCGGCGGCTGGCGCGCGCGCCTGAACCTGGCGCGTGCGCTGATGATGCCCAGCGACCTGCTGCTGCTCGACGAACCGACCAACCACCTGGACCTGGACGCGGTGTACTGGCTGGAACAGTGGCTGCTCAAGTACCCGGGCACCCTGCTGCTGATCTCGCACGACCGCGAGTTCCTCGACAACGTCGCCACCCACACCCTGCACCTGCACGGCGGCAGCGCCAGGCTCTATACCGGCGGCTACACCGACTTCGAGCGCCAGCGCGCCGAGCACCTGCGCCAGCAGCAGATCGCGCACGAGAAGGAACAGGCCGAGCGCGCCCACCTGCAGAGCTTCATCGACCGCTTCAAGGCGCAGGCCAGCAAGGCCACCCAGGCGCAGAGCCGCATGAAGCGCCTGGCCAAGATGACCGGCACCGAGGCGGTGCGCGCCGAGCGCGAGTTCCGCATCGAGTTCTCCGAGCCGGCCAAGCTGCCGTTCTCGTTGATCCGCCTCAACCACGTCGATTGCGGCTATCCCGCAGAGGGTACGGGGCGAAGCCCGCGGGGCGATCAAGCGCACGAGGCTTCGCCCGAACCCTCATCCGGCGCTGCGCGCCACCTTCTCCCGCAGGGAGAAGGCAAGAGCACGGTCATCCTTCATGATGTCGGCTTCGGCCTGGAGGCGGGCCAGCGCGTCGGCCTGCTCGGCCCCAACGGCGCCGGCAAGACCACCCTGGTCAAGACCCTGGTGGGCGACCTGCCGCCGCTGGCCGGCGAGCGCAGCGCGCACCCGGACATGAAGATCGGCTACTTCGCCCAGCACACGGTGGAATCGCTGCGCGAGGGCGCCACGCCGATGGACCACTTCCGCGAGATCGACCCGGACGGGGTCAACCAGAGCTTCCGCGACTTCCTCGGCAAGTGGAATTTCCCGGGCGACCGCGCCTTCGAACCGGTGGACGGTTTTTCCGGCGGCGAGCGCGCGCGCCTGGCGCTGGCGCTGATCGCCTGGCAGCAGCCCAACGTGCTGCTGCTCGACGAGCCGACCAACCACCTGGACCTGGAAATGCGCGAGGCGCTGGCCGAGGCGCTGAGCGTGTTCGAGGGCGCCATCGTCATGGTCTCGCACGACCGCCACCTGATCGGCTTGGTCTGCGACACCTTCTGGCGCGTGGCCGACGGCGTGGTCGAGCCGTTCGCCGGCGACCTGGACGAATACGCGGCCTGGCTGCGCACCCGCGCCAGCGCGCAGGGCGCGCGCAGCAAGGCCGACCGCGTCGACAAGGGCGCCAGGGCGCCGGAACCGACGCCCGCGCCGGTCGCGGAAAAGCCGGCCGCGGCGAAGAAGCCGGTCAACCCGCACAAGCTGGAAGCGGCCGAGAAGAAGGTCGAGCAGCTGGGCGCGGCGCTGGCCGACATCGACCGCCAGCTGGCCGACCCGGCCAACTACGCCGACGCGGCGAAGATGACCCGGCTCGGCAGCGAGCGCGACGTGCTCGCCCAGCAGCTGGAGCAGGCCGAAGCGGCATGGATGGAGCTGCTCGACTAGACCGCGCCGCCCCCTGTCTCTCGCAGGAGCGACCGTAGGAGCGACTTCAGTCGCGAAGTAGCTTCACCGGTAAAGCCTCATCGCGACTGAAGTCGCTCCTACCGACGGCCAGCGCCTACGCCCCCTGCGCCTGCAGCCACAGGCGGAAGCGCCGCAGCGGCTCGCGCTCGTGGCGCGAGCGCAGCCGCGTGAGCCAGTAACGGCCCAGGGTCAGGGTCTGCGCGAAGGGCTGCAGCAGGCGGCCATCGGCCAGGTCCTGCTCGAACATGCGCAGCGGCAGCAGCGCCACGCCGGCGCCCGCGGCGGCGGCGCTGGCCAGCGCCAGCGAGGAATCGAACACCGGGCCGCGCGCTTCCACGCCGCTCACGCCGGCCGCCTGCAGCCAGCGCGGCCATTCGTCGTTGCGGTAGGAACGCAGCAGCGGCACCGCGGCCAGGTCGCGCGGCTGGTGCAGGCGCCGCGCCAGCGACGGCGCGCACACCGGCGCGAACGGTGCCTCGACGATCGGCGTGCACTCCTGGCCCTGCCAGTCGCCGTTGCCGAAGCGGATCGCCAGGTCCAGGCCTTCGCCGGCCAGGTCGATGCGGTTGTTGTGGGTCTGCAGGCGCAGCTCGATGTCCGGGTGCGCGGCCTCGAAATCGCCCAGCCGCGGCAGCAGCCAGCCGGTGGCGAAGGTGCCGACCACGCCCACCGTCAGCACCTCGCGGAAGCGGCCGCCGGTGTAGCGGTCCAGGGCGATGGCGATGCGGTCGAAGGCGTCGGTGAGCACCGGCTGCAGCGCCGCGCCCTCGTCGGTAAGCGCCACCCCGCGCGGCAGGCGGTGGAACAGCGTCACCTGCAGTCGCTCTTCCAGCGTGCGGATCTGGTGGCTCAGCGCGGCCTGGCTGACGCACAGCTCCAGCGCCGCGCGGGTGAAGTTGAGGTGGCGCGCGGCCGCCTCGAAGGCGCGCAGGGCGTTGAGCGGGAGCTGGGGACGGATCATGCCTGAGCCATGACGACAGGTGATGGGTGGCCCCATTATTCCTGCACGGCATGCCGGAAGAGTGGGCTTTGCTGCCAATAAATCTAATGGCTTCCGATGGTTTTTCGTGCTGGTGGAAAGCGGCCGCGGCTTCCAATAATCGCCGCCACCCGATGCCCCAGGAGAGCTTCCGCATGATCGCCCGTCGCCAGTTCCTCGCCTTCGGTGGCGCCGCCCTTGCCGGCCTGGTCGCCGCCCCCGCGCTGGCCCGCGCGTCCGGCGCGGCGGCATCCGCGCCCGCGGCCGGCGATTTCGCCGCGCTGGAGGCCGGAAGCGGCGGCCGGCTGGGCGTGTGCCTGTGGAACCCGGCCAGCGGCACCCGCTTCGGGTATCGCATGGACGAGCGCTTCCCGATGTGCAGCACCTTCAAGTTCCTGCTCGCCGCCGCCGTTCTGCACCGCGCCGGGCAGGGCCGGCTGTCGCTGGACCGGCGCGTGCCGGTGCGGGACGCGGACCTGGTCGACCACTCGCCGGTCACCGCGCGCCATGCCGGCAAGGACCTGACGGTGCGCGACCTGTGCCGGGCGACGATGACCACCAGCGACAACGCCGCGGCCAACCTGCTGCTGCCGCTGGTCGACGAGCCGGCCGGGCTGACCGCCTTCCTGCGCGCCCAGGGCGATGCAGTCACCGTCACCGCGCGCTACGAACCGGACGCCAACCGTTTCGCGCCGGACGACCCGCGCGACACCACCAGCCCGGCGGCGATGGCCGGCAACCTGCAGCGCTTCGTGCTCGGCGATGCGCTGGACGAAGCCTCGCGGTGGCAGCTGGCCGACTGGCTGATCGACAACGGGACCGGCGACGCGCGGCTGCGCGCGGGCCTGCCCGAGGGCTGGCGGGTGGGCGACAAGACCGGCAGCAACGGCCGCGACACCACCAACGACATCGCCGTGCTGTGGCCGGAGCGCGGCGGCTCGCCCTGGGTGCTGGCCAGCTACCTGCAGGGCGCCGCGCTGGACGACGCCGGCCGCAACGCGGTCCTGCGCCGGGTCGGCGAACTGGCCGCCGCGCACCTGGGCTGAGCCGCCGCGGGGGCCATGCCGCGACCGGCCACGGCCCGCGTCCGGCCCATGCTCCCGGCGGTACGCGGACAGCAGGCGCGCGTGTACCCTGTGCGCCTTGTCGGAACGGAAACCGGGCGCATGAGCCGCGAACTGGTCTACCTGTCGTTGATCTTCGCGCTGCTGGTGATCCCGCGCGCGCTGCAGCGCTTCTGCGTGCCGGCGCCGCTCACCTGCCTGGCGTTCGGCATCGGCGCGATGCTGTGGCTGGGCGACGGCGCGCACGACCCGGTGGTGACGCTGCTGGCCACGCTGGGCATTTCCTCCCTGTTCCTGTTCGCCGGGCTCGAGGTGGACCTGCAGGACCTGCGGCGCGGCATGTGGCCGCTGCTGGTGCACCTGCTGATCCGCAGCCTGACCCTGGCCGGGGTGGCCTGGCTGGGCTGGCGTTACGGCGGCCTGCAGTGGCAGGCCGCAGGGCTGCTGGCGCTGGCGCTGCTCACGCCATCGACCGGCTTCATCATGGATTCGCTCGCGCGGCTGGGCCTGGACGAGGCCGAACGGTTCTGGGTGAGCAGCAAGGCCATCGCCGGCGAGCTGCTGGCGCTGGCGGCGCTGTTCGTGGTGCTGCAGGCCGGCGATCCCGCGCACATGGCGCTGTCCAGCCTGGCGCTGCTGGCGATGATGGTGGGCCTGCCGCTGCTGTTCGTCGGCCTCGGCCGCTGGGTGGCGCCGCACGCGCCGGGCTCGGAGTTCTCGCTGCTGGTGATGGTCGGCCTGCTCGCGGCCTACATCACCTATTCGCTGGGCGTGTACTACCTGGTGGGCGCCTTCATCGCCGGCCTGGTCGCGCGCCTGCTGCAGCAGCGCATGCCGCTGCTGGCCTCGCACGAGAACCTGCACGCGCTGCGCCTGTTCGCCTCGTTCTTCGTGCCGTTCTACTTCTTCAACGCCGGCACCCACGTGCCCGGCGACGCGCTCAGCCTCGAGGCGCTGGGGCTGGGGCTGGTGATCACCCTGGTGGTGCTGCCGCTGCGCGTGGCGGTGGTCTGGCTGCAGCGGCGGGTGCTGTTCGGCGAGAGCTTCCAGTCCAGCCTGCGGGTGTCGCTGGCGCTGTCGCCGACCCTGATCTTCACCCTGGTGCTGGCCGGCATCATGCGCGAACGCTTCGACGCGCCGGCGGTGCTGTACGGCGCGCTGCTGCTGTACGCGGCCTTGAACACGCTGCTGCCGTCGCTGCTGCTGCGCGCGCCGCTGAGCGTGGACCCGCTGCGCGGCGAGGCCGCGCAGGAAGCGGCGGTGGCGCGGGAAACCGCCACTGTGCCGTCGCCGGACGCCTCGCGCGCGGTCGACGCCGCCCGGCCACCGTCCGGCTAGGCCGCGCGGGGCGGCTCATGCCGGCGCGTGGCATCGCCCGCCTGCGCTGCACCGGCACCGGGGCAGGGGGCGGGGCGGCAACGGGCAGCGCGTGCACGGGCGCTTCGATGCGCCCTGCGGCCTCCATGCTTCGCAGCAGCGGACCGAGCTGACGCAACCGGGTGCCCGATCCCACGGGGAACTGCTGGATGCCGGCGTGCGCGCCGGGCTGGCCGACGGCAAGCAACCGGGGCTCCGGCGACCGTGCGAACGCCTGGCGCAGCCGCGGCAGTGCGCCCGGGCGGCTTGTCGCGGGCGGGGGCAGCGGCTAGGGTCGGGGCATGAAACGTTCCGTGCTCGCAGGTCTCCTGCCGTTGTTCCTCGTTCCGGTGGCGTCGATGGCGGCGCCGGTTTCCCGCGCCACCGATGATGCCGGCGCTGCCGCCTTCCTGGCCGCGCTGGCGCAGCACTGCGGCCAGGCCTTCGCCGGCCGCGTGGTCGCCAACCACCCGGCCAGCGCCGCGCCCGATCCGTTCGAGGGCAAGGCGCTGGTGATGCACGTGCGCGGGTGCGACGCGCCGGAGCAGGAGCTGCGCGTGCCGTTCCACGTCGGCGAGGACCGCTCGCGGACGTGGGTGCTGACCCGCATCGGCGCGCGCCTGCGCCTGAAGCACGACCACCGCCATGCCGACGGCACGGCGGATGCGGTCACGCTCTACGGCGGCGACAGCCGCGAGGCCGGCACCGCGCTGCGCCAGGAGTTCCCGGTGGACGCCGAGTCCGTGGCGATGTTCGGGCGCGAGGGCCTGGCCGGCTCGGTGCGCAATACCTGGGCGATGGAGGTGGAGCCGGGCAGGCGTTTCCTCTACGAACTGTCGCGCCCGGACGGCCGCCTGTTCCAGGTCGAGTTCGACCTGTCGCGCCCGGTGGACGCGCCGCCGCCGCCGTGGGGCGCCACGATGCCGGCCACGGAAAAGGGCGCCTGACCGGCGCCCCCTGGATTCCCGCGCAAGGCCGGCCGTCAGCGTGCGCCGAAGCGTGCGCGGCAGCCGTCGTTCACCCACAGGCTGTTGCCGTTGTAGCCCCAGTTGCGGCCTTCCACGCACTGGGTCCTGGACAACTGCTGGATCAGCACCGGGCGGCCTTGGCGGCGGTCCCAGGCGCAGGAGCGCAGGCGGTTGTCGTCGCTGCTGCATTCGATGCTGTAGTCCGAGCCGCCCCAGTTGCCGCCATGGCCGCCGCCCCAGCCGCCCCCGCGGCCTTCGGCGAACTCGGCGCGGCAGCCGTCGCTGACCCAGACCGCGCCGTTGCTGCTGCCCCAGCTGCGGCCCTCGATGCACTGCGACTTGGACAGCTGCCGCACCAGGGTGGCGCGGCGCCAGTCGGTGCGGCACACGCGCTGGCGGTTGTCGTTGCTTTCGCAGCGGATGGTCTGGCCGTTGCCGCCATTCCAGCCGCCGCCGCCCCAGCCGCCGCGGCCCTCGGCGAACTCCGCGCGGCAGCCGTTGCTGACCCAGACCGAGCCGTTGCCGCTGCCCCAGTTGCGGCCCTCGATGCACTGCGTCCTGGACAACTGCCGGACCAGGGTGGCGCCGCGCCAGCCGGTGTTGCACACGCGCTGGCGGTTGTCGTTGCTTTCGCAGCGGATGGTGCCGTTGTTGCCGTTCCAGTTGCCGCTGCCGCCGCCGCTCCAGCCGCCGCGGCCCGGGCCGAAGTCGGCGCGGCAGCCGTTGCCGACCCACACCATGCCGTCGCGGCTGCCCCAGTTCTGCCCCTCGACGCAGCGGGTGCTGGACAGCTGGCGCACGATGATGGCGTCGCGCCAGCCGGTATTGCAGACCTGCTGGCGGTTGTTGATGCTCTCGCAGCGCACCGCCGCCACCGTGCCCGGGCCATTGCCGTAGGGCGACTGCGCGGCGGCGTCGGCGGCGAGGAAGGCGCCCGGCAGGAGGGCGGAAAGTCCGGCGAGCAGAAGCGGGCGGTACATGGCGGCGTCCCTGTTCAGGTCTGGATGGGGCGAACTATAGGAAGGGGCCGGCTTAAGCGGGCGTGACTGCGGCGCGGATTTGCCCCGTTCGCCGGCCGGCCGCAAAATAGCCGGCTCGCCGGCACCCTCCCGTGCCGGTCATCCCCCTGCGGAGCTTTCCATGCGTACCCACTTCTGCGGCCTGGTCGACGAGACCCTGATCGGCCAAACCGTGACCCTCGCCGGCTGGACCGACGTTGCCCGCAACCAGGGCGGCGTCTGCTTCATCGATCTCCGCGATCACGAAGGCATCGTGCAGGTGACGGTGGAGATCGACAACGCCGAGGTGTTCGCCGTGGCCGCGTCGCTGGGTTACGAGGACGTGCTGCAGGTCGAAGGCGTGGTGCGCGCGCGCCACGCGGTCAACGACAGGATGCGCACCGGCCGGGTGGAAGTGATCGCCAGCCGCATCACCGTGCTCAACAAGGCCGCTCCGCTGCCGTTCCACGCCCACGAAAACCCGGGCGAGGACACCCGCCTGAAGTACCGCTACCTGGACCTGCGCCGCCCGGAAATGCAGCGCATGCAGCGCACCCGCATCAGGCTGGTGCAGGCGCTGCGCCGCCACCTGGACGCGCGCGGCTTCCAGGACATCGAAACCCCGATCCTGACCAAGGCCACCCCGGAAGGCGCGCGCGACTTCCTGGTACCGGCGCGCATGCACCCGGGCGAGTTCTACGCGCTGCCGCAGAGCCCGCAGCTGTTCAAGCAGATCCTGATGGTGGCCGGCTTCGACCGCTACTACCAGATCGCGCGCTGTTTCCGCGACGAGGCGCTGCGCGCCGACCGCCAGCTGGAATTCACCCAGCTGGACATGGAATTCGCCTTCGTGCGCGAGCGCGACGTGCAGGATTTCGTCGAGGACATGATCCGCTCGATCTTCAAGGAAGTCGTGGACGTCGAGCTCGACGCGCAGTTCCCGCGCATGACCTGGGCCGAGGCGATGCGCCGCTACGGGTCGGACAAGCCGGACCTGCGCATCGCGCTGGAGCTGGTGGACGTGGCCGCGCTGGTCAAGGACAGTGAGTTCGCCGTATTTACCGGCCCGGCAAATGATCCTGAAGGCCGCGTCGCCGCGCTGCGCATCCCGGGCGGCGCGTCGCTCAGCCGCAAGCAGATCGACGAGTACGCCGCGCACGCCGCCAAGTACGGCGCCAAGGGCCTGGCCTACATCAAGATCGACGAGGCCGGCGCGGTCAGCTCGCCGATCCAGAAGTTCTTCAGCGAGGAATCCTTCGCCGCGCTGGTCAAGCACGTCGGCGCCGGCAACGGCGACATCGTGTTCTTCGGCGCCGGCGGCTACAACAAGGTCTCCGACTTCATGGGCGCGCTGCGCCTGAAGGCCGGCCGGGACTTCGGCCTGGTCGCCGAGGGCTGGCGCCCGCTGTGGGTCACCGACTTCCCGATGTTCGAATGGGACGAGGAGGAGCAGCGCTACGTGGCCCTGCACCATCCATTCACCGCGCCGGCGGTCGACGACGTGGCCGACCTGCGCGCCAATGCCCGGACCGCGGTGTCGCGCGGCTACGACATGGTGCTCAACGGCAACGAGATCGGCGGCGGCTCGATCCGCATCCATCGCCCGGAAATGCAGAGCGCGGTGTTCGAGCTGCTCGGCATCGGCGCCGAGGAAGCGCGCGCCAAGTTCGGCTTCCTGCTGGACGCGCTGAACTACGGCGCGCCGCCGCACGGCGGCATCGCCTTCGGCATCGACCGCATCGCCGCGCTGATGGCCGGCACCGAATCGATCCGCGACGTGATCCCGTTCCCGAAGACCACCGGCGCGCAGTGCCTGATGACCGACGCGCCGTCGCCGATCGCCGACGCGCAGCTGGCCGAGGTGCACGTGCAGGTGCGTCCGCAGCCGGCCAGGGGCTGAGCGGCGATGGCCGGCGCCATCCGTCGCGCGCTGCCCGATGACGCTGCCACGCTGTGCGCGCTGGCCGGACGTACCTTCGTGGAGACGTTCGGTCACCTTTACCCGCCGCAGGACCTGGCCGATTACCTGGCCGGCGCCTATCCGCTGGAGCTGCAGCGCAGGCAGCTGGAATCGGGCGATTACGCCGCGTGGCTGCTGGAGGTCGGTGGCGAGGCGGTCGGCTTCGCCTTCGCCGGCCCCTGCGGCCTGCCGCATGCCGAGGTACGCCCTGGTGATGGCGAGCTGAAACGGCTGTACGTGCTGCGCGACCACCAGGGCGGCGGCTGGGGCGGCCAGCTGTTCGCGCAGGCCGAGCAGTGGCTGCTGCAGGCCGGCCCGCGCACATTGTGGATCGGCGTCTGGTCGGAGAACCTGGGCGCGCAGCGCTTCTATGCGCGGCACGGCTTCGGCAAGGTCGGCGAATACGAATTCCCGGTCGGCCGCACGCGCGACCGCGAGTTCATCCTGCGCCGACCGGCACGGCACGACTGAACCCATGCGTCCGCGGCGGGGCCGGGCAGCCGGCGCCCGCACCGCGCGGGCGCACCGGCTCAGGGCGCCTTGCCGAGCACGTGCGCGCCGTCGGCGGTGTGGTGTTCGGGGATGCCGTAGACCTCGCCCAGCGCCTGGATGAAGCCTTCCACGTCCTCGCCGCGGAACACGCCGCTGACGCGGTATGACGCCAGCCCCGGGTCGGCCAGCAGCACCGGCTTGAAGCTGTAGCGGCCGAACTCGGCCACCGCTTCCGGCAGCGGCGTGTCGTTGAAGACCAGCCGCCCGGACAGCCAGCCCGGTGCCGAGCCTGCCGCGACCGCCGCGTCGGTCACCTGCATGCGCTGCTCGGCCATGCGCGCGCGCTGCCCCGGAACCAGCACGCCAAGGCGCGTCGCCGGCCGTGCGGCGTCGGTGCCGCCCCGCAGTTCCACGCTGCCCTCGTACAGGGTCACGTCGGCGGCGTCGCCGAGCCGGGATACCTCGAAGCGGGTGCCCAGCGCGCGCACGCTGCCGGCGCTGGTCTGGACCAGGAACGGGCGCGCGCTGTCGCGCGCCACGCGGAAGAAGGCGCGGCCGCCCTCCAGGCGCACCAGGCGCTGGTGAGGGTCGTAGCGCACCTGCACCCGCGTATCCGCGTCCAAGTCCACGCGGGTGCCGTCCTCCAGCTGCAGCGAACGGCGTTCGCCGATGTCGGTGCGGTACGCGCTCTCCACCGCCCGCGGCGCCAGCAGCAGGAAGGCCATGCCGGTGGCGCAGGCGAGCACCGTCGCCGCGGCCGCCGCGGCCAGCCAGCGCCGCCGGCGCGGCGCGCGGGATGCCATGCGCGGACGCGGCATGCGCACGGCGAGCTCGGGCGCGGCGGCGAATTCGCCCAGCGACGACCACAGCGCCTCGACGCGGCCGTAGGCGGTGCGGTGCCCGGGATCGGCGTGCAGCCATTGCTGCCATGCCTGGCGGTCGCGCTCGCTGGCGTCATCGGCGCGCAGGCGGACGAACCAGGCGGTCGCCTGCTGCTCCACGGTGTTGCCGCCGTCGACGGCGGAGAGGTCCGGTCTGCTCATGTTTCCGCCAGTCGCGCCTGCAGGTGCAGCAGGGCGCGCATCATATGTTTTTCCACCGCGCTCACGCTCACCTGCAGCTGCAGCGCGATGGCGGCGTAGGTCATGCCTTCGTAGCGCTGCAGCAGGAAGACCTCGCGGCAGCGCGGCGGCAGTTCGTCGAGCGCCGCCAGGAACCGCTGCAGCCGTTCCCTGCCTGCGTAGACGTGGTCGCTGGCCGGTTCCTCACTGGGCAGCTCGTGCAGGGCGGCGTCGAGCGGCTCATGCTGGCCGGCATGGTGGCTGCGGTCGCGGCGGAAGCGGTCGCGCAGCAGGTTGGAAGCGATCCGCAGCACGTAGGCCTCGGCGTTGTCGACGCGGGCCGGCGAGCGTGCCAGGCGGATCAGCGCCTCCTGGGTCAGGTCCTCGGCGTCGGCATCGTGCTGCAGGTGGCGGCGGAAGTAGCGCAGTAGCATGGGGCGGAAATGCCGGACGTGGTCCGGTTCCCATCGCATGGCCAGGACCTGGTCTGCAGTGAATGGCGGCATCGTGAAGGAATCCACGGTGAGGAGCCCGCCGACGGTAAGCGCAGGTGCGGCACGGGCGCAACCGTGCGGAAAGGGGGGTGAGGAATACGCGTTCCATTGCGTCTGCGTAGGGGGGAGCCTGCCGCAGGCCGCCATCCGACATTGCATTGGGGAGCCAGATGAGAAACACCACACGGGCGTGCAACCGCCCCCGCCGTTCCATTGTCGCCACCGCCCTGGCCACGGCCCTGGGCATCTCGTTGCTGGGCACGGCGCCGGCGTCGTTCGCGCAGCAGGCGGCCACGCACCAGTTCGCCGTCGCCAGCCAGCCGCTGGGCGAGGCGCTCAACCGGCTGGCCGAGACGGCGGGCGTGCAGATCATGGTGCCGCCGGACCTGGTCCGCGGACACATGGCGCCGGCGCTCGCCGGGCAGTACACCGTGGAGCAGGCGCTGGACAGGCTGCTGGCCGGTACCGGCCTGGTCCACCGCAGCACCCGCGGCGGCGTGATCACGCTCGCGCGCGCTCCGGTCGCGACGCCGGAACCACGCCCATCGTCGCCGGCCGCCGCCACCGAGGCCGAAGCCCGCGACATGGCGGCAGTGCAGGTCACCGGTTCGCGCATCAAGCGCGCCGAGGTGGAAGGCCCGTCGCCGGTGATGGTGATCTCCGCCCAGCAGATCGAGAACGAAGGCCACGCCACGGTGTTCGAGGCGCTGGAAACGCTGGTCATGGCCGGTGGCGCGGTGGAGACGGAGTTGTCCGGCGGCTTTTCCGCCAACGCCCATCCGCTCAACCTGCGCGGCCTGGGGCCGGGGCGTTCGCTGCTGCTGATCGACGGCCGCCGCGCCGCCGACTATCCGTTTCCCTATGGCGGCCGCAGCAACTTCCAGAATTTCGGCAATATTCCGTCAGGCGCGGTCGAGCGCATCGAGGTGCTGGCCGGTGGCGCGTCGGCCATCTACGGCGCCGATGCCGTGTCCGGCGTGGTCAACGTGGTGCTCAAGCGCGGCTATGAAGGCGACGTCTTCAAGCTGCGCGGCGGCACCAGCACGATGGGCGGCCGCGACCGTGCCGACCTGCAGTGGACCGGCGGCCGCAGTGGCGACAACTGGAGCGTGACCTACGCGCTGCAGTACTACGCCCAGGAGTTGCTCTATGGTTTCCAGCGCGACGACTGGGACGTGCGCCGGAATCCGCGGATCGACCCGCGCATCGGTGCCGAACCCACCGCCACGCTGCGCATCCGCCGCGGCGGCACCAGCAGCAGCAACCCGCTGATCGCGCTGCCGGAGGGAACCTGCCAGCGGTGGGGCGACGAGTTCGTCGACTGGACCTACCGCCGCATCAGCAGCGGCAGGGTGCAGACCCTGGGCGACGCCTGCGGCAGCTGGAACGACGTGGGCTATGCGCACCTGAGCAAGGGCAAGAACGAGGCGGCCGCCTATGTGTTCGGCACCTACGACTTCAACGATGCGCTGCAGGGCTGGGCATCGCTGCAGGTGTGGGATTCGAAGGCCGAATCGCTGGGTGGCTTCGAGAGCATCACCGGTCCGCATACCGACGGCGTGGGGCGCCGCGGCGACTTCTACGATCCGCAGTTCGGCGCGGTGATCGCCCCGACCCGCTATCTGTCGCCGGTGGACCTGGGCGGCGTGGCGGAGATGAACCAGCACTACAAGGAGCGCTCGGTGGACCTGGCCGTCGGCCTGCGCGGGCGCCTGGCCGAGCGCTTCGACTGGGACGTCACCCTGAGCCGCGCCGAATACGACTTCCAGCGCACGCGCCGGCGCATGGTCGGCAACCTGGTCAACGATTTCTTCTTCGGCCCGCAGCTGGGTACCACCGACAAGGGCGTGCCGATCCACCAGATGAACCTGGAGCGCTGGCTGCGGCCGCTGACGCCGGACGAGTACGCCTCGATCTCCACCTTGGCCCGGTACGAGGCCGAGTCGTGGGTGACCACCGGCAGCTTCGTGCTCACCGGCGACCTGTTCCAGCTGCCCGCCGGGCCGCTGGGCATGGCGGTGGTGATGGAAGCCAGCCGCCAGGGCTATGAACTGGACAGCGACCCGCGCGTGCAGCCGGGCGTGGTGCAGCTGTACAACCTCACCGGCACCAACGGCGGCGGCGAACGCGACCGCTATGCCGCCGGCGTCGAGTTCAGCATCCCCATCGTGGACACGCTGAAGGCCAGCCTGGCCGGCCGTTTCGACAAGTACGACGACATCACCGACGTCAATGACGCCAAGACCTGGAACGCCGGCCTGGAGTGGCGCCCGTTCGATTCACTGCTGGTGCGCGCCAGTCATGCCACCAGTTTCAAGGCGCCGGACATGCACTGGGTGTTCAGCGAAGGCAGCGGCAGCTTCGGCACCAGCACCGACCCCTGGCGCTGCATCGAGGCCGGCGCCAACCCCGGCTGTTCGGGCTACAGCTATTCGATGTTCTCGGTCACCCGCGGCGACCCGGCGCTGGAGGAGGAGACCGGCAAGTCGTGGAGTGCCGGCTTCGTGTGGGACATCGCCGAGGGACTGTCGGTCAATGCCGACTACTGGAACATCGAACTGAACGGCGCGCTCGAGCGTCTTTCCAATACCGACATCCTGCAGGGCGAGGCCGGCTGCCGCACCGGCCGCAAGCTCAACGGCCAGCCGTTCGACTTCGCCGCCGATTCGGGCTATTGCCAGCTGATCACCAGCCTGGTCACGCGCACGCCGGAGGAAGGCCAGAGCATCGGCCGCGTCAGCGAGATCCGCTCCCTGCCGATCAACCAGTCCCACCGCCGCGTGGCGGGCATCGACGCCGGGCTCAACTGGCGGCTGCAGACCGCGCGCTGGGGGCGCTACAACATGCGCCTGAACTGGTCGCACACGCTGGCCTCCGAACGCCAGGTGCAGGCCACCGACCCGGTGCAGAAGCACTGGCGCGACGACCCGGACAACCTGGATTTCCGCAGCCGCATCACCACCGGCATGGACTGGCGGCTGGGCGGCTGGTCGGCGGGCGTGTTCGGCACCCGCTACGGCAGCCTGCCCAAGTACGGCGGCGTGGGCCGCACCGGCGTGCATTTCCTGTGGAATGCCAACGTCGGCCGGAAGATCACCGACAAGGCGGCGCTGAAGCTGTACGTCAACAACCTGTTCAACAACCTGCACCCGCACGACGAGACGAACAGCAGCTTCCCCTACTTCTATGACGTCTACAGCCCGGTGGGCCGTGAAGTGGCGGTGCAGTTCGAGTACCAGCTGCGCTGAGGCCGCGGCCTGCGGAACATCCCGCGGCGGGGTGTTCCGCAGGCGTGCACGTCGAGGACGGGTGATGACGCCGGCCGGGCGGATGCGGGACACTGCCCACATGAGCACCGTGCCTGCAGACAATCCCCGCGTCATCGTGCTGCACGGCATCTGGAACGCGCGGGCGTGGGTGGGGCCGCTGGCCTGGCGCCTGCGCGCGCGCGGCTTCGAGGTCAGCACGTTCGGTTATCCCAGCGTATTCGGCGGCCCCGACGTGGCGGTGCCGTCGCTGATCGAGCGGCTGCGCGGGCAGGGCAGGGTGTCGCTGGTCGGCCACAGCCTGGGCGGACTGGTCGCGCTGGAGGCATTGCGGCAGGCGCCCGGACTGGACGTGCCGCGCGTGGTCTGCCTGGGGTCGCCGCTGTGCGGCAGCGAGACCGCGCGGGCGCTGGCCGGGCATGGCTGGGCGGCGGCGCTGGGGCGCAGCGGCGGCCTGCTCCTGCACGGCCTGCCGGAATGGCACGGGCGCGCCGAAGTGGGGCTGGTGGCCGGCAGCGTGCCGCATGGCCTGGGCGCGCTGATGGGGGCCCTGCACGGCGACTCCGACGGCACCGTGGCATTGGCCGAGACCCGCCTGCCGGGCCTGGCCGACCACTGCGTGGTGCCGGTCAGCCACAGCGGGCTGGTGCTGTCGCCCGAGGTGGCCGCCCTGACCGCCGCGTTCCTGCGCGACGGGCGCTTCGGCGCAGGGGGCGCGCAGCGGGCGGCATGACGGGGCGCGGTGCGGGGATCGGGTAGAATCCGCCCCCTGTTCCCGACAGATGTACGGTAGATCCCCATGGGTAGAGGTCCTTCCATCGAAGCCCGCAAGAACGCGTCCGACGCGAAGCGCGGCAAGATTTTCACCAAGATCATCCGCGAGATCGGCGTGGCCGCCCGCGGCGGTGGAGGCGACCCCAACAACAACCCGCGCCTGCGCGTGGCCATGGACAAGGGCCTGGCCGCGAACATGTCCAAGGACGTGATCGAGCGCGCCATCAAGAAGGCCACCGGCGAGCTGGAGGGCGTCGAGTACGAGGAAGTGCGCTACGAGGGCTACGCGCCGGGCGGTGTGGCGGTCATCGTCGACTGCCTGACCGACAACCGCGTGCGCACCGTGGCCGACGTGCGCCACGCCTTTTCCAAGTGCGGCGGCAACATGGGCACCGAAGGCTCGGTGGCCTTCATGTTCAAGCGCCTGGGCGTGCTGACCTACGCGCCGGGCGCGGACGAGGAGAAGATCACCGAAGCCGCCATCGAGGCCGGCGCCGACGACATCGTCGTCTACCCGGACGACGGCTCGATCGACGTGGTCACCGCGCCGGAGCATTTCCAGTCGGTGAAGGACGCGATGGACGCCGCCGGCCTGGCCGCCGACCACGCCGAGATCACCTTCCGCGCCGACAACGACATCGCCGTGGCCGGCGACACCGCGCTGCAGGTGAAGAAGCTGCTGGACATGCTCGAGGACCTGGACGACGTGCAGGACGTGTACTCCAACGTCGACCAGGCCGGGCTGGAGCAGGCCTGACGGCGCGCCCGCGTCCCGTCCCGTGAGACGGCGGCCGCCGATCATGGCGGCCGTCCCTTCCCGGCCGCCACGGCAATGACCCGCATCCTCGGCATCGACCCCGGCTCGCAGCGCACCGGCATCGGCATCATCGAAATCGATGCCGGCGGGCGCGCCCGCCATGTCCACCACCAGCCGCTGGTGCTGCTGGGCGCGGCGGATTTCGCCCAGCGCCTGAAGCGGCTGGTGCACGGGGTGCACGCGCTGATCGACGAGTACCAGCCGCAGGAAGTGGCCCTCGAGAAGATATTCATGGCCAAGAACGCCGACTCGGCGCTCAAGCTCGGCCAGGCGCGCGGCGCGGCGCTGTGCGCGGTGGTGCTGCGCGACCTGCCGGTCAGCGAGTACGCGGCCAGCGAGATCAAGCTGGCGGTGGTCGGCCGCGGTGGCGCCGAGAAACAGCAGGTGCAGCACATGGTCGGGCTGATGCTCGGGCTGCAGGGCAGGCTGCAGGCCGACGCCGCCGACGCGCTGGCCGTGGCCATCACCCATGCGCACGTGCGCGCCACGGCCGGGCGCCTGGGCGTGGACGTGCGTTCCGCGTGGAGCCGGAAATGAACGAGGCGCGCGCGGACTCAAAGCCCCTCTCCCTGCGGGAGAGGGGGTGGGGTGAGGGGCAACGAAGTCATGATGGACAACATTCAATGCAGCAGAACGAACTCTGCCGTTCGCCTTCCTTGACTCCGTTCACCCCTCATCCGGCGCTGCGCGCCACCTTCTCCCGAAGGGGGAAGGAAACAGCACCAGGAGCACTCGAATGATCGGTCGTCTGCGCGGCATCCTCGCCCACAAGGCTCCCCCGTGGCTGGTGATCGACGTGGGCGGCGTCGGTTACGAGCTGGAGGCGCCGATGAGCACCTTCTACGACCTGCCCGACATCGGCCGCGAGGTGGTGCTGTTCACCCACTACGCGCAGAAGGAGGACAGCGTGTCGCTGTACGGCTTCCTGCGCGAAGGCGAGCGGCGGCTGTTCCGCGACGTGCAGAAGGTCACCGGCATCGGCGCGAAGATCGCGCTGGCGGTGCTGTCCGGCGCCAGCGTCGACGAGTTCGGCCGGCTGATCCAGGCCGGCGACATCACCGCGCTGACCCGCATCCCCGGCATCGGCAAGAAGACCGCCGAGCGCATGATCGTGGAGCTGCGCGACAAGGCGGCCGATTTCGCCGGCGGCGGTTCGCCGGTGGCCGGGCCGCTGGCCACCGACCCGGTGTCCGAGGCGACGGTGGCCCTGCAGCAACTGGGTTACAAACCCGCCGAGGCGGCGAAGATGGCGCGCGACGCGGCCACCGAGGGCGACGATGTCGCCGCGGTGATCCGCAGGGCGCTGCAATCGGCGCTGCGCTGACGCATTCCCCCTTCATGGGCGATCGAGACCACCATGTCCCACGCTTCCAAGCCTGAAACCTCCGGCCACCACGGCAGCCCCGGCGCCGCCGGCGGCCTGGCGCTGGTCATCGGCGCCATCGGCGTCGTGTTCGGCGACATCGGCACCAGCCCGCTGTACACGCTCAAGGAAGCGTTCTCGCCGCACTACGGCCTGGACAGCGACCACGACACGGTGCTGGGCGTGCTGTCGCTGGCGTTCTGGGCGCTGAACATGGTGGTCACGCTCAAGTACGTGACCATCATCATGCGCGCCGACAACGACGGCGAGGGCGGCATCATGGCGCTGATGGCGCTGGCCCAGCGCACCCTGCGCAACGGCTCGCGCTCGGCCTACGTGGTCGGCATCCTCGGCATCTTCGGCGCCTCGCTGTTCTTCGGCGATGGCGTGATCACCCCTGCGATCTCGGTGCTGGGCGCGGTCGAGGGCCTGCAGGTGGCCGCGCCGGCGCTGGGCCATTTCGTGGTGCCCATCACCCTGGTGGTACTGGCGGCGGTATTCGCCGCGCAGCGTTTCGGCACCGAGAAGGTGGGCAAGGTGTTCGGCCCGGTGATGATGCTGTGGTTCCTGTCGCTGGCGGCGATCGGCATCTGGAACGTCTTCGCCGCGCCGGAAGTGCTCAAGGCGTTCAACCCGTGGTGGGCGGCGCGCTTCTTCATGGAACACGGCTGGCACGGCATCTTCATCTTCGGCGCGGTGGTGCTGGCGGTGACCGGCGGCGAGGCGCTGTACGCGGACATGGGCCACTTCGGCGCGCCGCCGATCCGCCATGCCTGGTATTTCTTCGTGCTGCCCTGCCTAGTGCTGAACTACCTGGGGCAGGGCGCGCTGGTGCTGCAGCGGCCGGACGCGGTGGCCAACCCGTTCTTCGAGGCGGTGCCGGGCTGGGCGCTGTACCCGATGATCGTGCTGGCGACCATGGCGGCGGTGATCGCCAGCCAGTCGGTGATCACCGGCGCGTTCTCGGTCTCGCGCCAGGCCATGCAGCTGGGCTACATCCCGCGCATGCGCATCCTGCACACCTCGCACGACACCATCGGCCAGATCTACATCCCCGGCATCAACTGGGGCCTGGCGCTGATGGTGTTCGGGCTGGTGCTGGCGTTCCGCAGCTCCAGCAACCTGGCCGTGGCCTACGGCATCTCGGTGTCGGCGACGATGCTGATCGACACCCTGCTGCTGGCGCTGGTGGCGCGCGCACTGTGGCCGCGCGCGCAGCGCTGGATCCTGGCGCTGTGCGTGGTGTTCTTCATGATCGACCTGGGCTTCGTCGTCGCCAACGGCGCCAAGCTGCTGCAGGGCGCGTGGTTCCCGGTGGCGCTGGGTATCGTGCTGTTCACCATGATGCGCACCTGGCGCCGCGGCCGCGAGCTGCTGCGCGACGAGGTGCGCAAGGACGGCATCCGCATCGACACCTTCCTGCCCGGGCTGATGCTGGCGCCGCCGGTGCGGGTGCCGGGCACCGCGGTGTTCCTGACCGCCGACCCGACGGTGGTGCCGCACGCGCTGATGCACAACCTCAAGCACAACAAGGTCCTGCACGAGCGCAACGTGTTCCTGCACGTGGAAACCCTGCCGGTGCCGTACGCGGCGGCGGGGCAGCGGCTGCGGATCGAGCCTGTGGGCGACGAGTTCTACCGCATCTACGTGCGCTTCGGCTTCATGGAGACGCCCGACGTGCCGCTGGCGCTGATGCGCTCCTGCGACCATGGCGGGGTCTACTTCGACCCGATGGACACCACCTTCTTCGCCAGCCGCGAGACCATCGTCGCCAGCGCCAACCGCGGCATGCCGGTGTGGCGCGACAAGCTGTTCGCCTTCATGCACCGCAACGCCGCCCCGGCGACCAACTTCTTCCGCATCCCCGGCAACCGGCTGGTGGAACTGGGCGCGCAGGTGGAGATCTGATGGGGCAGGGGCCGGGCGCGGCGGGCGGCGCGAAGGTGTGGCCGGGCGCCTCCGGTACACGCGCCGGCGCCGCTTCTCCGCCATAATCCACGCATGACCGACAACCGCATCATCGCCGCCGGCGCCACCCGCGAGGACGAAGCCGCCGATGCCAGCATCCGCCCGCGCCGCCTGGCCGACTACCTCGGCCAGGCGCCGGTGCGCGAGCAGCTGGACATCTACATCCAGGCGGCGAAGTCGCGCAGCGAGGCGCTGGACCACGTGCTGATCTTCGGCCCGCCCGGGCTGGGCAAGACCACGCTGAGCCACGTGATCGCCAACGAACTGGGCGTGGGCCTGCGCGTGACCTCCGGGCCGGTGATCGAGAAGGCCGGCGACCTGGCCGCGCTGCTGACCAACCTGCAGCCCTACGACGTGCTGTTCGTCGACGAGATCCACCGCCTGTCGCCGGTGGTCGAGGAAGTGCTGTACCCGGCGATGGAAGATTTCCAGATCGACATCATGATCGGCGAAGGCCCGGCCGCGCGCTCGATCAAGCTCGACCTGCCGCCGTTCACCCTGATCGGCGCCACCACCCGCGCCGGCCTGCTGACCGCGCCGCTGCGCGACCGCTTCGGCATCGTGCAGCGGCTGGAGTTCTATTCGGCCGAGGAGCTGACCCGCATCGTGCGCCGCTCGGCGGCCATCCTCGGCATCGACTGCAGCGCCGAGGGCGCCGGCGAGATCGCGCGCCGCTCGCGCGGCACCCCGCGCATCGCCAACCGCCTGCTGCGGCGCGTGCGCGACTACGCCCAGGTCAAGGCCGGCGGCCACATCGACGATGCCGTGGCGCAGGCGGCGATGCAGATGCTCAAGGTCGATCCGGAAGGCTTCGACGAGCTGGACCGGCGCCTGCTGCGCACCCTGGTGGAATATTTCGACGGCGGCCCGGTCGGCATCGAATCGCTGGCCGCGGCCCTGTCCGAAGAGCGCGGCACGCTGGAGGACGTGGTCGAACCCTACCTGATCCAGCAGGGTTTCCTGGTGCGCACCGCGCGCGGCCGCATGGCCACCCACAAGGCCTACCGGCACATGGGGCTGAAACCCAAGGCCGCGCCCGCCGACCTGTTCGTGGAGCAGCCCGATGTCGATTGAGGCGCGGTTCAGTTGGCCGACACGCATCTATTGGGAAGATACCGACGCTGGCGGCGTGGTCTACCACGCGCGCTACGTGGCCTTCATGGAGCGCGCGCGCACCGAATGGATGCGGGCGATGGGCTATGGACAGGAAGCCATGCGCAGTGGCGATGGGCAGGTGTTCGTGGTCCGCGCGATGACGCTGGATTTCCTGAAGCCCGCGCGGCTGGACGACGCGCTGCAGACCACGGTGGAACTGCTGCAGTGCCGCCGTGCCAGCCTGGTGATCGGCCAGGCGGTGCTGCGCGACGGCCAGCCGCTGGTGACCGCGCAGGTGCGGCTGGCCGCGGTCGGCGCCCGCGATTTCCGGCCGCAGGCCATGGACGACACGCTGTACGCCACGCTCAAGCAGTTCCAAACCCAACACGCGCAAGATTGAGGAACAACGGATGATCGCTTTGCTTCTGGCCCTGCAGGCCACCGTGACCGAGGCGCTGCCGGCCGATGTCAGCGCCGCCGCGGCGCAGACCGTGGCCGGCGCCAGCCACGGCGGCATCAACTACCTGGACCTGATGCTCAAGGCCAGCATCCCGGTCAAGCTGATCGTGCTGCTGCTGCTGGCCGGCTCGTTCATCAGCTGGGTGATCATTTTCCGCAAGGCGCGCGTGTTCAAGGCCGCCGACCGCGCCGCCGACGACTTCGAGAACCGCTTCTGGTCCGGCGCCGACCTCGGCAAGCTGTACGCCTCGGCCGCCGACCGCAACCGTTCGGTCGATGGCCTGGAGGCGATCTTCGAGTCCGGCTTCCGCGAATACAGCCGCCTCAACGGCCGCCGCGGGCTGGACAGCCGCACCCAGCTGGAAGGCACCCAGCGCGCCATGCGCACCACCTTCGCCCGCGAGGTCGACGGGCTGGAGCGCAACCTGGAGCTGCTGGCCAACATCGGCTCCAACGCCCCCTACGTGGGCCTGGTCGGCACCGTGTTCGGCATCATGGTGACCATGCACGACATGATCAGCAGCGGCGAGCAGGCCGGCATCGCCTCGGTGGCGCCGGGCATTTCCGAGGCGCTGTTCGCCACCGCCATCGGCCTGTTCGTGGCGATCCCGGCGACGTGGGCCTACAACCGCTTCACCACCCGCGTGGAACGGCTGTCGGTGCGCTACGAGACCTTCGCCGAGGAGTTCAGCTCGATCCTGCAGCGCCAGTCCGGCGCCGACGAATGATGCCGGCCACGCGCACCAGCACGCACAGGAACAGCCCATGATTTCAGGCATTTCCCGGCGCAAGCGCCGCAAGCTCAAATCCGAGATCAACGTCGTGCCGTACATCGACGTGATGCTGGTGCTGCTGATCATCTTCATGGTGACCGCGCCCCTGCTGACGCTCAGCTTCGAGGTCGACCTGCCGACCTCCAACGCCAAGGCGCTGGAGAGCAAGCAGGACCCGGTCATCGTCTCGGTGCTGGCCGACGGCCAGCTGAGCCTGAAGCTGCCCGAGGCCAAGAGCCCCGAGCGCATGGAGGCGGCCGCGCTGCAGGCGCAGCTGGGCGCGATGGCGTCCCAGGACAAGAACCTGCGCGTGATCGTCGCCGCCGACCGCGCCGTGGCCTATGAAAAAGTCGTGTCCGCGATGGACGTGATCAAGGCGGCGAAGATCGAGAAGGTGGGTCTGGCGACCGATGCACGCTGACGCTCTGCCGCCGCCGCGCGACCCCGGCAACGAATGGGGCATGCCCGTCGTACTGGCGTTGCTGGTGCACGTGCTGGTCGCGCTGGTGTTCATCATCGCCTGGCTGTGGTCGCCTTCGCGCAGCACCGAGGCGGCCGCCGGCGACCCGGCGGTGGAGGCCAGCCTGCAGCTGTCGGCGGCCGAGGCCGCGGCCGCGCGCAGCGCGCTGCGCGCCTCGGAGAAGCTGCCGCCGCTGCCCGAGCCGGTGCAGGACGTGCAGCCCGAGCCGGTACCGGAGGACACCCTTCCGCCGCCGCAGCCGATTCCCGAACCCCGCCCGCAGGACGCGCCCACGCCGCAGCAGCACAATGCGCAGGAGCGCATCGCCCAGCCGGATACGGTCGACCAGGAGCGGGTCAGCGCGCTGGCCATCTCCGAAGAGAAGGCCAGGCAGGAGCAGGAAGCCAAGCGCCGCCAGGAGCAGATCGACCTGACCGAACGCAAGCGCGTGGAAGAGGCCGAGCAGAAACTGCGCCTGGCCAGGCAGCAGGAAGAAGCCGACCGGCAGAAGAAGCTGGCCGAGGAACAGCGCAAGGCCAACGAGGCCAAGGCCGAGCAGGAACGCCAGCAGAAGATCGCCGAGATCCGCCGCAAGCGCGAGCAGGCCGAGCGTGAGCTCAAGCTCGCCGAGCAGCGCGCGCGCCAGGTCGCCGACGCCCAGGCGCGCGCGCAGGCCGCTTCGTCCAGCGCCTCGCCGGCCAGCGGCACGCCGCAGGCGTCGCCGGGGCAGGGCGGCACCAGCAACGACCTGACCGCCAAGTACGCCGCGGCGATCCAGCAGGCGGTGCTCAACCAATGGGTGCGCCCGGACACGATCCCGCGCGGCCAGCGCTGCCGCCTGACCATCCGCCAGCTGCCCGGCGGCGAGGTGGTGGACGTGCAGTTCGCCGCCGGCTGCCCCTACGACGACGCCGGCCGGCGTTCGGTCGAGGCGGCGGTGCTGCGAGCCCAGCCGCTGCCGTACCGTGGCTTCGAGTCGGTGTTCCAGCGCACGCTGAACTTCACGTTCGAGGCGCAGGACCGCTGAATCGCGGTGGCTTCACGCCGCCATCGGCACCCTCGGTGACGCTTCCTGCCGGCCCGTCGGCGCCGATTCCGGTGCCGGGGGCTGGATTTCACGGGATTTTCGTTCACGATTGCGAAAATGTTCATCCGCCTGCTGCTATCCCTTGTCCCCCTGTTCATCCGATCGTTGAGCACCCCATGAAGAAACCGCTTCGCTGGCTGGCCGCCCTGACCGTACTGCTGTTGCCCCTGGTGGCGATGGCGCAGCAACGGGGGCTGGAGATCGACATCATCGGCGGCAACGCATCGGCCCTGCCGATCACCGTGGTGCCCATGCCCTACCAGGGCAGCGCCGGTGCGCCGGCCACGGACGTGGCGGCGGTGGTGCGCGCGGACCTGGACCGTTCCGGCCAGTTCCGCACCCTGCCCGAGGCGCAGATCGTGCAGCGCCCGACCCGCGGCAGCGAAGTGGAATACCCGACCTGGCGCGCGCTCAAGCAGGATTACCTGGTGGTCGGCCGCGTGCTGGACGCCGGCGCCGGCGCCTACCGCGTCGAATACGAGCTGTTCGACGTGGCCAAGGGCGAGCGCATGCTCGGCCTGGCGATGACCGCGCGTTCCAACGCCATGCGCGACGTCGCCCACCAGATGGCCGACGCCATCTACGAGAAGATCACCGGCGTGCGCGGCGCCTTCTGGACCCGCATCGCCTACATCACCGCCAGCGGCCGCGGCGACGCCATGCGCTACGCGCTGATGGTGGCCGATTCGGACGGCTACAACCCGCAGACCATCGTGCGTTCGGCCGAGCCGCTGCTGTCGCCGTCGTGGAGCCCGGACGGCGGCCGCCTGGCCTATGTCAGCTTCGAGCGCGGCAATTCGGCCATCTACATCCAGAACATCGCCACCGGCGCTCGCGAACTGGTCGCCAGTTTCCGCGGCATCAACAGCGCCCCGGCATTCTCGCCCGACGGCCGCCGCCTGGCGCTGACCCTCTCGCGCAGCGGCAACCCCGAGATCTACGTGATGGACCTGGGCAGCAAGCAGCTGACCCAGCTGACCAACCACTTCGCCATCGATACCGAGCCGACCTGGAGCGCGGACGGCAACACCATCTATTTCACCTCCGACCGTGGCGGCCGCCCGCAGATCTACCAGGTGCCGGCTTCCGGCGGCAGCGCCAGCCGCGTCACCTTCCAGGGCAACTACAACGCCAAGGTGTCGGTGTCCTTCGACGGCAAGAAGCTGGCGATGGCGCAGGGCAGCGGCAACAGCTACAAGATCGCGTTGATGGACAGCAGCCTGGGCTCGCCGCGCTGGAGCACGCTGTCGCCGGGTTCGCTGGACGAATCGCCCAGCTTCGCGCCCAACGCGGGCATGGTGTTGTATGCCGCCCGCGAGGGCGGGCGTGGTGTGCTGTATGCCGTATCGGCCGACGCGCGGGTCCGCCAGCGTCTGGTCCTGGCTGACGGTGATGTGCGCGAACCCGCATGGGGTCCGTACCGCACCGCGCGTTGATAAAATGTTAATATCCGACTCGCCTTAAACCCCATCATTGGCTCAGGAGCCTTTAGGTATCGCCATGAACAAGTCCACTCGCGTTCTGCTTGTTTCGCTTCTGTCGGTTGCCGCGCTGGCCGGCTGCTCGAAGAAGGTGAAGGAACAGCCGGCCCAGCCGGCGGTCGACACCACCCCGACCACTCCGTCGACCGGTCCGTCGACCTCCGGCCTGTACGGCCCGGGCGACCTGGACACCGATGCCTGCCTGCGCCAGCGCGTGGTCTACTTCGACTTCGACAAGGAAGAAGTGAAGTCCGAGTTCCAGGCCATCATGGCCTGCCATGCCAAGTACCTGCGTGACCGTCCGTCCTCGCGCATCACCCTGCAGGGCCACACCGACGAGCGCGGCAGCCGCGCCTACAACCAGGCCCTGGGCGAGCGTCGTGGCAATGCCGTGAACTCGGCCCTGCAGGCCAACGGTGGCTCTGCTTCGCAGCTGACCGTCGTGTCCTACGGCGAAGAGCGTCCGGTCTGCACCGAGTCGAGCGAGTCCTGCTGGTCGCAGAACCGCCGCGTCGAAATCGTCTACACCGCGCAGTAATCGATGCGTACCGGCATCAAGGCGATGATGCTCGTGGTTGCGGCAGCCCTCGTGGCTGCCGCACCCGCTCATGCCCAGCGGCAGAGCCTGGCCGACCGGGTCGGCGCACTGGAACAGCAGGTCCAGAACAGCCAGGCCAACACCGACATGCTCAACCAGCTGCAGCAGCTGCGCAGCCAGATGCAGGCACTGCAGGGCACGATCGAGCAGCTTCAGCACGAGAACGAACAGCTCAAGCAGCGCAACCGGGACCAGTACCTGGACCTGGACGGGCGCCTCAACCGCCTGGAAGGTGGTGCTGCTGGCGAACCGGCGGGCACGCCGGCCCTGCCGGCCGCTCCCGCGGCCAACCCGGCGGCGGCAGCCGAGAAGCCGCCGACCGTGCGCGGCGATGCCGGCGCGGTCGCCGCGGCGGGCGACGAGCGCAGTGCCTACAACGTGGCGTTCGATGCGCTCAAGGCCGGCAATTACGACGAGTCGGCGCGCCTTTTCCAGGGTTTCCTGGAGCAGTATCCAAACGGCGTCTATGCCCCCAATGCGCTGTACTGGCTGGGCGAGAGCTACTACGCCACCCGCAATTTCCAGCTGGCCGAGGCGCAGTTCCGCGACCTGGTGGCGCGCTACCCGACCCACGACAAGGCCGCCGGCGGCCTGTTGAAGCTGGGCCTAGCCCAGTTCGGCCAAGGCGATGCGGCCAAGGCCGAGCAGACGCTCGAGCAGGTCGCCACGCGTTTCCCCGGCAGCGACGCCGCGCGGACCGCGCAGGACCGGCTGCAGTCGATCCGGCTCGGCCAGCAGATCCGCTGAACCCGGGCGGCAGTGTTTCCAGGGAGCCGGGCCATGCCCGGCTGCTTTCGTTTGCGGCATGGTCGCTGCCGCCCGTCTTCCAGAAGTTTCCGCCATGACCGCCGTTTCCCTTTCCAGCGCCGCCGCCACGCCCAGCGAGATCGTGCAGTCGCCACTGCCACGGCTGAAGATCACCGAGATCTTCCTTTCCCTGCAGGGCGAGGCGGACGCCGCCGGCTGGCCGACGGTGTTCGTGCGCCTGACCGGCTGCCCGCTGCGCTGCGGCTACTGCGACACCGAGTACGCCTTCCATGGCGGGCAGTGGCGCGACATCGACGACATCGTCGCCGAGGTGCGCGGCCATGGCGTGCGCCATGTCTGCGTGACCGGCGGCGAGCCGCTGGCGCAGAAGCGCTGCCTGGTGCTGCTGCGCGCGCTGTGCGACGCCGGGCTGGAGGTCTCGCTGGAAACCTCCGGCGCGCTGGACATCGGCGGCGTCGATCCGCGCGTGTCGCGCGTGGTCGACCTGAAGACGCCCGGCTCGGGCGAGATGGCCCGCAACCGGCTGGAGAACCTGCCGCTGCTGACCGCGCGCGACCAGGTCAAGTTCGTGCTCTGCGACCGCGCCGACTACGACTGGGCCAGGGAGATGGTCGCCGCGCAGCGCCTGCACGAGCGCTGCATGGTGCTGTTCTCGCCGTGCAAGGACCGGCTCGACGCCCGCGCGCTGGCCGACTGGATCGTCGCCGACCGCCTGCCGGTGCGTTTCCAGATGCAGCTGCACAAGATCCTCTGGAACGACGAGCCGGGCAGGTAAGCGCGCTCGTTCCCATCTCCGTACCGGCGCGGGACAGCGTGCTGGCGTTCCCTCCCCAACCGGAATATCACTCCATGAAGAAGGCAGTCGTGCTTCTTTCCGGCGGCATGGATTCGGCCGCCGTCGTCGCCATGGCCCAGGAACAGGGCTACGCCGTGCACGCGCTGAGCGTGCGTTACGGCCAGCGCCATACCTCCGAGCTGGATGCGGCCGCGCGCGTGGCGCAGGCGCTGGGCGTGGCCGCGCACAAGGTCGTGGACGTGGACCTGCGCAGCATCGGCGGCTCGGCGCTGACCGACGACATCGACGTGCCCGACGCCGGCGGCGACGGCATCCCGGTCACCTATGTGCCGGCGCGCAACACCATCATGCTGTCGCTCGCGCTGGGCTGGGCCGAGGTGCTGGGCGCCAACGACATCTTCTGCGGCGTCAACGCGGTCGATTACTCCGGCTACCCGGATTGCCGCCCCGAGTTCGTCGCCGCCTTCCAGGCGCTGGCGAACCTGGCGACCAAGGCCGGCGTGGAGGGCGCGGGCATCCGCGTCCATGCGCCGCTGCAGTACCTGAGCAAGGCGCAGATCGCCAGCGAAGGCGCGCGGCTGGGCGTGGATTTCGCGCTGACCGTTTCCTGCTACCGCGCCGACGCGCAGGGACGCGCCTGCGGCCATTGCGATGCCTGCCGCCTGCGCGCGGACGGCTTCGCCGCCGCCGGCCTGCCGGATCCGACCCGCTACGCCTGAGTGCCGCGGCTGCGCCGGGAGCCAGGGCGCGTGCGTTGCGTCGTCGGGTTCCCGCCGGCGCTGCGCCGCTTCGTCCCGATCCCGGCAGGCGCACGGGCCGCACGCGGCCCGGTTCCGAATTCTGTTTTCAGGCATCTTGCGCTAGAATGCGCACCCCGGCGCCATGCCGGGTCTTTGTTTGGGCCGTTAGCTCAGTCGGTAGAGCAGAAGACTTTTAATCTTTTGGTCGAAGGTTCGAATCCTTCACGGCCCACCATGATCGAGCGAGGTCCCGCATGCCGGGGCCTTTCTTTTTTCAGGAACCTGCGCACGGTTTCGCCGCGGCGTGCAGGTTGGCAGTGGGGGGAGCCGCTCCTACCATGGGGACGGCTGGATTTTCCGGCAGCATGGGGGACGCTTGGGTACGCAGATCACGCAACTCCTGCACCGCTGGCAGGGAGGCGACGCGCAGGCGCGGGAGCAGTTGTTCGAAGCCTTGTATTCGGACCTGATGCTGATCGCCCGCAACCGGCTGTTCAACGACACCGGCGGCACCCTGCAGCCGGCGGCACTGGTCAACGAATCGCTGCTGCGCCTGCTGGGCTCGGAAGTGGATTACAGGGACCGCGCCCATTTCATCGCGGTGGCGGCGCTTAAGATGCGTTCGGTGCTGGTCGACCACCTGCGCGCGCGGGCCGCGGACAAGCGCGGCGGCAACCTGGTGCAGCTGACCCTGTCCCACGCCAGCGACGTTGCCGACGACGACGGCAGCGCCTACGACGTGATGGCGCTGCACCAGGCCCTGAGCCAGCTGGCCGAACTGGAGCCGCGGGCGGCGAGCATGGTGGAGCTGACCTATTTCGGCGGCATGAGCCGCGATGAGATCGCCCTGGTGATGGGAGTGTCGGCGCCCACCGTGGACCGCGACCTGCGTTTCGCCCGGGCCTGGCTCAACCGACAGCTGGCCTGATGGCGGGCGCGGACGACGGCGGCGCGGCGCGCTGGCGCCAGGTCCGCGACCTGTTCGATGCCGTGTGCGACCTGCCGGGCGCGCAGTGGCGCCAGCAGCTGCAGGAACGCTGCGACGATCCCGCGCTGGTCGAAGACGTGCTGCAGCTGCTGCAGGCGCAGACCCAGGGCCTGCGCCGGGTCAGCAGCCGGCTGGATACGGCGCTGGCGCGCGCGCTCACGCCGGAGCTGGCGGTGGGCCAGCGGCTGGGGCCGTGGCGCCTGACCGCGCGCATCGCCCGCGGCGGCATGGGCACAGTGTTCAAGGCCGAACGCGACGACGGCCTCTACCAGCGCACGGTGGCGATCAAGCTGCTGCATGGCCTGCCGGGCGCGGGCGAGGTGGAGCGGCTGCAGGCCGAGCGCCAGGTGCTGGCCGGGCTGAACCTGCCCGACGTGGCCCAGCTCTACGACGGCGGCACCACGCCGGACGGCTACCCGTACCTGGTGATGGAATACGTCCAGGGCCTGCCGCTGGACCGCCATTGCGCCGGCCACGCGCCCGGACTGGAGCAGCGGCTGCGCCTGTTCCTGGACATCTGCGCGATCGTGCGTTCGGCGCACGAGCGCCTGGTGCTGCACTGCGACCTCAAGCCGGGCAACGTGCTGGTGCGGCCCGATGGCCGGCCGGTGCTGCTGGACTTCGGCCTGGCGCGCCTGCTCAACGATGCGCGCCACCGCGAGGAAGGCGGCTACTGCACGCCGGCCTATGCCAGCCCGGAACTGGTCAACGGCGAGCCGGTGGGCGTGGCCAGCGACGTGTACAGCCTGGGCGTGCTGCTGGTGGAGCTGCTGTCCACGCGTCCGTGCGAGCGCACCCTGCAGGACAGCGCCGCGCCGGTGGTCCTGCCCTCGGCCCATGCGCCCGAGGGCCTGCGCTGGCGCAGGGCGCTGCGCGGCGACCTCGACGCCATCGCCGGCAAGGCCTGCGCGCGCGATGTCGCCGGCCGCTACCGGTCGGTGGAAACGCTGATGGCCGACGTGACGCGCTACCTGGAGCGGCGGCCGGTGGCCGCGCGCCAGGCCGGCCGTGTGTACCGGCTGGCGCGCGGCATGCGGCGCAACTGGCGTGGGCTGGCGGCGGCCGTGGGCGCGTTCTCGCTGGCCGTGCTGTTCGTGGCCGGGCTGGTGCAGGCGCGGCGCCAGGCCGAGGAGGAAGCCGCCATCGCCCACCAGGTCGGCGCCTTCATGGTGGGCGTGTTCGAGACCGCCGACCCCTTCCTGCGTACCGAGCGCGGGCAGGACGCGCTTTCCTCGCGGCAGCTGCTGGACAAGGCGGCGCTGCGCGTTTCCCAGGACCTGGCCGACGCGCCGGCGCAACTGGCGCGGATGCGCGCCGTGCTGGGAACCGCCTACCGCAACTCCGGCGTCCCGCGCCAGGCCGAAGCGCTGCTGCAGCAGGCCTATGACGGTTTCATGGACGCGCGGGTGAACCGCCCGGCGGATGCGGCGGCGGTGCTGGTCGATCTGTCGGTGCAGAAGACGCAGGGCGGCAATGGCGTGCTGGGGCAGGCGCTGGCCGAGCGCGGGCTGGCGCTGCTGCCTTCGGCCGGCGCCACGGTTACGCGCGCCAGACTGCATGGCGCGCGTGGGCTGGCGCTGGTGAACCAGCAGCATTTCGACCGCGGCGAGGCCGCCTTCGACACCGCGATGGACCTGTACGGGAAGCTGCCCGATGGCAGCGTCGCCACCGAGAAGCTGGCGCTGATCCACAACAAGGGCCTGATGTACCTGCGCTGGGGCCGGCTGGCCTCGGCCGAGCGCGAATTCCGCCAGGTGCTTGCCGGCGCGCAGGGCCGCGGCACCAGCATGGCCCTGGCCGCGGAAATGCGCCTGGCGCAGATCCTGCGCGAGCAGGGGCGGTTCGCGCAGGCGCTGCCGCTGCTGCAGGCCGGGCTGCGCCACGCCCAGGACCTGTACGGGCCGCAGAGCAGTTTCGTGCTGATGCAGCACGACGGGCTCGCCGACCTGTACCGCGACTGGGGCGATTACGCCGCCGCCGAACGCCAGTACCGGCAGCGCCAGCAGCTGAGCGCGCTGATCGATGGCACCGGTTCGGTGGAGTACTCGATGGGCCTGTACAACTATGGCGAGCTGCAGGAACTGCGCGGCGACGTCGGCCAGGCCGAGCAGCTCTACCGGCAGGCCTGGACGATCCGCCGCGAGCGGCTGGGCGGGGAATCGCCCACCAGCCTGCGCGCCGAGTCGGGGCTGGGCGCGCTGCTGATGCGCCTGGGGCGGATGGACGAGGCGGGCGGCCTGCTGCTGCACGCCGACGCGGGGCTGGACGCGGCGCTGCCGCCGGATGCGCCCGGGCGCATCGAAGCGCGCCTCAATCGCGTCGACTGGCACGTCCTGCGCGGCGACACCACGCAGGCGCAGGCGCTGCTGGAGCAATTGGGCGCGTGGGTGCCGACGACCCTGCAACTGCGCCTGCTGCGCACGCGCGCGGACCTGGCCGAACGGCGCGGCGACGCCGCGGCCGCGCTGGCGCTGCGCCGCACGGCGCTGGAATACGCGCGTTCGCTGCATGGCGAGGACAAGGTCGACACCGCGGCCTGCCGCCTGGACCTGGCCGAAACCCTGCTGCGCCTGGGGCCACCGGCAACCGGCGCTGGAGGCGCTGCGGCAGGCGGCGCCGGCGCTCGAACGCCAGCAGGTCGAGGACGCGCCGGCGCGCCGCCGGCTCGAGGGCCTGTTGCTGCTGGCCCGCGGCGGGCAGGGCTGAACGCCTAGCCCTGCTCGCGCACGATCTCGACCAGCCGCTGCCCGTAGCGGGCCAGCTTGCTGCCGCCGATGCCACCGACCCGGCCCAGCGCATCAAGGCTGGTCGGGCGCTGCTCGGCGATGTTGCGCAGGGTGCTGTCGTGGAAGATGACGAAGGCCGGCACGTTCTGTTCGCGCGCCAGCTCGGCGCGCAGGCCGCGCAGCGCGTTGAACAACGCCAGGTCCTGCGGCTGCACCGCCACGCCGGTGCGCGGGGTGCTGCTGCGGTCGCGCTCGCCACGCGTGGCGGCCGGCTCGCGGCGCATCATCACCTGGCGGCGGCCCTTGAGCACGTCGCGGCTGGCGTCGGTCAGGCGCAGGCCGCCATGCGCTTCCGGGTCCACTTCCAGCAGGCTGGCGGCGACCAGTTGCCGGAACACGCCGCGCCAGCTGCGTGCGTCCAGGTCCTTGCCGATGCCGAAGGTGCTGAGCTTGTCGTGGCCAAGCTGGCGCACGCGCTCGCCGTCGCTGCCGCGCAGGATGTCGATCAGGTGGCCCACGCCGAAGCGCTGGCCGCTGCGGTAGACACAGCTCAGCGCCTTCTGCGCGGGAATGGTGGCGTCCCACGCGGCCGGCGGGGTCAGGCAGTTGTCGCAGTTGCCGCAGGGCTGTGGGTAGGTTTCGCCGAAGCCGGCCAGCAGCACCTGGCGGCGGCACTGCATCGATTCGCAGTAGCCGAGCAGGTGATCGAGCTTGGCGCGCTCCAGGTGCTTGCGCTCCTCGCCGGCCTCGCCCTGCTCGATCATCTGCTTGAGCAGCACCACGTCGCCCAGCCCGTAGCACAGCCACGCTTCGGCCGGCTCGCCATCGCGGCCGGCGCGGCCGGTTTCCTGGTAGTAGCCTTCCATCGACTTGGGCAGGTCGGTGTGCGCGACGAAGCGCACGTCCGGCTTGTCGATGCCCATGCCGAAGGCGATGGTGGCGCACATCACGATGCCGTCCTCGCGCAGGAAGCGGCGCTGGTTGGCCGCGCGCACCTCGGCCGGCAGGCCGGCGTGGTAGGGCAGGGCATCCAGGCCTTCGGCACGCAGCATGTCGGCGGTTTCCTCGACCTTGCGCCGCGACATGCAGTAGACGATGCCGGCCTCGCCACGGTGCCCGCGCAGGAAATCCAGCAGCTGGCGCCTGGCGTTGTCCTTCTGCACCACGGTGTAGCGGATGTTGGGGCGGTCGAAGGAGCTGATGAAGTGCTCGGCCTGCGCCAGGTCCAGGCGCTCGGCGATCTCGCGCTGGGTGGGCGGGTCGGCGGTGGCGGTCAGGGCGATGCGCGGGACCTGCGGCCAGCGCTCGTGCAGGACCGTCAACTGCCGGTACTCGGGGCGGAAATCGTGGCCCCACTGCGACACGCAGTGCGCTTCGTCGATCGCGAACAGGGCGATGCGGCTGCGCTCGAGCAGCGACAGGAAACGCCCGGTCAGCAACCGCTCCGGCGCCACGTAGAGCAGGTCCAGGGTGCCGGCCAGCAGTTCGCGCTCGACCCGGCCGGCGCTCTCGGCGTCCAGCGTCGAATTGAGGAATTCGGCGCGCACGCCGAGCTGGCGCAGCGCTTCCACCTGGTCCTGCATCAGCGCGATCAGCGGCGAAACCACGATGCCGCAGCCCTCGCGCAGCAGCGCCGGCACCTGGTAGCACAGCGACTTGCCGCCGCCGGTGGGCATCAGCACCAGGGCGTCGTTGCCGGCGGTGACGTGTTCGACGATGGCCTGCTGGTTGCCGCGGAAGGCGTCGTAGCCGAAGACGCGCTTCAGCAGTTCGTGGGCGGGGGAAGACATGCCGCCTAGGATAACTGCCCGGTCAAGCCCGGCTGTCCGTCAGTACCCCGCGCCCGCGTCGGGAAAACCGGGGCATGTTCATGTTCCGCAGGGCAGGAGGCGGACCTGTCCGCACTTCCGCGCGGCGCCCAGGTGAAGCGGGGCCAGCGTTCCGCCAGACGGAACCCTGGAAAACCGCAGGGCGAACGCCCGAAGGTCAGCAACCACATCCACCAATCCCTCTGGAGAAGAGCCCCCTTTAGTAAAGGGGGCGCGCCGAAGGCGGGGGGGCTGGCAGGCAGAAGAAGCAGGGTCCAGGGTTCCGCAACGCGGAACCCTGGTAAACCGCAGGGCGAACGCCCGAAGGTTTACTGCAACCACACCCACCAATCCTTCTGGAGAAGAGCCCCCTTTAGTAAAGGGGGCGCGCCGAAGGCGGGGGGATCTGGCAGGCAGATGAAGCAGGGTCCAGGGTTCCGCCACGCGGAACCCTGGAAAACCCGCAGGGGCGAAGCCCCAAAGGGTTTACTGCAACAGCGACCGCAGCATCCAGGCGTACTTTTCGTGGGTCTGCAGGCGCTGGGTGAGCAGGTCCTCGCTGGGCGCGTCGCCGGCCTTTTCGGCCTGTTCCAGCACCCGGCGCGCGGTGCGGCACACCGCCTCGTTGCCCTGCACCAGCTGGCGCACCATCTCGCGCCAGTCGGCGCTGTCGGTCAGGCCCGGTTCCTCGGCGATCGAGGTCAGGGCGACGAACTCGCGGTAGGAGCCGGGCGCGTTGAAGCCCAGCGCGCGGATGCGCTCGGCGATCTCGTCCAGCGCCGTCCACTGTTCGGTGTACTGCGCCTCGAACATGGTGTGCAGCGAATTGAACATCGACCCGGTGACGTTCCAGTGGAAGTTGTGGGTCTTCAGGTACAGGGTGTAGGCGTCGGCGAGGAAGTGCGACAGGCCGTCGGCCACCTTCTTGCGATCGGCATCCTTGATCCCGATATCGATACCGGGCGCCGACGGCGCGGAGGCCGCCAGCTTCTTCTTGCCGGTCTCGGGTTTGCTGCTGCTCTTGGCCTTGGCCATGCTGCTTTCTCCTTGGCGGGTTGAATGGCTTCACAATAGTCCCATTGGGACCCTACCGGTATTTCAAGTTTTCTCGTTGAACGATTGATGAGCGCTATCGAAAAGGATATTGCCGCGCGCCTGCGCGAAGCCCGCCAGGGCATCGACGGGGCAATGAGCCGCGACCGCGGGCGCCTGCTCGGGCTGTTGTCGCGCTGGCAGGGCCGGCCGGCCGACAGCGCCGCCGAGGCGGCGTTCCGGCAACTGCTGGAACAGTCCCGCGGCCAGCGGCGGCAGCGCGCGGCGCAGCCGCTGGCGGTCAGCATGGACGAGGCGCTGCCGATCGCGCGTGAAGCCGAACGCATCACCGCGCTGATCCGCGACCACCAGGTGGTGGTGATCGCCGGCGAGACCGGTTCGGGCAAGACCACGCAGCTGCCCAAGCTGTGCCTGGCCGCAGGCCGCGGCGAGGCCGGCATGATCGGCTGCACCCAGCCGCGCCGCATCGCCGCGCGCGCGGTGGCCACGCGCGTGGCCGAGGAACTGGGGACCGAGCTGGGTTCGGTGGTCGGCTACCAGGTGCGCTTCACCGACAAGGTGGGCGAGGACAGCCGCATCAAGTTCATGACCGACGGCATCCTGCTGGCCGAGATCGCCTCGGACCGCTGGCTGTCGCGCTACGACACGCTGATCATCGACGAGGCGCACGAGCGCAGCCTCAACATCGATTTCCTGCTGGGTTATCTCAAGCAGCTGCTGCGCAGGCGCCCGGACCTGAAGCTGGTGGTGACCTCGGCCACCATCGACACCGAACGTTTTTCCCGCCATTTCGACGATGCGCCGGTGGTCAGTGTCGAGGGCCGCACCTATCCGGTGGAGGTGCGCTACCGGCCGCTCGACGAGCTGCGGCCGGCGCCGGCCGCGGAGGCGAAGGGACGCGGCGACCCGGCCGAGTCGGACCCGGTATCGGTCAACGACGCCATCGTCGCCGCGGTGGACGAGATCACCCGCGCCGACCCGCGCGGCGACGTGCTGGTATTCCTGCCCGGCGAACGCGAGATCCGCGACGCGCACCAGGCGCTGGAACGGCGCAAATACCGCGAGACCGAGGTGCTGCCGCTGTACGCGCGGCTCTCGGCCAAGGACCAGGACCGGGTGTTCAACCCGGGGCCGAAGCGGCGCCTGGTGCTGACCACCAACGTCGCCGAGACCTCGCTGACGGTGCCGCGCATCCGCTACGTGGTCGATCCCGGTTACGCGCGGGTCAAGCGCTACAGCCCGCGGCAGAAACTGGACCGGCTGCACATCGAACCGGTGTCGCAGGCCAGCGCCAACCAGCGCAAGGGCCGCTGCGGGCGCATCGCCGAGGGCGTGTGCTACCGGCTGTACGCCGAAGCCGATTTCCAGTCGCGGCCGGAGTTCACCGATCCGGAAATCCGCCGCTCCTCGCTGGCCGGGGTGATCCTGCGCATGCTGCAGCTGGGACTGGGGCGGATCGAGGATTTCCCGTTCCTGGAGCCGCCGGACGAACGCGCGGTGGCCGACGGCTGGCAGCAGCTGGCCGAGCTGGGCGCGATCGACGGCGAACGCAGGCTCACCGCCATCGGCCGGCAGATGGCGCGGTTGCCGGTGGACGTGAAACTGGCGCGCATGCTGGTGGCCGCGCAGAAGGCCGGCTGCGTGCACGAGATGCTGGTGATCGCCTCCTTTCTCGGCATCCAGGACCCGCGCGAACGGCCGCCGGAAGCGCGCGAGGCCGCCGACAACGCGCACGCCGCCTTCGCCGACCCGCGCTCGGAATTCCTCGGCATCCTGCGCCTGTGGGAGGGCTACCGCGCCGCCCACGAAGAGCTGACGCAGTCGAAGCTGCGCGACTGGTGCGGCCGGCATTTCCTCGGCTTCCTGCGCATGCGCGAATGGCGCGAGCTGCACCGGCAGCTGCGCCTGCTGTGCGAAGAGCTCGGGTGGGAAAGCGGCAGCGACGGCGTCTTCGGCAAGGCGCTGCTGGCCGCGCCGGCGGCAATGCCGGCGGGCGGCGATGGCGAAGCCAGGCGCAGGACCACGCGCGGCGAACTGCACAGGGCGGCGCGGCTGGCGCGCGAAGGCGCGAAGCCGGAGGCGGCATCAGCTTCCTCCAGCAAAAACGCAGCAGCCCGGCAGGGCCGGGAGAAAACCGACCCAGGCGCGGATTCCACCTCCATTCCCGAGAAGGCCCGCGCCGCGGCCTACCAGGCCCTGCACCGCGCCATCCTCGCCGGGTTGCCGACGCAGATCGGCCACCGCACCGACAAGGGCGATTTCCAGGCGCCGCGCCAGCGCCGCTTCCATCTGTTCCCCGGTTCGGCATTGTCGAAAAAACCGCCGCCGTGGGTGCTGAGCGCGACCCTGCTCGACACCCAGCGCGTCTGGGGCCTGACCAACGCCGCCATCGAGCCGGACTGGGCGATCGCCGAGCTGCCGCACCTGCTGGCGCGCAAGCACTTCGACCCGCACTGGTCGCGCGCGCAGGGGCAGGTGCTGGCCGCCGAGCAGATCAGCCTGTTCGGACTGGTGCTGGCGCCACGCAGGCCGGTGCACTATGGCCGCATCAATCCCGGCGAGGCGCACGACATCTTCGTGCGCCAGGCGCTGGTCACCGGCGAGATCAATACCCGCGCCGGCTTCGTCGCCGACAACCTCAAGGTGCTGGAACAGGCGCGCGAGGAAGAGGCCAAGCTGCGCCGCGCCGGCATCGTCGCCGACGAGGACTGGCAGGCGCGCTGGTACCTGGACCGCATCCCGGCGGAGATCCATTCGGCCAGCGCGCTGGAGGCATGGTGGACGGCGCTGCCGGCCGAGCAGCACCGCGCGCTGCGCTGGTCGCTGGCCGATCTGCTGCCGGGCGAGGGCAGCGAGCAGGAGCGCTACCCGAAGTACTTCGCGCTGGGCGACGCGCGGCTGGCGATGCATTACCGCTTCGAACCCGGCGCGCAGGACGACGGCGTCACCCTCGACGTGCCGCTGCACCTGCTGGGCGCGCTGGACCCGGCGCGGCTGTCGTGGCTGGCGCCGGGCTTCGTCGCCGACAAGGCCGCGGCGCTGATCCGCAGCCTGCCCAAGGCGATGCGCCGCAACTACGTGCCGGCGCCGGATTTCGGCCGCGCCTTCTTCGAGGCCTGGCCGCAGCCTTCGGCCGACGACATCCGTGGCGAGCTGGCGCGGTTCCTGTCCAAGGCCACCGGCGCGGCGGTGGCGGCCACCGATTTCGACGAGGCCGCGCTGGAGCCGCACCTGCGCATGAACCTGCGCCTGGCCGACGGCGATGGCAGGGTGCTGGCGATGTCGCGCGATCTGGACGCGCTGCGCGCGCGCTTCGGCGAGCGCGCCGGCCAGGCGTTCGCCGCGCGCGCCGGCAAGGCGCTGGCGGCGGAGGGGCTGCGCGAATTCCCGGCCACGGCCATCCCCGAACAGGTGCCGGGCGAAGCCGGGGTGCCGGCGTATCCGGCGCTGGTCGATACCGGCGAGGCGGCGGCGCTGCGCATCTTCGCCGACCGCGGTGCCGCGCGGCTGGCGCATCCGGGCGGCGTGCGGCGCCTGCTGGAAATCGCCCTGGCCGACAAGGTCAAGCAGGCCCGCAAGCAGTTGCCGGTCTCGCCCAAGACCGGTCTGCTGTACGCGGCGATAGAGTCGCAGGAAAGGCTGCGCGGCGACCTCGTCGACGCCGCCATGAACGCGGTGCTGGCCGAGGGCCTGGGCGATATCCGTTCGCCCGAGGCGTTCGAACTGCGCCGCGCCGATGCCGGCAGGCGCCTGTTCGGCGAAGCGATGGAGCGGCTGAAGCTGGCTGAAACCATCCTTGGCCTGGTGGGCGAGCTCAAGCCGCTGCTGGAAGCGCCGTTGATGGGCTGGGCGCGCGGCAACCTCGACGACATGGAGCGGCAGCTGGCCTCGCTGGTCCACGCCGGTTTCCTGCGCGAAACGCCGGCCGATGCGCTGGCGCAGTTCCCGCGCTACCTCAAGGCGATGGTCCTGCGCACCGAACGGGCCAAGCGCGACCCGCCGCGCGACCAGGCGCGCATGCTCGAACTCAAGCCCTTCGTCGATGCGCTGGAGGAAGCGCAGGCGCAGGGCCTGGCGGCGCGACCGGAATGGTCGGCGCTGCGCTGGGACATCGAGGAACTGCGGGTATCGCTGTTCGCGCAGGAGCTGGGCTTCCGCGCCGGCATCTCGCCGAAAAAGCTGGCGCAGCGGGTCGCCGCCCTGCGCGGCTGATCACCGCCGCCGGCGGCGCGCCGCAACGCCCGTGCGGGGCAAACCCCGCACCTACGGCGTCGGGCGGTACTGCTCCACGCAGCGCCGGCGCGCGGCGCTGACCTGCTCATGGGCGTAGGCGTGCTCGCGGCTGATCGCGCGGCGCAGGTTGGCCATGCGCGCCTGCAGCGCCTCGCTGCGCTGCGCGTCGGCCGCGTTGCCGAGCTGCTCGTTGAGCATCGTCATCTGCTGCTGGTAGGTCGCCACGCGGTCGTTGGACGGGCCGTAGATCGACGCGGTCGCGTTGGCGATGCACTCGCGTTCGGCCGTGCGGTCCGGTGCCGGGGCGGGCGGCGGCAGGCCCTCGCTCTCGCGCAGCGGCGACGCTTCCGGTTCCACCGGCGGTGACGGTGACGGTGGCGGAGACGCGGACGGACGTTCGTCGCGCAGCTTCATCGGCTGCGCATGGGCGTCGCAGGGGTGCTCGGAATAGGCGGTTTCCCCGGATTTTCCCTTGCACTTGTAGACCTGGGCCGAAGCGCCGGCCGGCAGCAGGAACAGCAGCACGAGCAATACGATGGCGGGCATGGTGGGCAATCGTCGTGGGCGGGCCTGTCGGCCCGGGGCGGAGGCCGCGCGGGGGCGTGGCCTGCCGGCTTGCGGCCGCAGCCGGCGCAGGCCGGCGCGGGCGGTCTGCTGTTATTTGGTGCGGCGGACCTTGGCGCGGGTGTTGAGTCCTTCGACCTGCAGGTACCACGCGCCCATCACGCCGGGGGTGATCTTCACCCCGGGCGCCTGCCTGCGCACGCCCGAGACGCGTGCATCGTCGGTCTGTTCCCAGACCTGTCCATTGTCCAGCGTGTACTGGCGGCCCTTGCCGAAGCCGTTGAATTCACCGGCCAGCGCCGCCTCGATCGGCTCGCTGGAGCCGAAGTCGAAGAAGCCGCGGTTCTTCACGATCACTTCCTGGCGACCTTCCTCGCGCGCCTGCTCGACGGCGCTGGTGGTGGCTTCCCGCACCTTGCCCTGCAGCCAGGCGTTGAGCGCGGCCAGTTCGTCGGCGGAGAGCTTGTCCAGGCCGGCGGCCTTGAACTCGGCGGCGGACATCTGCTGCTGCAGGTCGCCTTCGACGACGCGTTGCGCCTGTGCGGCGAAGGCCGGCGCGAGCAGCAGGGTGGCGGTGAGCAGGAGACAGAGGCGGGACGGCAGCATGGGCGATTGTTCCCGTGGACGGTTGGGCGCTAGTGTAGGGGCATCCGCCCGCGATCGACCGCTGTGAACCGTTCTTCCCTCTCCGGCCTGGATGCCCTGCTGCAGCGCCCGTCCTGCGGCGCGCTCTCCGATACCCTGCGGCAGGCCCTGCTCGCCGCCTGGCGGCAGCCCGATACCGACGCGCAGCCGCGGCTGCCGTGGCCGGTGCTGGCCGACACGCTGGATTCGCTGGCGCTGCTGTCCGCCGACGAGGCGGTGATCGTGGCCGCGCTGCTGTTCGACCTGCCGGGCCTGCGCGCGCGGCTGCCGGAGCTGCCGCTGGGCAGCGCGGCTGGCGCGGTACGCGGCCTGCTGGACGGCCAGGACGCCGCCGACCAGGTATGGGCGCTGCACGCCGGACGCGACGCCGGCCGCAACAGCGAGGGCCTGCGCCGCCTGCTGCTGTCCATCGTGCACGACCTGCGCGTGGTGCCGGTGTTGCTGGCGCGGCAGCTGGCCTGCATGCGTGCGGCCGACCGCCTGCCCGATGAACAGCGCCGCGCGCTGGCACAGCTGACCCGCGACATCCATGCGCCGCTGGCCAACCGCCTGGGCATCTGGCAGCTGAAGTGGGAGCTGGAGGACCTGGCGTTCCGCTTCCTCGAGCCGGACACCTACCGCCACATCGCGCGCGAAGTCGACGAGACCCGGCTGGCGCGCGAGCGCTATGTCGAGGCGGTCAAGCGCCGCCTGTCCGCGGCGCTGGGCGAGAACGGCATCCGCGCCGAGGTCAGCGGCCGGCCCAAGCACATCTACAGCATCTGGCGGAAGATGCAGAAGAAGAAGCTGGCCTTCGACCAGCTCTACGACCTGCGCGCAGTGCGGGTGATGGTGGACGACGTGGCCGCCTGCTACGCCGCGCTGGGCGTGGTGCACGCGCTGTGGACGCCGATCCCCAGCGAGTTCGACGACTACATCGCCCGGCCCAAGGCCAACGACTACCGCTCGCTGCATACGGCGGTGATCGGCCCGGAAGGGCGCACCGTGGAAGTGCAGATCCGCACCCACGAGATGCATGCGCAGGCCGAGCTCGGTGTGGCCGCGCACTGGAAATACAAGGAAGGCGGCAAGGGCGCGGAGAAGGCCTTCGACCGCAAGATCACCTGGATGCGGCAGCTGCTGGAGCAGGCGCAGGATGCGGCCAACCCCGAGGACCTGGCCGGCGCGCTGGATGCCGAACTGATCGAGGACCGCGTCTACGCGCTCAGTCCCAAGGGCGAGGTGATGGACCTGCCGGCCGGCGCCACGCCGCTGGATTTCGCCTACCACGTGCACACCATGGTCGGGCACCGCTGCCGCGGCGCCAAGGTCAACGGCCGCATCGTGCCGCTGACCTACCGCCTGCGCAGCGGCGACCGGGTCGAGATCATGACCGCGCGCGAAGCCGACCCGCGCCGCGACTGGCTGCTGCCGGCCAACGGCTTCCTCGCCAGCAGCCGCTCGCGCGAGAAGGTGCGCACCTGGTTCCACAAGCTGGACCGCGCGCGCAACGTGCAGGCCGGGCGCGAACTGCTGGAGCGCGAACTCAAGCGGCTGGGCCTGCAGCAGGCCGACCTGATGGTCGCGGCCAGGCGCTTCCACGCCGACAGCGTCGACGACCTGTACATCCAGGTCGCGCTCGGCGATACCGGGCCCAGCCAGGTCAGCCGCGCGCTGCTGGAGGCGGAAAAGGAAAAGAGCCAGCCGGCGCCGGCGGCACCGCCGCTGCCACGGCCGACCGCGCGCCGCGAGGGCATCGGCCGGTCCGATTTCACCGTGCAGGGCGTGGGCAACCTGCTGGTGCAGCTGGCGCGCTGCTGCCAGCCGGTGGCCGGCGAGCCCATCGCCGGCTACCTCACCCGCACCCGCGGCGTCACCGTGCACCGCGCCGACTGCCCGGCGCTGGCACGGCTGTCGGCCGCGCACCCCGAGCGCGTGCTGCCGGTGGAGTGGGGGCGCGCGGGCTCGGGCTACGAGGTGGACGTGATGGTCCGCGCCATGGACCGGCGCTGGCTGCTGAAGGACATCACCAACCTGATCGCGCAGGAAGACGCCTACGTGCTCAACATCAACAGCGATCCGCTGCGCGACAGCGGCCGCATGCAGCTGCGCCTGCGCCTGAAGGTGAGCGACTACGGCCAGCTGTCCACCCTGCTGGGCAAGCTCGACGCCCTGCCGGGCGTGGACGAAGCGCGGCGCATGGGCTGAGGGCGAGGCGACACGCAGTGCCGTGGCGGGCTGCTAGGCTGGTCGCATGCACCACGAGTACCCCCACCTCCCGCGATGGCTGGCGCTGGTCGTCGGCCGCCTGCGCCTGTATGGGCGCTGGTGGGTGGCGCGCGGCTGGGACAGCCCGCGCGCCTGGCGTTCGATCGCTGTCGGCGTCGCGGCGCTGGCGCTGCTGCTGACACTGTTCCGGCAGCCACTGGGCAACCTGCTGTGGCCGGAGACCCGCATCCAGCAGCTTCTCGACGACGGGCAGGACGCGCTGCGCCAGGGGCGCCTGACCGCCGCCGACGGCAGCGGCGCGCGCGAACTGTTCGAGGCCGCCGCGGCGCTGGACCCGGACCGCGGCGACGTGCGCGACGCGCTGGCCGCCACCGGGCGCAAGGCGCTGGAACAGGCGCAGCGGCAGCTGGCCGCCGGCGACGTACCGGCCGCGCGCGCGGCGCTGGACCTGGCGCGGCAACTGCAGGTGCCGCGGGCGCAGCTGGATGCCATCGCCGCGCGCCTGCACCGCCAGGCGCAGGAGCCGGACGGCATCGACGACCTGCTGCGGCGCGCCGAGGCGGCGCAGGCGCAGGGCCGGCTGGACGACGGCGCGGACAGCGCGCTGCCGCTGTACCAGCGCGTGCTGGCGGTGCGGCCGGACCACCTGCGGGCGCTGCAGGGGCGCGACGACGCCCTGTCCGACCTGCTGGCCGAAGCCGGGGCCGCGGCGCGGCGCGACGACACGCAGGCGGCCGCGGGCCTGCTGCACCGGGTGGAAGGCTATGACGCCGGCCACGCCGAACTGCCCGACGCCCGCGCCGCGCTGAACACCGCGCTGGACCGGCGCCGCGGCCAGGCCGCGCGCGACCTGGCGCGCGGGCGCCTGCGCCAGGCCGCGGACGGCTACGCGCAGGTGCTCGCGGTGGGCGAGGACCCGACGGCGCGGCAGGGACTGCAGCGGGTGGCGCTGGCCTGGGCCGGCGAGGCCGCGCGGCTGGCCGGCGATTTCCATTTCGAACAGGCGCGGCAGGCGCTGGACCAGGCGCGCGCACTGGCGCCGGACAGCCCCGAGGTCGCCGCCGCCGCGCAGGCGCTGCAGCGCGCCCAGGGCGCGCACCGGGCGCTGGAAACCCGCCTGCCGGCCGCCGAGCGCGAACGCCAGGTGCGCGCGCTGCTGGCGCAGGTGGAGAGCGCCGCCGCGCAGGGCCAGTGGCTGCTGCCGCCGGGCGCCAGCGCCTACGACCGTTTCAAGGCCGCGCAGGCGCTGGCGCCGCGCGACGCGCGGGTGAAGCAGGCCGGCGCCCGCATCCTGCCGGCCGCGCGCCACTGCCTGGACGACAATCTCCAGGGCAACCGCCTGCAGGCGGCGCGCACCTGCCTGGACGCCTGGCAGGCGCTGGCGCCGGGCGACCCGCTGCTGCCGGCGGCGCGGCGCCGGCTGGCGCAGCGCTGGCTGGCGGTCGGCAGCGAACGGCTGGGCGCGGGCGACGTCGCCTTCGCCAGCCGCGCGCTGGACCAGGCGCGCGAGCTCGATGCGGCCACCCCGGAGCTGCCGGCTTTCGCCGAGCGGCTGGGCAATGCCCGGCGCTAGCTAGGACAGGAACACCCGCGCCACGGTCGCGCGCGCGGCGTCCATCGAGAAATGCCGGGCGATGTTGTGCAGGCCATTGGCCGACAACTGCCGCCACAGGGCTTCGTCGTCGTACAGCCGCACCACCGCGTCGGCGAAGGCTTCGGCGCCGTCGGCGACCAGCACGTCCTGGCCGTCGCGCAGGTGCATGCCTTCGGCCGCGCAGGGCGTGGCCACCACCGGCTGGCCGTGGGCCATGCTCAGGTTGATCTTGCCCTTGACCCCGGCGCCGAAGCGCAGCGGCGCCACCGCGATGCGGCCGCCGGCCATCCACGGCACCACGTCGGGCACGTAGCCATGCACCTGCACGCCGGGCTGCGTGGCCGCCAGCGCCTGCAGGCTGCCGGGCACGTCGGCGCCGATGCAGTGGAAGCGAACCTGTGGCAGGCGCTGCCGGATCCGCGGGAACACCTCGCCGATGAACCACTGCATCGCATCCAGGTTCGGCGGGTGGCGGAAACCGCCGACGAACACCAGGTCATGCCGCTGCGCCCAGTCCAGTCCCTGGCCGGCCACTTCGTGCAGGTTGGACAGCAGTTCCACCCGCACCTGCGGCGCGTCGATGGCCAGCTGTTCCTTTTCGGCGGCGCTGACCAGCAGGGTGACGTCGGTGGCGGCCATCACCGCCAGCTCGCTGGCGCGGGTGCGCTCGGCGGCGCGTACCAGGCGCGGGTCGCCGGCCAGCTCGGCGCCGCGGCGCTCGCGCAGGTAGTGCAGGTCCACGGTGTCGAACACGGTGCGCGCCTGCGGCGCATGGCGACGCAGCAGCGGCAGGCATTCGCTGGCGACGTGGTGGCGCACCAGCATCGCCACCTGGAAGCGCGGGCCGTGCGCGCGCAGCCAGGGGCCCACGCCCTTGAGCCAGGGCGCATGCCAGACCTCCACGCCCAGCGCCTGCAGCGCTTCGGTGGCGGCGCCGCCGTGTTCGCCGCGGGTCGGCAGGAACACCACGTGCGCGCCACCGGCCAGCAGCATGCGGATCAGGTTGAACTGGCGCAGCGAGGCCGAGTCGCGGTCCGGGCGCGGCACCGCTTCGTCGATGATCAGCACCTGCCGCTGGCCGCGGTGCAGCCGTGCGGGGCCGGGCACGCTGCCGGCCGGCAGCTGCCGCGCCAGCGCGGCGTGCCACTTGTCCGCGAACACCTGCTGGTTGCGCACCTGCCAGGCCTTGATGCCGCTGCCGGTATCGGTGCCGTTGCTGGTGCCTTCGTCGTGCACCACGCGGCTGGCCGGCTGCACCAGCACGCGGCGGCCGGCGGCGCGCACCTTGAACGCCAGGTCGGTGTCCTCGTAGTAGGCCGGCGCATAGCGCGTGTCCAGCCCGCCCAGTTCCTCGACCAGGGCGCGCGGAATGGCCAGCGCCGCGCCGGAACAGTAATCGGCGTCGCGCAGGCTGGCGTAGCGCGGGTCTTCGGCCGACTCGAAGCGGCCATAGCTCCAGCAGCTGCCGTCGTCGAACACCACGCCGCCCGATTCCTGCAGGCGGCCGTCCGGGTACAGCAGCTGCGCGCCGACCAGGCCGGCCTGCGGCACGCGCGCGAAAGTGTCGAGCAGGGCGTCCAGCCAGCCTGGCTGCGGCACGGTGTCGTTGTTCAGCAGCACCACGTACTGGCCGCGCGCCAGCCGCAGGCCGTCGTTGCAGGCGGCGATGAAGCCGCCGTTGCGCGCACGGCGGTGGTAGCGCAGGCCGTCGATCTGCGCCATCCAGTCGCCGGTCTCGTCGCGGCTGCCGTCATCGATCACCAGGATCTCGCAGGCCGCCGCCGGCGGGTGCGCGGCCAGCGCGCGCAGGCAGGCCAGGGTGTGCCGGACGTGGTTGTAGACCGGGATGACAATGCTGGCCACCGGCTCGGCGCTGGCGGGCACGGCGAAGGGCGCGAACGGGGCGTCGGCGGGCGCGTACAGCGGTTCGCGCCGCGGCGGCGGCTGCCGCCGCAGGTGCACGCCGACGCGCTGCAGGGTGGTGCGCCAGCCGCGGGTGCGCAGGCTGGCCAGGCCGCGGCGGATCAGGCCGACGATGCGGGCAAGGTGGTAGCGCGCATCGGCCGGGGACATCGACATTCGGTTGCAACTCCAGCTTAAGCAGGTGGGAGCCGGCAGCCGTGCCGTGGCGCACGGCTGCGTTAGACTCGCCTGAACCTACATTCTCGCATCCCCGTGCCGCGACGCTACGATTCCGACGAACTGGACGACGATACCGACGATCTCGGCACGCCCTGGCGCAGCCGGCTGATCACCTGGGGCCTGGCGGCAGCGGCCCTGGGCCTGGGTTTCCTGATTCCCTACACGCTGTACCTGAACTCGCAGGTCACCCAGCGCTTCGGCGAACTGCGCTGGCAGATCCCGACCCGGGTGTATGCGCGGCCGCTGGTGCTGGCGCCGGGGCTGGCGATGGACGTGGACACGCTCAAGACCGAGCTGGCGGCTTCGGCCTACCGCGACGACGGCGTCGGCCGGAGCCCGGGCACCTACCGGCTGCAGGGCGGCCGTTTCACCATTTCCAGCCGCGGCTATGTCGACGTGGACGGGCGCGTGGCGCCGCGCCAGGTCGAGGTGGCCGTTTCCGGCGGGCAGGTGGCCTCGCTGCGCGACGGCGTCGAGCGCAAGGCGCTGAAGGCTGCGCGCCTGGACCCGGCGCGCATCGCCACGCTGTACGGGCAGAAACAGGAAGAGCGGCGGCTGGTGCGCATCGCCGAAACGCCGGAACTGCTGGTCACCGGCCTGCAGGCGGTGGAGGACAGGGATTTCAACAGCCACCACGGCATCGACCTGAGCGGCATCGCGCGCGCGGTCTGGGTGACCGTGCGTTCCGGCGGCAAGGTGCGCCAGGGCGCCAGCACGCTGACCCAGCAGCTGGCGCGCAGCGGCCTGCTCGGCATCGGCAAGGAACAGACCCTCACCCGCAAGTTCAACGAGGTGCTGTACGCGCTGATCATGGAGGCGCGCTACGACAAGCCGGTGATCCTGGAGGCCTACCTCAACCAGGTCTACCTCGGGCAGCGCGGCAGCCAGGCCATCCATGGCGTGGCCTCGGGCGCCGAATTCTGGTTCGGGCGCGACCTGAATTCGCTGACCACCGAGCAGGTGGCGCTGCTGATCGGGCTGGTGAAGGGGCCGTCCTACTACGACCCGCGCCGCAATCCCGAGCGCGCGCTGGACCGGCGCAACTTCGTGCTCGGCAAGCTGCACGAGAACGGGCTGATCGACCAGGCCGAATACCAGCGCGCGCTGAAGGCGCCGCTGGGCGTGCCCAAGGTGCCGGGGCTGGTCGCGGCCAACCGCTTCCCGGCCTACATCGACCTGGTCCGCCGCCAGCTCGGCCACGACTATCCGGAAAGCACCCTGCAGGGGGCCGGCCTCAATGTCTTCACCGGCATGTCGCCCTCGGCCCAGGCCTATGCCGAAGGCGCGGTGGCGCATACCGTCAAGTCGCTGCAGAACAAGCGCCGGCCCGAGCTGCAGGCCGGCCTGGTGCTGACCGACGTGCACAACGGCGACGTGCTGGCGGTGGTCGGCAGCCGCGACGTGGCCGAGCCGGGCTTCAACCGCGCCATCGACGCGCAGCGCCCGGTCGGCTCGCTGCTCAAGCCGTTCGTCTACCTGCTGGCGCTGGCGCAGCCGGACCGCTGGTCGCTGGCGACCTGGGTCGAGGACACGCCGGTCACCGTGCAGCTCGGCCGCGGGCGCAACTGGACGCCGGGCAACGCCGACAACCGCAGCCACGGCACGGTGCGCCTGATCGATGCGCTGGCCCGCTCCTACAACCAGGCCACGGTGCGCGTGGGCATGCAGGTCGGGCCGGAGCGGCTGACCCAGCTGATCCACGTGCTGGCCGGGCTCAAGGCCGAGGCCAACCCGGCGGTGATCCTGGGGTCGACCGACCAGAGCCCCTACGGCATGACGCAGCTGTACCAGTTCCTCGCCTCCGGTGGCGAGATCCAGCCGCTGCACGCCGTGCGCGGCGTGGTCGACGCGCAGGGCAGGCTGCTCAAGCGTTACGACAAGACCCCGGCGCCGGCGCAGGAAGGCGATTCCATCGCCGCCAACCTGATCAGCGTGGCGCTGCAGCAGGTGGTGGCCAGCGGCACCGCGGCCGGGCTCAATGCCGACGGCCTGGGCCGGCTGCAGCCGGCCGGCAAGACCGGCACCACCAACGACGGCCGCGACAGCTGGTACGCCGGCTATACCGGCGACCACCTGGCGGTGGTGTGGATGGGCAACGACCAGAACGAGCAGGCCGGCCTGTACGGTGCCACCGCCGCCATGCGGGTGTGGGCCGGCATCTTCCGCAACCTGCCGAGCAAGCCGTTGCGGGTGAGCAGCAAGGGCCTGGACTGGCAGTACGTGGCCGCCGAAGGCAACAACAGCACCGACGAAGGCTGCCCCGGCGCGCGCCGTTTCCCGTTCGTGGCCGGCTTCGCCCCGGCCTACGCGCCCTGCGCGCCACCGCCGGCACCGGAAGAGGAAACGCAGGAAGGCGGCGGCTGGCGCAGCTGGTTCGGCCTGGACCGCAAGGAAGCGGCGCCGGCGTCCAGCCCGTCTTCAGAACCGCCTGCGCGATAATGCCCGCCATGAACAGCACGCTCCCGATCCGCCACGCGCTGGCCGTCCTGGCCGTTTCCCTCGCCCTGTCCGCCTGCACCAGCACGCCGCCGCCTCCGCCGCCGGTGGTCGATGCGACCACGCCCGCGCAGCGCATGGCCGCGGTGCAGAACATCGCCGGCGTCGACGACAAGGAAGTATCGGTGCAGCCGCTGCGCGACCCGCAGGTGGACGACCTGCGCGAGGCCGCCGGCGAGCGCCGCGCGGCCGGCGACCTGGCCGGCGCCGCCGACGCGCTGAACCAGGCGCTGCTGCTGGTCGAGGACGACCCGGGCGTCCTGCAGGAGCGCGCCGAGATCGCGCTGCTGCAGGGCGACTGGGCGCGCGCCGAGACGCTGGCGCGCAAGGCGGTCTCGCTGGGGTCGCGTACCGGCCCGCTGTGCCGCCGCCATTGGGCCACCATCGAACAGGCGCACCTGGCGCGCGGCGAAAAGGAAAACGCCGCCTCGGCGCATGCGCAGATCGAAGGCTGCACGGTGCCGGGGATCATCAGGTATTGATCGAAGGCAGGGAAGGGGGAACGGGGAGCGGGGAATGGACGCCTGCCTCGTCCCGTTGTCCCCCGCGGTTGCCGGCCATTTCCCATTCCCTGTTCCCTTGTCCCCGTTCCCGGCTTCCGCATGCTTTCCCTAGCCGCCGCCAGCCGTGAGGCCCTCAGCGCAGATGGCGCGCTCGCGCGGCAGCTCGACGCGTTCACGCCGCGTGCGGCGCAGCTGCGGCTGGCCGAGGCCATCGCCGACGCGTTCCAGCAGTGCGACACGCTGCTGGCCGAGGCCGGCACCGGCACCGGCAAGACCTTCGCCTACCTGGTGCCGGCGCTGCTGTCCGGGCTGAAAACCATCGTCAGCACCGGCACCCGCGCGCTGCAGGATCAGCTCTACCACCGCGACCTGCCGCGGGTGCGCGCCGCGCTCGGCGTCGGCCACCGCAGCGCGCTGCTCAAGGGCCGCGCCAACTACCTGTGCCGCTACCGGCTGGACCAGGCGCGCGGCGAACCGCGCTTCGCCTCGCCCGAACAGGCCGCGCAGTTCCAGCGCATCGTCGCCTGGGCCGGGCGCACGCAGTTCGGCGATGTGGCCGAACTGGATGGGCTGGCCGACGACTCGCCGCTGCTGCCGATGGTCACCTCCACCGTCGACAACTGCCTGGGCAGCGACTGCCCGTTCTGGAGCGAGTGCTTCGTGGTGCAGGCGCGGCAGCGCGCGCAGGAGGCCGACCTGGTCGTGGTCAACCACCACCTGCTGCTGGCCGACCTGGCGCTCAAGCAGGAAGGCTTCGGCGAGATCCTGCCGGGCGCGCAGGCGTTCGTGATCGACGAGGCGCACCAGCTGCCGGAACTGGCGGCCAGTTTCTTCGGCGAAGGCTTCGGCATGCGCCCGTGGCAGGAACTGGCGCGCGACTGCCTGGCCGAAAGCCGCGGCGTGGCCGGCGCGCAGCCCGCGCTGCAGGCGCCGGTGGCCGCGCTGGAAATGGCGCTGCGGCAACTGCGCGCGGCGATGGAACCGCTGCCGCCGCGCGGCACGCAATGGCGCGCGCTGGCGGTGCCGGAAGTGGCCGAAGGATTCGACGTGCTGGCCACCGCGCTGGCGCAGCTGCGCGAGGCGCTGGCCGGCGTGCGCGAGGCGTCGCCGGGCCTGGACGCCTGCCACGCGCGCGCGGTCGAAGGCGCCGCGCGGCTTTCGCGCTGGCTGGGCGAGGATGCGCCGCTGCCCGATTTCGAGGCCGACGACGCGGGCGAGGCCGCCGCCGGCAACGACGTGCTGTGGTACGAGCTGACCCCGCGCGGCTTCCGCTGCCAGCGCACGCCGCTGGACGTGTCCGGGCCGCTGCGCGAACACCGCCAGCGCTCGCACGCGGCCTGGGTGTTCACCTCGGCCACGCTTACCGTCGATGGCGGTTTCGACCACCTGGCCGCGCGTCTGGGCCTGGACGATCCGGACACGCTGGTCCAGCCCAGTCCGTTCGACTGGCCGGTGCAGGCGCTGTGCTACCTGCCCAGGCAGCTGCCCGATCCGGCCGCGCGCGGTTTCGGCGCCGCGCTGATCGCCACCCTGCGGCCGGTGCTGGAAGCCTCGCAGGGCCGCGCCTTCCTGCTGTTCGCCTCGCACCGCGCGCTGCGCGAGGCCGCCGATGCGCTGCGCGGCGGGCCGTGGCCGTTGTTCGTGCAGGGCGAGGCGCCGCGCGCCAGCCTGCTGCAGCATTTCCGCGAATCCGGCAACGGCGTGCTGCTCGGCTCGGCCAGCTTCCGCGAAGGCGTGGACGTGGCCGGCGACGCGCTCAGCGTGGTGGTGATCGACAAGCTGCCCTTCGCCGCCCCGGACGACCCGGTGTACGAGGCGCGGCTGGACGCGATCCGCCGCGAGGGCGGCAACCCGTTCCGCGACGAGCAGCTGCCGCAGGCGGTGATCGCGCTCAAGCAGGGCGTGGGCCGGCTGATCCGCAGCGAAACCGACCGCGGCGTGCTGGTGCTGTGCGACCCGCGCCTGCTCAGCCGCGGCTACGGGCGCGTATTCCTCGATTCGCTGCCGCCGTTCCGCCGCACCCGCGAACTGGCCGACGTGCAGGCCTTCTTCGAAGCCCCTCTCCCCACGGGAGAGGGGTTGGGGTGAGGGCTGGGGCGAAGCCTTCCTGAGGCACGATTGCATGAGGCTGCGCCCTTGCCCTCATCCGGCGCTGCGCGCCACCTTCTCCCGATGGGAGAAGGGAAGTGACCCGCTCGATCGAAGGGGGCGCATGGGCACAGTGCTACCCTTGCTCCCTGTTTTCCCGTCCTTTGCCCCATGAACCTGCTCGCCCTGGAAACCGCCACCGAAGCCTGTTCCGTCGCCCTGCATGTCGATGGGCAGGTGCTGGAACGCTTCGAGATCGCGCCGCGCCGGCATGCCGAACTGACGCTGCCGTGGGCCGAACAGCTGCTGGCCGAAGCCGGCATCGTGCGTGCGCAGCTGGACGCCATCGCCCTGGGGCGCGGCCCCGGCGCCTTCACCGGCGTGCGCCTGGCCATCGCCATCGCCCAGGGCATCGCGCTGGCGCTGGACCGGCCGCTGCTGCCGGTGTCCACGCTGCAGGTGCTGGCGCTGCAGGCGCCGGACGACGCCACCCACGTGCTGGCCAGCATCGATGCGCGCATGGGCGAGGTGTACGCCGCGCGCTGCCTGCGCCGCGACGATGGCCGGTGGGACGCGCAGGGGCCGGAAGTGGTGATCGCCCCGGACGCGCTGCAGCTGCCCGACGACGGCAGCCGCTGGGCCGGTGTCGGCACCGGCTTCGCCGCCGCCGACGGCCTGCTCGCCACGCGCCTGCAGGCCCGGCTGTCGTCGGTCGATGCGCAGGCGCTGCCGCGCGCTTCGGACGTGCTGAAGATCGCCGTGCCGGCCTTCGCCCGCGGCGAGGGCATCGCCCCGGAGCTGGTGCAGCCGGCCTACCTGCGCGACAACGTCGCGCTCACCCTGGTCGAACAGCAGGCGCTGCGCGCTTCGCGCTGAGGCATCGTGGAGATCCGGCAGGAGCGCGCCAAGCGCGCTCCTGCAATCCTGCATCTACTTCGCCGGCAAGGCGCTGCGTGCGGACTCGACCGCCTGGATGGAGCCTGCAAGGCGCTCCTCCCGCTCGTGCCATATCTTGTTGGCGGCCAGCGTCGAGCGCACGTGCCGAAGAAGATCTCTGGACGGACCGGACCTCCCTGTTTTTCCAGCCAGGCCGATCATGTTTCTCAACAGGGTGATGGGTGTCCCCAGGATGCCCCACGGAAATCCCCACCATCCGGCGACGGCGGATTGAAGCAGCGCGATGGCCTGGGTCTTCGCCGCACAGCGCTTGCAGCAGAGCATGGCTTTGCTGCGCCATTGGGTCGCGAGCAGGAAGGACACGATGGTGTGGGCGTAGTGCAGGTCGACGGGGCCGTTGCCCTGTTTGCATGTGGGACAGGTGGAGCGGTGAATCTTCATCGCCTCGAGCCGCGTGTGCTCCTCGGGAATGGTGCGGGCGACCTGATGGATCGGGCCGATGGCGGCGCATTGCTCATTGCAGTATCGGTGCTCCCCGGCCTTCTTCGCGAGCAGCACGGTGCTTCCACAGCAGGCACATGACAGCATGTGTTCCCCCTTCCTGGATGGTTGATCGGTAGTGCGGGTTCCCCGGGGCCCAGTGTAGTGGGGAATGTTCCCGCCCCGGCTACCAGTCGATGGTTCCGCGGATCACCGTCTGCACCTGGCCGCCGGACCACACCTCGCCGTGTTCGTCGATGCGCAGTTCCAGCAGCGCGTCGTGGCCGACCTCGCGGCCCTGGCTGGCGGTGTAGCGCCTGCCGCGGCCGGGCAGGGCGTTGCGTTCGTCCAGCCACGCGGCGAGCACGGCGTTGGCCGCGCCGGAGGCGGCGTCCTCGAAGCGGCGGCCGTTGCCGACGAAGGCGCGCACCGCCAGGTCGTGGGAGGGCGCGTCGCTGCGGGCATAGGCGAACACGCCCATCGCGCCGCTGGCCTCGGCCAGCGTGGCGATGGCGTCCCAGTCGGGGGCCAGGGCGCGCAGCGTGGTCTCGTCGGCCAGTTCCACCAGCCACCAGCGGCGGCCGCCGTCCATCAGCACCGGCGGCAGCGCGCCCAGCGACCAGCCGGCGATGGCCGGGCGCAGGCGCGCATCGGCGGCATCCACCACTTCCGCCACCGCGGCGCGCGGCGTGCGGATGGCGATGCGGCGCACGCCATCGGCCTCGTCCACGCGCAGCGGCAGTTGGCCGGCGATGCCGTCCTGCACCAGCAGGCCGTCGACCGGCGCGGCCAGTCCGCATTCCAGCACCGCATGCGCGCTGCCGACGCTGGGATGGCCGGCGAACGGCACCTCCTTCTGCGGCGCGAACATGCGGATGCGGTAGCTGCTGCCCGGCGTGGTGGGCGCGAAGACGAAGGTGGTCTCGGGCAGACGGGTCCAGCGGGCGATGGCCTGCATGGCGGCATCGTCCAGGCCGTCGGCGTCGAGCACCACGGCCAGTGGGTTGCCGGTGCCGGGGCGGGGGGCGAAGACGTCCAGTTGCAGGAAGCGGCGGGTGGTCATGGGATTTTCGTGTGTCTGGTGGGGTACAGGTCGAGGGGGGAGTCCCCTCATCCGCCCCTTCGGGGCACCTTCTCCCGGCGGGAGAAGGAACGAGTCTGTCTTTTCCTCTCCTTCCGGGAGGCGGGCTTACCAGTCCAGATGGCCGTCGATGACCGGCTGCACTTCGCCGCCGATCCAGACATGGCCATCGGCGTCCACCTGCACGTGGACCTCGCCGTTGCGGCCGCGCTCGCGGCCCTGGCTGGCGCGGTACTGCTGCCCCGGCGCGAGCCGGCCCTGCGCCAGCAGCTGCGCGGCGACCAGCGCGTTGGCGCTGCCGGTCACCGGGTCTTCGTCCACGCCCACGCCCGGGGCGAAGGCGCGCACCACGTACTGGTAGCCGACGTCGGGCCGCGCCGCCGCGGCGAACACGGCGAGCTTGCCCTTGCCGGGCAGGGCGGCGATGGCGGCCAGCTCGGGTTTGTAGCGGCGCAGCGCGGTCTCGTCGGTCGCTTCCAGCAGCCACCAGTCCGGGCCGTTGTTCCACAGCGCGGGTTCCGCGCCGGGGTGCGCCAGTCCGGCCAGGCCAGGCGGCAACGGCGCTGCGGCGATGTCGCGGCGCTGCGCCTGCGGGCTGCGCACGTGCAGCAGGCGGAAACGGCCGCCGCCCTGCACGCGCACCGGCAGCAGGCCGGCCGCGCATTGCTGGACCAGCCGGCCCTGGTCGTCGGGCGTGGCCAGGCCCAGTTCCACCGCGGCCCAGGCCGCGCCGACGCTGGGGTGGCCGGCGAAGGGCAGTTCCATCTTCGGGGTGAAGATGCGGATGCGGTAATCCGCGCCGGCTTCCGGCGGCAGGAAGAACACCGTCTCGGACAGGTTCAGCCAGGCGGCGATGGCCTGCATGGCGGCATCGTCCAGGCCGTCGGCATCGACCACGGCGGCCAGCGGATTGCCGGCGCCGGGGCGGGCGGCGAACACATCCAGCTGCAGGAAACGGCGTGCGGACATCGGGCGGCAACTCCAGGGAAGGATGGCGCGCAGCTTAGCCTGTAGTCGCGCCGGGCCGCGCTTCAGAGGCCGTGCCGGCGTGGTTGGCGCGGCCGCCGCCATGACGCACGGCGCAGGCGGCGTCTGCAGGATCACCGTGCCGGCAGCGCTACCAGTGCACGCTGCCGTCGATCACGCACTGCACCTGGCCGCCGATCCACGCCGTGCCCTGCGCATCGACCCGTACCTGCACCTGGCCGTCCCGGCCCACCTCGCGGCCCTGGCTGGCGACATAGCCGTCCCCGCCGCCGGGCAGGGCGCCGCGCCGGTGCAGCCAGGCGCCGATCAGCGCGTTGGCGCTGCCGGTCACCGGGTCCTCCGGCACGCTCACCGCATCGCCCGGGCAGAACGCGCGCACCACCCGGGCGTGGCCGGCGCCGGCTTCGTCGGCGAACACCGCCACGCCGGTCGCGCCGGTGGCATTGGTCCAGTCGCGCAGGGCGGCCATGTCCGGCTGCAGGCCGCGCACGGCGGCGGCATCGCGCAGCGGCAGCAGCCACCAGCGCGGCCCGTTGTCCCACAGCTCCGGGACATGGCCGGCGGCGGCCAGCGCCAGCAGCGCCGGCGGAACCGCGCCGGGCGCGGTGTCCCGCTGCCGCGCCGGCGGGCTGGCCAGCTCGACATGCGGTGCGTCGGCCGCGCCGCCCACCCGCACCGGCAGCAGGCCGGCGGCGCACTGCTGCAGCAGCGCGCCGTCGCGGGGCGTGGCCAGGCCGCAGCGCACCGCCGCCCAGGCGGCGCCGACGCTGGGGTGGCCGGCGAACGGCAGCTCGCTGCTGGGGGTGAAAATGCGGATGTGGTAGTCGGCGCCCGGCGCGTCGGGTTTCAGGAAGAACACCGTCTCGGACAGATTCAGCCACGCGGCCAGTGCCTGCATCCGCGCGGCGGGGAGCCCGTCCGCGTCGAACACGACGCCCAGCGGGTTGCCGGTGCCGGGGCAGGGGGCGAAGACGTCCAGTTGCAGGAAACGGTGGGTGGTCATGGCGGAGGCGTCGGCGAGGGCGGGCCAGCATAGGCCCGGCGCGCTCCGGCCGCGAGCGCTGCGCGGCATGCGGCCCGCCGTTGGCGGGTGTGCCGGCGCTGCAATGCTGTCGCCCGCAAGCGGCGGCTCCGCGCGGCGGGGCATGGCTATAGAATCGACGGTTCCGCCCGCCTGTCGGGTCTTTCCCCCAACGTGAACCCCCACCCCAATGTCCTCTTCCCCCCTCGTCGATCGCTGGATCGTCCTCAAGTTCGGTGGCACCTCGGTGTCGCGTCGTCATCGTTGGAACACGATCGGGGAACTGGCGAAAAAACGTGCGGAGGAGACCGGCGGTCGGGTGCTGGTAGTGGTGTCCGCGCTGTCGGGCGTGACCAATGAACTGACCGCCATCGCCGATGGCGCCGCCGACAGCCGCGAACGGGTCGCCGCGCTGGTCGCGCGCCACAACGACTTCCTCGCCGAGCTGGAACTGGGCGCCGAGGTGCTGGCCGGACGGCTGGCGGCGCTGGCCGCGCTGCTCGACGACCCGCGCGCGGCCCGCCGCCCGCTGGACTGGCAGGCCGAGGTGCTGGGCCAGGGCGAACTGCTGTCCTCGACCATCGGCGCGGCCTACCTGCGCGGCAACGGCCTGGATTTCGGCTGGATGGACGCGCGCGACTGGCTGCAGGCGCAGCCGCCGGCGCCGAACCAGAGCGCCTGGTCGCAACGCCTGTCGGTGAACTGCCAGTGGCAGGGCGAGGCCGGTTTCAGCGAGCGCTTCAACGCCCAGCCCACGCGCATGCTGATCACCCAGGGTTTCATCGCCCGCCATGGCGATGGCGGCACCGCGATCCTCGGCCGCGGCGGTTCCGATACCTCGGCCGCGTATTTCGGCGCGCTGCTGCGTGCCAGCCGCGTGGAGATCTGGACCGACGTGCCGGGCATGTTCAGCGCCAACCCGAAGGACGTGCCGGACGCGCGCCTGCTCACCCGGCTGGACTATTACGAGGCGCAGGAAATCGCCACCACCGGCGCCAAGGTGCTGCATCCGCGCTCGATCAAGCCGTGCCGCGACGCCGGCGTGCCGATGGCCATCCTCGACACCGAGCGCCCGCACATGCCGGGCACCAGCATCGACGGCAGCGCCGAGCCGGTGCCGGGGGTGAAGGCGATCAGCCGCCGCAACGGCATCGTGCTGGTGTCGATGGAAGGCATCGGCATGTGGCAGCAGGTCGGCTTCCTCGCCGATGTATTCGAGCTGTTCAAGAAGCACGGCCTGTCGGTGGACCTGATCGGTTCGGCCGAGACCAACGTCACTGTCTCGCTGGACCCGTCCGAAAACCTGGTCAGCACCGACGTGCTGGCCGCGCTGTCGGCCGACCTGTCGGCGATCTGCAAGGTCAAGGTGATCGTGCCGTGCGCGGCCATCACCCTGGTCGGCCGCGGCATGCGCTCGCTGCTGTACAAGCTCTCGGACGTGTGGGCCACGTTCGGCAAGGAGCGCGTGCACATGATCTCGCAGTCGTCCAACGACCTGAACCTGACCTTCGTGATCGACGAGGCCGACGCCGATGGCCTGCTGCCGATCCTGCACGACGAGCTGATCGACAGCGGCGCCATGCCGGTGTACGAGGAGCAGGTGTTCGGCCCGCGCTGGCGCGAGATCATCGGCCGCGTGCGCCCGCGCGCGACGCCGTGGTGGCGCGCGCCGCAACAGCGCCGGCAGCTGCTGGAACTGGCCGCGCAGGGCACGCCGCGCTACGTCTACCACCTGCCGACGGTGCGCGAGCGCGCCCGCCAGCTGAAGGCGGTGGCGGCGCTGGACCGCCGCTACTACGCGATCAAGGCCAACCCGCACCCGGCCATCCTGCGCGCGCTGGTCGAGGAAGGATTCGGCCTGGAATGCGTGTCGCTGGGCGAGGTCGAGCACGTGTTCGCCACGTTGCCGGCGCTGCCGCCCTCGCGCGTGCTGTTCACCCCGAGCTTCGCCCCGATCGACGAATACGCGGCGGCGCTGGCGCGCGGCGTCAACGTCACCGTCGACAACGTCGAACTGCTGCGGCGCTGGCCGGACGTATTCCGCGACCGCGCGCTGTGGCTGCGCATCGACCTGGGCCATGGCGACGGCCACCACCGCAAGGTCAACACCGGCGGCAAGGAAGCCAAGTTCGGCCTGTCCGCGCAGCGCGTGGACGAATTCCTCGACGTGGCGCGCGGCCTGGGCGTGCGCGTCACCGGCATCCATGCGCACCTGGGCAGCGGCGTGGAGAACAGCGGCCACTGGAAGCAGATGGTGGACGAGCTGGCCGGCTTCGCGCGCCGCATCGGCAGCGTGGAGATACTCGACATCGGCGGCGGCCTGCCGGTGCCGTACAGCGACGACGACGAGCCGTTCGACCTCGAGGCCTGGGCCACCGGCCTGGCCGAGATCAAGGCGGTGCACCCGGCGTTCCAGCTGGCGGTCGAACCGGGCCGCTTCCTGGTCGCCGAGGCCGGCGTGCTGCTGGCCCGCGCCACCCAGGTGGTGGAGAAGGACGGCGTGCGCCGCGTCGGCCTGGACGCCGGCATGAACGCGCTGCTGCGCCCGGCGCTGTACGACGCCTGGCACGACATCGCCAACCTGTCGCGGCTGGATGACGCGCGCGACGTGGATTTCAGCGTGGTCGGCCCGATCTGCGAATCCAGCGACGTGTTCGCGCAGCGGGTGAAGCTGCCGTCCGCCACCGCGCCGGACGACGTGATGCTGATCGCCGACGCCGGCGCCTATGGTTTCAGCATGGCCAGCCACTACAACCACCGCGCGCTGCCGCGCGAGGACGTCATCGACGATGCGCAATGACCTCCATGCCCCGCCCACCCCTTCGCTCCGCCGCGCCAACGCGCCACCGCACGCCGCGCCCCGCTTGATTCCGGATACGCCATGACAGCTTTCGACAAAGACCAGGTTTCCCGCTTCCGTTTCGTCCGCTGCGATTTCGCCGCGGATACCGGCGTGGCGCGGCTGGTGTACGCCTTCGACGACGGCCCGGAGATGACCGAGACCGTCACCGTGCCGGGTGCGCCGTTCCAGCTGGACGGCGAACGCGCGGCGGCGGTGCAGCGCGCCCTGCGCCTGCTGCACCTGGTTGCCGGGGTGAGCTACTACAAGGCGGCGGTGCCGGCGCAGGTGTGCATCGACGGCTACGCCATCGACGCCGATACCGCGGCGCTGGTGGAAACGATCTACCTCAACGGCCTGGGCGAATTCGCCTACCGCAACGGCCTGGACCTGCGCGGCCGCTTCAGGCTGCCGGTTTCGCCCCCCTCTCCCTCCGGGAGAGGGGCCGGGGGTGAGGGGACGGCCGCCACTGCGGTTGCCGGAGCCGCTGCTGCCTCCGTCGAACCCTCACCCCAACCCCTCTCCCAAGGGGAGAGGGGCTCCTCGGCTGCACCCGTACTCAGCCTGCGCGAACACGCGCTGGTCGCCATCGGCGGCGGCAAGGATTCGCTGGTCAGCATCGAGGCGCTGCGCCACGCCGGCGTCGCCGAGACCGTCACCTGGATCGGCGGCTCGCAGCTGATCCGCGCCTGCGCCGAGCGTACCGGCCTGCCGATGCTCAACATCGGCCGCACGCTGGCGCCGGAACTGTTCGAACTGAACCGCCAGGGCGCGTGGAACGGCCACATCCCGGTGACCGCGGTGAACTCGGCGATCATGGTGCTGGCGGCGCTGCTGCAGGGCGTGGACCAGGTGGTGTTCTCCAACGAACGCTCGGCCAGCTACGGCAGCCAGATCGCCGGCACCGGCGAGGTCAACCACCAGTGGTCCAAGGGCTGGGCGTTCGAGAAGGCGTTCGGCGAATACGTGCAGCGCCATGTCGCCGCCGACCTGCACTACTACTCGCTGCTGCGGCCGCTGTCCGAGCTGGCGGTGGCGCGGCAGTTCGCGAAAACCGACTACTACGACGCGCATTTCTCCAGCTGCAACCGCAATTTCCACATCCTCGGCGAGCGCCCGGTGAACCGCTGGTGCGGTGTCTGCCCGAAGTGCCACTTCGTCTTCCTGGCGCTGGCGCCGTTCATGCCCAAGACCCGGCTGGTGCGCATCTTCGGCCGCAACCTGCTCGACGACGGCGACCAGGCCGGCGGCTTCGACGCGCTGCTGGAATTCCAGGACCACAAGCCGTTCGAATGCGTGGGCGAAGGCAGGGAGTCGCGCGCGGCGCTGGCGACGCTGGCCGCGCGCCCGGAATGGAAGGAGGACGTGCTGGTCAAGCGTTTCGCCAGCCTGATCCAGCCGACGCTGGCGGCCGACGAACTGAAGATCGAGCCGCTGCTGGTGATCGATGGCGAGCACCGCATCCCCGCGGCCCTGTGGGAGCGCCTGCGTGCGGATTTCGCAGCTTGAGGGCAGGCGCGTCGCGCTGTGGGGCTGGGGCCGCGAAGGCCGTGCCGCCTTCCACGCGCTGCGTGGACGCCTGCCCGGCCTGCCGTTGACCCTGTTCTGCCCCGAGGCCGAAGCCGAGGGCGCGCGCGCCGAGGGCGGCGGCGCGCTGCAGGTGGAAACCGAAGTGACCGGCGATGCCCTGTCGCGTTTCGAGGTGGTGGTGAAATCGCCGGGCATCAGCCCGTACCGGCCCGAGGCAGTGGCCGCCGCGGCGCGCGGCACGCAATTCATCGGCGGCACCTCGTTGTGGTTCAGCGAGCACGCGCGCGCCGACGGCACGCTGCCCGGCACGGTGTGCGTGACCGGCACCAAGGGCAAGAGCACCACCACTTCGCTGCTGGCGCACCTGCTGCGCGCGGCCGGGCACCGCACCGGGCTGGCCGGCAACATCGGCCTGCCGCTGCTGGAAGTCCTGGACCCGCAGCCGGCACCCGAGTACTGGGCGGTGGAACTGTCCAGCTACCAGACCGGCGAGGTCGCGCGCAGCGGCGCGCGGCCGGACGTGGCCATCGTGCTGAACATTTTCCCCGAGCACCTGGACTGGCACGGCAGCGAGCAGCGCTACATCGACGACAAGCTGTCGCTGGTGACCGGCGGCCACCCGCGCGTGGCGGTGCTCAATGCCGCCGATGAACACCTGCGCGCGCTGCAGCTGCCGCACAGCCGGATCGTGTGGTTCAACCAGCCCGAAGGCTGGCACATGGTCGGCGAGGTGGTGCACCGCGGCGCGCAGCCGGTGTTCGATACTTCGGACACGCCGCTGCCGGGCCGCCACAACCGCGGCAACCTGTGCGCGGTGCTGGCGGCGCTGGAGGCGCTGGGCCTGGACGCGGTGGCGCTGGCACCGGCGGTACGCAGCTTCCGGCCGCTGCCCAACCGCCTGCAGCTGCTGGGCGAGCGCGATGGCCTGCGCTGGGTCAACGATTCGATCAGCACCACGCCGCACGCTTCGCTGGCGGCGCTGGACTGCTTCGCCGGGCAGCGCATCGCGCTGCTGGTCGGCGGCCATGACCGCGGCCTGGACTGGCACGACTTCGCCGCGCGCATGCGCGACGACGCGCCGCTGGAAATCATCACCATGGGCGCCAACGGGCCGCGCATCCACGCCCTGCTGCAGCCGCTGGCCGACGCAGGCCACTTCGGCCTGCATGCCGCCGGCGACCTGCCGCATGCGGTTGAACTGGCGCGCGCCGCGCTGGGCGCGCAGGGCGGGGTGGTGCTGCTGTCGCCGGGCGCGCCGAGTTTCGGTGCCTACAAGGATTACGTGGCGCGCGGCCGTCATTTCGCTGAACTGGCCGGGTTTGATCCGGACCTCATCAGCGCGATTCCCGGGTTGGGCGTGGGCTGAGTTTGTCGCTGGCTTCCTGGGCCAGGAGCTTCCCTCACCCCAACCCCTCTCCCGTGAACGGGAGAGGGGCTCGGATTGCTGCGGCTCGTAGCGCACTGGGGTGAGGGCAGCGTTTGCCCGTAGACTCCGCGGGACAACCCAACCCGGAGCACTCCCATGCAGGCAGCACGAAAGTGGCAGTTGGCAGCGTTGGCATTGTGCGTTTCGGCGGCCATGCCCGCCATGGCGAAGATGCAGCAGCGTCCGGTCGAATGGCAGCACGGCGGCACCACCTACAGTGGGGTGCTGGTCTATGACGACGACGGCGATGCGCGCCGCCCGGGCGTGGTGATGGTGCCCAACTGGCGGGGCGTGAACGCCTCGGCCGTCGCCAAGGCCGCGCAGATCGCCGGCGACGACTACGTGGTGCTGGTGGCCGACGTCTACGGCAAGCAGGTCCGCCCGAAGGACAACGATGAAGCCGCCGCGGCCTCTAGGCCGCTGCGCGAGAACCGCGCCGAACTGCGCGCACGTGCCGGGGCGGCGCTTGAGGCGCTGAAGGCGCAGGCCGGCAAGGCGCCGCTGGATGCCGCCCGTATCGGCGCGGTGGGGTTCTGCTTCGGCGGCACCACGGTGCTGGAAATGGCGCGCGCCGGCATGCCGCTGACCGGCGTGGTGAGCCTGCACGGTGGGCTGGCGTCGCCGGCACCGGCCGCGGCGCACAGCGCCAGGGTGCCGATGCTGGTGCTCAACGGCGCCGCCGACCAGGGCGTGACCGCCGAGGACATCGCCGCTTTCGGCAGGGAAATGGACGCGGCCGGCGCCGACTGGCAGTTCGTCAACTTCAGCGGTGCGGTGCACTGCTTCGCCGAGTCCGACGCCAACAGCCCGCCGGGCTGCGTCTACGACCCGCGCGCGGCCAGACGTGCCTGGAAGATGATGGACAACTTCCTGGAAGAACGCCTGGGCGATTGACCCGTAGCGGCGTAGCCTGCCCCGCAGGGGAGCTTTCCCGGCACAACCTCGGCGAAGGCGGATCAGCGGACCAGGCTGGTTCGGGCGGCGTCGATCGCGCCCGTGATCGCGGCGCGCGCCTGCGGGCTGTTGCGCCAGCAGCTGCTGCCCAGCATCGCCGCGGCCTGGCTGACGATGTCGCCGGGCTCGGCCCGCGCCAGTTGCCGCAGCGTGTGGAAACCCAGTTGTTCCAGCCGCGCCACCACGGTGGCGCCGACGCCCTTCACCGCCAGCAGCACGGCGCGTTCTTCGTCGCTGAAGCGGTGCAGCGCCGTCATCGGGCTCAGTGGCTGCGTTCGACCGCGTAGCGGGCCAGGCCGCGCAGGGCGGCGACCGCCTCGCTTTCGGGCAGGCCATCGAGCGCGCGCTCGGCGGCGTCGGCGTACTCCACCGCGCGCTGGCGGCTGTATTCCAGGCCGCCGGTGGCGTGGATGGCGGCCAGCACTTCCGGCATCGCCCCGGCATCGCCTTCCTGCACGATTTCGCGCAGGCGTTCGCGCACGGCGGCATCCGAGTGCGCCATCGCGTGGATCAGCGGCAGCGTGGCCTTGCCCTCGGCCAGGTCGTCGCCCAGGTTCTTGCCCAGCTCTTCGGCGTTGGCCGAGTAGTCCAGCACGTCGTCGGCGATCTGGAAGGCATAGCCCAGCGCCATGCCGTAGTCGTAGAGCTGCTGCTGCACGACTTCGCCGGCGCCGCTGGCCAGCGCGCCCAGGCGGGTGCCGGCGGCGAACAGCACCGCGGTCTTGCGCTCGATCACGCGCAGGTAGGCGGCCTCGTCGGTGTCCGGGTTGTGGACGTGCAGCAGCTGCAGCACCTCGCCCTCGGCGATGCGGTTGGTGGTGTCGGCCAGGATGCGCATCACCGGCATGCGGTCCAGCTCGACCATCAGCTGGAAGCTGCGCGAGTACAGGAAATCGCCGACCAGCACGCTGGGCGCGTTGCCCCAAAGCGCATTGGCGGTGCTGCGGCCGCGGCGCAGGTCCGACTCGTCCACCACGTCGTCGTGCAGCAGGGTGGAGGTGTGGATGAACTCGATGATCGCCGCCAGCTGGTGGTGTTCGGGGCCGGCGCCGCCGGCGGCGTGGCCGGCCAGCATCACCAGCATCGGCCGCAGGCGCTTGCCGCCGGCGGAAATGATGTGGTCGGCGATCTGGTTGATCAGCACCACGTCGGAGGACAGGCGATGGCGGATCAGGGCATCGACGGCGGCCATGTCCGGGGCGGCCAGGGTCTGGATGGCGGGCAGGCCCAGCGCGGGGCGGAGGTCTTCGGCGATGCTCATGCGATGGCGTCGGGGGGCGTGGGGCAATTATAGGCGGTGCCGCCGAGGACCGGGCGTGAGCGCCCGCGCGGCCGTGAATACGTATGCACAGCGCGCCATGGCTCCGGTGCCGCCGCTAAGCTGGTCGGGTTCATCCATGCCCGGCCGCGGGCACGCACAGCCCGGAGGGGCGCTCGATGTCGAACACTCCCTGGTGGCGGGGCGCCGTCATCTACCAGATCTATCCGCGCAGCTTCCTGGACACCGACGGCGATGGCGTCGGCGACCTGCCGGGCATCATCGACCGGCTCGACTACGTCGCCTCGCTGGGCGTGGATGCGATCTGGGTATCGCCGTTCTTCCGCTCGCCGATGGCCGATTTCGGCTACGACATCGCCGACCAGCGCGACGTCGACCCGCTGTTCGGCACGCTGGACGACTTCGACCGCCTGCTGGCGAAGGCGCACGCGCTGGGCCTGAAGGTGATGATCGACCAGGTGTTCAGCCACACCTCCGACCAGCACGACTGGTTCCGCGAGAGCCGGCAGAGCCGCGACAACCCCCGGGCCGACTGGTACGTGTGGGCCGACGCGCGCGAGGACGGCACGCCGCCCAACAACTGGCTGTCGATCTTCGGCGGCGTGGCCTGGAAGTGGGAGCCGCGCCGGCGCCAGTACTACCTGCACAACTTCCTGTCCTCGCAGCCGGACCTGAACTTCCACAACCCGGCGGTGCAGCAGGCCACGCTGGACTACGTGAAGTTCTGGCTGGACCGCGGCGTCGACGGCTTCCGCCTGGACTCGATCAACTTCTGCTTCCACGACGCGCAGCTGCGCGACAACCCGGCCAAGCCGGAAAGCGAGCGCGTGGGCCGCGGCTTCAGCCCGGACAACCCGTACGCGTTCCAGTACCACTACTACAACAACACCCGGCCGGAGAACGTCGGCTTCCTCGAGCGCCTGCGCGCGTTGCTGGACCAGTACCCCGGCGCGGTGACGCTGGGCGAGATTTCCTCCGAGGATTCGCTGGCCACCACCGCCGAGTACACCGCGCCGGGCCGCCTGCACATGGGCTACAGCTTCGAGCTGCTGGTGGACGACTACAGCGCCGGCTACATCCGCGCCACGGTGGAGAAGCTGGAAGCGACGATGCGCGACGGCTGGCCGTGCTGGGCGGTGTCCAACCACGACGTGCAGCGCGCGGTGACGCGCTGGGGCGGCGCGCCGGCCGATCCGTCGATGGCGAAGATGCTGGCCGCGCTGGTGTGCTCGCTGCGCGGTTCGGTGTGCATCTACCAGGGCGAGGAGCTGGGCCTGGGCGAGGCCGAGGTGCCGTTCGAGGCGCTGCAGGACCCCTACGGCATCACCTTCTGGCCCAACTTCAAGGGCCGCGATGGCTGCCGCACGCCGATGCCGTGGACCGGCGCCGAGCTGGCCGGTTTCAGCAGCGCCAGGCCGTGGCTGCCGATCCCGGCCGAGCACCGCGCGCTGTCGGTGCAGGCGCAGGAAGCCGCGCCGGGTTCGGTGCTCAATGCCTTCCGCGCCTTCCTGGCCTGGCGCCACACGCAGCCCACGCTGGTGGGCGGCGCGATCCGCTTCCTCGACAGCGCCGAGCCGGTGCTGCTGTTCGAGCGCACGCTCGAAGGCGAGACTTTGCTGCTGGCCTTCAACCTGTCGTCCGCGCCGGTGCGGCATGCGTTGCCGGCCGGCCCGTGGCAGGCCCTGGACGTGCCCGGCCCGGTCGCCGGCCATGTTGAGGACGGCGAGCTGGTGCTGCCGGCGCACGCGGTGTACTGCGCACGGCGCGGCTGAGCGGCCGATACACCGGCAGAGCAGGGCGGAGAGCGATCTCCGCCCTTTTTGTTGGGCATCGCCTGAAGCGTGCGTAGAGGAAAACAGGCGATGGCTTCTACCTCGTAGGAGCGACTTCAGTCGCGATGGGGCTTTACCGGTGAAGCCTGTTCGCGACTGAAGTCGCTCCTACGGGAGCAGGCGGGGTGGGGCTGGGTGCTGTTCTGGCTGGTGCATCCCGTCGTTGGATACTGCGGATTCCATCCAGCGCACTTGCGCATCCGGCCTCCCGCGCCCGAAAAACTCGCTGCCTGCGCGACGGCTGCGACAGAACCGGCGCAGGCAATGGCGCGCCCTTCGTAGGAGCGACTTCAGTCGCGATGGGGCTTTGCCGGTGAAGCCTCATCGCGACTGAAGTCGCTCCTACGGGGGGGCAGGCGGGGTGGGGCTGGCTGCTGTTCTGGCTGGCGCATCCCGTCGTTGGCGGATTCCATCCAATGCACTTGCGCATCCGGCCTCCCGCGCCCGAAAAGCTCGCTGCCTGCGCGGCGGTTGCGACAGTACCGGTGCAGGCAATGGCGCGCCCTTCGTAGGAGCGACTTCAGTCGCGATGGGGCTTTACCGGTGAAGCCCTTTCGCGACTGAAGTCGCTCCTACGGGTGCAGGGCGTGGCGGCTGGCGACGCCCACCCGGGCACGAAAAAGCCCGCTGCCTGCGCAGCGGGCCTTGTCGCGCAACAACCGGCGCCGGATCAGAACTTGTAGTTCACGCCGATCTGGTAGCTGCGGCCCCATTCCACGGTTTCCAGCGGGCGGTCCTTGCTGCCGGCGTAGGTCTCGTACTTCGAGTTGGTCAGATTGCTGGCCTGCAGGAACAGGCTCAGGCCCCGGAACATCGTGCCGTCGCCGAAGCTGTAGCCCAGCTGCGCGTCCAGCACGTTCTCGCCCTTGACGTAGCGCAGGGTGCGGTTGCCGTTGAAGTTGCCGATCTCGCCGATGAAGTCCGAGCGCTTGCGCTGGTTCAGGCGCACTTCGAAGCCGTCGTTCTCGTAGTAGGCGGTGAAGTTGTACACGCGCTTGGACAGGCCCGGCAGCATGATCGGGTCATTGCCGACGCTGGAGGTGGTGCCCGGATCCGGCGGGATGTGGATGTTGCTGTCGTTGAAGCTGGCGCTGGCGACCACGCCGAAGCCGCGCAGGGCGTCGGCGAACAGGTCCAGCGGCAGCGAGGCGGTCAGTTCCGCGCCGCGCAGGCTGCCGCCGCTGCCGTTGAACGGCGCGGTGTAGGTGCCGGTCATCTGCGCCGGCGCCTGGAGCTGTGCTTCGTTGGCCGGGATCTTCAGCCACTCGACGACCTGGCTGGTGAAATCGTAACCATCGCGCTTTTCGGTGTAGATGTAGGTTTTCAGGTCCTTGTAGAACACCGCGGCGGCAATATAGGCCTTGTTGCCGAAGTATTTTTCCCAGGACAGATCCACGGCATTGGCCAGCCACGGCTTCAGGTGCGGATTGCCGCCGCTGGCGCCGGGCTTGCCCTGGCCGGTGTCCATGCCGAATTCCATCGAGGCGCGCATCTCGTCCACGCGCGGGCGCGCCGCCTGGCGGGCCAGGGCGAAGCGCACCGTATTCTCGGCCGGCAGTTCGAAGGCCAGGTTCAGGCTGGGCAGGAACTTGAAGTACTTGCTGCCCTCGTCGATCGGAATGACCTGGCTGCCAGCCGGCTGCGAACCGTCCCAGTAGTTGGACTGCGAGGACTGGTCCGCGCGCTGGCCCTGGATGCCGATGTTGCCGCGCACCGGGATCGAGCCGATCTGGGTGCTGATGTTGGCGCGCAGGAACATCGTGGCGATCTGCTCCTCCACGGTCCACTGCTTGGGAATCAGGTAGCTTTCGGTGGTGGTCGGCTTGAACACCATGTACCTGGCCACGGCCGCCGGGACGTTCCAGGCCGGAATATAGCCGGCGCCGGCGAAGCCCAGGTCGACCGGCGCGTACTGCAGGTCGGAGGCGATGCTGGTGATGCCCTGCGCGCCGAGGTTGATGTTGCCCTCGGCCTGGGTCTTGTCCTTGCTGCGGTCGGCGTAGTTGAAGCCCACGTCGATGTCGCTGAACCAGCTGAAGCCCTCCGGCGCCGGGAAGTTGGCCGCCAGCCTGAAGCCCTTCAGCTCGTCGTCCACGTGCGGGGTCTTGCCGTAGCCCGAGCCGTAGATGGTGTTGGTCAGGTACAGCTTGCCGTAGTCCGAGTAGTCCAGGCCCGGCGTGAACCGCGGGAAGTTGCCGCCGGCGAAGTCGAGCTTCACCGAATCCAGCTGCGGCGCCGGCAGCAGCTGCAGGTTGTTTTCCAGGTTGATCTCGTCGCGCTCGGCCTTGGACCAGCTGACGTCGGCCACCACGCGCACGTCGCCGAAGGTGAATTCGTTGTTCCAGCCAAAGGCCTTGATGCTGTCTTCGCGGTGGTTGTACATGCCGCGCACCAGCGGATAGACGTTGTGCGCGGTGCCGCTGACGAAGCTGCCGTCGCGGGTCACCACGTCGGTGAGGTACAGCGGGTCGTAGCCGCCGTTGTAGCCGCCCAGGTGGATTTCCAGCTGGTTGGCGGTGTCGTATTCCTTGGCCTTGGTGTAGAACGCATCGAGCGTGCTGGTCCAGGCGTTGTTGGGGCGGAACTGCAGGGTGGCCATCACGCCGTCGCGCCTGGCGTTGCCGGTGCGGCGCAGCGCCTTGATGCCGTCGGAGTAGAACGTGCCGGCGGCCACGCCCGGGCGCCAGTCGTTGCCGCCCAGCGCCTGCCACGGTTCGTACAGGCCGACCTGGTTCTCCTGCTTGGCCATGTCCGAATGCGAATAGCCGATGGCCAGGCCGAGGGTGTCGTCGGCGAATTTGTCCACGAAGCTGATGTTGAAGCGGTTGCCGTAGGGGTCGACGTTGGCGGCTTCGCCCAGCGAGTTCTTCTGGTAGCGGCCGCTGATGGCGATCACGCGGTCGCTGTAACTGAGCGGACGCACGGTCTGCATGTCCAGCGTGCCGGACAGGCCCTGGCCGACCAGGCCGGCGTCGGGCGTCTTGTACACGGTCACGCCGCTGATCAGCTCGGACGGGTACTGGTCGAACTCGACGCTGCGGTTGTCGCCGGTGCTGACCATCTCGCGGCCGTTGAGCAGGGTGGTGGCGAAGTCCGGCGACAGGCCGCGCACGCTGATCACCTGGGCGCGGCCGGCCACGCGCTGGGCGGCCAGGCCGGGCAGGCGGGCGATGGATTCGGCGATGCTCACGTCCGGCAGCTTGCCGATGTCCTCGGCCGAGACCGCCTCGACGATCGAAGTGGCATCACGCTTGACCGAGATCGCGCTCTCGATGCCGCGGCGGATGCCGGTGACGGTGACCGTGTCCAGTTCGACGGCGTCGGCCTTCTTCTTGCCGTCGTCCGTGCTGCTCTGCGCGTATGCGCCGCTGGCCTGCAGGGCCAGCGCGGATGCGAGCGCCACGCTCAACAGGTTGCGCTTGGTGTTCAACATTCTCCCCTCTCCCAGGTGATGTCGTTTGGTTGTTCCGTGCGTGCGCCCGGTTCGGATTCCGGGCCCTCGTCGCCGATGCGATGCGGTCTGATTGCGACTGTCATGCATGGTAATCAGCGGGCAACGTCGTGGAATCGGCCTGCATACGTATTCAATGCGCCGGGCCGCGCCACGCCCGGCAGGTTTCTGGATGACAACGATGGCAACGGCGCCAGGAGGCGTCGTCGGTCATGCGCAGTCGCGGTAGCCGATGCCGGGCTTGCCCGGCATGAGGCGGCCGAACAGCCATGCGGGGCAGGCGTCGCACCACGGCGCAATCAATCCAGCGGCACGAAGCGGATCGCGGCGCCGCCGCCGGGCGCGAGCTTCAGCACGATGCGGTCGCCGCTGCCGACCTCCCGGGTCTCGCGCGCGAAGGCGAACGGCTGGTCGCGCCAGTTGGCGCCGTCGCCGTCGCGGTAGATCTCGGCGCGGTAGCGGCGGCCCGGTTCGAGGAAGGACAGCGGCGTGTCCAGTTCGCGCGGCTGGTCGTCGCCGACGCTGCCCAGGAACCATTCGCCGCTGCCGCGCGCCCTGCGCGCGATGGTCGCGAACTGCCCGACCTCGCCGTCGAGCACATGGCTTTCCTCCCAGTCCACCGCCACGTCGCGGATGAACTGGAAGGCATCGGCATGCTGCGCGTAATGCTCGGGCAGGTCGGCCACCATCTGCACCGGGCTGTACAGCACCACGTACAGCGCCAGCTGCTTGGCCAGGGTGCTGCGCAGCGGCAGGCCGTTGCGGCCCTTCAGGCTGACGATGCCGGGGGTGTAGTCCATCGGCCCGGCCAGCATGCGGGTGAACACCAGGGTGGCCTCATGTTCCGGCGGATTCGGCGGCGCGCCCCAGGCGTTGTATTCCATGCCGCGCGCGCCCTCGCGCGAAACCCAGTTCGGGTACGTGCGGCGCAGCCCGGTGTCCTTGATCGGCTCGTGCGCGTTGACCGCGATATGCCGCTGCGCCGCCTGCCGCACCACGCGCAGGTGGTGGTTGCTCATCCACTGGCCTTCGTGCCATTCGCGCACCACCGGGCCGCCTTCCTCGTCCTGGCGCTGGATGTCGCCGGCGTCGCAGACGTAGCCGGTCTTGACCACGTCCACGCCGTTGCGCGCGTACAGCTCGAGCGCGGCCGGCAGCTGGCGCTCGTAGTGGCTGACCGCGCAGGCGGTCTCATGGTGGCCGATCAGGTGCACGCCCTTGCCGGCGGCGTACTTCGCCAGTGCCGGCAGGTCGAAATCGGCGGTGGCGCGGGTGAAGTCGAAGCCCCAGCCATTGGCGAACCAGTTGCCGTCCCAGCCGGGGTTCCAGCCTTCCACCAGCACGCCGCGGAAACCGTTGGCGGCGGCGAAATCGATGTAGCGGCGCGTGTTGGCGGTGGTGGCGCCATGCTTCGCGCCGGTCGCCCAGGTCTCGGTCTCCAGGTGCAGCGACCACCACACGCCCACGTACTTGGCCGGGGTGAACCAGCTGACGTCGCCGATGGCGTTGGGTTCGTTGAGGTTGAGGACCAGGCTGGATTCGGCCAGGTCGCCGGCGCGCTCGCCGACCTGGATGGTGCGCCACGGCGTGTGGAACGGCAGCGTGCGCACCACCGCGGCGTCGCCGCTGCCGGGGGTGAGCGCGGCGCGCAGCACGTCGCCGTCGCCGCGGGCCAGGTTCATGCCGGCGTAGTCCACCAGCGCGGCTTCATGCAGGGAGATGTGCAGGCCGCTGTCGTCGCGCAGGGTGAGCGGGGTCTGCGCGGTGCCGATTTCGCGCAGCGGCGTGCGGCGGTACAGGTATTCCTCGCGGTTCCACTCGAACGCCGGAATCCACCACGCGGTGGCGGGGCGGGCGAGCGCGAACTCGGTCAGCTCGGCGCGGATGCGGGCCTGCTGCATCGCCGCCTGCTTCGGGAACTCATAGCGCAAGCCGACGCCATCGTCGTAGACGCGGAACACCACGTCGAAGCGGCGCCCGGGATGGGTGGCGTCCACCGCCTTCTCGGCGAAGCTGGCGCGCAGCTCGTTGTAGTGGTTGCGGGTCAGGCGGCGCTCGCCCCAGGGCTGTTCCCAGGTCTCGTCGAAGCTGCGGCGGGATTGCCCGACCAGTTCGAGATTGCGTTCCAGCCGGCCGTCGCCGAGCAGGAAACCCAGCCGCGACGGCGCGATCACCGCCTGGCCCCCGCGTTCGACGCGGTAGGCGATGCGCCCTTCGTGCTGCGCTTCGAGCGCGACCGTGAGCACCCCGCCGGGCGAACCGATGCGGGCCAGCTCGGCCGCCTGCGCCGCGGGCAGGCCGGCCAGTAGCAGGACGAAGGCGAGTTTCATGCGGAACAGGCGGGAGCAGGGGCGTGGCGGGGCCATGGCGGGTATCGACTCCGGAGTGCGGGAACGGAAAGCGGGTGTCGCCACTATTCCAGTTGGTGCGCAGCGTCATTGCCGGCAGCGGCACTGAATACGTATGCACCGGCGGTGCGCATCCGCCGGGCGGCCTCTACCATGGCCCGGGCGCATCGGCGCCGCACATCGCATCCGTGATTCCCGGAGGGGGGAAGCGCTTGATGAAAAGCAAACCGCAGCTGTCGTTCTGGCAGATCTGGAACATGTGTTTCGGGTTCCTCGGCATCCAGTTCGGCTTCGCGCTGCAGAACGCCAATGCCAGCCGCATCTTCGAGACGCTGGGCGCGTCGATGGAGGCGGTGCCGGGGCTGTGGATCGCCGCGCCGCTGACCGGCCTGCTGGTGCAGCCGGTGGTCGGCTACCTGTCCGACCGCACCTGGACCCGCTGGGGCCGGCGCCGGCCGTTCTTCATGGCCGGCGCGGTGCTGACCACGCTGGCGCTGCTGCTGATGCCCAACTCGCCGACGCTGTGGATCGCCGCCGGCACGCTGTGGGTGCTGGACGCCTCGATCAACGTGTCGATGGAACCGTTCCGCGCCTTCGTCGGCGACCAGCTGGCGCCGCGCCAGCGCCCGGCCGGCTACGCGATGCAGAGCTTCTTCATCGGCGTCGGCGCCATCGTCGCCAGCCTGCTGCCCTACCTGCTGGCGCACTGGGGCGTGGCCAACACCGCCGCGCCGGGCGAGGTGCCGGACACGGTGCGCTATGCGTTCTACTTCGGCGCGGTGGTGCTGCTGGCGGCGATCGCGTGGACGGTGTTCAGCACCCGCGAATACGCGCCGGCGGAGCTGGCGTCCTTCGACGACGCCGAACCCGCCGCCGGGCACCGCGCGGCGGCCAGCGGCGCGCCTTCATGGGCGCAGGCCGGCGCGTGGCTGCTGCTCGGCATCGCGCTTGCGGTGCTGATCGCCTGGCGCCAGGGCGACAGGATGCTCTACGTGCTGGCCGGCCTGTGCGCCGCCTACGGCGTGCTGCTGGCGCTGGCGCGGCTGCTGCCGGGCACGCACATGCTGGCGGCCATCGTCGGCGACCTGCGCGCGATGCCGCCGACCATGCGGCGGCTGGCGTGGGTGCAGTTCTTCTCCTGGTTCGCGCTGTTCGCGATGTGGATCTACACCACCGCGGCGGTGGCCGGCACCCATTTCGGCTCCACCGACCCGCAGTCGGCCGCGTACAACGAAGGCGCCAACTGGGTGGGCGTGCTGTTCGGCGCCTACAACGGCTTTGCCGCGCTGGCGGCGCTGATCATTCCGGCCATGGTGCGGGCCCTGGGCCTGCGCTGGAGCCACCTGCTCAACCTGTGGCTGGGCGGCGCCGGCCTGGTCTCGCTGATGTTCATCGCCGACCCGGCATGGCTGCTGTTGTCCATGGTCGGGGTGGGCTTCGCCTGGGCCTCGATCCTGTCGCTGCCGTATGCGCTGCTGTCCGACAGCGTGCCCGCGGCGAAGATGGGCGTGTACATGGGCATCTTCAATTTCTTCATCGTGATCCCGCAGCTGGTGGCCGCCAGCGCGCTCGGCTTCGCCCTGCGCGCGTGGCTGGGCGGCGTGCCGATGCACGTGCTGGTGCTCGGCGGCTGCAGCCTGTTCGTGGCCGGCCTGTGCGTGCTGCGGGTTCCGTCCCGTCCGGAGGTGGTGTGATGCGCGTGCGTCTGTCGATGGCCAGCCTTGCGCCGGCGCTTTCCCTTGCACTGCTGGCCGGCGGCGCGGCGGCCGGCACCCGCCCGGACTACGTCGGCACCACCGAGCCGTTCGCCAGCGACGCGGTGTACTTCGTCGTCACCGACCGCTTCGTCAACGGCGACCCGGCCAACGACCACCGCGACCAGGGCGGCGCGCACCGCACCTTCGACATTCCGGTGCACTGCCCGGACGGCATCGACGGCAACATCGGCTACCTCGGCGGCGATTTCAAAGGCGTGCTCGACAACGCCGGCTACATCCGCGGCCTCGGCTTCGGCGCGGTCTGGATCACGCCCATCGTCGACAACCCCGACCAGGCCTTCACCGGCAGCAGGCCGGTCACCTGCACCAGCACCCTGACCGACCGCGGCAAGACCGGCTACCACGGCTACTGGGGCGTCAATTTCTACCGGCTCGACGAACACCTGCCGAGCGCGGACCTGGATTTTTCCGGTTTCACCCGCGGCCTGCACGACGCCGGGCTGAAGGTGGTGCTGGACATCGTCGGCAACCACGGCTCGCCGGCGTGGACGATGCCGGTGCGGCAGCCGCAGTTCGGCCAGCTGTTCGACAAGGACGGCAAGCTGGTTGCCGACCACCAGAACCTGCCGCCGCCGCAGCTGGACCCGGAGCACAACCCGCTGCACGCCTTCTACAACGCCATCGGCCCGGTGGACGGCGCCACCGGCTCGATCTTCGACGGCAACCTGGCCGAACTGTCCGATTTCAACCAGGACAACCCGGCGGTGATGGACTACCTGGCCGGCGCCTACCTGCAATGGACGGCGCAGGGCGTGGACGCGCTGCGCATCGACACCATCGGCTGGCTGCCGCATCCGTGGTGGCATGCCTTCGTCAAGCGCATCCGCGGCGAACACCCGGGCATGTTCATGTTCGGCGAGGCCTTCGATTACGACGCCGCGCGCATCGCCGAGCACACCTGGCCGGCCAACGCCAACGTCAGCGTGCTGGATTTCCCGCTGCGCGGCGCGCTGTCGGCGGTGTTCGGCAGGGAAGGCAAGGGTTTCGAGGCGCTGGCCGGGCCACTGCACCTGCAAGGCGGCCCCTACGCCAACCCGTACGCGCTGATGACGTTCTATGACAACCACGACATGGCGCGGCTGGACGCCAGCGACGACGGCTTCATCGACGCGCACAACTGGCTGTTCACCGCACGCGGCATCCCGGTGCTCTACTACGGTTCGGAAACCGGCTTCATGCGCGGCCGCGCCGAGCATGCCGGCAACCGCGCCTACTTCGGCCAGGAACGCATCGACGCGGCGCCGCGCAGCCCGATCTTCGCACCGCTGCAGCGCATCGCGCGTCTGCGCGAGACCACCCCGGCGCTGCAGCGCGGCCTGCAGGTCAACGAACGCCTGCAGGGCGACCAGGCGGTGTTCTACCGCGTGCTGCAGCACGGCGACACCGCGCAGACCGCGCTGGTGCTGCTCAACAAGGGCGATGCGGAGCAGAGCGTCGAGGTGCGCCGCTACCTGCAGGCCGGCACCTGGCGCGACGCGCTGGATGGCGGCGCGGCAGCAGTGCGGGACGTGCTGAAGGCGCGGGTGCCGGCGCATGGCGTCAAGGTGTACGTGCTCGACGCCGAGGTGCGGCAGCCGGAACTGCAGGCGCAGCTGGACGCGGCGATGGCCGACCAGGCCGCCCGCGACGCGCGCCTGGCGCGCTGACGCGCCCCCCGTAGGAGCGGCTTCAGCCGCGACGGGGCCTGCCTGCGGATCCTGCCGGCCGCGCGGGAGGTCACAGGGGAAAGCCCCATCGCGGCTGAAGCCGCTCCTACAGTTGCCGCGCGGCGCCGACGGTACAATCCTCGCCCCGCCGATACCCACCCGCCATGGACACGCTTCCCCCGCAGACTCCGCTCGAAACGCTGCTGAAGGCGGCCATGGACGGTGCCGTGCCGATCAAGGCCTTCATGCAGGCCTTCGTCGCCTCGGAGGTGGTGCTGCTCACCGGCAGCCTGGTCACGCCCGACGGCAGCGGTTTCGATCCGCTGCTGTTCGACAAGCAGGGCGTGCTGCACGTGGCGGTTTTCACCGACATGGCGCGCGTCGGTTTCCACACCCAGCAGGCGCCGCATACGCTGCGCTGGCCGATGCTGGACGTGCTGCGGCGGGTGCCAGGCGGCTACGGCGTGGTGGTCAATCCGGGCACGCCGCTGGGCTTCGAAATCTCGCCTTCGGGCATAGGCGAGCTGCTCAAGGATTTCGCCTGATCCCCTGGATGCGGGGCTGGCCCCGCATGGCGCTTTCCCGGTAAGGCCTCATGTCGCAGGAGCGGCTCCGGGTGGCTTCGGGCCATCAGCCGCGATGGCGCTTTCCCGGTAAGGCCACGAAAGCGTTCGCGGCTCAAGCCGCTCCTACGGTTGCTCCCGCGCCCGCGACGACTCGCGCACCACCAGCTTCACCGGGATGCTCTGGCTCTCCACCGGCTCGCGCGCGATCAGCGCCAGCAGCTTCTCCACCAGCAGCTGCCCGGCCTGCTTGGTGTCCTGCTGCACCGTAGTCAGCGCCGGCGACACCGAGGCTGCCAGCGGAATGTCGTCGAAGCCGGTGACCGCCACGTCCTGCGGTATGCGCAGGCCATGCTCGCGCAGGGCGCGCAGCGCGCCGATGGCGATCAGGTCGCTGGCCGCGCATACCGCGTCGAAACGCTGCCCGCCGGCGAGCAGGGCGGCGCAGGCGGCGTGGCCGGATTCCTCGGTGGTGATGGCGTCGTGCTGCAGCGCCGGCTCGGCCGCCAGGCCGCGCGCGCGCAGCGCCTGCGCGTGGCCGCGGTAGCGTTCCTCGAACTCCGGGTAATGGCTGGAGGCATGGCCGAGGAAGGCGATGCGGCGCCGGCCCTGGTCGAGCAGGTGCGCGGTGATGTCGTAGCCGCCCTGGAAATTGTCGCTGCCCACCGATACGCCCGGCTGGCCGGGCAGGGCCGCGCCCCAGCGCACGAAATGGGTGCCCTGTTCGACCAGCCGCTGCAGCCTTTCCACCGATTCGTGGTAGTCGCCGTAGCCGAGCAGGATGATGCCGTCGGCCTTGTTGCTGTCCTCGAAATCGGCGTGCCAGTCGCTGGACAGCTGCTGGAACGACACCAGCAGGTCCTGTCCCTTCAGCGCGCAGGCGCGGGTGATCGAGCCCAGCATCGAGTGGAAGAACGGGTTGATCAGCGAGTCGTCTGGGGTCGGGTCCTCGAAGAACAGCAGCGCCAGCGTGCCGGACTGCTGGCAGCGCAGGCTGGAGGCGTTCTTGTCGACCTTGTAGTTCAGCTGCCGGGCGATCTCCAGGATGCGCCGGCGCGTCTCGGCGTTGACCATCGGGCTGCCGCGCAGGGCACGCGACACCGTCGGCTGCGAAACGCCGGCCATGTGCGCGATATCCAGTGACGTGGCTTTGCCCTTGATGACCATCATGACCGGCAGCGTGAAGGTGCCGGCCATCATGCCATGCGGCGACGGCGAGGGCGCCGCCGCGCCGGGTCAGCGCAGCGGCGTGGCGCCGGTCCGCCGGCAGACCTCGGCCAACGCGTCCTGCAGCAGGCGCGCGCGCTCGAATTCATGCAGGTCCGGTTCGTCTTCCAGTTCCAGCGCGTCGTGCCATTCGAACGCCCCGGCGCCGTGCGTATTCCAGGCCTGCTGCAGCGCACGGTGCGGATGGTTGCCCAGGCGCAGGGTGAACCACAGCCGGTTGCCGATGGTGGACAGGTCGTTGGCCGGCCCGGCCCAGCTCTCGCCGCTGGCGGTGCAGTGCACCTGGTAGATGCCGCGGCGGACCGGGCGGCGTTTGTAATCGGCGATCTGTTGCCGGCGCTGGTGCTTGTCCATGGGGTTGGTCCTGAAGAAGAGGAATATATTGCCCGGGTAAAAATAGCGTGGCAATATTACCCGGGTCAAATATGGAGACGCTGCATGAACGATCCCCTGAAGGCGCCCCACGCCCTGTTCGAAGGAAGCCGCCTGCTGGCCCGCGGCGAACTGCGGCAGGTGGTGCGGGAAGCCGTCGCGCGCGCGGGCGTGGCGGCCGATGGGCGGCCCCTGCTGCTGCTGGACGACCGCACCGGGCAGAGCCTGGACCTTGACCTGCGCGGCGATGCCGGCGAGGTGCTGGAGCGGCTGCGGGCGTGCTTCCCGGCGCCCGATGAAGCGGAACCGCCCGCGCCGAAGGAACGCGGCCGGCCGCGGCTGGGCGTGGTGGCGCGCGAGGTCACCCTGCTGCCGCGCCACTGGCAATGGCTGGCGGCCCAGCCCGGCGGGGCGTCGGCGACCCTGCGCAGGCTGGTGGAGGAGGCGCGCCGGCGCGAAGGTGGGGCCGGCGGCCAACGCCAGCGCCGCGAGGCGCAGTACCGGGCGATGCTGGCGCTGGCCGGCGACCTGCCGGGCTTCGAGGAGGCCAGCCGCGCCCTGTTCGCGGGCGACGCCGCCGGCTTCGCCGGCCGCGTCGGCCAGTGGCCCGCCGACGTAGGCGCTTACCTCACCAGCCTGTCGGCGGACGACGCGGGATGAGGCGACGGGGTGGGCGGGAAGGGGATGGGTTGTTACCATCCCGTGTCCCGTCCCCTCCCGGCGCCTGCACCCGGGAACCACGGATGCCGGCTGCAGCCGGCACAAACCCCGGCACACAACGCAAAGAGCGAATCCCATGGCGCGCGGCATCAACAAAGTCATCCTGGTCGGCAACCTCGGCAACGACCCGGACGTGAAGTACACCCAGAGCGGCATGGCCGTGACCCGCATCAGCCTGGCCACCACCAGCGTGCGCAAGGACCGCGACGGCAACAACCAGGAACGCACCGAGTGGCACCGCGTGGTGTTCTTCGGCAAGCTCGGCGAAATCGCCGGCGAGTACCTGCGCAAGGGTTCGCAGGTCTACGTCGAAGGCGAGATCCGCTACGACAAGTTCACCGGCCAGGACGGCGTGGAGAAATACACCACCGACATCGTCGCCAACGAGATGCAGATGCTCGGCGGCCGTGGCGAAGGTGGCGGCTACGGCGGCGAGCGCCCGCAGCGCCAGTCGGCCCCGCGCCCGCAGGGTGGCGGCGGTGGCGGCTACGGCAACCAGGACCAGGGCGGCGGCTACGGCCAGCGCCCGCAGCGCCAGGCACCGGCCCAGCAGCCGGCCGCGCCGCCGATGGACGACTTCGCCGACGACGACATTCCGTTCTGAGTCGCGCCAGCGGCAGCATCGATGTCCAGCAGGAGCCCCGATACTTCGGGGCTCTTTGTTTTTGAGGCATCCGCCGAGGCGGGAATCAGGATTTCTCCCGATGCGCCGGCACGGTTTCGGCGCCAGGATCATGCAACGGAGCTGGTGATCCGGCCCCGCATGCGCTGTGGAGCGGAGAAGCATCCTGTACCGTGGCGCGGTGCCCATCTGCCCCGCTGGAGATCGCCGAATGATGAAGCCCTGGTCCATCCTGCTGTTCGCCCTGGCCGCCGGTGGTGCGGTGTCGGCCACGTCCGCGGCCGAGCAGCGGCCGCGGGCGCGCGAGGCGGGCGTGGTGATCGGCACGCTGCCGACCGGGCCGCGCAATGCCATCACCGACGTGGCCGGGGTCGGCGTCGGCCACGCCACGCTGCGCGAGGGCACGCGCCTGCATACCGGCGTCACCGCGGTCCTGCCGCATGCCGGCAATGTGTACCGGCAGCGGGTGCCGGCCGCGATCGTCGTCGGCAACGGCTACGGCAAGCTGGCCGGGATCACCCAGGTGCAGGAACTGGGCGAGCTGGAAACGCCAATCCTGCTGACCGGCACGCTGAGCACGTGGAAGGTTGCCGATGCGGCGGTGGACTGGCTGCTGCGCCAGCCGGGCATGGAGCAGGTGCGCTCGATCAATCCGGTGGTCGGCGAGACCAACGACGGCTACCTCAGCGACATCCGCGCGCGGCCGCTGACGCCGGCGCTGGTGGAGCGTGCCCTGGCCACGCCGTCCTACGCCGAGGTCGAGGAAGGCGATGTCGGTGCCGGCGCCGGCACGGTCGCCTTCGGCTGGAAGGGCGGCATCGGCACCAGTTCGCGGCAGCTGCCCGCGGCCGGGGGCGGTTATACGGTCGGCGTGCTGGTGCAGAGCAATTTCGGCGGCGAACTCACCATCGCCGGCGTGCCAGTCTGGAAGGTACTGCCGGACCCGGCGGCCTACGCGCGCAGCCTGGCGGTGCCGCCCCCCAGCACCGGCGACGGCAGCATCATGATGGTGGTGGCCACCGATGCGCCGCTGGACGCGGCGCAGCTGCAGCGCCTGGCGAAGCGGGCGCTGGTCGGGCTGGCGCGTACCGGTTCGGTGATGTCCAACGGCTCGGGCGACTACGTCATCGCCTTCTCCACGGCGAAGGAGAACCGGCGCGATCCGGAGGTGGCGGCGCAGCCGGCGCGCAGCCTCGCCGGCGAAGCCATGTCGCCGCTGTTCCAGGCCGCCGCCGAGGCGACCGAGGAGGCCATCGTCAATTCGCTGTTTCGTGCCCACACCGTGCAGGGACACCGCGGCACCGCCGCGGCCCTGCCGCTGGAGCCGGTACTGGACGCGGTGCGGCGCGCGAAGGTGGCGGCGCCAGCGTCGCGCTGAGGCGCGCATCCGCGCGCGCACGTGCTGGCACGCCGCGGGCCGCGGGCCGCGGGCCGCGGCGGCCATCGTCATCGCGCACTCGTCCCGGCCGGCTCACGTCTGCCTGGATTGTATGCCTTGCCATGATCCGCCGGTTTCCCGGTCGTTCGGTCGCTCGGTTTTCAGGTGGCCAGCATGGCCCAGCATGCCGCTGGCGACGCATGTCCTCGGCAGGCTTGAAGAACGCCGGTTCGTGCAGGCGGCGAGGCCATGGGCCGACCCCGCATGCAGGGCCACGCGAATGGCCCACGGCGGCTCCGCGTTGGTTCCACTGAAGTGAGGCAAGGCCGCGCTTCGCCCGCTCAGTTCAGCAGCCGTGCCAGCTGCGTGCGGTTGGCGACATTCAATTTGCGGAAGATGGAGCTGATCTGCGACTCGATGGTCTTGCGCGAGCGGCACAGGCGCTCGGCGATGGCCGCGTTGCGCAGTCCCGAGGCGACCAGGCCGGCGACCTTGCGCTCGCTGGGCGACAGGCACCTGAGCAGGGGCAGGGCGCGGGCGGAGAGCGCTTCGGCCATTTCCCCGGCTTCGCCCGCGGGCGCGAGGATCAACAGGTGCTGCGCGTGGCGCAACGAATTGCCGGGTGCCGAACTGATCTCCACGCGCAGGGTTTCGGTGGGCCGCTGCGGATGGGCGATGGCGAAACTGGCGCGCTGGCCAGGCGCCATGGTCGTGCCGGTTGCGTCCTCCATCCAGCGGCGCAGTGGCGCTTCGATCGCGCGCGGCAGGCGCCCGCCGCGTTCGCCGTCCGTGCTCCAGCGCCGGCAGATGCGCCTGGCTTCGCGCGACATGTAGGACGGCGCCAGGTCCCCGTCCACCAGCAGCGCCGCCAGTGGCAGCTCGTACAGCAGGTCTTCCACGGCCTTGTGCCGCAGGCGGTCGGATTCGAGCAGGCGCACGCGCTGCAGGCTCGCGTCCAGCAATGGGTACAGCCCGGCCAGGAAGCCCAGTTCGGCGTCGGACAGTTCGCTGTGCGCGGCGAGGATGCGGATGCTCAGCACCGCCTCCAGCCGCGTGCCGTCCCAGAACGCCAGGTGGATGAACTCGCGCCAGGCCGGCGCCGGGTTCTGCGCCTTGAGCCGTTCCGGCGCCAGCGCGTCCTGCGAGGCGATCTGCGAGAACGTGTACCAGCGGATCCGCGGATTCGCGTCCAGGTAGGGCGCGGCCACCTCCAGGCTGGTGACCAGGCGGCTGTCCCCGTCGCCGGCATCGGCCAGGTGATGGCGGCCCTGCAGCGGCCGGTAGCCGTCGATGTCGAACAGCAGGCTGCAGGAATGGCAGGGCAGGGCCTTGTTGACCAGCGCCGCACAGGCCTGCCACAGCGAGGCCATGTCGAGCGCCTTCACCAGCGCCGCGCGCTCGGCGGCCATGCCGTCCGCGGTGGCGGAGGCGCCGGTGGCATCGAGCATCAACATGGCATCTCCCGGAAGGTGCGGACAACGTGGCGACGGCGCCGCATGCAGGCCAGCGGCGGGTGGCGTTCCGGCTATGTAGCAGCGGCTCCGCGGCGCTGGCAAGCCGCAGCGGCGGCCCCTGCAGCAGCCGCGCTCGATGCTGACAGGAACATCCGGGTTTTTCCCGATTCGCCGCACCGCGCGATATGGTCGAATGGCAACGGGCAGATCCAGCCAGGGCAAAGGTGACAGCGATGCGGTACACGAATGAACGGTGGCAGGCGGCAAGGGAGGCGAAACCATGAGCGCGGCACCCGGCAGGCTGGTCCTGCACATGCCCTACCTGTTGTTCCTGGGCGAGGAGACCAACCCGCTGAAGGCCAAGACCGCCTTCGGCCTGCGCGACTGGACCGCGCAGGGCTGCATCGGCCAGACGCGGCTGCCCGGCGGCAGCATCGACCTCGGCCTGCCGGAGATGGACCCCGCCGCCGCGGCCGCGGCCGGCGCGCGTTCGCTGGTGATCGGCGTCACCCCGGTCGGCGGGCGCATTCCCGCGCATTGGGGACCGCTGCTGATCGCCGCGGTCGAAGCGGGCCTGGACATCGTCAGCGGCCTGCACACGCCGCTGGAATCGGTGCCCGGCCTGGCGCAGGCGGCGACGCGTTCGGGGGCGCGGCTGGTGGATGTGCGGCGGCCACCGGACAACCTGCCGCGCGCCACCGGCAGGCGGCGCAGCGGCAAGCGCGTGGCCATGGTCGGCACCGACTGCGCGCTGGGCAAGAAATACACCGCGCTGGCGCTGGCGCGGGCGATGCGCGGGCAGGGCGTCGATGCCGATTTCCGCGCCACCGGCCAGACCGGAATCATGATCGCCGGCGCCGGCATCGCCGTGGACGCGGTGATCGCCGACTTCATCGCCGGCGCGGCCGAGTGCATCTCGCCCGACGCCGCGCCCGACCACTGGGACCTGATCGAAGGCCAGGGCTCGCTGTTCCATCCGGCCTATGCCGGCGTCACCCTCGGCCTGCTGCACGGCTCGCAGGCCGACGGCCTGGTGTTGTGCCACGACCCGCTGCGCACGCACCTGGTCAGCTGGCCGGATTACCCGGTGCCGACCCTGGCGGTGGCGCGCGACCTGTACCTGCAGGCGGCGCGGCTGACCAACCCCGGCGCGCGTCTGGTGGGGGTGAGCCTGAACACCTCGGCGATGGACGATGCCGCCGCACAGGACGCCTTGGAACGCGCCGAGCGCGAACTGGGCGTGCCCGCCTTCGACCCGATGCGCAGCCGCCTGGACCGGGCCGTCGCCTCGATCATGGGGTGAAGCCGTCATGGCGCGCATGCTGCATGCCAGGCCGCACGCCTGGAGACTGAAGGAGCCCTTCGCCATCGCCCGCGGCGTGCGCAGCGAGGCGTGCGTGGTCATCGTCGAGCTGCACGAGGACGGCCTGCTCGGCCGTGGCGAGGCTGGCGGCATCGGCTACCAGGGCGAGACGCCGGAAAGCATGCTCGCCCAGATCGAACAGGTGCGCGGGGCGCTGGAACAGGGCTGCGATCGCCACGACCTGCTGCGGCTGCTGCCGGCCGGCGGCGCACGGCATGCGCTGGACGCGGCGCTGTGGGATCTGGAAGCCCGGCGCAGTGGCGTGCCGGTGTGGACGCGCGCCGGCATCCGTCACTGGCAGCCGGTCGAAAGCGCGGTGACCATCGGCATCCGCGACATCGCCGCCTACGAAGCCACCGCGCGCGCGCATGCGGATTACCCCTGGCTCAAGGTGAAGGTGGGCAAGGGCTCGCCGCTGGACGCGGTGGCCGCCGTCCGTCGTGGCGCGCCGCGGGCGCGGCTGATCGTCGACGCCAACCAGTCGTGGAGCGTGGACGAACTGCGGGCCTGGGTGCCGGCCCTGCAGCCATTCGGCGTGGAACTGCTCGAACAGCCGATAGCGGTGGCGGACAGCGATGGCCTGCTCGGTTACGACGGTGCGATTCCGGTCTGCGCCGACGAGGCGCTGTCCACGCTGGACGACCTTCCCGCGCTGGTCGGCCGCTACCAGTTCGTCAACATCAAGCTGGACAAGACCGGCGGCCTCACCGCCGCGCTGGAGCTGGCCGCGGCCGCGCGCGCGGCGGGCTTCCGGCTGATGGTGGGCTGCATGCTGGGCGGTTCGGTGTCGGTCGCGCCGGGCATGGTGCTGGCGCAGCTGTGCGAAGTTTGCGACCTGGACGGCCCCTGGCTGCAGGCCGAGGACTGGCCGGGCGGCATCGTCTACCAGCGCGGGCGCATGGCGATGCCGGAACCGGCGGTATGGGGTTGAGCATGCGTTGACCGCAACGACCGGGCCGGTCGCGCAGACAGCGCAACCGGCCTTCGCATCAGTCCTGCGAACTGGACCAGTCGACCGCCGGGTAACTCCCCGGTCCCATGAACGCACGCAGCACCTGTTTGTACGCGCCCGGCCCGTTCTCGCTGTTGGTGAACAGCACCAGGCTCTCGCCGCTGGCCGGGTCGAGCATGAAGAAGGCCTTGAAGCCGGGGTTGTCGCCCCAGTGCCAGACCAGCCGCCTGCCGTCGGCGTCCTGCAGGCCGACGCCCAGGCCCCAGGCGATGAACGGATCGGCCGGCCTGGGCGAGGCCGGATCGTCGGCATCGCTGGATGGCGCGGACATCAGCGCGTGCGTGGCCGGTTTCAGCCCTTCGCCGCGGTACAGCGCCCTCTGGATGAAGTTGTCGTAGTCGTGGGCGTTGGTGACCAGGGTCCACGCCGTGTTCTCCCAGGTGAACACCCGGTCCGGCTCGGGCGCGCCATCCTTGCCGTGGCCGGAGGCGGTGCGCGCGTCGAACCCGGGGACGGTGAGGTAACTGCTGCTGGGCATATCGAACCGCGAAAACACCTCGCGTGCCGCCAGCGCGTTCCAGCGGGAACCGGTGATGTGCTCGAGGGTGCGCTGCAGCAGGTAGAAACCCTCACCGGAGTAGGCGTAGTGCTCGCCGGGCGCGAACTTGCTTTCCAGCGGCGTGCGGTCGATCGCCGGGTCCGAGGGCGATATCTGCCAGTTGCGCAGTCCGCTGGTGTGGTTGAGCACCATGCGCGCGGTGATCCTGCGCGCCAGCGGGTTGTCCCTGGTCCTCGGCGAATGCCAGTAGTCCCACAGGGGTGTATCCAGGTCGAGTTTTCCCGCATCGACCAGGCGCAGCGCTATGTAGGCGGCGACCACCTTGGACAGCGACGCGGCCTGGAAAACCGTGTCGTCGCCGACCTTCGCCGCGCCATGGTTGTTCAGCACGCCATGGCAGTACGCCTCGGAAATGCCGCCGCGCGTATGGACCAGCTGCGCGCCGGGAATGGCCTGCGAACGCATCGCCGCCTCGAAGGCTTCGCGGCTGCCCCGTACAGCCTCCGTTTCCTCCGGCGCGAGCGTGTCGCATCCATGTCGGGCCACGGTGGCGGGTGCGGACGGGCCGGAATGCGCGTCGGCCATGGAAAACAGTGCCAGTGCCAGAACGGCCATGCGTGGTGCCTGGATCTTCATCTTTTCCCCGGTCTGTTCGAAAAGGTGCCGCATGTATCGCGAAGCATGCAGGAATGGCGCGGCCTGTGGCGACGTGGGATACACGCCAGAGCGCATCGGGCGGCGGCAACCATACCGCATCGGCAAACGCATCAAGCCTGCCTGAAGACACTTTTCGCAGGTCGTCCTTCATTGTTTCCGACGTGGCGGAGCGGGCGGCGAAAGCCACTATCACGGGCAGAATCGGGGTTTCTGCCGAGCGGCAGGCCGGGCAGCGTCCCTGGCGGGAATGGAGATGGGGCACTCCATATGACGCCGATGTGCCGCGTGGCTAGAATCCCGCTGGCAGTGGGCCGGATGCCCCAGGGGAGAATGGAATGAGAGCAGGCAGGTTGTGGGGGCTGCTGCTGGCCCTGTCGATGCCGGCGGTGCAGGCGGATGCGGCGGTGGATCTGGGGCAGTTCATCCGCAAGGATGAGTTCAACGAGATCAAGATATCTCCGTCAGGCGAGTACTACGCGGCGACGGTGCCGCTGGAAGGCAAGACCGCATTGGCGATCTTCCGCCGGGCCGATCTCAAGCCCACCGGTACGTTCATGCCGGTGCGCAACGCGCACGTGGGTGATTTCGAATGGGTGAACGATCAGCGCGTGCTCATCGGCATCGCGGAGAAGTTCGGCATGCTCGACCAGCCGCAGCCGACGGGCGAGATTTATGCGATCAACGCCGATGGTGGGCAGGCCGACCTGCTGGTCGGCTTCCGGGTGCAGGGCAATGGCGCCGGCACCCGCATCCAGCCGAAGAAGGTCGAGGACGTGGCTGCGTTCCTGACCGACGTACTGCCGAACGACGACCGCCATGCGGTGATTTCGGTATGGCCGTTGCTGGGCGACGAGCCCTTCACGCGGGCGGAGCGGATGGACGTACGCAGTGGCCGCCGTACCACGCTGGCGCGTGCGCCGGTGCGGCGCGCGAGCTTCGTGACCGACAACGGCGGCGAGGTACGGTTCGCGTATGGCGCCAATGTGGACAATGTCAGCAGGCTGTACTACCGCGATGCCACCGGCGCCGAATGGCGCCTGGTCAACGACCAGAACGCCAGCAGGAAGATCGAGATTCCGCTGGGGTTCTCGCAGGACAACCGGCTTGCCTACCTGCAGGTGCGTGGCGAGGATGCCGGCACCGACCGCATCGTCGCCTGGGATCCGGCGACCAACGTACGCACGACGGTGCTGCATGACGCCGGCGCCGACCCGCTGTCGATCATCCATCGCAATGGCACCTCGATTCCGGTCGGCGCGCAGGTGATGGATGGGCGGCATCGCAATCTTTTCTTCGATGACGCTTCGCCGGAAGCCCGCCAGTACCGCAGTCTGGAGGCCGCCTTTCCCGGCCAGTCCGTTCGTATTACTTCCAGCACCCGCGACGGCAAGCTGCTGTTGATCAGGGTATGGTCGGGCAACAGCCCCGGCGACTTCTACCTGTTCGACACGGCGAACAAGCAGGTGGCCCATGTAGTGAGCAGCGGCAGCTGGATCGATCCGGATGCCGCGGCCCCGGTCGAACCCTTCACCTTCAATGCCCGCGATGGGCTTGCCATCCATGGCTATCTGACCCGGCCGCGCGTCGCATCTGGCGCCCGGCCGATGGTGGTGATGCCGCATGGCGGGCCGTTCGGCATCTTCGACGCATGGCAGTACGACCGCGACGCGCAGATGCTGGCGGCGGCCGGTTATACGGTCATGCAGGTCAATTACCGCGGTTCGGGCAACTATGGCTGGGCGTTCCAGAATGCCGGCGCCCGCCAATGGGGCGGTGCCATGCAGGACGACCTGACCGATGCCACGAAATGGGCGATCGCGCAGGGCCACGCCGATCCGGCGAAGATCTGCATCTACGGTGCCAGCTATGGCGCCTATGCGGCGCTGATGGGCGTGGCGAAGGAGCCTTCGCTGTATCGCTGCGCGGCCGGTTACGTGGGTGTCTACGATCTGCCGATGATGCAGCGCGAGGATGGCCGCAAGCGGCGCAGCCTCGGGAACTGGTCCAGGGACTGGGTGGGCGAGGACATGGCCGCGCTGGCCGCCGTTTCGCCCAACCGCATGGCCGAGCGGATCAAGGTCCCCGTGTTCCTGGCGGCGGGCGGCGAGGATGAGATCGCCCCTGTCGAGCACACGCGCATGATGGAGGCCGCATTGAAGAAGGCGGATGTCCCGGTCGAATCCCTGTACTACGACACCGAGGGCCACGGTTTCTATACCGAGCCGCACCAGCGCGAGTACTACGGCAGGTTGCTGGCGTTCCTCTCGCGGCATCTGGGCGGCGAGACCGCGAAGTAGGCGCGGCGCGCGGGCAGGAAAAGCAACGGCACTTCACGGCGCCGTTGCTTCACCATGGAGCGGCTCAGCGCACGCCGTGCATCATTCGCTTCAGCAGCGGCGAGGCGAGCAGGGCGAGCACCGCGCAGCCCAGGCCGATCCACATCAGCAGCCAGAACAGGTGCTCGTAGCGGGCCGCGGCCTGGGCGATGTCCATCACCTCGCCCTCGGGCACGTCGATGGCGGCGAGCTTGCCGAACAGGGCGGCCAGGGTTTCCGAGAAGGCGGTGGCCAGGAACCAGGTGCCCATCATCAGGCTGACCACGCGCGGCGCGGCCAGCTGGGTGACGGCCGACAGGCCCACCGGCGACAGGCACATCTCGCCGATCTCCAGGACCAGGTAGGCCAGCACCAGCCACCACACGCTGGCCATCTGCCCGGTGGCGCCGACGTGCTGCGCGGCCAGCGCCAGCGGCACGAACGACAGCGCGCCGAACAGCAGGCCGAACGAGGATTTCACCGGCTTGGACGGGTCCAGGCCGCGCCGGTCCAGCCAGGCCCACAGCGCGGCGAACAGCGGCGCCAGCAGCACCAGGAACAGCGCGCCGAGGTAGGTCAGCGAACCGGCGGTCTGCGGCAGCACCAGGCAGTCGCGCACCAGCATCACCAGCATCGCCGCGACGATGGCGGCGAACAGCACGCGCGGCGCATTCGAGGCCGGGTCGCGCTCGGACAGGCGCGCGGCGACCACGAAGCCCAGTGGCGCCAGCAGCAGCGAGGCGATCGACCATGGCAGCGGCGTGCCGTCGCGGACCACCAGCGACGGCACCAGGTCCTTGGTCAGCAGGCGGTCGGTGAACGTGACCCATGAGCCGTAGGTCTGCTCGTACAACGTGAAGAACACCAGCGCCATGAAGATCAGCGCCATCAGCGCGATCATCTGCTGGCGCTGCACCGGCGTGCAGCGGGTGCCGGTGAACCAGGCGAACCACAGCAGTACGCCGCCCAGCACCACGATCATCAGCATCAGCGCCAGGCTGATTTCGCCGCCCAGGGCGAAGGCGCCATTGGCCGCGGCCCACATCAGCGCGGCCACCGGCAGCACGCCGGCGATGGCGATCGCATAGATCAGCCATTCGCGCGGCAGCCCGGCCACGCGCTCGCGCAGCGCCGCCGGCTGCGGCGGCTCGGCATGGCCCTGCAGGTATTTCTGGCCCCACAGGAACATCGCCAGGCCGACCAGCATGCCGATGCCGGCGGCGCCGAAGCCGTATTTCCAGCCGTAGGCCTCGCCGAGGAAACCGCAGACCAGCGAGGCGAACAGCGCGCCGAGGTTGATGCCGGCGTAGAACAGCGAGAAGCCCGAATCGCGGCGCGGGTCGTTCTCGGGGTAGAGCTTGCCGACGATGGTGGAGATGTTGGGCTTGAGGAAGCCCACGCCCATGATGATCAGCGCCAGCGACAGGTAGGTCGCGCCCAGCGCGGCGTCGTCGCGCACCACCTCGCCGCCGACGCGGTGCGCCGCGTGGCCCTCGAAGGCCATGCCCAGGTGGCCCAGCACCAGCAGGATGCCGCCGAACACCACCGCCTTGCGCATGCCCAGCCAGCGGTCGGCGAGCAGGCCGCCGAACACCGGCACGCAGTACACCAGGCCGCCATAGGCGCCGAGCAGGTCCAGCCCGGCCTTGTCGCCGAACAGGTGGTACTTGGTCAGGTAGAGCAGCAGCAGCGCCTTCATCCCGTAGAAGGAAAAGCGCTCCCACATCTCGGTGAAGAAGCAGACGTAGACGCCCTTGGGGTGGCCGAGGAAGTCGCTGGACGGGGAGGCGGCGGTGGCGTGCATCGGGGAGCCGGCGGCGGAATCGGCGGCAAGTATAGGAGCCGGGCACGGCTCGGGCCGCGGACCCAGGGCCGTCCGCCCCCGCGGGAGCGCACTTCCATGCGCGAACGGACAGCACCGGCAAAGCCGCGTGGGGTACCAGGGTGTGCGCCTGCGGTCCGACGACCGCCGCCGCCCCGGCGCATGCTGCGGCACGGCTGGACTTGCCGTTAAGCGGACGTTAGCGTTGCAGCGTTTTTTGCCAGCGGGAAACCTCCATGAACAATGCTGCACCCCCGCAGCTCACCTTCCGCGCGGTGGTCCTGGCCATCGTGCTGGCGGTGGTGCTGTCCGCCGCCAACGCCTACCTGGGCCTGTTCGCCGGCCTGACCGTGGCCACGGCCATTCCCGCCGCGGTCGTCTCGATGGGCGTGCTGCGCCTGCTCGGCGGCGGCACCATCCTGGAAAACAACATCGTCCAGACCGGCGCCTCGGCCGGTTCGTCGATCGCCGCCGGCGTGATCTTCACCATCCCGGCGCTGATCCTGATGGGCTACTGGCCGGACTTCAAATACTGGTGGGTGCTGGGCATCGCCGGCCTCGGCGGCCTGCTGGGCGTGCTGTTCTCGGTGCCGCTGCGGCGCTCGATGATCGTCGAGGAGCCGCTGCCGTTCCCCGAAGGCAAGGCCGCGGCCGAAGTGCTCAAGGCCGGTGAGAACCCGGGCCCGGGGCTGAAGATCCTCGGCATTTCCGCCGCCATCGGCGGCGTGGTCAAGCTGGCCGCCGCCAATGGCCTGAAAGTCATTCCCGACAGCTGGGCGATCGCCGGCTATTTCGCCAACAACAAGGTGATCGGCTACCTCGGCACCGGGCTGTCGCCGGCGCTGCTGGGCGTGGGCTACATCGTCGGCCTGAACGTCGGCATCGTGGTGCTGTCCGGCGCGATCCTGTCCTGGCACATCGCCATCCCGCTGTACCACGCGCTGTTCCTGGGCAGCGACCCGCAGCTGGCCGCGGGCATCGCCGGCGCGCCGGCGGCGGATGCGGCCTTCGCCATCTGGTCGTCCAAGATCCGTTTCCTCGGCGTCGGCGCGATGCTGGTGGGCGGGGTGTGGACCCTGTTCTCGCTGCGCAAGTCGCTGCTGGCCGGCATCAGGAGCGGCTTCGCCGCGGCGCGCAAGAGCGCCGGCGCCACGCAGCTGGCCGAGACCGAGCGCGACCTGCCGATGAAGTGGATGCTGGTGGCGCTGGTGCTGTTCGTGCTGCCGCTGCTGGCGCTGTACCAGGCCATCGTCGGCCAGTGGCACGTCAGCGTGCCGATGACGATCATCATGATCGTGGCCGGCTTCCTGTTCGTGTCGGTGTCCGGCTACCTGGCCGGCCTGGTCGGCTCGTCCAACAACCCGGTCTCGGGCATCACCATCGCCACCATCCTGTTCGCCTCGGTGGTGCTGCTGTTGCTGCTGGGCGAGGGCGGCAAGGTGCAGGTCGGCGGCGCGCCGCTGGGCGCGGTGGCGGCGATCATGATCGGCGCGGTGGTGTGCTGCGCGGCCGCAGTCGGCGGCGACAACCTGCAGGACCTCAAGACCGGCTACCTAGTCGGCGCCACGCCGTGGAAGCAGCAGCTGATGCTGGGCATCGGCGCGTTCTCCTGCGCGCTGATCATGGCGCCGGTGCTGAACCTGCTGCAGGAAGCCTACGGCATCGGTTCCAAGACCCTGCCGGCGCCGCAGGCCAACCTGATGGCCTCGGTCGCGAAGGGCCTGTTCGGCGGCGACCTGCCCTGGACCATGATCATCATCGGCGGCGTCATCGGCGCGGTGGTGATCGCCATCGACGGCTGGCTGAAGAAGACCGGCAAGCGCTTCCGCGTGCCGGTGCTGGCCGCGGCCATCGGCATCTACCTGCCGCTGGAACTGATGGTGCCGATCTTCCTTGGCGGCCTGCTGGCGCACCTGGTCGAGCGCTTCCACAAGGTGCGCGCCGACGACGAGGCCGCGCTGGACCGCGTGCACCGCCCGGGCGTGCTGTTCTCCGCCGGCCTGATCACCGGCGAGGCGCTGATGGGCATCGCCATCGCCCTGCCCATCGTCGTTACCCAGAACCCGGAGGTGCTGGCGCTGCCGCTCAGCCTGGGCGCCGCGGCGCAGTGGGTGGGCCTGGCGGTGCTGTTCCTGGTCGGCTGGCTGCTGTACCGGGTCGGGAAGAAGGGCGAACAGGCCACGTCGGCCCAGGGCTGATTCCGGCCCGTCCCCCGTTCCGCGCGCAAGGCCCCGCTCCGGCGGGGCTTTGCCGTTGCGGGCGGCAGCCGGGGGCATGACTTCAAGCCTTTGCACGGCGGCGCCGGCCGCGCCTACCATCCGTGGTTTGCCTTGTTCCGGGAGAATCCCATGAAGCTCCGTCACGCCCTGCTCCCCTTGTGCCTGCTCGCCGCGCTGCCCTCGCTGGCCAGCGCCCGCGGCTTCGAAGTCCGCGACATGGTGAAGCTGGACCGCGTGTCCGCGCCGCTGCTCACCGCCGATGGCGCCCAGGTGATCTTCGCCAAGCGCGTGGTCGATGCCGACCTGAAGGCCAGCAGCAGCCTGTGGATCCGCGACCTGCGCACCCGCGACATGGCACCGCCGAAGCAGCTCTCGCCGGAAGGCTGGAACGTCAACTCGGCCGCGCTGTCGGCCGATGGCCGCACCGTCTACTTCCTCAGCGCCAAGAACGGCAGCCAGCAGCTGTACGCGATGCCGGTGGCCGGTGGCGCGCCGCGCCAGCTGACCGATTTCGCGCTGGACGTGGACAGCTACCGGGTCTCGCCGCAGGGCGACCGCGTGTTGTTCAGCACCGGCGCGTTCCAGGACTGCGGTTCGGACCTGTCCTGCACCGCCACGCGCCTGAAGGAGCGCGAGAAGGCGAAGAACAGCGGCGTGGTGTTCGACAGCATGTTCGTGCGCCACTGGGACACCTGGGCCGATGGCCGCCGCAACACCCTGTTCGTGGCGCCGCTGCCGGCCGCCGGCGCCGCCGCCGCGAAGACCGCCACGGCGATCAGCGCCAGCCTGGCCGGCGACGCGCCGTCCAAGCCATTCGGCGGCAACGAGGACTTCGTGTGGTCGCCGGACGGCAGCGCGGTGGTGGCCAGCATCCGCGTGCAGGGCCGGCAGGAGCCGTGGTCGACCAACTTCGACCTGTACCGGCTCGATCCCGCCGGCCGGCAGGCGCCGGTCAACCTGACCGCCGCCAACCCGGCCTGGGATGCCGGCCCGGTGTTCAGCGCCGACGGCAGGACCCTGTACTACCGCGCCATGAAGCGCCCGGGCTTCGAGGCCGACCGCTTCGGCCTGATGGCGCTGGACCTGGCCAGCGGCAAGGCGCGCGAGATCGCCCCGCAGTGGGACCGCTCGGCCGACGGCATCACCCTGTCCGCCGATGGCGGCACCGTCTACACGACCGCCCAGGACATGGGCGAGCACCCGCTGTTCGCGGTGAAGCTGGCCGACGGCGCGGTCAGCAAGGTGGTGGGCGAGGGCAGCGTTTCGTCCTTCGACATCGCCGGCGACGCGCTGGCCTTCACCCGTAATTCGCTCAAGAGCGGCGACCAGGTGTTCACCACCACCACCGCCGGCGCGCCGCTGCGCGCGATCACCCCCAGCGCCGGCGAGATGCTGCCGGACGTGGACTTCGGTGAGTTCGAGCAGTTCTCGTTCAAGGGCTGGAACGACGAGACCGTGCACGGCTACGTGGTCAAGCCGCACGACTACCAGGAAGGCAAAAAGTACCCGGTCGCGTTCCTGATCCACGGCGGCCCGCAGGGCAGCTTCGGCAACGGCTGGAGCTACCGCTGGAACCCGCAGACCTATGCCGGCCAGGGCTACGCGGTGGTGATGATCGATTTCCACGGTTCCACCGGCTACGGCCAGGCCTTCACCGACGCGATCAGCCAGCACTGGGGCGACCGCCCGCTGGAAGACCTGCAGAAGGGCTGGGCCGCGGCGCAGCAGAAGTACGGCTTCCTCAACGGCGACAAGGCCTGCGCGCTGGGCGCCAGCTACGGCGGCTTCATGGTCAACTGGATCGCCGGCAACTGGAACGGGCCGTGGAAGTGCCTGGTCAACCACGACGGCGTGTTCGACCAGCGCGCCATGGGCTATGCCACCGAGGAGCTGTGGTTCACCGAGTGGGAGCAGGGCGGCACCCCGTACGACGTCCCGCAGAACTACGAGAAGTTCAACCCGGTCAACCACGTCGCCAACTGGAGCAAGCCGATGCTGGTGGTGCAGGGCCAGCAGGACTTCCGCATCCCGGTGGAGCAGGGCCTGGCCACGTTCACCGCGCTGCAGCGCAAGGGCATCGAATCGAAGCTGCTGTACTTCCCGGACGAGAACCACTGGGTGCTCAAGCCGCACAACAGCGTGCAGTGGCACGACACGGTCAACGCCTGGCTGAAGCAGCACATCGGCCAGTAATGCAGGAAGAGGGCATGCCACCGGCATGCCCTTTTTCGTGGCGGGGCGGCGGCAGCCCGGATGCGGGCCGCGCCCGGCCATGGGCCCCTTCCCCCGCAGGCGGTGGAGGGGCGCGACCAGGACGGTTGCGATCTTCAGGTCCCTCTCCGCAGGCGGCGGGGAACGGTGGCCGGACATGGCTGCGCATCCGGGGCCCTTCTTCCGTCGTCGGCAGAGGGGAGCGGGGGCAGCTCCCGACACTCACGCACCAAGGGGAAAGACGATGACGGCAGCCGCCTCCGGCGCACTCATCAGCAACGACATCATCGTGTTCGGCCTGATCGCCGCCACGCTGGGCGCCATTTTCTGGACATCGGGCAGCAGCAACCGGCTGCTGAAGAAGTTCTACGGCGTCGTGCCGGCGCTGCTGCTGTGCTACTTCATCCCCGGCGTCTACAACACCTTCGGCCTGATCGACGGCGAGACCACCCGGCTCTACAACCCGATCGCGCGCGACGTGTTCCTGCCGGCGGCGCTGGTGCTGCTCACCCTGTCCATCGACCTGAAGGGCATCCTCGGCCTGGGCTGGAAGATGCTGGCCATGTACGTGGCCGCGGTGCTGAGCATCATGCTCGGCGCGCTGGTGGCGTTCTGGCTGATGGGTCTGATCCACCCCGATACGGTGGCGGGCAGCACCTGGGGCGGCATGGCCGCGCTGGCCGGCAGCTGGATCGGCGGCGGCGCCAACATGCTGGCGATGAAAGAGATCTTCGAGGTCGATGCCACCACCTTCGGCCAGTTCGCGGTGGTCGACGTCGGCGTCGGCTACGTGTGGATGGCGGTGCTGATCTTCTTCGCCTCGCGCGCGCCGGCGATGGACCGGCGCAGCGGCGCCGACACGACCGCGCTGGACGACCTGCGCGACCGCGTCGCCAGCTACCAGGCGCAACACGCGCGCATCCCGGCGCTGGGCGACCTGATGGTGATGGCCGGCGTGGCGTTCGGCGCGGTGGCGGTCTCGCACGCGGTGGCCGCGCCGCTGGCCGGCTGGTTCGCCGCCAACGTCGGCTGGTCGGCGTCGGTGAGCCTGGACAAGCCCTTCGTCTGGGTGGTGCTGCTGGCCACCTTCATCGGGCTGGGCCTGAGCTTCACCCGCGCGCGCGAGCTGGAAGGCGTGGGCGCCTCGAAGTGGGGCTCGATGTTCCTGTACTTCCTGATCGCCTGCATCGGCATGCAGATGGACCTGCTGGCGCTGCTGGAGAAACCCTGGCTGTTCCTGCTGGGCGTGCTGTGGATCGGCGTGCACATCGTGCTGCTGTGGCTGGCCGGCAGGCTGCTGCGGGTGCCGTTCTTCTATTTCGCCATCGCCTCGCAGAGCAACATCGGCGGTCCGGCCTCGGCGCCGGTGCTGGCCTCGGCCTTCCACCCGGCGCTGGCGCCGGTGGGCGTGCTGCTGGGCACGCTGGGCTACGCGGTGGGCACGGGCGCGGCCTACGTGGTCGGTATCACCCTGCGGGCGATGGCCGGCGCGGGTTAAAAGCGCCCCGTAGGAGCGGCTTCAGCCGCGAAAAACGCCATGTCGGGGAGCGCGGTTTCGCGGCTGATGGCCCGAGGCCACGTCGAGCCGCTCCTACAGGCAGGCTGACCGCTCCGCGGCCGGGGCCGCCCCTTCGCCGCTCGCCCCGTGCTAGGCTTCGCCTCCCCACGCCACGTCACCAACGTGGCGTTTTTGTTTCCCTTCGATCGACAGGAACTGGCCCTATGCCGACCGAAAGCAGTACCGCCCTCATCACCAACGACATCGTCGGCCTTGGCTTGATCGCCGCCACGCTGGCCCTGATCTTCTGGCTGGCCAGCGGGCCGACCCCGTTCTGGAAGAAAGTCTTCGCCTGGGTACCCGCCCTGCTGCTGTGCTATTTCGTCCCGGCCATCTACAACACCGCCGGCCTGATCGACGGCCACGGCACCAAGCTCTACAACCCCATCGCCCGCGACGTGCTGCTGCCGGCCGCGCTGGTGCTGCTGACCCTGTCCATCGACCTGAAGGGCATCGCCCGGCTCGGCCCCAAGCTGCTGATCATGTTCGTCACCGGCACCGTCGGCATCGTGCTGGGTGCCGCGCTGTCGTTCCAGATCATGAAGCTGGTCCATCCGGAAACGGTGGCAGGCGATACCTGGGCCGGCATGGCCGCGCTGGCCGGCAGCTGGATCGGCGGCGGCGCCAACATGGCCGCCATGCGCGAGACCTTCAACGTCGATGCGACCACCTTCGGCCAGTTCGCGGTGGTGGACGTGGCCTGCGCCAGCCTGTGGATGGCGGTGCTGCTGTGGCTGGCGGGGCGCTCGCAGGTCATCGACGCGCGCACCGGCGCCGACACCTCGGCCATCGACGACATGAAGCGCCGCATCGCCGAGTACGAAGCCAGGAGCGCGCGCAATCCCAGCCTGACCGACCTGATGGTGATCGTCGGCGTCGGCCTGGGCGTGGTCGGCCTGGCGCATGCCCTGGCGACGCCGCTGGCGAGCTGGTTCGGCGCCAACGTCGCCTGGGCGAGCCGCGCGTCGCTGGATTCGGCCTTCGTCTGGGTGGTGATGCTGTCCACCGTCGCCGGCCTGCTGCTGAGCTTCACCCGCGCGCGCAACCTGGAGGCGGCCGGCGCGTCGAAGATCGGCACGCTGTTCCTGTACTTCCTGATCGCCTGCATCGGCATGCAGATGGACCTGCTGTCGCTGGTCGACCGGCCGTGGCTGTTCCTGCTGGGCGTGATCTGGATGGGCGTGCACATCGGCCTGCTGTACCTGGTCGGGCGGCTGTTGCGCACGCCGCTGTTCTTCTTCGCCATCGGCTCGCAGGGCAACATCGGCGCGGCGGCCTCGGCGCCGGTGGTCGCCGCCGCGTTCCACCCGACGCTGGCGCCGGTGGGCGTGCTGCTGGGCACCGTGGGCTACGCGACCGGCACGGTCATCGCCTACATGACCGGGCTGATGCTCAAGTGGATGGCCGGCGCGTAGCGCCGCTGCCGCAGGTCGGGGCTATATCCCCGGCCACCTGCCTGGGTAGATGCCGGGGCGTGCCCCGCATCTACATGAAGCAGGTTTCCGATACGGGAAGGCCGCCTTTCGGCGGCCTTCTGCGTTCCTGCACCGTCGCCGGCTCAGCAGCAGCGGAATCCCTTGCCGCCGCCGAAGCGCGCCTCCTGCCGCTCGCGGAAGAAGGTTTTGTAGTCCATGACCTCGCGCTCGGGGTGCTTTTCGCGCATGTGCCGCACGTAGTTGTCGTAGTCCGGCACGCCGCAGCACAGCCGCGCGGTCTGCACCAGGCGCCGCCAGGTGCGGCGGAACGCCTGGTGCTGGCCGGCGGGGACCAGGGCGGTGCCCATTACAGGTCCACCTCGTGCGGCTTGAGCGCCACGTACGGCGTTTCATGGTCGGTGCGCACCGGCGAGCGGCGCGCCGCGGCGATGGTTTTGACCGAATACACCAGCACCGCGAACACCACGAACAGGAACAGCGCGGTGAGGCCGGCGTTGATGTAGTTGTTGACCATCACCTGGTGCATCTGCCCGAAGTCCTTGGACGGCGGCAGCAGGTTGCCCGCGGCGATGGCGTCGCGGTACTTGTGGGCCTGCGCCATGAAGCCCACCGCCGGCTCGCTGGAGAAGATCTTGATGAAGCCGGCGGCGGTGGTGCACACCAGCAGCCACAGTGCCGGCAGCACCGGCACCCAGGCGTACTTCTCCTTCTTGGCCTTGAACAGCACCACCGCGCACAGCAGCAGGGCGACGCCGGCCAGCATCTGGTTGGCGATGCCGAACAGCGGCCACAGCATGTTGATGCCGCCCAGCGGGTCGGTCACGCCCTGGTACAGGAAGTAGCCCCACAGCGCGACGCAGCCGCCGGTGGCGATGAAGCTGGCCACCCACGAATCGGTGCGGCGCAGCGCCGGCACGAAGTTGCCGAGCAGGTCCTGCAGCATGAAGCGGCCCGAGCGGGTGCCGGCATCGACCGCGGTGAGGATGAACAGCGCCTCGAACAGGATGGCGAAGTGGTACCAGAACGCCATCATGCCGTCGCCCGGCAGCACCGCGTGCAGGATCTGCGCGATGCCCACCGCCAGCGTCGGCGCGCCGCCGGCGCGCGAGAGGATGGTGTTCTCGCCGATCTCGGCGGCGGTGGCGGTCAGCTGCTCGGGCGAGATGGTGAAGCCCCAGCTGCTCACCACCTGCGCGGCGTTGGCCACGTCGGTGCCGATCACCGCCGCCGGGCTGTTCATGGCGAAGTAGATGCCCGGCTCGATGATCGAGGCCGCGACCATGGCCATGATCGCCACGAACGATTCCATCAGCATGCCGCCGTAGCCGATGTAGGCGGCGTGGCCTTCGTTGGCCAGCAGCTTGGGCGTGGTGCCGGAGGAAATCAGCGCATGGAAGCCGGACACCGCGCCGCAGGCGATGGTGATGAACAGGAACGGGAACATGCCGCCCTTCCACACCGGGCCGCTGCCGTCGGTGAACTGGGTCAGCGCTGGCATCTTCAGTTCCGGCATCACGATCAGGATGCCGATCGCCAGGCCGACGATGGTGCCGATCTTGAGGAAGGTGGACAGGTAGTCGCGCGGGGCCAGCAGCAGCCACACCGGCAGCACCGCGGCGACGAAGCCGTAGCCGATCAGCATCCAGGTGATCTGCACGCCGGTGAAGGTGAACATCGGCCCCAGCACCGGGTCGGCGGCGACCTTGCCGCCGTACCAGATCGCCGCCAGCAGCAGGACCAGGCCGACGATGGAGATCTCGCCGATTTTGCCCGGGCGGATGTAGCGCATGTACAGGCCCATCAGGATGGCGATGGGCATGGTCGCGATGACGGTGAACATGCCCCACGGGCTGTCGGCCAGCGCCTTGACCACGATCATCGCCAGCACCGCGAGGATGATGATCATGATCATGAACACGCCGAACAGGGCGATGGTGCCGGGCACCGGCCCCATTTCCTCGCGCACCAGGTCGCCGAGCGAACGGCCGTTGCGGCGGCTGGAGATGAACAGGATCATGAAGTCCTGCACCGCGCCGGCCAGCACCACGCCGGCGATCAGCCACAGCGTGCCGGGCAGGTAGCCCATCTGCGCGGCCAGCACCGGGCCCACCAGCGGGCCGGCGCCGGCGATCGCCGCGAAGTGGTGGCCGAACAGCACGTGCTTGTTGGTCGGCACGTAGTCCAGGCCGTCGTTGTGGATCACCGCCGGGGTGGCGCGGGTCGGGTCCACGCCCAGCACCTTGTTGGCGATGAACAGCCCGTAGTAGCGGAACGCGACCAGGTACAGCGAGACCGCCGCGGCCACGATCCACAATGCGTTGATGTGTTCGCCGCGGCGCAGCGCCACGACACCCAGGCAGAACGCGCCGATCAGGGACAGCAGCGCCCAGCCGGCCTTGGAGAAACCTTTCATCGAGTCACCTCGCGGGAAGACCGTTGCAAGAGTCCTCCCGACGCGGCCGGGGGTCAACGCTCCGGCGGCCCCGGAGGCGTGCGACTTTGGTCTTAGGCCGTCGTCCCGCCGGCGCATGGCCGGCGCGCGACGCGCCGCTAACGCCGGGGCTGGAACGATCGGTTGCGGCGGTGGCGATTGGCGCGGCCGCGCCTGGCGCCCATTGTCCGGGCATTGCTAAGGGAGGCTTGACCATGAGCGACCAGAACCTCGCGCGCGTGCTGCGCGGCATCCGCGGCATGCCCACGTCCGACGGCGCCGGCGTGCGCCTGACCCGGGTCATCGGCACCCCGGCGCTGCCCGACCTGGACCCGTTCCTGATGCTCGACGAATTCGGCACCGACCGCGCCGAGGACTATATCGCCGGCTTCCCCGAGCACCCGCACCGCGGCTTCGAGACCGTCACCTACATGCTCGACGGGCGCATGCGCCACCGCGACAACCACGGCAACGAAGGCCTGCTCACGCCCGGCAGCGTGCAGTGGATGACCGCCGGCCGCGGCCTGGTGCATTCGGAGATGCCCGAGCAGGAGTCCGGGCGCATGCGCGGCTTCCAGTTGTGGGTGAACCTGCCGGCGCGCGACAAGATGACCGAACCGAAGTACCAGGAATTCGCCCCGGACCGCATTCCGCAGGCCACGCCGGCCGAGGGCGTGACCGTCAAGGTGATCGCCGGGCAGGTGGGCGAGGTCCTCGGCCCGATCGTGCAGCCGGCCACCGACCCGCTGTACCTGGACGTGGAACTGGCGCCGGGCCGCAGCTGGTCCCACGAACTGCCGGACGGCCACAACGCCTTCGCCTACGTGTTCGAGGGCGGGCTGACCCTGGGCGGCGGCGACACCGCGCGCGAGGTGGCGCGGCAGGAACTGGCGGTGCTGGGCGGTGGCCGCGGGCTGCGCCTGCAGGCCGGCGCGGAGGGCGCGCGCCTGATCGTGGTGGCCGGGCGCCCGCTGCGCGAACCGGTGGCGCGCCACGGGCCGTTCGTGATGAACACCCGCGAGCAGCTGATGCAGGCCTTCATCGACTACCAGGAAGGGCGCTTCTGACGCCGCCGCGCAGGCCGGCTGCATTCCGGCCTGCGCCCCGCGGCGGCGTTGGCCGCAGCGGCGGAATCACGGACCAGGGCTGCGACCGCTGCCACGCCCAGGCCGGAGCGCCTACTTCCCGGCGAAAGTGGCGGTGGCGTCGTCCAGGGTGCCGGTCAGCTGCTGCAGGCTGGCCAGTTCGCCGACGTCGCCGGCGTCTATCCAGATCTGCGCGTAGCGGTTCCTGGCCAGCTTGACGGTGGTGATGCGCCGCGCTTCCAGCCCGGGCAGGTCGCGCCCGCCCATGTCCAGCCTGTACCAGTACAGCTCCTGGCCGGCGAAGCTGCCCTTCTCGGCGCGCAGGGCGCGGGCCAGGGTCAGCGCCGGGTCGCGCGCGGTCAGCATCACGTTCAGCACGGTGCGGCCGTCGCCGGTGGTGGCCTTGCAGACGATGAAGTCGCTCTGGGCCTGCTCCTGCCACTGCAGGCCGCTGTTGGACGGCAGCAGCGGGCATTGCCCGGCCTGCTGCGCGGACGCGGTGGCGCTGCCGGCCAGCAGCAGCGCACAGGCAACGATACGGACGTGTTTCAGCATGCATTCCCCCGGAACGTCGGCCACGGCGGGCCGGCGGCAATGTTGACTGTCTGGAATGGATCACACCTGCGGGCGGTGTTGCCCCTGCCCGATGCGCGCGTCCCCGTTGCGCGCCAGCTGTGTTTCCACGGTATTACAAAAGCGCCGGCCGCGGCAAACCGCCGGCGGCGGAAAACGCGACGGCCCCCGTGCGGGGGCCGTCACGCGTGCATGCCGCGGGGAAGGTCAGCGCTGGTCGCTGCCCACCCACTTGTAGGCCAGGCCGCCGATCAGCGCGCCCAGGAACGGCGCCACCCAGAACAGCCACAGCTGGCCGATCGCGCCGGGGCCGGCAAACAGCGCCACCGCGGTCGAGCGCGCCGGGTTCACCGAGGTGTTGGTGACCGGGATGCTGATCAGGTGGATCAGGGTCAGCGCCAGGCCGATCGCGATCGGCGCGAAGCCCGCCGGCGCCTTGCCGTGGGTGGCGCCCATGATCACCACCAGGAACATGGCGGTCATCACCACTTCGCACAGGAACGCGGCGGCCACGCTGTAGCCGCCCGGCGACAGCGCGCCGTAGCCGTTGCTGGCGAAGGCGCCGGCCTGGCTGCCATCGATGGCGAAACCGGCCTGGCCCTGCGCGATCTGCAGCAGGATGAAGGCGGCCAGGATGCCGCCCAGCACCTGCGCCACGATGTAGGGCACCAGGTCCTTGCCGGCGAAGCGGCCGCCGGCCCACAGGCCCAGGCTCACGGCCGGGTTGAAGTGCGCGCCGGAGACATGCCCGAACGCATAGGCGCCGGTCAGCACGGTCAGGCCGAAGGCCAGCGCGACACCGTGGAAACCGATACCCAGTGGATTGCCGTCACCGCCGAACTTGGCCGCCAGCACGGCGCTGCCGCAGCCGCCCAGCACCAGCCAGAAGGTGCCGAGGAACTCGGCCGCCAGTCGCTTCCCCATGCTCATCGTTCACTCCCCGCAATGGCCCGGAATGGGCAGGGGGAACATAACCAAGAACCGTGACGGCGGCGTATCGAAAACGTTAACCGGCGCCTCATCCCGGCAGCGGGATGAACTCCTTGTCGTCGCCGGGAATGGTGCCGAAGCGGCCTTCGCGCCAGTCGTCCTTGGCCTGCTCGATGCGTTCCTTCGAGCTGGAGACGAAGTTCCACCACAGGTGGCGCGGGCCATCGAGCGGCTCGCCGCCCATCAGCATCGCCTTGAGCGGGGTCTTGGCGCGCAGGCGCCCGCGCGCGCCCGGCTCGGGGATCACCAGGTGCTGGACCGGGATGTCCACGCCGTCGAGCTGGGCTTCGCCCTCCAGCACATAGAGCGAGCGCTCCACGTGCGAGGTGTCCAGGTCGATCTCCGCGCCCGGTTCCAGGTCGATGGCGACGTTGAGGGTGTCGGCGAACACCCGCACCGGCGATTCCTCGCCATAGGCGCGGCCGGCGATCACCCGCAGCCAGGCGCCGCCGCGGCGCTGCTGCGGCAGCTGCGCCGCGCTGAAATGATGGAACTCGGGCGCGGTTTCCTCGTGCGCCTTCGGCAGCGCCACCCAGGTCTGCATGCCGTGCAGCGGGTGGTCGTGCTCGCGTTCGGGCGGCGGCGTGCGCTCGGAATGGGCGATGCCGCGGCCGGCGGTCATCCAGTTGACGTCGCCGGGGCGGATGACCTGTTCCGAGCCCAGCGTGTCGCGGTGGCCGATGGCGCCGGACCACAGGAAGGTGACCGTCGCCAGGCCGATGTGCGGGTGCGGGCGCACGTCGATGCCCTGGCCGGGCGCGAATATCGCCGGGCCCATGTGGTCGACGAACACGAACGGCCCGACGCTGCGCGCCTGCAGCGTCGGCACCGCGCGGCGCACCTGGAAACCGCCGAGGTCGTGGACGCGGGGGCTGATGATCGTGGTCATGGCGGGGCTCCGGTACGGGGACGGGCAGGATGGCACGCGCCGCGCGCGTTTGCCGGCGGCCGCGCCGTAACGGACTGTTGCTGCGATGGAATCAGCCGCCGCCGTCGCGGCGCGAGGCGATGCGGTCGGCCAGGCGCGTGGGCTCGGGCAGGCGGTAGCGGGTGAGGCAGGCCAGCACCAGCGGCAGGCAGGCCTCCACCGAGACGTGGTTGCCCGGCGAGATGAACAGCGGATTGCAGCGCGGCCTGCTGCGCAGCACCCAGCCGACCTGGCGGCCCCGGTGGAACAGCGGCGTGTGGTCGCCGCGGTCCGGTCCGGGTTCGGTGTAGTCGCCGACCAGCCGGCTCTTGCCCACGCCGATGCTGGGCAGGCCGGTCAGCACGCCGAGGTGCGCGGCGATGCCGAGCCCGCGCGGGTGGGCGATGCCGTGGCCGTCGACCAGCACCAGCTGCGGCGCTTCCTGCAACTGCTGCAGGGCCTGCAGCACCGCCGGCAGTTCGCGGAAGCTGAGCAGGCCGGGGATGTAGGGCAGGGCGGTGGGCAGGCGCGCCAGTGTCGATTCCACGGGCTGCAGGCTGGCGCCGTCGACCCGCACCGCCACCGAGCGGGTGGTGCGGCCCTCGTCCTCGAAGCCGCTGTCCACCCCGGCCACGCGCGCCGGCAGGGCGGACAGGCGGTCGTCCAGCTGCACGCGCGCGGCCAGTTCGACCTGCTGGCGGCGCAGCTCGGCCAGGGTGGCGGGGGCGATGTCGGCGGGAGGCTGGAAGCGCATGCGGCCAGCCTGCCACTTCGGCCGTGGGCGCGCAGTGCAGGCGGGCGCGCGAAGGGATGCGGCTACAATCGTCCGGTTCCTTCCCCTCGACCCGGAGACTTTCGCAGTGACCCGCAAACTCGTGCTGTTGCGCCATGGCCAGAGCCAGTGGAACCTCGACAACCGTTTCACCGGCTGGGTGGACGTGGACCTGACCGAGCAGGGCCGCCGCGAAGCCGCCGCCGCCGGCCGGCTGATGAAGGAGGAAGGGCTGCAGTTCGACGTCGCCCATACCTCGGTGCTCAAGCGCGCCATCCATACCCTGCAGGGCGCGCTGGCCGAACTGGGCCAGGACTGGCTGCCGGTGAACAAGTCCTGGCGCCTCAACGAGCGCCACTACGGCGGCCTGCAGGGCCTGGACAAGGCCGAGACCGCCGCCAGGCACGGCGAGGAGCAGGTCAAGGTATGGCGCCGTTCCTACGACATCCCGCCGCCGCCGATGGACCTTGAAGACCCGGGCCACCCGATCCACGACCGCCGCTACGCCGGCCTGGACCGCAACGCGCTGCCGGCCACCGAATCGCTGGCCACCACCCTGGACCGCGTGCTGCCTTACTGGCACGACGCCATTGCCCCGCAGCTGAAAGAGGGCCGGACCGTGCTGGTCACCGCCCACGGCAACTCGCTGCGCGCGCTGTACAAGTACCTCAACAACGTGAGCCGCGAGGAGATCCTGGAACTCAACATCCCCACCGGCATCCCGCTGCTGTTTGAGTTGAACGAGGACCTGAGCGTGCAGTCGTTCCGCTACCTGGGCGACCCGGAAGCGGCGAAGAAGGCGGCCGAGGCCGTGGCCAACCAGGGCAAGGCGAAGTAACCCGCCCTGCCTTCGCGCTGCACCGACACACCCGGCCCCGGCCGGGTGTTTTCGTTTGCGCGTACCGCGGGCCGGGGAGAGCGGTGAAGGATTTCTTGAAAATCGAGAATCGTTATCATCTAATAATGATTCTCAGTAGCGAGGCATTCCGCCCCGCCCTCCTCAAGGCTCTTCCCCCCATGCCCTCCAAGCTTTCTTCCCGCCCGTTGATCCTGGCCATCGGCGCCGTTCTGACCGGCGCCCCCCTGGCGACCCTGGCCGCCGAGCCGGGCGGGGACGACGGCGCTGCCAGCGCCACCGAACTGGACGCCGTGTTGGTCGTGGCCCACCGCGCCGGGCGCGTCAGCAGCGGTGCCACCAACCTCGACCTGGCGATCAAGGACACCCCGCAGTCGATCAGCGTGGTGAACGGCGAGCAGATGCGCCAGTTCGGCGCCCACAGCGTCAACGCGGCGCTGAAGCTGGCCACCGGCATCCAGGTGGACGAGTGGGAGACCAACCGCACCAGCTACAGCGCGCGCGGCTTCGACATCCTCAATACCCAGATCGACGGCGTCGGCCTGCCCAACGGCTGGGGCGTGGCCACCGGCGCCACTGACACCTTCGGCTACGACAAGGTGGAGGTGATCCGCGGCGCCAACGGCCTGCTCACCGGGGTCGGCAATGCCGCCGGCACCATCAACTACGTGCGCAAGCGCCCGACGAACGACGCCCGGGGCACGTTCGGCATCAGCTATGGCTCCTGGAGCACCCGCCGCGCCGAGCTGGACTATTCGACGCCGTTCACCGACGACGGCCGCTGGGCCGGGCGCGTGGTGGCCGCGCACGAGGACGGCGATTCCTGGCTGCGTGCCAACCGGAACGACCGCAATTACCTCTACGGCGTGGTCGACGGCCAGATCGGCGAGAACGGCACCCTGACCCTGGGCTACTCGTACCAGCGGGCGAAGTCCGACGGCATCATGTGGGGCGCGCTGGTGTTCATGAACAGCGACGGCACGCAGGCCGAATGGCCGACCAGCGCCTCGACCACGCAGGACTGGACCTACTGGAACACCACCACCGGCAACGCCTTCGCCGAATACACCCACCGGCTCGGCGGGGACTGGCAGCTGAAGGCTTCGTACAACTACCGCCGCGCCACCGGCGACCAGAAGATGTTCTTCGCCTACGATGCCTCGGGCGCCGGGCTGGACCCGGCCACCGGCCTGGGCCTGGTCGGCTATCCGTGGGGCGGCAGCGACAAGGCCACCAGCCACCTGGGCGCGGTGACGCTCACTGGCCACTTCCCGCTGTTCGGCCGCGACCAGGAAGCCATGCTCGGCGCCAGCCTGGCCCGCAGCGAATCGAACAGCTGGGAACGCAGCGCCGATCCGTCCTCGCCCGCCTGGGGCGCGTTGCCGGCATTCCCGTATGCGCCCGATGCCATCCCCGAGCCAGGCTGGGGCGATGCCTCGCAGTATTCGCTGCTGAACCAGCGCCTGAAGCGCGCCTACGGCGCTGCCCGCATCGCGCTGAGCGACCGCCTGAAGGCCATCGTCGGCGCCAATTACGCGCAGTACCGTCGCGACGGCCGCTCGTACGCGCTCGACTTCGACCAGACCAGCAGCCACACCAGCCCCTATGGCGGGCTGACCTTCGACTTCAACGAGCACGTGCTCGGCTATGTCAGTTATTCGGACATCTACCAGCCGCAGGACCAGGTCGACGCCAACGACCGCTATCTCGATGCCAGCAAGGGCGTGAACTACGAAGCCGGCCTCAAGGCCGACTGGCTGGACAAGCGCCTGCTGACCACGCTGGCGGTGTTCAAGGCCGACCAGAACGGGCTGGCCACGCCCACCGGCCAGTACAACCAGTACGGCCAGTCGATCTACGCGCCGGTGGACGTGCAGTCCAGAGGCATCGAGCTGGAGGCGGCCGGCAGGCTCGGCGACAACCTGGACGTGGTGCTCGGCTACACCGCGCTGAAGCTGGATGGCCTCAACGGCAGCGACACCTATTCGTGGGTGCCGCGGCGCACCGCCAACCTGCTGCTCAGCGGTCGCCTGCCCACGTACCAGGCGCTGACGCTGGGCCTGGGCGGGCGCTGGCAGAGCGTGATCTCCAACGTGGAATCCAGCGGCCATCGCGTGCGCCAGGACAGCCATGCGGTGTTCAACGCGTTCGCCGCCTGGGACTTCCTGCCCAACGCCACGCTGCAGCTCAACGTCAACAACATCACCGGCGAGAAGTACATCAACACCCTGCGCTACAGCGGCTATTACGGCGCGCCGCGCAACTACACGCTCAGCCTGGACTGGCGTTTCTGAGCGCCCACCCACCACGCAGAGACCCGCCCGACGCCATGTCCCGCAACCCCGCCATCGCCCGCCCGGTCCGCCAGCGACGCCTGCAGCTCGCTGCGCGGCTGGCCGCCGCCGTACTCGGCGGCTACGCCTTCACCTGGGGCTTCATCGCCGCCGCCATGGCCGTGCTGTTCAAGGCCGGCATGGAATTCCACGACGCCGAGTTCCTCGCCAGCGCGCTGGGGCTGCTGCTGTTCCTGGCGCTGTTCCTCTACATCGTCGCCAGCCGGCGGCGGCCGGCGATGATCTGGCTTGCACTGCTCGGTGGCGGCGCGCTGCTGGCCGCGGCCGCGTCGCTGCTCCAGGCCAGCGTGGCCTGAGCCGGCATGCGACAGGGAGAATCCATCGTGTTCCAGAGTTTCCGCCAGGCCATGGCCTGGCTGCATACATGGTTCGGCCTGGTGCTGGGCTTCGTGCTGATGGCCGCGTTCTTCTTCGGCGCGCTGTCGGTGTTCGACCGCGAGATCGACCGCTGGGCGATTCCCTCCAGCCGCTTCGAGCCGCAGCCGATGCCGTCCTTCGAGAAGGTGCTGCGGCCGGCGTTCGAGCGCATGCAGCCGCTGCCGGCGTCGATCGAGGCGATGCGGCCGCGGGTGGACGGGCCGATGCCGGCGCATTACGACAGCATCGCCTACTGGAGCGCCTACACCACCCATCGCGACCCGGTGCTGGCGCTGTACGCCGGCTACCAGGTGCCGGGGGCGAAGAATCCGGAGGAACTCCTGCTGGCCGAGGCCACCATCGACCCGCGTGACGGCCGGGTGCTGCCCAACGACCAGCTGAAGATCGGCAGCGGCTTCTTCTACCCGCTGCATTACAGCCTGACCCTGGACTGGAAGAACCTGGGTTTCTGGATCGTCGGTTTCTCGGCGCTGGTGATGCTGGCCGCGCTGGTCAGCGGCGTGGTCATGCACCGCAAGCTGTTCCGCGAACTGTTCACCTTCCGTCCCGGCAAGGCACGGCTGCGCAGCGTGCTGGACCTGCACAACCTCACCGGCGTGGTGGCGCTGCCGTTCCACTTCTTCTTCGCCTTCACCGGGCTGGTGATCTTCGCCAGCACCTACTACTTCCCGATCGGCCACACCCAGCTGCACGAACTGCACGAGCTGCACGAGAAGCACGAAGCGCAGGAGCTCGGCCTGCCGCACGGCCGCGCCGGGGTGCCGGCCGGGCTGGCCAACGTCGATGCGATGGTGGCGCAGGCGCAGCGGCGCTGGGAAGCGCGGGGCATGGCCGGCGACGTCGGTTTCCTGGTGCTGCAGCATGTCGGCGACGCCAACGGCTACGTCAGCGTCTACCGCGCCGGCACCGACCGCATCGCGCTGGTCGGGCAGGGCGTCCACTTCAAGGCGTCCACCGGGCAACTGCTGCGCGAGGACCCGCCGGCCACGGCGGTCGGCCGCGTCAGCGAGTTCCTCACCGGCCTGCACCTGCAGCATTTCCGCCACTGGCTGCTGCGCTGGCTGTACGTGTTCGGCGGCCTGGCGGGCTGCGCCTGCATCGCCACCGGCTTCGTGTTCTTCGTCGAGAAGCGCAAGCGCCAGCACGCCACGCTGGGCAGCCAAGGCGCGCGCGTGGTCGATGCGCTGGCCGTCGCCACGGTGGCCGGCATGGGGGTGGCGGTGCTGGGCATGCTGGTGGCCAACCGCCTGCTGCCCGAAGCGCTGCCGGCGCGCGGCGACTGGGAACGCCATGCGTTCTGGGGCGCCTGGCTGCTGTCGCTGCTGCACGCGGCCTGGCGCAGCGGGCCGGTGGCCCGCGGCCTGCCCAACCCGGCCTGGCGCGAGCAGGCCTGGGCCATTGCCGTGCTGGCGCCGCTGGCGGTGCTGTTGAACTGGATCACCACCGGCGACCACCTGCTGCGCACCCTGGGTGCCGGCTACTGGCCGGTGGCCGGGCTGGATCTGGCGCTGCTGGTCGTGGCCGTCATCGCCGCGGCCAGCGCGCGCCGGCTCGGCCGCCGTGCCGGCGCGTGCAGCCGCGATGCCGCCGAAGACGTGGAGGCCGCCCATGCATGACCCGACGCACGCGGGCTGGCTGCTGGCCGCCGCACTGGCCGCCTGCCTGGCCGGCATGGGCTGGCTGGCGCTGGGCATGGACGTGCATGCGCGGCAGGCCTGGGGCCGCGCGCTGTCGCCGGCCGAGGCCCGCAGCCTGCGCCTGCCCGGCTGGCTGGCGCTGGTGGCGGGGCTGGGGCTGTGCCTGGGGGCGGACCACCCGAGCATGGCGGCGCTGGTCTGGGTGATGGCGCTGGCGGTTTCGGCGCTGTCGGTGGCGTTCGTCCTGGCCTGGCAGGCGCGCTGGCTGGGCGTGCTGGCGCCGTGGGTGCGGCGGGCGCGGTAAACACGATCGCACGGCTCCCCGGCCCGCCTGCGGGGGACGAAGGTGGCCGCGCCGCAGCGAAAGCCGTCAGTGCATCGCGATGGCGTCGTGGCAGATGCCGATGCCACGCAGGCACGTTCGTGACAACACCGCCTCGCAGTGTGTGTCGCCCCCCCCATGGCCCGACGCGCCGGCGGTTCGAACGAATGTGCGGAGCGCCTGTCTTCCGCACGGAGCGACCAAGGGCCCGAGGGGCGGGTGGCGCCGCCGCGCCGGTGTGCCTGCCTGCCGGGCTATGCTTCGGCCACGGCGATGCGGCCGGCTTCCATCAACGCACAGGGGAACCGCATGAACACGTCCACGGAACGACGCCATTTCTGGCGTGCCCCCTTCCATTCACCGGCCCGGCTGGTCCGCGCCGATGGCAGCGTGCATGTCGGGCAGGTGCACGATGTATCGCTGAAGGGCGCGCTGTTCGAGGTGGACGCCGGCGGCGACTGCCGGCGGGACGAGCGCTGCCAGCTGCAGGTCGATCTGTCCGAAGACACGCCCATCCGCATGCAGGCCACCGTGATGCATGTGGAAGGGCGCAACGTCGGGCTGCGCTGCGACGAGATCGACCTGGACAGCATCACCGCGCTGCGTCGCGTGATCGAACTCAACGCCGCCGATCCGGCCCTGCTGGAACGCGAACTTGGTGCCTTGGTGCGGCCAGGCTGAGCAGGCGCGCGCTCAGCGGAAGAACCGGCTCGGCGTCAGCCCGAAGCGGCGCTTGAACATGGTGGCGAACGCGCTGGGGCTTTCGTAGCCCAGCGCCAGCGCCACGTCGATGACCTTCTCGCCGACCGCCAGCCGTTCCAACGCGCGCAGCAGCCGCGCCTGCTGCCGCCACTGGCCGAAGGTCATGCCCAGTTCGCGCGCGCACAGGCGCTGGATGGTCTTTGCATCCACCTGCAGGCGCGCGGCCCAGTCCTGCAGGGTGGAAGCGTCGTCCGGCTGTCGCTCCAGCCGCCGGCCGATCGCGCGCAGGCGCGGGTCGGCCGGTTCGGGCAGGTGCAGCGGCAGCACCGGCAGGGTCTGCATCTCGTCCAGGATCAGGCGCATCAGGCGGCCGTCGCGCGAGTCCTCGACGTAGGGCTGCGCGACGCCGGCCGCGGCGCGGATCAGCGCCGCCAGCAGCGGCGTGACCGACACCGCCGAGGCGCCGGCCGGCGCCTGCGGCATGGCGGCAGGCGTGACATAGAGGCTGCGCATGCGCACCAGGCCGATGCAGTGCACCACGTGGCCGGTGCCGGCCGGTATCCAGATCGCGCGCGTGCTGGGCACCACCCAGCGGCCCATGCCGGCGCGCACGACCAGCACGCCGCTCTCGGCGTACACCAGCTGGTGGCGGTCGGGGTGGTGGTGCAGCGGGATCAGCGTGCCGGGCGCGTAGTCGCGGGCCTTGCAGTACACCGCCGTCTCCGGGCCGGCGGGCAGCGGCAGGCGCCGCCCGCGGCGGCTGCCACTGTCCTTTTCGAGAGGGTGCATGACCATATCGCGCAGGAAGGGCGTGGCCGGCGACTTTACCATGCGCGCCGCTCCCCACTGCCCGGTACCGCCATGTCCTCCGCCGTTCCCGCTGCCGCTTCCTCCACGACCGCGCGCCGCCCGGTGGCGGTGGGCGTGCTGGCCGCGATCAGCAGTTCGCACCTGGTCAACGACATGATGCAGTCGCTGATCCTGGCGCTGTATCCGATCTTCAAGGGCCAGTTCCAGCTGAGCTTCGCCCAGATCGGCCTGATCACCCTGACCTACCAGCTCACCGCCTCGCTGTTCCAGCCGCTGATCGGCCTGCGCACCGATCGCCGCCCGGCGCCGTATTCGCTGCCGATGGGCATGACCTCGACCCTGTGCGGCCTGCTGCTGCTGGCCTATGCGCCGAACTTCGCCACGGTGCTGGTGGCGGCGATGCTGGTGGGCATCGGCTCGGCGGTCTTCCATCCCGAGTCCTCGCGCATCGCGCGGCTGGCCTCGGGCGGGCGCCATGGCCTGTCGCAGTCGGTGTTCCAGCTCGGCGGCAACGCCGGCACCGCCATCGGCCCGCTGCTGGCGGCGGCGGTGATCGCGCCCAACGGCCAGCGCAGCGTGGCCTGGTTCGGGGGCGCGGCGCTGATCGGCATCGGCCTGCTGACCTATGTCGGCCGCTGGTACCAGCAACACCTGGCCGTCAGCGCCGCCACGCCGAAGGCGGGCGTGGCCGGCAGCGGACCGCTGCTGCCCAGGCGCACCGTGGCCTGGGTGATCGCGGTGCTGCTGGTGCTGATCTTCAGCAAGTACTTCTACATCGCCGGCCTGAGCAGTTACTACACGTTCTACCTGATGCAGAAATTCCACGTGTCGGTGCAGAGCGCGCAGCTGCACCTGTTCGGTTTCCTGCTGGCGTCGGCGGCCGGCACCCTGATCGGCGGGCCGGTGGGCGACCGCATCGGCCGCAAGCCGGTGATCTGGGTCTCGATCCTGGGCGTGGCGCCGTTCGCGCTGATCCTGCCCTACGCCAACCTGGAATGGACGACGCTGCTGACCCTGGTCATCGGTTTCGTCCTGTCCTCGGCGTTCTCCGCCATCCTGGTGTACGCGCAGGAACTGATGCCGCACCGCATCGGCACCGTGTCCGGCCTGTTCTTCGGCTTCGCCTTCGGCATGGGCGGGCTGGGCGCGGCGGTGCTGGGCGTGCTGGCCGACCATACCGGCATCGTGTGGGTCTACAAGGCGATCTCGTTCCTGCCCCTGCTGGGCATGGTGGCGGCGCTGCTGCCGGATCCGCGCGCGCGGGCAGGCTGAGCGCCGCGCCGTCAGCCACATGCACGGGGAGTGAGGGCCGCGCGCGGGCGCTGCGCTACGATCCTGCGTTCCGGCACCGGGCGCGTCGCCTGCCGGCTTTCTTCCGCGAGCGAGGAAACCGCGATGATTCCCAGGAACACGATCTGCCTGTGGTACGACGGTACCGCCCTGGAGGCGGCCACCTTCTACGCCGAGACGTTTCCCGACAGCCGCGTGCTGGCCGTGCACCGCGCGCCCGGCGACTATCCCGCCGGCAAGCAGGGCGATGTGCTGACGGTGGAATTCACCGTGCTCGGCATCCCGTGCCTGGGCCTGAACGGTGGCCCGGCGTTCAAGCACAGCGAGGCGTTCTCGTTCCAGGTCGCGACCGACGACCAGGCCGAGACCGACCGGCTGTGGAATGCGATCGTCGGCAACGGCGGCGAGGAAAGCGCCTGCGGCTGGTGCCGCGACAAGTGGGGGCTGTCGTGGCAGATCACGCCACGCGCGCTGACCGCGGCGATCACCGATCCCGACCCGGCCGCGGCCAAACGCGCGTTCGAGGCGATGATGGACATGCGCAAGATCGACATCGCCACGATCGAGGCGGCACGCCGCGGCTGATCCCGGGCCCGGCGCGGCAGCCGGGTGCGTTGCGCGCGGGCATGACCTTCGGCCTATCCGCGGCGCGGCGCCATCGCCTACGCTCGGGGATTGGCCGCGCGCAGGCGCGGCGTTCCCTGCAAGGCCGGAGATCCGCATGACCCTTTCCAAGCTCGTCCCGTTGTCCCTGACCGTCGCCATCGCCGCCTCGCTGGCGGCCTGCGGCAAGACCGAAGCCCCTGCCACCGAAGCGGCCAAGCCGGCCTTCGACCTGTCGCAGATCAAGACGCCGTCGGTGTCGTTCAACGTCGCCGACCTGGACCCGGCCGTGTCGGCCTGTACCGACCTCAACGGCTTCGTCAACGGCAAGTGGCTCAAGGCCAACCCGGTGCCGGGCGACCAGGTGACCTGGGGCAGCTTCGAAATTCTGCGCGAGCGCTCGCTGGAAGTGCAGCACGCGCTGGTCGAGCAGGCCGCCGCGGCCAACGCCAAGGCCGGCACGGTGCAGGCGCAGATCGGCGACATCTGGAAGAGCGGTTCGGACGAGGCCGCCATCGAGGCGGCCGGCATCACGCCGCTGCAGCCGGAGCTGGACCGTATCGCCGCGCTGAACGACACCGCCGCCATCGCCGGCTACCTGCGCGAGGCCTATGCGCAGGGCCAGGGCTTCCTGTTCTCGCTGTACGCCAGCCCCGACTTCAAGGACTCGGGCAACGTCATCGCCTACGTCGGCCAGGGCGGCCTGGGCCTGCCGGAGAAGGGCTATTACTTCGACGAATCGCAGGCCAAGATCCGCGAGGCCTACGTGGCCTACATCGAACAGATGCTGGCGCTGTCCGGCGTGGACGCCGCACAGGCGAAGGAGCAGGCCAGGGCGGTGATGGAGTTCGAAACGCGCCTGGCCAAGGCCTCGCTGTCGCGCATCGAGCTGCGCGACCCGGCCAAGCGCTACAACCCGGTCAGCGCCGCCGATGCCGACAGGCAGACCCCGAACTTCAGCTGGACCGCGCTGTTCGACACGCTGAAGGTGCCGGCCAAGGACAAGTTCTCGCTGGCGCAGCCGGGCTTCTTCGGCGAAGTGGACAAGATGCTGGCCGACGTGCCGGCCGCCACCTGGCAGGCCTACCTGCGCTTCCACACCGTGGACAACGCCGCGCCGTACCTGAGCAAGGCCTTCGAGCAGGCCAACTTCGACTTCTTCAGCAAGACCCTGCGCGGCCAGCAGGAAATGCAGCCGCGCTGGAAGCGCGTGCTGGAATCGGTGAACGGCGCGATGGGCGAGGCGCTGGGCCAGCTGTACGTGGACGCGGTGTTCCCGGCCGAGTCCAAGGTGGCCATGCAGCACCTGGTGGAGAACCTGTCGGCGGCGCTGAAGACGCGCCTGGAAAACCTGCCGTGGATGGGCGAGGAGACCAGGAAGAAGGCGCTGGAGAAGTGGGCCAGCTTCACCCCGAAGATCGGCTACCCGGACAAGTGGCGCGACTGGTCGGGCCTGGCTACCAGTGGCGACAGCTACCTGGGCAACATGCAGGCCGCGCGCGCGTTCAATTACCGCTACATGCTCGACAAGATCGGCAAGCCGGTGGACAGGACCGAGTGGGGCATGACCCCGCAGACGGTCAACGCCTACTACAACGCGACCAAGAACGAGATCGTGTTCCCGGCGGCGATCCTGCAGCCGCCGTTCTTCGACGCCAAGGCCGACCCGGCGCTGAACTACGGCGGCATCGGCGCGGTGATCGGCCACGAGATGATGCACGGCTACGACGACTCGGGCAGCCAGTTCGCCGCCAACGGCAACTTCGACAACTGGTGGACCGACGCCGACCGCAGCGCCTTCAACGGCCGCACCGACCAGCTGGTCGCGCAGTTCGACGGCTATGAGGCGCTGCCGGGCGTGAACGTGAAGGGCAAGCTGACCCTGGGCGAGAACATCGGCGACCTGGGCGGCCTGACCGTGGCCTACGACGCGCTGCAGATGGCGCTCAAGGAAGACCCGTCGAAGAACGTGGCCATCGATGGCTACAGCCAGGACCAGCGCTTCTTCATGAACTGGGCCACGGTGTGGCGCCGCAACTTCACCGAGGGCGAGCTGCGCGTGCGCCTGAACACCGACCCGCACGCGCCGGCCAACTTCCGCGCCAACGGCGCGCCGTCGAACATGCCGTCCTTCGCCGCCGCGTTCCAGTGCAAGGCGGGCGATGCGATGGTGCGCGGCGACGACAAGCGCGTGGTGATCTGGTAACCGGTCCCGGACGCAGGCCGGCATCCCGGCCTGTCGACGGCAGCAGGCGACGCCCCCGGCCAACACCGGGGGCGTCGCTGTTTCTGCCGCCTGGGCCGGGATGGACGCAGGTCCAGCGGGAAGGCGCCCGCCCGTGGAAGGGGCCTGCATGCGGGCTTCCGCGATGGGCCCCATGCGGCAAGCCCGCGCCCGGGGGCCTGGCATGCGCGGCCGGGGAGTGTGGTATTGATCCGGCAACGTCCCGGGCACGGGCCGTCCAACACGGGAGGTCGCAGGGCCGGCATGGATGAAGCGCATGCGCCATTGCAGCTGGGCATCACCGCCCTGGTATTCGCCGCGCACCTGCTGGTCGCCGCGCGTGCGCTGACCCGCGCCAACCGCGCCCCGGCCTCGCGCGCGGCGTGGGTGGCGGTGGTCATGCTGGCGCCGGTGGTGGGCATGGTCGCCTACCTGCTGCTGGGCGAAACCAGCATCGGCCGCGCGCGCTTCCGCCGCGTGGAGCGCGCGCTGCAGCGGATGGGCAGGGCGGCGGCCGCTACCGCCACGCTGCCCATGGCCGCGCCGGTGGAAGACAACGCCGCGCCGCTGCTGGAACTGGCGCGCTCCATCAATGGCCTGCCGGCGGTCGGCGGCAACCGCGTAGTGCTGCTGGGCGACGCCGACAGCCCCGCGGATGCGCCGGAGAACGACAGCCGCCACGCGCTGGACGCGCTGGTGGCCGACATCGGGCAGGCCCGCGAGAGCGTGCACATCGCCTTCTACATCTGGCTGGACGACGGCGCCGGCGGCCGCGTCGCCGACGCGGTGGCCGCCGCCGCGCGGCGCGGCGTGGCCTGCCGGGTGATGGTCGATGCGCTGGGCTCGCGCGCCTTCATCGATGGACCGCGCTGGAAACAGCTGGGCCAGGCCGGGGTGAAGCGGCTGAAGACGCTGGACGACATCAACCGCCTGCAGCACCTGGCGTTCAGCCGCATGGACCTGCGCGACCACCGCAAGATCGTGGTGATCGACAACCGCATCGCCTACTGCGGCAGCCAGAACTGCGCCGATCCGGAGTTCCGGGTGAAGCCGGCCTGCGCGCCGTGGATCGACATGCTGCTGCGCTGCGAAGGCCCGGTGGTGGCGCAGGTCCAGTTCCTGTTCCTCAGCGGCTGGATACCGGAGACCGGCGAGCCCGGGCTGGACGGCTATGCGGTCGCGGCCACGCCGCAATGGCACGATGGCGGCTGCGTCGCCACCGCCTTCGAGACCGGCCCGATCACGCGGCCCAACGCCATGGCCGACATGTTCGTGGCCTGCCTCTACGCCGCGCGCCGCGAGCTGGTGATCACCACGCCGTACTTCGTGCCCGACGAATCCATCCTGCGCGCGCTGTGCGCCGCGCCGCGACGTGGGGTAAGCACGAAACTGCTGCTCCCGCGCCGCAACGATTCGTGGCTGGTCGGGCAGGCCAGCCGCAGCGCCTATGCCGACCTGCTGCGCAGCGGCGTGGAGGTGCACGAATATCCGCTGGGCCTGCTGCACGCCAAGTCGCTGACCGTCGATGGCGCCATCAGCCTGGTGGGCTCGGCCAACATCGACCGGCGCAGCCTGGAACTCAATTTCGAGAACAGCCTGCTGTTGGCCGACGCGGGCGTCACCGCGGCGATCCGCCGGCGCCAGGAAAAATACCTGTCCGTGTCGGTGCCGGTGACGGCCGAACAGGTCGATGCCTGGTCGTTCGCCACGCGGCTGGTGCAGAACGCGGTGGCGATGATGTCGCCGGTGCTGTGAGCGCCGGGGCGGCGCGCGCGCCCAGGCCGCCGGGACCCGCCGCGCATCAAGCCGCGGGTGCTTGCTGCGCTCGAACGCGGCCGGGGTCGGGATGCGGCAGCACGTCGTCGCGGACGCCGATGCTGCCGACGGTGTGGAAGCGCGCGGCATCCATGCCCGCGCAGCCTATTCGGCCCACCGGGTGTCGCCGGTGAACACCACGGTCAGCCATCGATGTGGCCCCTCTTGGCCGATCGCCGTGCCGACCTCGTCGCGCAGCGCGTCCCATGCGCTCATTGCGCGGTCGTCGCCGTCGCGCACGATGAAATGCAGCTCGATGACGTTCGAGCGGCCCACCCGCGCCGTGTAGGCGCGATAGGACGCCAGCCCGTGCTTTTCCACGAACGCCGCGGCGACCTGCTCGACATGCTCCCTGAGGCTGTCGGGCGTCATCAGCAGCACGTCCGACAGCGCGCGCCGCACGGTAGCGAACGGCACAGGAAGGATGGCCAGGCAGACCAGCGCGAGGACGGCGGGGTCGACGTAGGGCGACAGCCAGGCGTAGCGGGTGCCCTGGATGAAGTAGCCGATGCAGAACGCCACCAGCAGCGCGGCCGTTATGCCCGTGGACATGACCCAGCCCGATATGTCGAGGCGGACGAAATCCGAATCGATCTTCCGGTTGGCGCGTATCTCGACCAGCGCGATGGTGCCGCCGAGCACGATGGTGATCACGGCGTAGACGATGGCGACGCCGAACGCCAGGTCGCGGCCGCCGGCGAGAAGGCTGCTGACCGCGTTGAACAGCGCGTACAGCGCGACGCTCATCAGCAGGATCCCGTTCAAGCCGAGCACCATCGGCTCCAGGTGCCAGAACCCCATCGAAAAACGCTCGCGCAGCCGGCGCGGCAGGTCCCTCGACACCGCGTGCGCGGTGATGAGGTTGACGACCATCAGCGAAAGGCCGCTCATGCCGAGGTCGACGAGCGAATAGAAGCCGTCGAACATGATCGAGAACGATCCGGACGCGAGCCCGAAGCCGATCCCCAGCGCCGAAATCACGAAGCCGACCGCGATTCCCGTCCTGAGGACGCCGCGTTCGCTCGCCAGATCGAACAACCGTTCCTTGTCCGCCATCCGTCCGCGTCTTCTGCAGCCTTGCCGGGGGAGAGCCTACACCAGCTTTCGCCCGCACCCTGTCGCAGGGGCATCCGCCCGCGCCGCTGTACGGCGATTCCGTGCCGATAGCGCCCGGTCAGAGCGCCGTCGAAGCGCGCCCGCGCAGCAGGCCGCGGAACTCGCCGAACAGCCGTGCGTCGATGCGCCGGTGCTTTTCGCGGTCGAGCACGGCCAGGGCGTCGTCGGCATCCAGCGGCCCGCGGTAGGGACGCTGCGAGGTCAGCGCGTCGTAGCCATCGACGATGCCCAGGATGCGCGCCTCCAGCGGAATGTCCTCGCCCTGCAGGCCGTGCGGATAGCCGCTGCCGTCCCATGCCTCGTGGTGGTGCAGGATCAGCCGCGCCACGGCGGCGGCATCGTCGCGGCCGGTGGCCGCGAACAACCGCGCGCCGCGTTCGGGATGGGTGCGCATCTTGCGCATGCGCGCTTCGTCCAGGCGGCCGGGGTGCAGCAGCACGTCGTCGCGGATGCCGATCTTGCCGACGTCGTGGAAGCGCGCGGCCAGCGCCAGTTGCTCCAGCCGCGCGCCGGACAGTCCGCAACGCTCGCCCAGCGCGTGCGCCAGCAGCGAAACGCGGTCGCAGTGCTGGTCGGTGTAGCTGTCGCGCTCGTCCAGCGCGGCGGCGAGCACGGCGATGCCGCAGCGGTCGTTTTCAGGCGGAAGGGACAGGCCCGGGGCCGGGGGAATCGGGAACATGGGGCGCCGTACCGCGCTGATGGCGGGCTGGCCGGGAAGAGGGCGGCCATTGTCCCCGCCGCCCCCGTTCCTGGCAAACCTCACATGCGCTCACGCCGGCCGCAGCGTGGCCAGCAGCGCGCGCGCGGCGTTGAAGCGGTCCGCGCCTTCCGGCAGCGGGTGCTTGATGCGCAGCTTGTCCGGGCCGTCCATCTGGTACAGCTTCGGCTGCTTCTGGATCAGCTGGATCACCGCCATCGGGTCGATGTCCGGCTTGGCTTCGAACACGATGCGGCCGCCGTTCCCGCCCAGTTCCAGCTTGCGGATGCCCAGCGCGTTGGCCTGCAGCTTGAGCTCGGCGATGGCGAACAGGTGCTTGACCGCGTCCGGCAGCAGGCCGAAGCGGTCGATCATCTCCACCTGCAGCTCGCGCAGGGCGGCGCTGTCGCGCGCGGAGCTGATGCGCTTGTACAGGGTCAGGCGGGTATGCACGTCGGGCAGGTAGTCTTCCGGAATCAGCGCCGGCACGTGCAGCTCGACCTCGGCGCCGCGCACTTCCTCGCCGGCGTCCAGGTCGGGCAGCTTGCCGGCCTTGATGGAACGCACCGCGCGCTCCAGCAGTTCGGTGTACAGGCTGAAACCGACCTCGGCCATCTGCCCGCTCTGGTCCTCGCCGAGCAGTTCGCCGGCGCCGCGGATCTCCAGGTCGTGCGTGGCCAGAGTGAAGCCGGCGCCCAGCTCGTCCATCGAGGCGATGGCATCCAGCCGCTTCTGCGCGTCGGGCGTGATCGAGCGCTTGTCCGGCACCACCAGGTAGGCGTAGGCGCGGTGGTGCGAACGGCCGACGCGGCCGCGCAGCTGGTGCAGCTGGGCCAGGCCGAAGCGGTCGGCGCGGTTGATGATGATGGTGTTGGCGTTGGGGATGTCGATGCCCGATTCGATGATGGTGCTGGCCAGCAGCACGTTGAAGCGCTGCTTCTGGAAATCCAGCATCACCTTCTCCAGCTCGCGCTCGGGCATCTGGCCGTGGGCCATGCCGATGCGCGCCTCGGGCACCAGCTCGGACAGCTCGCGCTGCATCCGGCCCATGCTCTCCACGTCGTTGTGCAGGAAGTACAGCTGGCCGCCGCGCGACAGCTCGCGCTGGAACGCCTCGCGCAGCTGCGCGTTGTCCCACTGGGTGACGAAGGTCTGCACCGCCAGCCGGTTGGGCGGCGGCGTGGCGATGATCGACAGGTCGCGCAGCCCGGCCATGGCCATGTTGAGCGTGCGCGGGATCGGCGTGGCGGTGAGCGTGAGCAGGTGCACGTTGGCGCGCATGGCCTTGAGCGCTTCCTTCTGGCGCACGCCGAAGCGCTGCTCCTCGTCGACGATGACCAGGCCCAGGTCCTTGAATTTCACGTCCGGCTGCAGCAGGCGGTGGGTGCCGACGATCACGTCGATGCCGCCTTCGGCCACCTTGTCCAGCTCGGCCTTGATCTCCTTGGTGGATTTGAAGCGCGACAGCACTTCCACCTTGAGCGGGTAATCGGCGAAGCGGTCGCGGAAATTGCGGTAGTGCTGCTCGGCCAGCAGGGTGGTGGGCACCAGCACGGCGACCTGCTTGCCGCCGCTGGCGGCGGCGAAGGCGGCGCGCACGGCGACCTCGGTCTTGCCGAAGCCGACGTCGCCGCAGACCACGCGGTCCATCGGCTGGCTGGACTGCAGGTCGCGCAGGGTGGCTTCGATCGCGGCCAGCTGGTCGGGCGTTTCCTCGAACGGGAAACCGGCGGCGAACGGCTCGTACATGGCGCGGTCGATGTCCAGCGCCAGGCCGGCGCGGGCCTGGCGCCGCGCCTGGATCTCCAGCAGTTCGGCGGCGACGTCGCGCACCTTCTCGGCGGCCTTGCGCTTGGCCTTGGCCCATTGCTCGCCGCCCAGCGAATGCAGCGGCGCGGTTTCCGGCGAGGCGCCGGAGTAGCGGCTGATCAGGTGCAGCTGCGCCACCGGCACGTACAGGCGGTCGCCCTTGGCGTACTCGATTTCGAGGAACTCGCCGGGCATGCCGCCGACGTCCATCGCGATCAGCCCGCGGTAGCGGCCGACGCCGTGGTCCTCGTGCACGATGGGCGCGCCTTCGGTCAGCTCGCCGAGGTCGCGGATGATCGCTTCCGGCTCGCGCCCAGCGCGGCGCGTGCGGCGCGGCTGGCCGGCGCGTTCGGGGAACAGCTGGCGCTCGGTGAGCACCGCCAGCGCCGGCTCGGCCAGGGCGAAGCCGTCGTCCAGCGGCGCCACGGTGATGGCGAAGCGCGGCGCGTCGTCGGCCAGGAAGGCCGGCAGGCCCGGCACCACCGGCGGCCGCAGGTCGGCGGCCTGCAGCACTTCCAGCAGCGCCTCGCGGCGGCCCGGCGAATCGGCGGCGACCAGCACCCGGCCGGGGTAGTGGTCGAGGAAGGATTTCAGCGCCTGCCCGGCCGGCGCGTCCTTGGCCGCCACCGGCAACGGCGGCAGCGGCTGGTCGCCCAGTGCCTGCGCCTCGGCGATACGCGGGTGGTCGGCCGGCCACACTTCCACGCGCGGCTGCCGGTTGAACTGCTCGCGCAGGCTGTCCGGCGACTGGTAGATCTCCTCCGGCGGCAGCAGCGGCCGTTCGATGTCGTGACGGCGCTGTTCGTAGCGGCTGCGGGTCTGCGCCCAGAACGCATCGGCCGCTTCGCCCACGCCGGGCGCGACCACGGTCAGGAAGCCCTCGGGCAGGTAGTCGAACAGCGTGGCGGTTCTGTTGAAAAACAGCGGCAGGAAATACTCGATGCCCGAGGGCAGCACGCCGGCCTTCAGGTCCTGGTAGAGCGGGCTGCGGCGGGTATCCACGTCGAAGCGCTCGCGCAGCGTGGCCAGTACCTTCGCCAGGGCGGCCTCGTCCATCGGCACTTCGCGGCCGGGCAGCATCCTCACCGCGCCCACCTTGTCCAGCGAACGCTGCGATTCGGGGTCGAATTCGCGGATCGAGTCGATGTCCTCGTCCAGCAGTTCGATGCGCAGCGGTGCGTCGGCGCCCATCGGGTAGACGTCGAGCAGGCCGCCGCGCACGGCGAAATCGCCCGGATCCATCACCTGCGGCACGTTGCGGTAGCCGGCGCTTTCCAGCCTGCGCTTCTCCGCGTCCATGTCCAGGCGCTGGCCGACCGCCAGGTCGAAACTGCCGCCGACGATGTAGCTCAGTGGCGCCAGCCGCTGCAGCAGGGTCTGCACCGGCACCACCACGATGCCGCGCGCGAGCGCCGGCAGCCGGTGCAGCGCGGCCAGGCGCTGGGAAATGATGTCCGGGTGCGGGCTGAACTGGTCGTAGGGCAGGGTTTCCCAGTCCGGGAACGGCACCACCGGCAGCGCCGCGTCGCCGCCCAGCAGGGTCTGCAGGTCGGCGACGGCCTGGTGCGCGCCGTGGTTGTCGCGGGTGACCAGCAGCAGCGGCGCGGTGTGCGCCTGCGCGGCGCGGGCCACGTGCCAGGCCAGCGCGCTGGTCGATGCGGGGGCGCGCCACCAGGCGCGGAGCTGGCCCGCGCGGGGCAGCGGCGGAACGGGATAGGGGGCGTGATGCGGCATGAGACCGCGGATTTTACCGCAGTGCCGGCCGGCGGCCGGCAAGTCCGGGAATCAGTGCCATCACGGGTGCCGGCCAGTGGTCGGCGCTGCACGGATCCACCACGAGGGAAGCCCCGGGTCGCCGGTGGCGAAGCGGCGGCGGGCGGGGAGCGCGCGGAGGAAGCGGCAGGAGCGGTGCGATGCGATGGGCTGAAGGGCGCCCGCCGGGCATGATGGCGGGCGCAACGCGGTGCCGCGTCCGGGCCCTCAGCTGCCCAGTTCCAGCACCATCCGCACCAGGCCCGGCGTGCCGGACGGGTGCGGCACCTGCTTGAAGCCCAGCGAGCCGGCCAGCTGCAGCATCGGTTCGTTGTCCTGGGCGATGTCGCCGTACATGCGGTCCAGGTACTTGCCGCGGGCCCATTTGACCAGTTTGCGCATCAGCTGCCGGCCCAGGCCCTGGCCGGCGAGGAAGCGGCTGACCAGGATGGCGTACTCGGCGTCGCGGGTGCCGGGAATGATCGAGGCCCGCGCCACCGCGCCGACCACGGCCTCGCCCGGCGGCAGCGGCTCGGCCGCGACCAGCGAGATTTCGGTTTTTGGATTCGGGTGGGTCAGGCGCTGCGCGGTTTCGTCCGACAGCACGTCCACGGCCTGCAGGAAGCGGTCGCGTACTTCTTCCGGCCCGAACAGCGCGAACGCGCCCTGCAGCGGAGCGCCGTCCTCGGGGCGGATGGGGCGGATGAGCAGTTCGCGGCCGCTGGGAGCCTTGAAGTTTTCATGCCACGGGGGCATGCGGTTGCGGGTAGCCATGACTGCGGTTCCTCCAGAGTCCGCCGATTCTTGCACCTGCAGCGTGAGGTTCTGTGAACGCGATTCAACCGCGGCGACAGGCCGGGCGCAGTGGATTTCCGCAGCCGTAGGACCACCTGCCGCGGCCGGGCGGGACCGGAAGAACCCCGCGGCGCGGCCCTTGCCGCCTGCTGCGGTGGTCCGTGGCCGGCGGGCTCAATCCCCGTTCTTGAGCCACTCCAGGCGGGTGGAGGCGCCGGCTTCGCCCAGTTCGCGCTGCAGCACCGGCAGCGCCGGGGCCAGCGCCTGGTCGAACTGCCAAGGCGGGTTGAGCAGCAGCATGCCGCTGCCGTTCAGTCGCAGCGGCGAGTCGTCCGGGCGCACCATCAGCTCGGCCAGCAGCGCCGACTTCACCGGCAGCGCGGCCGCCTTGCGGAAGAACGGCAGCAGGCTGCGGCGCTGCTTGATCGGGTACCACACCGCGCACTGGGCCTGCGGCATGCGCGCCAGGATCTCGCGCACGGTGGCGATGATCTGCGGGTATTCGGCGTCCTGCGCCTCGTAGGGCGGGTCGATCAGCACCAGGGCGCGGCCGATCTTCGCGGCGCCGGCCCTGGGCGGCAGCAGGGCGCGGATGCTGTCGTAGCCGTTGGCGGCCAGCACCTGCACGCGGCGGTCGCGGGCGAACAGCTCCTTCAGCGCCGCCGCTTCCTCCGGCTGCAGCTCGCAGGCGGCCAGCCGGTCCTGCTCGCGCAGGGCCTGGGCGGCCAGCAGCGGCGAGCCGGGGTAGGCGACCAGCCCGCCCACCGGGTTGTTGGCCTGGATCGCGCGCAGGTAGCGCTCGATCACTTCCGGCAGGGCGGGCGCGGCCATCAGCCGGCTGATGCCCTCGTCGGCCTCGGCGGTCCTGCGGCTTTCCTCGGCCGACAGCAGGTAGCGGCCGCGGCCGGCGTGGGTGTCGAGCACGAAGAACGGCGCGTCCTTGCGCCTGAGCGCGTCGATCAGGGCGAGCAGGACGATGTGCTTGAGCACGTCGGCGTGGTTGCCGGCGTGGAAGGCGTGGCGGTAGTTCATCGGCGCAGTGTACGGGCGCCGCCCCGGGGCGGCTATGCTGGCGCCATGTCCGAACAGCCCGCCCGCGTGCTCGTCGTCGAAGACGAGGCCGCCATTGCCGATACCGTCCTGTACGCGCTGCGCAGCGAAGGCCACGCCGCCGAGCACTGCGCGCTGGGGCGGCAGGCGCTGGAACGGCTGCGCCAGGGCGGCATCGACGTGGTGGTGCTGGACGTGGGCCTGCCCGACGTGGGCGGCTTCGAGGTCTGCCGCCAGCTGCGTACGTTCAGCCAGGTGCCGGTGATCTTCCTCACCGCGCGCAACGACGAGTTCGACCGGGTGCTGGGCCTGGAGCTGGGCGCGGACGACTACGTGGGCAAGCCGTTCTCGCCGCGCGAACTGGTGGCGCGGGTGCGTGCGCGCCTGCGCCGGCCGGCGCAGCCGGCCGCGGCCGAGCCGGGCTGGGTACGGCAGGGCGCCTTCGCGATCGACCGCGAGGGACGGCGGGTGCGCTACCGCGACGCGCCGCTGGACCTGACCCGCTACGAGTACGCGCTGCTGGCGGCGCTGCTGCAGCGGCCGGGGGCGATCCTCAGCCGCGCGCAGCTGATGGAGCGCGGCTGGGACCACGCCAGCGACAGCGCCGACCGCACGGTGGACACGCACGTGAAGACCCTGCGCGCGAAGCTGCGTGCGGCGGGGGCGGAGGAGGATCCGATCCGCACGCACCGGGGCGTGGGGTATGCGCTGGATGTCTGATTGCGGAAGATCAAAGGCTTTCGCCGCCCTTCGAAGCGCGGGTTGTTTCTCTTTGCCTGTGCAAAGGGAAGCAGCCAGGGCAAAGCACGGGCCGGACGCGAGCCGATGCGATCAAGCAGCATCGGTGCCCTGTGCTCCTTGCGGGCCAGGGAGACGACGCACAGCGCGCTTCATTCAGACGTGTGCGCATGTTCACTCCTCGGGCCGCTGCGGTACTCGGCTCGCTTTACGGCCATTGGAAGTCAGAATCCAAGAGCAAAAGCACAGTCGCGGCACCTGCCGGAAGGCAATGCTGGACGATGGCAGCCAAGAGCGGCGGAATAGCGTCAGCTGCTTTTGCCTTTCAGAATCCCCTTCCGCAGCGACGGAGCCGGCGGGAAAAACCCGAAGGGCGACGTGCATGGATGCACGTCGTTTTTCTACGCGACAGGGATGTCGCGTAGAAAAATCCCGCCGGCGGAGTGGACCCGATGCGCTTGCGCATCGGGCGCGGAGGCAGGGGCGTGCTTTCTCTTGGTTACTTCTCTTTGCACGAGCAAAGAGAAGTAACTCGCTCCCCAAAGGGGAGCGAAAGCCTTTGCTCCAGAAACGAAGGCGGCGATAAATGCGCCTCGGCCTGAAACTCTTCCTCGGCTTCTTCCTCATCGTCGGCATCGCCGCGTTCTTCGTGATGCGGGTGTTCGTCGACGAGGTCAAGCCGGGCGTGCGCCAGGCGATGGAGTCGACCCTGGTCGACGCGGCCAACGTGCTGGCGGTGATGGCCGGGCCGGACCTGAAGGCCGGGCGCATCGCCGACGGCCGCTTCGCCGCGCAGATGGCGACCGCGCAGCGCCGCGACCCGCGCGCGATGGTGTGGCGCTTCCCCAAACGCAGCATCGATTACCGCGTCACCGTGACCGACGCGCGCGGCATCGTCGTCTACGACTCGCGCGGGCAGGACGTGGGCCGCGACAACTCGCGCTGGAACGACGTCTACCGCACCCTGCGTGGCCAGTACGGCGCGCGTTCCAGCCCGGGTACGCCGGGCGACGCGGACAGCACGGTCATGCACGTGGCCGCGCCGGTCTACAACCCGGCCGACGGGCGCACCCTGATCGGCGTGCTGACCCTGGCCCAGCCCAACGACAGCATCGAGCCGTTCATCACCGCCAGCCAGCGCGCCATCGTCGCGCGCGGCGCATGGCTGATCGGCTCGGCGGCGCTGATCGGGCTGCTGATGACCTGGTGGCTGGCGCGCGGCATCGGCGGGTTGAGCCGCTATGCCAAGGCGGTCAGCGCCGGCGAACCGGTGCCGCCGCCGAAACCGCGCGGCGACGAGATCGGCGACCTCGGCCGCGCGCTGGAAACCATGCGCCGCAAGCTCGAGGGCAAGGCCTACGTCGAGCAGTACGTGCAGTCGCTGACGCACGAGATGAAGAGCCCGCTGGCGGCGATCCGCGGCGCTGCCGAACTGCTGCAGGAGCCGCTGCCCGAAGCCGAGCGGCAGCGTTTCGCCGCCAACATCGTCCAGCAGGAGCGGCGCCTGACCGAGACCATCGACCAGCTGCTGCGGCTGGCCGAAGTGGAACAGCACGGCTGGCTGCAGCGGCGCACCACGGTGGACCTGGCGGCGCTGTGCCGGCAGCTCGCCGAGGACGCCGGGCCGCGGCTGCAGGCCGCGCGCCTGTCGCTGCACTGCGGGCTGCCCGCGCATGCGCCGGTGCAGGGCGATGCGTTCCTGCTGCGCCAGGCGCTGGTCAACCTGCTGGACAACGCCATCGCGTTCTCGCCGGAAGGCGGCTGGATCGGCCTGCGGCTGGGCGCGGAAAACGGGGGCTGGGAAGTGGAGCTGTCCGACCAGGGGCCGGGCGTGCCGGACTATGCGCTCGAGCGGGTCTTCGAGCGTTTCTATTCGCTGGCGCGCCCCCGCAGCGGGCAGCGCAGTTCGGGGCTGGGCCTGCCGTTCGTGGCCGAGGTGGCGCGCCTGCATGGCGGGCACGCGCGCCTGCGCAACCGCGTGGAAGGCGGTGCGGCGGCGAGCCTGTGGTTGCCGATGACGTAGATGGCGGGCCTGCCCGGCGCGGGCTGCGCCGGGAACGCTTCGTGCGGGGCGGGCCCGGCCTCTACACCGGCGGTGATGCGCCGCCGTGCGGCGGTGCAGGGTCGGCGAAGGCCGGATGGTCGGCGCGCGGCCTGTCCAGGTGGTAGCCCTGCACCATGTCCACGCCCATGCCGCGCAGCATCTGCAGCGTGGCTTCGTCCTCGACGAACTCGGCCACGGTCAGCTTGCCCATGCCATGCGCCACCTCGATGATGGCGCGCACGAACACCTGGTTGTCGTGCTCGCTGGGCAGGCCGCGGATGAACATGCCGTCGATCTTGAGCACGTCGGCCTGCAGGTTCTTGAGGTAGGCGAACGAGGAGAAGCCGGTACCGAAATCGTCCAGGCAGATCGGGCAGCCGGTGTCGCGCAGCGCGGCGATGAAACGCGCCGCGTCGCCCATGTCCGAGACCGCCGAGGTTTCGGTCAGTTCCACCAGCAGGCGCCGCGGCGCGACATGATGGCGGCGCAGCTGGCCGCCGATCCAGGCCGGCAGTTCGGGGTCGTCGAAGGAGCGCCCGGAGATGTTGACGGCGATGGCCGGCAGCTGCGGGTGCGTGGCCAGCAGGCGGATGCTCTCGCCGATCACCCAACGGTCGATCTCCAGGATCTTGCCGCTCTTCTCCGCCGGCTCGATGAACTGCGCGGGCATGATGAACTGGCCGGGGTTGGCTTCGTCCTCCATGCGGATCAGCGCTTCCAGGTGCGCCAGACGGCCATCGCCGGCGTGGTGCACGCCCTGGAAATGCAGGCGCAGCAGGTCGTGTTCCAGCGCGCGCGCGATGCGGTCGTTCCAGGCCAGCCGGGTGGCCATTTCCCGCGAGCTGTCGCGGTCGGGGCGGTAGATGTTCCAGCGGTTCTTGCCGGTGTGTTTGGCCTGGTACATCGCCGCGTCGGCGTGGGCGACCAGGTCCTCGGCGTTGTCGGCATGGGTAGGGAAGTGGGCGATGCCCAGGCTGGTGGTCAGGCGCACGGTGTGCTCGTGCAGGCACAGCGGCGTCTGCGCGATGCGCAGCACGATGCGTTCGGCCAGGTGCTGGGCGTCGTCCAGGCTGGCCTGCGGCATGAGCACGGCGAACTCGTCGCCGCCCAGCCGGAACAGGGTCTCGCCGCTGCGCACCAGGGCGCGGATCTCGACCGCCATGCGGTTGAGCACCGAGTCGCCGGCGCGGTGGCCGAAGGTGTCGTTGATGTACTTGAACTCGTCCAGGTCGAAGAACAGCAGCGCGGTCTGGCTCGGTGTGCGTTCGGCGGCGTGGAAGAAGCGCGCCAGCTCGTCCTCGAAGCGGCGCCGGTTGTACAGGCCGGTCAAGGGATCGTGCTGCGCCAGCCGTACCAGCTGCTCGGCGGTCTGGCGCTCGTGGGTGACGTCCTCCTGCACCCACAGGCGGCCGATGAGATGGTCCTGCGCGTCGCGCACCGGGTAGGCGTCGTGCATGACGATGCGGCCGTCGTGCAGGCGGATTTCCAGGCGCTTGTGCAGCTCGGGCGAGACCGCGGCCTCGTCCAGGTGCCGGCGGAATTCCTGCGGGTCGATCATCAGCCGCTGCGAGGCCTCCAGCCACTGGTCGGTGGTGCTGCCGACCACGGTGATGCCCTCGGGGAAGTCCCACATGGCCAGGAAGGCGGCGTTGCAGTAGGTGGCGCGGTTCTCCTCGCCGACGAACAGGATGCCCAGGTTCATCGCGCCCAGCAGCGCCAGCAGGCGCGCGCGTTCCTCCTCCAGCCGGGTCATGAACTGGCGGCGTTCGTCGATCTCGGTCTGCAGCGCCTGCGCATGCGCGAACTGCAGGGCGCGCTGCTGCACCAGTTCCTCGACCATGTCGTCGAACGCGTCGGCCAGGTGCCCGAGCTCGTCGTTGCCCTGCATCGCGATCGGCCTGGGCTCGCGGCCCTGGCTCAGTTCGTCCACCGCCTGGGTCAGGCGCCTGAGCGGCACCGCGAACAGCGAGCCCACCCGGCGGCGCAGCAGCCACATGGCCGGCAGCAGGCCGAGGATGCCGAAGCCGGAAACCGCCAGCAGGCCCCACATCAGCACCTGGTCCACCCGCGCCTGTGGCAGCAGGAATACCTGGTACCAGCCGGGACCGTGGATCTTCGACCACGCCACCCAGTGGCTGCCGTCCGGCGAGCGGCCCACGCCGCTGTCGGCGCGGGCGTACGCGATCATGCCGTGCACCTGTGCCAGCAGCGGGTCGTCGAGCGCGGACAGCTTCAGCTGGCCGTCGGCGGCGGCGATGCGGCTGCGGAACTGCGGATGCGCGATCAGCGCGCCGTCCGCGCCCATGACCAGTTGCACCACGGCGCCATCGGCATCGGCGGCCCGGTCGATCAGGCTCTGCACCGAGACATCGTGGCCGAGCGTGCCGACCCAGCGGCCCTGCCAGTCCAGCGGCTTGATCACCGACACCATCCAGGTGTCGGCCTGGCGGTCCAGGTAGACCGGCGTCCAGAACACGCCGCGCTGCGGGTTGCGGCGCGGGTCCGAGCCCTGCATCGTCGGGTAGCCGGCATTGCTGGCGCTGGCATCGGCCCGGCTGCCCCAGTCCATGCCATGGGCATAGACCATCAGCCCGTCCTCGACGAAGTCCATGTACACCGAGAAGAACGGCGGCACCAGCGCCGGGCCCTGTTCGCGCAGCAGGTCGTAGGCGACCACCGCGCGCAGCCGCGTCGATTCGTCCAGTCCCTGTGGCGGCTGATGCAGGTACAGGGTGGGCGCGCGTTCGGGATCCAGCTGCGCGGGCTGCAGCCGCCACAGGCCGTCGGCGCTGCGCGCGAACAGGCGGTCGAAGCGCGCCAGGGTGGCGTCGCGGTCGGCATGGTCCAGCCGCCACAGCAGCTCGCGCTGCAGGCGCAGCACGCTCTGCTCGGCTTGCAGGAACTGGCCTTCGTTGGCGCGCGCGCGCAGGTCGACGGTGCGCTGCGCCACCATCGGCACGACGCGGTCGGTCACCACGCGCATGGCCAGGTAGCCGAACGCGGAAAGCAGCAGGAGGAGGGCGAGGAACAGGCCCCATATGCTCAGGGACAGCCGGTGGATCAGCGAAGTACGCGACCTGGCATGCAGCACGTGGGGTTCCTTCGGGGATGGCGGCGCAGCCGGTGAATGCCGGGCGGCGGGGCAACGCGGATTCATACTATGCCGCGGCAGGTATCCGCAACCGGCCACGGTCATCGCCGCGGGCGCCGGTCGCTTCACGCCCACTTCAAATTCGCCACAAACCGCGCACATCCGGCACCGCCACGCTGTGCCCGTTTCCACACGAGGACGGGCCATGACTTCCCTGAAACTGCTGTTGCGCTTCGCCGTGGTCGGCGGGCTGGTGTTGCTGCTGTTGATTCCCCTGATGCTGATCCGCGGCACGATCGGCGAACGCGAGCGCTACCGCGACCAGGCCATCGAACGGGTCGCGCAGAGCCGTGCCGGCGCGCAGTCGCTGATCGGCCCGGTGCGGGTGCTGCCGTGGACGCAGCAGCGCGAGGTCGAGGTGGTCGAGGCGGGCATGCGCAAGACCGAACTGCAGACCGAGCACGGCTACGAGCTGCAGATGCCGCGGCAGCTGCGCGTGCAGGGCGAGATGCGCCCGGACGAGCGCCGCGTCGGCCTGTTCCGGGTGCCGGTGTACAGCTGGCACGCGCGCCTGCAGGCCGAGTTCGCCGACACCGCCTATGCCGCCGTGCCCGGCCGTGTCTACGGCCAGCCCTACCTGGCGCTGGGCATCGCCGACGTGCGCGGCCTGGTCGGCACGCCGAACCTGCGCGTGGACGGGCGCGCGTTGCCGCTGCAGGCCGGCGCGCGGGCGCTGGAGCGCACCTCCAAGGGGCTGCATGCCACGCTGCTGCCGCTGGCCGATCCACGCCAGGGCACCCTGGCCGAAGGACGCAGGGTCGAACTGGAGTTCGTGCTGGACGGCACGCGTTCGCTGTCGGTGGTGCCGGTGGGCGACGACACCCGCGTGGCGCTGTCCTCGCCGTGGCCGCATCCGCTGTTCGGCGGCAGCTTCCTGCCCAACGAGCGCAGCATCGACGATGCCGGCTTCAAGGCCGACTGGGCGGTGTCCTCGCTGGCCTCGGCCGCGCAGGAACAGCTGCGCCGCAGCCTGCGCAGCGAGGCCGGCGGCGTGGAGACGCTGGAGGTGGCGCTGGTCGACCCGGTGGACGTGTATACGCAGGCCGACCGCGCCAGCAAGTACGGCATCCTGTTCGTGCTGCTGACCTTCGTCGGCTTCGTGCTGTTCGAACTGATCAAGCGGCTGAAGATCCACCCGCTGCAGTACCTGCTGGTCGGCCTGGCGCTGGCGATCTTCTTCCTGCTGCTGCTGAGCCTGTCCGAGCACATCGCCTTCTGGCAGGCCTACCTGGTGTCGGCGGCGGCCTGCATCGGCCTGCAGGGTTTCTACCTGAGCGGCGCGCTGCACAGCTGGAAGCGCGGCCTGGGCTTCGCCACGCTGCTGACCCTGCTGTACGGCGTCCTCTACGTGCTGCTGGCCTCGGAGAACAACGCGCTGCTGATGGGCTCGCTGCTGCTGTTCGGGATCCTGGCGGCGATCATGTGGATCACCCGCCGGGTGGACTGGTACGACGTCGGCAGCGGCCTGCGGTGAACGCGATGCGACTGCATGCACGAGTGATCCGGCGGCTGCGGCGACTGCTGCCGCCGGGCCTGGCCGGGGCGGTGCTGCGGCTGGAGCAGGGCGCCGGCTGGTCCGCTTCGCCGCTGGCTGCGCTGGGACTGGGCACGGCCGCGCGCCACGGCTGTCTGCGCCTGCAACTGGACGGCGCGCTGGCGGAGCGGATCCGCCAGCGCGGCGCCGAAGGCCTGCCCGCGCTGGACGGCGTAGGCCGCTGGCAGGCGCTGGGCCGCCGCGGCCTGTGTTTCAGGGCGGTGTTGAGGCAGCGCCAGGTGGTGGTGTGCGACGCCGTGCACCAGCGCCTGTGGCTGCTGTGGCGCGAGCCCGGAACGGCGCGATGCGCACGCGCCTACTGAGGCCGGGATGGGGAGCGGCATGATGCCGCTCCCCCATGCCATGGCGTGCCCCGCGCTGCCGCTACTGGCGATCGTCGCGGCTACCATCGGTGCGGGGTACGGCAAGGTCCCGGCCATTGCCGTGCTGCTGCCGGTATTGGCGGCGACGGGGCTGGCCTTCGCTCTCAAACTGCCGGCCGCATACCGGTGTCCGGGCTCGTGGGATGTCAGCTTCGCCACGCCGCGGCTGCTCACGCCGGAAGAACCCAGGACCCTGCGGCGCATGCCGCCGCTGTGCCCGATGCGCCGCCGAGCCCAGCGCGACGGCCGCGAGGAATGCCTCGTTTCGGACAAGGATGGCGGCGCCTTCGCCGGCTGCGGCTGGGGTACGGGGCGGCGCTAGAATTCCGCCATGGACGTTTCTCCCATCGTCACCGCCCTGCGCGGTCCCGACCTGCTGCCGGTACTGGACGACGTGGCGCGCCTGCGCATCCGCGTGTTCAACGACTGGCCTTACCTTTACCAGGGCAGCCTGGACTACGAGCGCGACTACCTGGCCGCCTACGCGGCCACGCCCGATGCGGTGTGCGTGGTGGCGCGGGCCGGCGACGAGGTGGTGGGCGCCTCCACCGGGCTGCCGCTGCTCGACGACGGCCCGGCCTTCCGCCAGCCGTTCGAGGCGGCCGGCATCGATCCGGCACGGGTGTTCTACTTCGGCGAGTCGGTGCTGTTGCCGGCGTGGCGCGGGCGCGGCATCGGCCACGCCTTCTTCGACGCGCGCGAGGCGCATGCGCGCGCGCTCGGGCGCTTCGCGATGACCGCGTTCTGCGCGGTGGACCGCGCCGGCGACGACCCGCGCCGGCCCACCGGCCACCGCGACAACGACATGTTCTGGCGCAGGCGTGGCTATGCGCGGCAGCCGGGCATGACCATGCACCTGCGCTGGGACGAGGTCGGCCGCGGCGAGGTGTCGCATCCGCTCACGTTCTGGACCCGCGCCCTGGAGCCGGCCGCATGAAGATCGCCGTCGCCCGCTACCGCATCGGCGCGCCAGCCGGTTTCGACGCCTTCGCGCACCGCCAGCGCCAGGAACTGGGTGAAGCCGCGGCGGCCGGCGCGCGCATCGCGGTGCTGCCGGAATACCTGTCGCTGGAGCTGGCGGCCACCTTCGCGCCGCACGTCCAGCGCGACCTGCCGGCCTCGCTGGCCGCCCTCCAGCGCTACCGGCAGGCGTGGCTGGAGCTGTTCGCCGGCCTGGCCCGCGAACTGGACATGCACGTGGTCGCCGGCAGCTTCCTGCTCGACACCGGCGGTGGCCGCTACCGCAACCGCTGCGACTGGCTGACGCCGCAGGGCGCGCACCTGTGGCAGGACAAACTGCAGCTCACCGGCTTCGAAAAGGCCACCGGGCTGATCGACGGTGGCGATGCGCTGAAGGTGTTCGAGATCGACGGCATCCGCGCCGCCGTGGCGGTCTGCTACGACAGCGAGTTCCCGCTGCCGGTGCGCGCGCAATATGAGGCCGGCGCGCGCCTGCTGGTGGTGCCCAGCTGCACCGACACCGAGGCCGGCGCCACCCGCGTGCGCGTGGGCTGCCTGGCGCGGGCGCTGGAGAACCGCATGTTCGTGGCGCAGGCGGTGACCGCGGGCGTGGCCGAATGGAGCCCGGCGCTGGACGTCAACACCGGCGAGGCGACGGTGTATGCGCCGATGGACCGCGGGTTTCCGGACGACGGCGTGCTGGCGCGGACCGGCGATGGCCGCTGCTGGGCGATCGCGGAGCTGGATTTCACCGCGTTCGAGGCCAGCCGCGCGCAGGCGCAGGTGGCCAACGACCGCGACTGGCCGGGCCAGTGGCAGCCGGCGCTGCAGCGCGCGGTGCGGGTCCCCGCCGGCGATGGAACGACGCCGTAGGAGCGGCTTCAGCCGCGAAGATGCTCTCCCGATAAAGCTCCCGTCGCGGCTGAAGCCGCTCCTGCGGAAAGCGGGGCCGCGTTCACCGCATCCATGACCATTGGCCGGCTCGGCCGCCCCCCGGCGCTGGCTAGACTCGGGCCTTTGTCGTGAGTGGCCATGGGCCGGGGGAAGTAATGATCAAGCGGTGCTTGCTGGTATTGGGCATGGGGCTGGCGTTCGCCGGCGGCGCGGGCGCGGCCGAGCAGGTGGACCTGGACATGGTGGGCAAGATCCGCCAGGAAGCGTTCCACCGTTCGCAGGTGATGGACACGTTCTCCCATCTCACCGAATCCATCGGCCCGCGCCTGACCAACTCGCCGGCCATGGCCCAGGCCAACGCCTGGACCCGGCAGAAGTTCGGCGAATGGGGCCTGGTCAACGTGCATGACGAGGCCTTCGACGGCTTCGGCCGTGGCTGGGAATTCGAGTCGGCCAGCGTGGAGATGCTGGAACCGCGCCAGACCCAGCTGTACGCGCTGCCCAAGGCGTGGACGCCGGGCACCGGCGGCACCGTGGAAGGCGAGGTGATCAAGGTCGACATCAAGAAGCTGGCCGACCTGGAGCAATACAAGGGCAAGCTGCGCGGCCGGATCCTGCTGCTGGGCGACGCGCGCGAGTACAAGCGCGGCACCGAGGCCGATTCGCACCGCCACGACGCCACCTCGCTGGAAGGGCTGCAGGAATTCACCATTCCAAAATCCGCGGACAAGGAGCGGGCGAAGCGGCTCAAGGAATACGCCGAGCGCCAGGAACTGGTGCGCGCCACCAATGCCTTCTTCGCCGAGGAGGGCGCGCTGGCGTCCATCAGCATCAGCGGCTGGGACAACGGCATCATCCGCGTCGGCGGCGGCGGTTCGCGCAAGGCCGGCGAACCGGTGGGCATCCCCGAGCTGGCGATGATCGCCGAGCACTACAACCAGCTGGCGCGCGCGCTCGAGCGCAAGCAGCCGGTGAAGCTGAGGGTCAACGTCGATGCGCGCTTCACCGACGAGACCGACCAGCCCGGCCACAACACCATCGCCGAGATCCGCGGCAGCAGCAAGGCCGACGAGATCGTGATGCTGGGCGCGCACATGGATTCCTGGCACACCGGCACCGGCGCGGCAGACAACGCCGCCGGCGTGGCGGTGATGATGGAGGCCATGCGCATCCTCAAGGCGGTGGGCGCCAAGCCCCGGCGCACCATCCGCGTGGCGCTGTGGAGCGGCGAGGAGCAGGGCCTCATCGGCTCGCAGGCCTACGTGGCCCGGCACTTCGCGCACTATCCGGAGCCCACCGACCCGGCGCAGAAGGCGCTGCCGGCCTCGCTGCGCGAGCCGACCGGCCCGCTGCAGAAGCTGCGCGATTACGAGAAGTTCTCCGTGTACTTCAACATGGACAACGGCTCGGGCCGCTTCCGCGGCATCTACGCGCAGGAGAACATCGCCGCGATGCCGATCTTCGAGGCCTGGCTGAAGCCGTTCAACGACGTCGGCGCCTCCACCGTGGTCACCCGCAATACCGGCAGCACCGACCACATCAGCTTCGACCGCGTCGGCCTGCCGGGCTTCCAGTTCATCCAGGACCGGCTGGACTACTTCAGCAACGTCCACCACAGCAACCTGGATACCTGGGACCACGCCGAGCCGGAAGACCTGAAGCAGGCCGCGGCCATCGTCGCCTCGTTCGTCTACAACGCCGCCATGCGCGAGGAGAAGATGCCGCGCAAGCCGCTGCTGGAAGACTGACGCCGCGTTGCCGCGCCGGAAACGACGAGGGGCCGCGGTGCGGCCCCTTCGTCTTTGCGGATTCCGGAACGACGTCGCCGGGTCAGGCAGCGTTCCGCGCCGCGCGGTGGAAAGCGGCCAGCTTGAACGCCAGCGCGGTGCCGACATACCCGCTGCCGGTCAGCAGCAGGTTCCAGAGGACGCGGCCGAGCGGCCGCGTGGTGCCATGGGCGAAGGCATCGACCACCGCGATGGCGGCCGGGTGGAGCACGCGCCGCACGAACAGCGCGGTGCAGGGCGCGACCCGTTCCCGGTAGACATCGAGCAGCTGCAGGCCGGCCAGGCCCAGCAGCAGTTCCAGGCCGAGCGAATCCAGCAGCGGGACCAGCAGGCGCAGTTCCGGATGGCTGATGAAGGCAAGGATCAACAGCCAGGTGAGGATCTGGAAGACGCGCTTCCAGAACTTCCGGTTCCTGAAAACCGCGTGCATGGCAGACCCTGTTGTCGAATTCAGGTGGATGCGGCGCGCACCGCGTCCGGCAGCGGTGCGCTTTTGCCGGTCTGCGTGTCCATCCACACCACCACCACGTTGCCGTCGGAGTACAGCCTGTTCTCGTCCTTCTGGTCGACGATGCGGTGGCCGATGGTCACGCTGCTGTTGCCCAGCCGCTCGACGAACAGCTCGACGACGATGTCGTTGGGCCACACGATCGGCAGGCGGTAGTTGATGTTGGTATTGGCCACCACCGGCGCGATGCGGTCGTTCATCGACACGCCTTCCACGCCCAGCATCCAGCGCACGCGCGCCTCCTCCAGGTAGGAGACGTACTTGGCGTTGTTGACGTGGCCCATCGAGTCCATGTCGCGCCAGCGCACGCTGATCGGCACGCGGGCCAGCTGCTTGTGTTCGGTGCTCATCACGAAACCTTCTTCCTGCTGGTGGCGGCCTTCTTCGCGGCCGCCTTCTTCACGGGTTTTTCCTTGCGCGGCGGCCGCGCGTCGGGCTTGTTGGCCACGGCCGCGGGCTGCTCCGGGCGCGCCGTGGTGGAGGGCAGCATCCTGGCCAGGAACTGGCCGGTGTACGACGCCGGGTGCGCGGCCACGTCCTCCGGCGTACCGGTGACCAGGATGGTGCCGCCGCGGTGGCCGCCTTCCGGCCCGAGGTCGACGATCCAGTCCGCGGTCTTGATCACGTCCAGGTTGTGCTCGATCACCACCACCGTATTGCCTTCGTCGCGCAGCTTGTGCAGCACGCCGAGCAGGGCCTCGATATCGTGGAAGTGCAGGCCGGTGGTCGGCTCGTCGAGGATGTAGAGCGTGCGCCCGGTGTCGCGGCGCGACAGCTCCTTGGACAGCTTCACGCGCTGCGCCTCGCCACCGGACAGCGTGGTCGCGCTCTGGCCCAGCTTGATGTAGCTCAGGCCCACGTCCACCAGCGTTTCCAGCTTGCGGGCGATGGCGGGCACCGGCTCGAACAGCTTCAGCGCATCCTCGACGGTCATTTCCAGCACGTCGTTGATGCTGTAGCCCTTGTACAGGATCTCCAGCGTCTCGCGGTTGTAGCGCTTGCCGTGGCAGACGTCGCAGGGCACGTACACGTCCGGCAGGAAGTGCATCTCCACCTTGATCAGGCCGTCGCCCTGGCAGGCCTCGCAGCGGCCGCCGCGCACGTTGAAGCTGAAGCGGCCCGGCGCGTAGCCGCGCGCACGCGCTTCCGGCACCTGCGCGTACAGCTCGCGCAGCGGCGTGAACAGGCCGGTGTAGGTGGCCGGGTTCGAGCGCGGGGTGCGGCCGATCGGCGACTGGTCGATGTCCACCACCTTGTCGAACAGGTCCAGGCCATCGACTTCCCGGTACGGCGCGACCGGGTGCGAGGCGCCGTTGATCTCGTTGGCGGCCAGCGAGAACAGGGTGTCGTTGATCAGCGTCGACTTGCCCGAGCCGGACACGCCGGTGACGCAGGTCAGCAGGCCGGCCGGGATGTCCAGGTCCACGTCCTTGAGGTTGTTGCCGCTGGCGCCGCGCAGGTGCAGCGTCATCTTCGGGTTCGGCCGGTGCCGGCGCGCCGGGATCTCGATGGCGCGCTTGCCCGACAGGTACTGGCCGGTCAGCGAACGCGGCGCCTCCAGCAGGTCCTGCAGGGTGCCCTGGCCGACGATCTCGCCGCCATGCACGCCCGCGCCGGGGCCGATGTCCAGCACGTAGTCGGCCAGGCGGATCGCGTCCTCGTCGTGTTCCACCACGATCACCGTATTGCCGAGGTCGCGCAGGCGGGTGAGGGTGCCGAGCAGGCGCTCGTTGTCGCGCTGGTGCAGGCCGATGGACGGCTCGTCGAGCACGTACATCACCCCGACCAGGCCGGCGCCGATCTGCGAGGCCAGGCGGATGCGCTGCGCCTCGCCGCCGGACAGCGTGTCGGCCTTGCGCTCCAGGGTGAGGTAGTCCAGGCCGACGTCGACCAGGAAGCCCAGCCGCTCGCTGATCTCCTTGACGATCTTGGTGGCGATCTCGCCGCGCCAGCCCGGCAGGCTCAGCTCGCCGAAGAAGCGCTTGGCCTCGTCGATCGGCAGCACCGCCAGTTCCGGCAGCGGCCGGTCGGCGACGAACACGTTGCGCGCGGCCTTGTTCAGGCGTGCGCCGTTGCATTCGGGGCAGGGCCGCTCGCTGATGAACTTGGCCAGCTCCTCGCGCACCGCCGGCGACTCGGTCTCGCGGTAGCGGCGCTCGAGGTTGGGGATGATGCCCTCGAAGCGGTGCTTGCGCTGGCTGCGGCCGCCGTTCTCGGTGAAGTAGGTGAAGGTGATCTGCTCCTCGCCGCTGCCGTACAGCACGGCCTGGCGCACGTCCTCCGGCAGCGACTGCCACGGCGCGTCCACGTCGAAGCGGTAGTGCTTGGCCAGCGAGGCGATCAGCTGGAAGTAATAGGCGTTGCGGCGGTCCCAGCCGCGCACCGCGCCGGCGGCCAGCGACAGCTCGGGATGCACGACCACGCGACCGGGGTCGAAGAACTCGGCCATGCCCAGGCCGTCGCAGCCCGGGCAGGCGCCGACCGGCGAATTGAACGAGAACAGGCGCGGCTCCAGTTCCGGCAGCGCGTAGTCGCAGACCGGGCAGGAGTACTTGGACGAGAACAGCTGCGGCACCGCCTGCGCGTCGTCCAGCGACTGCACCGTGGCCATGCCGTCGCCCAGCTTGAGCGCGGTCTCGAAGCTTTCGGCCAGCCGCTGCTTGAGGTCCTCGCGCGGGCGGAAGCGGTCGATCACCGCCTCGATGGTGTGCTTCTGGCGCAGCGCCAGCGGCGGCACCGCGTCGATCTCGTACAGCTCGCCGTCCACGCGCACGCGCACGAAGCCCTGCGCGCGCAGCTGGTCGAACACCTGCGCGTGCTCGCCCTTGCGCTCGCGGATCACCGGCGCCAGTAGCATCCAGCGCTGCTCGCCGTCGAGCGCCAGCACCTGGTCCACCATCTGGCTGACGGTCTGCGCTTCCAGCGGGTAGCCGTGGTCCGGGCAGCGCGGGCTGCCGACGCGGGCGTAGAGCAGGCGCAGGTAGTCGTAGATCTCGGTGATGGTGCCCACGGTCGAGCGCGGGTTGTGGCTGGTGGACTTCTGCTCGATCGAGATCGCCGGCGACAGGCCCTCGATGTGGTCCAGGTCCGGCTTCTCCATCACGCTCAGGAACTGGCGCGCGTAGGCCGACAGCGATTCGACGTAGCGGCGCTGGCCTTCGGCATAGATGGTGTCGAACGCCAGCGAGGACTTGCCCGAGCCGGACAGCCCGGTGATCACGATCAGCTTGTCGCGCGGCAGGTCGAGGTCGATGTTCTTGAGGTTGTGCGTCCGCGCGCCGCGGATGCGGATGAAATCCATCGCCATGGGTGGTCCGTTCTTGGCCGCGGCCAGCGGGGAGCGGGCGCGGAGGGGGGCAGGGGATGCAGCTGACGGCAGTCGATCAGCCTAGCGAGCTTGCGATTTGGGGGCAATTGCCGGAATTGCCAGCGTGCATCCGCGGGCTGCGGGCGCGGCGCAGCCCGCTGTTCATGTCGCACATCCGTGCGCGCCCCTTTCGGGCGGCTTCGCCGTGGAAAAGGGCGCTCCCGCCGCTTTCCGGGCATGGTTTCCCGGCCTGGGGGTGGCTTGACCCGGGGAGCCGCCTGCCGGTAAAATCCCGCTTCTGACCGCCCTCGATGGTGGGCAGATCCCAAGAATAACTACAGAAGAGACATCCCATGTATGCAGTCCTGGTAACTGGCGGCAAGCAGTACCGCGTCGCGCAGGGTGAAACCCTCCGCGTTGAAAAGCTCGAAGCCGAAGCCGGCAGCGAGATCAAGTTCGATACCGTCCTGATGCTCGGCGACGCCGACGGCATCAAGATCGGCGATGCCCTCAAGGGCGCTTCGGTGACCGCCAAGGTCGTGGCCCACGGCCGCGCCGACAAGGTGAAGATCATCAAGTTCCGCCGGCGCAAGCACCACATGAAGCGCCAGGGCCACCGCCAGTACTACACCGAAATCGAAATCACCGGCATCGCCGGCTAATCCAAGGAGAATCCGTCATGGCACATAAAAAGGGCGTAGGCTCCTCGCGCAACGGCCGCGACTCCAACCCGAAGTACCTGGGCGTCAAGATCTTCGGTGGCCAGGCCATCGAAGCCGGCAACATCATCGTGCGCCAGCGCGGCACCCAGTTCCACCCGGGCGCCGGCGTCGGCCTGGGCCGTGACCACACGCTGTTCGCGCTGGTCGACGGCAAGGTCGAGTTCTCGGTGAAGGGCCCGAACAAGCGCCGCACCGTCAGCGTCGTCGCGGAAGTCTGATCTCCCGCACGCGCAGGCGCCCAGGCCACGGCGTGGGCGCCGCCGACGAAAGCCCCGCTTCGGCGGGGCTTGTCGTTTCCAGATGATGCGCCGGTTGGCGCGCGGGCAGGAGTCAGGGAAGGTGATCCGTTATTGGGCTGCGGCCCTGCTGGCCGGCCTGCTGGCCTGCGCCGGATGCGCGGCCGATGTTCCCAGCGACCGCGCCACCCTGGCGGTGAGCGGTCCGCTGGCATCGTTGCAGGCCGATACCCTGACGCTGCCGCCAGGTTCGCCGCAGTTGCCGGCCCTGCTGGCCGACCCGCAGGGCTGGCAGCCGCCGCCCGCCGCCGCAGGCGTCGAACGCAGCAGTGTCCGTGGCGATTTCGATGCCGGGGGCTGGCTGCGCACCACGGTTTTCAGCTGGGACGGCAGCCAGGGTTGGGGAGTCCACATGGCCTATGGCGAAGGCGGGCAGTCGCCGCCGGCCGCGGTGCGGATCTGGCTGCGGGCGCCGCCCGGCAGCGGGCAGCCGGACTGGCCGATGGGCGAGGGCAAGGTCCGCTATGCTGGCGCCACGCGCACCCTGAGCTATGAAGGCCGGCGGCCGGGCATCGAAGGCCGCGAGGACTTTGAAAGAAGCTTGACTCTTGGCCCATCCGGCTGGGTCGAGCTGGAAGAATCCACCAGCGTCGCGCCCGATGGCGCCACCGTCCGCAAGCGCCGCCAGGTCGTGGCGCGCGATGCGCAGGGGCGTCCGCTGGACGACGCGGAACTGCTGGAGGGCGTGGAATACCGCGTCTCCAACCAGTATTTCCTGCCCGACGGGCAGGGCAACCCCCGCCGCATCGTGCGCCTGTACCGCGCCGCCGGCGCGGCGCAGGACGCGCCGGTGCTGCGGGCCGAAGTAATTCTGAGAACCTTGCGATACCAAGATGAAACTCGTTGATGAAGCCGAAATCTCTGTAATCGCCGGCAACGGCGGCAATGGCTGCGTCGGTTTCCGCCGCGAGAAGTTCATTCCGCTCGGTGGTCCGGACGGCGGCGACGGCGGCGATGGCGGCAGCGTCTGGCTGCGCGCCGACGAAAACCTGAACACCCTGGTCGATTTCCGCCACGAGCGCATCTTCAAGGCGCAGCGCGGCGAGAACGGCATGGGCCGGCAGGCCTATGGCAAGGGCGGCGAGGACCTGGTCATCACCGTGCCGGTCGGCACCGTGGTCATCAACGTCGACACCGACGAGGTGATCGGCGACATGACCCGCCATGGCGACCGCCTGCTGGTGGCCAAGGGCGGCAAGGGCGGCCTGGGCAACATGCACTTCAAGAGCTCGACCAACCGCGCGCCGCGCCAGGCCCTGCCGGGCGAGGAGGGCGAACAGCGCCTGCTCAAGCTGGAGCTGAAGCTGCTGGCCGACGTTGGCCTGCTGGGCTTCCCCAATGCCGGCAAGAGCACCCTGATCCGCGCCGTCTCGGCAGCGACGCCGAAAGTGGCCGACTACCCGTTCACCACCCTGTACCCGAACCTGGGCGTTGTGAAGGTGGAGAACTACCGCAGCTTCGTGATCGCCGACATTCCCGGCCTGATCGAGGGTGCGGCCGATGGCGCCGGCCTGGGCGCGCAGTTCCTGCGCCACCTGCAGCGCACCCGCCTGCTGCTGCACCTGGTGGACATCTCGCCGATGGAGGGGGGCGTCGAGGGTGTTTCCCCGGTCGAGCAGGTGCGCGCCATCGAGCGCGAGCTGGGCAAGCACGACCCGGAGCTGCTGGAGAAGCCGCGCTGGCTGGTGCTGAACAAGGCCGACCTGATGTTCGAGGACGAGGCGCGGGCCGCGGCCGAGCAGGTGGTCAAGGAGCTGGGCTGGACCGGGCCGTGGTACCTGGTCTCGGCGCTGGGCCGCGAGGGCACCTGGCCGATCATGAAGGACATCATGGCCTTCTTCGACCAGCAGAAGCTGCTCGAGGCCGAGGAGCGCGAGGCGCAGGGCTGAGGCCGGCCCGCTGCCCCGCAACCCAGGAAAAACCCGGCCAAGGCCGGGTTTTTCGTTCCCGTCGGCGCCATGGCATGTCGGCCGCAGGAACGGCTTCAGTCGCGATGGCGCTTTCCCGGGGAGGTCCCGGCGCGGCGGAGGCCGCTGCTGCCAAGGGGCAGGGCGCATCCGGGCAACAAAAAACCCGGCCGGGGCCGGGTTTTTCGCGGCGGAAGCCTTGCGGCCTCCGTTGATCGCACGGATCAGGCGGCCCTGAGGGCCTTGATGCGGGCGGTCAGGCGGCTCTTGTGACGGGCGGCCTTGTTCTTGTGGATCAGGCCACGGGCGCTGAAACGGTCGAGAATCGGCTGGGCGACAGCAAAGGCAGCCTCGGCGCCGGCGGCGTCATTGGCGTCCAGAGCCTTGATCACCTTCTTGACGGCGGTGCGCAGCATCGAACGCTGAGCCGTGTTACGCGCGTTGCGCACGACGGTCTGCTTGGCGCGCTTCTTGGCGGACTTGATATTGGCCACGGTGGTGGTTTCCTGAAAATCGGTATGGTGGGAACAGCAAGCACGCAAGTATGATGGTTGGCCGAATGAACGTCAAGTCAAGTTGTCAAGGGGGCCGTGGGTGAGTTCACCGCGCATGTTGCGGGGGCTGCTGTCGTTCAGCAGCATGACGATGGTCTCGCGAGTGCTGGGGCTGGTGCGGGACCAGGCCATCTCCATCACCTTCGGCGCCAATGCCACCACCGACGCGTTCTGGGTGGCGTTCCGCGTCCCCAATTTCCTGCGCCGCCTGTTCGCCGAGGGTTCGTTCGCCACGGCTTTCGTGCCGGTGTTCACCGAGGTGAAGGAAACCCGGCCGCATGCCGACCTGCGCGAGCTGATGGCGCGGGTGTCCGGCACCCTGGGCGGGGTGCTGCTGGTGCTGACCGCGCTGGGCCTGATCTTCACCCCGCAGATCGCCTGGCTGTTCGCCGACGCCGACGCGGCCGACCCGATCAAGTACGGCCTGCTGGTGGACCTGCTGCGGCTGACCTTCCCCTTCCTGCTGTTCGTGTCGCTGACCGCGCTGGCCGGCGGGGCGCTGAACAGCTTCCAGCGCTTCGCCATGCCGGCGCTGACGCCTGTGATCCTCAACCTGTGCATGATCGCCGGCGCGCTGTGGCTGGCGCCGCGGCTGGAAGTGCCGATCCTGGCGCTGGGCTGGGCGGTGCTGGCCGCCGGCGTGCTGCAGCTGCTGTTCCAGCTGCCGTCGCTGAAGGGCATCAACCTGCTGACCCTGCCGCGCTGGGGCTGGAACCACCCCGATGTGCGCAAGGTGCTGACCCTGATGGTGCCGACCCTGTTCGGCTCGTCGGTGGCGCAGATCAACCTGATGCTGGACACGGTGATCGCGGCCCGGCTCAGCGACGGCTCGCAGTCCTGGCTGTCGCTGGCCGACCGCTTTCTGGAACTGCCGCTGGGGGTGTTCGGCGTGGCACTGGGAACGGTGATCCTGCCGACACTGGCCCGGCACCACGTCAGGACCGATGGCGAAGGCTTCTCCAACGCGCTGGACTGGGGCCTGCGCATGACCCTGCTGATCGCGGTGCCGGCCATGCTCGGCCTGCTGCTGCTGGCCCAGCCGCTGATCGCCACGCTGTTCCAGTACCGCCAGTTCACCGATTTCGACACGCGCATGACCGCGCTGTCGGTCTACGGCCTGAGCTTCGGCCTGCCGGCGTTCGCCCTGCTGAAGGTGGTGCTGCCGGCGTTCTATTCGCGCCAGGACACCCGCACGCCGGTGCGCGCCGGCGTGGCGGCGCTGGTCGCCAACATGGTGTTCAACTTCGCCCTGCTGGCGGTGCTGTACCAGGTGATGGTGCCGGAGGCGCTGAAGGCGCAGGGCGTGATGGCTGCGCTTGCGGCGCAGCCGGGCCTGCACCTGGCGCTGGGCATCGCCAGCGCGCTGTCCAGCTACCTGAACCTCGGGCTGCTCTGGTACTGGCTGGGCAGGACCGGGGTCTACCGGCGCCGTCCGGGCTGGGGCGGCTACGTCCTGCGGCTGGTGCTGGCCTGCGCGGCGATGAGCGCGGTGCTGCTGGCGCTGCTGCACTGGCTGCCGGGCTTCACCGGCATGGACAAGTGGCAGCGCATCGGCGCCCTGGCCCTGCTGGTCGGCGGCGGCGGGCTGACCTATCTGCTGGCGATGGTGGCCATGGGTTTCCGCCCGCGCGACCTGCGCGGGCAGTGAGGCGGGCATGCCCGCGCCGCCGCTATACTTCCCGGCTACACATGACGAAGCGCCGGCCTGCGAGGGCCGGACCCGGGTTTGAATGAGCAGGCTGTTTAGAGACGTCGAAGGCGGGGTGCTGTTCCCGCAGGGAAGCGTGGTCTGCATCGGCGCCTTCGATGGCCTGCACAGGGGCCACCGGGCGCTGGTGCGCCACGCGGTCGAGCGCGCGCGCGCGCTGGGCGTGCCGGCGGTGGCGCTGGCGTTCGAGCCGCTGCCGCGCGAGTTCTTCGCCCGCGACAACCCGCCGCCGCGGCTGATGCTGGCCCGCGACAAGGTGGCCACGCTGCGCGCACTGGGCATCGACAGCGTCGGCCTGCTGCGCTTCGACGCGAAGATGGCGGCCATCACCGCCGAGGACTTCGTGCGCGACATGCTGGTGCGCCGGCTGGGTGCGCGCGAGGTGTGGATCGGCCCCGGTTTCCATTTCGGCAACCGCCGCGGCGGCGACCTGGCCCTGCTGCAGGCCATGGGCGCCGAGCTGGGCTTCGCCGCCGGCGAGATCGCGCCGGTGCACCTGGACGGCGAGCGCATTTCCAGCACCCGCATCCGCGAACTGCTGGTGGCCGGCGAATTCGCCCATGCCGCCGACCTGCTGGGCCGGCCGTATACGATCGGCGGCCGGGTGGTGCGTGGCCGGCAGCTCGGGCGCACGCTGGGCTTCCCGACCGCCAACTTGCGTTTTCCGCGCACGCCCGCACTTTCAGGTATCTACGCCACCTGGGTGCACGGCGTCTCCGGCGATTCTGGCAGGAGCGGGCCCTGGCCGTCGGTGTCGAGCTTCGGCACGCGCCCGACCGTGCAGGGCGTGGAGCCGCTGCTGGAAGCCCACCTGTTCGATTTCCAGGGCGACCTGTACGGGCGCCACATCGAAGTCGAGTTCGTCGCCAAGCTGCGCGACGAAGAGAAGTTCGACGACCTGCCGGCGTTGACCGCGCAGATGCACCGCGACGCCGAGCAGGCGCGCACCCTCCTCAGCGAACATGCGAGTCCCTCGCAACAGCCCGCACATCCATGTGCGGACGCCGGAAATGCGAGTCCCTCGCAAAGGCCCGCACATCCATGTGCGGACTCTTCAATAACAGCCGTGCAAGGGTAAGTACCCGTGACCCAAGACTACAAAGCCACCCTCCACCTGCCGGCGACGGAATTCCCGATGCGCGGCGACCTGCCCAAGCGCGAGCCGGGCATCCTGGCGCGTTGGGAAGAGCAGGGCATCTACGCGCAGCTGCGCGAAAACGCCAAGGGCCGGCCGCTGTTCGTGCTGCACGACGGCCCGCCCTACGCCAACGGCCAGATCCACCTGGGCCACGCGGTCAACAAGATCCTCAAGGACATCATCGTCAAGTCGCGCTATCTGGACGGCTTCGACGCGCCCTACGTGCCGGGTTGGGACTGCCACGGCCTGCCGATCGAGATCGCGGTCGAGAAGAAGTGGGGCAAGGTCGGCACCAAGCTCGACGCCGAGCAGTTCCGGCAGAAGTGCCGCGAGTACGCCGAGGAGCAGATCAACCTGCAGCGCGCCGACTTCAAGCGCCTGGGCGTGATCGGCGACTGGGACAATCCGTACAAGACGCTGAGCTTCGATTTCGAGGCCAACGAGATCCGCGCGCTGGCCAAGATCGTCGCCAACGGCCACCTGGTGCGCGGCGCCAAGCCGGTGCACTGGTGCTTCGACTGCGGCTCGGCGCTGGCCGAGGCCGAGATCGAGTACCAGGACAAGACTTCGCCGGCCATCGACGTGGCCTATGCCGCGCGCGATGCGAAGACGCTGGCCGCCAGCTTCGGCGTCGCGCTGCCCGAAGGCGTGGAAGTGGCGGTGCCGATCTGGACCACCACGCCGTGGACGCTGCCGGCGTCGTTGGCGGTGTCGCTGGGCGCGGACATCGACTATGTGCTGGTCGAAGGCCCGGCCCACGACGGCCGCCCGCGCTGGCTGGTGCTGGCTGCGGCGCTGGCCGAACGCGCGCTGGCACGCTACGGCGTGGCCGGGGTGGTGGTGCACGGCCATGCCAGGGGTTCGGCGCTGGAAAACCAGCTGCTGGCGCACCCGTTCTACGCCGAACGCGACATTCCGCTGCTCAACGGCGAGCACGTCTCCGATACCGACGGTACCGGTGCGGTGCATACCGCGCCCGGCCACGGCCAGGAGGACTACGTGGTCAGCCAGGCTTACGGTCTGCTGGAGCACTACAACGCCGGCCAGATCAACCCGATCGATGGCGCGGGCGTGTACCTGCCGTCGACGCCGCCGGCCGGTACGCAGGAACTGGCCGGGCTGCACATCTGGAAGGCGCAGCCGCTGATCGTCGAGGTGCTGCGCCAGAGCGGCGCGCTGCTGGCGTTCGTCGAGATCCAGCACAGCTACCCGCACTGCTGGCGCCACAAGAAGACGCCGCTGGTGTTCCGTGCCACGCCGCAGTGGTTCATCTCGATGGACAAGGCGGGCCTGCGCGCGGATGCGATGAAGGCCATCGACACCGTGGGCTGGTTCCCGGCCTGGGGCAAGGCGCGCATCGCCAGCATGGTGGAGGGGCGTCCGGACTGGACGATCTCGCGCCAGCGCACCTGGGGCGTGCCGATCGCGCTGTTCATGCATCGCGAGACAGGGCAGCCGCACCCGCGCACCGTCGAGCTGATGCAGCAGGTGGCCGACCGGGTGCAGGTCGAGGGCATCGACGCGTGGTATTCGCTGGACCCGGCCGAACTGCTGGGCGATGAAGCCGCGCAGTACGAGAAGGTCACCGACATCCTCGATGTCTGGTTCGATTCGGGCGTCACCCACGAAGGCGTGCTGCTGGCGCGCGGCTTCGGCAAGCCGGCCGACCTGTACCTGGAAGGTTCGGACCAGCACCGCGGCTGGTTCCAGTCCTCGCTGCTGACCGGCGTGGCCATCGACAGGCAGGCGCCGTACAAGCAGTGCCTCACCCACGGTTTCACCGTGGACGAGCACGGCCGCAAGATGTCCAAGTCGCTGGGCAACGGCATCGAGCCGCAGGAAATCATGCGTACCCTGGGCGCGGACATCCTGCGTCTGTGGATCGCTTCGGCCGACTACAGCAACGAGATGTCGCTGTCGCAGGAAATCCTCAAGCGCAACGCCGACGCCTACCGCCGCCTGCGCAACACCGCGCGCTTCCTGCTCGGCAACCTGGACGGCTTCGACCCGGACCAGCACCTGCGTCCGCTGGACGACATGGTCGCGCTGGACCGCTGGATCGTGCACCGCGCGTTCGAGCTGCAGGAGAAGATCAAGGCCGCCTACGCCAGCTACAACATGGCCGAGATCGTGCAGCTGCTGCTGAACTTCTGCAGCGTCGACCTGGGCTCGCTGTACCTGGACGTGACCAAGGACCGCCTGTACACGATGCCGGCCGATTCGCGCGGCCGCCGCTCGGCGCAGAGCGCGATGTACCGCATCGCCGAGGCGTTCGTGCGCTGGGTCGCGCCGATCCTGACCTTCACCGCCGAAGAGCTGTGGGGCTACCTGCCGGGCGCGCGCGCCGGGAACGTGCTGTTCACCACCTGGTACGACGGCCTGGCGCCGCTGCCGGCCGATGCGCAGCTGTCGGCCGCCGACTTCGAGCAGTTGCTGGCGCTGCGCGAGCAGGTGGCCAAGGTGCTGGAACCGATGCGCGCCAACGGCGCCATCGGCGCCGCGCTGGAAGCGGAAATCACCGTGGCCGCGAACCAGGAGCAGGCCGCGCACTGGCAGCCGCTGGCCGATGAACTGCGTTTCCTGTTCATCAGCGGCGACGTGAGCGTGCGCCCGGCGACCACCGACGAGGTGTTCGTCAGCGCCCAGCCCACCGGCAAGGCCAAGTGCGTGCGCTGCTGGCACCATCGCGCCGACGTCGGCCACCATGCCGGCCATCCGGAACTGTGCGGCCGCTGCGTCAGCAACATCGAAGGCCCCGGCGAGGACCGCCGCTGGTTCTGATGCGCAGGCCGGAGGCCAGGGTCCGGGGGCCGGGAAGGCGCTCGGACCGGGCCCCGCGCCGTGTCATTGCTTTTCACCGACCCCTGGCCCCTGGCCCCTGGACCCCGACATGAAAGATTCCCCCAAGCCCAACGCCCTGATCTGGCTCCTGCTCTCGGCGGCCGTCATCGGCCTGGACCAGTGGAGCAAGGCCTGGGTGCTGGCCAGCCTGCCCGAGTTCACGCCGGTGCCGGTGATCGACGGCTTCTGGAACTGGTACCGCACCTACAACACCGGCGCGGCGTTCAGCTTCCTCAGCGATGCCGGCGGCTGGCAGCTGTGGTTCTTCACCGCGCTGGCGGTGGCCATCAGCGGGCTGATGGCGTTCTGGCTGTCGCGCATCGCGCGCGGCAACTGGCGCAGCGCGCTGCCGTATGCGCTGGTGATCGGCGGCGCCATCGGCAACGTCATCGACCGGCAGATCCACGGCCACGTGGTGGATTTCATCCAGTGGTACGTCGGCGACCACTACTGGCCGTCGTTCAACATCGCCGATTCGGCGATCGTGGCCGGCGCCATCGGCATCGCGCTGTCGGGACTGTTCGATGGAAAGAAGCGGGAACAGGGAACAGCGAACAGGGAATGACGCAGCACGATTTCATTCCCGTTTCCCTTCTTCCCCGTTCCCGCCCTTAGAATCACCGCATGGACGTACTGCTTGCCAACCCCCGCGGCTTCTGCGCCGGCGTCGACCGCGCCATCGAGATCGTCAAGCGCGCGATCGAGACGCTGGGCGCGCCGATCTACGTGCGCCACGAGGTCGTGCACAACCGCTTCGTGGTCGACGACCTGAAGCAGCGCGGCGCGATCTTCGTCGAGGAGCTGGACGAAGTGCCCGACGGCAACACGGTGATCTTCAGCGCGCACGGCGTGTCGCAGGCGGTGCGCGACGAGGCCGGGCGGCGCGGGCTCAAGGTGTTCGACGCGACCTGCCCGCTGGTGACCAAGGTGCATTTCGAGGTCGCGCGCCATTGCCGCGCCGGTCGCGACGTGGTGCTGATCGGCCACGAAGGCCACCCCGAGGTCGAGGGCACGATGGGGCAGTGGCGCAGCGAGGCCGGTAGCGGTTCGATCTACCTGGTCGAGGACGAGGAAGACGTCGCCGCACTGGCCGTCGGCCAGCCCGACAATCTGGCCTACACCACCCAGACCACGCTGTCGGTGGACGACACCCGCAGCGTGATCGCCGCGCTCCGGGCCAAGTTCCCCGCCATCCAGGGGCCGAAGAACGACGACATCTGCTACGCCACGCAGAACCGCCAGGACGCGGTGCGCGAACTGGCGCAGCAGTGCGACCTGGTGCTGGTGGTCGGTTCGCCGAACAGTTCCAATTCCAACCGCCTGGCCGAACTGGCCCGCCGCGAAGGCGTGGAGTCGTACCTGATCGACGGCGCGCACGAGATCGACCCGCAGTGGGTGGCCGGCAAGCGCCGCGTGGGCCTGACCGCCGGCGCCTCCGCGCCGCAGGTACTGGTCGACGGCGTGATCGAGCGCCTGCGCGAACTCGGCGCCGGCAGCATCGCCGAACTGGCCGGCGAACCGGAGTCGATGGTGTTCGCGCTGCCCAAGGAACTGCGCCTGCGCCTGGTCGATTGACCGTCCGGGCGGCGAGCCTCTAGAATTCGCGGCTCCGCCGGAATAGCTCAGTTGGTAGAGCGGCGCATTCGTAATGCGTAGGTCGCAGGTTCGACTCCTGTTTCCGGCACCAGCATCGAAGAAAGGCCAGACGTCCGCGTCTGGCCTTTTCTTTTGTTGCCGCCCGCCGTGGCGGCCCCTTCGGGCCATCGGCGAGCGCTGTCAAAACCCACTCCCGGCGGTTTTCGCCGCACAGGCAACGGATGTGTCAGTGGAACTGCAGGGTGAGCTGGAAATAGCGCCCCAGTGGATCGTCCAGCCCGGTGGACAGGCCGCCATTGCCGGGCAGGTAGTTGACCGGGTTGGTGTCCAGCAGGTTGAGGATGTCCAGCGCCACGCTCATGCGCGCGCCGATCCGGCGGTCCAGGTGCAGGTTCCAGCGCAGCTGCGCCGGGTTGCTGCAATGGTTGCTGCCGCGCTGCGGGGCAGGGCAGGCGCCGCCGGCCGGCCAGGCGCGGGTGCTGCCGGCATGGCGTGCATGCAGGGTGGTTCCCCAGCGTGCGCCCTGCCATTGCAGCGACGCGGTGGCGGCGGTGCCGGGCGTGGCATGGCCACGCAGGTCGATCCAGCGGCCGCTGGCGCGTTCCCGGCGGCGCAGCGTCTGCTGGTGGATGGCGTCGAGCGAGAGCCGCCATTGGCCGCTGGACACGGCGCGCAGGTAATCGCCGTGCAGTACCCAGTTGCGCGAAACCGTGCGCCCGATGTTGTCGAAGTACAGGCGCAGCGACTGCAGCCGGCCGCGTTCGTCCAGCAGCCAGGTATCCGGGTTCCAGGCGGCATCGGCCGGGCGCAGGGCCAGGATCTCGTTGCGCAGTTCGACGCGGTTGTGGGTGAGCGACAGGGTGAGCTCGGGGCGTGGATTCCAGATTGCGCCCAGGCTCTGGTTGCGCGAGGTCTCGGCGCGCACGCCGTCGTTTTCGACGACCTGCACGTCCACCAGGCAGGCGCCGTCCGCGGCATGCGCGCAGGGCGGGAGGCCGGCCGACCACGGCACACTCTCGGCGGCGAAATAGCCCGGCGGCCGCCGGCGTTCGAACAGGCTGGGGGCGCGGTAACCGCGGCCGCCGGACAGCAGCAGCGACCACGCGGCCGACGGGTTCCAGCGCAGGCCGGCGCGGGGCGAGAACGAGACCTCGCCCGCGTCGTGGTCCAGGCGCGCGGCCAGGTCCACGCGCAGGGGTTCGGCCAGTGGCAGGCCCAGTTCGACATAGCCGGCGTTGCTCTGGCGGGAAAGGCGGCGGCGCCCGGTGGGCAGGCCCAGCGCCAGTTCGCCGTCCTCGAGCAGGCGGTCCGGGCGCGAGGTCCAGGTTTCATGGCGCAGGTCGATGCCGCCGGCCAGTTGCGCCGCGCCGCCGGCAAGCTGGCCGAGGTCGCGGCGCAGTCCCCACCACGCCAGCCACTGGTCGGTGCGGCCGCGGTTGCGGGTACGCGGGAACAGCTGTTCGCGCAGTGCCGGGTCCAGTGGCGTGAACCCCGGGTAGTAGCCGTCCGCCACGGCCTCGAACAGGCGCGCGCTGCGCACCGCGCCCTCGGTCGACAGGGTGGTCTGGCTGCGTTGCCGGCTCAGCCCGGCGTCCCAGCCGCGGTCGCCGTCGTCGCGGCCGAGGCCGGCGGCCATGTCCAGTTCGAGGCTGCGGATCGTGGGCCGCACGCTGCCGCCTTCTTCGAACACGTGGTTGATCAGGTCGCCGCCGGCCAGGCGCAGGGCCGCCGCGGTCGGGCCCAGTTCGTAACGCTGGCGGGCCTGGCTGGCGCGCAGTTCGGCATGGGCATGCAGGCCGTTGCCCGCGTCGTGCCGCCAGTGCGTGTACAGCGAGGCGGTGGACGAGGCCGGCTGCAGCGAGCGCGGGCGCGAGCTGTCGTACCAGCAGCCGCTGTCCTCGCGCATGCCCGACGGGCACAGGAAGGCCGGCAGGTAATAGCCGTCGCGGGTCAGCAGGCCGATCGGATAGCGCTGCCGCTCGCGGTGCCAGTCGCGGCGGTCGCCGGCGACGTGGTCGGCCCGCTGCAGGTCGATGCCGAGGAACCAGTCGTCGCCCTCGCCGCCGCGGCCGGTGGCGGCCTGGACCCGGTACTGGGCGCCGTCGCCCTGGTTGCTGGTGCCGGTCTGCAGCATGGCCTCGGGACCGTCGGCGTGGTCGCGCAGCACGATGTTGACCACGCCGGCCATGGCGTCGGCGCCGTAGATGGCCGACGCGCCGCCGCGGACCAGCTCGATGCGTTCGACGAAGCTCAAGGGAATGCCGCCCAGGTCGGTAAGCGCGCCCTGCTGCAGCGACACCATGGGGTAGCGCGGCAGGCGCCGGCCGTTGACCAGGAACAGGGTGGCGCGCGGCCCCATTCCGTCCAGGCTGGTGGCCGCGGCGGCGCCACCGGGCAGGTAGGGCGAGTCGCCGTCGCGCGAGGCGTCCACCGGCGGCCGCCCGTTCATTCCGGGCAGGTGGCGCAGCAGGTCGAACAGCGAGCCGTAGCCGCTGCGGCGGATGTCGTCGCGTTCCAGTACATCCACCACCATGGTGGCCTGCAGCGAGGTGCGCGGCAGGCGGCTGCCGGTGACATGCACCGGGGCGAGTTCGACCTGCGGCGCCGCCGCCGGTTCCGGCGCGCGCGTGGCGGCGGCGGTGCGTGGCGGCGGCCGTGGCGCCTGCACGCGTCGCACCGTGTATATCCCCGCCGGCGAGCGCGCGAGCCGCACCGGCAGCCCGTGCAGCAGTTTTTCCAGGGCGGCCCGGGGCGGCAGCGTGCCGCTGAGCCCGGCGCTGTCCAGTCCGTCCAGTTCGTGGGCGTCGAACAGCAGCGCGGTGTCGCCCTGCCGCGACCATTCGCGCAGGGCCTGCGCCAGCGGTCCGCGCGCGACCTGGTAGTGCACGGCAGTGTCCGCGTCGGCGGCCATGGCCGGTGTCGCGGCCACCAGGGCCAGGCACAGCGCGGTCCGGCGCAGGCGGCGGAGCAGCGCGTCCATCGCGGCGTTCAGCGCGTGCCGCGCAGTTCGAGCGCCCCATCGGCCCGCGCGTGGGCGCTGACCGACCAGCCCAGCTCCAGCGCGGACAGCAGCGCGGCCTGGTCGCCGGCGGCGAACGTGCCGCTGACGGCCAGCGGCGCCAGCGCCGGATCGCCGATGACCAGCGGCGTGGCGGTATAGCGGTTCATGCGCGCGATGGCGACCGGCAGCGGCGTGGCATCGAAGCGCAGCCGGCCCTGCGGCCAGGCCTCGGCCTGGGGCGCCAGCGCCTGCGCCGGTTCGATCCGGCCTGAGGGCAGCACCTGCAGCTGTTGCCCTGGTTGCAGCGGGCGGTGCATGCCCTGCGCGCCGCGGCTGGCGATCTCCAGCGCGCCGTCGAGCAGGGCGATGTCGACCCGCCCGTCGTCCAGCAGCTCGACCTGGAAGGTGGTGCCGATGTCACGCAGCGTGCTGTTGCCCGCTTCCACCCGCATCGCCTTGCGCGACGGGGCTACCTGCAGCTGCATCCGGCCCTGCTGCAGTTCGATGTCGCGCCGGCGCCAGCCGAACCGCGCGGTCAGGGTGGTGCGCGCATCCAGCACCGCGACGCTGCCGTCCTCGAGTACCTGGCGCTGGGGCGCCAGGCCGCTGTTGACATAGGTGTGCGGTGCGGGCCGGCCATCGGTGACCAGCGCCCAGCCGGTTCCCACCGCCAGGCACAGCGCCGCGGCGGCGGCCAGTCCGAACAGCGGCCGCCGGTACAGCGGGCGCCGGACCACATGGCGCGCGCCGGCGCGCAGCCAGGGGTCATCGCGCAATGCCGCCGCGCGCGCATGCAGCCGTTCGGCTTCGGCCCAGGCGCGCACGCGGGCAGGGTCGGCGGCAAGCCAGTCCTCGAAGGCCTCGCGTTCGGCGCGCGTGCAGTCGGCCGCATCCAGCCGCGCCACCCAGGCCGCGGCCCGGGCGAACAGCGCATCGCGGGGCGTTGCGTCGCGTTCCATCAGTCCTCCCCGCCCGTGCCGAAGGCATCGGCGCCCAGTTCCTGGCGCAGGCCCTGCAGGGCGCGCGCGACCTGCTTCTCCACGGTCTTGGCGGTGACGCCGCGATGCCGGGCGATCTGGCTGTAGCTCATGCCGGTGATGCGGTTGAGCAGGTAGACCTCGCGGCAGCGTCCGGGAAGTTTCAGCAGCGCCTGGCGCAGGGCGTTGAGCATCTGCCCCGATTCGGCCTGGCGCAGCGGCCCGGGCGTGGAGAACGGCGCCTCGCTGGGCAGGTCGTGCTCGGCCAGGGGCAGGTGCGGCGCGGCCTGCGCGGAGCGGCCGCGGTCGGCCAGGCGGTTGCGGGCGATCCGATACAGCAGCAGCTTCAATTCGTCGTGCGGATGTTCCCGGTACCGGATCAGCCGTTCCATGCAGTCCTGCACGATGTCCTCGGCGTCCTCCTCGCCGGCACCGCGCGCGCGCAGGAAGGCGCGCAGCGGTCCGCGCTGTTCGCGCAGGAACAGCGCGAAGGCATCGCCGACGGGGGGCGTCGCGCCGTCGGCCGGGGCGGGATGAGCGGACAGTCGGGCAATCCGGTTGCGAAGGATGCCCGAGAGTGTACGCAGCGCGGCGCCGGCGGGAAGCGCCCTCGGGGAATGCGGATGCCGGGATGAATGTGTTCATTTTCATGCGGCGCGGGGACTGGGGGAGAAGGGCGCCCCTGCGCGTTCTGCTGTGGTCCCGCAGGCGCGGGAGGGGCGGGGGGCTCCCGCTGCAACCATGGAGAGAGAAGTGCGAATGAAACGATCGGTATTGAGTACGGCGCTGTCCGGCCTGCTGGCCACCGCCGCGTTCGGCATGGCCGCGGATGCGAACGCGATGTCGGTGCACGTCAACGGCGACCGCATCTTCCTGAGCGGCGATGTCACCCTGGCCGACATCGTGGCGCTGCCGGCCATGCTGGCCAAGGCGCAGGCCGAGGGCCGGCCGTTCCGCGAGGTGGTGCTGCGCACCTCCAACGGCGGCGCGCTGATCAGCGGCGAATGGCTGCAGGCGGTGATCCGTACCGCCGGGCTGAACACCATCGTTTCCGGCCACTGCATCTCCTCCTGCTCGATCATGCAGTCCGGCGGCGTGGAGCGTTACATGGCCGGCGACCTGCCGACCGAGGTCGACTCGGTGCAGATCCACGCCGCCAGTTCCGGCGGCCGCGTGACCTACGGGCCGTCGCCGCGCATGTTCGGCATCTACACCGGCAACTACGGCGGCGGCATGGACGAGGAACTGCTGTACAAGGCGCTGTTCCAGGTCACCCAGCCCAACGGCCTGCTGGTGTTCTCGGATCCGGCGCGTACCCGCGGCGACTCGGTCAGTTTCGACCCGGACGGCAGCGGCCGCATGGAAGAGACCTTTCCCGGCCAGGACATGTTCAACAACAACATCATGACCTCGGCCGACTACAACAACCCGGGGGATACCCTGCAGGTGACGGCCGACGTGACCGGCGACATCAACCCCGGCTACCTGCGCAGCGGCCGGCTGCTGCAGGCGCTGGTGGACGACGACTTCGCGCGCTGGAACGACGACGAGTTCAACACCACCTACATCAACCTGGCCGTGACCATCTACAACCTGGCGCAGGACGGCCCCAACGGCATCGGCCAGTTCTCGATCCAGGACTACCTGGGCGACCCGGGCATCCAGGCATTGCTGCGCTCCAAGCTGCGCCTGGACGAGCTGGATGTCTCGGCCCTGGCCGATTCGGCGGGCGTGATCAGCATCGGCAACGGCGCGGTATGGCGGACCGCGGCGACCACCGGCGCCGACCTGATGCGCGTGGACAGCGGCGCCATCGCCCTGGAGGGCGGCGCCCTGCGCACCACCGAACTGCGCGTGCAGCGCGACGGCGCGCTGATCGGCCACGGCGACATCGCCTCGGCGACCATGGATGCGGACGCGCTGCTCGGCGCGACCGGCCCGTCGTGGCGCGAGGACGGCTTCAGCCGCGTGGTCGTCAACGGCCTGCTGATGCCGCGCGGCGGCGACCTCACCACCCATGGCTACGTCAACATCCAGCCGGGCTCGCTGGTGGCCTTCGACGTGACCGAAGCCGGCGGCGCGGCGGCCGGCCGCCTGCGCGTGGGCGGTTTCTACGACGGCGGCATGAACGAGGGCGCGCTGGTCGTGGCCCCGGGCGCGCAGCTGGCGCTGAACGTCGCCGAGGGCTTCTACGGCGCCGACTACACCCGCGAACTCATCGACGGACCGATCTACATGGCCGGCCCCTACCAGGGCTTCGAGCAGGTCGCGCGCCTGGGCGACGCCGGCTACAGCGCCAGCATCGCCGACGGCGAGGTGTTCCGCCCGCGCCACAACTCGCTGCTCAGCTTCAACGTGCACCAGACCGCCGACGGCCTGTGGCTGACCGCCAACACCGGCTTCGAGCAGACCGGGCTGTTCGCCGGCACGCAGGCCGGCGATGGCCTGGGCCGCGCGCTGGCCGCCGCCGCCAGCGGCGGCCACGCCGGCATGAAGCCGCTGCTGGGCGCGCTGCAGTTCGCCGATCGCGACGTGATCCGGCAGCAGGCCGGGGCGCTGCGCGGCGACGCGCATGCCACCCTGCAGCTGGCCGATGCCGCGCTGGTCGGCAGCATCGGCAGCGTGATCCAGCACCACCAGTTCGACCTGCGCAGCAACGGCGGCGACGCCGACGGCCTGGCCGCGCAGGCGGCGCAGGCGGCCTCGGCGCAGCCGGGCATGGGCAATGGCAGCCTGTTCAGCCAGTTGGCCATGCACCTGGTCGAGCCGGCCGCCAGCGGCGAAGGCGAGGGCGGCCTGCAGGGCGGCGACAGCCGCCGCGGCGTCGGCATCTGGGGGCGCGGTTTCGGCAGCCAGGGACGGATCAAGGCGCAGGGCGACGTCGCCGGCATGAACCAGAACATCGGCGGCATCGTGGTCGGCGCCGACACCCGCGTGGCCGACGACAGGGTGGCCCTGGGCGTGAGCGTGGCCGCGGCCGACATGTCGGCCAGGGCGCGCGATGGCGTGGATTTCCACGGCGATGTGCGCGCGCTGGACATCGGCGGTTACCTGGACGCGGCCTATGCCAAGGGCTACGTGGCCGCCTCGGTGCGCTACACCGACCTGCGCCACGATACCCGTCGCGGCATCGCCGGCATCGAAGGGCTGGAAGGCCCGCTGCGCGCCAGGTACGACAGCAACGCGCTGTCGGCGCGGCTGGAGCACGGGCTGTCGTTCACCACCGCCGGTGGCGCCGTGGTGCAGCCGCTGCTGCCGGTGGTCGACTACACCCGCCTGTCCGATGCCCGCTTCAACGAAGGCCAGGGCGCCGGTGCGCTGGCCGGCCGCAGCGGCAGCCTGGAGAGCCTGCGCGTCGGCGCCGGCCTGCAGCTGTTCAAGACCTTCGACGGCAGCAACGGCGAGCGCATCACCCCGCACGCGCGGGTGCTGTGGCAGAAGGAACTGCGCGACACCCAGGCGCGCTTCACCTCGGCCTTCGCCGCGGCGCCGGACCTGACCTTCGGTGCGGCCAGCCAGACGCTGGGCGAGCAGCTGCTGTCGTGGAACCTGGGCGTCAGCAGCCGCGCCAGCGAGCGCCTGTCGGTAATGCTGGACTACGTGGGCGAGCGCCGCGACGGCCAGACCGTGAATGGGGTCATGCTCGGCCTGGGCTACCGCTTCTGATCCACCGCGCCCTCCCGGTGGCCGGCGCCGGCCACCGGGAGGCGGCGCAGAAATGCCGCGCTGCGCGCGGGTGCGACAACATGTCGCATGCTGAACCGGGCTCCCGCTGCGCCGGATCATTGTCAATGCCTTTCTAAAGTGGTGTGCGGCGCCTAGAATTGCCGGGCTGAATCCGGCAGTCCCGTATACGTTTTCCCCGATGGGCAACCCCGCGGGTGGTCGTTTCGCGCAAGCGTGCAAGGGAGTGCCGGACAAGGCCCCCCCTCGCAATTGGATCGACCGATGATTCCGTTGAAATCACTTGGACGCAGCCTGCGTCCGGGCCTGCTGCTTGCCTTGTCCGCGCTGTTGGCGGGCTGCGACGCGGCCATCCTCAACCCCAAGGGCCAGATCGGCCACGACGAGAAGACCCTGCTGATCACCGCCACGGTGCTGATGCTGCTGGTCGTCGTGCCGGTGATCGTGATGACCCTGGCGTTCGCGTGGAAGTACCGCGCGTCCAACACCAAGGCCCGCTACGAGCCGAAGTGGTCGCATTCCACCGCCATCGAGGTGGTGGTGTGGTCGATCCCGTGCATGATCGTGCTGGTGCTGGCGGTGCTGACCTGGCGCTCCTCGCACGCGCTGGATCCCTACCGGCCGATCGAATCCGAGCACACGCCGGTCGTGGTCGAGGCGATCTCGATGGACTGGAAGTGGCTGTTCGTCTACCCGGAAGAGAACGTGGCCGTGGTCAACGAGCTGACCTTCCCGGTCGATGCGCCGCTGAACCTGAAGATCACTTCCGACACGGTGATGAGCGCGTTCTTCATCCCGCGCCTGGGCAGCATGATCTATTCGATGGCGGGCATGGAGACCAAGCTGCACCTGGTCGCCAACGAGGCCGGCGAGTTCGAGGGCATGGCCTCGCATTACAGCGGCGCCGGCTTCAACAAGATGCACTTCACCGCGCACGCGGTGAGCGAGGAGCAGTATCGCGCCTGGCTGGACAAGGTCCGCGCCGGCGCCAAGGTACTGGACAAGGCCGCCTTCACCGAACTGGGCGCCGAGAAGAACCACGACTGGTACCCGGTGACCTACTACGGGCGCACCGAAGCCGGCCTGTTCGACTGGGTGCTGGCCCGCCACATGGGCGACAACCACCACTTCGGCATGAAGAAGCACGACCACGCGGCCGCGCCGCAGGATGCCGCCGCGCACGAGGGCCATGAAGGCCACGACGCCGGCGACAGCCAGCCGGACGCTGCCGGCGACGCCGGACACAACGCTGACGAGCACGCCGCCCATGCCGGGCACGGCGCCTCGGGAGAATGACAATGCTGGGCAAACTGACTATCGAAGCGGTCCCGTACCACGAGCCGATCATCATGATCACGCTCGGCGCGGCCGGGCTGATCGGCCTGCTGGTGCTGGGCCTGATCACCCGCGCCAGGCTGTGGGGCTACCTGTGGAACGAATGGTTCACCTCGGTGGACCACAAGAAGATCGGCGCGATGTACCTGATCGTCGCCTTCATCATGATGCTGCGCGGCTTCGCTGACGCGATCATGATGCGCCTGCAGCAGGCGGTCGCCGCCGGCGGCGCCGAGGGCTATCTGCCGCCCCATCACTACGACCAGATCTTCACCGCCCACGGCGTGATCATGATCTTCTTCGTGGCGATGCCGCTGATCACCGGCCTGATGAACCTGGTCGTGCCGCTGCAGATCGGCGCGCGCGACGTGGCCTTCCCGTTCCTCAACTCGCTCAGCTTCTGGCTGTTCGTGGCCGGCGCGGGCCTGGTGATGATCTCGCTGGGCGTGGGTGAGTTCGCGCAGACCGGCTGGCTGGCGTTCCCGCCCCTGTCGGGCAAGGAATACAGTCCCGGCGTCGGCGTGGATTACTACATCTGGGGGCTGCAGGTCTCGGGCCTGGGCACCACGCTGAGCGGCATCAACTTCTTCATCACCATCCTCAAGATGCGCACCCCGGGCATGAAGCTGATGCACATGCCGGTGTTCAGCTGGACGGCGCTGGTGACCAACGTGCTGATCATCGCGGCCTTCCCGGTGCTGACCGTCACCCTGGTGCTGCTGACCCTGGACCGCTACCTGGGCATGCACTTCTTCACCAACGACGGCGGCGGCAACGCCATGCTGTACATCAACCTGATCTGGATCTGGGGCCACCCCGAGGTCTACATCCTGGTGCTGCCGGCGTTCGGCGTGTTCTCCGAGGTCATCGCCACCTTCTCGCGCAAGACCCTGTTCGGCTACAAGGGCATGGTGTACGCGACGGCCTGCATCGGCGTGCTGTCCTTCATCGTGTGGCTGCACCACTTCTTCACCATGGGCTCGGGCGCCAACGTCAATGCCTTCTTCGGCATCACGACGATGATCATCTCGATCCCCACCGGCGTGAAGATCTTCAACTGGCTGTTCACGATGTACCGCGGCCGCGTGCACTTCACCTCGCCGGTGCTGTGGACCATCGGCTTCATGGTCACCTTCGTCATCGGCGGCATGACCGGCGTGATGCTGGCGATCCCGGCCATCGACTTCGTGCTGCACAACTCGCTGTTCCTGATCGCGCACTTCCACAACGTCATCATCGGCGGCGTGGTGTTCGGCATGTTCGCCGGCATCACCTACTGGTTCCCGAAGATGTTCGGCTTCAAGCTGGACGAAACCTGGGGCAAGCGCGCGTTCTGGTGCTGGTTCATCGGCTTCTACGTGGCCTTCATGCCGCTGTACGTGCTGGGCTTCATGGGCGTCACCCGCCGCCTGCAGAGCTACCCGAACGCGGACTACCAGCCGTACTTCGTCGTGGCCATGATCGGTGCCTTCATCATCGGCGCCGGCATCCTGTGCCAGATCATCCAGATCGTCGTGTCCATCCGCGACCGCAAGAAGAACGTGGACCTGACCGGCGACCCGTGGGACGCGCGCACCCTGGAGTGGGAAACCGCCTCGCCGGTGCAGTTCTACAACTTCGCCACCCTGCCCAAGGGCGAGGAGCTGGACGATTTCTGGGAGCGCAAGCAGCGCGGTGAAGCCTGGCCGAAGCCGGCCCGGTACAGCGACATCCACATGCCGCGCAACACCGGCACCGGCGTGGTGATCGGCGCCTTCAGCCTGGTGTTCGGCTTCGCGATGATCTGGCACATCTGGTGGCTGGCGATCATCGGCCTGGTCGGCATGATCGGCACCTTCATCTACCGCACCTTCGACAAGGACGTGGACTACTGGGTGCCGGCCGCCGAAGTGGAACGCATCGAAAACGAACATCGCCGCCACCTGGAAGCCCAGGGGCTGGTGAAGACCGAGGTGAAGGCATGAGCACGACCGCCCACACGCTGAACCATGGCCACGCCGCGCACGCGGCGGACCATGGCCACGACCACGAGCACCACCACGACGCCGGCGAGAACACCGTCTTCGGCTTCTGGGTGTACCTGATGAGCGACCTGCTCATCTTCGCCTCGCTGTTCGTCACCTACGTGGTGCTGTCCGGCGGCACCAACGGCGGCCCCGGCGCCAAGGAACTGTTCGACCTGAAGTTCGTGGCCGGCGAAACCGCGCTGCTGCTGGTGTCCTCGCTGACCTTCGGCCTGGGCATGATCGCCATGCACCAGAAGAAAGTCGGCCTGATGTTCGCCTGGCTGGTGGTGACCTGGCTGCTGGGCGCGGGCTTCATGGTCATGGAAATCTGGGAGTTCCAGCACCTGGTGCACGAGGGCTACGGCCCTGACCACAGCGCCTTCCTGTCGGCGTTCTTCGCCCTGGTCGGCACCCACGGCCTGCACGTGAGCGCCGGCCTGCTGTGGCTGCTGGTGATGTTCATCCAGCTCAAGCAGAACGGCCTGACCCAGACCAACAAGACCCGCATGGCGTGCCTGAGCCTGTTCTGGCACTTCCTGGACCTGGTCTGGATCGGCGTGTTCTCTGTCGTCTACCTGTCGGGAGCCCTCTGATGTCCGCACATGACAACCACGCCCACGGTGCCGGCGGCGAGAGCCACGGCAGCGTCAAGTCCTACCTGATCGGCTTCGTGCTGGCCGCCATCCTGACCATCATCCCGTTCTGGGTGGTGATGAGCGGCGGCCTGTCCTCGACCTTCGCCACCGCCATGGTGATCCTGGTCGCCGGCGTGCTGCAGCTGCTGGTCCACCTGGTGTTCTTCCTGCACCTGGACCGTTCCTCGGCGGCCCGCTGGAACGTCAATGCCGGCCTGTTCACCGTGGTGGTGATCGGCATCATCGTCGCCGGCACGCTGTGGGTCATGTGGAACATGAACTACCACATGATGCACTGACGTCGGACGACGCCCTGATCGCAAAGACCGCCCTTCGGGGCGGTTTTTTTTTGCGGCTGCGCTCCTCGGGTGAGCTCGGGACTGGCGGCGGGCGATGCCGGAGGTCGGCCCGGGCGAGGTCCGGCCGGGGATGTCGGCGGGTGTGGTCCGAGCTGCATGCAGGCGGGGTGCTGCCGCGCCGTGGCACTTCGCCGGGAAGGCCCCGGTGCGGCGTTGCCTGTTCTACGTGCAGCGATTCCCGCACGATCTCCGGCCGTTGGCGGGCAAGCTCCGGTGCCGTGCGGAGGGAGCCGGGCAGGGCGCTGGAGGGCGCGCGGCAGGCGCGCGCCGCCGTCGCTCAGCCTGCCTGGCTCAGGAATGTTTCCGGGTCCATCGGCTTGCCGAGGTGGTAGCCCTGCAGCAGGTCGCAGCCCAGCTGGTCGAGGAAATCGCGCTGGGCCTCGCTCTCCACGCCCTCGGCCACGACCTGCAGCTGCAGCGAGCGGCCGAGCGCGACGATCGAGGAGACGATGGCCGCATCCTCGGTGTTGCTCTCCAGGTCGCGCACGAAGGCGCGGTCGATCTTCAGTTCCGAGGCCGGCATGCGCTTGAGGTAGAGCAGGCTGGAGTAGCCGGTGCCGAAATCGTCGATGGCGATCTTCACCCCCATCGCGGTCAGCGCATTGAGCAGCTGCAGGCTGTTCTCCACGTTCTTCATCGCCGTGGTCTCGGTGATTTCCAGCGTCAGGTGCGCCGGATCGAGCGCATGGCGCTGCAGCGTGTCGCGCACCGTGTCCAGCAGCGAGGGCGAGGTGAACTGCAGCGGCGACAGGTTCACCGCCATCGTCCAGTCCGGGTGGCCGGCGTCGTGCCAGGCGCGCAGCTGGGCGCAGGCGCGGTCCAGCACCCAGTCGCCGATGGACAGGATCAGGCCGCTGCGCTCGGCGATGGGGATGAAGCTGTCCGGGCCCAGCAGGCCGAGTTCGGGGTGCTGCCAGCGCAGCAGCGCCTCGGCGCCGATCACCGGCTGGCCGCTGGCCGGGAACTTGGGCTGGTAGTGCAGCAGCAGTTCGTCGCGGGCGACCGCGCGGCGCAGGTCCTGCAACAGGCGCAGGCGGCGGCTGGCGCTGGCCTGCATCGCCGGGGTGAAGAAGGTATAGCCGTTCCGGCCCGACTGCTTGGTGTGGTACATCGCCGCGTCGGCGTGGGCCATCAGCTCGCGCTCGCTGGTGGCGTCGTCCGGATACAGGGCGATGCCGAGGCTGGCGCTGAGCTGCAGCTCGGCCGCGTCGATCACGAACGGCTCGGCCACCGCCGCGGTGATGCGCTCGGCCACCACCACCGCGTCGTCGGTGGATTCCACGCCCAGCACCACCACGAACTCGTCGCCGCCGAGGCGGGCGAGGGTGTCCTGCGGCCGCAGCAGGTCGCGCACCCGTTCGGCCATCTGCATCAGCAGGCGGTCGCCGAACTGGTGGCCATAGACGTCGTTGACCAGCTTGAAGCCGTCCAGGTCGCAGAACATCACTGCCACCGAGGTGCCGCGCCGGCGCGCCTTTTCCAGGGCCTGCTCGATGCGGTCCTGCAGCAGCATGCGGTTCGGCAGGCGGGTGAGCGGGTCGTGCAGCGCGGCCTCCACCAGTTCCCGGTTGGCGCGGGCCAGCGAACTGGCCAGGCGGTCGGTGCGGTTGTGCAGGCGCTTGTCGAACAGCGAGGCGATCAGGGTGATGCCGATGATGCCCAGGGTGGTGACGATCACCAGCACCGCCAGCCAGCGGTTCTCCAGCCCGCCGTCGACCGCCGCGCCGCAGATGCTGCCCGGCGGAAAGCTCGCGGCGGCCATGCCGGTGTAGTGCATGCCGACGATGGCCAGGCCCATCACCAGCGAGGCGGCCAGGCGCAGCCGCCGCGTATGACGGCCCTCGCGGCGCAGGCGCAGGGCGATCCACAGCGCCGCGCCGGAGGCGCCGATGGCGACCAGGATCGAGGCGGCGAACCAGAGCGGGTCGTAGTCGATGCCCGGCTGCATGCGCATCGCGGCCATGCCCAGGTAGTGCATGGTGGCGATGCCGCTGCCCATCAGCACCGCGCCGGCCAGCAGCCGCGGCAGCGGCAACTGTGGCCGCGATACCAGCCACAGCGCGTAGGCCGAAGCGCCGACCGAGGCCGCCAGCGAGTACAGGGTGATGGCCAGGTCGTAGCCGACCGGGATCGGCAGGTGGAAGGCCAGCATGGCGATGAAGTGCATCGACCAGATGCCCAGGCCCATCGCCAGCGCGCCGCCGGCCATCCAGCCGTACACGCCGCGGCCGCTGGCCGTCGCCAGCCGCCCGGCCATGTCCAGGGCGGTATACGAGGCGAGGATGGCAACCAACAGGGAAAAAACGACCAGGGTCGGGTTGTAGGTGCCAACCATGCGGGAATGTCCGACGTTTCGTGGGTGGAAGAGTGCATCAACTGCTGGCCGGACGCCATGCACCATTTAGTCGTAGGGTCGCATCGGCTGCGACGGCCGGCGGGTATCCTGTGCGCGCATCCACCCGGGGAACCTTCCATGGCGAAAAACCGCACCGCCTATGTCTGCAGCGAATGCGGCGCCGAGTACAGCAAGTGGCAGGGCCAGTGCACCGAATGCGGGGTCTGGAACGTGCTCGGCGAGGTCGTGCTGGAAAGCGCGGCGGCGGTCAAGGCGCCGGCGGCGCGGCGCGGCGGCTGGGCCGGCAAGGTTGAATCACCGAAAATCACAGCGCTCAAGGATGTGCAGCAGAGCGAGCATGCGCGCGTGTCCACCGGCATTGGCGAGTTCGACCGGGTGCTGGGCGGCGGCCTGGTCGAGGGCGCGGTGGTGCTGGTCGGCGGCGACCCCGGCATCGGCAAGTCGACCCTGCTGCTGCAGGCCCTGGCACGCATGGCCGGGACCCTGCCGGTGCTCTACGTCACCGGCGAGGAATCGCTGGCGCAGGTGGCCGGCCGCGCGGTGCGCCTGGACCTGCCGCTGGACGGCTTGAACGCGCTGGCCGAGACTGGCATCGAACTGATCCTGCAGCATGCCGCCGCGGCGCGGCCGAAGCTGATCGTCGCCGACTCGGTGCAGACGCTGTGGACCGAGACGCTCACCGCCGCGCCCGGTTCGGTCAGCCAGGTGCGCGAGAGCGCGGCGCGGCTGGTGCGCTTCGCCAAGGAGACCGGCACCGCGGTGTTCCTGGTCGGCCACGTCACCAAGGAGGGCGGCATCGCCGGCCCGCGCGTGCTCGAGCACATGGTCGACGCGGTGCTGTATTTCGAGGGCGAGAGCGGCAGCCGCTTCCGCGTGCTGCGCGCGTTCAAGAACCGCTTCGGCGCGGTCAACGAGCTGGGCGTGTTCGCGATGGGCGAGAAGGGGCTGAAGGAAGTGCCCAACCCCTCGGCCATCTTCCTGTCCGGCGGCAGCACGCGCCAGCCCGGCAGCTGCGTGATGGTCACCCGCGAGGGCACCCGGCCGCTGCTGGTGGAGGTGCAGGCGCTGGTCGATTCCTCGCCGTTGTCCAACCCGCGCCGGGTCGCGGTGGGGCTGGAGCAGAACCGGCTGGCGATGCTGCTGGCGGTGCTGCACCGCCATGGCGGGGTGATGGTCGGCGACCAGGACGTGTTCATCAACGTGGTCGGCGGCATCCGCGTGCAGGAAACTGCGGTCGACCTGCCGGTGCTGCTGGCGGTGCTGTCCTCGCTGCGCGACCAGCCGCTGGCGGAGAAGACGATCGCCTTCGGCGAGGTCGGCCTGTCCGGCGAGATCCGCCCGGTGCCCAACGGCGAGGAGCGCCTGCGCGAGGCGGCCACGCATGGTTTCAGGCGCGCCATCGTGCCCAGGGCCAATGCGCCCAAGGCCGGGTCGGTGAAGGGCATGGAGGTGATCGCGGTCGAGCGGCTGGCCGAGGCGATCGAGGCCGCCTGAGCCTTGCGCCCGCGGCTGGTCGCCCGGCCTGCCTGGCGCGCATCGCAGGGATCGGGCCGGAGTGCCGCCAGCACGACGACTGCCGGCGGGTCGATGATCTGCTCACTTGCGGCGGGTCCAGGCGCGCGTTCCTGGAGCGGCCGCCCGCCTGATGGCAGCGGCCCGGCTTGGTCAGCGCGCGTGGCCGAACACCAGCTCGATCACGAACTGGCTGCCGAAGAAGGCCAGCAACAGCAGCACCATCGCGCTCAGGGTCCAGTGCACGGCCTTCACCCCGCGCCAGCCATGGCGGCGCCGGCCGACCAGCAGCGTGCCGAACACCAGCCACGACAGCACGCTGAGCACGGTCTTGTGCACCAGCTTCTGCGCCAGCAGGTCGTCCACGAACAGCACGCCGGTGACCAGGGTCAGGGTCAGCAGGCAGAAGCCGACCGTGATGGTGCGGAACAGCAGCATTTCCAGGTCGGCCAGCGGCGGCAGGGCGCGCAGCCAGGGCCGGAAATCGCGGCGGCGCAGCGCGCGTTCCTGCAGCCACAGCATGATCGCCAGCAGCGCGGCGATGCTCAGCGTGGCGTAGGCCAGCAGCGCCAGCCAGGCATGGGTGGCCAGCTGCCAGCCCAGCGCCCTGCTCGGTTCATGCCCGTAACCGTGGTAGGCCAGCAGCAACAGCGCGGCCAGCGGGAACACCAGCACGCCCAGCGCCGCCATGCGCCCGCGCGCGCCCACCAGGGTGGTGAGCAGGGCCATGCCCAGCGCCACCAGCGACAGCGCGGCGAAGAAATGCATGTCCGGCCCGCCGCTGGTGCGCATCGCCACGCTCAGGTGGTAGCCGCCGTGCAGCGCCACCGCCGCGGCCGCCGGCCACAGCCAGGTACGCGACGCGGCGGCGCGCCCGCTCGCCAGGCCACGGACGAGCAGGCCGGTGGACAGCAGGTAGAGCGCGGCGGCGATGAGAACGATTGTCATCGCCACAGTTTCGCATACGGGCCCGCCGCTGGCGATGCGCGCGGGGCCAAGGGCGGCGGCCGGCGCGGGTGGCCGCTATAATTTCGATCTCTTTGCCAACGTTCCCGCAGGTTGCACCGCATGTTCGAGTCCCTGACCCAGCGCCTTTCCGGCACCATCGAGCGCCTGCGCGGCCGTGGCCGCCTGACCGAGGAGAACATCCGCGAGGCGACCCGCGAGGTGCGCATCGCGCTGCTGGAGGCCGACGTCGCGCTGCCGGTGGTGCAGGCGCTGATCGAGAAGATCAAGGTGCGCGCGGTCGGCCAGGAAGTGCTCAAGTCGCTGACCCCGGGCCAGGCGCTGATCAAGGTGGTGCGCGACGAGCTCACCGCGGTGATGGGCTCGCAGGCCACCGACCTGAACCTCAACGTGCCGGCGCCGGCCATCATCCTGATGGCGGGCCTGCAGGGCGCCGGCAAGACCACCACGGTCGGCAAGCTGGCCAAGCACCTGAAGGAAAAGCGCAAGAAGAAGGTGATGGTGGTTTCGGCCGACGTCTACCGCCCGGCCGCGATCGAGCAGCTGAAGACTCTGGCCGAGCAGGTCGGCGTGCTGTTCTTCCCGTCCGCCGCCGAGCAGAAGCCGGTGGACATCGTGCGCGCCGCGATCGACGACGCGCGCCGGTCCTTCGTCGACGTGCTGATCGTCGATACCGCCGGCCGCCTGGCCATCGACGAAGCGATGATGGCCGAGATCAAGGCCCTGCACGCGGCGGTCAACCCGGCCGAAACCCTGTTCGTGGTCGATTCGATGACCGGCCAGGACGCGGCCAACACCGCCAGGGCGTTCGGCGAGGCGCTGCCGCTGACCGGCGTGGTGCTGACCAAGACCGATGGCGACGCCCGCGGCGGCGCCGCGCTGAGCGTGCGCTACATCACCGGCAAGCCGATCAAGTTCACCGGTACCGGCGAGAAGGTCGACGGCCTGGACGTGTTCCACCCCGAGCGCGTGGCCAGCCGCATCCTGGACATGGGCGACGTGCTGTCGCTGGTGGAGCAGGTCGAGCAGCAGGTCGACAAGGACAAGGCGCAGAAGCTGGCCGAGAAGGTCGCCAAGGGCAAGAAATTCGACCTCAACGACATGCGCGACCAGCTCGAGCAGATGCAGAACATGGGCGGCATCGGCGGCCTGATGGACAAGCTGCCGGGCCTGGGGCAGATCCCCGAGCACCTCAAGCAGCAGGTGCAGCAGAGCAGGGAAGTGCCGCGCATGATCGCCATCATCAACTCGATGACCAAGAAGGAACGCCGCAACCCGGGCCTGCTCAACGGCTCGCGCCGCGCCCGCATCGCGCGCGGTTCCGGCACCCAGCCGGCCGACGTCAACAAGCTGATGAAGCAGTACATGCAGATGGAAAAGATGATGGGCAAGCTGTCCGGCGGCGGCATGAAGGGCATGATGCGCAACATGAAGGGCATGCTCGGCGCCATGGGCGGCAAGGGCGGCCTGCCGTTCCGCTGAGCCCTTCGGGCGACCGGGGAAACCGGGCTGTGTCCTGGTCGCCGGGCCAGCATGCCGTCCTTCTGGGCCTGGCGCTGGTGCTGGCGCTGCGGCTGGCATCGGGCTGGGCCGCGCTGCCGGCCACGCTGGTGCTGTGGGTAGCACTGCTGCTGGCGGCAGGGTTGGTCGATGCCCTGTTCCGGCGGCGGCGTGCCGGCGCACCCGCGGCGCAGGGAGGGCACGAGCCCGCCGCCCCTGCGGGCGCCGCGCTGGCGCCACTGCATGGCCCGGTGCCGCGCGCCATCGCGATGGCGATGCCGTCAGCGGCTCCGGCCGGGCGCGAATGGCGCCGCCATGTCGCCGATCTGGCGCCGTTCCACAACGAGCGCTACCCGCGCGCGGACATCTGCGCCACGCACGAGGTGTTCCTGCGCGCAGGCGACGTGCTGCTGCTCCGCTTCCACCCCGATGCACCGGACGGCGGCGACGTGCCAGCGCACTGGTCCTGCGACTTGTGCGCGCCGGAACCGGGCGCGCGGCGCTGGTTCGAGGTCGGCAGCGGGGACGAGACCCGCATCGCCATCGAACGCAGCGGCGTGTATTCGCTGGGCATCGGCCAGGACGCGCCGGGCGCGCCCGCGGCCGCCGGCAGCATCGGCATCTGGCTGGCCGTGCCCACGCCGGATGCGCTCTCGCTGCCGCTGGAGCCGGCGCACGGCGCGGGCTGCCGCTACGAGCGCGACGCCGATGGCGGCGTGCGGGTGCGGATCGAAGGCGAGCGCGTGCTGCAGACGCATGCGCGCCTGCCATCGCACACGGTCCGCGAGGTGCCGCACGGCGCGTGCCTGCTGTTCGCCAGCGCCGCCGATGCGTGGGACGTGTCGGGCGTGGGCGATCCTGCCAGCGACTGGCTGGCGCAGTACCGGCACCTGCACCGCTGGTACCTGCAGCTGAGCCGGGGCGACGTACTGGTGCTGGAACAGGCCTGGCGGACCGGCGAACTCGACCGTCCGCTGCCGCGCGACGACGGCGCGACCGGCTTCACCGACGCCCGCCTGCGCCTGTACGCCTTCGTGCGCGGACCGTCCCTGCATGACGGCAGCGCGGTGGATGGCCGCGATGCGCTCACCTGTGGCGCCGACGGCTTCCACTGCCTGGAACTGGAACTGCACGGCCCGCCCGAATGGCGCGGCCGCCCGGCCACGGATTTCGTCGACCTGCGCCTGTGGGGCGCCTTCCTGCAGCGCCCGCAGGCGCTGCGCGATTTCGACCTGCGCGATGGCCGGGTCGAGGACTGGTACCGGATGCCGATGCCCGTGCCGCGGGACCTGGGGTGAGCGGCGACCGGCATTGGCGCCGCTGGACGGCTCGGCGATGATGGCGGCTCCCGATTGGAGTGCGGCATGAACCCGGACATCCGGCAACGCGCGGACCGCTTCTGCCAGCGGTTCGGCATCGAACTTCCGCTCCTGCTGGCGCCGATGGCCGGCGCCTGCCCGGTGGCCCTGTCCGCCGCCGTCGCCAATACCGGCGGCATGGGCGCGATGGGCGCGGTGCTGTCCACCCCGGAACAGATCGGGCAGTGGATGGACGACTTCCGCCGGCAGTCGCACGGCCCGGCCCAGGTCAACGTGTGGGTGCCCGACCCGGCGCCGGCGCGCGATGCCGTGGCCGAAGCGGCGAGCCGCGCCTTCCTCGAACGCTGGGGGCCGGCGGTACCGGCCAGTGCCGGCGATGCCGGGCCGGCCGATTTCGACGCGCAGTTCGATGCCCTGGTCGCGGCGCGGCCGGCGGTGGCCTCGACCATCATGGGCGTGTTTTCCGCGGCGCAGGCACAACGCCTGAAGACCGCCGGCATCGCCTGGTTCGCCTGCGCCACCACGCTGGACGAGGCGCTGCAGGCGCAGGCGGCTGGTGCCGACGCGGTGGTCGCGCAGGGCATGGAGGCCGGCGGCCATCGTGGCGCGTTCGAGGCCGGGCGCGCCGAGGCGCAGATGAGCGGCCTGTTCGCCCTGCTGCCGCGCCTGGCCGACCGGCTCGAGGTGCCGGTGATCGCCGCCGGCGGCATCGGCGACGGCCGTGGCGTGGCCGCGGCGCTGGTGCTGGGCGCCAGCGCGGTGCAGGTGGGCACGGCCTTCCTGGCCACCGACGAATCCACGATCCCCGACGCCTGGAAGCAGGCGCTGCCTGCGACGGAGCCAGAACAGACCCGCGCCACCCGCGCTTTCAGCGGCCGCCTGGGCCGCGCGCTGGACACCGCCTACGTGCGCGCCGCCGAGGCCGCCGATGCGCCGCGCCCGCAACCGTATCCGGTGCAGCGCGGGCTCACCGCCGCGATGCGCCGGCAGGCGCAGGCCGACAACCGCCTGGACGCGATGCAGGCCTGGGCCGGGCAATCGGCCTGGATGGCGCGGCGCGGCCCCGCCGCCGCCGTGGTGCAGGCGTTATGGCGGCAGGCGCAGGCGCTGCTGTGACCCTGCTGTCCTGCAACGGCGAGCCGGTCGAGGCGGCGCTGGTGGGCGCGGCCCTGGTCAATTACGGGCATTTCACCTCGCTGCAGGTGCGCGGCGGCGCGGTGCAGGGCTGGGCGCTGCACATGCGGCGCCTGCAGCAGGGCACGCGCGAACTGTTCGACGCGGAACTGGACGAGGCGCAATTGCTGGGCTGGCTGCGGCGGGCGCTGGAACGCAGCGGCATGACGGACGCCTCGCTGCGCATCACCGTGTTCTCGCGCGCCTTCGACTTCCGCCAGCCGCTGCGCGCGGTGCCGGTGGACGTGCTGGTCGCCGTCGCCGCGCCGGCCACGGCGCCGGCCGATGCCCGGGCGGTATTGCCGGTGCGCTACCAGCGCGAACTGCCGCAGCTCAAGCATGTCGGCACCTTCCCGCTGTTCCAGCACCGGCGCCAGGCCCTGCGCCAGGGCTTCGACGATGCCGTGTTCGTCGATGCGGCCGGGCGGGTGAGCGAGGGCAGTACCTGGAACCTCGCCTTCCTGGCCGGAGACGAGGTGCTGTGGCCGCAGGCGCAGGCGCTGCGCGGCACCGCCGAACAACTGCTCATCGCCGGGCTGGAGCGGCTGGGGCGGGCGCAGGCGTGGCGGGAAGTTCCGCTGGACGTCCTGCCGGGCTGCTCCGGGGCGGTGGCCTGCAATGCCACCGGGCTGTGGCCGCTGGCGCGCATCGGCGACTGCCGGTTCGGCGACTCGCAGGCGCTGCTGGAACGCTTGCGGCAGGCGCTGGCGCAGGAGCCCTGGCGGCCGCTCTGACCCGGCCTGTTCAGGCAGGGCAGGGGGCGGGCTTGGAATGGGACAGGGGCGCGGCTATAATCGCCGGCTTACCGCGCCATCCTGGCGACTGGGCTACAAAGGAAAAACCACCATGGTCAAGATCCGACTGACCCGCGGCGGCGCCAAGAAGCGTCCGTTCTACCACATCATCGTCACCGACGTCCGCAGCGCCCGCGACGGCCGCAACATCGAGCGCGTCGGTTACTACAACCCGGTCGCCCAGGGCGCCGAGCAGCGCGTGGTGCTGGACATCGCCGCGGTCGACAAGTGGGTCGCCAACGGCGCCCAGCTGACCGACAAGGTTCGCAACCTGTACAAGGAAGCGACCAAGGCCCAGGCCGCAGCGGCCTGATCCTGGCGGGCCGCGCGCAAGCGCGGCCCGACTGCTTCATGAAGAAAGATTCCGAGCGCCGGATCCTGCTGGGCAGGGTGACCGGCGCTTTTGGTGTGCGCGGCGAGCTCAAGCTCGAGTCCTGGACCGAGCCGCGGCTGGCCATCTTCAACTATCAACCCTGGATCCTGCGCAGCCCGTCCGGGCAGGAGTCGCAGATCAGCGGCGTGCGCGGCCGCGAGGCCGGCAAGACGCTGGTGGCGACCTTCCCAGGCGTGGACGACCGCAACGTGGTCGAGGCCATGCGCGGTACCGAGATCTACATCGCGCGCAGCGCGCTGCCGCCGCCGAAGCCGGACGAGTACTACTGGGTCGACCTGGAAGGCCTGGACGTGCAGACCGTGGACGGCGTGAAGCTGGGCCGCGCCTCGCACCTGTTCAATACCGGCGCCAACGACGTGCTGGTGGTGCGCGGCGACCGCGAGCGCATGGTGCCGTTCGTGATGGGCGACTTCGTCAAGTCGGTCGATTTCGACGCCAACCTGATCGTGGTCGACTGGGATCCGGAGTTCTGATCCCGATGCGCATCGACGTCATCACCCTGTTCCCCGAGTTCATCGCGCAGTCCGCCGCGCTGGGCGTGGTGGGCCGCGCGCAGGAGCGCGGCCTGCTCGAGCTGCACGGCTGGAACCCGCGCGACCACGCCGAGGGCAACTACCGCCGCGTGGACGACCGCCCGTTCGGTGGCGGCCCGGGCATGGTGATGCTGATCGAGCCGCTGCGCGCGGCGCTGGCCGCCGCGCGCGCCGCCGACCCGACCCCGGCGCCGCTGATCTACCTGAGCCCGCAGGGCCGGCCGCTGACCCAGGCCCGGGTGCGCGAACTGGCGGCGCTGCCGCGCTTGATCCTGCTGTGCGGCCGCTACGAGGGCGTGGACGAGCGCTTCCTGGCCGCCGAGGTGGACGAGGAGATTTCCCTCGGCGACTACGTGCTGTCCGGTGGCGAGCTGGGCGCGGCGGTGATCGTCGACGCGGTCACCCGCCTGCAGGAAGGCGCGCTCAACGACGCCGAATCGGCGGTGCAGGACAGTTTCGAGGGCGATGGCCTGCTCGACTGCCCGCACTACAGCCAGCCGGCCAGCCACGCGCTGGGCGAGGTGCCGGAAGTGCTGCGCTCGGGCAACCATGCCGCGATCGCGCGCTGGCGCCGGCAGCAGTCGCTGCTGCGCACGGCCCTGCGCCGCCCCGACCTGCTGGACGAAGCCAGCCTGGACAAGGCCGACCGCCGGCTGCTGGACGAGGCCCGCGGTAAATTGCCGTAGGCGCAGGGGCTGCCCCGCACGAGGCTTCCCCGGCCAGGGCCCGGCGCAGGCCAGCCCGACCCCGCGGTAGAAGCTGCTGGCGCAGCGCCGGAAGCTCATCTATAATGCGCGGCTTGCTGCTGCCTGACCGGCGGCCGCGGTTCCAACTACAACAAACGTGCAGCGCAATCCGGTGACTGCATGAGACCCCGCTGTCGAATCGACACGCCCACCCCGAATACATCGGTGCAATCATGAGCAAGCTGAACAAATCCATCGTCGCGGACTTCGAATCCGCCCAGATCACCCGCGAACTGCCGAAGTTCAGCCAGGGCGACACCGTCGTCGTCAACGTCAAGGTCAAGGAAGGCAACCGCGAGCGCGTGCAGGCCTACGAAGGCGTCGTGATCGGCACCAAGAACGCCGGCCTGAACTCCTCGTTCACCGTGCGCAAGATCTCGCACGGCTACGGCGTGGAGCGCGTGTTCCAGACCCACAGCGCGCTGATCGACTCGGTCGAAGTCAAGCGCCGCGGCAAGGTCCGCGCCGGCAAGCTGTACTACCTGCGTGGCCTGGAAGGCAAGGCTGCCCGCATCAAGGAAGACCTGGCCGCCGCCGCGCAGGCCAAGGCCGCCCGCCAGGCCGCCAAGTCCGCCGAGTAATACCGCCGCAGGCCTCGCGCCTGGCGCAGCAACGGCCGCCTCCGGGCGGCCGTTTGCGTTTCCGCTCTCCGGCCGCGGCGGGCGGGCGATCAAGCCTGGTCCGGATGCGCGCCTGCCCACGCTGCCATCGTCATTGCTCCGGGGGAAAAGGGCGGCACATCACACCGCCTGCCTGACCCCTAGGGACTGCCAGACCGCATGGCGAAATCGCCGAAGGGCGAGGTGCGGGGTATGCGGCGGCAGGGGCTCCGCAGGGCGATGAGAAGGCGGCGAAGCCCTGGTCATCAGGTTGCGGCCCTCACCCCAACCCCTCTCCCGCGGGGAGAGGGGCTTTGTACGCGGTCAGGCGTCGGCGACCACGACCTCGATGCCGCGGCGCTGCAGCCCCTCGCGGGTCGCCTCGTCGATGCCGGCGTCGGTGATCACCGCATGGATCTGCTCCAGGTAGGCGATGCGGTGCAGGCTGACGCGGCCGAACTTGGAGGCGTCGGTCAGCACCACGATGCGCCGCGCGCGTTCGACCATGCGGTGGTTCAGGCGCGCCTCGGCCTCGTCGTGGGTGGTCAGGCCGAACTGCAGGTCCAGGCCGTCCACGCCCAGGAACAGGGTGTCGAAGCTGTACGGATTGAGGCTGGCCTCGGCCTGGCTGCCCTGCAGCGACAGCGACTGCTTGCGCAGCTGGCCGCCGGTGAGCAGCACGTTCACGCCCGGCGCGTTGGCCAGCTCCCAGGCGATGTTCAGGCCGTTGGTCATCACCGTGACGTCGCGGTGCCCGCGCAGGTGGCGGGCCAGGGTCATCGTGGTCGAGCCCGAGTCGATGATGATGTTGTCGCCGGGCTGCACCAGCTGCGCGGCGCGCGCGCCGATGGACTCCTTCAGCGGCAGGTTCAGCGCATCCTTCTCGTGGATGTCCTGTTCCTGCGGCGGCGTGCGCACCAGGGTGGCGCCGCCGTGGGTGCGCGTGGCCAGGCCCTGTTCCTCGAAATGGCCCAGGTCGGTGCGGATGGTCACCGCCGACACGCCGTAACGCCCGACCAGTTCGGCGACCTGCACCGAGCCCTGCTCGATCAGCTGCTGCAGGATCTGCTGTCGGCGGGAACGGGTGTTGCGCATGGCCATCTCGTGCTTGCTCCGTGAAAGGTCGAGCTTAGCCGTTCGCAAGGTCCGGTTGGGCGGAACTTTCGTTGCGCTTGCGCATGCCGGCGGTATTGGCCGAACAGGCGCGCGCGTATTCGTCCAGGCACAGGCCGATGCGGTGGCGCACCAGCGCGCCGGGCGTGTTGGCCAGCGTGCCTTCGCGCACCGCGCGGAACTGCTCCGGCAGGTACTGGCTGAGCAGCACCAGCGGCGGCGCGTGCCGTTCCAGGTTGGCGAACAGCGTGCGCACCGCCTCCAGCAGCGCCGGCTCGCCCCAGTAGTAGCGGCAGCGGTCGCTGAAGGCGAAGGCGCGCAGCAGGCGCAGCGTGGCTTCGTCGCCGTGGTAGTGCGCCTGCCAGTACTTCGGCTGCGCCCGCATCACCTCTTCCAGCACCTGCGGCAGGCGCGAGCACTGCGCGGCCGGCAGCAGTTCGGCTTCGATCGCGGCCAGCGCGAACAGCGCCTCGCGGTAGGCGAAGGTCGCCGCCGGGCCGACCTTGAGGATGGCGAAGTGGTCGCGCACCAGCGCGTGCAGGCCGCTCTCGCGCTGGTAATCGGTGGAGTGCGCCTCGAACACGATGCGCGGCTGGCGCTCGAGGAAATCGGCCAGTTCGCTGGCGGCGGCCGGGTCGTAGTCGTGCACGCTGCTGTGGTCGAAATCCACGCCCGGCTGCACCACCATCGCGATCACCCGCTGCCAGGCATCGCGCAGCAGCGGCGTGTCGAAGGCCTGGCGGTGGATGTCCAGCGTCTGCGCGGCCGCGGCCGGCGTGGTCACCGCCAGCCCGGCGTCCAGCGAGGCTTCGCCGCCGGGCACCGGCACTTCGGTGCCGATCACGTAGACCGGCGGCGGCAGGCCGTTCGCGGCGGCGGTGCGTTCGGCGATTTCGGCCAGTTCGGCCGAGCGCGCGGCGACGATGGCATCGGGCAGCGGCACCGGGTCGTCGGCGCAGGACATGCTGCAGTCCAGGTGGATCTTGTGGAAACCGGCGGCGACATAGGCCTCGATCAGCACGCGCGCATGCGCCATCGCCTCGGCGGCCGGCTGCTTCTGCCAGGCGTTGGGGCCGAGGTGGTCGCCGCCGAGCACCAGCCGTCCGCGCGGAAAGCCTTCCTCGTCGGCCAGCGCCTGCACGTAGTCGCGGTACTGCGGCGGGGTCATGCCGGTGTAGCCGCCGAACTGGTCGACCTGGTTGGAGGTGGCTTCGACCAGCAGCACGGTGCCGTGGCGCGCGGCCACGTGCATCGCCGCGCGCAGCACCTGTTCGTTGCTGCAGCAGACGCTGTACAGGCCGACGTTGTGGCCGGCGCGATGGTCGGCGAGCAGGGATTGCAGCGGGGACATGGACGGGCTCCCGGTATCAGGAAAAGGCGGGTTGGCAGGCGAGCAGGGCGGCGCCGCGCGCGCCGCCGGCATCGCCGAAGCGGGGCGGCACGATCGGCGGCACCTGCACGCCGGCGAAAAGGTGCGTGGCGATCGCCGCCGGCAGTTGTTCGTACAGCGGCGCGTACTGCGACAGGCCGCCGCCGAGCACGATGACGTGCGGGTCCAGCGCCAGGATCAGCGCCGCGAAGCTGTGGCCGAGCAGGTCGCGGTGGATGTCCAGCGCCTGCCGCGCGCGCGCGTCGCCGGCTTCGGCCAGGGCGATGACGTCGCTGGCGTTGGCGGCGCTGCCGCCCAGGTGGCGTTCGATCATCGCCACGCCGCTGCCGGAGACATAGCGCTCCACGCAGCCGCGCAGCCCGCAGCCGCAATCCAGCAGCGGCAGGTCGTGGCGCTGCAGCAGGTTGGCCGGCACGCTCCAATGGCCCCATTCGCCGGCCAGGCCGTTGAAGCCGCCGATCAGCCGGCCCTGCACGCAGTACCCGCCACCGGCACCGGTGCCGAGGATCGCGCCGAACATGCTGGCGTAGCCGTCGGCGGCGCCGCCGTGCGCTTCGGACAGGGCGAAGCACTGCAGGTCGTTGCCGAACCGCAGCGGTCGCTGCAGGCGCGCCTGCAGGTCCTGCGCCACGCACTGGCCGGTGAGCGCCGGCACGTTGGCGCTGAGCTGGCGGCCGCTGCGGCGGTCGCGCACGCCGGGCAGGGCGATGCCGATGGCGTGCGCGGTCCGCGCAAGCGCCGCATCGGCGTCGGCGACCAGCGTTTGGACCGCCTGCAGGAAGCCGGCGTAGTCGCCCTGCGGCGTGGCGATGCGCTTGCGCCAGGTCACCTGCAGGGCCGCGTCGCAGGCCACCAGTTCGGTCTTGGTGCCGCCGATGTCGATGCCGTAGCAGGTGGCGGTGGACTCAGCCATGGTGGATGGTGACGCCCTTGACCACGCGGTTGACGGTGCCGTCGGGGAACGGGTTGTCCGGCGTCAGCCCCAGCGCGGCCGAGCGGCGCAGCGCGTAGAGCTGGGCGAACGGCAGCCAGGCCGGCGCCAGCCAGGCGTCGGGCAGGGCCGGCACCGGCAGGGTGAAATCGTCGCCGGCGCCGATGTCCGAATGCGGGCCCAGCGACAGCACCTTGCCGGCCACGCCGTCGCCGCGCAGCTCTTCCAGCAGGTCCTGTTCGTAGCGGCGCGCCAGCGGCTGCACGCTGCGCAGCATCACCACCAGGGTGCGCGGGTCGAGCGTGGACTTGGGGCCGTGGCGGAAGCCCAGCGGCGTATTGGCCATCGCCAGCACGCGGCCGGCGGTGAGTTCCAGCACCTTCAGCGCGGCTTCGCGCGCCAGCGCTTCCAGCGGGCCGCTGGCCAGGTAGATCACCCGGTCGAACGGCTGCGCGGCGAGCGCGGCCACCGGCGCATCCCACGCGCGCAGGCCCTGCCGCGCCAGCGCGGCGACCTGGCCGATGCGTGCGCCGCGTTCGTTCCACGGCGCGCGGTCGAACACCGCCAGCGCCGCCAGCAGCATGCAGCTCAGGCTGCTGGTCATGGCGAAGGCGCGGTCGCAGCTGGCCGGCGGCATCAGCAGGGTGCAGGTGTCCTCGCGCCCGGCACCGCGGCGCGCCAGCTCGCCGTCGGCGTTGCAGGTGATGTCCAGGAAGCGGGCGTCGTCCACGTCGGCGCGCACGCGCTCGACCGCGGCCACGCTTTCCGGGCTGGAACCGCTGCGGCCGAAGGACACCAGCAGGGTCGGGCGCTCGCGCTGCAGGTACAGCGCCGGGTGGGTCAGCAGGCTGGTGGTGTGCACCGCGCGCACTTCCGCCGGGAACGAAGCGTTGATCGTGTCGGCCACCATCTCGGCGATGAAGCCGGAGCTGCCGGCGCCGGTGAACAGCACCCGCTGCGCCGGATCGGACAGGCGCTGGCCGAGGAAGGCCTGCAGGCGCTCGCGTTCGCGTTCCAGGTCGGCGGCCAGGGTTTCCCACAAGGCGGGCTGCTGGGCGATTTCGGCGGCGGTATCGGCTCCGCCCAGGCGCTGCCAGGCGGACAGATCGGTAAGCAGGGTGGCGTCCATTCTTGGTTCCTGTTGGGCCTGCGCACGATCTGCTTTTTCTTTCGAAATGTCAAACATCGAAAGAAAAAGGAAAGAAATCTTTCGGGGTCATGATGCCGCGGCGCCGCAGGGGCGGAACGAAAGTTTTTGCGGTATCGACTTTCGCTGCACGGGTTTCACGCATCTGCAGCGCATAAGGAAAGTGGTGCTTTGCACAATCTTTCGCTTCCAGGGAAAATCCTTGTCTTTTGCTTTCATTTTATTGACATCTTTCGAATTGCTGCCCTAGAGTCGGCGCAACGCCATCGAATGCCCGCCTGGGCCTGGGGAGCAAGGTGCACAACCGCGTACGTCGTCTGCCACTGCCGGTGGCGCTGCTTTCGGTCCTGCTGCTGCCGGCGCTGCCGCTGCACGCCGAGCCGGTGGGCAACCTGCGCACGGTCAGCGCCAGCGACGGCCGCGACGGCGTGCGCGGCTGGGACCTGCTCACCGATACCGGCGCGCGCATCCGCATCGAGCTGCCGGCCACCGACATCGTGCGCGTGCAGGCCGGCCGCAAGGGCAGGTTGACTGGCGCTGGCGACAAGGCCGCGCCCATCGTGCTGCCGCAACCGCGGGCCGACGTGCAGGCGCAGCTGGAAGAGGACGCGAAGGAGATCCGCGTGCGCACCGACGCGCTGGTGCTGCACGTGCAGCGCCAGCCGCTGCGCCTGCGCCTGGAACGCATGGAAGATGGCCAGCCCACCGCGCTGTGGCAGGAACTGCAGCCGCTGGACCTGGATGCGGCGCAGAGCGTGCAGGTGCTGTCCTCGCAGGCCGACGAGGCCTTCTTCGGCGGCGGCCAGCAGAACGGCCGCTACCAGTTCAAGGGCCGCGAGCTGGAGATTTCCTATTCCGGCGGCTGGGAGGAGGGCGACCGCCCGAGCCCGGCGCCGATGCTGCTCAGCTCGCGCGGCTGGGGCATGCTGCGCAACACCTGGAGCGATGGCAGCTACGACCTGCGCCAGCCCGACCAGGCCACGCTGCTGCACCGCGAGGACCGCTTCGACGCCTATTACTTCGTCGGCGCCGACCTGCCGAAGCTGATCGAGCGCTACACCCGGCTGACCGGCCGCCCGAATATGGTCGCGCGCTGGGCGCTCTCCTACGGCGATGCCGACTGCTACAACGACAGCGACAACGTCAAAAAGCCCGGCAGCGTGCCCGAAGGCTGGAGCGACGGCCCCACCGGCACCACGCCGGACGTGATCGACAGCGTCGCCCGCCAGTACCGCGAACACGACATGCCCGGCGGCTGGATCCTGCCCAACGACGGCTACGGCTGCGGCTACAAGCAGCTGCCCGAGACCGTGCAGGGCCTGGCGAAGTACGGCTTCAGGACCGGCCTGTGGACCGAGAACGGCGTCGACAAGATCGCCTGGGAAGTGGGCAAGGCCGGCAGCCGCGTGCAGAAGCTGGACGTGGCCTGGACCGGCAAGGGCTACCAGTTCGCGATGGACGCCAACCGCGAGGCGTTCAACGGCATCCTCGACAACTCCGATTCGCGCCCGTTCCTGTGGACGGTGATGGGCTGGGCCGGCATCCAGCGCTATGCGGTGGCCTGGACCGGCGACCAGAGCAGCAGCTGGGACTACATCCGCTGGCACGTGCCGACCCTGGTCGGCTCGGGCCTGTCCGGCATGGCCTACGCCAGCGGCGACGTCGACGCGATCTTCGGCGGCAGCGCCGAGACCTTCACCCGCGACCTGCAGTGGAAGGCGTTCACGCCGGTGCTGATGGGCATGAGCGGCTGGTCGTCGAGCGCGCGCAAGCACCCGTGGTGGTACGACGAGCCCTACCGCAGCATCAACCGCGACTACCTCAAGCTGAAGATGCGCCTGACCCCGTACATGTACGGGCTGGTGCACGAGGCGGCGCAGACCGGCGCGCCGCCGGTGCGCGGGCTGATGTGGGACAACCCGCGCGATCCGCATGCGCGCGACGAGGCCTACAAATACCAGTTCCTGCTCGGCCGCGACCTGCTGGTGGCGCCGGTGTACCGCAGCCAGGCCGCCAGCCGCGGCTGGCGCCGCGACATCCACCTGCCGGCCGGCGGCTGGATCGACTACTGGGACGGCCGTCGTGTGCAGGCCGGCGCCGAGGGCCGCCAGCTCGACCGCCAGGTGGACCTGGCGACGCTGCCGGTGTTCGTGCGCGCCGGCGCGATCCTGCCGATGTACCCGGCCATGCTGTTCGACGGCGAGAAGCCGCTGGATGAAGTCACCTTCGACCTGTATCCGCAGGGCGATTCCAGCTACACGCTGTACGAGGACGATGGCAGCACCCGCCGCTACCAGCAGGGCGAATCGAGCACGCAGCAGATCCGCGTGCAGGCGCCGGCGCAGGGCAGCGGCCCGGTGCAGGTACGCATCGACGCGGTGCAGGGCCAGTACCGCGGCCAGCTGGCGCAGCGCCGCTACGGCCTGCGCGTGCTCAACCGGCAGGCGCCGGCGGCGGTACGGCTGGACGGCCGCGCGCTGCCCGCGCTCGCCGATGCCGCCGCTTTCGACGCGGCCGGCGAAGGCTGGTACTTCGACGCCGGCGAGCGCCGCGGCACCCTGCATGTGCGCACCGCCGTGGTCGACATCCGCCAGCCGCTGCAGCTGCAGCTGGATTTCCCGGTGGCCGCCGCCGTGGCCGACGACGCGTTCCCGGCCGCGCCGGAACAGGGCCGCGCGCTGCCGCCGGACAGCCTGCTGGTGGTCAACCGCCCGGCCGAGGAAAAGGGCTATCCGCTGGAAAACGCCTTCGACGACGACCCGGCCACCTGGTTCCGCAGCGTGCGCAACCAGGCCATCCGCAGCGGCGCCCACGAGTGGGTGATCGGCTTCGGCGAGCGGCGCATGATCGACGGCGTCGAACTGGCCCCGCGCAACGACCAGCACTGGAAGCACGGCCAGGTACGCGACTATGAGATCTACATGGGCGACAGCAACGGCGAATGGGGCGAACCCGTCGCGCGTGGCCGCCTGCAGCTGAAGGAAGGCGTGCAGCGCATCGATTTCCCGGCCCACGCCGGCCGCCTGCTGCGCTTCCGCGTGCTCGGCGTGCAGAACCCCGACGGCGATGGCGCTTCGGGCAGCGACCCGATGGTCAGCGCCGCGCAGGGCGGTGGTGCCGCGCGCGCCATCGACGCGCTGCAACCGCGCGACGTCGGCCCGATCGCGCTGTCCACCTTCCGCATCCTCGAACAACAGCTACCGGAGCGGCCGGCACGGCAGCAGTACCTCTCCCAGCTGCCGCTGCCGGCCGCGCTGGCCGGGCAGGTGCAGGCCGACCGCTCCTTCCGCGGCGACGCCGCCATGCGCATGAACGGCTTGCAGTTCCGCCGCGGCCTGGGCGTGGGCGCCGACAGCCGCGTCGACATCGCGCTCAACGGCCGCTGGCACCTGCTGCGCGCCGACCTCGGCATCGACGACGCCTGCCGCGCCGCCGGCGGCATGCAGTTCCAGGTCTGGGGCGACGGCCGCCTGCTCTACGACAGCGGCCTGGTGAAGGCGCCCGGCGTGATCAAGCCGGAGCTGGACATCCGCGGCCTGTCCTCGCTGAGCCTGCGCACGCTGGGTGCGCAGGGCAGCCAACCCGCCCAGGTCTGCGGCAACTGGGCCAATGCCGTGCTGATCGGCGAGGAGGGCGATTCCGCCGAACTCGTCGCCCCATGACCCCCGCGTAACACCGCTGCTCCCCCACCACACCGACCACGGCCGCCGCGGCCGTGGAACGGGATCGCCATGCCCGCCATCCGCTGTTCCGTGCGTCACCGCCAGGAGAGAACCCCGATGTTGCCAGCCCGCCGCAATCCCAACCGCTGCCTGATCACGCCGCTGTCGCTGGCCGTGGCCAGCGCCCTGATCGCCGTCGCCGCGCCCGCCCTCGCGCAGGACGCCGCCACGGACAAAGACAAGACCACCGAGCTGGCCCGCGTCGAGGTCACCGGTTCCAACATCCGCCGCACCGACGTGGAAACGCCTCGCCGGTGCAGGTCATCAGCAAGCAGGACATCCAGAACATGGGCGCCCGCACCCTGCTGCAGGTGCTGGACAACCTGCCGGCCGCGCGCCCGGCGCAGGTGGATTCCAAATCGCTGTTCACCGGTTCCGACGGCGCCTCGCAGGCCAACCTGCGCGGCCTCGGTCCGCAGGGCACGCTGGTGCTGCTCAACGGCCGCCGCCTGTCGTACTACGGCGCGCCGTCGGGCTTCCAGGCCCAGTTCGTCAACATCGACGCCATTCCCGCCGCCGCCATCGAGCGCATGGAGGTGCTGACCGACGGCGCCTCGGCCGTGTACGGCACCGACGCGGTGGCCGGCGTCATCAACGTCATCACCAAGCGCGACTACCAGGGCCTGGAAGTCAGCGGCACCTGGGACACCGCGCCGCGCTTCGATTCCTACGGCGAGAAGCAGGCCAGCATCACCGGCGGCTTCGGCGACCTGGCCACCGACCGCTACAACGTCTACGCCAGCGTCAACCTGTACGAGCGCAACGGCATCCCGGACAGCGAGTGGTACGACAAGAACCCGGCGCAGTTCTACGTCAACAACCCGGACTACATCAAGAACCTGCGCCTGGACACCGGCAGCGCGCCGGGCGTGTTCAACCCCGGCTACTACTTCGCCTTCGATCCGGTGACCAAGGCGCGCGTGGACGAGGCGGCGCCGGGCTGCAACAACGTGCTGCAGGTGAGCAGCGGCACGCGCTGCATCTGGCAGACCTGGATGAACCGGCAGATCAACGGCGGCGCCGATTCCCGGCGCGTGACCGCCTACGTCAACGGCCACTTCCAGCTGAGCGACGCCACCGAGGCCTTCGCCGAGGTCACCTATACCGACATCGACCTGCGCGCCAACGGCGGCACGCCGCGCGCCTATGGCACCACCACCGGCAACCCGCAGAGCTGGTTCTCGCGCAACACCGGCAACACGGTCAACCAGTTCCTGTATCCGTTCCTGGGCCCGAACAACGAATACAACCATGCCAGCCCGGAAATGAAGGCGCTGATGGGCGGCGTGGTCGGCCTGAGCTACCTGCTGCAGGACGTGGGCGGCAACCACTTCGGCCAGCGCAACACTGACAAGAGCTACCGCGCAGTGGCCGGCCTGCGCGGCAGCCTGGGCGACAGCGACTGGAACTGGGAAACCGCCTTCGCCACCGCCGGTTCGCATTCGGTCACCTACCAGACCACCAACGTCAACCTGCGCGGCTTCGAGAAGGCCTTCGGACCGTACACCATCGACCCGGGCACCGGCCGCGTGATCATCTCCGACCACCCGGCGTACAAGTTCGGCGAGATCAGCGAAGCCAACGCCGCGCTGATCCGCGAGGCGTTCCCGACCTTCGACATCCAGTCCTGGACCCGCCTGCATACCCTGGACGGCAAGGTCGAAGGCCCGCTGTTCACCCTGCCGGCCGGCGAGGTGCGCGCGGCGTTCGGCTTCAACGCCACCCGCGAGACCTTCTACACGCCGGGCAACCAGGACGCCGCCGATGGCCTGATCACCCAGCAGGGCGGCTCGTGGTTCGACGGCAAGCGCAACACCTACGCGCTGTTCTCCGAAGCGGTGGCGCCGATCACCGACAAGCTGGAACTGGACGCCGCGCTGCGCCTGGACAAGTACCCCGGTTTCAGCGCCAACCTCGCGCCGAAGATCGGCCTGAAGTACCAGGCGCTGCCGCAGCTGATGCTGCGCGGCACCTATTCGGAAGGCTTCCGTGCGCCGAGCCTGGCCGAGTCCGGCACCGGCGGCGTGTACGCGCAGATCGGCGGCTACCGCGACGAAACCCGCTGCGCCGAGACCAACGCCATCGCCGGCCTGCTGCGCCAGTCCAACCGCACCGTCGACAGGGACCTGGGCAACAGCCTGTGGAACAGCGACTGCAGCCGCAACGTGGCGCGCATGACCCAGCCCAACCCGGACCTGAAGCCGGAGAAGGCCAAGATCGCCACGCTGGGCTTCGTGCTCGAGCCGACCGACTGGCTGTCGGTGTCGGCCGACTACTGGTTCGTGTACCGCCGCAACGAGATCGTCGCGCCGGATTACAGCAAGCCGGAAGAAATCAGCGAGATGACCCGCTTCCCGATCACCGAGACCGACCTGGCCAACCTGGCCGCGCTGGCCAGCATGTGCGCCGACCCGGCCAGCGGCGTGACCTGTCCGGCCACCCTGCCGGGCTACAGCACCGGCAACGTGGCCAGCGTCATCGGCCAGTACAAAAACCGCGGCCGCACCCTGATCGACGGCCTGGACGTGGACGCGCGCGGCCGCTTCGACCTGGGCGAGTGGGGCCGGCTGAACATCGGCGTGGCCGCGACCATCGCCAACCGCAACATGTACAACGCCGACGACGCCGACGGCTGGTACTACGGCAACGTCGTGGGCTACTACAACAACCCGCGCCTGCGCGCCACGTTCAACACCAACTGGACCTACGGCAACTGGGACACCGGCTTCTACATCAACTACGTCGGCGGCACCAAGTGGGCGTACGACCGCGTCGACGCGGAAGACAACAACGCCGAAACCTGCACCGGCAGCTATGTCGCCGTATCGCCCAGCCAGTGCGAGGGCGCGCCGTCGTGGTGGACCGCCAACCTGAGCGTGAACTGGCGGCCGATCGAGAAGCTGAGCGTGGGCGTGACGGTGAAGAACCTGTTCAACCGCCTGCCGTTCTACGACCCGAACGACTGGATGAACTTCCCCGGCTACACCAACAACTTCGGCCGCATCTACAGCGTGACCGCCACTTACAAGTTCTGATGCTGGCCGTTGCGTCCTCCCCTCTGCGCATGGCATGAAGGGGAGGGCGCTGCTTCGCCCGCCCGGCGCACCCTCCAGCCGCATCGGGCGCGATTCCAAGTGAAAGAGGACATGCAATGAAACGCAGGGAATTCATCCTGGCCGGCGCGGCGCTGGCCGCCACCAGCCTGTTGCCGGATACGCCGGCCTGGGCGCGCGGGCGCAAGGTGCGGCTGGGCATGATCGGCACCGGCATGCGCGGCCAGGTGCTGCTCAAGGAACTGCTGCGCCGCGACGACGTGGACGTGGTGGCGCTGTGCGACATCGAGCCGATCATGCTCGGCCGCGCCACCGCCATGGTCGCCAAGGCCGGCAAGCCGGCGCCGAGGACCTATGGCGCCGACGGCGACGGCAACGCCTGGAAGCGCCTGCTCGAACAGCGCGGCCTGGACGGCGTGGTCATCGCCACGCCGTGGGAACTGCACGCGCCGATGGCGATCGCCGCGATGCAGGCCGGGGTCGCGGTCGGCTGCGAAGTGGTGGCCGGCATCACCCTGCAGGACCACTGGGACGTGCTCAACACCCAGCTGCAGACCGGCACGCCGTACATGCTGCTGGAAAACGTGTGCTACCGCCGCGACGTGATGGCGGCGCTGCAGATGGTGCGCGAGGGCCTGTTCGGCGAGCTGGTGCACCTGCAGGCCGGTTACCAGCACGACCTGCGCGGGGTGAAGTTCAACGACGGCAACCCTGACCACCCCTACGGCAGCGGCGTCGAATTCGGGCCCAGGGGCTGGTCGGAGGCGCGTTGGCGCACCGAGCACTCGGTCAGGCGCAACGGCGAGCTGTACCCCAGCCACGGCATCGGCCCGTGCGCGATGTACACCGGCATCAACCGCGGCAACCGCTTCACCCGCATCAACGCCTTCGCCAGCAAGGCGCGCGGCCTGCACGAATACACCGTGGCCAAAAGCGGCGGCACCACGCATCCGAGTACCAAGGTGCAGTTCAGGCTGGGCGACATCGTCACCACCACCCTGGCCTGCGCCAACGGCGAGACCATCCTGCTGCAGCACGACACCTCGCTGCCGCGCCCGTATTCGCTGGGCTTCCGCGTGCAGGGAACCAAGGGCCTGTGGATGGACCTCAACCACGGCATCCACATCGAGGGCCGCAGCCCGCCGCACGAGTGGGAGGACTTCAAGGCCTACCAGGACCAGTACGAACACCCGCTGTGGAAGCAGCACGCCGACACCGCCGCCGGCGCCGGCCACGGCGGCATGGACTGGTTCGTGATCCATGCCTTCGTCGAGGCGCTGAAGGCGCGGGCGCCGATGCCGATCGACATCTTCGACGCGGTGACCTGGAGCGCGATCACGCCGCTGTCCGAGCAGTCCATTGCCAACGGCTTCCAGACCCTGGACTTCCCGGACTTCACCGGCGGCCTGTGGCAGCAGCGCAAGCCGATCTTCGCGTTCGACGGCAGCTACTAAGCCCGCAACCCTCCACCCGTAGGAGCGACTTCAGTCGCGACCAGGCTTTCCCGACGAAGGTCCCGTTCGCGGCTGAAGCCGCTCCTACGGTGGGTAGGCGATCTTTCAGGCCTGGGCGTTCGCGTCGGTCACTTCCGCCACATTCCCGTAGGAGCGACTTCAGTCGCGAAAGGCTTTTCCGACGAAGGCCCGGTTCGCGGCTGAAGCCGCTCCTACGGTGGGTAGGCGATCTTTCAGGCCTGGGCGTTCGCGTCGGTCATTTCCGCCACATTCCCGTAGGAGCGACTTCAGTCGCGAAAGGCTTTTCCGGCGAAGGCCCGGTTCGCGGCTGAAGCCGCTCCTACGGTGGGTAGGCGATCCTTTCAGGCCTGGGCGTCCGCGTCGGTCATTTCCGCCACATTCCCGTAGGAGCGACTTCAGTCGCGAAAGGCTTTTCCGACGAAGGCCCCGTTCGCGGCTGAAGCCGCTCCTACCGTGGTAGACGATCTTTTCAGGTCTCTGCGTCCGCGTCGGCCACCGGCGAGGGCGGGCAGGCCGGTACTTCGGCCGGCGTGGCCAGCTCCGCCGCATGCGACGGAGCGGCCATCATCTTCGCCCTGCGCCAGCCGCCCCAGCGGTAATAGGCCAGCGACAGCAGCATCGACACCAGCGAACTGGCCGGGAAGCTCCACCAGATGGCGTCCGCGCCCCAGTACGGCTGCAGCAGCTCGGCGAAGGGCACGCGCACGCCCCACAGCGAGGTGGCCAGGATCAGCAGCGGCGCGATCACCGCGCCGGTGGAGCGCACCACGCCGGAGATCACGAAGCTCACGCCGAAGAACAGGAACGACCACACCGCGATGTGGTTCAGGTGCCGCGCCACCGCCAGCGCCTGGCTGCCGTCGGGCAGGAACAGCGCCAGCGAGTGCCGGTCCAGCAGGATCAGCGGCAGGATCAGCACCCCGGTGAGCAGGAAGTTGAACAGCACGCCCTTGCGCGCGGTGCCGCGCACGCGGTCCCAGCGCCGCGCGCCGACGTTCTGCGCGGCCATCGACGAACACGCCGCGCCGATCGCCATCGCCGGCATCTGCACGTAGGTCCACAGCTGCAGCGAGGCGCCGTAGGCCGCGGCGGTGTCGGTGCCGTAGTCGTTGACCATGGTCATCAGCATGATCATCGACAGCGAGATCAGCACCATCTGCAGGCCCATCGGCACGCCCTTGACCACCAGTGCGCGGAGGATGGCCGGGTCGATGCGGAACAGCGCCATGTCCCGGCGGCCCAGCCACAGCACGTGGCCGCGGTGGCGCATGTAGGCCAGCAGGCCGAGCAGCGACAGCGACTGCGCCAGCAGCGTGGCCCAGGCCGCGCCGGCGATGCCCAGCTGCGGGAACGGGCCGACGCCGAAGATAAGCAGCGGGTTGAGCACGATGTCCAGCGCCACCGACACCAGCAGGAAGCGGAACGGCGTGCGCGAATCGCCGGCGCCGCGCAGCGCCGCGCTGAGGAAGGCGAAGGCGTACAGCGTCGGCGTGGCCAGGAAGATGATGCGCAGGTAGGCCTCGGCCAGCGGCAGCGAGGCGGCCGGCGTGCCCATCGCCGCCAGCAGCGGGTGCGCCATGAACCAGCCGGCGATGGCGATCAGCACCGAGATGCCGATGAAGAAGGTGGCGCTGGTGCCCATCACCCGCCGCGCCTGGGCCACGTCGCGCGCGCCCATCGCCTGGCCGATCAGGATGGTGGCGGCCATGCCGATGCCGAACACCGAACCGATCAGGAAGAACATGATGTTGTTGGCGTTGGCCGTGGCGGTCAGCGCCGCCTCGCCGAGGAACTTGCCGACCCAGATGGCGTTGACCGAGCCGTTGAGCGACTGGGCGATGTTGCCGGCCAGGATGGGCAGGGCGAACAGCAGCAGGTTGCGCCCGATCGGGCCTTCGGTCAGCGAGCGGGTGGGGTGGGCGGCGGCGGTCATGGGCGCGGGTCGGTGGCTGAATGCGGACACTAGCACCGCCGGTGTGACGATGCCCGCAGCAGTCGTTACGATGGCGCCTGCGGGTATCCGGAGGAGGAACGGGAATGCTGAAACAGTTGTGTGGCGCGATGGCGGTGCTGGCCTTGTCGGCCTGCGCCAACTCCGAACGCCTGATGGACGCCAGCGTGCGCCCGTCCGACCATGCCGACTGCCTGGTCGGCAACGCGCGTGCCGATGCGCAGGACAAAAACGCCATGCCGTCGATGCGCAGCCGTCGCTGCAATCCCGACGACAGCCTGAACTGGACCATCGGCCAATCGCGCAAGGATGCGATGGAAGTGGATTTCACCAAAAAGCATGACTGAAACGCAGAATGCGCCGGCGGCCGCCGTGCGCCTGGATGTCTGGCTGTGGGCGGCGCGCTTCTTCAAGACCCGCAGCCTGGCCAAGCACGCGGTGGAAACCGGCAAGGTCGAGATCGACGGGCAGCGCCCCAAATCCTCGCGCGCGGTCCGCGTCGGCGATGCGCTGCGCGTGCAGCGCGGCGAGGAGACCTTCGAGATCGGCGTGCGCGGCCTCAGCGACACGCGCGGCCCGGCGCCGGTGGCGCAGGCCCTGTACGAGGAGACCGAGGCCTCGCGCCGGGCGCGCGAGGAACAGCGCCTGCAGCGCGCCGCCGCCCGCGACGGCTACCTGCCGCCCGAGCACAAGCCGGACAAGCGCGCGCGCCGGCTGATCCGCGCGCTGGGCGACATCGACGCGCTCTGACCGTCCCGGCAGCGCCGGGTCCGGGTCGGGTTCAGTGGGAAGCCATGGCCGCCGGAACGGAAAACGCCACCGCGAGGTGGCGTTTTCGTTCTCCATGGTCCCGCCGTCGGCGGCTGTCAGCGCTTGCCGCTGCCCAGCAACCCGCTGCCGAGCTTGATCAGGTCGGACACGCCGAACTGGCCGTCGCCGTCCTGGTCGAACAGGCTGCCCAGCAGGCCGCCGCCGACGCCGCCCTGCTGCACCACCCGCTGCTTTTCCTGGCCGAGCATCTGGCTCAGGCTGCCGGCATCGGCCTGGCCGCCGCTGGACATGCGCTGGGCCAGATAGGCCATCACGATCGGGGCGAGGATCTTCAGCAGTTGCCCGGCGCGGTCGCTGCTCAGGCCGGTGGCCTGCGCCAGCCCGGCCTCGGCACGGCCCTGGCTGCCGCCGAAGATGTGGCCGAGGATGCCGGCGCCGTTGGTGGCCGGGCTGTTGCCGCCGCCCAGCACCGAGCCGAGCACGCTGCCGATGTCCAGGCCGCTGTGGTTGTTCTGCAGGGCGCCGAGCAGGGCTTCGGCGCCCTGCGGCCTGGCGGCGTTGCTGCCCAGCGCGCCCATCAGCAGCGGCAGCGCGGCGCCGATGGCGCCCGAGGCCTGCTGGCTGTCGAGGCCGAGCTGCTGGGAGACCTGCTGCAGCGGTGCGCCCTGCAGCTGGGAAAGAAGGTCGTCGGTGAGGCTCATCGGGGCGTGGTCCTTGCGGTGGGTGAACACGGCCATGGTAGCGCCGTGGGGAGCTGGAGTGAGCGTGCCGGCCGGGAAGGCGGCGGGGCGGTGCCGGCGCCCCGCCGCAGCCGCCTCAGAGCACGATGTCCTCGGCGCCCGGCGTGGCCCGGGGGAACTCCGCTTCCGGCTGCGCCGGTGCGAACGGATCGGCCGGCGGCATCGCCGCCCGCTTCTTCAGCGCCGCCGCCACGCCGGCGCCATAGGCCGGGTCGGCCTTGCTGCAGTTGTCCACGTGGCGCTGCTTGATGAAGTCCGGCGCATCGCCCATGGCCCGCGCGGTGTTGTCGAACAGGCGCTGCTTCTGCGCGTCGTCGTAGCTGCGGAACAGCGCGCCGGGCTGGCTGAAGTAGTCGTTGTCATCCTCGCGGAAATTCCAGAAGTCGGCGTCGCCGCGGATGCGCAGCGGCGGCTCGCGGTACTGCGGCTGCTCCTGCCACTGGCCGTAGCTGTTGGGCTCGTAGTGCGGCAGCCCGCCGTAGTTGCCGTCCACGCGCATGGCGCCGTCGCGGTGGTTGCTGTGCACCGGGCAGCGCGCCGCGTTCACCGGGATCTGGTGGTGGTTGACGCCCAAGCGGTAGCGCTGCGCGTCGGAATAGGCGAACAGGCGCGCCTGCAGCATCTTGTCCGGCGACGGGCCGATGCCCGGCACCAGGTTGCTCGGCGCGAACGCGGACTGCTCCACGTCCTGGTACCAGTTGTCCGGGTTGCGGTTGAGCTCGAACTCGCCCACCTCGATCAGCGGATAGTCGCTCTTGGGCCACACCTTGGTCAGGTCGAACGGATGGAAGCGATAGGTCTCCGCGTCCAGCTCCGGCATGATCTGCACGAACAGCTTCCACTTCGGGAACTCGCCGCGCTCGATCGCCTGGAACAGGTCGCGGCCATGGCTCTCGCGGTCCTTGCCGGCCAGCACTTCGGCCTGCGCGTCGGTCAGCGCCTCGATGCCCTGCTGGCTGTGGAAGTGGAACTTCACCCAGAAGCGCTCGCCGGCGGCGTTGGTGAAGCTGTAGGTGTGCGAGCCGAAGCCGTGCATGTGGCGGAAGGTGCGCGGGATGCCGCGGTCGCTCATCACCACGGTCACCTGCATCAGCGCTTCCGGCAGCAGGGTCCAGAAATCCCAGTTGTTGCGCGCGCTGCGCAGGTTGGTGTGCGGGTCGCGCTTGACCGCCTTGTTGAGGTCGCCGAACTTGCGCGGGTCGCGTAGGAAGAACACCGGCGTGTTGTTGCCGACCAGGTCCCAGTTGCCTTCCTCGGTGTAGAACTTCAGCGCGAAGCCGCGGATGTCGCGCTCAGCATCGGCCGCGCCGCGCTCGCCGGCCACGGTGGTGAAGCGGGCGAACATCTCGGTCTTCTTGCCCACCGCCGAGAAGATCTTGGCGCGGGTGTAGCGGGTGATGTCGTGGGTGACGGTGAAGGTGCCGAACGCACCGGACCCCTTGGCGTGCATGCGCCGCTCGGGGATGACCTCGCGGTTGAGGTTGGCCAGCTTCTCCAGCAGCCATACGTCTTCCATCAGCAGCGGGCCGCGCGGGCCGGCGGTCCGGCTGTTCTGGTTGTCCACCACCGGCGCGCCGAAGGCGGTGGTCATCGGCGTCACCGGCGCGTCGCCGTGCTTCTGCGCGGGCGTGGTGCTGGTATCGCGCTGCGACTGCGCGGCCTGCGCCGGCGTGGGCGCGGCATGGTACGGGCAGGTGGGTTTGCTGTCGTTGCTGCTCATGGCGGGCTCCTGGCTGGCGTGGGAAACATCCTGCGACGACGATAGCTACGGGTTGATGAAATGGAAAATCGAATGATCCGCTCGCGGCCATAGGAATTGCCTATGGCACCGGACGGGGGCGCGGGCCTTCAGTCGCGGTCGGGCGCGCCCAGCGGGAACAGCGGCCGGTAGGGCCGGGCTTCCTCGACGGCGCGCGCGAACGACGGCCGGGCCAGCAGGCGCGCGCGGTAGCCGCGCAGCACGGGCATCGTGTCGGGGATGCGGTGGGTCCAGTCGGCGTAGAACAGCGCCGGCGCGGCGGCGCAGTCGGCCAGGGTGAACGCCTCGCCCGTCGCCCATTGCCTGCCGGCCAGCTGCTGCTCGAGCCAGCTGTAGGCCAGTTCCAGCCGTTGCTCCGCGTCCGCCCGCGCCTCGGCGGCCTTGTCGCCATCGCCGCTCAGCGCGCCGCCGACCGCGTGCTGCACCGGGCTCATCACGTGCAGGTCGAAGAAGCGGTCGAGGAAGCGCGCCTCCAGCGCCGCGGCCGGATCGTCCGGCAACAGGCGCACCGGGCCGCCGTGCTTCTGCTGCAGGTACTCGATGATGATGCTGGTCTCCACCACGCTGCGGCCGTCGTCCACCAGCAGCGGGAACTTGCGCAGCGGCCAGCGCTGCAGCCACTCGGCCGCGTTCTGCGGCGTGTCCGGGCCGAGCATGCGGAACTGGAACGGCGTGGCGTTCTCGTACAGCGCGATGAGCACCTTCTGCGTGTACGACGAGAACGGATGGCCATAGAGCAGCAGCGACATGGAAGCTCTCCGGAGCGGGGGGCCGAGAGGGCACTGTGTTGCCAACGCCGGTCCGGCGCAAGGGGCACGCCGGACGGCCGCGCCGATGTCCGTGGCGCCCCGTATCTGCCAGACTCCGCAGCGCCCATCGAACCGCCCCGGACGCACCGCATGACCGAACGCGCCACCCGCCTGCTGCACCTGCTGGACGAACTGCGGCGGCGCCGCAAGCCGGTGCGCGGCGCGCAGCTGGCCGAGCGGCTGGGGGTGAGCCTGCGCACGCTGTACCGCGACATCGACGCGCTGCGCGGGCAGGGCGCGGACATCGTCGGCGACCCCGGCATCGGCTACCAGCTGCGCGGGGGTTTCCTGCTGCCGCCGATGATGTTCTCGGCCGAGGAACTGGAGGCCATCGTGCTCGGCGTGCGCTGGGTGGCCTCGCATGCCGACCCGGACCTGGCCGTGGCCGCCGGCGCGGCGCTGGACCGGGTGACCGGCGTGCTGCCGGAGGACCTGCGCCTGCAGGTGGAGACCAGCGGGCTGTACGCGCCGCAATGGCATCCGACCGCGCCGGAACCGTGGCTGCCCGCGCTGCGCCGCGCCATCCGCGCCGGCAACCGGGTGCGCATCCATTACCGCGATGGCGAAGGCCGCGCCAGCGAGCGGATGATCTGGCCGTTCGCCATGGCCTTCCTGGCCGAGGTCCGGCTGCTGGCCGCCTGGTGCGAGATGCGTGGCGACTTCCGCCATTTCCGCGCCGACCGCGTGGTGGACCTGGACGACACCGGCCAGCGCTACCCCGAGCAACGCCACCATCTGCTCAAGCGCTGGGGCGAACAACGGCGGCAGCGCGAGGCGCGTTGACTGCTGACAGCGGCTGTCAGCAGCCCCCGCGCACACTGCGGGCTCCTTCCAACGCAGGAACCCGCCATGACCGCCACGCTGACCTTCTACACCCACCCCTTTTCCCGCGGCCGCGTCGCGCGCTGGATGCTGGAGGAAACCGGCCTGCCGTACGAGGAAGTGATCCTCGATTACGGCACCACGATGAAGGCGCCGGAGTACCTGGCCATCAACCCGATGGGCAAGGTGCCGGCGCTGCGCCACGGCGACGGCGTGGTGACCGAGAACGCGGCCATCTGCCTGCACCTGGCCGATCTGGTGCCGGAGAAGGGCCTGCTGCCGCCGCCCGGCTCGCCCGAGCGCGGCGCCTGTTATCGCTGGATGCTGTTCGCCGCCGGCCCGCTGGAATCGTTCATCACCGCGCGCCGGCACGGCGCGCTGGCGCCGTCGGTGGAGGCGGGCTACGGCAATGAGGCCGACCTGATGCGCACGCTGGAGAACGCGGTGACGGGCAGGAAGCATCTGGTGGGCGAGCGTTTCACCGTCGCCGATCTGTACATGGCCGCGCTGCTTGGTTACTACATGCGCGTCGGCGAGCTGGCACCGACGTCGGCGTTCGAAGCCTATGCGGCGACGCACCTGCAGCGGCCGGCGGCGCAGCGGGCCAATGCGCGGGACGATGCGTTGGTGGCGGAACGGGCGGAGAGCGCCTGAGCGCGGCACGCTGCCGCCGTTGCCGTTGCCGTTGCCGTTGCCGTTGCCGTTGCCGTTGCCGTGCTTGTGAAGTTGCTCTGTTTTTGACTTCCGTATCCCCTTCCGCAGCGACGGAGCCGACGGACGAGACCCCGAAGGGGCGACGTGCAGGGACGCACGTCGTTTTTCGACACGACAGGGATGTCGTGTCGAAAAATCCCGGCGGCGGAGTGGACCCGGCGCGCGTAGCGCGTCGGGCGCGTAGGCAGGGGCGTGTTTCTTTGGGCCACGTTTCTTTGCACGAGCAAAGAAAGGTGGCTCGCGCCCCGAAGGGGAGCGAAAGCCTTTGATCCTGTTTCTGCCCTTGCTCTGGCTTCTCCTGGAGGCTTGTGCCAAAGCGATAGGCAAAGGACCAAGCCAGAGGCCAAGCCAGTGCCAGAGGAAAAGGATAGAGTCCAAGGCAAAGCGCAAGGCAAAGCGCAAGGCAGAGGCCAAGCATGAAGCGGAAGCTTGAAAGCAGAGCTTTCGCCCCTGCTTCGCAGGAGCGAGTTACTTCTCTTTGCTCGTGCAAAGAGAAGTAACCAAGAGAAAGCACGCCCCTGCCTCCGCGCCCACGGCACTGCGTGCCGCGGGTCCACTCCGCCGGCGGGATTTTTCGACGAGACATCCATGTCTCGTCGAAAAACGGCGTGCGTCCCTGCACGCCGCCCTTCGGGTTTTTCCCGCCGGCTCCGTCGCTGCGGAAGGGGGCCCGGAAATCAAAAGCGGGAGAGCAACAGCACAATACGGGCAACCGCAACCGCAACCGCAACCGCAACCTCAGGCGCGCGCGATCTGCGAGCGTGCGCTCACAGCAACGACTTCATCCGGTACAGCGCCTCCAGCGCCTGCTTCGGCGTCAGCTCATCCGGATCGATCGCCTGCAATGCCTCCAGCGCCGCCGAGGACACCGGCGCGAACAGGCCGAACTGCTGCGGCGCGTCCAGTGCCTGCGGCGCCATCTGCGCCGCGTGCGTCTCGCCGCCGCGCTGCTCCAGCTCGGCCAGCCGGCGCCGCGCCTGCGCCACGGTGGCGCGCGGCAGGCCGGCCAGCGCCGCTACCTGCAGGCCGAAACTGCGGTTGGCCGGGCCGTCCTTGACCGCGTGCATGAACACCAGCGCCTCGCCATGCTCCACCGCGTCCAGGTGCACGTTGGCGATGCCGCTGGGGCCGCCTTCGTGGGTCTCGTCGGCCAGCGCGGTCAGTTCGAAGTAGTGCGTGGCGAACAGGGTGTAGCAGCGGTTGGCGTGGGCGAGGTGGCGCGCCACCGCGTCGGCCAGCGCCAGGCCGTCGTAGGTGGAGGTGCCGCGGCCGATCTCGTCCATCAGCACCAGCGAGTGCGCGGTGGCGTGGTGCAGGATGTAGCTGGTCTCGGCCATCTCGACCATGAAGGTCGACTGGCCCTTGGCCAGGTCGTCGCCGGCGCCGATGCGGGTCAGGATGCGGTCGATCGGGCCGATCACCGCGCGGCTGGCCGGCACGAAGCTGCCGATGTGGGCCAGCAGCACGATCAGCGCGTTCTGCCGCATGTAGGTCGATTTACCGCCCATGTTCGGGCCGGTAATGACCAGCATGCGCCGCTGCGGGTGCAGGTCCAGGTCGTTGGGTTCGAACGGCGCCTCGCGCACCGCCTCCACCACCGGGTGGCGGCCGCGCTCGATCTTCAGGCACGGCGCGGTTTCCAGCTCCGGCTGCGACCAGTCCAGCGCCTGCGCGCGTTCGGCGAAGCAGGCCAGCACGTCCAGTTCGCTCAGCGCGGCGGCGCAGCGCTTGAGCGGCTCCAGGTGCTGGCCGATGGTGTCGAGCAGGCCTTCGTACAGCAGCTTCTCGCGCGACAGCGAGCGCTCGCGCGCGGACAGCACCTTGTCCTCGAAACTCTTCAGTTCTTCGGTGATGTAGCGCTCGGCGTTGGTCAGGGTCTGGCGGCGGGTGTAGTGCACCGGCGCCTTGTCGGCCTGGCCCTTGCTGATCTCGATGTAGTAGCCGTGCACGCGGTTGTAGCCGACCTTCAGGGTCGGGATGCCGCTGCTCTCGCGCTCGCGGATTTCCAGGTCGATCAGGAACTGGTCGGCGTGGGTGGACAGGCGCCGCAGCTCATCCAGCTCGGCGTCGAAGCCCTCGGCGATCACGCCGCCGTCGGACAGCTTGAGCGGCGGCTGTTCGGCGATGGCGCCGGCCAGCAGGCGTGCGCTGTCGTCGTGCGAGCCGAGTTCGGCGCGCAGCTGCTGCAGGCGCGGCGAATCCAGCGCTTCGAGCTGCGCGGCGATGGCCGGCAGCATGCCCAGGCCGTCGCGCAGGGTGGAAAAATCGCGCGGGCGCGCCGAGCGCAGCGCCATGCGGGTGAGGATGCGCTCGATGTCGCCGAGCGCGCGGAAGGATTCGCGCAGGTCGGCATCCACGCCGCGGTCGATCAGCGTCGCCACGGCATGGTGGCGCTGCTGCAGCACCTCGCGCAGCCGCAGCGGGCGGTGCAGCCAGCGCCGCAGCAGGCGCCCGCCCATCGGCGTGACCGTACTGTCCAGCACGCCCAGCAGGGTGTTGCGGGTGTCGCCGTCCACACGCGTGTCCAGCTCGAGGTGGCGGCGGGTGGCGGCATTCATCGCGATCGCCTCGCCGGCGTTCTCCATCGCGATGGCGGTCAGGTGCGGCAGGCGCTGCTTCTGGGTTTCCTCGACGTAGCCGAGCAGGGCGCCGGCGGCGGCGGTGGCGCGTGGCTTGTCGTCGATGCCGAAGCCGGAAAGATCGTGCAGCTTGAAGAAATTCAGCAGCTGCCGGCGGCCGCTGTCGGCGTCGAACAGCCACGGCGCGCGGCGGCGCACGCCGCTGCGCTGGCGCAGGAATTCCGGCCAGTTCTCCTCGTCCGGGACCAGCAGCTCGGCCGGTTCCAGCCGCGCCAGTTCGGCTTCCAGCGCGTCGTCGGTTTCGACCTCGTTGACCAGGAAACGGCCGCCGGCCAGGTCGGCCCAGGCCAGGCCGTAGCCCTGTTTGCTGCGCGACAGCGCCATCAGCAGGGTGTCGCGGCGTTCGTCCAGCAGGGCCTCGTCGGTGACCGTGCCGGGGGTGACGATGCGCACCACCTTGCGTTCGACCAGGCCCTTGGCCAGCGCCGGGTCGCCGATCTGCTCGCAGATCGCCACCGACTCGCCCAGCGCCACCAGCCGCGCCAGGTAGCCCTCGTAGGCGTGCACCGGCACGCCGGCCATCGGGATCGGCGCGCCGCCGGAGCTGCCGCGCTGGGTCAGGGTGATGTCGAGCAGGCGCGCGGCCTTGCGCGCGTCGTCGTAGAACAGCTCGTAGAAGTCGCCCATGCGGAAGAACAGCAGCAGGTCCGGGTGGTCGGACTTGGCCGCGAAGTACTGCTTCATCAGCGGGGTGTGTTCGACCGCGCCGTTGTCCTGGCGGCCCTTCTTGGTGGGTTCGACGTGTTGCAAGTGCTTGGCTTCCGGCGGATGGCCCGTGCCGCCGGCCGCTGGGGCGGCGGTGCGGGCGTGGTGCATGGATGGCCCCATGATACGGGGCGCGGCCGCAGGCGACGAACCGGGCCGGCGCGCGCCACGGGCGGGGCGGGCGCGCGCCTTACCCCGCGGCGTCTTCGAGGAAGCCGGCCGGCGGCGCGAAAAACAGGTTGCCGCTGACCGTGCGGCTGAAATCCAGCAGGCGGTCGTGGTTGCCCGGCGGGTTGCCGATGAACATGTTGCGCAGCATCTTCTCGATGCGCGTCGGCGTGCAGGCGTAGCCGATGAAGAAGGTGCCGTATTCGCCCCTGGCGGCGTCGCCGAAGGACATGTTGCTGCGCAGGATCTTCAGTTCCCTGCCGTCCTCGACGATGTTGGTCAGCGCGTTGTGCGCGTAGCTGGGCTTGGCATCGTCGTCCAGTTCGATGTTGTCCAGCTTGGTGCGGCCGACGATGCGTTCCTGCTCGGCCACCGGCACCGCGTTCCAGCCCTGCAGGTCGTGCAGGTATTTCTGGGTGACGACATAGCTGCCGCCGGCGAAGCCGGGGTCGTCGGCGCCGACCAGGGCGGCCTCGCGGGCTTCGTCGTCCACCGGGTTCTCGGTGCCGTCGACGAAGCCGATCAGGTCGCGGCTGTCGAAATAGCCGAAGCCGTTCACCTGGTCGGCGCTGGCCACGGCGTCGCCCAGCCGCGTCATCAGCTGCGTGGCCAGTTCGAAGCACAGGTCCATGCGCCCGGCGCGGATGTGGAACAGCAGGTCGCCGGGCGTGGCGACGGCGCGGTGCCTACCGTCGATTTCGATGAAGGGGTGCAGTTCCTTCGGGCGCGGCGCGCCGTACAGGCGGTCCCAGGCCTCCGAGCCGACGCCGGTCACGCAGCACAGCCCGCCGTCGAGCACGCGCGAGCCGATCGAGCGCACCAGGGTGGAGACGTCGCCGCACACCGCGCGGGCGCGGGCGCTGGCCTGCGTGTCGGGCCTGAGCGTGACGACGAGGAAAATGGCCGCGCGGCTGAGGCCGGCGGTGACGGGCTGGGCGGTGGTGGTCATGCGGAACCTGCGAGGTGGCGGTGCGCGGGCAGGGCCGCCCGCGTGGCCGGAGGATTCTAGCCGCTCAGTCGTCCGCGTCCGGCACGCCCTCGGCAAGCGGCACCCGGGTGCCGTCGAGCAGGCCGCGGCTGAGCCGGCCGTCCTCGATGAACAGCAGTTCGCCGTTCTCGCCCTTCTTGATGCTGCTGTCGATGGCGATGATGCGGCCGCCATGGAAGCTGCTGACGTGCGGCATCGAGGTGTGGCCGACGACGATGCGCTTCAGCCCCAGCCGGTCGAGCAGGTCCTGCACGCCGGCGGTATCCAGGCGCCCGTCGAAATAGCCGCGGTACCAGATCGGGCTGGTCTTGCCGTCGTACAGCGGCGCGGTGGCCGGGTCGGCCTTGACCTCGGCCTTGGGCCGGCCCAGCGAGGCCTGGTAGGCGGCGTTGGTGGCGGCCGGGTCCAGCGCCAGCGGCAGCGCCTCGGGCGAGATGCCGCCATGCAGGAATAGGGTGTCGCCGATGCGCAGCAGCACCGGGCGGGTGCGCAGCCACTGCCCGATCACCGAATCGGCGCCGTACAGCTGCGGGTAGCTGCGACCCAGCAGCTGCGCGCTGCGCAGGTACTTGGGATTGACGTAGCGCAGGTCGTCGTACAGCACCATGGTCTCGTGGTTGCCGAGCACGAAATGCACCGCGCCGCCGGCCGCGGCGGCCTGCTGCTGCAGGCCGTACAGCAGCCAGAACGCCTCGGTGACCTGCGGGCCGCGGTCGAACACGTCGCCGGCGATCACCAGGGTGTCGCGGCCCAGCGTCCAGCGGTCCTCGCCGTCGATCACGCCATGGGCGCGCAGCAGCTTCACCAGCAGGCCGTACTGGCCATGGATGTCGGACACGGCGACGATGCGCGGCGCCTGCGGCAGCACCGCCGTGGCCACCGGCGCGGGCGGCGCGACCGCCACCGGATGCGCATAACCGCAGCGCGGGGGCACCGTTGCCTGCGCCGCGTCCCAGGCCTGTTCCTGCACCGCGTCGTCGCAGATCCAGCGGGCGCGCAGGCGGCCGTCCTCGCGGAACACGTAAGGACCGTCGGCATCGACATGCGCGGCCGGCACCGGAGGCTCGGCGGCGAAGCCGGGCGCGGTGGCCAGCAGCGCCAGTGGCAGCAGCAGCGCGCGGAGGCAGCGGGAACTCGGCATCGGGCTTTCCTCGGTCGATGGAAGACCACACAAGGGTAGGCCAGCACGCCCCCGCGGGCATGTGTCATCGGTCCTGCGCGGGGAAGGAACAGCCGCCGCTCCGGCGCTGTCCTGTCTTTCGACGGCGCCGCACGGACAACACGCCATCCGGCACTGATCTTCATGGTGCGCAGGCACTAGACTCCACGCTGATTCCTTCCGCGAGAACAGTCCATGCCGGTTTCCCGAACCCTGCGCGCCGCCGTCGCGGCCTTCCTGTTCGCGGCGAGCGCCGCCCAGGCCGGCGAACCGCGCCTGTCGCCGGAGCAGGCGCAGCTGCTGTCCAGCATTTCCGCCGATGCGATGCGCGGGCACCTGGCCTTCCTTGCCTCGGACGCGCTGGAAGGCCGCGGCACGCCGTCGCGCGGGCTGGACATCGCCGCCGAATACATCGCCTCGCAGTTCCGCGCCGCCGGGCTGGAGCCGCTGGGCGATGAGGGCTATTTCCAGACCGCGGACTGGCGCGAGATCGCGCCCGAGCGCGAGCGCGCAAAGTTCGCCGACGCGCCGGCGCCGCTGCCGGTGCGCAACGTGGTCGGGCTGCTGCGCGGTTCGGACCCGGCGTTGAGCCGCACCTACGTGATGGTGACGGCGCATTACGACCACCTGGGCATCCGCGAAGGCAAGGGCGATGACCCCATCTACAACGGCGCCAACGACGATGGCAGCGGCACGGTTTCGGTGATCGAGCTGGCGCGCGCGTTCGCCGCGCAGGCGCAGCGGCCGAAGCGCAGCATCGTGTTCATGACGGTGTTCGGCGAGGAACACGGGCTGGTGGGCTCGCGCTACTACGGCGCGCACCCGCTGGTGCCGGTGGCCGACACCGTGGCCAACATCAACCTGGAGCAGATCGGCCGCACCGACGACAGCGAGGGCCCGCAGGTGCGGGCCGCCGCGCTCACCGGCGCCGACTATTCCGAGGTGGGCGACGTGCTGCGCAAGGCCGGCGAGCTGACCGGCACGCGCATCACCCGGCACCCGGTGAACAGCGACCGCTATTTCGGCGCCAGCGACAACCAGGCGCTGGCCGATCTCGGCGTGCCGGCGCACACGGTCAGCGTCGCCTACGCCTTCCCCGATTACCACGGCCCCGCCGATACCTGGGACAAGATCGACTACGCCAACATGGCGGCGATCGACCGCACCGTGGCGCTGGCGGTCCTGACCCTCGCCAACGATCCGCAGGCGCCGCGCTGGAACGCCGACAACCCCAAGGCCGCCAAGTACCTGGAGGCGGCGCGCGCGCTGCGCGCCGGGAAGTGATCAGCGCCGGTCCGTTTCCGCTGATGGCGGTGCTGGGGCTCGTCGCCGCCTTCATCGCCTGGCTGTTCGCGCGCGCGCTGGCCGTGGCGGCCGACGGCGCGCGCGGCCGCGCCGGCGCGGTGGTGGTCGACGCGTTCCTGCTGGGCGTGCTCGGCGCGCGCCTGGCGCATGTGCTGTGGCACCTGGGCGACTACCTGCCGCAGCCGCTGTCGATCATCCGCCTGGGCGACGGCGGCTATTCGGTGTGGGCCGGCGCGATCGTGGCGGCGGCGTATGCGCTGTGGCGGACGCGGCGCCATGCGCCGCGCCGGCCGGTGCTGCTGGGGCTGGCGGCCGGCGCCGCGTTCTGGCTGGTGGGCGGCATGGCGCTGTTCGCCGTGCAGCGCTCGACCATCGTGCTGCCCGACATCGTGCTCGCCGACGTGCACGGCGCTGCGGTGCCGCTGTCCACCCACGCGGGCAAACCGCTGGTGGTGAACCTGTGGGCGAGCTGGTGCGGCCCGTGCCGGCGCGAGATGCCCACGCTGGCGCGCGCCCAGGCCGAGCACCCGCGCATCGGCTTCGTGTTCGCCAACCAGGGCGAGGACGCCGCCGAGGTGGCCGACTACCTGCGCAGCGAAGCGCTGGCGCCGGGGAACATCCTGCTGGATCCGGGGTCGGAGCTGATGCGCCTGACCGGCGCGCGCGCGCTGCCGACCACGCTGTTCTTCGACGCCGACGGCCGGCTGCGCGCCGCGCACATGGGCGAACTGTCGCGGGCGACGCTGGAAGCGCGCCTGCGCGAACTGCAATGACTTTCCGATTCCCCCGAAGAGAAACGCGATGATCCGTTCCCGACCGACCCTGTTCCTGCTCGCGGCCACCCTGCTGGCGCCGGCCGCCTGCGCCCGCGATGGCGGCGCCGCGCCGCCCGCCGCCGGCAAGGCCGGCACCGCCGCCGCCGAGCCGGAGGTGGTCAAGACCCTGCGCGGGCAGGGCGTGGAGTTCATGGGCACGTTCCAGACGCCGGTGGGACTGACCGGCTATGCCGGCGTCGCCGGGCAGCGCCCGCTGGCGGTGTACGTGTCCAGCGACGGGCAGCACGCGATCGTCGGCACCCTGATCAATGCCAAGGGCGAGGACGTCGGCGCGGCGAAGCTCAAGGAACTGGTATCCGGGCCGATGGGCGCGAAGCTGTGGCAGCGGGTCGAAGCCAGCCACTGGGTGGCCGATGGCCGCGCCGACGCGCCGCGCGTCGTCTATGCCTTCAGCGATCCCAACTGCCCGTACTGCAATCGTTTCTGGGAAGCGGCGCGGCCGTGGGTGGAGTCGGGCAAGGTGCAGATCCGGCAGATCCTGGTGGGCGTGATCCGCGAGGACAGCGCCAACAAGGCCGCGGCGATCCTGGGCGCGGCGTCGCCGGAGCAGGCGCTGCAGCAGAACGAACGCAATTTCGCCCGCGGCGGCATCAAGGGCCTGGCCAGGGTGCCGGCCGACGCCGAGGCCAAGCTGCGCGAGAACGAACTGGCGATGCTGGAACTCGGTTTCCAGGGCACGCCGGGCATCGTGTTCAAGGACGCCGACGGCAGCGTGCAGACGCGCTCGGGCCTGCCGCAGGGCGAGGACCTGCAGGCGGTGCTGGGGCCGCGTTGACGCCGGCCTGCGCGGCATGAACGCGGCCGTGCCGCAGGCGGCGATGTAATAGTCTCCGCCGCGGCACGCTGACTAAGCTGGCGCGGTCCTGCCAGGAGCCCGCCATGAGCCACGACCACAACCACCTGCCCAGCGAGATCCGCCACGAAAAGCCGCTGTGGTGGGCGCTGGCGCTGACCTCGTCCTACCTGGTGGTGGAAGTGGTCGGCGCGTTCATGACCAACAGCCTGGCGCTGCTGTCCGACGCGGCGCACATGGCTACCGACGCGCTCGCGCTGGTGATCGCGCTGACCGCGGTGCGGCTGAGCCGGCGGCCGCCCGATGCGCGCCGCACCTACGGCTATGCGCGGCTGGAAGCGCTGGGCGCCCTGGTCAACGGCGCGCTGCTGTTCGTGGTGGGCCTGTACATCCTGTGGGAAGCGGTGGACCGCTTCCGCGAGCCGCAGGCCATCGCCTCGACCGGCATGCTGTGGGTGGCCGGCTTCGGCCTGCTGGTGAACCTGGTCGCCATGCGCCTGCTCAGCGCCGGCAGCGGCGAGAGCCTCAACGTCAAGGGCGCCTACCTGGAAGTGTGGAGCGACATGCTCGGCTCGGTGGCGGTGATCGTCGCCGCGCTGGTCATCCGCCTCACCGGCTGGACCCTGGTCGATCCGATCCTGGCGGTGCTGATCGGCCTGTGGGTGCTGCCGCGCACCTGGGTGCTGCTGCGCGACGCGTTGAACGTGCTGCTGGAAGGCGTGCCCAAGGGCATGGCGCTGGCCGACGTGGAACAGGCGCTGCGCGGGCACGCCGGCGTGGCCGACATCCACGACCTGCATGTGTGGGCGCTGGGCTCGAGCACGCCGGCGCTGACCGCGCACGTGGTCACCGCCGGTGGCCAGGACGCGGATGCGCTGCGGCGCGCGCTGGCCGCCATGCTGCATGAGCGCTTCGCCATCGACCACGTGACCCTGCAGGTGGAAGCCGACCACTGCGGCGATGCCTGCAGCGCGCATGCGCCGCCGGCGCGGCACGATCATGGCGATCACGATCACGAAGGCCACGACCACCGGCACTGACGCGGGCAGGTGCGAGGCTTGCCTCGCACGCGGGTGCCACGACGGGAAAGGCCCCTGCGGGGCACGCCCCGCCTCTGCGCGCAGGGGCCGGTGGCTCCGCATCCGGCAAGCCGTCACTAACGGGGCATGCAGCCCAGCGCGCCGAGCACGCCCTGCAGGGCCGGCACCTGCATCAGCCACGGCGCGGCGATGGTCAGCAGACCAGCAGCCAGCACGACGCCGGCCAGGGCCACGCGCAGGCCGGGGCGCTGCAGCCAGCGGCCCATGCGCGCGCCCGACCAGGTCAACGGCAGCATCACCGGCAGCGTCGCCAGGCCGAATACCGCCATCACCAGCGCGCCGCCCAGCGCGCTGGCCTGCAGCCAGGCCACGCCCAGCAGGCCCAGGCTGAGGCCGCAGGGCATCCAGCCCCACAGCGCGCCCAGCGCCACGCGGCGCCAGCCGCGGTCGGCCGGCAGTAGGTGCCGGTGCAGCGGCCGCAGCCACTGCCACAGCTGCCGGCCGGGGCGGGCCAGCAGATCGAAACGGCTGCCGCGGCCGAGCAGGCGCAGCGCCAGCAGGACCAGGGCCAGGCCGGCGGCGACACGCACGCCCAGCGCCAGGCCGTCGCTGCGCGCCAGCCGCAGGATGCCGCCGCCGAGCCCGCCGGCCAGCGCGCCGGCCAGCGTGTAGCCGCCGATGCGGCCGAGATTGGCCTGCCAGGCAACGCTCAACGCGCGGCCCGGCGCCATCGCCGGGAAGCCGGTGGCGATGCCGCCGCACATCACCGCGCAGTGCAGGCCGCCGAGCAGGCCAGCGACGAGAGCGGCGGCCAGGACCGGGATGTCCAGCGGCAGCATGGTCAGCGTCCGCGCGCCGGGTCCGCGGCGCGGACATCCGCGTCGGCCGGCTGGCCGGCGGGCGGGGCGGGGCGGTCGTTGTCCTCGAGGATGTCCAGCGCCGGCGTATCGAGATCGTCGAACTGGCCGCGCTTGACCGCCCAGACGAAGGCGGCCACCGCCAGCCCCAGCAGCACCAGGCTGATCGGGATCAGCATCAGCAGGATGGCCATCAGCGTGCCTCCGGTGTCTTGAGCCGCGCCAGGCGCAGCGCGTTGAGGGTCACCAGCAGCGACGACAGCGCCATGCCCAGCGCCGCCAGCCACGGCGTGACCCAGCCGGCCGCGGCCAGCGGCAGCGCCAGCAGGTTGTAGCCGGTGGCCCAGGCCAGATTCTGGCGGATGATGCGCCGGGTGGCGCGCGCCAGCGCGACCGCGGCGGGAATGCGGCGCAGGCCACCGCCGGTGGTGACCAGGTCGGCGGCGCGGTGCGCCAGCGGGGCGCCTTCGCCCATGGCGATGGAAACATCGGCGCCGGCCAGCACCGGCGCGTCGTTGAGGCCGTCGCCGACCATCGCCACCACCCGGCCTTCGGCCTGCAGCCGCCGCACCAGCGCCAGCTTGTCCTCGGGCGACTGCCGCGCGTGCGCCTCGCCCAGGCCCAGCGCCGTGGCCATGCGCCGCACCGCCGCCTCGCCGTCGCCGCTGGCCAGGTGCAGGCGCAGGCCCTGCGCGCGCAGCGCGGCCAGCGCCTGCGCGGCATCGTCGCGGGCGCGTTCTTCCAGCACGAAGCGGGCGGCGGCGCGCTGGCCGTCGCCCAGCCACAGCGCGCCGTCGTCCTCGCCTGCGGCGGCGAAGTCGGCCCGCCCCAGCCGCCAGTGGCGGCCCTCGACCCGGCCCTGCACGCCGCGCCCGGGCACCGCTTCGACCTGGGCGGCGGCCAGCGCGGCGGCATCGCCCGTTGTGAAGGCGGCGGCCAGCGGGTGGCCGCTGTCGCGTTCCAGCGCCGCGGCGATCCGCAGCGCGGCGGCCGCATCCAGCGTGTCGTCCAGCACCTGCGTGGCGGCCAGCACCGGGCGGCCGTCGCTGAGCGTGCCGGTCTTGTCGAACACGATGTCGGTGGCGCGCGCCAGCGTGTCCATCGCGTCCGGCCGCACCGCCAGCAGGCCGATGCGGGCCAGCGCGCCGTGCGCGGTGGCCAGCGCCGCCGGCACCGACAGCGACAGCGCGCAGGGGCAGCTGATGACCAGCAGGGCCAGGGTGACTTCCAGCGCGCGCCCGGGCTGGTAGTGCCACCAGCCGGCGAACACCGCCAGCGCCACCGGCAGCAGCGCCAGCACGAAACGGCTGCCGATGCGGTCGGCCAGGCGCGCCAGCGCGGGGCGATGCTCCTGCGCCTGCTCGACCAGCCGCGCCAGCTGCGACAGGCGGGTGGCGGTGCCGGTGGCGGCAACGCGCAGCCGCGCCGGGCGTTCGCGGCAGACGGTGCCGGCGTAGACCGGCTCGCCGGGCTGCCTGCGCACCGGCGCCGATTCGCCGGTCAGCAGCGCTTCCTCGAACCAGGCTTCGTCGCCGTCGTCGCCGAGCAGCACGCCATCGGCCGGCACCGCTTCGCCGGCCGCCACGCAGGCCACGTCGCCCACGCCCAGCGCCGCCAGCGGCACCGACTCGCGGCGGCCGCCGGCCAGTTCGCGGGTGGCGAAGGCCGGGCGCGCGCGCGCCAGCGCGTCGACCTGGGCGCTGGCCACGGCGCGCGCGCGCTGTTCGAGCATGCGCGCGGCCAGCAGCAGGAAGACGAACATCACCGCCGCGTCGTACCAGACATGCGGACCGCCGCGGATCGTCTCCAGCAGGCTGGCGAAATAGGCGAGCAGGGTGGAGCCGGCGATCAGCACGTCCATGCCCAGGCGGCGTTCGCGCAGTTCGCGCATCGCCCCGGACAGGAACGGCCAGCCGGAATAGAACACCACCGGCGTGCACAGCAGGAAGGTCAGCCAGCGGAAGAAGTCGCGCGTGGGCACCGGCATGGTGCCGTTGAAATCCAGGTACAACGCCTCGGCCAGCATCATCGCCTGCAGCATGCCGAGCCCGGCGATGCCCAGCCGCAGCAGCCAGCGCCGGCGCTCGCCGGTGCGCTGGCGCTCGGCGGCCTCGCTGCCGGCCAGGTACGGGCGGTAGCCGAGCATCGCCAGCCGCCGCAGCGGCGTGGACAGCGCGGTGCGCGCCGGGTCCCAGGCGATGCGGATGCGGCCGGTGACGGCGTTGGCGCCGCAGTCGATCACGCCCGGCTCGCGCGCCAGCGCGCGGTCGATCAGCCAGGCGCAGGCGGCGCAGCGCATGCCGTCGGTGAGCAGGGTGATCTCGCGGCCGCCCGCTACCGGCCGGCTGTGTTCGTCCTGCACGTCGTCGCGGTCCCAGACCGCCAGGTCCGGCAGGTCCTCGCCCACGCGCGCGGCGTTGGCGCTGCGCAGGCGGTAGTAGCCGTCCAGCTCGGCGCTGGCGATCCACTCGGCGGCCGCGGCGCAGCCGGGGCAGCAGAAGGCGTGCGTGCCGGTGCCCGTTGCCGCCCGGTGCGGCTGCGCCGGCAATGCTTCGCCGCAGTGGTGGCAGATGCCGGTGGCCACCGCGACGGCGGGCGACAGGGCCGGATGGGCGCTCACGGCCAGGCTCAAGGTTCTCCGCCCAGCAAGGGGGAGAGGCGGGCGGCATGCTGCTGTTTCGGCAGCCGGCCATGCAGGCGCCAGCGGCCTTCGGCGTCGCGCAGCTGCACGACCCAGTCGTGCCCGGCGTCCACGGCCGTTTCGACGCGCCAGCCCGGTCCCTGCGGCGCCAGTTCCAGGCGCAGGTCGCCGGACTGGCGGGTGGGGTGTTCCAGCACCAGCTGCAGCGGCGCGCCGGTGGCGAAGCGGCCGGTGGCCGGCAGCACTTCGACGATGCCGTCCTCCACGCGCAGCACCGCGCTCAGGCCCTGCTTGCGTGCCGCCTCGTCCGCGCCGAGGTCGGTGGTCTGGATCTGCGACACGCGCTGCACGGGGTCGGACACGACATCGGCGCCGCCGGAGCGCACGGCGACGATCACCAGGCCGACGCCGGCCACGATGGACAGCAGCGGCAGGCCGACCACCAGCCAGAACGCGGGGATGCGCCAAGGGGATTGGGAACGTTCGTTCATTGCACCGGACCAAAGAAGCTGCTTTCGACGACGCGCTTCTCGCCGCCGTCCTCGCGTTCGACCACGAAGCGCAGGGCGCGGCGGCCGCCGGCCTCGCCATCGGCGACCACGCTCAGCGCCACCGGCAGCACCTGCTCGGGGCCGGCCTGCACCTCGGCCTGGCCCTGCAGGCGCAGCCCGGCGTCCGCCGGCTCCAGCGTGATGCGGTAGCGCCGGGCCTGCTGGCTCTTGTTGATCAGCTTGAGCGTGTAGTCGTTGGCGATGCTGCCATCGGCGGACTGCCGGTACAGCGCGTTGCGGTCGCGCAGCACTTCGGCGATCAGTTCGCTGCGGTGGCTTACGCCCCACGCCCACGCGCCGCACAGGCCCAGCAGGAGCAGGCCGTAGACGAGGATGCGCGGGCGCAGCACGCGGGTGGGCCTGCCGTCGATGGCGTTCTGCGTGGAGTAGCGGATCAGGCCGTGCGGGTAGCCCAGCTTGTCCATCACCTCGTCGCAGGCGTCGATGCAGGCGCCGCAGGCGATGCATTCGTACTGCAGGCCGTTGCGGATGTCGATGCCGGTGGGGCAGACCTGCACGCAGATGGTGCAGTCGATGCAGTCGCCCAGTTCCTCCGGCGCGAACTTCGGCAGCGGCGCCACCTCGGCCAGTTCGCCGTCCCAGGTGATCGTGCCCTTGGCGTGCGCGGCCTGGGTGGCGGCGGAGGGATGGCGGCTGCCGCGGAACACGTAGTCATGGGCGACCGACGGCGCCAGCAGGCCGCGCGCGCGTTCCAGCACGCTGGCGAGGCCGCGCTTGCGCGGGCCGCGTGGCTCGCCGCGCATCGGGTCGTAGGCGATCAGCAGGGTATTGCGGTCGAACATCGCGCTCTGGAAGCGCGCGTACGGGCACATGTACTTGCATACCTGCTCGCGCAGCACGCCGGCGTTGCCCCAGGTGGCGAACGCGTAGAACAGCACCCAGAAGGTTTCCCAGCCGCCCCACGCGAACGGCAGCAGGCGCGCGCCCAGGTCCCGGATCGGGGTGAAGAAGCCGACGAAGGTAAAACCGGTCCACAGCGCGAACAGCAGCCACAGCAGGTGCTTGCCGCCCTTGCGCAGCACCTTCTCGCCGTTCCACGGGCCGGCGTCGAGCTTCATGCGCCGCGCGCGGTCGCCCTCGGTCCAGCGCTCGATCCACAGGAAGGTCTCGGTCCACACCGTCTGCGGGCAGGCATAGCCGCACCACAGGCGTCCGGCCAGGGCGGTGGAGAAGAACAGGGTCATCGCCGCGATGATCAGCAGCAGCGCCAGGAACAGGAAATCCTGCGGCCAGAACACCAGGCCGAAGATATGGAACTTGCGTGCGGGTAGGTCGAACAGCACCGCCTGGCGGCCGTCCCACGACAGCCACGGGAACAGGTAGTACATGCCCAGCAGCCACGCCACCGCGGCCACGCGCAGCCGGTTGAAGCGCCCGGAGACATCGCGCGGGTAGACCTTGCGCTCGCTGACGTAGAACGAGTTGCCCTGGTCGTCCACGACATCCAGCGGAATGCGCCTGCTCATGGCGTGCGTTCCATGGCGGCCGCCGCGGACGGCGAGATAGGGGGCGGGAACGGGCGGATGGCGGTCATGGCGTGGCGTGCGGCTGCGCGGAAACGATCGGTGGGGGACGAGGGGCGGGAGCGGGGGAATGCGCGGCGCCGTTCAACGGTCCGGCGGCAGGGCGCGGTTGAAGCGGCTGGCGGGTCGCAGCAGGATCCAGGTGAACAGGCTGGACGAGGCGGTGGCCAGCCAGAACATGGCAAAGCCCAGCGTATAGCCGAGCTCGCGCGAGATCCGCAGGGTGGGGAAGGTCATGTCGCGCAGCGTCAGCGGGTCGACGAAGGCGAAGAACACCGTCGTCGCCACGCCGGCGGCGAAGAAGCTGGGCCAGGCGATGGCCCCCACGCGCTGCGCCAGCGGGCGTGGGGGATGGTCGAAGCGTGGCGCGCTGAAGCCGGTCACTTCGCGCCTGCCCCGGGCTTCGCGCCGGCCGCATCGTGCGACAGCGACCAGACGTAGGCGGCGACCAGGCGGGCGCGGGTCTCGCCGAGCAGTTCGCGGTGCGCCGGCATGCTGCCGTGGCGGCCTTCGGTGATCGTCGTGTACAGGCTTTGGCGGCTGTTGCCGTACAGCCAGTAGTCGTCGGTCAGGTCCGGCGCGCCGATGTCCTGGTTGCCCTTGCCGTCCACGCCATGGCAGGCCACGCAGACGCCGTCGTACAGCTTCTTGCCGCGCGCGGCCATGTAGTTGTTGTGCAGCGTCTCCGGGGCCGACAGGGTGCGCACGTAGGCGATGGTGTAGTCGATCGCTTCCGGGCCGCCCATGCCGGTCAGCACCGTGCCCCACTCGGGCATGATGCCTTCGCGGCCGTCCAGCACCGTTTCCAGCACGCGTTCGGGCGAACCGCCCCAGTGCCAGATGTCGTCGGCCAGGTTCGGGTAGCCGATGGCGCCCTGGCCCGAGGAGCCGTGGCAGGTGGCGCAGGTGTTGCCGAAGATCGAACGGCCCAGCGCCAGCGCCTTCGGGTCCTTCGCCAACTGGTCGATCGGCTGCCCGGCGTAGGGCTTGAAGGTCTGCTCGAGCTTGGCGTCCTCCACGGCCTTCTCCCTGGCGTGCTCGCCCCTGGAGGTCCAGCCGCTGTAACCGGGAACGTTGCCCAGGCCGCCGTACCAGAACAGGTAGCCGATGCTGAAGACGATGGTCAGGTAGAACAGGTTGATCCACCAGCGCGGCAGCGGCTTGTTGTACTCGGTGATGTCGCCGTCCCAGGTGTGCAGCGTGTCCTCCGGCTTCGGGTCGCCGGGGCGGCGGCGCGCGGTCCACCACAGCAGCCATACGCAGCCCAGGATGTTCAGCGCAACCAGGGCGATGACGTACCACGTCCATCCCATGCTCATCATCGGCGCTCTCCCCCGTTGCCGTATCGCACGTTGTCCTCTTCCAGCGGCAGGCGTGCCGCATCCTCGAATTCACGCTTGCGCTTCGGGCTCCAGGCCCAGATCCAGCCGCCGACGAACAGCGCCAGCAGCAGCGCGGTCACGATGCCGGAGATCATGGCTGGCCCCCCCGCGGCGCATGCCGCCCCAGGCCCTGCAGGTAGGCCACGACCGCATCCAGTTCGGTCCTGCCCTTGACGTCCTCGGCGGCGCTGGCGAGCTGCTCGTCGGTGTACGGGTCGCCCAGGGCCTTGAGCGCGCCCATGCGCCTGGCGACGGTGGCGCCATCCACTTCGTTCTTCTCCAGCCACGGGAAGCTGGGCATGTTCGACTCGGGCACCACGTCGCGCGGGTTGATCAGGTGCACGCGGTGCCAGGCGTCGGAGTAACGGCCGCCGACGCGCGCCAGGTCCGGGCCCGTGCGCTTGCTGCCCCACTGGAACGGGCGGTCGTAGACCGATTCGCCGGCCAGCGAGTAGTGGCCGTAGCGCTCGGTCTCGAAGCGCAGGGTGCGCACCATCTGCGAATGGCAGTTGTAGCAGCCTTCGCGCACGTAGATGTCGCGCCCGGCCAGTTCCAGCGCCGGGTAGGGCTCCACGCCTTCCAGCGGCTTGATCGCCTCGGCCTGGAACATCAGCGGCACGATTTCGGCCAGGCCGCCGAAGGACACGGCCACCGCGATCAGCACCGCCATCAGGCCGACGTTCTTCTCGACTTTCTCGTGGGGATTCTTGTTCTCGCTCATGGGTTTCCTTCCTCCTCAGGCACGCACTTCGGAGGCGTCGACGGGCAGCAGCGGCTGCGCTGCGATCGCGGGGGCGGTACGCCAGGTACGCCACACGTTCCAGGCCATCAGGCACATGCCGCCCAGCACCACCACGCCGCCGCCCAAGCGGATCAGGTAGTACGGGTAGGTGAACCTGAGCGACTCGACGAAGGTGTAGGTGAGGGTGCCGTCGTCGTTGGTCGCGCGCCACATCAGGCCCTGCATCACGCCGGCGATCCACATCGAGGCGATGTACAGCACCACGCCGATGGTGTGCAGCCAGAAGTGCGTGTCGATGGCCTTGACCGAATACATCTGCTCGCGGCCGAGCAGCCTGGGCATCAGCGCGTAGATCGAGCCGATGGAGATCATCGCCACCCAGCCCAGCGCGCCGGCGTGGACGTGGCCCACGGTCCAGTCGGTGTAGTGCGACAGCGAGTTGACCGTCTTGATCGACATCATCGGGCCTTCGAACGTGGCGATCATGTAGAACGACACGGCCACGATCAGGAACTTGAGGATCGGATCGGTGCGCAGCTTGTGCCACACGCCGGACAGGGTCAGCACGCCGTTGATCGCGCCGCCCCAGGACGGGGCCAGCAGGATCAGCGAGAACACCATGCCCAGCGACTGCGCCCAGTCGGGCAGGGCGGTGTACTGCAGGTGGTGCGGGCCGGCCCACATGTACACGGCGATCAGCGCCCAGAAGTGCACGATCGACAGGCGGTAGGAATACACCGGGCGGCCGGCCTGCTTGGGCACGAAGTAGTACATCATTCCCAGGAAGCCGGCGGTCAGGAAGAAGCCCACCGCGTTGTGGCCGTACCACCACTGCACCATCGCATCCACCGCGCCGCTGTAGACCGGATAGGACTTGTCCAGTCCGGCGGGGAGGGAAATGTTGTTGACGATGTGCAGCAGGGCGACGGCGATGATGAAGCTGGCATAGAACCAGTTCGCCACGTAAATGTGCTTGACCCGGCGCCTGGCGATGGTGCCGATGAACAGCACCGCGTAGGCCACCCACACCGCGGCGATCAGGATGTCGATCGGCCACTCCAGTTCGGCGTACTCCTTGCCCTGGGTGTACCCCAGCGGCAGGGTGATGGCCGCGGCCACGATCACCAGCTGCCAGCCCCAGAACACGAAGGCCGCCAGCCTGTCCGAGATCAGCCGCACGTGGCAGGTACGCTGCACCACGTGCAGGCTGGTGGCGAACAGGGCGCAGCCGCCGAAGGCGAAGATCACCGCATTGGTATGCAGCGGCCGCAGCCGCCCGTAGCCCAGCCACGGAATGCCCTCGCCGAGCGTCGGCCAGTAGAGCTGGGCGGCGATGACGACGCCGACCAGCATGCCCACGATGCCCCAGACCACGGTCATCACCGCGAACTGGCGCACCACCTTGTCGTTGTATGTCCCCTGCACGCTTTGCATGCGGCCTGATCCTCGGTCTGAACGGGGCGGATCATCCGCGCCGGGTGCGCGCCGGGCATTGACCTGGATCAATGCGTGGGCGGGCGTTTGCGGCCCCCGCCGTTCGCGGTGGCCGCCGGATCCCGGGCGGTGATGACACGGGCCCGGGCGGTAACCAACCCGGGGCGCGCTTCAAGAAAAATCAGCGGGTTACGACCAGCCGGCCCTTCATCAGCGCCGAATGGCCGGGGAAGGAGCAGTAGAAGCTGTAGTCGCCGCCGGCGCGGAGCCGGTTGCCGGGGAAGCGGACCTGGGTCGTCTGCCCGCCGCCCACCACGGAGGTATGGGCGATCACGCGGGCGTCGTTGGCCGGCACGTAGTGGCTGGCGGCGCCGGCGCGGATCGCGTCGCGGCTGACGCCGGCCATGTCGGCGGTGGTGGACACCACCACGTTGTGGCCCATGACCGTGGCCGGGAGCTTGCCGGTGTGGGCCAGTTCGACGGTGATGCTGGCGCAGCCGGCCGAAACGGTGGCTTCCTTCAGGTCGAACTGCATCGCGTCGTTGCCCTTGAGCGAGACGGTGCAGTTGCCGGCGGCCTGGGCCGCACCGGTGGCGCCGACCAGGGCCAGGGCGAGGAGAAGGCGACGCGGGGTTTTCATGGAGTGCTCCTGTGGACGTGCGAGGGATGCGGTGGCCCGGCGCGGGCGTGCGCCGGGCGACGCGCATAGCCTCGGCCCGGGCGCATCGCGTCGCCTTGATCTGGGTCAATCGCCACGCAGGCGGCGCGGGCCGGCGGCCTGTCCGAAGTCGCCTCCATGCAGCAGCCGGAAACCGCCATGGGTGGTTTCCGGCATCGCCTGCCGATGGCCGATGGGGGCGCCGCCAGGGCGGGCGGCAACAAAAAAGCCGGGGCTGCAGTGCAGCCCCGGCGTTTGTCGTCGTACCGCCTGGTGGACGGTCAGGCGATGGGTTCGCGCAGCACCGGCATGTCCCAGCCCGGGCGCGGCGCGAAGCGGTCGCCGTGGCGCGCCTGCAGGGTGCGCAGTTTGTCCACCAGCGCATCGGCGCCGGTGGCGCGGATGTGCTGGATCGGGCCGCCGCGGAACGGCGCGAAGCCGGTGCCGAAGATCACGCCGGCATCGAGCAGGTCGGCGTCGGCCACCACGCCGTCGTGCAGGCAGGCCACCGCCTCGTTGAGCAGCGGCAGGATCAGCCGGTCCTCCAGGTCCGACGGCGCCTGGTAGTCCCTGGCCACGTCGGGTTTGACCGCGCGGCCGTTCTCCCACTTGTAGATGCCCTGGCCGTCCTTCTTGCCGCGCCGGCCCGCTTCGACCGTCGCCAGCGCGGCCGGGATCTGCAGGCCCAGGAACGGCGCCAGTTCCCTGCCGACGCTGGCGGCCACGTCCAGGCCCACGGTGTCGAGCAGTTCGATCGGCCCCATCGGCATGCCGAACTTCACCGCGGCGCGGTCGATGACCGGGCCGGGGATGCCCTCGGCGTAGGCGGTGGCCGCTTCCAGCATGTAGGGGAACAGCACGCGGTTGACCAGGAAGCCCGGGGTGCCGGCCACCGGCACCGGGAACTTGCCCAGCGCCTTGCAGAACGCGGCCAGCCGCTGCGCGGTTTCCGGCGCCATGCGGTCGTGGTGGATGATTTCCACCAGCGGCATCTGCGCCACCGGGTTGAAGTAGTGCAGGCCGGCGAACTGCGCCGGACGGGCGATGTGCTCGCGCAGTTCCACCAACGGGATCGAGGAGGTATTGCTGGTCAGCAGCGCGTCGGCCTTCATGCGCGGCTCCAGCGACTGGTACAGCTCGCGCTTGGCTTCCGGGTTCTCGATGATGGCCTCGATCACCAGGTCGGCCCTGGCCACGCCTTCGCCGGCCAGGTCGGCCTTCAGCCGCGCCGCCACCTCCGGGCGTTTGGCCGGGTCCTTCACCTTCTTCTCGAACAGCGCCTGGGCGCGGGCCATGGCCGGGTCGATGAAGCGCTGCTCGCGGTCCTGCAGGGTGACGTCGAAGCCCTTGTAGGCCGCCCACGCTGCGATGTCGCCGCCCATCACGCCGGCGCCGACCACGTGCACGTGGCGGATGCCAGCGTCCTTGCCGCCCAGGCCCTTGAGCCGTTCGGTCAGGAAGAAGATGCGGATCAGGTTGCGCGCGGTCGGGCCGCCGGCCAGCTTGACCACCGCGCGGCGCTCGGCGTCCAGGCGCGCCTGGATGCCGCTGCCGCCGCTGCGTTCCCAGGTCGAGATCAGCGCGTAAGGCGCCGGGTACTGGTCCTTCCTGGCCTTGCGCGCGACCTGCTTGACCATCTGCGGGGCAAGGATCCTGCGCGCCAGCCAGGTATTGGTGGCCCAGGCGGTGGCGCGCTGCTTGAACGGCCGGGTCACGCCGGACTGCAGCAGCGACACCGCCGCGTCGACCAGCACCGCCGGCGCGGCCACCTTGTCGACCAGGCCGATGCCGCGCGCGGCCGAGGCCGACAGCGTGCGCCCGGTCAGCATCATGTCCATCGCCGCCGGCGCGCCGACCAGCCGCGGCAGGCGCGCGCTGCCGCCCCAGCCCGGGAAGATGCCAAGCTGGGTCTCGGGCAGGCCGATGCGGGTGGACGGATCATTGGAGGCCACGCGGTAACGGCAGGCCAGCGCCAGCTCGGTGCCGCCGCCCAGGCAGTGGCCGTGGATCGCGGCCACGGTCGGGCAGGGCAGCTCGGCCAGTTTCTGGTAGGTGGACTGGCCGCGGCGGATGGCGTCGTTGACGGTGCCGCGGCGGTCGAACTCCTGGAATTCCTTCAGGTCGGCGCCGGCGATGAAGCCGGCGGCCTTGGCCGAGCGGATCACCACGCCCCTGGGCGGGTCGATCGCCAGCCGCTCGACGATGTCGCCCAGTTCCAGCAGCACGTCCTGCGACATCGCGTTGACCGGACTGTCGCGGCGGTCCAGGGCGAGCACGACGATGCCGTCGTCGCGGATCTCGGCCTGCCAGTGAGTGAAGCGGAGCCCATCGAAACCTGAAAGCATGGGACGTTCCATCCGGTTGTGTATGGAGAAGATCGCTATGATCCAGAGGTTGTTTCCCCGGCGTCAAATCCCAATGCTTGGGAGGCATGGGCGTTCGCGCCGGCCGGTCATCGCCGACAGGCTATCCGAACGCAGGCTGGAACGTGTCTACATCCCCGTCGCGCGCGTCACGGCGCCGCGGGTGCGGTGGCCGCTATGCTCGCGTGTTGCGCGCACGCCGGCCGCGGCCGGCGGAATGTAAACATGCTCTGAAGGATGGCGCGGCGCCCCGGCAACGGGACGCTGAACTTTTTCCGCCACAGGCGGTCTCATTGCCCGACGTCGGTTGGGCTGACAGGAGTGCGGCCCTTTATGGCCGAGGTTGAAACACCGCAGGAGCTGGATCTGGAGCTGGTCCGGCGCGTGCAGCGCGGCGAGAGCGCGGCGTTCGATGTCCTGGTGCGCAAGTACCAGCACCGCATCGTCGCGCTGATCGGGCGCTACATCGCCGACTGGAGTGAATGTCAGGACGTGGCCCAGGACACTTTCGTGCGCGCCTACCGCGCGATCGGGAATTTCCGTGGCGACGCCCAGTTCTATACCTGGTTGCATCGAATCGCAGTGAATACCGCCAAGAACTACCTTGCCGCGCACAACCGGCGCCCGCCGACCGACGACGTCGAGATCGGCGACGCCGAACAGTTCGACGCCGGCGCGCGCCTGCGCGACACCGACACGCCCGAACGCGAGCTGATGCGGCAGGAACTGGAACAGACCGTGATGAAGGCGGTCGACGCGCTTCCCGAGGAACTGCGTTCGGCCATCACGTTGCGAGAGGTGGAAGGCATGAGCTACGAGGAAATCGCGCAGAAGATGGGCTGCCCGATCGGCACGGTGCGTTCGCGGATCTTCCGCGCCCGCGAGGCCATCGACGTCCAGCTGCGCCCGCTGCTGGACACCGCCAGCGCCACCCGTGAAAGGAGCCGCGCATGAACGTTTCCGGTCGTGTCGATGCGGCGGGCGATGCCGCCGACAAGTTCGAGCTGCATTACCGGCAGCAGCTGTCGGCCCTGGTCGACGGCGAACTGCCCACCGACGAGGCGCGCTTCCTGCTGCGCCGGCTGGAGCACGACGGCGAACTGTCCGGGTGCCAGGAGCGCTGGCAGCTGCTCGGCGACGTGCTGCGCGGCCGCGCCTGCGCGCCGGCGCCGGCCGGTTTCGAATTGAAGGTCCGCGAAGCGGTCGCCGCCGAAGCCCGGCACGCGCCGCCGGCGGCGGAGCGGCAGGCGCGCCGCGCCGGCTGGCGGCGCTGGGGCGGCGGCGCCGCGCTGGCGGCCTCGGTCGCGGCCGTGGCGCTGTTCATGACGCGCGAACAACTGCCCGGACCGGGTGTGCCGGAAACCGTGATCGCCACCGCCGCGCAGGTCCCGGCGCCGGCGGTCGTGGCCGATGCCGGCCAGGCGCCGGATGCCGGCGGCCAGGCAGGCCTGGCCGCCGCCGCGCCCGCCGTCGCCGTGGCCGCCCTGCGGCGCGCGGAGGCCCCGGCACGCCGCGGCAGCGCCACCCGCACCCAGCAGGTGGCGCGCAGCGCCGCCCTGCGCCAGGCCGAGCCGGCGCGCGCGGTCGCCGCGCAGGCGCCGGTGCCGGCGTTGCGCACCGACCCGTTCGCCGACCCCGGCAACGTGCTGCGCGCGCGTCCCTGGCCGCGCTCGACGCTGTCGCCGGCGCTGTCCAACCATGCCTTGAATGCCAGCCTCGTGCCCTCCGAGGGCGGGGCGGCCTTCTATCCGTTCGAACCGCGGATGCCCTCGCAGGGCATGTCCGTGGAGCCCGACGCGCAGCCGCGGCACTGAGGCGGCATTCCTTTCCCCGCACCCGCGGCCTGCGCGGGTGCCGTTCCCCGGGATTTCCTTGTCCGGCGGCCGACGCCGGGCGGAAGGTGTTTCCTACTCTTTCAATCGGAGGCTCGATCCTGATGACCCACCGTATCCCTGCGCGGCTGTTCGGCCTGCTGGCGATGACCCTGCCGCTGGCCGCCTGCGCCCAGAGCAACGCACCCACCGCGCCGGCGGAGCAGGCGGTCGCCGCGCGCCCGGCCGCGCCTGCGCCGCAACTGGTCAGCGGCCTGCCTGACTTCACCCAGCTGGTGGACCAGGTCGGGCCGGGCGTGGTGAACGTCGAAACCGTCATCGGCCCGCGCCGCGATCCGCGCATGGCCGCCAGGCGCCCGGACATGGACCAGCTGCCGGATTTCTTCCGCCGTTTCTTCGGCCCCGATTTCCAGATGCCCGGCGACGCGCCGGACAACGGCCCGCGCGGCCGCGGCATGGGCTCGGGCTTCATCATTTCCGCCGACGGCTACGTGCTGACCAACCACCACGTGATCGACGGCGCCGAGACGGTCAAGGTCAAGCTCAGCGACCGCCGCGAGTTCGACGCCAAGGTCGTCGGCAGCGACCAGCAGTACGACGTGGCGCTGCTGAAGATCGACGCCAAGGGCCTGCCGACCGTGCGCGTGGGCGACTCCAACACGCTCAAGCCCGGCCAGTGGGTGGTGGCGATCGGCTCGCCGTTCGGCCTGGACCACTCGGTCACCGCCGGCATCGTCAGCGCCACCGGCCGCAGCAACCCGTATGCCGAGCAGCGCTATGTGCCGTTCATCCAGACCGACGTGGCGATCAACCAGGGCAATTCCGGCGGCCCGCTGCTCAATACCCGCGGCGAGGTGGTCGGCATCAACTCGCAGATCTTCTCCGCCTCCGGCGGCTACATGGGCATCAGCTTCGCCATCCCGATCGACCTGGCGATGAGCGCGGTGGAGCAGATCAAGAAGACCGGCAAGGTCAGCCGCGGGCAGCTGGGCGTCATGGTCGGCGCGGTGACCGCCGACATCGCCCAGGGCTTCAAGCTGCCCGACAGTCGTGGTGCGCTGGTCAACCAGATGGTCGAGGATTCGGCCGCGGCCAAAGCCGGCGTGCAGCTGGGCGACGTGATCCGCTCGGTCAACGGCACCGAGATCGCGACTTCCAGCGACCTGCCGCCGCTGATCGGCGCCATGCCGCCGGGCAGCAAGGTCCGGCTCGGCATCCTGCGCGATGGCCGCGAGCGCGAGATTACCGTGACCCTGACCGAGCTGGCCGAGGACGCGGCGCGGCCCGCCAGTGGCCCGGCCGCCGGCGGCGAGGACAAGCCGATGGCGGGTGCCAATGCCCTGCTGGGGCTGGAGGTGGCCGACCTGACGGCCGCCGAGCGCAGGCAGCTGGGCCTGGACGCCAACGAGGGCGTGCGCATCACCGGCGTGAACGGGCAGGCTGCGCGCGAAGCGCGGCTGTCGCCGGGCATGGTGGTGCTGCAGGTCGGCCGCACCCCGGTCGGCAGCGTCGCCGCGCTCAACCGCGAACTGGCCAACTACAGGAAGGGCGACGTGGTGATGCTGCTGGTGCGTGCCGGCGGCAACAGCGCCTTCGTCGCGGTCCGGGCCGGCGACTGAGGCCTGTCCTTCATCAAGCTGTACGCAGGGGCCGCCTCCGGGCGGCTCCTGCCGTTCCGGCCCGCGCCGGTGCGGGCTGCCTGCCGGGCGTGCGATAATGCCGCGTTATCCTGACGACGCGCCGCGCCGCCGCCACCTTATGTCTGCCGATCCGATGCGGAACATCCGCAATTTCTCCATCATCGCCCACGTCGACCATGGCAAGTCCACCCTGGCCGACCGCATCATCCAGATCTGTGGCGGCCTGACCGCGCGCGAGATGGAAGCGCAGGTCCTGGACAACAACCCGATCGAGCGCGAGCGTGGCATCACCATCAAGGCGCAGTCGGTGTCGTTGCCGTATACCGCGCGCAATGGCGAAACCTATTACCTGAACTTCATCGACACCCCCGGCCACGTCGACTTCTCCTATGAAGTCAGCCGCTCGCTGGCCGCCTGCGAGGGCGCGCTGCTGGTGGTGGACGCCGCCCAGGGCGTGGAAGCCCAGTCCGTGGCCAACTGCTACACCGCGGTGGAGATGGGCCTGGAAGTGGTGCCGGTGCTGAACAAGATCGACCTGCCCACCGCCGACACCGAGCGCGCCAAGGCGGAGATCGAGGCGGTGATCGGCATCGACGCCACCGACGCGGTGCCGGTATCGGCCAAGACCGGCCTGAACGTGGAAGAGGTGCTGGAGGCCATCGTGCACCGCATCCCGCCGCCGGCCCCGCGCGAAACCGACAAGCTGCAGGCGCTGATCATCGACTCCTGGTTCGACAACTACCTGGGCGTGGTGTCGCTGGTGCGGGTGATGCAGGGCGAGGTCAAGACCGGCGACAAGCTGCTGGTCATGTCCACCGGCCGCAACCACCAGGTCGACGCGGTGGGCGTGTTCACGCCCAAGCGCAAGGTCACCGGCAAGCTGTCGGCGGGCGAGGTGGGCTGGATCACCGCGTCGATCAAGGACGTGCACGGCGCGCCGGTCGGCGACACCCTGACCCTGGCGGCCGACCCGGCGCCGGCGCCGCTGCCCGGTTTCCAGGAAATGCAGCCGCGCGTGTTCGCCGGCCTGTTCCCGGTCGACGCCGAGGACTACCCGGACCTGCGCGAGGCGCTGGACAAGCTGCGCCTGAACGATGCCGCGCTGCGCTTCGAGCCGGAAAGCTCCGAGGCGATGGGTTTCGGCTTCCGCTGCGGCTTCCTCGGCATGCTGCACATGGAGATCGTGCAGGAGCGTCTGGAGCGCGAGTACGACCTGGACCTGATCAGCACCGCGCCGACCGTGGTCTACGAGGTGCTCAAGAGCGACGGGTCCATCGTGATGATGGACAACCCGGCCAAGCTGCCGCCGATCAACCAAGTTGAGGAGATCCGCGAGCCGATCATCCGCGCCAACGTGCTCACCCCCGAGGAGTACATCGGCAACATCATCAAGCTGTGCGAGGAAAAGCGCGGCACCCAGATCGGCATCAACTACCTGGGCAGCCAGGTGCAGATCAGCTACGAGCTGCCGATGGCCGAGGTGGTGCTGGACTTCTTCGACAAGCTCAAGTCGGTCAGCCGCGGCTACGCTTCGCTGGACTACCACTTCGTGCGTTTCGAGGCCGGCCCGTTCGTGCGCGTGGACGTGCTGATCAACGGCGACAAGGTCGACGCGCTGTCGCTGATCGTGCACCGCAGCCACGCCGACCGCCGCGGCCGCGAGCTGTGCGAGAAGATGAAGGACCTGATCCCGCGGCAGATGTTCGACGTGGCCATCCAGGCCGCCGTCGGCTCGCAGATCATCGCCCGCACCACGGTCAAGGCCATGCGCAAGAACGTGCTGGCCAAGTGCTATGGTGGCGACGTTTCGCGCAAGAAGAAGCTTCTGGAAAAGCAGAAGGAAGGCAAGAAGCGCATGAAGCAGGTCGGCCGCGTGGAGATCCCGCAGGAAGCCTTCCTGGCCGTGCTGCAGATGGACAACAAGTGATGAGGCGGGGAACGGGGAACAGGGAACGGGGAATGTCGGGATCCGGTGCGCCGGTACCGATGGCGTCCTGTCCCATTCCCGGATCCCCGTTCCCTGTTCCCGCTTTTAGGAATTTCCATGAAATGGTTTGAAATCGCCCTGGTGGTGCTGACCCTCGGCTCGGGCCTGGTGCTGCTGCTGGACAAGCTGTTCCTGGCCAGGCGCCGCGCGGCCAGGGGCGGCCTGCTGGACAGCGAGGAGCCGGCGCTTGTCGACTACTCGCGCGCCTTCTTCCCGGTGCTGGCCGTGGTGCTGGTGCTGCGCAGCTTCATCGCCGAGCCGTACAAGATCCCGTCCAGCTCGATGATGCCCAACCTGCTGATCGGCGATTTCATCCTGGTCAACAAGTTCGCCTACGGCATCCGCCTGCCGATCACCAACACCAAGGTGATCCCGACCGGCGAGCCGAAGCGCGGCGACGTGGTGGTGTTCCAGTTCCCGGGCCACCCGGACATGCCGGGCGACCCGCAGCGCGGCGAGAACTTCATCAAGCGCGTCATCGGCCTGCCGGGCGACCGCATCGGTTTCCATGGCGACACCCTGTCGATCAACGGCCAGCCGCTGGCCTACGAGGTCAGGGGCGAGTACGTCGGCAAGGGCCGCGGCGCGGAAATGAACGGCGCCACCCTGCTCAGCGAGGCGCTGCCGGGCCGCACCCATACCGTGCTGGAATACCTGGGCCGCGCCAATCCGGCCGGGCAGGGCGACTGGGAAGTGCCGCAGGGCCAGTACCTGGTCATGGGCGACAACCGCGACAACAGCGACGATGGTCGTTTCTGGGGCTTCCTGCCGGAGCAGAACCTGCGCGGCAAGGCCTTCCTGATCTGGCTCAACTGCAGCGGCTGGTTCTGCAAGGACGGCTTCGAGCCGTCGCGGATCGGCTCGGGCATCCAGTAACGTAGGCGCAACCGGGGAGAACGCTATGAATCGCAAGCAAGGCGGCATGACGCTGACGTCGTTCCTGATGGTGTTGGCGGTGGTGGGTTTCGCGGCGTACATCGGCATGAAGCTGTTCCCGATGTACCAGGAGTTCTATGCGGTCAAGACCTCGATGAAGGCCCTGGCCAAGGAGCCGGGCAGCGCCGATCCGGTCAAGGCGCAGGAGATGTTCTTCAAGCGCATGGACATGAATTACTCGGACAGCGTCAAGCGCGAGAACGTCAAGTTCGACCGCATCGACGGCGGCGTGCGCATGAACGTGAGCTACGAAGTGCGTCGCCCGCTGGTCGGCAACCTCGACATCGTCGGCCGTTTCGAGAATTCCCAGGACCTGACCTCGCACGGTGAGTAGGACGGTGACACGGGGTGACCGCATCGGCCACCCGTTCAAGGACCAGGGCCTGCTGCGGCAGGCCCTGACCCATCGCAGCGCCGGCGCGCCGCACAACGAGCGCCTGGAATTCCTCGGCGACAGCATCGTCAACCTGATCGTGGCCGAGGCGCTGTTCGCGCGCTGGCCCAAGGCCGACGAGGGCGCGCTGACCCGGGCGCGGGCGGCGCTGGTATGCGAAAGCGCGCTGGCGGCCATGGCCCGCGACCTGGAACTGGGCGAGCGCCTGACCCTGGGGCCGGGCGAGATGAAGTCCGGCGGCCACCGCCGCGATTCGATCCTGGCCGACGCCTTCGAGGCGGTGGTGGCGGCGATCTACCTGGACGCCGGTTTCGAGGCCTGCCGCGCGCGGGTGCTGCCCTGGTTCGAGGCGCCGATGGCCGCGGTGCCGGTTGGCAAGCCGGAGAAGGACCCCAAGACCCGCCTGCAGGAATGGCTGCAGGCGCGGCAGAAGCCGCTGCCGGTGTATGAACTGGTATCGGAAACCGGCGATGACCATGCCCGGCATTTCCGGGTACGCTGCCGCCTGACCGACCCGGACCTCACCACCGAGGGCGAAGGCAGCTCCCGGCGGCTGGCCGAACAACAGGCGGCTGCGGCCGCGATCGAGCAACTGGATTCCAAGTGAACGACACCACCTCCCACCGCTGTGGCAGCGTCGCCGTCATCGGCCGCCCCAACGTCGGCAAATCGACCCTGACCAACGCCCTGGTGGGCGCCAAGGTCAGCATCGTCTCCAACCGGCCGCAGACCACGCGCCACCGCCTGCTGGGCATCGCCACCTTCCCGGAAGGCCAGCTGGTGCTGGTCGATACCCCCGGGCTGCACCGCCAGCAGAAGCGGGCCATGAACCGGGTGATGAACCGCGCCGCGCGCGGCTCGCTGGAAGGCGTGGACGCCGGCCTGCTGGTGATCGAGGCCGGGCGCTGGGACGAGGAAGACACCCTGGCCTTCAACGTGCTGCGCGATGCCGGCATCCCGGTGGTGCTGGTGGTCAACAAGGTCGACCGCCTGAAGGACAAGGGCGCGCTGCTGCCGTTCCTGCAGGAAATCACCGAAGGCCGCGACTTCGCCGGCGTGCATCCGATCTCGGCGCAGAAGCGCAACGGCCTGGAAGCGCTGGTGCGCGACGTGCTCAAGCTGCTGCCGGAAGCCCCGCCGATGTTCGGCGAGGACGAGATCACCGACCGCAGCCAGCGTTTCCTGGCCGGCGAACTGGTGCGCGAGCAGCTGATGCGCCAGCTGGGCGAGGAACTGCCGTACGCCACCACGGTGGAGATCGAGCGTTTCGCCGAGGACGGCAACCTGCTGCGCATCGGCGCGGTGATCTGGGTCGAGCGCGAGGGCCAGAAGGCCATCGTGATCGGCAAGGGCGGCGCGCGCCTGAAGGAAATCGGCGCCAAGGCCCGCCTGCAGATGGAACGCCTGTTCGGCGCCAAGGTCTTCCTGGAAACCTGGGTGCGCGTGCGCGAAGGCTGGTCGGACGACGAGGCCGCGCTCAAGGCCTTCGGCTACGAGTGAAGCGCCGGCCGCACCGATTCCGTAGGAGCGACTTCAGTCGCGAAAGGGCTTTACCCTTGACCTGCGCATTCTCGGTAAAGCTTGTTCGCGACTGAAGTCGCTCCTACGGCAAGCCGGACGAGGCGAGCGGAGCATCCTTCCCATGCGCATCGACGACGAACCCGCCTACGTCCTGCATGCGCGCCCCTGGCGCGAGACCAGCCTGCTGGTCGAGGCGCTGACGCGCGAGCATGGCCGCATCGGCCTGCTGGCGCGCGGCGTGCATGGACCGAAGAAGCAGACCCTGCGCGCGGCCCTGCAGCCGCTGCAGTCGATCCGCCTGGACGCGGTGATGGCCGGTGAGCTGGCGCAGCTGCGCCGCGCCGAGAGCCAGGACGCGGCACCGCGCCTGCACGGGCAGGCGATGCTGGCCGCCTTCTACATCAACGAGCTGGTGCTGCGCCTGGCGCCGCGCCATGACCCGCTGCCCGAACTGCATCATGCCTATGGCCAGGTGCGCGGCCGGCTGGCCGACGCGGCCGGGCTGGCGTGGGCGCTGCGCCGCTTCGAGCGCGACCTGCTCGAGGCGCTGGGGTTCGGCTTCGACTGGACCAGCGCCGCGGACGGGCAGCCCATCGACCCGGCGGCGCGTTACCGGCTGGACCCGCAGGAAGGGCCGCTGCGCTTGCTCAGCGAGCGCAATGCCGCCGAGCGCCGCGGCCTGGCCACCGGTGCGGCGCTGCTGGCGCTGGGCGAGGACCGCATGCCCGATGCGGCCGACCTGGCCAGCCTGCGGCCGCAGATGCGCGCGGTACTGCTGCACCACCTGGGCGGGCGCGGGCTCAAGTCGTGGGAGATGCTGGGGGACCTGAAAGGCCGCAGCTAGGGCTTCAATGCAGCAGCGCGCTCACCGCCGCGTCGAACTGGCGCCGCGCCATGTCCGACTCCGGCGCCTGGTGCAGCTGCCGCACCGCGCGGCCCAGCCGCGAGGCGCCGACGAAGCCGCAGCTGGCCTGCAGCCGGTGCAGCTGCCGGCGCAGGGCGCCGTCGTCGTGCTGCCGCAGCGCCACCGACACCGCATCGCGCGCGACCGGCAGTTCGGACAGGAACAGCTCGCGCAGCGCCACCACGTGGGCCTGCTGGCCATTGAGCGCGCTCAGCGCCGCGTTCTCGTCCCAGTCCGGCGTGGCCGGCTCCTCGGCCGGGGGCGGCTCGCTGGCGCCGGCCGGTCCGAGGCTGGCGCGGACGGCATCGAGCAGCTCGGCGCGGCGCATCGGCTTGACCAGCAGCCGCTCGAAACCGGCCTCGTGCAGCGACTGCTGCATGCCCGCGCCGTTGTCGGCGGTATGCGCCAGGGCGGGCACGCCGGGGTGCAGCGCGCGCAGGCGCTGCAGCAGCTCCTGGCCGCTGCCGTCGGGAAGGTTGGCGTCTATCAGCCACAGATCGTGGCGCGTCGCCGCGCCCATCTGCAGCGCCTGCGCGACCGAGCCGGCGATATCGACCGTGGCCGGCAGCGCTTCCAGTGCGGCGCGGAAAAAGCCCTGGCTGGTCGCGTCGTCCTCGACCAGCAGCAGGCGTGGCGGGGTGCCCTGAGCGTGCGTATTCATCTGCTGCCTCCATGTCAGCCGTGTCAAGCATGATTGGCGATGTGGCGCAGCCGCGCAAGCGGCGGAAGTCAGGCCCATGTGCATCTGCGACAATGGCGCCCCTTTTTGCCCGCAGCCGTCCGCCACGTGGCCCGATCCAGATCCCGCATAGACAAGACCCCGTTCCAGACCGACATCCTCGACCTCAGCCATGACGGCCGCGGCGTCGCCCGCCGTGAAGGCGAGGGCGGCAAGGTGACCTTCGTGGCCGGGGCGCTGCCTGGCGAGACGGTGATGGCCGAGCAGACCGGCAGGAGCCGCCATTTCGACGAAGCCCGCACCGTGGAGGTGCTCACCGCCTCGCCGCACCGCGTGCAGCCGCGCTGCCCGCATTTCGGCGTCTGCGCCGGCTGCGTGCTGCAGCACCTGGAGGAGGGCCAGCAGATCGTGGCCAAGCAGCAGGTGCTGATGGACAACCTGACCCGCATCGGCCATGTCAGCCCGGGGACGGTGCTGCCGCCGCTGGTGGGCGAGAACTGGGGCTACCGGCGCAAGGGGCGTTTCTCGGTGCGCCGCGTCGAGAAGAAGGACAAGACCCTGGTGGGGTTCCGCGAGCAGGACCCGCGCTTCGTCGCCGACCTGTCGCAGTGCCTGACCGTGATCCCCGAGATCGGCACCAAGGTGTCGGCGCTGTCGGCCTTCATCGAGGGCCTAGAAGGCAAGCGCGACATCCCGCAGATCGAATTCATCGGCGGCGATGCCGCCATCGCCCTGACCGTGCGCCACCTGCAGCCGCTGTCCGACGCGGACCGGCAGGCGTGGCAGGCGTTCGGCCAACAGCATGGCTTCGCCATCTACCTGCAGCCCGGCGGCCTGGAATCGGTGCACCCGCTGTGGCCGGCCGAAGGCGTGCCGCTGTCGTTCGCGCTGCCGCAGTGGAACGTGGAGCTGGCGTTCCGCCCGCTCGATTTCATCCAGGTCAACGCCAGGCTCAACCAGCAGATGATCGCGCATGCGCTGACGCTGCTGGACGCGCAGCCGGACGAGCGCGTGCTCGACCTGTTCTGTGGCCTGGGCAACTTCACCCTGCCGCTGGCGCGTACCGTGCGCGAGGTGGTGGGCGTGGAAGGCGAGGCCGGGCTGGTGGCGCGGGCGAAGGAAAACGCGCAGCGCAATGGCCTGGACAACGCGCAGTTCTTCGCCGCCGACCTCACCCAGGACCAGCGCAACGCGCCGTGGATGCGGCAGGGCTTCGACAAGCTGCTGCTCGACCCGCCGCGTTCGGGCGCCATCGACGTGCTGCAGCAGCTGCCGCTCAAACAGTTCAAGCGTATCGTCTACGTCAGCTGCCACCCGGGCTCGCTGGCGCGTGATGCCGGCTACCTGGTCAACGAGCAGGGCTTCACCCTGGTGTCGGCCGGCGCGATGGACATGTTCCCGCATACCGCGCACGTGGAAAGCATCGCGGTGTTCGAGAAAAAGTGAAATCCGCGCACATGGATGTGCGCTGCCCTTGCGAAGGATTCGCACAAATGAAAATCCGCGCAAATGGATGTGCGCTGCTCCTGCGAAGGATTCGCACAAGTGAAATCCGCGCACAGGGATGTGCGCTGCCCTTGCGAGGGATTCGCACAGATGAAATCCGCACACACGGACGTGCGCCGCTTCTGCGACGGACCCGCATCAACGAGGTTGTGAATGGGCATCGAGATCGAGCGCAAGTTCCGGGTCACCCATGACGGCTGGCGCGCCGCCGCGCACGCGGTCGTCCCGATGGCGCAGGGCTACATCAACGACATGGCGGCGATGGACAGCGGCGCGCAGAAGGCCTCGGTGCGCGTGCGCATCCAGGGCGATGCGGCGTACCTGAACATCAAGTCGCGCGAACTGGGCCACACCCGCCAGGAGTTCGACTACCCGGTGCCGGTGGCCGAGGCGCGCGAGCTGCTGGCGCTGTGCGTCGGCGGCCTGATCGACAAGCGCCGCCACCTGGTCAGGCACGGCGGTCTGCTGTGGGAAGTGGACGAGTTCCTCGGCGACAACGCCGGGCTGGTGGTGGCCGAGGTGGAACTGGAAAGCGCCGATCAGCCGTTCGACAGGCCGGACTGGGCCGGTGCCGAAGTGACCGACGAGCCGCGCTACTACAACCTGGCGCTGGCCTCGCACCCCTACACGCGATGGAGCGCCGCCGAGCGCGCCTGAGCCCTACGAGAAGAAGGAATTCCCATGCGCATCGACATCTGGTCCGACGTGGTCTGCCCCTGGTGCTGGATCGGCAAGCACCGCTTCCAGCGCGCGCTGGCGCTGATGGGCGACAAGGCGCCGCAGGTCGAGGTGCGCTGGCATCCGTTCCTGCTCGACCCGGACGCAGACGCCACGCCGGTGCCGCTGCGGCAGGCCTATGCGGCCAAGTTCGGCGGCGCCGAACGCACCGAACAGATGCTGGCGCAGACCCAGTCCGCCGCCCGCGCCGAAGGCCTGCCGATGGACTTCGACCGCGGCCAGGTCAAGGTCACCACCCTGCCGGCGCACCGCCTGCTGTGGCTGGCCGGGCGCGAGGGCGTGCAGGAGCCGGTGGGCGAGGCGCTGTTCCGCGCCCATTTCGAGCATGGCCGCAACCTGGCCGATCCCCAGGTGCTGGCCGAGGCGGCCGCCGCCGGCGGCATCCCGGCCGCGCGCGTCGAGGCCCTGCTGGCCTCGGACGAAGGCCTGGCCGAGGTCCGCGCCGGGCTGGGCCAGGCGCAGGCGCTGGGCATCCAGTCGGTGCCGACCTTCGTCATCAATGGCCGCTACGCGGTGCAGGGCGCGCAACCGCCGGAGGTGTTCGCGCAGGTACTGGAGAAGGTGGCCGCCGAGCTGGCGCCGGCCCCGGCCGCCGGCGCGGATGAACCGGCCTGCGGGCCGGACGGCTGCAGCCTCTGACGCGGCGGGCGCCATCTGCGACAATGCCGGGCTTGGTTGTATGGGAATCCGCACATGCTTCTGATCGGCGTCGCCGGCACCGAACTGACTGCCCAGGAACGCGACTGGCTGCAGCATGACGCCGTGGCCGGCGTGGTGCTGTTCAAGCGCAATTTCGCCTCGCGCGCGCAGGTGGTCGAACTGACCGCCGCGATCCGCGCCGCCACCGCGCGCCCGCTGCTGATCGCGGTGGACCAGGAAGGCGGGCGCGTGCAGCGTTTCCGCGAGGGCTTCAGCGACCTGCCGCCGCTGGACGGCTTCGGCCGGCTGCACGCCACCGACCCGGAGGCCGCGCTGGCGCTGGCCGAACAGCATGCCTGGCTGATGGCCAGCGAGATCCGCGCCAGCGGCCTGGACCTGAGCTTCGCGCCGGTGGTGGACCTGGGGCGCGGCAACCTGGCCATCGGCAACCGCGCCTTCGCCGAGGACCCGCAGGTCGTCGCGGCGCTGGCCCAGGCCTATGTGCGCGGCATGCACGGCGCCGGCATGGCCGCCACGCTCAAGCACTTCCCCGGCCACGGCACGGTGCGCGAGGACACCCATGTCGACACCGCCGTCGACCCGCGCCCGCTGCACGAACTGGAAACGCAGGATCTGCTACCGTTCCGCGCCGGCATCCAGGCCGGGGCCGATGCGGTGATGATGGCCCACGTCATCTACCCGCAGGTCGCGCCGGAACCGGCCGGCTATTCGCCGCGCTGGATCAACCAGATCCTGCGGCAACAGATGGGCTTCCGCGGCGTGGTGTTCTCCGACGACATCGGCATGGCGGCCTCGTTCGCCGCCGGTGGCGTCAAGGCCCGGGTCGATGCCCACCTGGATGCCGGCTGCGACGTGGTGCTGGTCTGCCACCCGGAGCTGGTCGAAGAATCGCTGCAGGCCGTGGCCGGCCGCAGCCTCAACACCGCCGCGCTGCTGGGCCTGATCGCCCACGGCGCCATGGGCTGGGGCGGCCTGCTGGCCGACGCCCGCCACGGCGACACCCAAACCCGTCTGCTCGAAACTCTCGGAAGAACCGCCTGATGTCCAAACTCACTCTCGAACAAGCCGTGGCCCAGGCCGACCTGCTGGTCGATCGCCCCGCCATCGACCAGGCCATCGCCGGCATCGCCGACGCCATCGCGCGCGACTACAGGGGCGAGGTGCCGGTGTTCCTGTCGATCATGAACGGCGCGCTGCCGTTCGCCGGCCAGCTGGCGCTGGAACTGGGCGCGCGCGGCCAGGATGCGCAGTTCGACTACATGCAGGCCTCGCGCTACCACGGCGAGAGCGGCGGCGAACTGGTCTGGAAGCACCGCCCGGTGTCGGCGCTGTTCGGCCGCCGCGTGCTGCTGGTGGACGACATCCTCGACGAGGGCTTCACCCTGCAGGGCGTGCGCGAGTGGTGCCTGGAACAGGGCGCCACCGACGTGCGCATCGCCGTGCTGGCGGTCAAGAAGCACGACCGCTGCCTGCCCGACGTGCAGGCCGACTACGCCGGCATCGAACTGCCGGACCGCTTCGTGTTCGGTTTCGGCATGGACGTCAGCGAATCGCTGCGCCCGCTGCCGGCCATCTATGCGATGAAGCAGTGAGTTTTGCGGGGGCCGGGGACCGGAGGCCGGAGGTCGGGGAGGAGCAGACGCTGCGCCTTCGGACCCGGCTTCTCCCCGGCCTCTGACCTCCGGCCCCTGACCCCTGGAACCCCCCATGCAACCCATCGCACTGGCCGTGATCGGCGGCACCGGTGTCTACAAGCTGGCCGCGCTGGACGACGTCCAGTCCCATGAAGTGCAGACCCGTTACGGCGCGCCGTCCGGCCCGGTCCGTGTCGGGCTGCTGGATGGCCGGCGCGTGGCCTTCCTCGCCCGTCATGGCGAAGGCCATTCGATCCCGCCGCACAAGGTCAACTACCGCGCCAACCTGGCCGCGCTCAAGCAGCTGGGCGCTACCCGCGTGCTCGCGCTCAACACCGTCGGCGGCATCACCGACGACTTCGGGCCGCGCGTGCTGGCCTGCCCGGACCAGCTGATCGACTACACCTGGGGCCGCATTTCGACGCTGTGCGAGGAAGCGGGCAGCGAAGTGCTGCACGTGGACTTCGGCCACCCGTACACACCGGCGCTGCGCGCGCAGGTGCTGGCCGCGGCGCGCGCGCGCGGTGTCGCCGTGCACGACGGCGGCTGCTACGGCGCCACGCAGGGGCCGCGCCTGGAAACCATCGCCGAGATCGCGCGCATGCGCCGCGATGGCTGCGACCTGGTCGGCATGACCGGCATGCCCGAGGCCGGGCTGGCGCGCGAACTGGGCCTGGACTACGCCTGCCTGGCCATCGTCGCCAACTGGGCGGCCGGCTGCGGCGATGCCGCGGAGATCACGATGGACGAGGTGCTGGCGAATGTCGCCGCGGCCTCGGCGGGCCTGCCCGCGCTGATCGGGGAATTGGCCCGGGGGTGATTGTCATCCCGGCCCAAGCTTTGCATACTCCGCCAGTACGCCATTCAGCGTGCATCAATCCATTCATCGAACAAGGTCTCGCATCACCATGCCGAACGGTACCGTCAAGTGGTTCAACGACGCCAAGGGATTTGGCTTCATCTCACCGGAGGACGGCAGCGCCGATGTCTTCGCGCACTTCTCCGCGATCAATTCCAAGGGCTTCCGCAGCCTGCAGGAAGGACAGCGCGTCAGCTATGACGTGACCCAGGGCCCGAAGGGCGCCCAGGCTTCCAATATCACGCCGGTCGAGTGATCCACTCGGCTGTGCCGAAAGAACCCCGCCGAGGCGGGGTTTTTTTTTAGCGCCGCAGGAAACGCAATGAGCAGGTCGCTGGATATCGCCATCGTCGGTTACGGCACCGCCGGCCAGTCGCTGGCCGTGCTGCTGTCGCGCGACGGCCACCGCGTGCAGGTGTTCGAACGGGCCGCGCGCCCCGGGCCGGTGGGCGCCGGGTTCCTGCTGCAGCCCAGCGGGCTGCAGGCGCTGTGGCAGATGGGCCTGTTGCCACAGGTACTCGCCCATGGCGCGGTGGTGCGCCGCCTGTACGGCGAAACGCCCTGCGGCCGCGCGGTGATGGACATGTGCTATGCCGGCCTGGACGCGCGCCTGCACGGCGTGGGCATGCAACGCGGCGCGCTGTTCGCGCTGCTGGACGCGGCATGGGAGCGCGGCGACGGCGCGCTGCACGTGGACAGCTGCATCGACGCCATCGACGACGGCCTGCGGCGGGTGCGCGACCAGCACGGGCAATGGCACGGGCCGTTCGACCTGGTGATCGCCACCGACGGCGCCGCGTCCGGGCTGCGCGCGCAGGTGCGCGGCACGCGGCTGGACCGTCCCTATCCGTGGGGCGCGCTGTGGTGCCTGCTGCCGTGCGGCGACTGGGCGTTCGCCGACGAGCTGCGCCAGCGCTATGTCGCCGCGCGCAAGATGATCGGCCTGCTGCCGGTGGGCACCCGCCCCGGCGACGAGGTGCCGCGGCTGAGTTTCTTCTGGAGCCTGCCGCGCGACGGCTTCGAGGCCTGGGAGCGCGCCGGGCTCGCGCCTTGGCTCGACGAGATCGGGCAGCTGTGGCCGGAGGCGCGGCAGCGCCTGCAGGGCATCACCGTGCAGGCGCAGCTGGCGCGGGCCAGCTACCGCGACGCGGTGCTGGACCGCTGGTACCGCGGCCGGCTGGTGCTGGCCGGCGATGCCGCGCATTCGATGAGCCCGCAGCTCGGCCAGGGCGTGAACATGGCGCTGCTCGACGCGATGGCCCTGCGCGATGCGCTGCGCAGCGAAGCGGACGTGGATGCGGCGCTGGCGCGCTACCAGGCCGCGCGCCAGGCGCATGTGCATCTGTACCAGTTCTGGAGCCGCTGGCTGACGCCGGTGTTCCAGTCCGATCGCGACTGGATCGCGCATGCGCGCGACCTGTTGTTCAAGCCGATGGGCCGCATGCCGGGAGGGCGCGGGCACATGCTGCGCGTGCTCAGCGGCACCCAGCTGGGCGTGTTCGGCAAGCTGCCGCTGGCGCCGGAATTCATCCAGGCGCTGGCTGGAGACGACTGAGCCGGCGCACGCAGGGCGGCGTCATTCTCGCCGGGCCGACACCGGCCTGCGGCAGAATGCGACGCATCGTCCATCGCGCAGGGCCGGCCATGAGCATCGAGGCAGTTCCGTTCGAAACCCACGTGGTGCTCAACCAGCCGCCGCCGTTTCCCGAGCGCAACCTGTGGCGCGACGACATTGCCTTGCGCGAGGCGGTCGCGCGCGAAGGCGGCGAAGGGTTCGCCGCGGCGCTGGACGACTACGGCGCGCTGGCAGGGGGCGAGCTGTACCGGCTCGGCTTCGATGCCAACCGCAGCAGGCCGCTGCTGCGTACCCACGATGCGCAGGGCCACCGCATCGACACCGTGGATTTCCACCCCGCCTGGCACCGTTTGATGGATGCGGCCAAGGCGCACGACGTGGCCGGGCTGTCGTGGCGGCAGCCGCAGGCGGGCGCGCATGTCGCGCGTGCCGCGTTGAGCTTCCTGCATCACCAGGCGGAGGCGGGCAGCAGCTGCCCGCTGACCATGACCCACGCCGCCGTGCCGGTGCTGCGCCGCGAGCCGGCGCTGGCGGAGTGGGCCGCCAAGGCCGCCGCGCCGCATTACGACCCGCGCGACGTGCCCATCGCGCAGAAGGCCGGCATCACCGTGGGCATGGGCATGACCGAGAAGCAGGGCGGCTCGGACGTGCGCAGCAACCGCACCTGCGCCACGCCGCTGGCCGGCGAAGGCGAGTACGCGCTGGTCGGGCACAAATGGTTCTTCTCCGCGCCCATGTCCGATGGCTGGCTGGTGTTGGCGCAGGCGCCGGGTGGATTGAGCTGTTTCCTGATGCCCCGGCGCCTGCCCGACGGCGCGCGCAACGCCTTCCGGTTGATGCGCCTGAAGGACAAGCTCGGCGACTGGGCCAACGCCTCCAGCGAGGTCGAGTTCTGCGGCGCCTGGGCGCGGCGCATCGGCGAGGAAGGGCGCGGGGTGGCGACCATCATCGAGATGGTGATGCTGACGCGGCTGGACTGCATGCTCGGCGCCGCCGCGGAAATGCGCATGGCGCTCGCGCAGGCGCTGCACCATGCACGGCATCGCAGCGCCTTCGGCCGGCGCCTGGTCGAGCAGCCGCTGATGGCCAACGTGCTGGCGGACCTGGCGCTGGAATCGGAGGCCTCCACCGCGCTGGCGCTGCGCGTCGCGCGTGCGGCGGACGCGGCCGCGCGCGCGCCGCAGGAAGCGGCGTTCGCGCGCGTTGCCACGGCCATCGGCAAGTTCTGGCTCTGCCGGCGGGCGGCGGGTTTCGTCAACGAGGCGCAGGAGTGCCTGGGCGGCGCCGGCTACATCGAGGAGTCGATGCTGCCGCGGCTGTACCGGCAGGCGCCGCTCAATTCGATCTGGGAAGGCAGCGGCAACGTGCAATGCCTGGACGTGCTGCGCGCGCTGTCGCGCGAACCCCAGGCGCGGCAGGCGCTGGCGCGCGAGCTGGAGCAGGCGCGTGGGCGCGACGCTGCCTACGATGCGGCGCTGGAGGCCTTGCCGCCCTTGCTGGACGAGGGAACGGTGGCCGAAGCCGCGGCGCGGCGCGTTGCCGCCACGCTGGCGGTCCTGCTGCAGGCTGCCGTGTTGCTGCGTGCCGGCAGCCCCGTGGCCGGCGCGTTCGTCGCCTCGCGCCTGGCGGCCGCCACGCCGCCGGCCTACGGCATGCTGGAGGCGTCGCTGCCGTTCGCGGACATCCTGGAACGGGCCTGGCCGTCAACCTGAGCGGCATCGTGATGCCGCCCTGGACGGAGGCGGAAGCGCCGCGCCTTCCTCCAGGCACCGGAAGGGAACGCGCAGCCGCCCCATGAGGCGGCTGCGCGGTGAAACAGGAATCAACGCTTGGCGTCGTTGGCCTCCTGGCGGGCCTTCTCGGCGGTGTCGTGCGCATGGTCGGCGACCTTCTGCGCGGCGTCGGCAGTCGCGGCGCTGGCATTGGCCGCCGCTTCCCTGGCCGCGACAGCGGCGTCATCGGCGGCGGCGGTGGTCGCATCGGCCGCGCGGTCCAGCGCCTGCTCGGACTTGGCGGCGGCTTCGCGGGTGGCGTCCGCGGCGCGGTCGGCGGCGCTGCGGGCCGCATCGGCCGCGGATTCGCCCGCGTTGCGCGCCGCTTCGGCGGCATGGTCGGCGGCGGCCGCGGCGTCGCGCTTGGCCTGTTCGGCGTTCGGGTCGTTGCAGGCGGTCAGGGCCAGCATCAGGCTGCCGGCCAGCAGCGGGACAAAAAGCTTCATCGCGTTCTCCTGGGTTGGGGGACGACGCGCGCAGCGTAGGAGGGAGCGGATTCAGATTGCGTCAACGCCGCCGGGGACGGCAGCAGCGCAGGGTGGGCATGCCTGCGGGTTCCGCCGGTCGCGGTGCCGGAGGCCCGCGGAGCAGTGGCGAGCCCATGTTGGTCGACGGCGCCATCAAGGGACGACAGGACGGGCCCCGCCGGATGGCGCCAGGGAAGCCGCCGGGCGCGGTTCCCGACATCGCCTGTCGATGGCCGAAGGTTGCCGCCACGAGGGCGGCAACAAAAAAGCCGCTGGCGAACCAGCGGCTTTTCAGACTTGCGTCGAAGAAGAAGTTATTACTTCTTGGCTTCTTCGGCAGCGTCCTTGGCCTTGTCGGCCACGTCTTCGGCAGCCTTGGCGGTGTCGGCAGCGGCGCCGGCAGCGGCGTCGGTGGCAGCGCCAGCGGCGGCGGCAGCGGCGTCACCAGCGGCGTCAGCAGCGGTGGCGGCGGTGTCGGCAGCAGCCTGGGCGGCGTCGGCGGTTTCGGCGCCGGCGGCAGCAGCCTGGTCAGCAGCGGCCTGGGCGTCGGTGGCGGCTTCGTTGGCCGAAGCAGCGGCGTCCTGGGCAGCTTCCTGCTTCGAGCAGGCGGCCAGAGCCAGGCCCAGGGCCATCGCGATCAGCAGCTTGTTGATGCTCATTGTGTGAATCCTCGTCGTTAGATTAGGCAACGCGCCATTGCGCGCCTTGAACATGATGACAAGCCCATTTCGACTGTCAAGCGACCGCGCATTCATTTTTGTCGAACAGGCATTAAGTCCAATCAAATCAATTCGATGGCGATGGCCGTGGCTTCGCCGCCGCCGATGCAGAGGGACGCAACGCCACGCTTGAGGCCACGGCTGCGCAGGGCGTTGACCAGCGTGACCACAAGGCGCGCGCCCGAAGCGCCGATCGGATGGCCCAGCGCGCAGGCGCCGCCGTTGACGTTGATCTTTTCGTGGGGGATGCCCAGCTCGCGGATCGGCGCCATCGCCACCACGGCGAAGGCTTCGTTGATCTCGAACAGGTCCACGTCGCCGACCTGCCAGCCGGCCTTGTCCAGCACCTGCCTGACCGCACCGATCGGCGCGGTGGTGAACCACTCCGGCTCCTGCGAGAAGGTGGCATGGGCGACGATGCGGGCCAGTGGCTGCACGCCGCGGCGCGCGGCCTCGTCGGCGGCCAGCAGCACCACGGCGGCGGCGCCGTCGGAGATGCTGGAGGAACTGGCGGCGGTGACGCTGCCGTCCTTCCTGAAGGCCGGCTTCAGGGTCGGGATCTTGGCGATGTCGGACCTGCCCGGCTGTTCGTCCTGGTCGACCTCGATCTCGCCCTTGCGGGTGGCGACCTTGACCGGGACGATCTCGTCCTTGAACGCGCCACTGGCCTGCGCCGCCTGGGCGCGCTTGACCGATTCGATCGCGTAGGCGTCCTGCTCCTCGCGGGTGAAACCGAACCTGGCGACGGTGCCCTCGGCGAACACGCCCATGGCCTGGCCGTCGTAGGGGTTGGTCAGGCCGTCCCAGGCCATGTGGTCCACCGCCTGGAAGTTGCCGTAGCGGTTGCCGGTGCGCGAATTGGGGATCATGTGCGGCGCGTTGGACATGGATTCCATGCCGCCGGCGACGACAATGCTGGCCGAGCCGGCTTTGATCAGGTCGTGGCCGAGCATGATGGCCTTCATGCCCGAGCCGCACACCTTGTTGAGCGTGGTGCAGCCGGTGCTGGCGGGCAGGCCGGCGGCGAGCGAGGCCTGGCGCGCCGGCGCCTGACCCAGGTTGGCCGGCAGCACGCAGCCCATGATCACCTCGGAAACGTCGGTGGCGGGAATGCCGGACTGCTCCATGGCCGCGCGGATCGCGGTGGCGCCGAGGGTCGGGGTGGGGACGCCATTGAACTGGCCGAGGAAGGAGCCGATGGCGGTGCGCTTTGCGGCGGCGATGACGATGTCGGACATGTGCGGTCTCGGTTGTATCCTGCAACGATTATCGAAAGCCGCTGGCGGCGTGCCCATTGGACCAACGGCACATCCCGGCAGGCAGCGGTTTGTCGTTGCAGTATAGAAGGTGTGCCATCGCATGGCCGGGCGGTGGCAATACCTGAATGCACATCGGTGTCCGGCGAGTCATGGGGGAAGAGCAGATGCGCAGCGCACCACGGGGCCGCAACATACTGGCCGCTTCATTGACGCTGGCCCTGGCCGCATGCGGCGGCGGTGGCGGCACCAAGTCCACGCCGCCGCCGGCCAGCCCGCCGCCGCCCTCGCCGCCGCCCACCTCCACCACGCCGCAGCCGGCGATGGACGCGCACCTGGCGCTGACCAATGCCAGGGCCGCGCAGGCGGCGGGCTACACCGGCGCCGGCATCCGCATCGGCGTGGTCGACTCGGGGGTGATGCGCAACCATCCCGCGCTGGCCGGGCGGGTGGTGGCCAATTTCACCTACGTGGACCCGCGCAGGAACAACCTGGCGGTGGATGACGTGGTCGGCCACGGCACCACGGTGGCGCAGCTGGCCGCCGGCGCCGCCACCGGGCAATGGCCCGGCGGCATCGCGCCGGGCGCGCAGATCGTCTCGGCGCGCATCATCAACGACGAACGGCCCAAGGACGACGGCTCGGGCCAGGGCAACGAGGTGACCGGCGGGTTGGGGATGACGGAGATCCACGACGACCTGATCGCCGCCGGCGTACGCATCATGAACAACTCCTGGGGCGGCCTGTACTGGACCCGGCCCAACGTGACGGCGCAGATCGCCGCCGAATACCGCCCCTTCATCGTCGGCAACGACGGGCTGGTGGTGTTCGCCACCGGTAACGAGTCGCGCGCCAACCCCAGCGACATGGCCGCGCTGCCGAGCCAGCCCGGCGACGGCGGCACGCGGCCGGCGGCGGACCTCGAGCGCGGCTGGCTGGCGGTGGCGGCGCTGGACACGGCCAACCCGGACCGGCTGGCCAGCTACTCCAACGCCTGCGGCGTGGCTAAGAACTACTGCCTGGTGGCGCCGGGCACCGCCGCCTTCCTTGGCGCCAACGCCACCTCGTCGAACCTCTCGTACTACTACGGCAGCGGCACCTCCTATGCCGCGCCGCTGGTATCCGGCGCGGCGGCCCTGGTGTGGCAGGCGTTCCCGTATTTCGACAACACCCTGGTGCGGCAGACGCTGCTGGGCACCGCTACCGACCTGGGCGATCCCGGCCCGGACGCGGTGTTCGGCTACGGCCTGCTCAATGTCGGCAAGGCGGTGCAGGGGCCGGCGAAGTTCGACTGGGGCGACGTGACGGTCAACGTCAACCGGACCGGGCTGGATTCGGTGTGGAGCAATTCGATCAGTGGCGCCGGCGGCCTGGTCAAGCGGGGCATCGGCGCCCTGGTGCTGGCCGGCAGCAATACCTACGGCGGCGCCACCCGCATCGAACAGGGCACGCTGGCCTTGCGCGACGGGGCCTCGATCCGCTCCAGCGTCACCCTGCTGGCGCAGGCCAATCCGGCGCAGGCGGCGTTGCAGTTCATGGGCGGCACCACCCGGGTGACCGGCAACGTCGACAACGGCGCCAGCATCATCATGCTCGGCGGTGGCAACCGCAGCACCATCGACGGCAATTACGTGCAGCGCGATGGTTCGCAATTGATGATCGCGCTGGGGGTCAATGCCCTGCAGGTGACCGGCACGGCGACGCTGGAGGGCGGTGGCGTGCTGGTCAACGGCATGGTTTCCGGCTACGTGGCGCAGGATGGCAAGCGGCAGGACCTGATCCATGCCGACGGCGGCGTCAGCGGGAAGTTCAACGTGGCGGCCCGCGCCACCCAGAACGCCGGTATCGCCTTGCTGCAGGCCGATTACGGTTATGACAGCCAGAACGCCTGGCTGGACCTGCAGCGGGTCAGCGTGACCGCGGCTGCGCAGAGCGCGGGGGCGAGTGCGATGGCGATGGCGTCGGCGCAGCGGGTGGAGCGTGCCTTCGAACTGCTCGATGGCGATGCCGGCCTGCGGGCGGGGGCGTTCGCGGCCGGTGCCAGTGCCCTGCAGCAGGGCGGCGGCGGTTTCAACGGGCTGGGCGCGAGCCTGCGCAGCCTGTCGGGCGAGGCGCATGCGCTGGCGACGGCGATGACCTTCGACAGCATCGACATGAGCCGGCGCGCGTTGTCGGCCCAGTTCGGCGAGGGCAGCGGCGCGCGGGTCGACGGCGCCTGGTCGCGTTCGCTGGGCGGCGGCGGGCAGGGCGGCTATGCCGGCAGCGACTACAGCCTGGGCGGCTGGATGCTGGGCCGCGAGGCCGGCATCGGCGCGGCGCGGATGGGCCTGGCCTTCGGCCAGACGCGCGCCGACGTCGCCGGCGGCCTGGCCGGGGACCGCGGCCGCGACCGCCAGACCCAGGCCCGCTTCTACGCCGGGCAGCAGTGGGGGCAGGCCTACGCGCTGGGGCAGATCGGCTTCGGCCGTTACCAGCGCGAGCTGGACCGCGGCCTGCTGCTGGGGGCTGAGCGTGCCGGGGTGAGCGCGCGCTACGACGGCCGTTTCCTGTCCGGCAGCGCCGAGGCGGGCTACCGTTTCGGCGGCGCGGGTGCCTCGCTCACGCCCTACCTGGGGGCCGACTACGCACGCATCGACAGCGACGCGTTCGACGAGCAGGGCGGCTACGGCTTCGGCCTGAGCGCCGGCGGCTGGCGTTCCAGCCAGGTGCGGGCCATGGCCGGCCTGCGCGGCAATTACCGCTGGCACGGGCTGGAAGTGAACGGCTACGCCGAATGGCAGCAGGCGCTGTCGGCCGGTGGCACGTCGCTGGAGGCGCGCTTCACCGGCGTCGATGCCTGGGCGCCGCTGTACGGCCTGCAGCCTGCGCGCGCGGCCGGGCTGTTCGGCGTGTCGCTGGATGCCTGGCTGGCGCGCGATGCGCGGCTGTCGCTGGGCTACGACCAGCGCTTCGGCGGGCGCGGCGACAACCGGCAGCTGTCGCTGCGTTTCCTGCGCGCGTTCTGAGCTGCCGGCGGCAGGCACGAAAAAAGCGGGCGACAGCGTCGCCCGCTTTTTATCCGCGCAATGCCGCGCCTATTCGCCGCGCAGGCGGCTCATGCGCGGGGTGGCGCGGCCCATCGGCATCTTCAGCTTGCCGATGGATTCGATGCGGGCCTCGGCGATGCGGTCGGCCGCGCGCTGCGGCGAAATGCCGTCGCGCTCGGACAGGTCGAAGATGCGGCCCAGGTTGTGGTAGATGCTGCGGATCAGGCGCATGGCGCGTTCGCGGTTGTAGCCGTCGATCTCCAGCGACACGTTCATCACGCCGCCGGCGTTGACCGCGTAGTCCGGCGCCCACAGCACGCCGCGTTTGTACAGCTCGTCGCCCACGGCGTGGCTGGCCAGCTGGTTGTTGGCGGTGCCGCAGATGACCTTGGCCTTGAGCCGGTCCAGCGTCTCCATGCCGATGGCGCCTTCCATCGCGCAGGGCGCGAACACGTCGGCGGCCACGTCGTAGATGGCGTCGGGCTTGACCGCCTCGCAGCCGTACTCGGTGACCGCGCGCTGCACCAGCACCGGGTCCAGGTCGGTTACGTACAGCTTGGCGCCGCGCTCGCGCAGCAGCTTCACCAGCTCCATGCCGATGTGGCCCAGGCCCTGCACGGCGATGCTGACCTTGCCCACTTCCTCATGGCCGAACTTGCGGTTGACCGCCGCCATCAGCGCCTGCAGCGCGCCATAGGCGGTGAACGGCGCCGGGTCGCCGGAGCCGCCATGGACCTGGTGCACGCCGGTGACGTAGCCGGTCTCCAGGTAGATCTGCTCCATGTCGTTGACGTCGGTGCCGACGTCTTCGGCGGTGATGTAGCGCCCGCCCAGCGCCTCGACCTGGCGGCCGAAGGCGCGGAACAGCACCTCGCTCTTGTCGGTGCGCGGGTCGCCGATGATCACCGCCTTGCCGCCGCCGACGTTCAGCCCGGCCAGCGCGTTCTTGTAGGTCATGGTGCGGCTCAGGCGCAGCACGTCGCGCAGCGCGTCGTCACTGTTGGCGTAGGGGCGCATGCGCACGCCGCCCAGCGCCGGGCCGAGGGTGGTGTTGTGGACGGCGATGATCGCCTTCAGGCCGGCTTCGCGGTTGTGGCAGAACACGACCTGTTCGTGGCCGGAAGTGGCGAGGGTTTCGAAAAGCATGGAAGCTCCGATGGGCGTTACTGCGACAACGTCCGTGATCCTGCAGGCAACTGGCGGTCCAGAAAACAAAAAATGCGACTTCGTCCTGGGGGTGACGGGTCGCGTGGGCGCCATTCTAATGCATTCGGCGGCCAGCGCATGTTCACATCGCCCGGCGGCGCGGAGGGGAAGGGCGGGCCGCGGTCACGCTGCGCTGCAACCTGACCTGCGCGGCCCGCGGCCCTATCATCGGTTTCAACAGAAACCGAGATGTCGCACGGCCCATGAGTACTCCCGCCCCCCACCTTCCGCAGACCCAACCGGAGACCAGCCCGCTGCGCTTCGTCACCGCCGCCAGCCTGTTCGACGGCCACGATGCGGCCATCAACATCATGCGCCGGCTGATCCAGGCGCAGGGCGCGGAGGTGATCCACCTGGGCCACAACCGCTCGGTGGAGGACGTGGTGCGCGCGGCGCTGCAGGAAGACGCCGACGCCATCGCGCTGTCGTCCTACCAGGGCGGCCACGTCGAGTACTTCAAGTACATGGTGGACATGCTGCGAGAGCGCGGCGCCGGCCATGTCCGCGTATTCGGCGGCGGCGGCGGCACCATCACCCCGGAAGAGATCCGCGAGCTGCAGGACTACGGCGTCGAGCGCATCTACCACCCCAACGACGGCATGAAGATGGGGCTGGTGGAGATGATCGAGGACGTGGTGAAGCGCGCCGATGGCGCGCGGGAACGGGGAATCGGGAACGGGGGACGCGAGGTTTCCGCCAAACCCGACATCAATGACGAAATCGGCATCGGCCGCATGCTCAGTGCGCTGGAGGACGGGCGCTTCAGCGATGCCGAACTCGAGAAGCTGCGCAAACACTGGGCCAGGGCGGACGGCGATTCCCCGTTCCCTGTTCCCCATTCCCGGCTCGCCCCCGTCATCGGCATCACCGGCACCGGCGGCGCCGGCAAATCCAGCGTCACCGACGAACTGCTCAACCGTTTCCTGGCCAGCTTTCCGCAGATGCGCATCGCGGTGGTGTCGGTCGACCCGACCCGCCGCCGCACCGGCGGCGCGCTGCTGGGCGACCGCATCCGCATGAACTCGCTGCGCAGCCCGCGCGTGTACATGCGCTCGATGGCCACCCGCCGCCAGCACGCGGCGATCAACACCGTGCTGCGCGACTGCATCGCCTTCCTCCGTTCGCTGGCTTACGACCTGGTCATCGTCGAGACCGCCGGCATCGGCCAGAGCGACTCGGAAATCGTCGACCTGGTCGATTTCCCCATGTACGTGATGACCAGCGATTTCGGCGCGCCGAGCCAGCTGGAAAAGATCGACATGCTCGACTACGCCGAACTGGTGGTGCTCAACAAGTTCGACAAGCGCGGCGCCGAGGACGCGCTGCGCGACGTGCGCAAGCAGTGGAAACGCAACCGCGTGGCGTTCGCGATGAAGGACGAGGACGTGCCGGTCTACCCGACCATCGCCTCGCAGTTCAACGACCCGGGCATCAGCTGGATGTTCGCCAACCTGTGCCGGCTGCTGCGCGAAAAGCGGGGGACGGGGAACGGGGAAGCGGGAGGGGAGGGGCATTGCGATTTCGTCCCTGCCATCGATACCACGCTGAAGGAGCCGCGCGCCACTGTGCTGATTCCCGGCAGCCGCGTGCGCTATCTGGCGGAGATCGCCGAGCAGGGCCGCGCCATCAACGCCCGCATCGAATCGCAGGCCGACGTGGCCGAGCGCGCGCAGGGCTGCTGGCAGGCCCTGAAGGAACTCGGCGACGCCGCGCTGCCGGCCGCGCTGGACCTGTACCCGGCCGATGCCCTGACCGACGCGGCCGCCGACACCAGCCTGCGCACCCTGCGCCAGCGCTACAACGATGCGGTGCAGTCGCTGGATTCGGAGGCCCTGCGCCTGCTGCGCGAATGGCCGGCGCGGCTGAAGTCGATCACCGACGAGGTCAACGAATACCAGGTGCGGGGCAAGACCATCCGCGTGGAGAACTACCGCGAATCGCTGAGCCACCAGCAGATTCCCAAGATCGCCGCGCCCACCTACCGCAGCTGGGGCGAACTGCTGGTGTTTCTGCAGAAGGAAAACCTGCCCGGTTCCTACCCGTACACCGGCGGCGTCTACCCGTACCGCCGCAGCGGCGAGGACCCGATCCGCATGTTCGCCGGCGAGGGCACGCCCGAGCGCACCAACCGCCGCTTCCATTACCTGAGCGTCGGCCAGCCGGCCGCGCGCCTGTCCACCGCCTTCGACAGCGTGACCCTGTACGGCGAGGACCCGGCGCCGCGCCCGGACATCTACGGCAAGATCGGCAACTCCGGGGTCAACATCCCCACGCTGGACGACATGAAGAAGCTGTACTCCGGCTTCGATCTGTGCGCGCCGACCACCTCGGTGTCGATGACCATCAACGGCCCGGCGCCGATGATCCTGGCGATGTTCATGAACACCGCCATCGACCAGCAGGTGGAGAAATACCTGAAGGCCGACCCGGCGCGCTGGGCCGAGGCCGAGAAGAAGATCGCGGCGATGTTCGCAGGCCGCGCCCGCCCGCAGTACCACGGCGAACTGCCGCCGACCAACGACGGCCTCGGCCTGGGCCTGCTGGGCGTCACCGGCGACCAGCTGGTGGACGCCGACACCTACGCGCGCATCAAGGCCGAAACGCTGTCCACGGTGCGCGGCACGGTGCAGGCCGACATCCTCAAGGAAGACCAGGCGCAGAACACCTGCATCTTCTCCACCGAGTTCGCGCTGCGCATGATGGGCGACATCCAGCAGTACTTCGTCGACCACGGCGTGCGCAATTTCTATTCGGTATCGATCTCCGGTTACCACATCGCCGAGGCCGGCGCGAACCCGATCAGCCAGCTCGCTTTCACCCTGAGCAACGGCTTCACCATCGTCGAGTACTACCTGGCGCGCGGCATGAAGATCGACGACTTCGCGCCCAACCTGTCGTTCTTCTTCTCCAACGGCATGGACCCGGAATACACCGTCATCGGCCGCGTCGCCCGCCGCATCTGGGCGCGCGCCATGCGCGAGCGCTACGGCGCCAACGAGCGCAGCCAGATGATGAAGTACCACATCCAGACCTCGGGCCGCTCCCTGCACGCGCAGGAAATCCAGTTCAACGACATCCGCACCACGCTGCAGGCGCTGTACGCCCTGTTCGACAACTGCAACAGCCTGCACACCAACGCCTACGACGAAGCCATCACCACCCCGACCGAGGAAAGCGTGCGCCGCGCGGTGGCGATCCAGATGATCATCAACAAGGAGCTGGGGCTGAACTTCTGCGAGAACCCGTGGCAGGGCAGCTTCATCGTCGACAAGCTCACCGACATCGTCGAGGAGGCGGTGTACAAGGAATTCGAGGCGATCAGCGAGCGCGGCGGCGTGCTCGGCGCGATGGACACCATGTACCAGCGCGGCAAGATCCAGGAAGAAAGCCTGTACTACGAACACAAGAAGCACGACGGCAGCCTGCCGCTGGTCGGCGTCAACATGTTCCTGCCGAAGGAGCATGCCGGCGAGGTGGCGACCGAGATCGAGCTGATCCGCTCGACCGAGGAGGAGAAGGGGCAGCAGATCGAGAACGTGCGCACCTGGCAGCGCAACCGCAATGCGCTGGCACCCGCCGGCGAGACCTCGCACAGCCACGAGGTGGGCGGCGCCGCGAACGAGGACGAGATCCACGACGGCCATGGCCTGGCCTACCTGCAGCGCACCGCACGCGAACGCCGCAATGTGTTCGAGGCGCTGATCGAGGCGGTGAAGACCCACAGCCTCGGGCAGATCAGCCACGCCCTGTACGACGTGGGTGGGGAATACCGGCGGAATATGTGACCGACCATGCAACAAGGCCCGCAATGCGGGCCTTGTTGCTGCGCCTCTTGTATTCCATAGCTGTCCTGGGGCGGATGAAGCAGGTCAGAGGCGCCTGCCTTGGTGGATGCGATCAACTGGTGTGACAGGCGGGACAACAGTACCAGCAGCCATTGGATTTCCAATAGCTCTTTTGGGCTTGCTGGACGGCAGAGGCGCAGTTCTGGTGGTAGCCCAGAGCGAGCTGGTTGCCAGCAAGAGGAAGACGATTGCATGCCCCCGATGTGAGGTCATGGACTTCGTGATCGCCATTGGACTGTGCATTCTTGTTTACGCAGTAGTAGGGCATGGTTTTCCTCCACTTCAGTGAGTGCGGGTGATGTTGCCTCCCCCATTTCTCACAAGCTGAGATCGTCATTGGAAGGCGGCGATCTCCGGCAGCGACCGTCTCGGCCAGCATCGGATGGCCTGCCGGCAGTGTTGGATGGACGACGAGCAGGCCGCCCGCTGGCCGTCGTTTACACGGCGGGCATCAGGCATGCTGCTCCCGCCGCTTGCCGGCGCGATGGCGCTCGGTGACCATAGCCCCGTATGCCCGCCGCCCCCACGCCGTCCACCCACCTGCTGCAACTGCTGCCCGAGGCGGTGGTGCAGACGGATGCGCTGTGGCAGATCACCTACCTCAATCCGGCCTGGCATGGGCTCACCGGGCATGCGGTGGAGGAGGCGCTGGGCCGGTCCCTGCTTGAATTCGTGCACCCGGACGACACCGGCACCCTGCGCTCGGGCATGCCGGTGTTCCGGCTTTGCTTCGCCGACGGGGATTACCGGTGGGTGCGGCTGCAGCTCCATCCGGAGACGGACGCGGCGGAGCGGGTGATCAGCCGCCAGGGGGTGCTGATCGAGATCACCGAGGTGACCGAGCAGGTGCTGGTGGAGGTGCGCCAGCGGTTCCTGCGGCTGCTGGAAACCATCGATGGCGTGGTCTGGGAAGCCGAGCGCGGGGTGGGCAATACCTTCCTCAGCCCGCAGGTGGAGCGGCTGTTCGGCTATACGGTGGAGGAGTGGCGCGCCGATCCGGGTTTCTGGCGCTCGCGCGTGCATCCGGACGACCTGGCCGAGGCGCTGGTCATCGACGAGGCCGCGTACAACGCGACGCACAGCTATGCCTACGAGATGAGTTACCGGCTGATCGCCCGGTCCGGCAAGGTGGTGTGGGTGCGCGACCTGTGCCGCGCGGTGGTCGAGCCGGGGCGACCGAACCGCATGATCGGGCTGATGATCGACGTGACCCGGCAGAAGAATACGGAGCTGGAGCTGCTGCGGTCGGAGAACCGCTATGCGCTGGCCACCCTCGGTTCCAACGACGGCATCTGGGACTGGGACCTGCGCACCGACGTGCTGCATGTGTCCGGGCGTTTCCACGAGATCGTCGGGCTGGGCGACGCCGATCACGTGCATGGCGGCGGCTGGGACTTCCTGCACCGGCTCATCGATCCCGACGACCGCGCGCGCGTGCAGGCGGCCTGCCGCCGGCACCTGGCGGGCGACAGCCCGAACTTCTCGGTGGATTTCCGCGCATTCCATGGGGCCGGGCGGCTGGTGTGGGTGAACTGGCGCGGGGTTGCCCAGTTCGAGGACGGCGTTGCCGTGCGCATGGCCGGCTCGTTGAGCGACCTGGCCGAACGCGGCAGCTCCTACGACGCGCTGACCAGCCTGCCGGGCCGGCCGTTGTTCCGCGATCGCCTGGCGCATGCCATCGCGCTGCAGCGGTACGAGGCGGCGAAGGACGACGACGGGCCGGCGCGGATGGGGACCACGGGGTTCGCCGTGCTGCTGCTGGACCTCAACCGCTTCAAGGCGGTCAACGATACCCTCGGCCACCATGTCGGCGATCAGCTGTTGCAGCAGGTGGCGCGCCGGCTCGAGTCCTGCGTGCGCACGGTCGACCTGGTCGCGCGCATGAGCGGGGACGAGTTCAACGTGCTGCTCGAGTCCATCGATGCCGCCGAGGCGACCGAGCGGGCCCGGCAGATCGCCGCCGCGCTCGAGACGCCCTATGAGATCGGGGGGCACACGGTGCGCAGCGGCGCGAGCATCGGCCTGGTCTGCAGCGCGCCGGGCCTGGCGACCATCGATGACTATCTGCGCGCCGCGGACGCCGCCATGTACCAGGCCAAGAGCCGGTCCATGGGGGTGTGCGTTTTTGCATGACGCACAGCCCTGCGCGCGACCCTTCGGGCGGCTTCGCCGTGGACAACGGGCGGAAATGAGCTGAGGAAGCCGGCATGCGGTCCGGCCCTGCACGCGTCGGCATTCCGCGGCCTGTTGCGAGCGGCTTGCGCCACGAGGGCCTGCCGGACACGGTCGCGTGGATGAGTCGAGGGAAGGGCTTCGCCCCCGTCCTGTCGCCGCAGGCCCGGTTGCTTCACCGATGGCAGTCCATGACAGAACGTGCGGCATCCATGCCGCACGGTTATGGATGCGATGCGGTTCCATCGTCGCCGAACGCATCAGGGGCCTTGCGCCAGGCGCTTTCTTCCCTGGCGGGCACCGGTTTTCCCGACGCCGGAACCGCACTGTCGGGCACGGCGGCCGGTTGCTACCCTCGGCCGGACTTTCTCCAGACAGGCGGTGGCATGGACAGGCGGCGATTCATCGGCGGCACGGCGTTGGCGGGCGCGTTGCTGCCCCTGATGGGCACGGGCAGCGCGCTGGCGGCGCAGCGGGGCGGGCGCCTGCTGCCGCTGCCGCTGGAGAAGGGCGACACGGTGGGGCTGGTCAGCCCGTCGGCGGCCAGCAGCGACGAGCTCAGCCTGCAGCTGGCGCGCGAAGCGATGGAAGCGCTGGGCTTCAAGGTCAAGACCGGCGCGCACTATGGTTCCCGCTACGGGCATCTGGCGGGCACCGATGCCGAGCGCGCCGGTGACCTGAACGCCATGTTCGCCGACCGGCAGGTCAAGGCCATCGTCTGCGTGCGCGGCGGTTCCGGCGCGGCGCGGCTGCTGCCGCTGCTGGATTACGCCGCCATCCGCGCCAATCCCAAGGTGCTGCTGGGCTATTCGGACATCACCGCCCTGCATTGCGCGATCCAGGCGAAGACGGGGCTGGTGAGCTTCCACGGGCCGATCGGCTCGGGCAGCTGGAACCGCTTCAACGTGGACCAGTTCGATCGCCTGTTCTTCAAGCGCGAGCTGATGGAGTACCGCAACAGCGTCGATGCCGAGGACGAACTGGTGCCGCGCAAGAACCGCACCCGCACGATCACCGGCGGCACCGCGCGCGGCGAACTGGTGGGCGGCAACCTGACGGTGCTGACCGCGCTGGCCGGCTCGCCATACATGCCGGACTTCGACGGCAAGATCCTGTTCCTGGAAGACGTGGACGAGGCGCCGTACCGCATCGACCGCATGCTCAGCACGCTGAAGCTGATGGGCGCGCTGGACCGGATCGCCGGTTTCATCTTCGGCGAATGCACCGGCTGCACGCCCGGCGATGGCTACGGCTCGCTGACCCTGGACCAGCTGTTCGCCGACTACATCGCGCCGCTGAAGATCCCGGCCTTCCGCGGCGCGATGATCGGCCACATCCGCGAGCAGTTCATCGTGCCGGTCGGCGGCCGCGTGGAAATGGATGCCGACGCCGGTACGTTCCGGTTGCTGGAACCGGTGTTCGCCGGGCGCTGAGGCGGCGGGCGTGACGGCGCGATCCGTCATCCGGGCGAGGCCTATACTGGCGCCGCCGTCGGATGGCGGCGCCGGCCCGTTTCATGGAGAACCGTCATGTCCATCGCCCGGTTGATGCGTCCGCTGTGGTTGCTGTGGGGGGTGTGCTTCGCGCTGCCCGCGTCCGCCCAGAACGCGGCGGACGAAGGCGAACTGCTGTTCCGCGGGGTGCGGGTGCTGGACACCGCGCGTGGCACGCTCGGCGCGCCGACCGACGTGCTGGTGCGGGGCAACCGCATCGCCGCCATCGGCGCGGCGGCGACGCCGGCACCGGCGGCCCGGGTGATGGAAGGCCGCGGCCGCACCCTGATGCCGGGGCTGATCGACGCGCACTGGCACAGCACCTTCACCGCGCTGTCGCAGGCGGACATGCTGGCCCTGGCCGCCACCCCGGAAAAACTGGCCGCCCGGGTGGCCAGCGAATCCGAGCGCACCCTGCTGCGCGGCTTCACCAGCGTGCGCGACGTGGGCGGACCGATCTTCGAGCTGAAGGCGGCGATCGATGCCGGCCGCGTGCGCGGCCCGCGCATCTGGCCCTCGGGCGCCACCATCAGCCAGACCGCCGGGCATGGCGACATGCGCCAGCCGCACGAGCGCTCGCGCCGCTTCTTCGGCAAGCCGGCGCTGGCCGAGGAGATGGGCGCCACCTTCATCGCCGACGGACGCGACGAGGTGCTGACCGCGGTGCGCGAGAACCTGCGCATGGGCGCCAGCCAGATCAAGCTGATGGCCGGCGGCGGCACATCCTCGGCCTACGATCCGGTGGACGTCACCCAGTACACGCTCGACGAGATGCGCGCGGCGGTGGAGGCGGCCGAGGACTGGGGCACCTATGTCACCGTGCATGCCTACACGGTGCGCGCGGTGCGCCGCGCCATCGAAGCCGGGGTGAAGTGCATCGAGCATGGCCAGATGCTGGACGAGGACACGCTCAGGCTGATGGCCAGCCGCGGCGTCTGGCTGTCCAGCCAGACCCTGCGCGCGAGCACGGAGAACATGGACCCGCTGCGCCGCGAGAAGCGCAGGCCGGTGATCGAAGGCCAGGCGCGCATGTGGGCCATGGCCCGGCGCGCCGGCGTGCGCATGGCCTGGGGCACCGATTTCCTGTTCGAGCCGGCGCTCAATACCGAGCAGAACGCCTTCATCCTCGGCCTGCGCGAATGGTTCACCCCGGCGGAGATCCTGAAGATGGTCACCCACGACAACGCCGAACTGCTGGCGCTGTCCGGCCTGCGCAGTCCCTATGCGGGGCGGCTGGGCGTGGTGGAGGAGGGCGCGCTGGCCGACCTGCTGCTGGTCGAGGGCAATCCGCTGGAAGACCTGCAGCTCATCGCCGATCCGCGCAATTTCGCGGTGATCGTCAAGGACGGCCGCATCGTCAAGGGCGGCGACTGACGGCGGCGGGACGGGGATGGTGGCACCGCCGCGGTGCCGGCAGAATGCCCGCTGTCCTCCCTGCCGGCCGATGCGCGATGAAACCGTCCTTCAAGCCTGGAGTCCTGCTGCTGTGCCTGGCGCTCGTCGCCGCTGCCGGATGCGCGCACCGGGCGCCGGCCGTGGCCGCCGATGCGCCGGCACCGGAGGCGCACATCGTGCCCCTGCCGCGCTCGATCCAGACGCACCCCGGCGAGCTGCGGCTCTCGGCGGTGGCGGTGGAGGGCGGCAACGCCGCGCCCATGGCCGCGCGTGCGCTGGCCGAACTGCTGGCGACGCTGCGCATCGCCACGAAGGAGGCGGCCACGCCCATCCGGCTGCAGTTGGTCGACGATGCGGCGCTCGGCGAGGAGGGCTACCGGCTGGAGGTGGGCGATGCGATCCAGCTGAGCGCGCGCACCGACACCGGGCTGCTGTACGCGGTGCAGAGCCTGCGCCAGCTGCTGCCGGCGCGGGCCGCGCCGGAATACCGGCTGCCGCGCATGGCGATCACCGACGTGCCGGCCTACCGCTGGCGCGGCGTCTCGCTGGACGTGGCCCGCAGCTTCCTGCCGCTCGAATACCTGGAAAAGCACATCGACCGCATGGCGCTGTTCAAGTTGAACCGGCTGCACCTGCACCTGACCGACGACCAGGGCTGGCGCATCGAGATCAGGCGTCATCCGCAACTGGTGCAGGTAGGTGGCGCCAGCGCGGTGGCCGGTGGGCGTGCCGGTTATTACACGCAGGAGGAGCTGAAGCGCCTGGTGGCCTACGCGCAGGCGCGCGGCGTCACCCTGGTGCCGGAGATCGACATGCCCGGGCATGTGCAGGCGGCGCTGGCCTCGTACAACGAACTGGCGTGCAGGGACGTGGCGAACCTGTCCACCTACTCCGGCGTGGAAGTGGGCTTCAGCGTGCTGTGCCTGGACAAGCCCGACGTCGTGTATCCCTTCGTGCGCGACGTGCTGGAGGAGGTGGCGGCGATCTTCCCGTCCACTGAAATCCACATCGGCGGCGACGAGATCAGGCACCCGCTGTACGCCGATTTCGTCGGGCGCGCGGCGGCGATGGTGGATGCGATGGGGCGCACGCCCATCCTGTGGGAGGAAGGGTCGGTGGCCGACCTGAAGCCGGGCGCGCTGCTGCAGCTGTGGAACGACGGCTATGCCATCGACGCCGCGGTCGCCAGGGGGCATGCGTTGATCCTGTCGCCCTGTTCGTACCTCTACATCGACCACGGCAACTACGCGGGCCAGCCCGGCGCCGACTGGTGCCGCGCCGGGGGCGTGCCGCTGGCGCGGGTCTACGCTTTCGACCCGACGCCCTTCAGGACCGCGGTGGGGGTCGAAGCGGCGTTGTGGACCGAGTTCGTGCACGGCGAGGCGGCCGCCGACGAGCGCCTGTGGCCGCGGCTGGCGGCGGTGGCCGAGGTGGCGTGGAGTCCGGCCGGGCAGCGCGGCTATGACGGCTTCGTGCGGCGCATGGGGGCGCTGGGTCCGCAGCTCGACGCCCTGGGCGTCCAGTATCACGCCGAACCGGACCTGGGCTGGGCCGACGCGAAGGATGCGCGTTGAGGCGCGCGCCGGCGTCGGCGCCGTGGCGCATGCGTGCCGGGTGCGCGCCGCGCTCGGTTAGCATGGCGCATCGCCCATGAGGGAAGCCCCGACCATGCACCGCCTGCTGGTGGTCGACGACGACAGTGACATCCGCGGACTGCTGGCCGAACAGCTCGGCCGTACCGGCTACACGGTGAGCACCGCCCGCGACGGCGCCGAGATGCGCCACGCGCTGGCGCGCGAGCACATCGACCTGATCGTGCTCGACCTCAACCTGCCGCGCGAGGATGGACTGGCCCTGTGCCGCGAACTGCGCGCGCGCTCCAGCACGCCGGTGATCATGCTCACCGCCCGCGCCGAGCCGATCGACCGCGTGCTCGGCCTGGAGATGGGTGCCGACGACTACCTGGCCAAGCCGTTCGAGCCGCGCGAACTGCTGGCGCGCATCCGCAGCGTGCTGCGCCGGACCGAGGCGCTGCCGGCCAACCTGGAGCCGCTGGCGATGCGCCAGGCGACCTTCTCCGGCTGGGTGTTCGACCTGGAGCGGCGCCACCTGGTCGATCCGGCCGGGCGCGTGGTGATGCTGTCCGGCGCCGAGTTCCGCCTGCTGCGGGTGTTCGTCGGCCATGCCAACAAGGTGCTTTCGCGCGAGCAACTGGTGGCGCTGAGCAGCGGCCGCAGCTACGAGGCGCAGGACCGCGCCATCGACCTGCAGGTCAGCCGCCTGCGGCAGAAGCTCGGCGACGCCGGCAGCCTGATCCGTACCGTGCGCAGCGAGGGCTATGTGTTCGCCGGCGTGGTGACCCTGGGATGATGGACCGGCTGCGGCGGTTCCTGGCGTCCATGGCCGGGCGGCTGTTCGTGATCCTGCTGGTCGGCATGATGGCCGCGGCGATCGGCGCCACGCTGCTGGCCGAGGCGCACCGCCGCCAGGAGTTCGAGCATCAGAACCTGATGCGCATGGCCGACCGCCTGCAGGGCTTCGTCGCGCTGCTGGAAAACAACCCGGAACTGCGCCCGCGCCTGCTGGAAACCGGCGGGGCGAGCGTGCGCGAAATCCGCGGCGAGGTCCATGTCGGCCCGGAGGATACGGCGCTGATGGCCGTGCTGGGCGACCGCGAAGGGCCGGTGGCCGATGCGCGCGTGCACGCCACCCCGTTCCGCACCTGCCTGCCGCCGCTGCCGGAACTGCTCCCGCAGCGCACGCGGCTGTCCCACCACCTGCGCAACCGCTATCCGGCGGTGGTGCCGCCGCGCTGCCGGCTGGTGGAGCTGACCCTGGGCGACGGCACGCCGCTGCGGCTGGCGCTGCAGTACCCGGCCACCGCGCGCATCAGCATCTTCGCCTTCGATCCGCTGTTCCTGTCGCTGTTGTCGCTGGCCATCGCCGGCCTGGCTTATGGGGTGGCGCGCATCGCCAGTTCGCCGCTGCAGCGCTTGGCCGATGCGGCCACCGATCTGGGCGAGGACCTGCAGCGCGACCCGCTGCCGGTGGACGGGCCGCAGGAGGTACGCCGCGCGGCCGAAGCCTTCAACGCCATGCAGCAGCGCCTGCAGCGGCACATCGGCGAGCGCACGCAGATGCTGGCGGCGATCACCCACGACCTGCAGACGCCGCTCACGCGGCTGCGGCTGCGGCTGGAGAACGTGGCCGACGCGCCGCTGCGCGAACGCCTGGTCGCCGACCTGGCGGCGATGCAGGCGCTGATCCGCGAGGGTCTGGAACTGGCGCGCAGCGCCGAGAGCGCCGAGCAGCGCGTGGTGCTGGACCTGGATTCGCTGCTGCAGAGCGTGGCCGAGGATGCGGCCGAAGCCGGGCACCCGGTCCAGTTCGAGCAGGGCTGCGGCGCGGTGCTGCGGCTGCGGCCGCTGGCGATGCACCGGCTGTTCTCCAACCTGGTGGACAACGCGGTCAAGTACGGGCATTCGGCGCACATCCGCGCGCAGGCGCGCGACGGGCAGGTCGAGGTGCGCATCCGCGACCGCGGGCCGGGGCTGGCGCCGGACGAGCTGGAAGCGGTGTTCACCCCGTTCCTGCGCCTGGAGACGTCGCGCTCGCGCGAGACCGGCGGCGCCGGCCTGGGCCTGACCATCGCCCGCACCCTGGCCGAGAAGAACGGCGCCACCCTGGTCCTGCGCAACCACCCCGGCGGCGGGCTGGAAGCGGTGGTCGCCTGGCCGGCGCCGGAGGCGGCGCGCCGGGGCTGAGCCCGGCCCCGGTGCCGGCCCGGTGCTGCGCGGGGCCGGCAATGCCCCTACCATGTGCGCACTCCCCCCCGTTCGTGCACATGACGCCGCCGCAGCAGCCTGTAGGCATCCGCCTCCGCCGGGGACGGCCATGCCGTTGAACCGCCGCCGTGCCTCGGCCCGCTGCAACCGCCATCCCGGGCGGTGGGCCTGCCATGTCCTGCTGGCGCTGCTGTGCCTGCTGCTGCCGGTGGGCGGCGTGGCCGCCGCGGAAGGCGCGCCGGCGCTGCGTGACTATGCCGTGGACATGTGGACCTCGCGCGACGGCCTGCCGCACAACTCGCTGCGCGACATCGCGCAGACCCCCGAGGGCCACCTGTGGTTCGCCACCTGGGAAGGGCTGGTGCGCTACAACGGCCTGGATTTCACCGTCTACGACCGCGGCTCCACGCCGGGCCTGCTCGACAACGGCGTCGGCGCGCTGCATGTGGACCGCGACGGCGCGCTGTGGGTCAGCGACTCGCGCGGCGACGTGCTGCGGCGTTCGCTGGATGGCCGCTGGGACAGCTGGCCGTGGCGCGCGCCGGCGCCGAACGTGCTGATCCAGGCCATGCGCAAGGACAGCAAGGGGCGCCTGTGGCTGCTGTACGAAGGCAAGGGGCTGGGTTTCCTGGCCCCGGATGGCACGCTGCACTATGAGCCGTCGCCGGCCGACGTGCCGATGAACATGACCTTCACCTGGTTGGCCGTCGATGCCCAGGACCGGGTCTGGGTGGGCACCCTGGATGGACTGGTGGTGCGCGGCAGCGACGGCGTGCTGCGGCGCGCGCCGGCCAGTTTCAACCTGCCGCGCGGGGTGGTCTGGCCCTACCGCGGGCCGGATGGCGTGTTGTGGATCGTGGCCGATGGCGGCCTGTACCAGCTGCAGGGCGAGCGCCTGCGGAAGGTGCGTGGACTGCCGGGCATTTCGCATCCGACGGCGATGCTGGTGGACCGCCACGGCGAAGTCTGGCTGGGCACGGAGAACCAGGGCCTGTTCCGCATCGGCCGCCACGGCATCGAGCAGATGCCGGCCACCCGGCTGCCGCCCAAGGGGCGCATCACCAGCCTGTTCGAGGATGCCGAGGGCAGCATCTGGGTCGGCGCCAATGGCGGCCTGTTCCGCCTGCGCGAAACCCTGTTCAGCAGCTACACCACCCAGGACGGGCTCAGCGGCGACTACGTGCGCACCGTGCTGGAGGACCGCGACGGCCGGCTGTGGGTGGGCGGCGCCGCGGGCCTGGACCGCATCGGGCGCGATGGCCGCATCGGCGCGGTGCCGCTGCTCAACCGCGCCGGCAGGCAGTCCTCGGTGCTGAGCCTGGCGCAGGACGGCGCGGGCGGCGTGTGGGCGGGCACCTTCGGCGACGGCGTGTACCGGATCGACCGCGACGGCCGCGTCCGCCATTACGACGGCCAGGACGGCCTGCCCGGCGGCAACGTGCGGGTCATGGCCACCGACCACGACGGCCGCGGCATGTGGATAGGCACCCAGCGCGGGGTGGTGCGGATCGACGCCGACGGCGTGCACGTGCCGGCCGCGGCCGGCCTGCCCACCGGCCTGGTCACGGCCCTGTACAGCACGGCCCAGGGGCTGTGGATCGGCACCATCGAGGGCGTCCGCGTGCTGCGCGGGAACACGGTGCAGCGGCTGGACCTGGACAGGCTGGGCGGCGGCCGCACCGTCTTCGGTTTCCTCGACATCGACGGCGCGATGTGGATCACCTCCGACCGAGGCCTCTACCGCTACCGCGACGGGCAGCTGGCGCGGGTCGGGCTGGAGCAGGGCATGCCGGTGGATACGGTGTTCCAGATGGTCCCCGACCGCATCGGCAACGTCTGGATCAGCAGCAACCGCGGCGTGCTGCGCACCACCCTGGCGGCGCTGGACGAGGTGGCCGACGGCCGCAGCGCGCGGATCGAGGTCGAGCGCTACAACGAGATCGACGGCATGTACAACGCCCAGGCCAACGGCAGCACCGGGCCGTCGGCGACGCTGCGCGGCGACGGCACCTACTGGGTCGCCACCGCCGGCGGCCTGAGCATGGTCGACCCGCTGCGGCTGCAGCGCTTCCACGAACGCCTGCCGCCGCCGGTGGTGGTGGAAAGCGTGCAGCTGGACGGCGTGCCGCTGCACTGGCAGGCGCAGGGCCGCACCCGCATCCCGGGCGGACGCCGGCTGACCGTGGGCTACGTGGGCCTGAGCTACCTGATGTCGGACCGGATCCGCTACCGCACCCGCCTGGAAGGGCTGGACCGCGGCTGGATCGAACGCGGCAACCAGCGCAGCGTCGAGTTCATCGGCCTGCCACCGGGCGACTACACCCTGCACGTGTCGGCGATGCACCCGGGCGGGCGCTGGAGCGGGAGCGAAGCAGCCTGGCAGTTCACCGTCGAACCGCTGCCGTGGCAGCGGCGCAGCGTGCAGGCGGTGGCCGGCGTGCTGTTGCTGCTGGGGCTGGTGGCGCTGTACCGCTACCTGATCCACCGCTACAAGACCAGCAACATCCGCCTGGCGCGGCAGGTGGCCGAGCGCACCGCCGACCTGCAGCTGCAGGCCGAACGCCTGCTGGCGGCCAACCAGGAGAAGACCGAACTGGCCGAGCGCCTGCGCCAGCAGGCCGAGGCGTTCGAGCGGCAGGCGCACGAGGACCCGCTCACCGGCCTGCCCAACCGCCGCGCCTTCGACGAGGGCCTGGCGCGCGATTTCGCCCGCTCCCAGCGCAGCGGCCAGCCGCTGAGCCTGCTGGTACTGGACATCGACCACTTCAAGACCGTCAACGACACCTGGTCGCACAGCGTCGGCGACCAGGTGCTGTGCGAGGTGGGGCGGCTGCTGGCCGCCAGCTGCCGCGACTCCGACCTGCCGGCGCGGCTGGGCGGCGAGGAGTTCGCGCTGCTGCTCAACGACACCGCGCTGGACGAGGCGCAGCTGGTGTGCACGCGCCTGCAGGGCCTGTTCCATGCGCAGCGCAACTGGGCCGGCGTCGAAGGCCTGCGGGTGACGTTCAGTGCCGGGCTGGTGCAGCTCGGCGCCGGCGACCGCACGCCGCTGCTGCTGTTCCAGCGCGCCGACCGGGCGCTGTACCAGGCCAAGAGCGACGGCCGCGACCGGATCTGCCTGGGGTAGGGCATCCGCGCGATGGGGGCCTTCGGGTGGAGGCCCCGCCACGCGCTGAAGCGCGCTCCTACACGCGGGGCCAGCTGTTGACGATCTGGCAGAACAGGCGCGCGGTCTGTTCGGTGTCGTACACCGCGCTGTGCGCCTGGCTGGCGTCCCACTCGAAGCCGGCGGCCTGTACCGCCCGCGCCAGCACGGTCTGGCCGTAGGCCACGCCGGCCAGCGTCACCGTGTCGAACACGCTGAAGGGGTGGAACGGGTTGCGCTTGTGGCCGCTGCGCGCGACCGCGGCGTTGAGGAAGTTCAGGTCGAAGTGGGCGTTGTGGCCCACCAGGATCGCGCGCTGGCAGTTGTATTTCTTCAGCGCCGCGCGCACCGGCGCGAACACGTGCTCCAGCGCCTCGCGCTCGGGCTTGGCCAGCCGGAACGGATGGTCGAGCACGATGCCGGTGATCTCCAGCGACTTGGGGTCGATGTCGGTGCCTTCGGCCGGCACCACGTGCGCGCAGCTGGTCTGGCCGGGCAGCAGCAGGCCGTTCTCATCCATGTCCAGGGGGATGACGGCGATTTCCAGCAGCGCGTGCCGGTTCCAGTCGAAGCCGCCGGTTTCCACGTCCACCACCACCGGCAGGAAGCCGCGGAAGCGTTGCGCCATCGGCGTGAAAACAGGAGCGGTGGCCGAAGGGGCAGCAGGTGGGTTCATCGCGATAGGGTAACAGAGGCCCGTGCCGGCCCTCCGGCGCTCAGAGCGCGGGCACCCGGCGGCCGTGCTTGACCGCGTACATGTCGGCGTCGGCGCGGCGCAGCAGGGTTTCCGCGTCGCGGCCGTCGACCGGGCAGCAGGCCACGCCGATGCTGACGCCGATGCGGGAAAACGGCACTGGCCCCTGGCTGGCGTCAAGCCCGGCCTGCAGCACGTCGGCCACCGCGCGCGCGTCGGCGTGGCTGGTACAGCCCGGCAGCAGCACCACGAACTCGTCGCCACCGACGCGGGCGATGAAGTCGCCGTGGCGCAGCGCGCGCCGCAGGCGGTCGGCGGTCTCGCACAGCAGGCGGTCGCCCTGCGCGTGGCCGAGGCGGTCGTTGACGGCCTTGAAGCCGTCCAGGTCCAGGTACAGCACCGCCAGCGGCTGCGCGCCGTCGCCGAGGGCGCGTTCCAGTTCCTCGCGCAGCCGGTAACGGTTGGGCAGGCGGGTGAGCGGATCGTGTCCGGCCATGAACTCCAGCCGGCGCTCGAGGTCGCGCAGCTCGGTGACCGGGTGGCCCACGGCGATGCGCACTCCGTACTCGGGCAGCCATTTGGCCGACCACTGCATGTCCACGATCCGGCCGTCGCGGTGCACGTAGCGGTTGCGGAAGTTCGGCAGCGGCCGGCCTTCCATGACCCGCTGCACCGCCTGCGCGGTGATGCCATGGTCCTCGGGATGCACCAGTTCGATCATGCGCCGGCCCAGGACTTCGTCCGGTCGGTAGCCGATGATCTGCTCGAACGCGGCATTGACCGCCAGGTAGCGGCCTTCCGGATCGACCACGCACACCATGTCGGGCAACAGGTCGAGGATCTCGCCCAGGGGCGGCAGCGTCGAAGGCATGCGGGGCACGGCAAGGCGGGGCGGTGAGGAATTATTACGCCGCCACGGGTGTCCAGCGGAAGAGGGGCGCGCACCGGCCGCCGCCTGCGGCGTTTGTTACCCTGTGCCGCTTTTCGATGGCGGCGCCGGCCCGCACCTCGCGAGATATTCCCCCATGAAATGGTTCCGCATCGTCCCGATCCTGCTGCTGATCGCGCTCAACACCCTGCTGCACTGCCTGCCGCTGTTCGCGGTGGCGCTGTTCAAGGCGGTATTGCCGCTGGCGGCCGTGCGGCGCGCCTGCAACCCGCTGCTGACCGGGCTGGCCGAGAGCTGGATCGGCGTCAACAGCGCGATGATGGAGGCCTTCACCCGTACCCGCTTCCAGCTCGACGTGCCGCCGGCGCTGGAGCGCGACGGCCATTACCTGGTGCTGGCCAACCACCAGAGCTGGGTAGACATCCTGGTGCTGCAGAAGGTGTTCAACCGGCGCATCCCGCTGCTGCGCTTCTTCCTCAAGCGCTCGCTGTTCTGGGTGCCGGTGCTGGGGCTGGCGTGGTGGGCGCTGGATTTCCCGTTCATGGGCCGCTACAGCCGCAGGCAGATCGCCCGCAACCCGGAACTGGGCCGGCGCGACATGGAAGCGACACGGCGCGCCTGCGCCAGGTTCCGCGACATCCCGGTGGCGGTGATGAACTTCGTCGAGGGCACGCGCTTCACCCGCGCCAAGCACGACGGCCAGGCCTCGCCGTTCCGCCACCTGCTCAAGCCCAAGTCCGGCGGCGTGGCGTTCGTGCTGGATGCGATGGGGCAGGGCCTGCATGCGCTGCTGGACGTGACCATCGTCTACCCCAGGGGCATCCCCTCGATGCTGGACCTGATGGCCAACCGCGTCCCGGAAGTGAAGGTGCTGGTGCGGCAGCGGCCGATCCCGGCCGAGCTGGTCGCCGGCGATTACCAGGGCGACCGTGCCTTCCGCGCGCGCTTCCAGCAATGGATGAACGGCCTGTGGCAGCAGAAGGACGAGGACATCGCCACGCTGCTGGAAGCGCCGTAGCGCGCAGCAGCGCCGGTAGGAGCGACTTCAGTCGCGATGGGGACTTCCCGGGAACGCCCCATCACGACTGAAGTCGCTCCTACAGTGCCGGCCGCCGAACGGTTTAGAGTGTGCAGCCCCCTGCAACCCGGAGCCGCCATGACCGCCACCACCGCCTTCTATCCCATCGGTACCCCCGGCCAGCCCTGGGGCGCGGCGGAACGGGCGCAATGGCTGGCGCGGCAGCACGTGCAGCGCAGTCATGCCGTCGAAGTGCTGGCCCGCATCGACGCCCTGCGCGACCGCTTCGAGGTGGCGCAGTACGGGCAGCTGGACTACCCCTCCGGCCAGTACCCGCTGCTGGCGATCCGCAGCCGCGACTGGGACGACGCCCTGCCGGTGGCGCTGGTGACCGGCGGCGTGCACGGCTACGAGACCAGCGGCGTACAGGGCGCGCTGAAGTTCGTCGACCGGCACGCGGCCGACTATGCCGGCCGCTGCAACCTGCTGGTCGCGCCCTGCGTGAGCCCGTGGGGCTACGAGCGCATCCAGCGCTGGAACGCGCTGGCGCTGGACCCCAACCGTAACTTCACCGCCGGCAGCCCGGCGCCGGAATCGGCGGCGCTGATGGCCCTGGTGCAGCCGCTGGCCGGGCGCTTCCTGCTGCACATCGACCTGCACGAGACCACCGACAGCGACGAGAGCGAGTTCCGCCCGGCGCTGGCCGCGCGTGACGGCAAGCCGTTCGAGCCCGGCGAAATCCCCGACGGCTTCTACCTGGTGGACGACAGCGAAAACCCGCAGCCGGCGTTCCAGCAGGCGGTGATCGCGGCGGTGGCCCAGGTCACACACATCGCGCCGCCGGACGCGCAGGGGCAGATCATCGGCTCGCCGGTGGTGGCGCACGGCGTCATCGAGTATCCGCTCAAGGCGCTGGGCCTGTGCGCGGGCATCACGGGCGCGCGCTACACCACCACCACCGAGGTCTACCCGGACAGCCCGCGCGCCACGCCCGAGCAGTGCGACGACGCGCAGGTGGCGGCGGTACGCGCCGCGCTGGAGTACGCGCTGGCGCAGCGCTGAGCGGCCCCGTGCGTACACTGCCGCGACCAGGGCAGCGGAGCGTCGGCAGGATGGGCAGGACTCTGACGGGAATGGCGGTGGCCATGCTGGCCTGTGCAGGCGCGCAGGCGGCGCAGGCGCCGGCCTACGACCGGCCGGGCATCGGCTTTTCGACCAGCACGGTGGGCAAGGGCGTGTTCGCCTGGGAACAGGGCCTGCCCGATGGCAGCCACGACCGCCGCGATGGCGTGACCGCCACCACCTGGACGGCCGATACGCTGCTGCGGCTGGGCGTGGGCCGTACGCTGGAACTGCAGCTGGGCGCGGACACCTGGGGCGGCCAGCGCCTGCGCGGCGCCGGCCTGCACGCGCGTGCGGAAGGCGGCGGCGACGGCAGCATCGCCGTGAAGTGGGCGCCGGTGCTGGACAACGACACGCTGACGGTCGCCTTCAAATTCGGCACCACGCTGCCCTGGGGGCAGGCGCCGCTGGGCGGCGATGGCCAGGTGCGCGACCTGGGCGTCACCGTGGCCTGGGCGCTGCCGGCCGATGCCGGCCTGGCGCTGCATGTCGACCGGCAGTGGGGCAACGACGGTGACGGCTGGCTGTTCTCGCCCAGCTACGGCTTTCCCCTGGGCGAGGACGTGGCGGCCTATGTGGAAGCCGGCTACGGCGAGGACCAACAGCACATGCGCGCGGCCGGCGCGGGCCTGACCTGGATGGCGACGCCGCGGCTGCAGCTCGATGCTTCCTTCCTGCGCGGCCTGGACGAGGAAACCGCCGATTGGCAGGGCGGCGTCGGGCTGGCGCTTTATTTCGATTGAAGCGGTATCGGCGGTCCGCCTAGCGGCGCCTGCGGATCAGGGTCGCCGACGCCTGCAGCACCGCGCGGGTGAGCAGCGCCATCGAGGCGACTTCGCCCTTCCAGTGCTGCCAGTACAGCGGAATGTCTTCCCAGGCGCGCGCCTTGACGTAGACCAGTCGCCCGCTTTCCAGGTGGCGGCGCACCAGCGGCAGGGGGTTCATGGTCCAGCCCAGGCCGCCGAGGTTGGCGTGGACGAAGGCGCGGGTGGAGGGAATCCACCAGGTCGGCGCGTGCAGCGGCTGCTGCGAGCCGGTCAGGCGCTGGGCGTAACGCGCCTGCAGGTCGTCCTTGCGGTTGAACACCAGCACCGGGGCCTGCGCCAGCGCCTGTGTGGTGACCCCCTTGGCGAAGTGGCGCGCGTGGAATTCCGGGGTGCAGGTGGCGGCGTAGCGCATGCTGCCCAGCGCGTGGATCTGGCAGCCCTGCACCGGCTCGGACAGGGTGGTGACCGCGCCCAGCACCGCGCCCTGGCGCAGCAGCGCGGCGGTGTGGTCCTGGTCCTCGGTGTGCAGGTCCAGGGTGGTGCTGCTGTCGCGCGCGAAGGCCAGCGCGGCCTCGGGGAACCAGGTTTCCATGCTGTCGTGGTTCACCGCCACCGGGATGCTGGCTCGCGGCAGGTCGGCGTCGGACAGGCCGATGCGCTCGAAGGCGTCGCGCTCCAGCAGCGCGGTCTGCTCGGCCAGCCGCACCAGTACCTGGCCCTCGGCGGTGGCCTCGGTGGGCGTGGTGCGCCTGACCAGCAGCTTGCCGACGCGCTCCTCCAGCGCCTTGATCCGCTGCGATACCGCCGAGGCGGTGACGTTCAGCGCCAGCGCGGCGCGCTCAAAGCTGCCTTCGCGGATCACCGCGGCCAGGGCGCGGAGCTGGGCATGGTCGATGCGCATGATTAAGTACGGCTAATGAGGGTTTAAGAAGTTTAGCTCTACTTTTCGATGTTGCGCTGCGACAATTGCCCGCATCGACGCACCCCGGTGCCGTCTTCCCCCATCCGTACACAGGCAGTTCCCCCATGTTTTCCGTCGTAACCGCCCAGGCCACCAGCAGCGCCTGGCTCAGCGGTGCCGGTACCGGCATCGGTCTTTTCGCCGTGGTGGGCGCGCAGAGCGCCTTCATCCTGCGCCAGGGCATCCTGCGCCAGCACGTGATCCCGGTGATCGCCACCTGCTTCGCCATCGACGCGGCCTTCATCTTCGCCAGCGTCGCCGGCCTGCGCACGCTCACCAACCAGCTGCCGTGGCTGACCACGGTGCTGCTGTGGGGCGGCGTCGCCTTCCTGGCCTGGTACGCGCTGCAGTCGGCGCGGCGGGCCATGGCCGGCGGTGGCGGCATGCAGCTGGACGACAGCGCCGAATCCTCGCGCCGCGCGGCGATGATGGCCGCGGCCGGCTTCTCGATCATCAACCCGCATTTCTGGCTGGACATGGTGGTGATCGGCTCCATCGCCGACAACTTCGGCCATGCGCGCATGGCCTTCGCCGCCGGCGTGGTGACCGCCAGCGCGCTGTGGCTGACCGCGCAGGGCCTGGGCGCGCGCCTGCTGGCGCCGCTGTTCAACAAGCCGGGCACCTGGCGCGTGCTCGACGGCACCATCGCGGTGATCCTGAGCGTGCTGGCGCTGACCCTGGCGCTGCGCGGCGTGGGTTGATGGCGCGGACGCGGGCCATCGGCGCGGGTGCCGGCATGCCGGCGCCGGCGCGCTGCGCGGCGGCTTGCGCATGAGCCAGGCCCGGCCCGCGCTGTGGACATCGGGGTTCCTGTTGGCCTGCGTCGCCAACTTCCTGATGGGCATGTCGTTCTACGTGCTGATGCCGACCCTGCCGTTCCACCTGGTGGAGCAGCTGCGGATCGGCGAGGCCACGGTGGGCCTGGTGCTGTCCAGCTACGTGATCGCCGCGCTGCTGGTGCGGCCGTTCTCCGGTTTCATCGTCGACCGCTTCAACGCCAAGCACGCCTACCTGCTGGCGCTGGCGGCCTACGTGCTGTTCACCTCCGGCTACCTGCTGGCGCACACCGTGCTGGTCTTCGTGCTGGTGCGGCTGGGCATCGGCGTGACCTTCGCGGTGATGAGCACCGCCGCCAATACCCAGGCCATCGACATCATTCCCTCGGCGCGCCGCGGCGAGGGCATCGGCTTCTTCGGCCTGATGAGCAGCCTGGCGATGGCGCTGGGCCCGATGGCCGGCCTGTGGCTGATGGACCATTACCCGTTCCCAGTGATCTTCGAGGCGGCGGTGGCCGCCGGCGTCGCCGGCCTGCTGGTGGCGACGCGGGTGCACGCGCCGCGCAAGCTGCGCGACGGCACGGCCACGGTGCTGTCGCTGGACCGCTTCCTGCTGGTGCGCGGCATCCCGCTGGCGCTGAACCTGGCGGTGATCGGCCTGGGCTACGGCATGCTGCTGGCCTTCGCCGCGATCCACGGCAAGCAGCTGGGCGCGGGCAATACCGGCATCTTCTTCACCCTGATGGCGGTGGGCATGATGGTCTCGCGCGCGTTCTCCGGACGCCTGATCGATGGCGGCCGGGTGGTGCTGGCGACCAACGGCGGCAGCCTGGCGATCGTCGCCGGGCTCGGCCTGATGGCCTGGGCGCAGGCGCCGGCGACGTACTACCTGTCGGGCCTGCTGGCCGGCTTCGGCTTCGGCGTGGTGTACCCGGCCTACCAGACGATGATGGTCAACCTTGGCGGGCACGCGCAGCGCGGCACCGCGGTGGCCACCTATTTCTGCGCGCTGGACGTGGGCATCGGTGCGGGCATGGTGCTGGCCGGGCTGGTGGCCGCCCGCTTCGGCCTGGCCGCGGCGTTCGCCAGCGGCGCCGGCCTGGCGCTGGGCGCCGGGCTGGTCTATGCGCTGCTGCTGTCGGCGCGCTTCGTGCGCGCGCCGCTGCCGCAGGCCGGCGCCGGCGGCGTCGCGCACGCCGGGAAAAACGGCTGAAGAGCGGCGGCGCTTGGCCGCCGCCGGCCTGTGGCAGAATCCATCCGCATGTGGCGTCCGTCGGGCGCCGATCCATCACCTCCGGGGGAAGAATGAAGAAGTACCTGCCCGTCATCGCCGTGCTGTGCCTGCTGTCGGCCTGCAGCCAGGGCATCAAGGGCGTCTATGCCGACGCGATGGGCGTCACCCGGTACAGCTTCACCTCCGGCGGCAAGGTGACCATCGAGGCGATGGGCATCGCACAGGAAACCACCTATGTGCGCGAAGGCGACACCCTGAAGGTGGCGCTGCCGCAGAAGGGCGCGTCGCTGAATTTCACCATCAACCAGGACGGTTCGCTGGGAGGCCCGCTCGGCATCCGCCTGGAAAGAACCGACAGGTGACGGATCGCGGCATGCGGCCGGCACGCCCTGGGCACGGGAGGCGCTTGCGTTGGAACCGGTGATCCTTTCCGCGCTCGTGGCGGCGCTGCTGGCCGGGGCGGGCGCGGCCTGGTGGTTCGGGCGGCGGCCGCAGGCCGAGGCCTGGAGCTATGTTCCCGAAGCCCCCGACACCGACACGGCCGCCGCGCCGGCCATGGACCCCGCGCTGCTGCCGCAGATGCGCCGGCGCTTCCTGCGCGCCGCGCTCGGCGTCGAAGGCGGGGAGGCCGAATTGCCCGACCTGCCCGCGCATGACCCGGTGGCCGATGCCGTGGTGGCGTCGCTGGAGCGCGCCGACCTGTCGCAGCGCTACCTCCCGCGGCGCCCGCACCTGCTGCCGCAGTTGATCCACAGCGTCAACGACAGCACCGCCTCGGCGCGTTCCATCGGCCGCATCATCGGCAGCGACCCGCTGCTGACGGTGAACCTGCTGCGCATCGCCAACAGCGCGCTGTACCGCTTCCAGCAACAGCAGGTGCGCAGCATCGAGCGCGCGGTGACCCTGGTCGGCAACGAGGGCATCCGCCAGATCATCTCCGCCGCGCTGGTGCAGCCGGTGATGAATCCCCCCGACGGCGACGGCGGGCGGTTCTCGCAGCGGATCTGGGACTACACCCTGCGCATGTCGCTGGCCGCGGCCGACCACGCGCGCGGCGTGGAGCGCGAGGACGGATTCTCCGCGCAGCTGGCCGGCCTGCTGCGCGGGCTGGCCATGGTCATGGTGGTGCGCGCCACCGCCGACGCTTATTCGCGCCGGCAGACGCTGGCGCCGTCGCCGGAACTGCTGCTGTCGCTGCTGGAACGCTGCACGCCGCCGCTGGCGGCGCGGATCGCGCGCGAATGGCAGCTTGCGGCCGAGGTCGCCGCCGCGCTGGAAGCGGACGGGCAGGGCGCGCCGGCATCGTCGCTGGCGCGCTCGCTGGAAGTCGGCGAACTGGCCGCGGCGCTGTCGATGCTGTGCCGGGAAGGTCTGCTGGACGAAGCGCAGGCGCTGGAACTGCTGTCCGCCTGCGTGCCCGGCCATGTCGGCGGCTGGCTGTGGAAGCGGGTCAGCCCGGACGAGCCGTGCGCCCCCTGAGCCTGCCGCCCGCCGTGGGCGGGCGACGGCCTACAGCTGCGATTCGAGCGGCAGCCAGCTGATGACGCGCGCGGTGGCGCGCTGCAGCCAGGTGGTGTCCGGTTCGGCGACGTAGCCGGCCGGCGGCGCGCGTGCGCGGTCCAGCCAGCGCAGTTTCCCGTCGCTGTCCAGGTACAGGTAATAGCTCAGGTCCGGGCCGGACAGGCGCAGGTATTCCTCGCGCAGCTGCACCGCCAGCACCGGGTCGTCGAACAGCACGCCCATCTCGGTGTTGAGGTAGGCCGAGCGCGGGTCGATGTTGAACGAGCCGACGAAGCCGCGCCGGTCGTCCACGACGATGGCCTTGGTGTGCAGGCTGGCGCCGCTGCTGCCGAAGGCCGAACTGCGGCCGCCATCGCCGCGCGACTTGAGTTCGTAGAGCTGGACGCCGCCGCGCAGCAGCGGCAGCCGGTAATGCATGTAGCCGCTGTGTACCGCGGCCACGTCGTTGGCGGCCAGCGAGTTGGTGACGATGCCGACATGCACGCCCCCGGCCACCTGCCGCAGCAGTTCCTCCTCGCCGGTGCGGCCGGGGACGAAATACGGCGAGATCAGCAGGGTCTTGTGCCGGGCCTGGCCCAGTTCGGTGGCCAGGCGCGTCACCAGCCAGTCGGCGCGGTCGTTGTCGCGGTGCTTGAGCGGTGGATCGGAATACACCTGGAGGCGCGCGCTCCAGTGCAGCGGCAGGCGGTCGCCGACATAGGTGCCGGCCAGGCGCGTGCGCAGCCGGTCCAGGTAGGGGCGGGCCTCGGCGCGGCGCGCGTCCAGGGTGGCGCGGGAGACCAGTTGGCCGAGCTGCTGGCGCGACACCGGGGCGAGGGCGGCGATGGGCACGGCGGCGCGGCTGTTCCAGAAGGCGTCGAAGATGGCGCTGGCCTGGCCGGCGGCCGGGCCGGCGAGCAGCAGGTCCAGGTCGCGGAAATTGACGTCCGGGCGCGCGTCGAAATACTCCGCGCCGATGTTGCGGCCGCCGACGATGGCCACGCGGCCGTCGGCGATCCAGGCCTTGTTGTGCATGCGGTGGTTGATGCTGAAGACCCGCTGCACCATCTCCACCAGCCGCCACACGCCCTCGCGGTTGCGGAACGGGTTGTACAGGCGCACCTCGATGTTGCGGTGCGCGTCCAGCGCCAGCAGCTGCTTGTCCATGCCCGAGGCGTTCATGTCGTCCAGCAGCAGGCGCACGCGCACGCCGCGTTCGGCCGCCTCGTACACGTCGCGCGCCAGCAGGTGGCCGACCATGTCGTCGTGCCACATGTAGTACTGCAGGTCCAGGCTGCGGCCGGCCTGGCGGGTGACGACCGAGCGCGCGGCGAAGGCTTCCAGCCCGTCGACCAGGTAGGCCGCGCCGCTGCGGCCCGGATGCGCGGCAAGCTGGGGGGCGAGCGCGCGGTCCAGCGGGGTCTGCCCGGTGCGCGGCGGCAGCGCGGTGGACGGCGCGCCGACCGCGCGCGGGGTGAGCCGGTCGCCCAGCAGCAGGCCGCTGGCGACCAGCAGCAGGAGCACCGCGAGGAGGCGGCCGCACAGGCGCAGCAGGCGCCTGCCGCGGGAGGGGGAGGGTTCCATGGCCCGCATCCTAGCGGTGTCGGGGTGATGTCGGCGCGTCGGCCATGACGTTCCGGGGGTGTGGGCGGCGGGCGGTCTGGGCGAGAATCGCGGTTTGCCTTGCCCGAGCCTGCCGATGAGCGACCGTTCCCCTTCCTTTCGCGCCCCCAGCCTGGTGGTCCAGATCATCATCGGCCTGCTCGCCGGCATCGTGCTGGCGCTGGCCTGGCCGCAGGGCGCGCGCGCGGTCGGGCTGCTCGGCACCGTGTTCGTGTCGGCGCTGAAGGCGGTGGCGCCGGCGCTGGTGCTGATCCTGGTCACGGCTTCCATCGCCAACCACCAGCAGGGGCAGAAGACGCACATCCGCGCGATCCTGCTGCTGTACGTGGTCGGCACGCTGGCCGCGGCGCTGGTGGGCGTGCTGGCCAGCACCCTGTTCCCCAGCACGCTGCTGCTGAAGGCGCCCACCGATGCAGGGCTGAGCGCGCCGGGCGGCATCGGCGAGGTGCTGCGCACGCTGTTGATGCAGATCGTCGACAACCCGGTGAACGCGCTGCTGCATGCCAACTACATCGGCCTGCTGGCGTGGGCGGTCGGCCTGGGCCTGGCGCTGCGCCACGCCGGCGCCGGCACGCGCGCGGTGGTGGCCGACCTGTCCGCGGCGATCACCTGGATCGTGCGCATGGTGATCCGGCTGGCGCCGCTGGGCGTGTTCGGCATCGTCGCCTCGCTGCTGGCCGAATCCGGCCTCGGCGCGCTGAAGGCCTACCTGCACGTGCTGTGCGTGCTGGTCGGGGCGATGCTGTTCATGGCCTTCGTCGGCAACCCGCTGATCGTGGCGGTGGTGACCCGCCGCAACCCGTACCCGCTGGTGCTGCGCTGCCTGCGCGAGAGCGGCATCACCGCGTTCTTCACCCGCTCCTCGGCGGCCAACATCCCGGTCAACCTGGAACTGTGCCGCAAGCTGGGCCTGCACGAGGAAACCTATTCGGTGGCGATCCCGCTGGGCGCGACCATCAACATGGCCGGCGCGGCGATCACCATCTCGGTGCTGACGCTGGCGGCGGTGCACACGCTCGGCATCGCCGTGGACCTGCCCACATCGCTGCTGCTGAGCGTGGTGGCGGCGATCGGCGCCTGCGGCGCATCCGGCGTGCCGGGCGGCTCGCTGCTGCTGATCCCGCTGGCCTGCGGCCTGTTCGGCATTTCCAACGACGTGGCGATGCAGGTGGTGGCGGTGGGCTTCGTGGTAGGCGTGGTGCAGGACTCGGCCGAGACCGCGCTCAATTCCTCCACCGACGTGGTGTTCGTGGCCGCCGCCGAGCAGGCGCGCGGGCGCGGCTGACGGCGATGGGCGCGCGCTTCACCCCGGCGGTCCGCATCGGCCTTTCCATCGCGCTGGCCACCGGGCTGTACGGCGTTTCCTTCGGCGCGCTGGCGGTGGCGTCCGGGTTCAGTGTCGGCCAGACCGCGGCACTGAGCCTGCTGATGTTCACCGGCGGCTCGCAGTTCGCCTTCATCGGCGTGATCGGCGCCGGCGGCACCGGCGCGGCCGCATTCGGCGCGGCCACGCTGCTGGGCATCCGCAACGCGGTGTACGGCGCGCAGATCAACCGCATGCTGCGGCCGCGCGGCTGGCTGCGCCCGCTGTCGGCGCAGGTCACCATCGACGAATCGGTGGCGACCGCCGCTGGCCAGGACGAGCCCGCCGAGCAGCGCCGCGGGTTCTGGGCGGCCGGCGTGGGCGTCTACCTGCTGTGGAACCTGTTCACCCTGCTGGGCGCGCTGCTTGGCGATGCGCTGGGCGACCCGCGCCGCTGGGGCCTGGATGGCGCCGCGGTGGCCGCCTTCCTCGGCCTGCTGTGGCCGCGCCTGCGTTCGCGCGAACCGGTGGCCATCGCCGTGGCCTGCGCGCTGGTGACGGTGCTGGCGCTGCCCTGGGTGCCGCCGGGCGTGCCGATCCTGCTGGCGGCCGCGGTCGCTGGGCTGTGGGGCTGGTTCGGGCGCGGCCCGGCCGATGAAGGCCTGGAGCCGGACGTGGCGCCCGGCCACGACGCGGGAGACGCGCGATGACGCTGTGGGGCTGGGTGCTGCTGGCCAGCGTCGTGGCCTGGGCGATCAAGTTCTGCGGCTACCTGGTGCCGGTGCGCTGGATGGAATCGCCGCGCATGACGCGCGTGGCCGGCACCTTGACCATCGGCCTGCTGGCGTCGCTGACCACGATGAACGCGGTCTCCGCCGGGCAGGGCATGGCGCTGGACGCGCGCCTCGGCGCGCTGGTGGTGGCTGCGCTGGCGCTGCTGCTGCGCCTGCCGTTCCTGGGGGTGGTGCTGGCCGGCGCGGTGGCGGCGGCGGTGCTGCGGCTGCTGGCGTAGGCGCCGGGCGGCACCGGCGGGGCTTTGGCCGGGGGAGTTTCGTGCAGGGCAGGCCCTGCACCTGCGGGAAGTGCGGCTCAGAAGCGCTGGCCGGGGGCCAGATACCGCCATTGACCATCCGGCATGCGGCTCAGGCCGATGCGGCCGATGCGCAGCCGCCGCACCTGGGTGGCGCGCAGCCCGACCGCCGCGCACATGTGCTGCAGCTGGCCCGGTCGCACGTCCTTGATCGCGAAGCGCAGGCGCTGCTCGCTCTGCCAGCTGACCTTGCAGGCGGGCAGGGCGCGGCCCTGGAAGCTCAGCCCGTGGGTCAGCTTCGGCAACGCCCACGGGCTGCCTTCGCCTTCCACGTCGACCATGAACTCCTGTTCCAGCCCCGGCCCGGCCTCGAGCAGGTGCCGACGCACGCGCCAGTCCTGGGTGAGCACCACCAGGCCGCAGACGGCGGCGTCCAGCGGCAGCGGCGCTTCCAGGCGCAGGAAGTGGCGGTGCAGCAGGCGCAGGCCGGAAGCATCGTCGGCGAAGCGCGCGTCCTCGCGCAGCAGCGCGGACATGTCCGCGGCGGTGCAGCCGGCGGGCTTGTTCAGCAGCAGCGTCGCCGGTTCGGCCGGCTCGCTGCTGGCGCCGGCGGCGAGGGTGATGGTTTCGCCGGCCACCAGGGTCTGCGGCGCTTCCACCACCACGCCGTCCACGCTGACCCAGCCGCCCTCGATGTAGTGCCGGGCCTGGGCGCGGGAACAGTGCAGCTGCGCGGCGAGGCGCTTGTCGAGACGGAGGGGCGTGGTCATGGGGGCGGACAGTGCGGCGGGCGGGGAGTGTAGCGCCGTGGCGACGCAGGTGCCGGGCCTGCCCGGCATGAAGCTTCTCCGGCAAGGCGGCATCCGCCTCTACGGGATGCCGGGAGGGGCGGCGGCTTCGTGCTCCAGCGCGGTCAGGTACAGGCGCAGGTCGAACTCCAGCTGGTGGTAATCCGGTTCCATGTGCAGGCACAGCTGGTAGAAGGCCTTGTTGTGTTCGGCCTCCTTCAGGTGCGCCAGTTCATGCACCACGATCATGCGCAGGAACGGCGCCGGCGCATCGCGGAACACGCTGGCGATGCGGATCTCGCGGCTGGCCCTGAGCCTGCCGCCATGGTTGCGCGAGACCGCCGTGTGCAGGCCCAGCGCGTGCCTGAGCACCTGCAGCTTGCCGTCGTACAGCACCTTGCCCAGCGGCACCGACTGGCGCAGGTGGCGTTCCTTCAGCGCCTGCACGTAGTCGTAGAGCTGGCGGTCGCTGCGTACCGCGTGCGCCTGCGGGTAGCGGCGGCGCACGGCCTCGCCCAGCGTTCCCTGCGCCAGCAGCGCGCGGGCGCGCTGCTGCAGGTGCTCGGGATAGCCGGCGAGGTAGGTCAGGGGCTGCATCGGCGGGCGCGGGTGGGGGCGGGCCGGTATCATGGCAGCATCGATCCGATCACGTAGTACGAGAGATGGCAAAGGCGAATCCCCTGCAGGAGCAGCTGCTCAAGGCCGGCCTGGTCAAGAAGTCGCAGGTCGCGCAGGTCGCGCGCGAGCAGAACAAGGCGCGGCACGCCAAGGGCGCGGCCGCCGGCCCCAGCGAAGGCCAGCTGGAAGCCGAACGCGCGCGCGCGGAGAAGGCCGAGCGCGACCGCGCGCTGGCCGCCGAACGCAACGCCCAGCGCCGCGCCGAGGAACTGCGTGCGCAGGCGCGGCAGATCATCGCCGACCGCAAGGTGCCGCGCCGCGGCGAGCTGGAATACCGCTTCAGCGATGGTGCGGCGATCCGCACCCTGCTGGTGGACGAGGCGCTGCGCAGGCAGCTGGCCGCCGGCACGCTGGTGATCGCGCGCCATGGCGAGGGCTTCGAGCTGCTGCCGCGACTGGCCGCGGAAAAGGTGCGCGAGCGCGACGCCGCGCTGATCGTGCTCGACCACGGCCAGGCCGGCGATGCGCCGGCATCCAGCGGCAACGCCGAGGACGACGCCTATTACGCGCAGTTCGTGGTGCCCGACGACCTGGTCTGGTGACCACGCGGCGGCGCATTGGCCCGACATACAGGCGCTTGCGCTAGGCTGGCCCCTGGTCACTACGGAGCAGCCAGCCATGGCCACCGGTTGGGCGGGAGATACCGCCGTTCAGGATCAGATAGACGCCACCGTCGAGGACGCGATCAAGCGCGCCCGCAGCCGCCTGCCCAGCGGGCCGGGGCTGGAGCGCTGCGAGGAATGCGACGCGCCGATTCCCGAGGCGCGGCGCAAGGCCATTCCCGGCGTGCGCCTGTGCGTGGCCTGCCAGCAGGCGCTGGACGCCGAGGAGTCGGCCCACAGCGGCTACAACCGCCGCGGCAGCAAGGACAGCCAGCTGCGCTGAGGCTCAGCGGCTGTCGCCGCCCATGCTGAAACTGCCGGCCCAGCACCGCATCGCGAACAGCCACCACAGCCCGCCGGCGGTGGCGATCAGCCCGCCGACCAGGCCGATATGGCCCACGCCCAGGCGCAGGCCGACCTGGCTGCCGATCAGCGCGCCGGCGCCGATGCCGATGTTGAAGATGCCCGAGAACAGCGCCATCGCCACATCGGTGGCGTCGGCCGCCAGCCGCAGCACCTTGGACTGCATCGACAGCGCGAAGCAGATCATCGCCACGCCCCACACCGAGGCCAGCGCGTAGAGCATCCAGGCGCCGCCGGTGGCCAGGCGCAGGCCCAGCAGGCACAGCGCCAGGGTGACGATGGCGGCGAGCAGGAAGCCGCGCGGCCAGCGCGTGCCCAGGCGCGAGAACAGCAGGCTGCCGAAGAAGCCCATGCCGCCGAACAGCAGCAGCACCCAGGTGGTCACATGCGCGTCGAAGCCACCGACCTGCTGCACGAACGGCTCGATGTAGCTGTAGCCGGTGAACTGCGCCGCCACCACCACCATCACCAGCAGGTACAGCGCCAGCAGCGCCGGGCGGCGCAGCAGCAGCGGGAGGCTGCGGGCCGAGCCGCTGTTCTGGCTGGGCAGCGCCGGCAGCAGCCGCGCCAGCACCGCCATCGCCAGCAGGGCGACGCCGCCGATGGCCAGGAAGGTGACGCGCCAGCCCAGCAGCTCGCCGACGATGCGGCCCAGCGGGATGCCCAGCACCATCGCCACCGAGGTGCCGGTGGCCAGCAGCCCCAGCGCCTGCGGGCGCTTGTCGGTCGGGGCGATGCGCACCGCCAGCGAGGCGGTGATCGACCAGAACACCGCGTGCGCCAGCGCGATGCCGATGCGGCTGAGCATCAGCACGCCGAAATTCCAGGCCACCGCCGACAGCAGGTGGCTGGCGACGAACAGCGCGAACACGCCCAGCAGCAGGCGGCGGCGGTCGACGTCGCGGGTGAGCAGCATGCCGGGCAGCGAGGCCAGCGCGACCACCCAGGCATAGGCGGTGAGCATCAGCCCGACATGCTCGATGGGCATGCCGAAGCTGGCGCCGATGTCGCTCAGCAGCCCGACCGGCACGAACTCGCTGGTGTTGAACACGAAGGCGGCCATCGCCAGCGCCACCACGCCCAGCCAGCGCTGGCGGTCGCTGCGGGCGACGGGAACGGACAGGGGGGCCTCCGCCGCGGACGCGGCGCAGGAGGGCGTGGGGGAGCGGGACATTGCGGAAGGGAAAGCCGGTAGGGGGCGGCCTGTCGCGGTGCTGCGGGCGCGATTTTCGCACGCAGCGGCCGTACGCGGACGGAACGCTGTGGTACGCCGTGGTCGCAGTCGCCGGCGACGGCCTGCCGGCGCCGGTGGCAGGGGCTCAGCCGTCGCCCTGGATCACGTGCGCCTGCGCCGCGCCCGCCGGCCAGCGGCGCAGGGCGCGCTGGAAGAACAGGCTGTTGGGGATCTGCATCAGCGTGCCCTTGGCCGGGCCGCCGATTTCCTGCAGGGTGGTGTAGATCAGGTTGATGTCGATCACCTGGCCCTTCAGCCCGGGTTTCTCGCCGTCTTCCAGCAGCTCGACGCGGTCGCCGAGGCGGAACGGCCGGGTGGTGAAGATCAGCAGGGTGCAGAAGATGTTGGACAGTACGCTCCACGCGGCGAAGAACGCCACCGCGCCGACCGCGGCGAAGCCGGTGAACGCGGTCCACAGGATGGTCGGCGACACGCCCAGCTGGTCGAGGATCGCCACCAGCGCGGCGCTGCCGATCACGAAGTTGGACAGGCGCCGCGCGGCCGTTTCCACCTGCGGCGGCAGCGTGTAGTGCATGCCCAGCCGCGCCAGCAGGCGCCGGGTGAGCAGGCGCAGCAGCCACGCCACCAGCAGGATCAGGACGATGGCCAGCGCCACGTCCAGCAGGCTGATCCACTCGTGCATCCATTCGGGCAGGTATCTCTTCATCGGCAATCTCCTTGCAGGGCCGCATGCGCTGCGGCCCACGGGTCATCGGCGGCGCAGCGCGGCGGCGGTACGGGCGGCATCGCCGTCGTTGGCGCCCGGCGCGATGCCGAGCACGCGCGCGAGCAGCGGGTATACGTCGACGTTGTCGATCGGCGCAATCACCACGCCCCGGCCGAACGCCGGGCCATGGGCGATGAACGGCGAGCGCATGTCGGGCAGCGCATTGTCGTAGCCGTGCTCGCCGCGCAGGCGGTGGCCCTTGCGCTGCATCGCCGCGCGGGTGGTGATCTGCCAGCCGGGGTCGCCGATGCACAGGTAGGCCGGTACGCGACGGTGCCGCCCATACTGGAAACGGGCCGGAATGCGCTCGCGGGTCATGCACTCCATGTGCGCGTGCCGGCCCAGCAGCTGCCGCGCGGCGTCCTCGCCGCCGGGCAGGGCGTCGAAGGAGGCGTAGGCGCCGGTCCAGCCGAAGTCCAGCCGGCTCACGTCGACGAGGTCGTCCAGGAACAGCTCCTGCTCCGGCCCGGTCGCGGTCATGCCGTGGTCGGAGACCACCACCAGGTTCGCCTGCTGCCCCAGGCCGAGGGCGTCGATGCCGCGCAGCAACTGGCCGATGGCGGTGTCCACCTCGCCCAGCGCCTGGTCCAGCTCGGGAGAGTCGGGGCCGTGCTCATGGCCCACGGTGTCCACCCGGTCGAAGTACAGGGTGATGAAATGCGGGCGTTCGGCCGCGGGCAGCGCCAGCCATTCCAGCACCTGGCGGACGCGGTCCTGCGAGCTGACGGTGATGTCGAACGGGCGCCAGAATTCCGGACGCGCGCCATGCACCGGCGCTTCCGAGGCGACCCAGAACATGGCCGCGGCGCGCCCGCCCTGTTCGCGCACGCGGGTCCACAGCGGCGTGCCGTCGTCCCACCAGCGTTCGTCGCTGACGGTCGCCGGGTCGAACATGCTGAAGCGCACGCCCGGGATCGACGGATCGGTCATGAAATTGGCGATGACGCCGTGGTGGTCGGGGCGCAGCCCGGTCACCAGCGTGTAGTGGTTGGGGAAGGTGATGGACGGATACGACGGGCGCATGTACTCGGCGCGCACGCCATCGCCGGCCAGCGCCGACAGCGTCGGGGTGAGGCCGCGGTCCAGGTAGTCGTTGCGGAAGCCGTCGATCGACACCAGGATCAGCGGCGCGTCGGCGTCGCGCGCAAGCCTGGCCTGGGCCGGCGCGGGCGCCGTCGTGGGCGCGCTGGCGCAGCCGGCCAGCGCGAGGGCCGCGCCAAGCAGGGCAGCGGGGAGTCGGAGCATGGAATTGCGTGGAAATGGCGAAGGCCGATTGTCGGCTACCGGGCCGGCCCTGTCAGCCTTTGCCGCCGCCGGGAAATTTCCGCCGGCGGTTTAAACCTTTTCGATGGCCGCCGCATCCAAGGGATATGCTCGACGCCACCGTGACCGCCACCGCTCCTTTCCCGCAGGCCGCCGACGACGCCGCGCTGGCGCGTGCCGCCGCCGGTGGCGACAGCCACGCCTACGAGCGCATCTACCGCCGCCACGCGCCGCGCCTGTACGCGCTGCTGTGGCGGCTGTGCGGCGGCAGCGCGGCGCGCGCCGAGGATGCGCTGCAGGAAACCTTCATCCAGGCCTGGCGCAAGCTGCCGCAGTTCCGCTTCGAGAGCGCGCTGGGCACCTGGCTGCACCGGCTGGCGGTGAACACGGCGTTGATGGAACTGCGCGCCAGCGCCGCGTTCGAGGCGCTGGACCTCGGCGAGGACGGCATGGACGCGCTGGCGGGCATGCCGGCGGCCACGCGCTGCCACGCCACCGGGCTGGACCTGGAGCGCGCGCTGGAAACCCTGCCGCCGCGCGCCCGCGCGGTGCTGGTGCTGCACGACATCGAAGGCTGGAAACACCAGGAAATCGCCGAGGAACTGCAGATGGCCGTCGGCAGTTCCAAGGCACAGCTGCATCGCGCGCGCGGCCTGCTGCGCGCGCGTCTGGGAGAAACACCATGAACGAACGCATCCCCGACCACGACCCCGGACATGACGCGCTGGCCGCGCGCCTGCGCCAGCTTCCCGCCGAACGCCTGCCGCCGGCCGCGGCCTGGCAGCGCATCGCCGCGCAGCTGCAGGAAGAGCCGCGCCTGCCGGTGCAGGAAGGGCCACGCCTGCCAGCCGCTGCCGCTGCGGCCGTCGCCACGCCATCGACGCGTCGTCGCCGCTGGCTGCCCACCGCCGCCGCTGCGGCCGTCGCCGCGCTGGCCCTGTTCGGCGCCGGCCGCTGGTGGGGCCAGCAGGACCGGCCGGTGCCGGCCCCGGCGGCGCAGGCATCGCCGCTGGAGGCGCAGGCTGATGCGCTGGCCGACGCCTACCAGCAGGCGATCGCGTCCATTCCGCAGGACACCGTACCGGCCGAGCTCGTGCCCGCGCTGCATGAGCTCGACGCCAGCGCCGGCAGCATCCGCACGGCGATCGCACAGAGCCCCGACGCCGGCTTCCTGCTCGGCCAACTGCGGCGCACCTACGCGCTGCGCCTGGAACTCACCCGGCAGGGCCTGGCCCCCGCCGGTCTTCCCACCTGAAGGAGAAATCCCATGAAAGTTTCCCTGCGACACCTGCTGGCCGCCATCGCGCTGCTGGCTCCGCTGCCGGCCCTGGCGCAGACCCCGGTCAACGAACGCCATGCGCTGTCCAGCGGCGGGCGGGTCGAGATCAGCAACGTCGCCGGCTCGGTGACCGTGCGCGGCTGGGACCGCAACGAGGTGCAGCTCACCGGCACGCTCGGCGACGGCCAGCGCCTGGATGTACAGAACAGCGCCAACCGCGTGCAGCTGAAGGTGGTGTACCCGCAGAACAGCCGCAACAGCCGCGGCGCGGTACTGGAACTGCGCGTGCCGCGCGGCAGCGAACTGCAGGCCGGCACGGTCAGCGCCGCGCTGGACGTGGCCGATGTCGACCTGCGCCGGCTGCAGGCCAGCACCGTCAGTGGCGGCATCCGCGCCAACGGCCAGGCCGGCGAGAGCAGCCTCACCAGCGTCAGCGGCGCGATCCGCTCGCAGCTGCGGACCTCGCGGCTGGAACTGCGCTCGGTCAGCGGCGCGATCAACGCGGCCGGCACCAGCGGCGGCGAGGTGAGCGCCAACTCGGTTTCCGGTGGCGTCGAGCTGGATCTGTCCGCGGTGCAGCGGCTCGATGTCGAGACCGTGTCCGGCAGCCTGGGCGTGCGCAGCGCCGGCCTGCAGCCGGGCGGCCGCATCAGCCTGCAGACGGTGAGCGCGCCGATCACGCTGACCCTGCCGGCGCGCACGTCCGCGCAGCTGAAGGTCAAGAGCTTCAGCGGCAGCATCCGTTCGGACGTGGGCGAGGTCGAACGCCCGCGCTACGGTCCGGGCAGCCATCTCGACGCGCGCATCGGCGGCGGCGATGGCGACATCACGATCAACTCGCATTCGGGCAGCGTGCGGGTGAGCCTCGGCGGGCGCTGAGCGCCGCCCTTCCGCCCGCGCCGGCGAAACCGGGGCGGGCGGCTACAATAGGCGGCTTGCCACGTCATGTATGGAGCCGTCATGCCCGATTCTTCCTGCCCGCAGTGTTCGTCGGAGAACGTCTACCCCGACGGCGCGCTGTGGATATGCGCCGACTGCGGCCATGAATGGGCCCCGGGCGAAGCCGCCGCATCGGCCGTGGTGGTGCGCGACAGCAACGGCAACGTGCTGGTCGCCGGCGACACCGTCACCGTCATCAAGGACCTCAAGGTCAAGGGCTCGTCGATCCCGCTCAAGCAGGGCACGGTGATCCGCAACATCCGCCTGGTCGAGGACGACGCCGAGCACATCGAAGGCAACTCGGACAAGATCAAGGGCCTGGTGCTGAAGACCTGCTTCCTGCGCAAGGCCTGAGTCAAGTCGGGGCCCGCCGCCAACGCCCGGGCCGGGCGTTGTGCCCGGCCGCAGGAGCGTGGCCGCTTCAATGTCCGCCATGGCGGGCGGTCAGCCTGCGCAGCGTATCCAGCTTGGCCTGGTAGATCGCGCGCAGTCTGTCGGAGTTGCCGAGCGTGCGCGCCTGCTCCAGCTCGCGCGCCGCGCGGCGGTTGTCGCCGCTGAGCGAGTAGGCGCGCGCCAGCCCGAAATGGAATTGATGGGCAGTGCCGTACAGCCGCACGGCGCGCCGGTAATAGTGGATGGCGGTCGGATAGTCGGCGCGCCGCTCGGCTTCCACGCCCTGCATGAACTGGTAAAACGGGTCGCGTTCCCGTTCGCGCTGCAGCCGCGCCTCCAGCCGGCCCGCGCGTTGGTCATCGCCGATGCGCCGGTAGAGCGCGCTGGCGTTGGAGAGCGTGGAGGACAGGTCAGGGGCGATGGCCAGTGCATTGTCGAACGCGCGGACCGCTGCCGCCGTGTCGCCCGACCGGCTCTCCAGGACGCCCAGGTTGTTCCACGCCGGGGCGAAGCGCGGTTCCTGCGCCAGCGCCATGCGGAAATGCGCGCGGGCCGCCTCGATCTGCTGGGCTGCCAGGAGCTCGGCGCCGCGATTGTTGTAGAAGTGGGCCAGGGCGCGCTGGTCTGAAACCAGATGTGGGCCGCGCCGGTCGTACAGCACGTTCTGGTCCAGGTCCAGGGTGGCGCGGCGGCCGTTGATGCGCAGTCCGACGTTGACGTGTCCGGCGTTGTAGACCACGCCCTGCTCCTGGTACCACATGACGACCTGCCCGACTTCCTGGACCCGGGCCTCGATGCCTGCTTCGCGGGCCAGCGCGACGAAGAGCAGGGTGAAGGAAAGGCAGTTGGCGCGGTGCTGGGACCAGGCCTCGGCTATGGTCAGCGTCGCAGCGGTGTCGTACTGCAGAGCCGCGTCCGGGTCGGCCTTGGCATCCAGTCTCTGTGGCTGGAAAACGAGGTCGATCAGCCTTTGCAGGCGTTGCTCGAGCGAATTGGTCGGGTTGACCACCTCCTCGCGTACCCGCTGCTTCAGTTCGGGAGGGATCGCCATGACCTGCTCGGGCGTCGGCGGCGTGGCCGGCGGAGCGAAGTTGATGGCGGCGAGCAGGGCGAAAGCATTCCAACCGATCATGGCGACCACCCGTGAGGTTGCTTCGGCGGCCCCAGTGTATGCCTGTCCCGGCGCGCCGGCGCATCCGCGTGGGCAATCCACAGGCGGTGTGGACCGGCCGTTGGCAAAGATGTGGATAACCCCCGGCGCGCCTTGCGCCGCGGGCGTTGCGGAAGGGTGGTCATGTTTTCGCCACGGGCCCTGCCGTCGCCGGAAACCGGCGGCCCGACGCGCGGCCGGGTCTGCTAGTATCCGCGCCCCAGACGAGGCCGCGCCGCCATACGCCGGCATCTCCCGCCGGCCGGCGTTTTCATTCGACCATGACGAAGTTCATTCCCTCCGCCGAAGCGCAACTGTCGCTGGGTCTCGGCAGCGACATTCCCACCGAGCGCCTGTTCTTCGCGGTGATGCCCGACCCGGCCACGGCCTGGCGCATCGCCGAACTGGCCGAGGGGCTGCGCGATGAACATGGGTTGGGCGGCCGGCCGCTGGCGCGCGAGCGCCTGCACGTCACCCTGCACCACCTGGGCGACTATGCCGGCCTGCCGCCCAGCCTGCTGGCCAAGGTGCAGCAGGCCGCGGCGCGGGTGCGCATGCCGGAGTTCGAGGTGTGCTTCGATGAGGTCGGCAGTTTCGCCGGTGGCCGCCAGCATCCGTTCGTATTGCGCAGCGAGCATGGCGCCGATCTGCTGCATGGTCTGCACCAGGAACTGGCGCGCTGCCTGCAGGCCGTCGGCAGCCGCCCGGATCCGGCGTTCACGCCGCACCTGACCCTGCTCTACGACAGGCGGCGCCTGCCGGCGCAGCCGGTACAGCCGATGCGCTGGCTGGTGCGCGAGTTCGTGCTGATCCGCAGTTACCTGGGGCAGACCCGCTACCAGCTGGAAGGGCGCTGGCAGCTGGGTTGAACCTGCTTTCTGCAGGAGCGCACCCCCGCACAGGGATTCGAGGCTGGTGCCGGGCTGCAGGCAGGCACCGGCGCGTATTGAGGTGCGCATCCGGCGTGTTGCCTGCCTAGAATGCCGGCATGGATCTGATTCCGATGCCGCTGCCGCCGGGCCAACTGGCCGAGATCGAAGCCGCGCACGCGCAGCCGCCGCGCGCCTACCACAATTTCGGGCATGTGCAGGCGCTGCTGCGCCACCACCGCGATGTCGCCGCCGGTCCCGGCTGGCGGCAGCCGCGCGAGGTGGCGCTGGCGATGCTGTACCACGATGCCGTCTACGAGGCCGGTCGCGGCGACAACGAAGCCCGCTCGGCGACGATGGCGCGCGAGGCGATCGCGCGCTGGCTGCCCGATGCCGGCGTGGACGTGGAGCGGGTAGCCACGTTGATCGAATTGACCGCGCGCCACGGCAGCCTGCGCGGCGAGGAACTGGATGCGGATGCGGCGTTGTTCCTGGACAGCGACATGGCCATCCTCGGCGCGCCGCCGGCGGTCTTCGATGCCTATGACCGCGGCATTGCCGAGGAGTACCGGGGCAAGGTGCCGGTTTTCCTGTTCCGGCTCAATCGCCGGCGTTTCCTGAAGGGGGTGCTGGCGCAGCCGCGCATTTTCTTCAGCGATTTCTTCCATGCGCGCTATGACGCGCAGGCGCGGGAGAATCTGCGGCGGGTGACGGGCTGAGGCCTGCTTTGGCTGCGGCTGTGGCTTGGTTTTGGCTGTTGCGCTTTAGCTTTTGACTTTTCGGGTCCCCTTCCGCAGCGACGGAGCCGACGGACAAGACCCCGAAGGGGCGACGTGCAGGGATGCACGTCGTTTTTCGACGAGACAGGGATGTCTCGTCGAAAAATCCCGGCGGCGGAGTGGACCCAGCCCGCGCAGCGGGCTGGGCGCGTAGGCAGGGCGTGCTTTCTTTGGGCCACGTTTCTTTGCACGAGCAAAGAAAGGTGGCTCGCGCCCCGAAGGGGAGCGAAAGCCCTTGATCCTGTTTCTGCCCTTGCTCTGGTTTTCCCCTGGATGTTTGTGCCAAGGCGATAGGCAAAGAGCCAAGGCAAAGAGCCAAGGCCAAGCATGAAAGCGGAAGCTTGAAAGCAGAGCTTTCGCCCCTGCTTCGCAGGAGCGAGTTACTTCTCTTTGCTCGTGCAAAGAGAAGTAACCAAGAGAAAGCACGCCCCTGCCTCCGCGCCCAGCCCGCTGCGCGGGCTGGGTCCACTCCGCCGGCGGGATTTTTCGACGAGACATCCCTGTCTCGTCGAAAAACGACGCACATCCATGTGCGTCGCCCTTCGGGTTTTTCCCGCCAGCTCCGTCGCTGCGGAAGGGGACCCGAAGTCAAAAGCAAAAGCAAAAGCAAAGGCAAAGGCAAAGGCAAAGGTAAAGGTAAAGGCAGAATCAACGGCAACGGCAACGGCAACGGCAACACAGCCACAGTTCCATGCCTCGCCGGACCTCATGGCCTAGAATCGCCTGATCCTGTTTTATGGCGGCCGCGCCGGCCGAGATGATGAATCCGATTTCCACGCCCGACCCGGACCCGCGGCCCACGCCGCCGGAGGAGCCGGGGCCCAACGAATGCTGTGGCAGCGGCTGTCCGCTGTGCGTGCTGGACCTGTATGCCGATGAGCTGGCGCGCTACCGCCAGGCGCTGGCGGCGTGGAAACTGCGCCACCCCGACGCGCAGGACTGACGCCGGGGCTTCGACGCCATTCCGGCATTGGCAGGCGTAGGCTTGCCATTTCTCCGGTCAAGGAAGCGCTCATGGCACGTGCATCGCTCGCTCTGGTGGTGATGGCCTTCGGCCTGCTGGCCGCGGCGCCGGCGCCAGCGGTGGAACCGATCAGCCACGGCCGTTTCGAGCAGGTGCCGGTGTTGCTGCCCGATGGGCCGGTGCAGCGGGTGGTGCTGTGGTTCGCCGGCGAAGGCGACGCCGCGCGGCGGCAGGCACGCCTGCAGGCGCTGCGCCGCGATGGCGCGATGGTGGTGGACATCGATGCCCGCCATCTGGCCGGCGTGCTGGCGAAGGAGGGCGGCAGCTGCGGTTTTTCCGCTGGCGACGTGGAGAATTTCTCGCGTTACGTGCAGGCCTACCTGCACGTGCCGACCTATCGCCTGCCGATCCTGGGCGGCGATGGCGCGGGCGCCGCGCTGGCGTATGCGGTGTCGGCGCAGTCCGGCGCCGATGTGTTCGCCGGACTGCTCACCGAGGACTTCTGCCCGCGCCTGCACGAGCCTCGCATGATCTGCGGCGACGGTACCCATGACGGCAAGCTGGTGCCGGTGGCCTTGGGGGTTCCGTGGCTGCAGGCCGCGCCCGACAGGGGTGTGGCCTGCCCTGCAACCGAGGTCGAAGCCTTCCTGCAGGCGGTGCCGCTGGCGCGGCGCTTCCGGCGCAGCGCTTCGGGCAGCGCTATCCCGGGCGAGGTCGCGGCCGCGCGCGTGCTCGGCGCGCAGCGCGGGGTGAGCCTGCCGCCGGTGCCGCACGAACTCGATGGCCTGCCGCTGGTGGAAGTGCCGGCCGCCGGCAATGGCGACACCTTCGCCGTGTTCGTTTCCGGCGACGGCGGCTGGGCGGGGCTGGACAAGGAGGTGGCCGGCGCGCTGGCGCAGGCCGGCATCCCGGTGGTGGGCGTGGATTCGCTGCGCTACTTCTGGAGCGAGCGCACGCCGGCTGGTTTCGCCGCCGACCTGGACCGCATCGCCCGCCATTACGCGCGGCAGTGGCAGCGCCCGAAACTGATGTTGATCGGCTTCTCGCAGGGCGCCGACGTGCTGCCGGCGGCGATCAACCGGCTGTCGGTCGACACCAGCTCGATGCTGGCGATGACCGCCCTGCTGTCGGTGGGCACGCGCGCCGACTACGAGTTCCACGTCAGCAACTGGCTGGGCGGTGGCAGCGACCGGGGGCTGCCGATCGCGCCGGAGATGCGCCGGCTGCCGGCGGCGCGCACCGTCTGCGTCTATGGCCAGGACGACGACGACGCATTGTGCCCGCAGCTGCCGGCCGGTTCGGCGCAGGTGGTGCGCCTGCCCGGCGACCATCACTTCGAGGGCGATTACGCCGGGCTGGCGCGGGTGATCCTGCAGCGGCTGGGCGGGCTCAGTTCGACTGCCGACGCGGGTCCAGCGAAATGAGCCGGGTCACGTCCAGCAGCGCGGCGGGCAGGTGCATGCCGCCGGGCGCGGCGAGGTAGCGTGGGCGCCATTCCGGCGCGAACTTGGACTTGAAGCGGCGCAGGCCGCCGAAGCCGTAGAAGCGCTCGCCATGGCGCGCGACGAGGTTGGCGAAACGGTTCCAGCGCCCTGCCAGGCGGTGTTCGGCCAGCCCGGTCAGCGGCGCCATGCCCAGCGAGAAGCGCGTATGGCCGTTGGCCGCGCCCCACAGGAACAGTTCGATGAACAGGAAGTCCATGGTGCCCTTGGGCGCATCGGGGCGGTGCCGCATCAGGTCCACCGACAGCTCCTGCGCGACCGGCGCCTGCCACAGGTTGGCGAAGGCGACGATGCGACCTTCGGCTTCGACCAGGGCGAGCGGGAAGCGGCACAGGTAGCCGGCGTCGAAGCTGCCGAGCGAGAAGCCCTTCTCGTCGCCGGCCTTGTCCTCCAGCCAGGCGTCGGAGATCGCGGCCAGTTCCGGCAGCAGCGGCGCCACGTCCCCGGCCGGCACCACGCGGAAACCCAGGCCCGAGCGCCGGCCCTTGTTCCAGGCCTGGCGCAGGTCCGCGCGCGCGCTGCCTTCCAGGCTGAAGCCGGACAGCGACACCATCGCCTCCTCGCCGAGCTTGACCAGGGTCAGCCCCAGGTCGAGGTAGGTCTGCCAGTGCTGGTCGCCGGTCTGGTAGAACACCGGGCGCAGGCCGAGCCGGTCGGCTTCCTCGCGGAACCGCCAGATCAGCGCGCGCGCCGTGTCCGGCGGGCCGACCGGGTCGCCCATCGACACCAGCGAGCCGCCGTAGCGCTGCATCATCACGAAGCCGTTGCCGTCCTCGCTGCGCAGGATCGCCTTGTCGCCGGTCATCGCCAGGCAGGCCTGGGTGTCCTGCGCCCGCGCCAGCAGCGGCCGCAGCTGTTCGAGCTGCGCGGCGTCGGGTACCGGCAGGGGCGTACGCGTGCTGTGCAGCAGCCGCGCCAGACCGAACACGATCACCACCATGCTCACCAGCAGCAGCGCGCGCAGCGCGCGCGGCGCGTTGCCGGAGGTGGCGAACTGCCACCACAGCTCGTTCTGGTACTCGACGTGGCTGTAGACGAAAAACAGCAGCCACACCGTGGCCACCAGCACCAGCGCCAGGTTGCGCAGCCACGGCCAGGACCAGGCCTCGTCCAGCAGCGCGCCCTGCCGGTAGAACTCGCGCCGCGCCGCCCACAGCACCACCGCCACCAGCGGCAGGGCCAGCGCCACCAGCGCATGGCTGCCGCGCAGCCATGCCGGGATCGGCAGCAGCACGCTCAGCGCCAATGCGATCAGCCACGCTGCATGGCTGCGCCGCTGCAGGCCCTGGCCGATCAGCAACAGCAGCACGCCGCCCAGGCTGCCCAGCAGGTGCGAGGTCTCCACGATCGGCAGCGGCGCGTGCAGCGCGCGGTGCCGAGGCAGCGGCAGGGTGCCGTCGATCACCAGCAGCGCGCCTACCGCGAACACGGCCAGGGCGATGACCTGTGGCAACCACGGGCGCAGCACGTGCCAGAGCGTACTGGCGCCGCTGCGCAGCGGCCGGCGGATGCTGGCCAGCCCCGCCAGCAGGGTGGAGAGGAACAGCGGCACCAGGTAATAGGTGACGCGGTAGGCCACCGCCGCGGCGAGGATGGCGGCCGGCGCAAGCTGCGGCATCAGTTTGAGCAGGCTCCACTCGAACACGCCCAGCCCGGCCGGCACGGTGGAGACCAGCCCGGCCACCACCGCCACCAGGTACAGCCCGATGAAGCCGATGTAGCCGACGCCGTCCTGCGCCGGCAGCAGGACGCAGAAGGCCGCCGACGCCAGCCCCAGTTCCACCACGCTCAGCGCGGTGACTTCCAGCACCGTGCGCCGGTCCGGTATCCACACGCGGTGCCCGCGCCAGCCGATGCTGCGGCCGCCGTGGCCCACCGCCAGCCACATCGCGCCGAAGCCCAGCAGCAGGGCGATGCCCAGCAGGCGCACTAGCGGCGCGGTCAGCGGCAGCGCCTGCGCCGCCGCCCCCGGCTCCAGCCACAGCGCCAGGCCCAGCAGCACCCAGGCGCCGAACACGAAACCCAGCGTGCTCATCAGCACGACCTGGCCGATCTCGGCCAGCCCCAGCCCGGCGTTGCCGTAGCTGCGCACGCGGATCGCGCCGCCGGTGAGCGCGGCGAAGCCCAGCGTCTGCCCGGCGGCGTGGGCGAGGAAGGCGGTGATCGTCACGCGGCTGGCCGGCAGGCGTCGATTGGCACGGCGCAACCCGATCGCATCGAAACCGATCAGGCAGCCATAGCTGGCCATGCCCAGCAGCAGGGCCTGACCCAGCTGCGACCACGACAATGCATGCATGGCGCTGCGGATCTGGCGGTAGCCCTGCTCGCTGAACTCGCCGGCCAGCGCATGCAGGGCCATGCCCATGATCGCCAGGGTGACGGCGACGGCGGCGAAGCGGCGCCAGCCGGCGGTTGCGGGTGCGGTGTGTGTGGCGGGATCGGCCATGTGGGGTGGGGCGGCGGGCGCCGTGGCGGCGCGGGGATGCAGAGACTATCGGCAAGGCATGACGGTGCTGGCAAGCAGGCGCGCGGCCTTCAGCCGGCGGACGGGCGCGCACCCGGATAAGCTGGCGTCCCGTTCCTCCGCAGGGAATCGCCCTGGCCACTTCCTGCCACCGACCGCTCCGCGATCCCGCGCGCCTGGCCGCACTGCTGGCGCTGGCCGCGCTGCTGCTGTTCGCCGCCACGGCGACCTGGCTGCAGTTCGCGCGCACCGACCTGGACTGGGTGCGCGCCACGCTCAGCCTGTACCTGCACGGCCCGCACGGGCTGTGGCTGCGCAGTGCCTACTGCGTGCTGGCGGCGGCCATCGCCGTGCTCGCCGTCGCCTTGCATGCGCGCCTGCAGGGGCCGGCGCGGCGTGGCCTGCCGCTGGGGCTGTTCTGCGCTGCGGGCGTGGGCCTGGCGGCCGTGGCGGTGGGCGACAGCTGGTTGCCGGAACGGGCGCCGCTGCTCGCGCCGCTGGTGCATGCGCTGGCCGCGCAGACGGCCTTTCTCTGCGTCACCACGGCGATGCTGCTGCAGGCCTGGTGCTTCGGGCGCGACCCGCGCTGGCGCGGCTTCCACCGGCTGGCGTGGTGGTGGGCCTGGCTGGCGTTCGCCGGCCTGTGGCTGCACGTGCTCTGGCGCGACACGCCGCGCGGGCTGGGGCAGAAGGCGGTGATCGCGCTGGTCGTGGCGTGGCTGGCGCTGGCCGCGCTGCAGCTGTGGCGGCAGCCGCGACGTCACGGCTGAAACCATCGGTTGCGGGCACAATGGGCGCCACATCCACCCACGGGAAACCCCCCATGATCGAACGCTTCGATACCGGTCCGCGCATGTCGGAAATGACCATCCACCACGGCGTGGCCTACCTGGCTGGGCAGGTGCCGGAAGACACCAGCGCCGACATCGTCGGCCAGACCGAGCAGGTGCTGCAGGCCATCGACGACCTGCTGCGGCTGGCGCCGACCGACAAGAGCCACATCCTGCGCGCGGAAATCTTCCTGGCCGACATGGCCGATTTCGCCGGCATGAACCAGGCCTGGGACAAATGGGTGCCGGAAGGCGCCACGCCGGCGCGCGCCACGGTGCAGGCAAAGCTGGCCAACCCGGCGTGGAAGATCGAGATCGTCGTCACCGCGGCGGTGCCGTAAGCGCCTGGAGCGGGCGGAGCGGGGAAGGCGACTTCCCCTTCCGTTTCAGAAGCGCAGCCAGCCGGTCAGCGCGTGCAGCAGCAGGCCGATCAGGCCGCCGACCAGGGTGCCGTTGAAGCGGATGTACTGCAGGTCGCGGCCCACGCTCAGTTCCAGCTGTTCGACCAGCTTGCGTTCGTCCCAGCCCTTCACCGTCTGCGCGATGTGCGCGGTCACGCCGCTGCGCAGGCGCGTGGTGAGTTTTTCCGCGCCGGCCAGCATGTGCTGGTTGAGCGCATCGCGCAGCGCCGGGTCGCGGCCGATGGCGGCGCCGAGCCGGCCGAGGTTGCGTTCCAGGTGGGCGGCCAGCGCCGAATCCTCGCGCGAGAGGTCGGTGCGCAGCTGCGCGTGGATGCGCTGCCACAGCCCCTGCACGTAGTCCTGCACGGCCGGGTGGTCGATAGCCTGCTGCTTGAGCGCGTCCACCCGCGCGGCCAGCGCCGGGTCCTGGCGCAGCCGCTGCAGGTAGCCGCCCAGCCAGCGCGCGTAATCCTGGCGCAGCGGATGGCCGGGCTGGGAAAGCACGGCCTGCAGCTCGTCCAGCCCGGCGCGGGCCAGGCGGTCGGCAAGCGAATCGCCGATCTCGTCGATGGGCTTGACCCAGTCCACGGTGCTGGCCAGCTTCGGCCACTCCTTGCGGATGTAGCGCACGATCAGCGCCGAAGCGCGCTGGCGCACGGTCTCGCTGTCGAGCCAGCCGGCGACGCGGGTCAGGCCCTCGTCGAGCACGCGCTGGTGGCGGTCGTCGGCGGTGAGCAGGCCAAGCAGGTCGCCGGCGGTGGCCGCGGCGTTCCACTGCCGCAGCTGTTCGACCACGAAGCCCTGGATGGCGCGGCGCACGGCGGCCTCGTCCAGCAGGTCCAGCGCCTGCAGCGCCCAGCCGCGCGCCATGCCGGCCAGCATGCGCGCCTGTTCCGGCTCTGCCAGCCATTGGCCCAGGCGCGTGGCGGGGTCGAATACCTTCAGCCGGGCCAGCAGCGCTTCGGGTTCGAGGAAGTGGTCGCGCACGAACACCGCCAGGCTGTCGGCGATGCGCGCCTTGTTGCGCGGGATGATGGCGGTATGCGGGATCGGCAGGTTGAGCGGGCGGCGGAACAGCGCCACCACCGCGAACCAGTCGGCCAGCGCGCCGACCGTGGCCGCCTCGCAGAACGCGCCGACCCACGCCCAGATGCCGCGCTCGCCGTTGAGGTGGCTGACGACGAAGCCGGCCAGCATCGCCAGCAGCATCGCCAGCGCGTACCGCTTGAGCCGGCGCAGCTGCGCGCGGCGCGGATCGGCGCGCTCCATGCTCAATCCTTGTCGCCCACGCCGCGACGGAAGCAGTGCGGGCCGGCCGGGTGCGCCCACTGCCCGGCAGGGGGCAGGCGCCAGCGCGCGCGGCGCTCGCCGCTGTCGGTGGCGAACCCGGCGCACAGTTCGTAGTGGGTGGCGTCGATGCGGCGGTAGCGGTAATCCGCACCGCCGTCCGGGTCGCGCCGCGGCAGATTGACGCCGGGCTGCGCGGCCAGCGCATCGAGGTCGGGCGGCAGGGCTTCGTGTTCGTTGCGCCATGCCACGATCGCCATCTCCAGCGTCTGCAGGTCGCCGATGCGGGCTTCATCCAGCCGCAGCTGCCGCTGCCGCATCGGCGAGTCCATCACCCACACGCCGGCGGCGACGGCCAGCGCGGTGACGATGCCGGCGGCCCACAGCACGCGGCGGCCGGTGGCGGTCTGGTCGGCGCCGGCCACTTCCTCGCGGCGGAGGTCGCGCAGGTAGTGGCCGAACACGGTGCCGGCGATGGCCGCCACCACCGCCACCTTGAGCACGAAGCGCAGGCTCAGCTCGCCGCCGAGCAGGTTGTACACCAGGGTGGTGAGGTCGCCGATCAGGATGGCCGCGGCGGCGAACAGGGTCAGGTAGGTGAGCCAGCGGCGGATCGGCGACAGGCGCTTGATCGGGTTGCGCGCCACGTCGTGGGCGAGGTGGCGGGAGAGGAAGGCGAACACCGGGAAGGCGATGAGCAGCGCGGAGATGGACCAGCGGATCGCGCCGCTCAGCCGCATCACCTGCCATTGCGCGTCGGCCGGGTCGGGCAGGGCATGTTCCAGCAGCGCGAACAGCAGGCTGCCCAGGTTCCAGGCGAAGAAATACAGGGCGCTGAACAGCAGCAGGTAGAGGAAGGCCTCGCGCGCGGACAGCGAGGCGCGCGGGCGCGGTACCGGCAGGGCGAAATCCACCTCGGCCCAGCCATCGAGCACGCCGCGTATCTGCTCGGCGCTCCAGCCGGCGGCGAGCAGGGCTTGGGTCACCTGTTGGCGGTCATGGCCGCGCATCAGCGCGTCGCGCACGAACTGCTCCAGTTCCGGGGAGGCAGAGGCCATGGCGGGTTCCTCGTCGGGGACGACGCATGGTGAACGCCCGGCGGGCAGTCATGCAATCGCGCCGGCCATCACGTGGTGGTTGCCGCGGGAACGCACTTCAGTGCGCTCCCACGGCGTGCTGCCTGTCTGGCTCGGCCGGATGGGAGCGTGTCGATCTACGGCTCGCCGGCACCCAGCCGCGCGCGCAGCGCGTCCAGTTCCATGCGCAGCGCCTGGTTTTCCGCGGTCAGCGAAGCCACGCGCTGGCGCAGGGCCTCCAGTTCGCCCGCATCGGCCAGGGCGGGCGCAGGCGCGGGCTGCGCGTCGTCGCCGGCCACCGGCTCGGCCGCCGGCCTGGGCCTGCGCCGCGACTCGCGCACGCGCCTGGCGGCTTCCTTCAGTTCGCTTTTGCCGCCCTGCGCGGCCGCGCGCTGTTCTTCTTCCGGCAGGCTGGCGACCACCGCTGCGGCGCTGAGCGAGATCTCGCCCGCCTTCACCGCCTCGATCACTTCCTGCGCGGCATGCGCGCTGATCTTCTCGATCAGCGTCACCTGGCTGGCGCTGAGCTTGGCCTCGCGGGCGATTTCCGCCTTGGACAGCTTCGGCGCCGGCTCCCACGGCGGCGCATCGGCCTCGGCCTCTGCATCGACGGCGGCCAGTGCCGCTTCACCCTCGCTCTCGCGGCGCAGCTGTTCCTGTTCGGCGCGGTGGCGGGCCTCGACGATCGCGCGCTTGCGCAGCGCCAGCACGCCGCGCTGGAAATCGGACACGCTGCGCCGGCCCAGGTGCTGCTCGATCATCCACAGGTGCACGTCCTCCATCGACTGGAAGCGGGTGTTCTGCACCGTCTGGAAGGGAATGCCGTGTTTGCTGCAGATGCCGTAGCGGTTGTGGCCGTCGACCAGCACGTTGCCCCACAGCACCAGCGCATCGCGGCAGCCCTCGGCCAGCAGGCTGCGCTCCAGCGCGTCGTGCTCGTCGGGCGTCAGCGGGTCGATGTAGGCCTTGAGTTCTTCGTTGACGATGATGTCCATGCGCATGCCGGGGGAACGTGGGGGCGGCATTGTAGGTGAGCGTGGCGGGCCCGGGTACGCGGATCTGGCCGGCGCCCGGTACCATGGCGCGATGATTTCCCTGTTCCTCAAATCGCTGCTGGGCGCGCTGGCCGTGCTGGCGATCGCGCTGCTGGCCAGGTCGAAGAGTTTCTTCATCGCCGGCCTGGTGCCGCTGTTTCCCACCTTCGCGCTGATCGCCCATTACATCGTCGGCAGCGGGCGCTCCGGCGCCGACCTGCAGAAGACCGCGCTGTTCGGGCTGTGGTCGCTCTTTCCCTACGCCGGTTACCTGGTCGCGGTCTATTTCGGCAGCGTGCGCTGGCCCTTGGCGGTGACGCTGGGCGTGGCGACGGCAGTGTGGGTGCTGATGGCGCTGGCGATGATCGTCCTGTGGGGACGGCTGCACCCCGCCGCGGCGGGCGCCTGAGCGCAGGGCGGCGCATCGCGTCGCCACGGTTCGGGCCACGGGTTCGTTGGCGCTGAAACCATCGGCGCTTCGCCGGCCTGGCGGAAGGCAGCGGGCGCGCCTTCCCGATTAGAATCCGGGTTTCCCTCTCCCCGACGCCCTCCGGATACCGCGATGACTTCCTCCCCCGTCCCCCTCCGCGGCAGCATCGTCGCGCTCGTCACGCCCATGCACGAAGACGGCAGCGTGGACTACCCGGCGCTGCGCCGGCTGGTCGACTGGCACGTGGCCGAGGGCACGGACTGCATCGGCGTGGTCGGCACCACCGGCGAGTCGCCGACCGTGGACGTGGAAGAGCACTGCGAAATCATCCGCGTGGCCGTGGAGCAGGCCGCCGGCCGCGTGCCGGTGATGGCCGGCTGCGGCGGCAACTCCACCGCCGAGGCCATCGCGCTGGCGCAGTACGCGCGCCAGGTCGGCGCCGACAGCCAGCTGCAGGTGGTGCCGTACTACAACAAGCCGGGGCAGGAAGGGCAGTACCGCCATTTCAGGGCGATCGCCGAAGCCACCGGCGACCTGCCGATCGTGCTCTACAACGTGCCCGGCCGCAGCGTTGCCGACCTGCAGCACGACACCGTGCTGCGGCTGGCGCAGGTACCGGGGGTGATCGGCATCAAGGAAGCCACCGGCAACCTGGAGCGCGCGCAGTGGCTGATCCGCGAGGTGCCGGAAGGGTTCGCGGTGTATTCGGGCGACGACGCCACCGCGGTGGCGCTGATGCTCTGCGGCGGCCACGGCAACGTGAGCGTCACCGCCAACCTCGCCCCGCGCCTGATGCATGAGCTGTGCGTGGCCGCGCTGGCCGGCCAGGTGCAGGCGGCGATGGCGATCCAGCGGCGCCTGCTGCCGCTGCACAGGCAGTTGTTCATCGAGGCCAACCCGATCCCGGTGAAGTGGGCGATGCAGCGCCTGGGCCTGTGCGGTGGCACCCTGCGCCTGCCGATGACCGAACTCGAGCCCGGCAACCAACCCAGGGTGGAAGCGGCGCTGCGCGAAGCCGGCCTGCTGGCCTGAGCGCAGGCGCGCGGAACGCAGAAGCCCGGGCCGGTCGCGCGACCGGCCCGGGCCTCGATGAGGGCGGCGCCGTCATGCGGACGGCGGCGTCATGACCGGGCTCAGTCCTTTTCCAGCGCGATCACTTCACCCGTCGTCGGGTCCAGGCGCACTTTCACCTTCTCGCCTTCGGCGGTCCGGCCCTTGGCCTCCCACAGGCCGTCGTCGAGCTTCACGTCATGCACGCCGCTGTAGCCTGCCGCGGACAGCTGGGCACGCACATCGGCCTCGCCCAGCTGCGAAACCGCCTTTTCCGGATACACGCGGCCGGTGCGCGGATCCAGCCGCACGTCCACGTCGCGGCCATCGGCGCTGGTCGCATCGGCTTTCCACATGCCGTCTTCGAACTCCAGGTCCTTCACCTTGGTATAGCCCTGCGCCTCCAGCTGCGCGCGCACCTGCGGCGCGGTGAGCGCGTCCTGCGCCTGGGCGACGCTGGTGCCGGCCAGCGCCAGGGCCGCGGCGAAGAGGGCGGTGTGTAGCGGTCGATTGTTCATGGGCTGCTCCTGTATCAGTGCGTTCTGCACGCAGCCGGCAACGTAGCCGGGCCTTGCTGTACGCAGCCGTGAACCGGAGCGCCTGCGCGGCCTTGCGCTGCGGAGCGGTTAACCGATGTGGAGGGCAGGGGAAAAACATGTTCAATCGATGTCTGCGTGCGTGGAGTCGCGGTGAAGCCCACGCGCGACGAAGGGGCGCCGGTGGCGCCCCTTCCTTCATGGCGATCCTTCCGTGGCGTCAGTCGCGGCGTCGCAGCTGCTGGCCGAAACGATCCAGCCATTGCGCGAAACCCTGCAGCGCCGAGCCCCCCTTGTCGCGCAGGCTGGACAGCTCGGCCTCGAGCCGCTCGCGCCGCGTGGATTCGCCCTCCGACTTCGGCAGCGGCGGCAGCACGTGGGCGAAGTAGGTGTCGTCCAGCAGCTTGTGCAGCAGCCGCTCGCCGGGGAAGGGCTCGCCGTTGTTGAGCGCGCGCGCGCCCTTGAGCAGGCTGCGGATGTCGTACTGGGTGGGGCTGATGTCCGGCACCTGCTTGGGCAGGCCGAGCAGGCTGTAGACGGCGATGCGTGCGGTACGCACCGAGCTTTCCATGGTGAACACCACGTCGTTGGCGGTCTCCACGAACTGGCCGACCAGGGCGAGGTTGGTGCAGCCTTCGGGCACCACCGGCGGGCGGTCGCCGGCGGCGCGCGGCATGAACTGCGCGGTGATGTACGGCATCAGCGCCAGCCGCACCTTGGTATGCGGCAGGATCGCGTCGAGCTGGTCGGCGATGCCCAGGTGGTGGCACAGCTCGGCGACGATTTCGCGGCCGGTGCACTCGGGCATGGTTTTCTTCACGAAGTTGCCGGGCTGGTCCATCAGCAGCGCGTACACCCACATCACCACCGTGTCCTGCGGCTGGCCGGGGAAATGCGGCTGGCGGTTGATGGTGACGCTGAGCACCCAGTTGGAATCGGTGAAGGTGATGATGCCGCCGGTCACCGTGCGCCCGGAGGCGGGGTCGTTGACCGACAGGCCGCGCAGCCGGTCCACCAGCGGCGAGGGCCGGCAGGTCAGCGTCGCCGACTCCCACATCGAACGGTCGATGTCGCCGCAGAACTTGTCCGGCCGGCCGAACACCGGCGACTGCCGGGCGAGGTTGCGCCACAGGCTCCAGCCGCTGTCCGCGGCTGGGCCGTCCGCGCGCCGCACCAGCGTCGGCGCGGTGTCCATGTCGCCGTAGGCCGTGTCCTCGGTCATCGAGCCGGTGAGGGCGATGACCAGGTCGCGCGGCTCGATGGCGATGCGGCCATCGCCTTCGGCGGTGCGCGTGTGCAGGGCGGTGACGGTGCGGCGTCCGTCCTGCACGTCGAACTCCATGTCCAGCACCTTGCTGCCCAGGCGCAGCTGAACGCCCCTGGCGCGCAGCAGGCGCACCAGCGGGGTGACGAAGGTGTCGTATTGGTTGAATTTTGGGAACACCAGCGCCGACATGTCGCCGAAGCCGTCGATGGCGTCGAGGAAGCGGTGCATGTACAGCTTCATCTCCAGCAGGCTGTGCCAGTTCTCGAAGGCGAACATCGAGCGGAACAGGAACCAGAAATTGCTCTGCAGGAAGCCTTCGCTGAAATGGTCCTGGATGGTCAGGTCGTCCAGTTCGTCCTTGCGCTTGAGCAGCAGGCTGACCACTTCCCACTGCTGCCTGCGGCTCAGGCCGAAGCGGGCGAAGTCCGCCTTCACCTCGCCCTGCCGGTGCATCAGCCGCGCGCGCGACCAGTTGGGGTCGGCGTCGTTGAGCAGGCGGTATTCGTCCAGCACGCTGAAGCCCCCGGGCAGTTCCAGCGCCGGCACGTCCTGGAACATGTCCCAGAGGTTGTCGTAGTTCCAGTTCATCTCGCGGCCGCCGCGCACCAGGTAGCCCTCCTCGGGGTTGCCGGAGCCGTCGAGCGAGCCGCCTTCCACGGACTGGCCCTCGATGATCGTGATGTTGGCCGCGGGCATGTGGCCGTCGCGGATCAGGTAGAAGGCCGCGGCCAGTCCGGCGATGCCGCCGCCGACGATCCAGGCCCTGCGCGTGGCGATGCCCTCGGTGGGCAGCGGCCTGAAGCGCTGGTAGTTGCCGACCATGTCCGGCGGCGGCAGCGTGTTGAGCGGGGTGTTGTGCCAGTAGCGGCGGGTAGCGTCGGGCGCATGCTCGAAGCGCGGCGTTGAATCGCTCATGGGGGAGTCTCCTTGGGGGAAGGGAATGCAGGGAAGGACGGGCGCCGGCCGCCATCGAGGCCGACAAGGCTAGTGCCGCGCCGGTCCGGGCGACGTGAACCACCGGTCCGGCGCGGGGCTGCGGCGGCGATCGGTGTCGCCTGCAACCGGCCTGCGGGCGGCCTGTGGCGCGTGGCAGACTGCGCGGGTATCCCCCTGCCACGGCACCCATGCCTTCCACCGCCGCTTCCGCCAACTCCCCGCGCCGCGTGCTCGCCGCCAGCCTGGTCGGCACCACCATCGAATTCTTCGATTTCTACATCTACGCCACCGCGGCGGTGCTGGTGTTTCCCAAACTGTTCTTTCCCGAGAGCAGCGCCAACGCGGCGCTGCTGCAGTCGCTGGCCACCTTCGCCGTGGCCTTCATCGCGCGGCCGGTCGGTTCGGCGCTGTTCGGCCACTACGGCGACCGCATCGGCCGCAAGGCCACGCTGGTGGCGGCGCTGCTGACCATGGGCCTGTCCACGGTGGCGATCGGCCTGCTGCCGACCTACACCAGCATCGGCCTGTTGGCGCCGGCGCTGCTGGCGCTGTGCCGTTTCGGCCAAGGGCTGGGCCTGGGCGGCGAGTGGGGCGGGGCGGTGCTGCTGGCCACCGAGAACGCGCCGCCGGGCAGGCGCGCCTGGTACGGCATGTTCCCGCAGCTGGGCGCGCCGCTGGGGTTCCTGATGTCGGCGGGCATCTTCCTGCTGCTGGGCCGGCTGATGGACGATGCGGCGTTCCAGGCCTGGGGCTGGCGCGTGCCCTTCCTGGCCAGCGCGCTGCTGGTGATCGTGGGCCTGTGGGTGCGGCTGAACATCCACGAGACCCCGGACTTCCGCCGCGCGGTGGAAGGCGGGCAGCGGGTGCGGCTGCCGATGCGCGAGGTGATCGCCGGCCATGGTTTCGCGCTGGTGGCCGGGACGCTGGCCGCGTTCGCCACCTTCGTGCTGTTCTACCTGATGACGGTGTTCACCCTGGGCTACGGCACCTCGGCGCTGGGCTATACGCGCGAACAGTTCCTGCTGCTGCAGATGGTCGGCATCCTGTTCTTCGCCGCCGGCATCCCGCTGGCGGCGCTGCATGGCGACCGCCACGGCACGATCCGCACCATGCTGCTGGCGACGCTGGCGATCTTCGTGTTCGGGCTGCTGTTCAAGCCGCTGTTCCAGGCCGCGCACCCGTGGCAGGTGCTGGGCTTCCTGTCGCTGGGGCTGTTCCTGATGGGCCTGACCTACGGCCCCTGCGGCACCATGCTGGCCAGCCTGTACCCGGTGCAGGTGCGTTACACCGGCGCCTCGCTGTCGTTCAACCTGGCCGGCATCCTGGGCGCCGCGCCGGCGCCCTACGCGGCGACCTGGCTGGCGGGGAAATTCGGTGTCGGCGCGGTCGGCGGTTACCTGTGCGCCACCGCCCTGGCCACCGCGCTGGCGCTGTGGGCGATCCAGCGCCGCGACGCGGCGCGGCGCTGAGCCGTCCCGCGCGTGGCCGCGGCGGGTGGCCGCCGTCCCTGGCGGCCGTCGGCCGTCATTGGCCCGGTGCCGGGCAGCGTGCCCGGCGGTTCCCTGTTCCATGGTCTTGCTCCTGCGCCGCGCGGCGCCGGCAGGTTCCTGGCGCGCTCAGCGGAAAAGGCGCTTGAGCGTGCGCCCGAGCCAGCCGCCTTCCTCGTGTTCGCGCGCGAACTGGTTGAGGTGGCGCTTGACCTGCTCGGCGTAAGCCTTGTCGTCGCCGCGGATGTGGTTGAACAGCCAGCGCGAAAGCATGTTGCGCAGTTCGTCGGTGATGTCCTCGCCGGCCTCGAAGCGCATCCGGTACTCGGAAACGCGCTTGATGAACACCTCGTGCACGCGCTTGTGCGCGGCGCAGAACGGGTAACCGGCTTCCTCCATCAGCTCTTCCTCGAAAGCGAAGTGCGACAGGGTGTAGTCGATCAGCTCGTCGATCACCTCGCCCACGGCGACGCGCTCCAGGCTTTTCTGGGTCGCATGCAGGTGGTTGAGCATCTCCACGATGCGCATGTGCTGGCGGTCGATGACCTCCACGCCCGTGTTGAGATCGTCCTGCCAGACCAGAAGTGCCAACGCCGTTTCTCCGGATGAGTGCTGTCCGGGCGCACTCTAGGGACGGCGGCGGCGCGCCGCGTTGATCTGGATCAAGCGCCGCGCGCGGGTTCAGCCCGGTGTCATCGCGCGCCGGTGGTTGCGGCGGAGGTGGCGGCGCCGCACGGCATTCACCACAGCAGGTCGCGCAGCTTGTACCAGGACATGGCCGCCACCAGCAGCGGACGGCGCAGTGCCGGGCCGCCCGGGAACCGGTGGTGGGGAATGCGTTCGAACACGTCCAGCCGTTGCGCCTGCCCGGCGATGGCTTCGGCGATGACCTCGCCGGCCAGCCCGGTGCTGGCCACGCCATGACCGGAGAAGCCCTGCGCGAAGTAGACATTGGGCGTGAGCCGTCCCCAGTGCGGGGCACGGTTGCGGGTGATGTCGATGTAGCCGCCCCACACGTATTCCAGTTCCACGTCGGCCAGCTGCGGGAATACCGCGCGCATGCGCCGGGTCATCACCCCGCGCAGGCCGGGCGGCGGCAGCGCCGAGTAGCTGGCCTGGCCGCCGAACAGCAGGCGGTGGTCGCGGCTGAGGCGGAAATAGTCCAGCGCCCAGTTCACGTCGGCCACCGCCATGTCGTTGCCGATCAGGCCGCGCGCGCGTTCGGCGCCGAGCGGCGCGGTGGCGCCGATGTAGGTGCCCACCGGCATCATGCGCGTTTCCAGTTCCGGCGCGATGCCCTGCAGCCAGGCGTTGCCGGCCAGCACCACGAAGTCGGCCTCGACCCGGCCCTGGGCGGTGTGCAGCGCGGGCCGTGCGCCGCGCTCCAGGCGCTGCACCGGCGAGTGCTCGTGCACGGTGGCGCCGGCCGCCTCGGCCGCGCGCGCCAGCCCCTGCGCATAGGCCAGCGGATGCAGGTGGCCGCTGGCCGGGTCGTATACCGCGCCGCGGTAGCGGTCGCTGGCCAGCACCTGGCGCAGCTGCGCGCGGTCCCACCACTGCAGCGGGTAGTCGTAGCGCCGCGCCAGGGTTTCCATGTCCGCGCGCAGTGCCCGTTCCTGGCGGCGGCGGATCGGCACGCTGGCGTGGCCGTCGCGCCAGTCGCAGTCGATGGCGTGGCGCGCGATGCGCTCCTTGAGCCTGTGCAGGCCGTCGCGCGAGAACGCGAACAGCAGCCGCGCGTCACGCTCGCCGAGCAGGGATTCCAGCGTGCGCGGGTCGCAGCCATAGCCGACCAGCGCCTGGCCGCCGTTGCGGCCGGAAGCACCCCAGCCGACGCGCGCGGCCTCCAGCACCGTCACCCGGTAACCCTTTTCGGCCAGGGCGAGGGCGGTGGTCAGCCCGGTATAGCCGGCACCCAGCACCGCCACGTCCGCGCACGCCGCGCCGCGCAGCGGGGGGCGCGGCGCCAGCGGCGGCAGGCTGGCCGCGTACCAGCTGGGCGGGTGGTCGGAGCGGGCGGCGTCCACAGGCATCGGGCGCATCGAAGCAGGCGGGGCAGTGCAGTCTACGTGTCCGGGCCTCCCCCGGGCACGGTCGCGTGCGGTTGCCTAAACGCCGGGGCGGCAGTAGCGTGCCTGCACGCCTCGCCACCGGGGCGGCGCATGCGTGCCGGTGGCCAGGCGCCTGTCATGCCACCGAAGCCGAACCGTCATGAGCTCCCGCCCCCGTTCCCGCAAGCCTGCCGCCGTGCAGGAAGACAGCACCCTGCTGCGCTGGCTCAAGCAGCGCAACATCACCGAGGTCGAGTGCCTGGTGCCGGACATCACCGGCAACGCGCGCGGCAAGATCATCCCGGCCGACAAGTTCTCGCACGACTACGGCACGCGCCTGCCCGAGGGCATCTTCGCCACCACCGTCACCGGCGATTCCCCCGACGACTACTACGAGCTGGTGGCGCCGGCCGATTCGGACATGGTGCTGCGCCCGGACCCGGACACGGTGCGCATGGTGCCGTGGGCCACCGACCCCACCGCGCAGGTCATCCACGACTGCTACACGCGCAGCGGCCAGCCGCACGAGCTGGCGCCGCGCAACGTGCTGCGGCGGGTGCTGGCCGCCTATGACGAGCTGGGGCTCAAGCCGATCGTGGCGCCGGAGGTGGAGTTCTTCCTGGTGCAGAAGAACACCGACCCGGATTTCCCGCTGCTGCCGCCGGCCGGCCGCTCCGGCCGCCCGGAAACCGCGCGCCAGTCGTACTCGATCGACGCGGTCAACGAGTTCGACCCCATCCTCGACCTGATGTACGACTACTGCGACGCGATGCAGCTGGACGTGGACACGCTGATCCACGAATCCGGCGCGGCGCAGCTGGAGGTGAACTTCACCCACGCCGACGCCATGGCGCTGGCCGACCAGGTGTTCCTGTTCAAGCGCACCATGCGCGAGGCGGCGCTGCGCCACGGCGTGTACGCCACCTTCCTGGCCAAGCCGATGGAGAACGAGCCCGGCAGCGCGATGCACATCCACCAGAGCCTGCTGCGCACCCGCGACGGCGCCAACGTGTTCGCCGGCGAGGGCGAGGGCGAGTACAGCGCGCTGTTCATGCAGTACCTGGGCGGGCTGCAGAAGTACGTGCCGATGGCGATGGCGTTCTTCGCGCCGAACGTGAACTCCTACCGCCGGCTGGTGTTCGGCGAGGTTTCGCCGAGCAACGTGGAATGGGGCTTCGACAACCGCACCTGCGGCCTGCGCGTGCCGATCGACAGCCTGGAGAACAGCCGCGTGGAAAGCCGCTTCGCCGGCTCCGACGCCAACCCCTACCTGGCGATGGCCGCGACCCTGGCCTGCGGCCTGCTCGGCATCCGAGAGAAGCTCACCCCGACCGCACCGATCGCCGGCAACGCCAAGGCGCCGGGCTACGCGCTGCCGCGCTCGCTGGGCGAGGCGCTGGACGGGCTGGAAGGCTGCCAGCCGCTGCAGGAACTGCTCGGCCGCCGCTTCTGCCGGGCCTATGTCTCGGTCAAGCGCAAGGAATACGAGACCTTCTTCCGCGTCATCAGCTCCTGGGAGCGGGAATTCCTGCTGCTCAACGTATGAGGACCCGGGCTGCGGCGCTGGCCGCGGCCGGGCTTTGCCGATCCGGCCCGGTCGCGGCCGACGTCGCCCCTGCAGGGGCTTCGTGGGACAATGTTCCGCCCGCCGGTTCAGCCGGCCCCTCCCGGATCCCACTGGAGAACCCATGAATCTGCGCATCCTGACCATTGGCGTTGCCATGTCCCTGCTCGCCGCCTGCGGCGGCAAGGAAGAGAGCGCCAGCACCGCCGACGGCGGCGAGGCCAAGGTCCTCAACGTCTACAACTACTCGGATTACATCGCCGAGGACACCATCCCGAACTTCGAGAAGGCGACCGGCATCCGGGTCACCTACGATGTGTTCGACAGCGACGAGATGGTCGAGACCAAGCTGCTGACCGGCAACAGCGGCTACGACATCGTGGTGCCGACGCTGAACTTCTTCGGCCGCCAGATCCAGGCCGGCGTGTTCCTGCCGCTGGACAAGAGCAGGATCCCGAACCTGGCCAACCTCGATCCGGAGGTGATGGCGCGCATCGCCGGGCAGGACCCGGAGAACAAGTACGGCGTGCCGTACATGATGGGTACCACCGGCATCGGCTACAACGTGGCCAAGCTCAAGGAGCGCTTCGGCGGCAGCACCGACATCGCCGGCAGCTGGGACCTGGTGTTCAAGCCGGAGAACATCGCCAAGATGAAGGACTGCGGTGTCACCCTCCTGGACACCCCGGCGGACATGATCCCGATCGCGCTGCACTACCTGGGCCTGGACCCGCACAGCACCGACCCGGCCACCATCCAGAAGGCCGCCGACCTGCTCAAGAGCATCCGCCCCTACGTGCAGAACTTCCACTCCAGCCAGTACGTCGGCTCGCTGGCCAACGGCAGCACCTGCCTGGTGGTGGGCTGGTCGGGCGACATCATCCAGGCGCGCGACCGCGCCGAGGAGGCCGGCAACGGCGTGGAAGTGGCCTATTCCATCCCGAAGGAAGGCGCGCCGCAGTGGTTCGACATGCTGGCCATCCCCAAGGACGCCAAGCATCCCGAGAACGCCTATGCGTTCATCAACTACCTGCTCGAGCCGCAGGTGGCCGCCAACAACACCAACGTCACCCACTACGCCAACCCGGTGAAGCCGGCCACGCCGCTGGTGGACGCGGCGATCCGCGAGGACAGGACCATCTACCCGCCGCAGGACGTGGCGGCGAAGATGTTCACCTACGCCATCAACCCGCCGGAAGTGGACAAGCTCTACACCCGGCTGTGGACCGAGATCAAGACCGGCCGGTGACGGACCCGTTTGAAGCCCCTCTCCCATCGGGAGAGGGGTTGGGGAGAGGGTCGGGGCGGAGCCCTCGCAATGTTTGGCTGCACGAGCTTCGCCCGTACCCTCATCCGCCCCTTCGGGGCACCTTCTCCCGAGGGGAGAAGGGGAAAGTAGCCCCTCCCATGCTGCTCCCGGGAACTGCCCATGCCTGTTGACGCTCCCCCCGACGCCGCCGCCCTGAACAGCGAACCCGGCTACCTGTCCATCCGCGACCTGCGCAAGGAATTCGACGGCTTCGTCGCCGTCGACGACGTCAACCTGGACGTGCGCAAGGGCGAGATCTTCGCCCTGCTCGGCGGCTCGGGCAGCGGCAAGTCCACGCTGCTGCGCTGCCTGGCCGGCTTCGAGACGCCGACCCGCGGCAGGATCCTGCTCGACGGGCAGGAGATCAACGCGCTGCCGCCCTACGAGCGGCCGATCAACATGATGTTCCAGTCCTATGCGCTGTTCCCGCACATGACCGTGGAGCAGAACATCGCCTTCGGCCTGAAGCAGGACGGCATGGCGAAAGATGCCATCGCCCGCCGCGTCGGCGAGATGCTGGAGCTGGTGCAGCTGCAGAAGCTGGGCAAGCGCAAGCCGCACCAGCTTTCCGGCGGGCAGCAGCAGCGCGTGGCGCTGGCGCGCTCGCTGGCCAAGGGGCCGAAGCTGCTGCTGCTGGACGAGCCGATGGGCGCGCTGGACAAGAAGCTGCGCTCGAAGATGCAACTGGAGCTGGTCAACATCATCGAGCAGCTGGGCGTGACCTGCGTGATGGTCACCCACGACCAGGAAGAGGCCATGACCATGGCCACCCGCATCGCGGTGATGGACCAGGGCTGGATCCAGCAGATCGGCAAGCCGGACGACATCTACGAGCAGCCGGCCAACCGCTTCGTCGCCGGCTTCATCGGCTCGGTGAACCTGTTCGAGGGCGTGATCGACGAGGACCTGCCCGAATACGTCACCGTGCGTACCGCCGATTTCCCGGCGCCGATCTACGTCGGCCACGGCATCACCGGTTACGAAGGGCAGCCGGTGGCGTTCGCGCTGCGCCCGGAGAAGGTGCACATCGCCAAGGACGAGCCGGAGGGCGACAGCAACAAGGCGTTCGGCGTGGTCGAGGACATCGCCTATTTCGGCAGCCACTCCGTGTACCACGTGCGCCTGCCCAGCGGCGCCAAGATCCTGTCCAACTTCGCCAACATGAAGCGCTGGGACAGCGACGGCATCACCTGGAACGACGAGGTCTGGGTGAGCTGGGACGACAACGACGGCGTGGTGCTGACCTCATGAGCGCGCGCGGGCCGAACCCGGCGGGGTGGCGGCGCTGGCTGCCGGGCACGCGCGCCGGCGTGATCGGCGTGCCCTACCTGTGGCTGCTGCTGTTCTTCGCCATCCCGTTCCTGATCGTGCTGAAGATCTCCTTCGCGAAGATGGCCGTGGCGATGCCGCCGTATACGGCCATCGTGGCGTACGTGGACAACGCCTTCACCGTCAACCTCAACCTGGGCAACTACACCCAGCTGTTCGCCGACAGCCAGTACGTGGTGGCCTACCTGAGCTCGATCCGGATCGCGCTGGTCTCCACGCTGCTGACCCTGCTGATCGGCTACCCGATGGCCTACGTGATCTCGCGCATGTCGCCGTCGGCGCGCAACATCGCCATGATGCTGGTGGTGCTGCCGTCGTGGACCTCGTTCCTGATCCGCGTCTACGCCTGGATCGGCATCCTCGACAGCAACGGCCTGGTCAACCGCGCGCTGATGGGCATGGGCCTGATCGACGAACCGCTGCGCATCCTCTACACGCCGCTGGCGGCCTATATCGGCATCGTCTACTGCTACCTGCCGTTCATGGTGCTGCCGCTGTACGCCAACCTGGTCAAGCTCGACCACCGCCTGCTGGAAGCGGCCTACGACCTCGGCGCCAGGCCGTGGCAGGCGTTCGTGCGCATCACCCTGCCGCTGTCGCGCAGCGGCATCGTCGCCGGCTGCATGCTGGTGATGATCCCGGCGGTGGGCGAGTTCGTCATCCCGGAAATGCTCGGCGGCCCGGACACGCTGATGATCGGCCGCGTGCTGTGGGGCGAGTTCTTCAACAACCGCGACTGGCCGCTGGCCTCGGCGGTGGCGATCGTGATGCTCATCCTGCTGCTGATCCCGATCCTCGTCTTCAACCGTTCCCAGCAGCGCGCGCTGGAAGGGAAGCTGGCATGAGCGGGGGCCGCGGCCAACGCTGGCTGGGCTGGAGCGTGCTGCTGCTCGGCTTCGCCTTCCTGTACCTGCCGATCCTGCTGCTGGTGCTGTATTCGTTCAATTCCTCGCGGCTGGCGACGGTGTGGGCGGGCTTCTCCACGCGCTGGTACGGCGAACTGCTGCGCGACCGGCAGCTGCTGGAAGCGGCCTGGGTCAGCCTCAAGGTCGCGTTCTGGACCGCCACCGCGTCGATGGTGCTAGGCACCATGGCGGCGATGGCGATGACCCGCTTCCGGCGCTTCCCCGGCAAGACCGTGTTCGGCGCGCTGGTGACCGCGCCGCTGGTGATGCCGGAAGTGATCATCGGCCTGTCGATCCTGCTGATGCTGGTGTCGATGGGCGGCCTGTTCGGGCTGCCGTCCAAGGGCGTGGTGGCGATCTGGATCGCGCATGTCACCTTCACCATTTCCTTCGTGACCGTGGTGGTGTCCTCGCGCCTGCAGGAACTGGACCGCTCGCTGGAAGAGGCGGCCATGGACCTGGGCGCCAACCGGCTCAAGGTGTTCTTCCTGATCACCCTGCCGATCATCGCCCCGGCGCTGCTGTCCGGCTGGCTGCTGGCCTTCACCCTGTCGCTGGACGACGTGGTGATCGCCAGCTTCGTCGCCGGCCCCAGCTCGACCACGCTGCCGATGAAGATCTTCGCCTCGGTGCGCATGGGCGTGAGCCCGAAGATCAACGCCCTGGCCACCCTGCTGGTGCTGGCGGTATCGACCGTGGCCTTCGTCGGCTGGTGGATTTCCGCCCGCGCCGAGAAGCGGCGCCAGCGCGACATGCAGCTGGCGCTGCAGGACAACGGCTGAGGCGCACCTGGCTTCATGCGGGGCAGGCCCCGCATCCGCGTGCCGCCCCTGCAGTGCCGGGCTTGCCCGGCATGCACGCAGTCGACGCAGCCGCAACATCGCCGGCGCTATCCTGCGGGCCTTCGTTGGATGCAGGTGCAGCGCCATGACTTCGTACCAGACCCTCAACCCCTTCGACGGCCGTGTCCTGCGCACGGTCGAGCTGATGAGCGCCGTTGCCGTCGAGCAGCGGCTGGCGGCCGCCGAGGCGGCGTTCCCGGCGTGGTCGGGGCTGGCGCTGGAGCAGCGCGGCGCGCTGCTGCGCAAGGTGGCCGCGGGGCTGCGCGCGCGCCGCGACGAGATCCAACGCACGATGACCCTGGAGATGGGCAAGCTGCGCGGCGAAGGTCTGGCCGAGATCGAGAAGAGCGCGGCGGCCTGCGAATACTACGCCGACCATGCCGCCGGTTATCTCAGCCCGCAGCCGATCGCGACCGAGGCACAGCGCAGCTATGTCGTCTACCAGCCGATCGGCTGCGTGCTGGCGGTGATGCCCTGGAACTTCCCGGTGTGGCAGGTGTTCCGCTTCCTGGCGCCGTCGCTGATGGCCGGCAACGTGGCCCTGCTCAAGCACGCCAGCAACGTGCCCGGCTGCGCCGACCTGATCGCCGCGGTGCTGGCCGATGCCGGCGTGCCGGCCGGCGTGTTCGACGTGCTGCACATCGACAACGACCAGGCCGCTGACGTGCTGCGCGACCGCCGGGTCAAGGCGGTCACGCTGACCGGCAGCGAGCGCGCCGGGCGCTCGATCGCCGCCAACGCCGGTGAACAGCTGAAGAAGTGCGTAATGGAACTGGGCGGCAGCGACGCCTTCGTGGTGCTGGACGACGCCGACCTGGACGCCGCCGTCGCCGCGGCGGTGAAGTCGCGTTTCGACAATGCCGGGCAGACCTGCATCGCCGCCAAGCGCTTCGTGCTGGTCGACGCCATCGCCGACGCCTTCGTGCGGCGTTTCGTCGAGGCGGCGAAGGCGCGGGTATACGGCGACCCGCAGGACGAGGCCACCACGCTGGCGCCGATGGCCCGCGCCGACCTGCGCGAGGGCCTGCACCGGCAGGTGCGCGAGAGCATCGACAAGGGGGCCAGGCCGCTGCTGGGCTGCGAACCGCTGGCCGGCACCCATGCGGGTTACCCGGCCTCGATTCTCGACCACGTGGTGCCGGGCATGTCGGCCTATGAAGAGGAGTTGTTCGGTCCGGTGGCGTCGATCCTGCGGGTGAAGGACGAGGCCGAGGCGGTGCGCGTGGCCAACGACACCAGTTTCGGCCTGGGCGGCGCCGTGTGGACGCGCGACGCCGCGCGCGGCGAGCGGGTCGCCGCGCAGCTGCAGTGCGGCGCGGCCTTCGTCAACGCGGTGGTCAGGAGCGATGCGCGGCTGCCGTTCGGCGGCACCAAGCGCTCGGGCTTCGGCCGCGAGCTGGCCGAGCACGGCATCCGCGAGTTCACCAACATCAAGACGATCTACGTGGCCTGAGCCGGTTTTCCGGTCGGCAGGGGACGCCGGCAACTCGCGCCGCCGATGACACTGCACACCCGTAGGAGCGACTTCAGTCGCGAGGTTTTCGCAGGTAAGGCCCCGTTCGCGGCTGAAGCCGCTCCTACAGTGATTCTCGCAGCCGAAGGAGCGGCGCCGGTGGGCTCGGCGGCATCGCAGTACACCGGTAGGAGCGACTTCAGTCGCGATGGCTTTTCGCAGGGAAAGCCCCGTTCGCGGCTGAAGCCGCTCCTGCCGGGATTCCGTCAGCCGAACGGATGGTCGATCGACGGGCTCTGCGGGGTCAGCAGTTCGGCGCCGTCGGCGGTGATGTGCAGGATGTCCTCCAGGCGCACGCCGAACCTGTCCGGGATGTAGATGCCGGGTTCGTCGCTGAAGGTCATGCCCGGTTCGAGCAGGTGCCTGTTGCCGCGGACCAGGTAATCCCACTCGTGCATGTCCATGCCGATGCCGTGGCCGAGGCGGTGGCTGAAATAGGTGTAGTCCGGGCCGTAGCCGGCATCGACGATGACCTTGCGCGCGGCCGCGTCCAGCGCTTCCATCGCCACGCCGGGGCGTGCGGCCTGCAGCGCGCTGGTCTGCGCCTTCAGCACGATGTCGAAGACGCGGCGGATGTCGTCGCCCGCCTGGCCCAGCACCACGGTGCGGGTGATGTCGCTGGTGTAGCCATCTGCCCTGCAGCCGCCGTCGAAGATGACCGGCGTGCCTTCGGTGAGCCGCTGCGGCGCGTCCGAGCCGTGCGGCGAGGCGGTGTACTTGCCGATGTTGACGTCGGCGCTGCCGCGCAGGCCGGTACGCGCATAGGCTAGGGCCACCAGCCCGGCGATGTCGTCCTCGGTCATGCCCGGCGCCAGCGCCTTCCACACGGCCTCGTACACCGCCAGCGTGGTCTGGTTGGCCAGGCGCATCAGCGCCAGTTCGGCCGGGCTCTTGATGCGCCGGCAGCCGGCGGTGACCGGCCAGGCATCGACGAAGGTGGCGTGGGGCAGGGCGTCCATGATGCCCTTGCTGCGGAAGAACGGCACGGTTTCCTCGATGCCGACCGTGCCGCTGGCGGCGCCGAACCCGCGCAGCACCTGCGCGACCAGCGCGTAGGGATCCTCGTCCTCCTGCCAGCCGCGTACGTCGTTGCCGAGCTTGATCTGCTCCAGCGTGCGGCCGCGCTCGAACTCGGGCGTGACGTAGACCGGCTCGCCCGATCGCGGCAGGACCACGCCGGTCAGGCGCTCGCTGTTCCACCAGTGCATGCCGGTGAAGTAGGTCAGCGACGTCCCCGCGCCGATGAACACCGCGTTGATCCCGTGTTCGTCCATCAGCTGCTGCGCCCGTGCCAGGCGCTGCCTGCGCTCGTCGGCACTGATGGGCACCACGCGGTGCGCGACCGGTTCGAGCGCGCGGATGGATTCGGGAAGTGCGGACGCCTTGCCGTCCTCCGCGGCGGCCAGTGCGGCGCCAGAGGGGCCGAGCAGCGGCAGGGCCGCGGCGCCGGCGGCCAGCGAAGTACGCAGGAAAAGCCGGCGGCGGCTATCGAGAATGGCGTCGTTCTGCATGAAGTCCCCCGGAAGGCAGTGATGGGTTGGATGGCCGCGGGCGGCCGCGGCGGCGCGGGCCTACAGCCAGCCCGAGCGCTTGAACAGCCGGTACAGCACCCAGCAGACGGTGCCGACGACGACGATCAGCAGCGGGTAGCCATAGCGGTCGTCCAGTTCGGGCATGCCCTTGAAGTTCATGCCGTACCAGCTGGTGATCAGAGTTGGCGCGGCCAGCAGCGCCGCCCAGGCGCCGAGCCGCTTGACCGTCTCGCCCTGCGCCAGGGTGACCAGCGACAGGTTCACGCTCAGCGCGGTGCCGAGCATCTCGCGCAGGGTGTCGATGGCGTCGTTGACCCGCGCGGCATGGTCCTGCACGTCGCGCAGGTACAGCCGCGCCTCGTCGTTGAGCAGCTGCGCCGGGTTGCGCTGCAGCTGCGACAGCGCGTCCTGCAGCGGGGTGACCGCCAGCCGCATCTTGTTGAGCTCGCGCTTGAGGTCGTACAGGCGGATGACGGTACGGCGTCGGTAATTCTCGGCGAAGATGTCCTTCTCCAGCGAATCCAGCGTGTCGCGGAAGCTGTCGGTGATCGGCAGGTAGTTGTCCACCACCGCGTCGAGCACCGCGTACAGGCAGAACGAGGGCCCCAGCGCCACCAGGTCGTGCTCGCGTTCCAGCCGCGCGCGCACCGGCGCGTACGACAGCGAGGCGCCGTGGCGCACCGTCACCAGGTAGCGCGGGCCGAGGAAGGCGTGGGTCTCGCCATAGCGGATGCGCTCCTCCACCACCTGCGCGGTGTGCACCACCACGAACAGCGAGTTGCCGTAGGTTTCCACCTTGGGCCGCTGGTGCGCCTTGCGCGTGTCCTCGATGGCCAGGTCGTGCAGGCCGAACTCGGCCTGCACCTTTTCCAGCACGGCGTCGTCGGGCTCGTACAGGCCGACCCAGACGAAGCCCCGGCTGCTGGCTTCGAGCACGTCGCTGATCGAATCCAGCGCGAGGTTGCGCAGCGTGCCGTCCTCGCCGTACCAGGTGCAGTTGATGACACAGGGCGGATTGGCGGGCGCTGCCGCGGGAGAATTGCCGAGGTCCATGGCCGCATCGTGCCTCAGCGCGGGGAGGCCGCCAAGCCGCGGCGGCCCAGCACCAGCGCCAGCGCCAGGTGGACCGGCAGCAGCAGCACGATCCACTGCATGTTGAACTGCGCCTGCAGCGACAGCCAGTGCAGCGGCAGCGACAGCGTGGCGATGGCGGCTACCGCCCACAGCAGCGCGCCGAACGCGCGGCCGGGCTGGCGCCCGCGCAGCAGCTGCCATGCGCCCGGCAGCAGCGCCAGCGCCAGCGGGCTGAGCAGCAGCAGGTTGCGGTTGCCCCAGGCGGCGCGGTGTTCGCTCCAGCCCCACAGGTAGGCCAGCAGCAGGCCGGCCAGGCCACAGAACAGCCAGAAGGGCAGGGCCAGGCCGCCCAGCACGCGGCGGTGGCGGCGCGCGGCGAACACCGCACCGGCCAGCGCCAGGCCGACCAGCAGCCACGGCCACCAGGTGCGCTGGTATTCGGCCGGTTCCGGCGCCAGCCGCTGCGGCAGCAGTTCCTGTTCGGCCTGCACCAGCGGCCGCCCCTCGCTGTTGCGGACCTCGCGCAGGCCATCGGCCAGGCGCATCGGCACGAAGGCTTCCTGCCAGCGCGACAGCGGCTGGTCGGCCCACGGACCAAGGCCGAGGTCGAAGCCCAGCCACATCCACGGCGACGGCGAGGCCAGCCGCACCGCCTCGCTGCGGTAGGAATTGCCCCGCGAACGCCCGGCCAGCTGCGACTGCAGGCCACCGCCCATGGCGCGGTCCAGCGCGTCGCGCACCATGGTCGAGCAGTTGGCGGTGAAGTAGTCGTAGCGGTAGCGCGCGTTCTCCGGGCGGGAGCGCTCGGCCAGGTCGTCGGCCAGCGCCCGCGCCTGCTGCGGCGGCAGATCCAGCCACTGGATGGAAGCGCCGCGCCCGGCGTCGCGGTACTGCGCCAGGTCTTCGTCCAGCGGCAGCGCGACCAGGTAGTACATCATCCGCCCGCGCACGAAGTTGCCGATGAAGTCCGGCTCGGACGGGTCGAAGAAGCCGAAGTTGTAGGAGATGGCCGGGCCGCCGTCGGGATCGGCCACGACCAGGGCGTCGTGGCCGAAACGCTCGAAGAACACCTCGCCCGGCTGCATCGTCACCACGCCGATGCGCGGCGCGCGGGGCGCGGCGTCGCCGGCGGCAGGCACGGCCTGGGCCACGCCGGTCGCCAGCAGGCACAGCAGCGCGCACGCCAGCACGCGTGCGAACAGGGAGGCCGGGCGCGGCAGCCGGGAAAGACGCGGGCCGGTCAAGCTTCGTCCTGCGCGTCGGGGGGCAGCACGGTGACGTGGAACGCCTGCACCCGCCGCGCATTGGCGCGCGCGACGCGGAACACGAAGCGGTCCAGGGCGAGTTCGTCGCCGATCTCGGGCAGGTGGCCGATGGCCTCGGTGACCAGGCCGCCGATGGTGTCGTAGTCGTCGTCGGAGAAGTCCGCGCCGAAGCGCTCGTTGAAATCCTCGATCGCGGTGAGCGCATCGACCACGTAGCGACCGTCGGCCTGGATGGCGATCTGCGCGGTGTGGTCCTCGGCCTCGTCGTGTTCGTCGTCGATCTGGCCGACGATCTGCTCCAGCACGTCCTCGATGGTGACCAGGCCGGCCACGCCGCCGTATTCGTCCACCACGATCGCCATGTGGTTGCGCGAAAGCCGGAACTCCTTGAGCAGCACGTTGAGCTTCTTGGACTCGGGGATCAGCACCGCCGGGCGCAGCAGCTCGCGGACGCTGGCATGGCTGTTGTCGGCGACCACGCCGCGCAGCAGGTCCTTGGCCAGCAGGATGCCGAGCACGTCGTCCTTGTTCTCGCCGTGCACGGGGAAGCGCGAATGGCCGGATTCGACCACCTGCTTCATCAGTTCCAGGAAGGGCTGCTCGACCGGCAGCGAGACCATCTGCGAGCGCGGGATCATGACATCGCCGACGGTCAGCTCGGCCACGGCGACGGCGCCTTCCATCATGCGCAGGGTATCGGCGGCGATCAGGCCGTCCTGCTCGGCCGTCTGCAGCACGGCCAGCAGCTCGTCGCGGGTATGGGGTTCGCCGGAGAAGGCCGCGCTCAGGCGTTCGAGCCAGCCGCGTTTCTTTTCGCCCTGCTCCGGGGCGGTACTACTGTCGTCTTCGGACATCTCTTCAATCAGGGCACCCGGCGGACCGGGCGGTGAGGGAAGTCTAGCAGGATGTCCGCGGCCGCCCGCTCAGGCCGGCGGCGTGTCCGTGGGGGTGCCCGGAGCCGCGGCCGGTGCCTCGTTTTCGGCCGGAAGGTCCAGGCTGTAGGTGCAGCCTGCCAACGTCTTGCCCGGGTGGGATTTGACGTTGGACACGCTCAGGATCACCGACTCGATCAGCGCCTCGCCGGTCCTGGCGTCGTTGACGTCGCGGCTGACCAGCTCGCGCCCGGCCATGAACTTGCCGTCGGCGTCGTAGCCGGTTTCCAGGCCCAGGGTTTTGGCCAGGGGGCGCGGGTCGGCCAGGTCGAGGATCGCCATGATGCTGGAGCCGGCCATGGCGATATGGTCGGCCGGGTGGCCGAATACGGTCACCGGCGTGTTCAGCCTGTACTCGTTCATGAACAGGTTGCCCTGCGGCAGCGGCCGCCAGCCCAGCGCGACGGCCTTGAGCGGGTCGGCGGCGATCGGCGCCAGCGCGGTGAAATCGCTCACGCCCTGGCGGCATTCGATCAGCGCGGGCAGGTCGATGGCCGGATCGGCGAGCGCGGCGCTGGGCAGCGTGGCGGCGAGCAGCAGCGGGAACAGGCGGATCGTAGGCACGGGAACGGAGTTGTCCATTGGATGCGAAAAGGATCAGCGCACGGCCAGCCGTCGCCACAGCCAGCCGCCGCCCCATCCCAGCAGACGCAGCGACAGGACCAGCGGGATGACCAGCAGCGTGCACAGCAGCAGGAGGTTCACCACGGCCAGCAGCGCCAGCAGGACGATGGACGTTCCGATCTGAAGGGTCAATGTTCCCAGCGCCGCGTAGAACCCGGGGGCCAGATACAGGTACAGGGCCGCCAGTGCGAATGCCAGGCCCAGCATGAGCGGGGATGCACGGAAGAACGGCATGGCGGCGACCGGGCGTCTGGCCAACAGGCTGGCGATTGCCCGCCAGCCCACGGGCGCCGTCAGCAGGGACAGGCCCGCACACCCCAGCGCGACCTGCAGATGCGCCAGGGGAGTCATCCGCGGGCCGAAGGCAGGGGAAAACAGCGACAGATAGCAGGTGGCCGCGAACGACATGCAGAACACGGCGCCGGCCAGCATGCGCAGGGTGGATCCCATGCGCTGGCGCGAAACGCGCGGAGGCGGGGTCGGCGCGTGGTCGTTCATCCTGAATGCCTCGGCTGGCGGGTGTGGCGCCATTGAATGCCGAATCGACGCCGGCTTCAACCGAGGGCCGGAAGCACCGTCAGTGCTCGCCGGCGTAGGGATCGGCGATGCCCAGGTCGGCCAGGATCTCGCGTTCGAGCTGTTCCATCGCCTCGGCCTCCTTGTCGTCCTCGTGGTCCCAGCCGAGCAGGTGCAGCACGCCGTGCACGGTCAGGTGCGTGTAGTGGGCATTGAGCGGCTTGCGCTGCTCCGCGGCCTCGCGCGCCACCACCGGCGCGCAGATCACCAGGTCGCCTAGCAGCGGGAACTTGACGCCCTTGGGCAGGCCCTCAGGCACTTCCGCGGGGAAGCTGAGCACGTTGGTCGCGTAGTCCTTGCCACGGTAGTGACGGTTCAGCGACCGGCCCTCCCTGGCGTCGACAACGCGGATGGCCAGGTCGGCCTCGCGGATGCGTCCCTTCAGCGCGGCGGCGACCCAGCGCCGGAAACTCACCGCCGCCGGCAGGCCGGCGCGGGGCAGGGCATAGCTGACGGCGACATCGAGACGGACGGGGCCCTTGGTCATGGCAGGTTCCAGCGATCAGGCGGTGCGGAGGCGCACAGTATCGCGCGCAAGCCGGTTCACTGCGACTTCCATTCGTCCGCGTCGAAGGCGATTTCGACGATTTCGGCCGTGGCGCGCTGGTCCGCGATGCCCGCGTCCTCGACGGACGAATGGCAGTTGTTGCCCGTGAGCAGGGTGAGCTGGCGGACCAGCTGCACCACGCTCTGCTCCGGCGTCGCGTCGGTGGAAACATGCAGGGTGCCGCCTGCGCAGCCGCCGACATTGGCTACCTGCAGGGCCGGGACCAGCAGGCGTGCGGCACGGTCGCTCAGTGCGTTGAATTCATCAGGCGAAATACGCGCCTGGGCGGCCGTGGCGCGCAGCTTGAAGTAGTAGAGCTGCTTGTAGAACAGGTAGCCGTTGGAATACATGGGCCAGTCGTGGGGCGGCAGGCGCATGCCCAGTTGCAGCTTCTGGCCGACGAGCTGCCCGGCTTCGGCCTTCGCCCTGCGTACCGCCGCGTCCACGTCGTTGGCGGGCGGGCCGTCGTGCGCCTCCGGCGGCGGCAGCGGGAACCTGTCCTGCTGCAACTCGCGCAGCTGCGTGTAGGTGCCCTGTTCGTCGGCGAGCCGCAGATCGCGGCGGAAGGCGTCCATGCCCTCCCGGACCGCCATGTCCTGGGCCATCCGCCCGGCGGGGTAGACGTAGACGTCGAAGCGGATTTCCTGATGGTCCTTCAGCGCATAGCGGAAGCCGGCGCCCGCATGTTTCCGCGCCGGATCGAAGGTGTGTTGTTCGAGCACGAAATCGTCCACCTGCCTTGGGGCGACCAGGTAGCTGGTTTCGATGTAGGCGCGCGTGTCTTTCTTCTTTGCGGCCGCCGGGACGCTGGCGGCGACAGCCAGGGCACCCAGCAGGGCAGACAGCAGACGGAAACGGGACATGGCACCTCCTGTGCGGTTCGGTGCCGGCAGTGTAGGCGCCTTACTCCGCCCCGGGGTTGACCCGCTGCAGGTCGCGGCGGTCGTAGGCGCTGACGATGCGCGCCACCAGCGGGTGGCGGACCACGTCGCGCGATTCGAAGAAGGTGAAGCTCACGCCCTCGACGTCGCGCAGCACCTCGATGGCGTCGCGCAGGCCGGATTTGACGTGCTTGGGCAGGTCGGTCTGGGTGAGGTCGCCGGTGACCACCGCGGTGGAGCCGAAGCCCAGGCGGGTCAGGAACATCTTCATCTGCTCGATGGTGGTGTTCTGCGCCTCGTCCAGGATCACGAAGGCGTCGTTGAGCGTGCGTCCGCGCATGTAGGCCAGCGGCGCGATCTCGATGACGTTCTTCTCCAGCAGCTTGGCGACCTTCTCCACGCCGAGCATTTCGTACAGCGCGTCGTACAGCGGGCGCAGGTAGGGGTCGACCTTCTGGGTGAGGTCGCCGGGCAGGAAGCCCAGCTTCTCGCCGGCTTCCACCGCCGGGCGCACCAGGATCAGGCGCTGCACGCGCGATTCGTTCAGCGCTTCCACCGCCATGGCCACGGCCAGGAAGGTCTTGCCGGTACCGGCCGGGCCGATGCCGAAGTTGATGTCGTGGGTGGCGATCTGGTGCAGGTAGCGCGACTGGTTCTGGCCACGGCCGCGCACGGTGCCGCGCTTGACCTTGATCGCCACCTCCTGCGCCTCGTAGGCGCGCCCGGCCACCTGCTCGACATTGGCGCGGCTCAGCAGCAGGTGGATGGCATGGCTGTCCAGCGTGGTGTCGGCCGCTTCCTCGTAGAGCGCCTTGAGCAGCCTTTCGGCCTCGCCCGCGGTCCGGCCCGGCCCGCTGACGCGGAACACGTTGCCGCGGTTGGCGATCTGCACGCCCAGGCGCAGTTCGATCTGGCGCAGGTTCTCGTCGAAGGGACCGGCGAGGTTGGCCAGCCGCTCGTTGTCGGCCGGGTCGAGGGTGAAGTCGCGTTGGGTGGTGGCGGTCATTTCTGCAGCGGTTGCGGCGCGGGAGGGGGCCCTGCCCGGGGCCGGGAAGAGTACCGCCGCGGCAGTGCATCCACCAGCGTGGGCGATGGCCCGGGTTCTCCACAGGCCATGTGGATGCGGGTGCGGCGAAGCTGTGGATATCCTGCCGCGGGCCTTGCCATGGCGGCGTGTACGCCGGGCTGGCCAGAAAATCACCATGCGCCTGGCGCGGCCATGGATAATCGTGCGCGGCGGGTTGCCGCAGTGGCCACGCGGCGTTTCCCGGTACGGGGCGACGGCGTCGGGCCACGGGAGTCGGGCATGAGGAAGAGCCGGGACATGAACAGGCGTATCGGGATGATGGGGCTGGCGCTGGGCATCGTCGTGGCGGCCACCGGCTGCCGGCGCGAACCCGAGCCGCTGCTGGGCACGCTGGAGTGGGACCGCATCAGCCTGCCGGCGCCGGCCTCCGAGCGGATCGTCGCGCTGGACGTGCGCGAGGGCGACCAGGTCCGTGCCGGCACCCGCCTGCTGCGGCTGGAACCCGAACGCGTCCGCTCGCAGCTGCAGAGCGCGCAGGCGCAGGCCAGCCAGCGCGAGCAGTCGTTGCGCGAACTGATCAACGGGCCGCGCCGCGAGCAGGTCGCGCAGGCGCAGGCGCAACTGGCGGCCGCGCAGGCACGGGCGCGCGATGCCAGTGCCTATTACGCGCGGCTGCAGCCGCTGGGCCGCCGGCAGCTGGTGGCGGCGGCCGACGTCGACCGCGCCCGCGCGGCGGCCGACGATGCCCGGGCGCAGGTGCGCACCGCGCAGCAGGCGCTGCTGGAACTGCGCAACGGCACGCGCGTGGAGGAAATAGCCCAGGGCGAAGCGGCGCTGCAGGCGGCGCAGGCCGACGCGGCGGTGCAGGCGGTCAACCTGGAACGGCTGGACATCGTCGCCCCGCGCGACGGCCGCATCGACAGCCTGCCGTACAAGGCCGGCGACCAGGCGCCGGTCGGCGCCACCCTGGCGATCATGCTGGTCGGGCAGGCGCCTTACGCGCGCATCTACGTGCCGGCATCGGTGCGCCAGCGCATCGCCATCGGCCAGACCCTGCCGGTCACGGTGGCCGGCGGCGACACGGTGTACCAGGGGCGGGTGCGGATGATCCGCAGCGAGCCTGTGTTCACGCCGTACTACGCCCTGTCCGGCAGCGATGCCGAGCGGCTGAGCTACCTGGCCGAAGTGCAGCTGCCGGCCAGCGCCAATGGCCAGCCGGTGGGCGCGCCGGTGCAGGTGCGGCTGGCGGACGCCGCGCATGAATGAGGCCGGCGCTGCCGCCGGCGGGCTGGCGATCCGCGCGCGTTCGCTGGGCAAACGCTTCGGCGGATTCGCCGCGGTCGACGGCATCGACCTGGACGTGCCGCGCGCGCAGGTCTACGGCTTCCTCGGCCCGAACGGCTCGGGCAAGTCCACCACCATCCGCATGCTGTGCGGCCTGCTTACCCCGAGCGCGGGCGAAATCGAGGTGCTCGGCCTGTCGGTTCCGCGCCAGGCGGAAGAGCTGCGCCGCCACATCGGCTACATGACCCAGCGCTTCTCGCTGTACGAAGACCTGAGCGTGCGCGAGAACCTGATGTTCCTGGCGACGGTGCAGGGCCTGGCGCGCGCGCGCCGGGCGCCGCGGGTGGAGGAACTGCTGCAGGCCTATGGCCTGGGCGACCTGCAGCGGCAACCGGCCGGCACGCTCAGCGGCGGCCAGAAGCAGCGCCTGGCCCTGGCCTGCGCGGTGGTGCACTCACCGCAGCTGCTGCTGCTCGACGAACCGACCAGCGCGGTCGACCCCGAGTCGCGCCGCGACTTCTGGGAAAAGCTGTTCGACCTGGCCGACGCCGGCACCACCCTGCTGGTCTCCACCCACTACATGGACGAGGCCGAGCGCTGCCATCGCATCGCCATCCTCGACCACGGCCGGCTGGTGGCCGACGGCAGCCCCGCCGAACTGACCGGCCGCCTGCGCGGACGCACCCTGGGCGTGCGCAGCGGCGCGCTGCGCCAGGCGCAGAAGCGGCTGCACGCGGTGGAGGGCGTGCTGTCGGTGGCGCAGGTGGGCAACGCGCTGCGCGTGCTGTGCGCGCCCGGCCACGGCGATCCCGGCGCGGTGGCCGCGGCCCTGCGCCGGGACGGCCTGCAGGCCGAAGTGGAGCGCATCGAGCCCAGCCTGGAGGACGTATTCGTCGCCGCCACGCGCCGCGGGGAAGGGGCGGCGGCATGAAGCTGGCGCAGGTCTACGCCGTCATGGTCAAGGAACTGCGGCAGATGGCGCGCGACCGCATGACCCTGGCGATGATGATCGGCATCCCCACGCTGCAGCTGCTGCTGTTCGGTTATGCCATCAACCTGGACGTGCGCCACCTGCCGGCGGCGGTCGCCGACCAGGCCGATACCGCCGGCTCGCGCGCGCTGGTGCAGGACATGCTGTCCACCGGCGTGATCGAACCGGTGGCGGCGGCGCGCACGCCGCAGGAGCTGCAGGCGCTGATCCGCGCCGGGCGCATCGAGGTCGGCATCGTCGTGCCGCCGGATTTCGAGCGCCGCCTGGACGAGGGCCGCGAGGTGATGCAGGTGATCGTGGACGGCGCCGATACCTCGGTGCAGGCCGCAGCGCGGCAGCTGGCGCAGATGCCGCTGGACGGCCGCCTGTCCACTGCGCGCGCCGGCGCGCGGATCGGCGTGCTGCCGCTGTACAACCCGCAGCGGCAGTCGGCCATCAACGTGGTGCCGGGGCTGATCGGGGTGATCCTCACCATGACCCTGGTGATGTTCACCGCCATGGCCATCGTGCGCGAACGCGAACGCGGCAACCTGGAGATGCTGATCACCACGCCGGTGTCCAGCGCCGAGCTGATGCTGGGCAAGGTGCTGCCCTACATCGGCGTGGGGCTGGTGCAGACCAGCCTGATCCTGCTGCTCGGCGCCTGGCTGTTCGAGGTGCCGGTCGCCGGCGGCCTGCTGCCGGTCTACGCGGTGTCGATGCTGCTGATCGTCGCCAACCTCAGCCTCGGCCTGCTGATCTCCACCGCCGCCCGGTCGCAGTTCCAGGCGATGCAGATGACCTTCTTCCTGTTCCTGCCGTCGATGCTGCTGTCCGGCTTCATGTTCCCGTTCGACGGCATGCCGCGGCCGGCGCAGTGGCTGGCCGAGGCGCTGCCGCTGACGCATTTCATGCGGCTGATCCGCGGGGTGATGCTGCGCGGGGCCACGCTGCCGGAGCTGTGGCCCGACGCGCTGGCGCTGGCGGGCTTCAGCGTGGCGATGATGGCGCTGGCGATCCTGCGCTTCCGCAAGCGGCTGGATTGAAGGGCGCCGGCGGCCGGCGCCGCCGGTTCAGGCCGCGTCGGTCACCACGCGCCCGCGCAGCGAATTGGTCAGCGCCTCGGTGATGACCACGTCGACGAACTGGCCGATCAGCCGCTTCGGGCCGGGGAAATTCACCGAACGCATGTTCTCGGTCTTGCCGGTCAGCTCGTTGTCGTCCTTGCGCGAGGTGCCTTCGACCAGCACGGTCTGCACGCTGCCCACCATCCGCCGGGAGATGCCGGCGGCGTAGTCGTTGATGTGCGCCTGCAGGCGCGACAGGCGCGCATGCTTCTCGGCCTCGGAAGTGGTGTCCTCCAGGTCGGCGGCCGGCGTGCCGGGGCGGCGCGAATAGATGAAGGAGAAGCTCTGGTCGAAACCCACGTCCTCGATCAGCTTCATGGTCTTCTCGAAATCGGCCTCGGTCTCGCCGGGGAAGCCGACGATGAAGTCCGAGCTGATCGAGATGTCCGGGCGCACCGCGCGCAGCTTGCGGATCCGGGCCTTGAACTCGAGCGCGGTGTAGCCGCGCTTCATCGCGCTGAGGATGCGGTCGCTGCCGGCCTGCACCGGCAGGTGCAGGTAGTTGGCCAGCTTGGGCACGTCGCGGTAGGCGTCCACCAGCGAATCGGAGAACTCCAGCGGGTGCGAAGTGGTGAAGCGGATGCGGCCGATGCCGTCGATCTCGGCGATGGTGCGGATCAGCAGGCCGAGGTCGGCGAATTCGCCATCGCCGTAAGGCCCGCGATAGGCATTGACGTTCTGGCCGAGCAGGTTGATCTCGCGCACGCCCTGCGCGGCCAGCTGCGCGCATTCGACCACCACGTCCTCGAACGGGCGGCTGACCTCGGTGCCGCGGGTGTAGGGCACCACGCAGAACGAGCAGTACTTGGAACAGCCTTCCATGATCGACACGAAGGCCGACGGGCCCTCGGCACGCGGCTCGGGCAGGCGGTCGAACTTCTCGATCTCGGGGAAGCTGATGTCCACCTGCGGCCGGTTCTGCTCGCGGCGGGCGCGGATCAGCTCGGGCAGGCGGTGCAGGGTCTGCGGGCCGAACACCAGGTCCACGTAGGGCGCGCGCTTGACGATGGCCTCGCCTTCCTGCGAGGCGACGCAGCCGCCGACGCCGATGATGACGTCGCGGCCGCCGGCCTTGAGCTCCTTCCAGCGGCCGAGCTGGCTGAACACCTTTTCCTGCGCCTTCTCGCGGATGGAGCAGGTGTTGACCAGCACCACGTCGGCGTCCTCGGGGTTGTCGGTCAGCTCCAGGCCTTCGGCCTGCGCCAGCACGTCGGCCATCTTGGCCGAGTCGTACTCGTTCATCTGGCAACCGTGGGTCTTGATGTAGAGCTTTCCACGCGCGCCGCCGGCCGCCTTCGGCCGGGTGCCGGGCAGGGGGATCAGCTCGGGGGTATTCATTTCAACGGAAGGCACGGCGGAAACGGCCGTGTTCGGCAGGGGGGAGGCGGGCGTCCCGGGCATGGCGCTTATTCCAGACGGGTGGGCGGGCAGGCGGCCAGGGGCCGCGTTCGAGCCGGGTATTGTATCGGCCCGCCGGTGCCGGGGCACCCGCGGCGTCGAATGCCTGGCCTGGTCGAATACTTGGCAAGCCCCGGGGAAGCTGGGAGACTCGCCGCCATGAAGGGGTTCCTGGGGAGCGTAGGCATTCTTGCCGCCGCATTGGTCGCCGTGCCGGCCAGTGCCGGCACGCTGTACAAGTGCATCGGCAGCGACGGCGTTCCCAACTACGTCAGCAAGCGCATTGGCGGCGCCAGCTGCAGCGTGGTCGGCCGTTACCGGCCGTCGCACGAAGCGCCGCGCCGCGCCTTCGTGGCGCCCGCGCCGACGCCGGCCGCACCGGCCGCCGTGGCCATCGGCCATGGAGACGCGCCGCCTCCGGTGGCGGCCCGGGTCGCATCGCCCGCCGTCGCGCCGATGCCGGCGCCGGCTTCGGCCGGGCGTGCCCAGCGGGTGGTCAGCGGACAGGTCTATTCATACATGAAGGACGGCGTGCGCCACTACACCAGCACCCGGCCGGCGCAGGTCGCCAGCTTGGGCGAGGTGCGCACCATCCGTTACAGCTACATCGAGCGCTGCTACGCCTGCGGCGCGAACCCGGGCGTCAACTTCGGCACGGTGCGGCTCAATACGCAGGCCTACCACGCCGAGATTGCCGCCGCGGCCCGCGAGTTCGGGGTCGAGGAAGCGGTGGTGCGCGCGGTGATCCACGCCGAATCGGCATTCAATCCCACTGCGCTGAGCCGCGCCGGCGCGCAGGGGCTGATGCAGCTGATGCCGGCCACCGCGCGCCGCTTCGGCGTGAGCGATGCCTACGACGCCGCCCAGAACATCCGTGGCGGCGTGCAGTACCTGTCGTGGCTGCTGCGCCGGTTCAACGGCGACCTGACGCTGGCCGCGGCCGGCTACAACGCCGGCGAGGGCGCGGTGGACCGCCATGGCGGCGTGCCGCCCTATAACGAAACCCAGTACTACGTGAAGCGCGTGGCGCAGCTGGCCGACCGCTATCGCGGCGAACTGGCCTCGCGCCAGTGAGTGTCTCTGCATGGTTCCAAGGGCACGTGACAAAAGTCATGGACTCGTGTTTCATCGCGTTGTGCCGCCGCTGAACGTTCAGCTAAACTCGGGGGAGATTCGATTCTGAGCGGTCCGGTTCCGCCGGTCGCAGGCAGCGCAAGCCACCTAATCAATATCGGAGTGCCGGATGGCCAACGATGGGGTAAACGATCCAGTCAATGCCGGACGCCGGCGCTTCCTCACAGCCACCACCGCTGTGGTCGGGGCCGTCGGGGCAGGTTTCGCAGCAGTCCCGTTCATCAAGTCATGGAATCCCAGTGCCAAGGCCCAGCTGGCCGGCGCACCGGTGAATGCCGACATCAGCGCGCTGCAGGAGGGGCAGCGCCTGATCCTGGAGTGGCGAGGCCAGCCGATCTGGATCGTCAAGCGTTCCAAGGCGGTGCTCGACGCGCTGCCGACGCTGGATGGCCGCCTGCGCGACCCCAAGTCCGAAAACGCCGACCAGCAGCCGGACTACGTGCGCAAGGCCAGTCCCGAGCTGCGTTCGATCAAGCCGGAAATCTCCGTGCTGGTCGGCCTGTGCACCCACCTGGGCTGCTCGCCGGAAATGGCCGCCGAGATCAAGCCCGAACCCTATGACCCGGAATGGAAGGGCGGTTACTTCTGCCCCTGCCACAAGTCGCGCTTCGACATGGCCGGGCGCGTATTCCAGGGCGTGCCGGCGCCGACCAACCTGGTCGTGCCGCCGCACCATTACGCCGACGACAACACCATCGTCATCGGCGTCGATCCCAAGGGGGCGGCATAATCATGGCTGACAACATCCTCGTTCGCGTCGCCAATGGCGTGATGGGCTGGGTCAACGACCGCGCCCCGGCGCTGATGCCGATGTACCGGAAGCACATGTCCGAGTACTACGCGCCGAAGAATTTCAACATCTGGTACATCTTCGGCGTGCTGTCGATGGTGGTGCTGGTCAACCAGATCGTCACCGGCATCTTCCTCACCATGCATTACAAGACCAGCGCGGCGGAAGCCTTCGCCTCGGTCGAGTACATCATGCGCGACGTGGAGTGGGGCTGGCTGATCCGCTACATGCACAGCACCGGCGCCTCGCTGTTCTTCATCGTCGTCTACCTGCACATGTTCCGCGGCCTGATGTACGGCTCCTACAAGAAGCCGCGCGAGCTGGTGTGGATCCTGGGCATGCTGATCTACCTGGCGCTGATGGCCGAAGCCTTCATGGGCTACGTGCTGCCGTGGGGCCAGATGTCGTTCTGGGGCGCGAAGGTCATCATCTCGCTGTTCGGCGCCATCCCGGTGATCGGCAATGGCCTGACCGAGTGGATCATGGGCGACTACCTGCCGTCCGACGCCACCCTGAACCGCTTCTTCGCCCTGCACGTGATCGCGGTGCCGCTGGTGCTGCTGCTGCTGGTCGTGCTGCACCTGGGCGCGCTGCATGAAGTCGGCTCCAACAACCCCGACGGCGTGGAGATCAAGAAGGGCCCGAAGGGCAACCGCTGGTCGCCGACCGCGCCGGCCGACGGCGTGCCGTTCCATCCGTACTACACGGTGAAGGACACCTTCTACGTGTGCGCGATGATGGTCATCGCCGCCTTCATCATCTTCTTTGCCCCGGCCTTCGGCGGCTGGTTCCTCGAGCACGACAACTTCACCGAGGCCAACCGCCTGGTCACGCCGGAGCACATCAAGCCGGTGTGGTACTACACGCCGTACTACGCGATGCTGCGGGTGATCCCGCACAAGCTGAGCGGCGTGCTGGTGATGTTCGGCGCCATCGCGATCCTGTTCGCGGTGCCGTGGCTGGACCGCGCCAAGGTCAAGTCCTACCGCTACCGCGGCCTGCTCTCCAAGCTGCTGCTGTTCGGCTTCGCCATCAGCTTCGTGTGGCTGGGCAAGATCGGCGCCGGTCCGGGCACCGACCCGGTGGAGACCATCATCGGCCGCTTCCTGACCGCGTACTACTTCCTCTTCTTCCTGACCATGCCAGTGTGGACCAAGCTGGACAAGACCAAGCCGGTGCCGGAGCGGGTGACGACGCATGACTAAGAAATGGATTGCCTTGCTGGCAACGGCCACCGCCGCACTCCTGTTCTCGGCCGCCACCTTCGCTGCCTCGGGCGGGGCGCTGCAGCAGGCGGGCAACGACCTGTCCGACCAGGCGTCGCTGCAGCGCGGTGCGCAGGCCTACATGAACTACTGCTCGGGCTGCCACTCGCTGAAATACCTGCGTTACTCGCGCATGGCCGAGGACCTGGGCCTGACCGAGCAGCAGGTGATGGACAACCTGAACTTCACCGGCGCCAAGTTCGGCGAGCAGATCCACGTCGCCATGACCAAGGAGCAGGGCGACAAGTGGTTCGGCAAGATGCCGCCGGACCTGAGCCTGATCTCGCGCGTGCGTGGCAGCGACTGGATCTACACCTATCTCAAGTCGTTCTATCTGGACGAGTCGCGGCCGCTGGGCTGGAACAACAAGCTGTTCCCGAATGCCTCCATGCCCAACCCGCTGTGGGAACTGCAGGGCCTGCAGCATGCCGAGTTCGGCGAGCCCGATGCCGCCGGCGAGCGGCACCCGGAGCGGCTGGTGGTGACCAGCCCGGGGAACGTGAAGCCGCAGGAATACGACCAGACCGTCCGCGACATCACCAACTTCCTGGAGTACGCCGGCGAGCCGGCCGTGCTCAAGCGCCAGAGCATGGGCGTGTGGGTGGTGCTGTTCCTGGCGCTGCTCTCCTTCCTGGCGTACCTGCTCAAGAACGAGTACTGGACGGACGTGCATTGATGTGAGGGTGGGTCCCCGGGCCGGTGCGGCAGCGTGGCTGGCACTTGGCATCGGCGCCGGCTGACTGCACACTCAGGGAAGGTGGCGACCGCGGGCGCTGGGCCCGCGGCGTCGTAAGGCTGGCGGATTCCGGCCCTTGGAGAGCCCTTGATGGCGGCGAGTGTGCGCATGCGAAATACCCTGACGTTGTTCTCGGCCAATGACGATGTCCTGTGCCACCGGGTACGGCTGGTGCTGGCCGCGAAGGGTGTCACCTACGATCTGGTGCCGGTCGATCCGCAGAATCCGCCGGAAGACCTCATCGACCTCAACCCCTACCACTCGGTGCCGACCCTGGTCGAGCGCGAGCTGGTGCTCTACGCGGCCTCGGTGGTCAGCGAGTATCTGGACGAGCGTTACCCGCATCCGCCGCTGATGCCGGTGGACCCGCTGTCGCGGGCGCGCCTGCGCCTGGCGATGCTGCGCATCGAGCACGACTGGGTGCCGCAGGTGCAGGCCATCCAGCTGGGCAACAAGACCCAGGCCGAGGCCGCCCGCAAGCGCCTGAAGGAACTGGTGGCGCAGTCGGTGCCGCTGTTCAAGGCGTCCAAGTTCTTCCTCAACCCGGAAATGAGCCTGGCCGACTGCGCGATGGCGCCGATCATCTGGCGCCTGGAAGCGCTGGGCATTCCGCTGCCCAAGGACGGCAAGGCCATCGAGGATTACGGCAACCGCATCTTCCGCAACCCGGGTTTCATCCGCAGCCTCACCGACCAGGAAAAGAAGCTGCGCGAGCTGCCGGCCTGACGCATCGGCTGTATGCAGACTTATCGATCGCCGCCCGTGGGCGGTGATCGTGCGTCGATGCCGCGTACACTTGCCCCATGAGTGAAGAATCTTTCCGCATGAGCAGCCATCGCCCCTATCTGTTGCGGGCGCTGGTGGAATGGATCAACGACAACGGCATGACCCCGCACATCATGGTCGACGCCGGCGTGCCGGGCGTGCAGGTGCCGGCCAGCGCCGTCAAGGACGAGCGGGTCGTGCTCAACATCGCCGAGCGCGCGGTGATGCGGTTGCACATCGACAACGAGGCGGTGAGTTTCACCGCGCGTTTTTCCGGCGTCAGTTTCCCGGTGAACGTGCCGATCGCCGCGGTGCTGGCGGTGTACGCGCGCGAGACCGGGCAGGGTATGGCGCTGCCGGACGACATCCCGGGCAACGATGGCCCGGAGCCGCACGACGACGATACGCCGCCGCCCGGCGCGCCGCCGGAGCCGCCGCAGCCCTCGGGCAAGCGCCCGTTCCTGCGGGTGGTGAAATAAACCATACCGCCGCCGCAAGGCGGCGGTTTTCGTTGGAGCGCAGTGCGCTTGGTTGATGCGGGGCTGTCCTGCATCGAGGCGCCCGGCAAACCCCACACCGGGAAAGCCCGGCGCTACACGTCTTCGGCGTCTTCGGTGCGCGGCTGCAGCGTGCTGACCCGGGCGGTGGCCGGGCCGACGAAGGAAACCAGCTGCCTGCCGCGCAGCACCATGCGCCCGCTGTGGCGTTCGACGCCATCGTAGGAATAGTCGAAGCGGAAGCTGCGCTCGAAGCCCAGCCAGCCGCTGGGCAGGCGGCACAGGCGCAGCCCGGTCGCGTGCACGCTCTGGTCCAGCCACTGCACGTCGGCGGCCTGGCAGGCATTGCGGCCGAGTTCGGTGGCGCGTTCGGCCGCGGCCCGGGACGCATCCCAGAAGGCGTAGCCGATGGCGCCGAGGATCATCAGGATCAACAGGGTAGGCATGGCGCCACTTTAGGCGGCCGCGCGCGAAAGCGGAACCACGCGGAGGCGAGGGATGGCGCGCCTGCTGCGGCAGGACGATCCGCGCCCGGCGGACTGCCGCCTGCTCAATGCGACACGGCGGGCCCGGCCGGCGGCGGCTGTTGCGCCGGGGCCGCCTCCACCAGCTTAAGCAGCGCGGCCCAGTCCTGCCGGTTGAAATCGCATTCGTCCTCGCGGCCGGGCGAGCAGCCCGGCTCCACCGGCGAGGGCGGCGCGGCCTGCTGCGGCGGCGGAACGACCAGGCGGCCGGTACGGTCCAGCGGCAGCTTGCGCATGACCACCGCGTTGGCGACGTTGCCGCCGATCAGGTAGAGGGTCTGGTCGCCGCCGGCGTTTGCGGCCACGACCACCTCGCAATGCGATTTCCAGCGGTCGGCGCCGCTGGTATCCAGGGCCTGGACCAGGCCGGCATAGCTGGCTGGCCGGGTGCGGTCGCGCAGGAAGCAGAGCAGGTCGCCGGGCGCGGGTTTTTCCTGCATCGGGTCGGCGAGCCGGTACGGCGTGGCGGCAACGCCGCCGCGGCGGGCGGCGCGGATGTAGTCGATGTGCCGCGGCGAGCGGACGAAGCCCGGCACGCCGGCGCGGGTCATGACCCAGGAGATGAAGGCGGCCGACCACGGGTTGTCGATCAGGAAAGCACGGCAATCGTTGTCGGTCATGCGCTGGCCGGGCAGGGCCAGGCAGCTCTGGGCGCCGGGCAGGGCGGCCATCGGCGACAGGGTGCCGCTCTCGCGCCAATAGCCGGCCACGCGCTGCCAGGCGACCAGCCCATCGTCGGCCAGGCTGCCGCTCTCGGCTTCGGTGACGGCGAGGCTGGCGATGCGGCCATCGCGGTCGATGAAGGGGCGGTACCAGAGCCGATGCTCGCCGCAGGCGGCGCGGACGACGGCCTTGGCAGTCTCGCCCACGCCGTAGCGCGGCGGAATGTCGCAGACCTCGACGGCCATGGCCGGCAGGGCCGGCAACGACAGTGCACAGCAGAACAGGAAGCGTTGGAGCACGGCAGGTTCCCCTTGGACGTGCAGCGAGCCTCGCAGAGCCGGCCGTGGCCGTGCCGTGAAATCAGTGCGGCGGCAGGCCCAGCTTCAGCGACAGGTCGATCGCCTGTACATGCTTGGTCAGCCCGCCGATGGAGATGCAGTCCACGCCGTCCTCGGCGATCGCGCGCAGTCCGTCCAGGCCGACGCTGCCGGAAACCTCCAGCGGAATGCGCCTGCCGGGCGCCTGCGTGGCGGCGATGCGTACCGCGTCGCGGCGCATGGCCGCGGTGAAGTCGTCGATCAGGATGCGGTCGCAGCCGGCGGCCAGCGCTTCTTCCAGCTGCGCCAGGTCCTCGACCTCGACCACCAGCGGCAGGCCGGGCTGCTGCGCGCGTGCGGCCCGCACCGCGGCGGTGAGCGAACCGGCGGCGCGGATGTGGTTCTCCTTCAGCATCACCATGTCGAACAGGCCGATGCGGTGATTGTCGCCGCCGCCGCAGCGCACCGCGTATTTCTGCGCCAGGCGCAGGCCGGGCAGGGTCTTGCGGGTGTCGAGGATGCGCGCCCCGGTGCCGGCCACGGCCGCGACATGGCGCGCGGTGGTGGTGGCGGTGGCCGACAGCGTCTGCATGAAGTTCAGCGAGGTGCGCTCGGCGCTGACCAGCGCGCGGCTGCGGCCCTGCAGGGTGGCCAGCACGGTGCCGGCGGCGACGTGCTCGCCCTCCCGCACCCGCCATTCGATCCTGACCTGTGGGTCGAGCGCGCGATGGGTGGCGTCGAACCAAGGCCGGCCGGCGATCACCGCGTCCTGCTTGCACAGCAGGTAGGCGCTGTCGGCGGTATCGGGCAGCAGCGCGGCGGTGACGTCGCCGCTGCCGATGTCCTCGGCCAGGGCGCGGGCGACATCGGCGTCGATCTGCTCCTGCGGCGGAGCGGCCGGCGGCTGCGGCAGCATCACTTGCCCGGGAAACCGTCGATCTGCGCCGTGGCGATGGCCTCCTCGGCCAGCAGCACCGGGATGCCGTCCTCGACGCGGAACACCTGCCTGCGGTCGCGGGTGACCAGCGCCTCGCGCAGCGCTTCGGCCTGCGCACCGCCGTCGGCGCGGACGACGCCGCCGGCGGCGATGGCGCGGTTCAGCGCCTCCAGCCCGGCGCTGTCCAGCAGGGCCAGCGGCTGGCGGGTGTCGGGCGATACGAGCAGGTCGAGCAGTTTGCGGTCCATCGGGTCGTGGTCTTGCGTGGAAGGCGGCTAGAATACGTCTTTGCAGCAGGTGACGGCCAATGACCCCCAATTCCTCCGCGCCGCTTGTCGGCATCGTGATGGGTTCCCGTTCCGACTGGGAGACCATGCAGCACGCGGCCCAGAAGCTGGACGCGCTGGGCGTTCCATATGAAGTGAAGGTGGTTTCGGCGCACCGCACGCCGGACGTGCTGTTCACCTATGCCGAGGAAGCCGGCCCGCGCGGGCTGTGCGCGATCATCGCCGGCGCGGGCGGCGCCGCCCACCTGCCGGGCATGATCGCGGCCAAGACCGCGGTGCCGGTGCTGGGCGTGCCGGTGCAGTCCAAGGCGCTCAACGGCATGGATTCGCTGCTGTCCATCGTGCAGATGCCGGCCGGGATTCCGGTGGCCACCTTCGCCATCGGCAATGCCGGCGCGTCGAACGCGGCGCTGTTCGCCGCGGCGATGCTGGCGCCGGCGCAACCGGCCATCGGCCAGGCGCTGGACGCGTTCCGCGCGCGCCAGACCGCCGACGTGATGGCCGCCGACGACCCGCGCCAATGACCACGGTCGGCATTCTCGGGGGCGGGCAGCTGGCCCGCATGATGGTGCTGGCCGGCGCGCCGCTGGGCCTGCGTTTCGTGGTGTTCGACCCGGCCGCGGACGCCTGCGCCGGGCAGCTGGCGCCGCTGCAGGTGGGGGCGTTCGACGACATCGCCGCATTGGCCGAATTCGCCGCGAAAGTGGACGTGGTCACCTTCGACTTCGAGAACGTGCCCGCCGCCAGCGCGCGCTGGCTGGCCGGGCGCCGGCCGGTGTTCCCGAACCCGGCCGCGCTGGCGGTGGCGCAGGACCGGCTCAGCGAGAAGACGCTGTTCCAGGAACTGGGCATTCCGCTGCCGCCGTTCGCCGATATCCGCAGCCGCGACGAACTGGCGGCGAAGGCCGCCGAGTTCGGCATGCCCTGCATCCTCAAGACGCGCCGGCTCGGCTACGACGGCAAGGGCCAGTTCCGCCTCCGCGGCGAGGCCGACATCGATGCCGCCTGGCAGGCGCTGGGCGCGCAGGTCGGGACGACCGGGCTGATCCTGGAGGGCTTCGTCGCTTTCGACCGCGAGGTCAGCGTGGTGGCCGTGCGCGGCCGCGACGGCGAATTCCGTGCCTGGCCGCTGACCGGCAACTGGCATGTCGACGGCGTGCTGTCGGCCAGCCTGGCCCCGGCGGCCGCGAGCGCGGCGCAGCACGAGGCGGCCATCGGCTACGCGCGCCGCGTGGCCGAGCGGCTCGACTACGTGGGCGTGTTCGCGCTGGAGCTGTTCTGCCGCGGCGAGGAGCTGCTGGCCAACGAGATGGCGCCGCGCGTGCACAACTCCGGCCATTGGACCAGCGACGGCGCCGAGACCTCGCAGTTCGAAAACCACCTGCGTGCGGTGCTCGGCCTGCCGCTGGGCGATACGCGCGTGCTGGGCCATGCCTGCATGCTCAACTGGCTGGGCCGGATGCCGGATGCGAACCCGGTGCTGGCCGAGCCGGCCGGCCACTGGCACGACTACGGCAAGCAGCCGCGGGAAGGCCGCAAGGTGGGGCATGCCAACCTGCGCGACGACGACGCATCGGCCCTGGCCGCCGCGCTGGAGCGGGTGGGGCAGGCGCTGGGCCGCCAGGCGCAGGTCGAACCGGTGGTGCGCGCGCTGCGCGGCGGCTGACCGGCCTACCCGCCTGTCGTGCCGGCCGTGCCCGGCACGCGCGGGATCGACAACGCAGCGGTGCGTCCGTGCACGCTGCCGCACGACCGGCGTGGTGGTAGCGTGGGGCTCCTTTCACCGGAGCCGCCACCATGCTGGACTGGAACGAATACCGCCGCGAACTGAAGGGCCGGATCGGCGAGCTGGGCAGGCTTTCGCCCGACACGCTCAAGGGTTACCTGACCCTGAGTGGCGCCGGGGCGCAGACCGCGCACCTGGACGGCAGGACCCGCGAACTGATCGCGCTGGCGGTGGCCGTCACCACCCGCTGCGACGGCTGCATCACCACCCATGTGGATGCGGCGCTGAAACAGGGCGCCAGCCGCGAGGAGATCGCCGAGGCGCTGGGCGTGGCGGTGGCGCTCAACGCCGGCGCGGCGCTGGTGTACTCGGCGCGGGTGCTGGACGCGGTTGCCGCCCACGGCTGACCAGCAGCAGGGCGGGCCGGATGCCGTCCGGCACCGCCGCTTCCTGCGTGGGCGTTCAGCGCAGCCGGGCGCCCACGAAATCCCAGTTCACCAGCTTCCAGAACGACTGCAGATAGCGCGCGCGCTCGTTCTGGAAGTCCGTGTACCAGGCGTGTTCCCACAGGTCGCAGGCCAGCAGCGGCGTGCTGTCGCCGGTGAGCGGCGTGTTCGCGTTGCGGGTGGTGACGATGGCCAGGCGGCCGTCCGGATGCTGCACCAGCCAGGCCCAGCCGGAGCCGAACAGGCCCATGGCGGCGCGGTTGAATTCCTCGCGCAGCTTCTGCGTGTCGCCGAACTGCCGGGCGATGTGTTCGGCCAGCGCGCCATGCGGCTCGTCGCCGGCACGCGGGTGCAGGCACTGCCAGTAGAAGGCGTGGTTCCAGGCCTGGGCGGCGGCCTCGAACAGGCTGCCCTGGCTGGTGCGGACGATCTCCTCCAGCGGCAGGTCGTCCAGTTCGGTGCCGGCGATGCGGGCGTTGACCGCATCGACATAGGCGCGCTGGTGGTGGCCGTGGTGCAGGTCCAGCGTCGCCGCCGAGAGGTGGGGTTGCAGGGCGTCGCGGGGGTAGGGCAGGTCGGGCAGTTCGACGGGCATGGTCCGTTTCTTTTCTGTCTGGGGCGCGGCAGCCGGCTGGCTCGGCTTACAATCGGCAGCCACGGAGGAAGAGTCTATCCGACCGGACGGGCCGTTCTTTCGCAGCAGCAGGGAGATTCCAATGGCGGTGATGGAACAAATCCAGGCGGAGGTGGAGCAGCATCCCCTCGTCCTGTTCATGAAGGGCACGCCGCAGCATCCGATGTGCGGGTTCTCCAGCCGCGCCGTGCAGGCATTGCTGGCGGCGGGAGCGGTCAACCTGCGCACCGTCAACGTGCTCGAATTCCCCGAAGTCCGCGCCAACCTGCCGCGCTATTCCAACTGGCCGACGTTCCCGCAGTTCTTCATGCATGGCGAACTGATCGGCGGCTGCGACATCATCCTGGAACTGCTGGAGTCCGGTGAGCTCAAGCGCATCGTCGCCGAGGCGGGGCAGGCGTGAGCGCGCAGTCGATGGAGGCTGGAACGCCTCCCGCTCCCCGCCTGGACGGACGCGTCGTGCTGGTTGCCGGCGCCGCCGGCGGCCTGGGCGCGGCCGCGACGCGGGCCTGTGCGGCCGCGGGCGCCACCGTGGTGCTGCTGGGGCGCAAGGTCGCCAAGCTCAACCGCGTCTACGACAGTGCCGTGCCGCTCGGCCCCGAGCCGCTGCTGTACCCCCTGGACCTGGAAGGCGCCACGCCGGACGACTACGCCGAGTTGGCCGCGCGCCTGGAATCCGAGGTCGGCCGGCTGGATGGCCTGCTGCACTGCGCGGCCGACTTCGCCGGCCTGACGCCCTTCGCGCTGGGCGACCCGGCCGCCTTCGCCCGCGCCATCCATGTGAACCTCACCGCCCGCGCCTGGCTCACCCAGGCCTGCCTGCCGCTGCTGCGCCAGCGCGGGGACGCGGCCGTGGTGTTCGCGCTCGACGACCCGCAGCGGGTCGGGCAGGCCTATTGGGGTGGCTATGGCGTGGCGCAGTACGGCCTGCGCGGCCTGCTGGACACCCTGCACCACGAGCTGCGCAGCGGCCCGGTGCGGGTCAGCGGGCTGCAGCCGCGGCCCATGCGCACGCCCCTGCGGGCACGCGCATTCACCCATGAAACCGACTACGAGCCGGTCGATCCGGCGGCCTGCGCCGATGCCTGCGTGCAGCTGCTGGCCGTCGATGGAGCGCCCTGGCGCGGCAAGGTGATGGAACTGCGCGGGTGACCGTCCTTTCCGCCGCGCTGCTGCTGTTCCTGATCCTGGATCCGCTGGGCAACATCCCGGTCTTCCTCAGCCTGCTCAAACCCCTGGCGCCCAGGCGCCAGCGCGTGGTGCTGGTGCGCGAGCTGCTGATCGCGCTGGCAGTGCTGATGGCCTTCCTGTGGGGCGGCAAGTACGCGCTGGAATTGATGCACCTGCGGCAGGAGTCGGTATCCATCGCCGGCGGCATCGTGCTGTTCCTGATCGGCATCCGCATGATCTTCCCGCGGCCGGAAGGGTTGATGGGCGCGGTGCCGGACGGCGAGCCCTTCATCGTGCCGATGGCGATCCCGCTGGTGGCCGGGCCGTCGGGGATGGCGGCGGTCATGCTGATGGGCAGCAACGAGCCGGACCGGCTGGGTGAATGGAGCCTGGCACTGCTGCTGGCCTGGGGCGCCACGGCCGCGATCCTGATGTCGGCCACGCTGCTCTACAAGCTGCTCGGGGCGCGGGCGTTGACCGCGCTGGAGCGCCTGATGGGCATGCTGCTCGTCGCGATTTCCGTGCAAATGTTGCTGGATGGTGTCGCGGTCTACCTGGCGTCCATTCCGTAAGTTGTTGATTCGATTGTCGCGGCTTTGCTGCACTGCAAGATCGCTGTCTTGCTGCGGTCATATTCGGCGCTTACCGTGTTAACCTTATCTTAACCGTTGCGCATGTAACCGCCGCGGAAGGTACCCCCAGATTCAAGCCGATCAGGCGCCCGGTGGCCCCGGGGCTGATGGATCGCGTTTTTTCCCAATCGCCAACTCGTATCGAGGCTACCCAGAATGAACCACCCTCGCATCCGGATGTCCAAGCTTGCCCTTGGTCTCGTTGCCGCTCTCGCGGCCGCGCCGGCTTTCGCACAGAGCACCTCCGCCGGCGTCGGCGGCCAGGTCACCAACAACGGCGGCTCGCCGGTGGCCGGTGCCGAAGTCACCATCACCCACGTCGAGTCGGGCACGGTCAGCCGCGCCACCACCGATGCGTCGGGTCGTTACAACGCGCGCGGCCTGCGCGTGGGTGGCCCGTACACCATCACCATCACCAAGCCGGGTGAAGGCACGAAGACGGAAGAGGGTGTGTACCTCAACCTGAACCAGGTGAGCACGGTCAATGCCGCCCTGGCGGGTGATCTGGCCGCCACCAATCTGGAGGCGGTGCAGGTGGTTGCCACTGCCGGCTCGGCCGTGTTCAGCGCCGACAACAAGGGCGTGGGTACGTCGGTCAGCGGCCGTCAGCTGGAAATCGCTCCGCAGGGCAATCGCTCGCTGGACGACGTCGCCCGTATGGATCCCCGCATCAGCGTGACCGATCAGGCCACGGGCGCGATCTCGGTGGCTGGCGTGAACAACCGCTACAACAGCATCTCGGTCGATGGTCTGTCCCAGGGCGACCCGTTCGGCCTGAACGCCAATGGCATGCCGTACACGGGTTCGCCGATTTCGGTGGACACCATCGCCGCCTATGACATCAAGGTCTCCGACTACGACGTCGCGCAGGACAGCGTGGGTGCGAGCATCAATGCCGTCACCAAGTCCGGCACCAACGATTTCCATGGTTCGGTCTACTACGTGTACAAGGACGCCGGCAGCATGGTCGGCAAGAGCGGCGGGCAGGAGTACGCGGCGTTTGACAGGGACACCACCAAGGGTGTGACCTTCGGTGGTCCGATCCTCAAGGACAAGCTGTTCTTCTTCGGTTCGTATGAAGAGCAGAAGATCACCAATTTCGGTGGCGCGACCACCGCCGACGGCCTTGCCCGTGGCGTGGTTTCCCAGGCCGAGATCGACGAAGTGATCGACATTGCCAAGAACGTCTGGCACATCGATCCGGGTACCTACGGTTCGCTCGGCGTCGACCTGGATACCAAGCGTTACCTGGGCAAGATCGACTGGAACATCAATGACTCCCATCGCGCCAGCCTGACTTACCAGCAGACCGAGGAGTCGCTGCCGCAGCCGTACGATGACGGCGCGTCCACGGTGATCCTGAGCACCCGCTGGTACACCAAGACCAGCACCACCAAGAACACCTCTCTGCAGCTGTTCAGTGACTGGACCGACAACTTCACGACCGAAGCCAAGTTCAGCTACCAGCAGTTCGACCAGAACAGCGCCAACGCCATCAAGCTGCCGACCATCAATGTGACCACTGCTGGCAACAGCAGCGGCAGCGGGCAGGGCGTACGCCTGGGCGAGGATCGCAATCGCCACCTGAACATGATCAGCACCAAGAAGACCACCGCGTCGATCTTCGGTACCTATTACGCTGGCGACCACACCATCAAGGGCGGTTTCGACTACCTCAAGAACGATGCGCTGAACCTGTACGGTCGTGACCTGCACGGCGTGTATGTGTTCAACAGCATCGAGGATTTCCGCAACGGCGATTACTGGCGTTACGACGTGCGTCGTCCGGTTGATGGGTTCACCGAAGCCGACACCGCTGCTGCGATCAAGTTCAGCCAGTTCAGCCCGTTCCTCCAGGACACCTGGCAGGTCAATGACAACCTGTCGCTGGTCTATGGCGTCCGCGTCAACATTCCCAGCGCTGACAAGGCGCCGGAGCGCAAGCCGGGCTTTGAAGAGGCGTTCGGCTTCCGCAACGACTTCAAGCTGAGCAGCAGCAACAAGGTCATCCTGCCGCGTGTGGCCTTCAACTACACGTTCGATACGCCGCGCTACTCGCAGCTGCGCGGTGGCATCGGCCTGTTCCAGAGCGTGCCGCCGTTCGTGTGGCTGGCCAACCCGTACCAGAACAACGGCATGACCTCCGCCTCGTTCTGTGCGACCAATCCGGCCAACCCGGTGAGGGGCTGCGTGACGAACAACGGTGAATATCCGTTCAGCACCGATCCGAACAACCAGCCGGTTCCGCCGAATCTGGCCGCATCGGGCAGCGCCCAGATGGACAGCATCGATCCGAACTTCAAGCTCCCGACCGTCTGGAAGGTGAGCCTGGGTTACGACGCCGAGCTGCCGTGGTGGGGGCTGGTGGGTACGGTCGAGGTCCAGCACCTGAAGAACAAGGACGGCGTGTTCTACAAGGCGCTGAACATCGGCAAGGCGCAGGGTCAGCTGGCTGACGGTCGCGACAGCTACTGGTGCACGCCGGGCAACACGAAGAACTGCGGTGCGGTGGCAGGCTTCACCACCAATTCGACCGTGCTGAGCAACACCAGCAAGGGTGCCTCCACGGCTGTGACCTTCTCGCTGGACAAGCCGTTCGACAATGGCTGGTACGGCAACATCAGCTACACCTTCACCAAGGCTACCGAAGTCGGTTCGGAGACCAGTTCGCAGGCGTGGTCCAGCTACCAGTATGTGTCGCGTCTGAATCCGAATGATGAGTACGCAGGCACCGCGACCCGCGAGATCCGCGATTCGCTCAAGGCCTCCCTGGGTTGGGAGCATGCGTTCTTCGGTAACTACAAGACCAGCTTCACGGCCTTCTATACCGGCCGCACCGGCCTGCCGTACACCTGGATCGTGGATGGTGACCCGAACGGCGACGGCATCTTCCAGGATCCGGCCTACATCCCGACGCGCGGCGACTCGAAGGTCAGCTACGTTTACGGCAACAAGGCTGCGACTGCCGACCAGATCGCCGCATTCCAGGCGTTCATCGACAGCAACCCGTACCTGAGCGGCCGCCGTGGTGGCATCGCCGATCGCAATGGTGCGCGCAATCCGTGGGTGAACCAGGTTGATGTCAGCGTCCAGCAGGAGCTGCCCGGCTTCTTCAAGGAGCACAAGTCGGTCATCCGTCTGGATATCTACAATTTCCTGAACATGCTCAACAAGGATTGGGGCATTACGGAAAACGTGGGCGGCTTCGACACCCGCTACCTGGCGAAGCTGAGCAAGGTCAATCCGGATGGTACCTATGTGTACGATCTGGCCGGTGCCAACTCGCCGCAGAATTCCACGGTGTATGACTTCAACCGTGGTTATCCGTCGCGCCCGGTCTCGCGCTGGTCGGCTCTGCTGACCCTGCGTTACGAGTTCTGATGCCCTGACGGATCAGTACGGAACAGGAGACGGCCGGGGAAACCCGGCCGTTTTCCTTTTCATGGGGGCAGCGCTACATTCGACCAACTGAGAAGACGGAACGAAGATGGAAATGACGACGAAAGAGGCGGTGGCGCGTGCGCTGCCGGTGCAGGACGCGCGGATCTACCCGCGCGGCGGTCTGGACGTGCTGTCGCGGGCGGAGGTGGCGCGCCTGCGCGACGCTTCCAGCGGCGGCATGCACGAGCTGCTGCGGCGCTGCGCGCTGGCGGTGCTCACCAGTGGCAGCGCATCGGACGATCCGCGCGCCGCGCGCGATCTCTATCCCGATTTCGACATCCAGGTCGCCCAGCAGGACCGCGGCGTGCGCATCGACCTGAGCAACGCGCCGGCGATGGCCTTCGTCGATGGCGAGATCATCCGCGGCATCGCCGAACTGCTGTTCTCGGTCGTGCGCGACCTGGCCTACATGGCCATCGAGCTGGGGCCGGAGTACGCCTCGGACCTGGAGACGTCCGAAGGCATCACCAACGCGGTGTTCGGCGTGCTGCGCAACGCGCGCATCCTGCAGCCCAGCGAGCCGAACCTGGTCGTCTGCTGGGGCGGCCACTCGATCTCCCGCGACGAATACCTGTACACCAAGCAGGTCGGTTACGAGCTGGGGCTGCGCGGCCTGGACATCTGCACCGGCTGCGGCCCGGGCGCGATGAAGGGGCCGATGAAGGGCGCGACCATCGCCCATGCCAAGCAGCGCAGGACCAATACGCGCTACATCGGCATCACCGAGCCGGGCATCATCGCGGCCGAGTCGCCGAACCCGATCGTGAACCACCTGGTGATCATGCCGGACATCGAGAAGCGCCTGGAGGCCTTCGTCCGCATGGGCCATGGCATCATCGTGTTCCCGGGCGGCGTCGGCACCGCCGAGGAAATCCTGTACCTGCTGGGCATCCTGCTGCGCGAGGAGAACAAGGCGCTGCCGTTCCCGCTGATCCTCAGCGGCCCGACCGTCGCCGCGCCGTACTTCGAGCAGATCGACCGGTTCATACGCATGACCCTGGGCGAGGAAGCGGCCAGCCGCTACGAGATCATCGTCGGCGACCCGGTCGCCGTGGCGCGGCGCATGACGCAGGGCATCAAGCGGGTGCGCGAGTACCGGCTGGCGCACAAGGACTCGTTCTTCTTCAACTGGTCGGTGGAAATCCCCAGGGAATACCAGCAGCCGTTCGTGCCGACGCACGAGGCGATGGCCGCGCTGGACCTGCATCATGGGCGGCCCGCGCCGGAACTGGCCGCCGACCTGCGCCGCGCGTTCTCGGGCATCGTCGCCGGCAACGTCAAGGAGGACAGCATGCAGCGGATCGAGCAGTTCGGGCCTTTCCGGATCCATGGCGATCCGGACATGATGCAGGCGCTGGATGCGCTGCTGCGCGCCTTCGTCGAACAACGGCGCATGAAGATCTCCGGCGAATACCACCCCTGCTACCAGGTCGTGACCTGATGGCGTTGTGATGTGCCGGCAGGGCGTCAGTCATGGATTGACGCCCTGCGCGCCCGATGGAGCAGCGGCTTACTCCGGCCGGCAAGGCATGGTCATCGTCGCCACGTAGCAGTTGCCTTCGCTCCGGGTTTCCACCTGCCCGCCCATGGCCCGCACGCGTTCGCGTACCGCGCGCAGGCCGACGCCGTGGCCTGGGCGGGCAGAGGCCGGGCTTGCGGGTAGATCGTTGATGACGACGATGCGCGCCCTGTCCGCCTGCTGGTCGACGGTCACGCGCAGCAGGCAACTGGTGGTGGAGGGTTCGACGCCATGGTGGATTGCGTTTTCCACCAGGGGTTGGATTGACAGCGTCGGTACCTGCAGCGTGGGCAGTGGTTCGGGCAGTTCCCACTCCAGGCGCATGCGCTGACCGAAACGCAGGTGCTCGATCTCGGCATAGCGGCGCGCCAGCTCTATTTCCTCGCGCAGCGGAATACGGTTGGGCCCAGCCAGGGCGGCACGGAACAGGTCGGCCAGGTCAAGCAGCAACTGTTCGGCTTTTTCCGGCTGCTGGTGGACCAGCGCCACCCCGGTGTTGAGCGTGTTGAAGAGGAAATGAGGGTGGATGCGCGCCTGCAATGCGTCCAGTTCGGCCTGTTTGATGCGCACGGCCATTTGCCGCGCATTCCAGTGGCTGCGGAAAATAGCCAGCCCGATCAACCCCACCGCCAGTGCGATGCCGCTGAACTGCAGCCACAGAACCCGCCAGGCTGCCGGCTGAAGTATCAGTTGATCATGCAGCAGCAGCCACAGAATCGAACAGATGATGCTGGTCACCACCAGCAAGGTGGCCAGCGCAAAATAGGCAACGCTCAGCGGGCGTAGTTTTTCCAGCGGACGGCGTAACAGGGCCAGCACGCTCACGGTCAGCAGGCTGGTCCACTGGATCAGCAGCGAGGTCAGGCCGAAGTGCACCCAGCGACTGCCATCGATGCCGGGGGCAAGCGCCAGAATCACTGCGAGCAGCTCGCCCGCCAGAACGATGAAGACAAGAGTGGATGTCTGCCATAGAGCTTCCAGGGGGGGGCGGAGCAGTTCAGGCGAGGACGCGCTGGTGTGTGTCTGGGGTGGAAGATCCATGGTGTGGTGCCGTTGGTGGCAGGAATGCCGCCGCTCGTCGGCATGTGCTGGTGCTTGCGGCGGAGGTTTCATTAGCGTACAGGCATCGAAACCATGGGGGGAGTTCCATGCGACGCAGGGGGGGAGGTGGTGCACGCGGCTTCAGTCTGCTGGAGCTGATGGTGACCGTGGCCGTTCTGGCCATTCTGGCGAGTGCCGCGATCCCGGGTTTCACGTCGCTCATCAATCGCGACCGCCTCACCTCCCGGGCCAATGAGCTTGTCGCACTGTTCCAGTACGCGCGTTCGGAAGCGATCCGCCTCAATGGTCGGGTTGTCCTCTGTCCGTCCACCGATGGGGCCAACTGCTCCGGAAGCGACTGGGATCAGCTCATCGTGGTCGTTTCCAGGAGCGGGCAGGTTCTCCGGCAGCTTTCGGGCAATGGCCGTGCTGCGATCAGCGCGGATGTGGCCGACGTTGCCTTCAGTGCCGATGGATTGGCACGCGACAGCAGCGGTTTGCTGGCAACCGCCAGCATCACCGTATGCATCGACACCACGCACCCCTCTGACAATCGCCGCGTAGTACAGCTGGCCAGCGGTTCCCGTGTATCCGTCCAGCAGGCGTCTGGCGCCTGTCCCTGATTTCAGAACGAGGTGGTTCAGGTGAAGCAGAATCCCCGCAGGCGTTGGCAGCTCCGTCGACGAACGGGCATGCATGGCGTCAGCCTCATCGAGGTGCTGATCGCGGTGCTGGTCATGGCGATCGGATTGCTGGGCATAGCCGCGATGCAGACCATCGCATTGCGCAACAGCCAAGGCTCGCTGGAGCGTAGTCAGGCGGTCATCTCGGCCTATGCGGCATTGGAAGCCATGCGGGCCAATAGGAATGTGGCGTTGTCGGGTGGCTATAACACCAACGGCTTCATCTGCTCGGCAACGGGCAGTGGCTCGCTGGCGGCCGCCGACACCACTGCCTGGATTGCTGGTTGGCGTGCCTCCCTGGGCCTGAGCGCTGCCGACGTGAACACCGGTTGCGGCAGCATCAACTGCGACGCCGGTACAGGTATCTGTGAAATCGGCCTGCGCTGGGACGATAGTCACTCCACGGATGCGGGGGCCAGGCAGAAAGTGGCCGGCAGTACGACAAGTACATTCCGCACCAAGGTGCAGCTATGAAGGCAAAGATGAGCGACCGGCACGCAGGCGTGCGGCGGCAGGCAGGTTTCAGCCTGATAGAACTGATGATCGCGATGTTGATCGGCCTGCTGGTGGTTGGGGCCGCGGTCGGCATCTTCCTTTCCAATCGACAGGTCTATCGTGCTACCGAGGGGGTAGGGCGACTGCAGGAAGGTGCGCGTGTTGCCTTCGAGCTGATGTCGCGGGATCTGCGTGAGGCTGCCGGCAACCCTTGTGTCAACAATCTGCCCATCGCCAATGTGCTCAACAATTCCGGTGGCAACTGGTGGAGCAACATCCACTCCTGGGGTGATGCTTTTCGCGGCTACGGGAGCGGTGATGCGGCCGCCGGGCTGACCGGCGGTACCGGTGCTGGCCAGCGGTTGGCAGATACCGAAGCCGTGCAACTGTTCAGCGCGGACGATAATGTGGTCACGGTCAGTGCGCATGACACTGCGGGAGCGGTATTCACGGTCAATGATGGCAGTCATGGGATTGCCGCAGGCGACTTGGCCATGGTCTGCAATGGCAAGCAGGCTTCCATTTTCCAGGTGTCTGCGGTCGGTGGCAGTGGTACCACGATATCCCACGCTGCTTCTGGTACGCCTGGCAACTCCACCGTCAATCTCAATGTCAGTGGCGGCAAGTTCGATTACAGTCCCAGTGCGACCGCCGGTCACGAGTCGGTATCGGTACTGACTCGTCTGCGTGCGACCCGCTGGTACATCGGCAATGGGAGCAGTGGCCCATCGCTGTACCAGCAGGTGGCTACTGCCAATGGTGCCGTCGCCGCACAGGAAGTGGCCGAAGGAGTGTCCAATCTGAGCGTCCTGTACCTGGTCGCGGGGCAATCCACCTACCAGAATGCCGCAGCAATCGGTGGCAACTGGGGCAACGTCACTTCGGCGCGCATTACTCTCACTCTGACCGGGGCCGACCGCGTGGGGCCTGGCGGCGATACCATCCAGCGCCAACTGGTCCATGTCGTCAGCTTGCGGAACCGCAATCCATGAAAATCCCTTTTCATCATTCCAGGCGGCAGCAAGGAGCCTCGCTGGTCGTCGTCCTTATCCTGTTGCTGCTGATGACGCTGCTCGGGCTTGCCATGCTGCGCGGTACCACCATGGAGGAGCGGATGACTGCCAACCTTTATGATCGCAGTCTTAGTTTTCAGGCTGTCGAATCCGCCCTGCGGCAAGGGGAGGCGCTGGCACGGGCGACGCCGGTTGCATCGGTGCCAGCCAGCGGGTGCAGCGATGGTGTATGCAGCCTGCCGGATCCCACCGCTGCCGATCGCTGGTTGAGTGCCAGTTTCAATGGCTGGCGTAGCGCCAGCAATGATCTGGCTGATGGCAACGTTCCGATGCCGACGGCCAGTTACATCATTGAATACATGGGCATGACGCCCTCGTGGCCGGCCTGCGACCGCAAGATTCCTGTGGATGCTTTGTGTCTGACGCCGCGCTTCCGCATTACTGCAATCTCGGACAGTGCCGATCGCTCGGTTGTGCTGCTCCAAACCACCTATAACGTCCAGTGAGGATGCCTGCCATGCGCAAGCCTCTGTCTCCCCTTCGGCATGCGTCGCGCAGCCGCATGGTGTCCCGTCTCATGCCCGCGCTGGCGGCATTCTGCGTCACGTTGTTGGCTGCACCGGCCAATGCCGGCATCACGCTGCCTACCGACCCGCTGACCACTGGCGTGCGGGTGCCGCCGAATGTCCTGTTCATTCTCGACAATTCTGGGTCGATGCAATGGGATTACCTGCCTGATAGCGTGCCGGCTACAACCGCGCCCAATGTGGCTTCATCGGCCTATACCCGCAATACCATTTACTATAATCCTGCCATCAATTATCAGCCTTGGACTCTGCCAGATGCCAGCTTGATGACCGGTGGCACCAGCTACAGCGCGGCATATAGTGACAACGTATTTGTTCCCTATACCGGGGATGGGCCAGGAGGAGTTGGCACCGTCATCACGACCAGCGGGACTACGAATCTGTCCGATGCTGTGCGGACCTTTTATGTGCCGAAGGATGTCAGCCGCACTGACGATGCCTATCTGAGGGTCGGCGAAAATTACTGGCGATATCAGATACACACCGATGGCGTGATCGTGCGTAGTGAATACGTGGCGCGCGCTGGTGCAGCCCCCAACTACAATCGAGGGCTGGCAAACCGCAACTGCAGCACGAACAGCGGTAAGGATTGGCGGAACTGTACGCGGGTTACGCCGACCGGACGTACTGAGGAGGCGGAGCGCAGCAACTTCGCCACCTGGTATTCCTATCACCGTACCCGCTACAAGGCGGCCAAGGCGGGCGCCAGTGCGGCATTTGCTGAACTGGACAAGGATGCCAACGTCCGCGTAGGTTTTCGCACCATCTGGAACGATACCAATATTCCTACGGCCAGCCGTGTTCTGAACATGCCGACGCCGGCGGTGCCGATACCGGTCAACCACAACAATGGCCTGTTTACAAATACGGGTACGACCCTCAATCCCAAGGCTTACAACAACCGCACGCAATGGTACAACCGGTTGTTCACCACTACCGGCAACAGTACTACGCCGTTGCGCAAGGCGCTGGCCGATGCGGGTGCCTATTTCAGCAGCTCCGCCAGCACGGGTCCCTATGGTCCGGAGAGCGGTGCGGATCAGCTGGCGTGTCGGCAGAATTTCACGATCCTGACCACCGACGGCTACTGGAACGAAACCTACAGCAATACGGTCATCGGGGATGCGGACAATGCCTCAGGTAGCACCATAACCGGTCCGCTGGGTAGCTATACCTACACTCCGACTGCACCCTATGCGGGTGGTCTGGCGTCGGATGGCAGCCCGACTCTGGCGGACGTGGCCATGTATTACTGGCGTACGGATCTGCGTACCGATGCCGGGATGGACAACATTGTCCCCACCACTGCCAAGGACCCGGCGTTCTGGCAGCACATGGTCACCTTCGCCATCGGTCTGGGCCTGGTAGGTACAGTGGATCAGGATAGCGTTGAGGCTGTTCTGGCCAACGGCAATGCCACCGTGAATGGCGCGGCAGGCTGGCCGGAGCCGAAAAACAATACAATTACCGCGGTGGATGACCTGCTGCATGCAGCGGTCAATGGTCGCGGCACTTATGTTTCGGCCGGAAATCCTGCGGCATTCGCTTCGGGTCTGAAGGCCGCGCTTGCGGCAGTAACCGAGCGTACGGGTTCGTTCTCCAACATCAGTGCCAATTCGGCCTCGCTCTCCACCGGCTCCATGTTGTTCCAGGCAAGTTATGTTTCCGGTGTATGGACGGGCGAGGTGGCGGCCTACCCTGTTACCGCGAACGGGGCCGGCAGTACTCCCTCGTGGAGGGGATCCCAGGGTATTCCCGCAATCAATCGCAAACTGTTCACTACGGATGGCAGGCAGCTGTTGGCGTTCCCTGGTTCGATCACGGAAACGCAGCGTACTGCGTTGACGCGTACCGGCGGTGCCAACGTCTATCCGGTCAGCGGCGACGACAATGCAAGCTATCTGGCGGGTAACCGTTCGTTGGAGATTTCCCAGGGTGGGACGCTCCGCAACCGCAACACGTTGTTGGGCGACGTGGTGGGATCGTCGCCGTTTTACGTGGCGGAGACCAACACGCTGTACGTTGGAGCCAACGACGGCATGCTGCATGCCTTCAATGCCAGCACCGGTGCTGAACTCTTCGGCTTCATTCCCGGTGGCATCAACTGGAGCACGCTGGGTACCCTGAGTCGTCCGGATTACGGGCACAACTTCTTTGTCGACGGTCCGGTGGTGGTATCCACCCGCGCACAGGCATCGGGCAGAAATGTTCTGGTCGGGGCTCTGGGCAAGGGGGGGAAGGGATTGTTCGCACTGGACGTTACTACCCCTTCCAGCCCGAGCTTCAAGTGGGAGGTGGGCGATCAGGATCCGGACATGGGGCTGGTACAGAGCGCGCCGATCATCGCCCGACTCAATGATGGTACCAATGCACTGATCGTCAGCAATGGAATCAACAGCAGCAATGGCCATGCCGTCCTGCTCATCTATGACCTCGACAGAGGTACTCTGCTGGGGAAACTGGATACCGGCGTGGGCTCGGCTGTAACGGATTCCGACGATTCGAATGGATTGTCCGCGCCGGTGGGCTGGGATGCGGACGGCGATGGCAAGCTGGATTACGTGTACGCCGGCGACATGCTGGGTAATGTCTGGAAATTCGATCTCAGCTCGAGAGTTTCGTCGGGGTGGGGGTATTCCAGGCTCTTCTCGGCCACTTACACCAAGAGCAACGGCGACGTGGTGCGCCAGCCAATCACTGGCGGCCTGACTGTCGCCATGCATCCGACCACCTACAAGACCTGGCTGTTCTTCGGTACCGGTCGGCTGATGACGAACGGCGACATGAAGAATGCGGATGTGCAAAGTCTCTATGGCATCGTCGATGACGGCACTGCGCTGGCGCGCAATGGTGCGGGAGCGAACCTGACCAGGCGCAGCGCGGCAGTGGTGGGTACGGCCAATGGCAAGGCTGTCCGGGCGTTCGAGGCCAATTCCGCGTTGCCGTCCGGTTCCAAAGGCTGGTATCTGGACTTGTTGACGCCGCCGGATGGCGTGGCCGAGGGGGAGCGTGTCGTTTCGGCGGCCCAGATCTTGGGTGGCAGACAGACCGTCATGGTAACCAGTAGCGTCATTCCAACCGCGAGTGCCTGCCAGTCCGATGGTCGCGGGTACATCAATGCGTTGGACGCCTTTACAGGCACAAGCCTGAGGTCCCCATTCTTTGACACAAACAGCGATGGCAGCTTTGCGGATGAGGTACTGACCGTGGATGGTAAAAAAGTACCCATCGGATCCGTGGATCTGGGGGTCGGAATGGGAACCTTGCCGAACCTGATGTCGGGAAGCGGAGGTTCGGGTACTGGCGCATCCCCGGGAATGATGTGCGAGACCGGTTCCAACGGCAAAATGGTCTGCGTGCCTTACGATGACATACGCAATCTGGGCCGGGTCTCCTGGCGTGAAATAAAGAGAGGGAATTGAACCATGGCATCCAGCGAGTGCATGCGGCAGAGATACGGCGCGGCTCCGGCAGGACGCCAGAGGCAGATGGGCTTCACTTTGATCGAGATTATGATCGTGGTGGTGATCATCGCCGTTCTGGCATCCATCGCATACCCCAGTTATCAGCGCTACGTCGTCAAATCCAGGCGGGCAGCGGTAGCGGCCTGCCTTCAGCAGCATGCTCAACTCATGGAGCGCTACTACACAACCAATCTCACGTACGTAGGTGCTGCTGCACCGAATTGTGAAGCCAGTCTGGCCAGCTTCTACAATGTCGGATTTGACGGGGCGCTTGCCGCTCGCAGCTATGCGATCCGTGCTGTGCCCACTGCTCGCCAGCGTGACTCGCTCTGCGGTACGTTGGGGCTCAATGCCCAGGGAGTACGCAGCATTACCGGAACGGGAACGTTGGCGGAATGCTGGTAATGGATTGATCGCATGCCAGACGGGTTGCATGGCCGGCCATGCCCCGTTTGGTGTGGCAGGAAGCCCCGCGATTGCCTTTCTGCGCCGCAAAAAAAAGCCTGCGACTGCTCGCAGGCTTTTTTTTTGATCTGGCGCCCGAAGTTGGACTCGAACCAACGACCCCCTGATTAACAGTCAAGTGCTCTAACCGGCTGAGCTATTCGGGCGGGGAGGCGCATTCTACGCAGCGTCGCAGGGGCGTGCAAGTCCCGTGGGGCCGCGCTGCGGGGTGAACGGGAGTGCTTCAGCCGGGGCAGGTCGTCGGTGTCCCGGGGCGGGCAGTGCGGGCGCGGCCGGCATTGTTGACGACCACCGAGGCCAGCAGTTGCCCTTCGGCATTGCAGATCGAGAGGGTCACATTGCTGCCGGCGCTGCGACCATCTGGCAGGTAGCGGATCTGTTGCCTTCCGGCGGAGCTGCTCACCCGAAGATGACGCGAAACGGGAGCGATGTCCGCGCGCACGATGTCGCCGGGGCCATCGGGGCGGCGGTTGCCGTCGCGGTCGAGGAACAGCAGCCAGCCACTGCTCCAGTTGGTCGTAGGGGTGCAGGTGGCGCCATCCGCGGAAGGACAGAGTACGGCGGCGCTGCGTCTGCTGACGGCGGTGAGGCGGGCGAGCGCGAGATTGTTGAGCAGGGCGTAGCTGGCGACGTCGACCCGCTGCCGTTCGACCAGGTCTTCCAGGGAAGGCGTGGCGATCGTGGCGAGGATCGCCAGGATGGCGACACAGGCGAGCATCTCCAGCAGACTCACGCCGCGCGGATGTGCGGGTGGAGGACCTGCGGAGACGGGCATCCATGCCATGTGCGGTTTTCCTGTGGAGCGGCGAGGCGCGCCGAGGGGACATCCTTGCCCGGTACGGCGGCCGCGGGGATAGGCCGGGGTGGCCGTCTGGCCTAGGAAGCATCCTCAGCCGGCCGTCATCCGGGCGGTGGCTATACTTGCCGGTCCGTACCGCGCGCGCTCCCATGTCCGACCGATTCCAGCTCGTATCGCCCTATTCGCCGGCAGGCGACCAGCCGGCCGCCATCGAGAAGCTCGTCGCCAACTTCGAGGCGGGCATCGCCAAGCAGACGCTGCTGGGCGTGACCGGTTCGGGCAAGACCTACACCATCGCCAACGTGGTGCAGCAGATCCAGCGGCCGACGCTGGTGATGGCGCCGAACAAGACGCTGGCGGCGCAGCTCTACGGCGAGTTCAAGTCGTTCTTCCCGCACAACGCGGTCGAGTACTTCGTCAGTTATTACGACTATTACCAGCCCGAGGCCTACGTGCCGGCGTCGGACACCTTCATCGAGAAGGACAGTTCGATCAACGAGCACATCGAGCAGATGCGGCTGGCGGCGACCAAGACCCTGCTGTCGCGGCCGGACGCGCTGGTGGTGGCGACGGTCTCGGCGATCTACGGCCTCGGCGCGCCCGAGGACTACCTGTCGCTGCGCCTGATCCTGTCCAAGGGCGAGCGCATCGACCAGCGCGACCTGATCAACCACCTGACCCAGCTGCAGTACACGCGCAACGAGTACGAACTGCAGCGCGGCACCTTCCGCGTGCGCGGCGAGGTGATCGACGTGTTTCCCGCCGAACTGGACAGCGAGGCGGTGCGCATCGAGCTGTTCGACGGCGAGGTCGAGCAGCTGAGCATGTTCGACCCGCTCACCGGCGAGAGCCTGCGCAGGATGCAGCGCTACACCATCTACCCGAAGACCCACTACGCCACCACGCGCGAACGGGTGCTGGCGGCGATCGAGACGATCAAGGCCGAGCTGAAGGAGCGGCTGGAGCTGCTGTACGCGCAGAACAAGCTGGTGGAGGCGCAGCGCCTGGCGCAGCGCACCCAGTTCGACCTGGAGATGATGGCCGAGGTCGGCTACTGCAACGGCATCGAGAACTACTCCAGGCACCTGACCGGCAAGGCTGCCGGCGAACCGCCGCCGACGCTGTTCGACTACCTGCCGCCGGACGCGCTGCTGGTGATCGACGAATCGCACGTGACCATTCCGCAGATCGGCGCGATGTACAAGGGCGACCGTTCGCGCAAGGAAACGCTGGTGGAGTTCGGCTTCCGCCTGCCGTCGGCGCTGGACAACCGCCCGCTGCGCTTCGAGGAATGGGAGGCACGCTCGCCGCGCAGCATCTATGTCTCGGCCACGCCGGGCCCGTACGAGCTGCGTGAGTCGGGCGAGGAGATCACCGAGCTGGTAGTGCGCCCCACCGGCCTGGTCGACCCGCAGGTCGAGATCCGTCCGGTGGCCACCCAGGTCGACGACCTGATGTCCGAGTGCCATGAGCGCATAAAGATGGGCGACCGCGTACTGGTCACCACGCTGACCAAGCGCATGGCCGAGAACCTCACCGAGTACCTCGGCGAACACGGCATCCGCGTGCGCTACCTGCATTCGGACGTGGATACGGTCGAGCGCGTGGAGATCATCCGCGACCTGCGCCTGGGCAAGTTCGACGTGCTGGTCGGCATCAACCTGCTGCGCGAGGGCCTGGACATGCCCGAGGTCTCGCTGGTGGCGATCCTCGACGCGGACAAGGAAGGCTTCCTGCGTTCGACCGGCTCGCTGATCCAGACCATCGGCCGCGCCGCCCGCAACCTGCGCGGCAAGGCGATCCTCTACGCCGACAGGATCACCCGCTCGATGCAGGCGGCCATCGACGAGACCGACCGTCGCCGCCAGAAGCAGGTGGAATACAACGAGGCGCATGGCATCGTGCCCAAGTCGGTGGCACGGCCCATCACCGACATTCTCGAAGGCGCGCACGAGGAAGGGGCGGCCAGGCCCGGCGGCAAGGGCAAGGCCCGTCGCGTGGCCGAGCCCGAGGCGGACTACCGGGCGCTCGACCCGGCCCAGGCCGCCGCCCGCATCAAGGCGCTGGAGCAGCAGATGTACCAGCACGCCCGCGACCTGGAGTTCGAGGACGCGGCGCGGGTGCGCGACCAGATCCGCCGCCTGAAGGAGGCGAGCCTCGGCTGATGCGGCGGGGCGTCGATGCGTCGGCCCGGGGGCAGCGAAGGGCCGTGTGAAAATTTTTACAGAAACCTGTTGCTCTCCCCCTGATCGCTGGACTAAGATACGCGCCCTCGCAACGAGCAATTGCTTGCGATGCGAAGGGCGGTTAGCTCAGCGGTAGAGCACTACCTTGACATGGTAGGGGTCACAGGTTCGAACCCTGTACCGCCCACCACTCCGGCGAGGAGTGGATCAATGACCCGGCAGCTGCCGGGTTTTTTGTTGCCCCTCATCCATGGCGACGGGCCTTCGAGCCAGCGGCGGGCTGTCAGAAACCCGCTCCCGGCGGTTTTCCATCATCCACGCTGGGGCGCGCCGACAGGTCATGCCGGGGCTGTTCCCGGCGGCTGTCATCCCGGCGCCCCGGCCGGTGGGCCGCAACGCTTCGCCGGCGTTGGCGGGCCGCTCAGGCGGGATGGAGGCGAAACGGCCGCGATTGGTTTACCATCGTGCCCGACCTCCTTCCGGAATAGGTGGCCCGCGGAAACGCCGGCCGAGCGTGCGACATGAGCACTACCCACTCCTGACGCCAGATCCCGCCACGGCCCTGCAGCAGGCGCCTCCGTGGCGCTTTTTTATTGCCCCGTTTCCCGGAAGCGCGCCGCAGATCCGCGCGCTCCGTGGCCCGCCTCGCAGGGTGGGCCAAGACCCAGGTGAAGCCCATGATCAACATTACTCTCCCCGACGGCAGCATCCGTCAGTTCGAAAACCCGGTCAGCGTCATGGACGTGGCCCAGTCCATCGGCGCCGGCCTGGCCAAGGCCACCATCGCCGGCGCGGTGGATGGCGTGCTGGTCGACGCCAGCGATGTCATCGACCACGATGCCTCGCTGCGCATCATCACCGCCAAGGACGAGGAGGGCGTGGAGATCATCCGCCACTCCTGCGCGCACCTGGTCGGCCACGCGGTCAAGCAGTTGTACCCGGACGTGAAGATGGTGATCGGCCCGGTCATCGCCGAAGGCTTCTATTACGACATCTATTCCGAGCGCCCGTTCACGCCAGAGGACATGGCCGCGATCGAAAAGCGCATGGGCGAGCTGATCGCGCAGGACTACGACGTGATCAAGAAGATGACGCCGCGCGCGGAAGTCGTCGAGATCTTCAGGGCCCGCGGCGAGGACTACAAGCTGCGCCTGATCGAGGACATGCCCGCCGACATCAAGGCCATGGGCATGTACTACCACCAGGAATACGTGGACATGTGCCGCGGCCCGCATGTGCCGAACACGCGTTTCCTCAAGGCGTTCAAGCTGACCCGCATCTCCGGCGCCTACTGGCGCGGCGACGCCAGGAACGAGCAGCTGCAGCGCATCTACGGCACCGCCTGGGCCGACAGGAAGCAGCTCGAGGCCTACATCAAGCGCATCGAGGAAGCCGAGATGCGCGACCACCGCCGCATCGGCAGGCAGCAGGAGCTGTTCCACCTGCAGGAAGAAGCGCCGGGCCTGGTGTTCTGGCACCCGAAGGGCTGGGCGCTGTGGCAGGTGGTCGAGCAGTACGTGCGCCGCGTCTACCGCAGCAGCGGCTACGGCGAGGTGCGCTGCCCGCAGATCCTGGACGTGAGCCTGTGGAAGAAGTCCGGCCACTGGGACAACTACCAGGACAACATGTTCTTCACCGAGTCGGAGAAGCGCACCTACGCGGTCAAGCCGATGAACTGCCCGGGCCACATCCAGGTGTTCAACCAGGGCCTGCACAGCTACCGCGACCTGCCGATCCGCTACGGCGAATTCGGCGCCTGCCACCGCAACGAGCCGTCCGGCGCGCTGCACGGCATCCTGCGCGTGCGCGGCTTCACCCAGGACGACGGCCACGTGTTCTGCACCGAGGAGCAGGTGGAGTCCGAGGTCCGGGCGTTCCATTCGCAGGCGCTGAAGGTTTATGCCGATTTCGGCTTCGAGGACATCCAGATCAAGATCGCGCTGCGTCCCGAATCGCGCCTGGGCGACGATGCCACCTGGGACAAGGCCGAGGCTGCCCTGCGTTCGGCGCTGTCCAGCTGCGGCGTGGAATGGCAGGAGCTGCCGGGCGAGGGCGCCTTCTACGGCCCGAAGATCGAGTACCACCTGAAGGATGCCATCGGCCGTACCTGGCAGCTGGGCACCATGCAGGTGGACTTCATGATGCCGGGCCGCCTGGGTGCTGAATACGTCGACGAAAACAGCCAGAAACGGCACCCGGTGATGCTCCACCGGGCCATCGTCGGCTCGATGGAGCGCTTCATCGGCATCCTGATCGAGCACCACGCCGGCGCGTTCCCGACCTGGCTGGCGCCGGTGCAGGTGGTGGTGGCCAATATCACCGATGCCCAGGCTGAATACGTTCAGCAGGTCCGCAAAACCCTTGCGGAGCAAGGCTTCCGGGTCACCGCCGATTTGCGGAACGAGAAGATCGGCTATAAGATTCGCGAGCATACGCTGCAGCGTGTGCCGTATCTGCTGGTCGTCGGCGACCGCGAGAAGGAGAACGGCGCGGTGGCGGTACGCACCCGTTCGGGCGAGGATCTGGGCAGCATGTCGCTCCAGGCCTTCATCGAACGCCTGCAGGCGGAACACAGGCAGTAAGCATCCAGCCCCGGCCCCCGCGGACGCTCCGTCGGGGCCGGTTCGATTCCATCCGGAGATTGCAATATCAGTACCCCTGACACCAAGCAGAATCGTCGCAACCACGAAATCCGCGTGCCGCGCGTGCGCGTGATCGGCAGCGACGGTGAAATGATCGGCGTGTTGTCGCGCGACGAAGCGCTGTCGATGGCCGAGGATGAGGGCCTGGACCTGGTCGAGATCCAGCCGCAGGCCGATCCGCCGGTCTGCAAGATCATGGACTTCGGCAAGTTCAAGTTCGAACAGCAGAAGAAGGCCAACGAGGCCAAGAAGAAGAGCAAGCAGGTCGAGATCAAGGAAGTGAAGTTCCGTCCGGTCACGGACGAGGGCGACTACCAGATCAAGCTGCGCAAGATGCGCGCCTTCCTCGAGGAAGGCGACAAGGTCAAGGTCAACATCCGTTTCCGTGGCCGTGAAATGAGCCACCAGGAGCTGGGTCGCGAGATGGCCGGCCGCATCGAGGCGGACCTGGGCGAGGACATCGTGATCGAATCGCGCCCGCGCCTGGAAGGCCGGCAGATGGTCATGATGATCGCGCCGAAGAAGAAGTAAGGCCGCCGCGGCCCAGGCCGCCGCCTTGCCGCACGGGGAGGGCGCCATGCCGGCTCCCCGTTCTGCGTTCATGTGCCTGCCCGGGTCCGGCCGCCTGCGATTGCAAGTGCCCGGATCCACAGGCATAATGGGCGGCCCGGTTCGCCGGGCTTGTTGTTTGCATCACCTACAGGACCTGCCTGCCTCCATCGGGAGTGCGGGCTTCAAGCAGGCAAGGGCAAGGATGGAAAGCGTGCTTCAGGCGCTTGGCGACGCAGTCGCAAAGCACCGCAAGCGCCGCCCCGGCCAGTAAAAAGAGACCATCAAGGACATAGCAATGCCCAAGATCAAGACCAACCGGGCGGCGGCCAAGCGTTTCCGCAAGACCGCTTCCGGCAAGTACAAGGCTGGCCACGCCAACCGTAGCCACATCCTCACCAAGAAGGCGACCAAGCGGAAGCGTAACCTGCGTCAGACGAACCACGTCCGCGCAGAAGACGCAGGCCGTCTGGACCGCATGCTGCCCTACCTCTGAGGAACTGAACCATGGCACGAGTCAAGCGTGGTGTGCAGGCGCGCCGCCGCCACAAGAAGATCATCAGCCAGGCGAAGGGCTACTACAACGCCCGCCGCAAGGTTTTCCGCGTCGCCAAGCAGGCGGTCATCAAGGCACAGCAGTACGCCTACATCGGCCGCAAGCAGAAGAAGCGCAATTTCCGTTCGCTGTGGATCACCCGCATCAACGCGGCTGCCCGCATCAACGGCATGAGCTACAGCCGTTTCATGAACGGCCTGCTCAAGGCTGGCATCACCCTGGACCGCAAGGTGCTGGCGGACATCGCCGTGCACGACGCGGCGGGTTTTGCCGCGCTGGCCGAGAAGGCCAAGAGCGCGCTGGCGGCATAAGTCCTTCCTCCGCCGGCGCGGTTCACCCGCGGCGGTGGTGAATGAGACAATGCATGGGGAAGGGCGCAAGTCCTTCCCCATTTCTTTTTGTGGTTCAGCATCAATGCCTTGCTGTTCCCTTCTCCCGTCGGGAGGAGGTGCCCGCAGGCGGATGAAGGGGAGCGGAGTCCGTGATGCCCGAGCCGTCGGGACTCCATCGCCCCCACTCAAGGCCTTCTCCCGATGGGGGGGGGGGGCTTTGGCTCCGCCGGGGATGCGACGAGGCAAACCGATCCGAGGTCCGTCGATCCATGAGTGACATCCAATCCCTGACCGCGCAGGCGCTGGCCGACGTGGCCGCGGCGCAGAATCCGGAAGCACTGGAGAACCTGCGTGTCGCCCTGCTGGGCAAGAACGGCAGCATCACCGCGCAGCTCAAGCAGCTGGGTGGCCTGCCGGCCGACGAGCGCAAGGCGGCGGGCGAAGCGATCAACCGCGCGCGCGACGCGGTGTCCGGTGCCCTGGGCGAGCGCAAGGCGCTGCTGGAAAACGCGGCCCTGGACGCGCGCCTGGCCTCCGAGCGCATCGACGTGACCCTGCCGGGGCGCGATGCCGGGCGCGGCGGCCTGCACCCGGTCACGCGCACGCTGGAGCGCATCACCGAGATCTTCGGCCGCCTCGGCTACGAGCTCTCCGAGGGCCCGGAGATCGAGGACGACTGGCACAACTTCGAGGCGCTGAACTTCCCGCCGCACCATCCGGCGCGCGCCATGCACGACACTTTCTATTTCGGCGACGGCCGCCTGCTGCGCACGCATACCTCCGGTGTGCAGGTGCGCTACATGGACGAGCACCGCCCGCCGCTGCGCATGATCGCCGCCGGCAAGGTCTACCGCAGCGACAGCGACCAGACCCATTCGCCGATGTTCCACCAGGTCGAAGGCCTGCTGGTGGACGAGCACTCGACCTTCGCCGACCTCAAGGGCACGCTGAGCGAATTCGTGCGCGCGTTCTTCGAACGCGATTTCGAGATGCGCTTCCGCCCGAGCTACTTCCCGTTCGTGGAACCGGGCGCGGAAGTGGACATCGCCTGGCAGCAGCCCGACGGCAGCACCCGCTGGCTGGAAGTGCTGGGCTGCGGCATGGTGCACCCGAACGTGCTGCGCAACTGCGGCATCGATCCGGAGCGTTACACCGGCTTCGCCTTCGGGCTCGGCGTGGAGCGCTTCGCGATGCTGCGCTACGGCGTGAACGACCTGCGCGCGTTCTTCGACAACGACGTGCGTTTCCTGCGCCAGTTCGCGTAAGGCGCGGCAGCGGGTTCCCCACAGGCATACACGGCGGGCGGTGGCCCGCACAACGGATCGAGCAACGATGAAATTCTCCGAAAGCTGGCTGCGCAGCCATGTCCCTACCGACGCCTCGCGCGATGAACTGAGCGCGGTGCTGACCGCCATCGGCCTGGAAGTCGAGGAAGTGACGGCGCTGGGCCAGGGCCTGGACAACGTGGTGGTGGCGCGCATCGTCGAGGCCGTGCGCCACCCGGAGGCCGACCGCCTGCAGGTGTGCCGGGTCGAGGCGGGCAGGGGCGAGCTGCTGCAGATCGTCTGCGGCGCGCCGAACGCGCGCCCGGGCCTGGTCGCGCCGCTGGCGATGGTCGGCGCGCAGATCGGCGAGTTGAAGATCAAGCCGGCCAAGCTGCGCGGCGTCGAGTCCAACGGCATGTTGTGTTCGGCCAGGGAGCTGGGCCTGGACAACGACGCTTCCGGCCTGCTGGAACTGCCGGACGACGCGCCGGTGGGCACGCCGCTGGTCGAATACCTCGGCCTGCCCGACGCCAGCATCGAGATTAAGCTCACCCCCAACCGCGCCGACTGCTTCAGCGTGCGCGGCATCGCCTTCGATGTCGCTGCCGCCACCCGCAGCGAAGTGAAGCCGTTCGCCGCCGACGCCGTGCCGGCGCAGGGCGCGCGCGAACTGTCCATCGCGCTGGAGGCCGGCGCCGAAGCGCCGCGTTACCTCGGCCGCGTGATCGAAGGCGTCGATGCGCGTGCGGCCACGCCGTTGTGGATGGCCGAGCGCCTGCGCCGCAGCGGCGTGCGCCCGGTGTCGCTGCTGGTGGACATCACCCAGTACGTGATGCTGGAGCTGGGCCAGCCGATGCACGCCTACGACCTGGATACGCTCAAGGGCGGCATCGGCGTGCGCCGTTCGCGCGCCGGCGAGACCCTGAAGCTGCTCGATGGCCGCGATGCCGCGCTGGACGGCGGCTTCCTGGTAATCACCGACGCCGACCGCCCGGTCGGCCTGGCCGGCATGATGGGCGGCTTCGATACGCGCGTCACCGACGCCACCACCAACGTGTTCCTCGAGGCCGCGCACTTCGCGCCGGCGGCGATCATGGGCCGCGGCCGCAAGCTGGGCCTGCACACCGACGCCGGCCACCGCTTCGAGCGGGGCGTGGATCCGCAGCTGCCGCGCACCGCGATCGAATACGCCACCCGCCTGGTGCTGGACCTGGCCGGCGGCGTGCCGTCGCCGGTCACCGAGGCGGTACGCGAAGCCGACCTGCCGGTGGCGGCAACCATCCCGCTGCGCCGCGCGCGCATCGCCCGCGTGCTGGGCATCCAGATCGACGATGCCGAAGTCGAGCGCATCCTGCGCGCGCTGGGCATGGCGGTCGCGCCGGCGGCCGAAGGCTGGAGCGTGACCGCGCCCAGCCGCCGCTTCGACATCGCCATCGAAGAGGACCTGATCGAGGAACTGGCGCGCATCCACGGCTACGAGCAGATCCCGACCACGCTGCCGGGCGGCGCGGCGCGCATCGCCATGCCCAGCGAAACCCGCCTGGACGACCTGAGCGTGCGCCGCCAGCTGGTGGCGCGCGACATGCTGGAAACCATCAATTACGCCTTCGTCGATGCGCAGCTGCTCGACCAGTGGGCGCTGACGGAAGGGCGGGTGGCCTTGGCCAACCCGCTGTCGGCGGAGCTGGCGGTGATGCGGCCGATGCTGCTGCCGGGCCTGGTGGCGACGCTGGGCCGCAACGTCGCGCGCCAGGCGGGCCGCGTGCGGCTGTTCGAGCTTGGCCGCGTATTCGCGCAGCAGGCCGGCGAAGCCGGGCAGGCGCCGCGGGAAACCGTGCGCGTGGCCGCGGCCGTCTGCGGCGATGCGGCGGCGCTGCAATGGGGCGAGAAGGCGCGCAAGGTCGATTTCCACGACCTGAAGGGCGACCTGCAGTCGCTGGCTGCCGCCGCCGGCGCGCAGCTGGAGTTCCGTGCCGCGGCGCACCCGTTCGCGCACCCGGCGCGCTCGGCCGAGGTCTGGCGCGATGGCCGGCGCATCGGCTGGATCGGCCAGCTGCACCCGCGCCTGGCGGCGGCGATGGAGATCGACGTGGACGTGCTGGCGTTCGAGCTGGACCTGGAGCCGCTGGCCGCGCGCGTCCTGCCGCGCGCCGGCGAGCTGTCGCGGTTCCCGGCGGTGCGCCGCGACCTGGCCGTGGTGGCGGCTGAACAGGTCGAATGGGAGGCCTTGTCGGCGACCATCCGCCAGGCGGCGGGCAGCCTGCTGCGCGAGGTCGTGCTGTTCGACCGTTACGTCGGCCAGGGCGTCGAACCCGGATTCAAGAGTCTGGCTATGGGCTTGATTTTGCAGGACACCTCGCGCACTCTGACGGACCGCGACGTGGACGCCGTGGTCGCCTCCGTGGTGGCCGCCGTCGAGCGCGAACACGGCGCCAGGATCCGGGGTTGAAGCGGAAGTAACACAGGGAACAGGCATGGCATTGACCAAGGCGGAGATGGCCGACCGGTTGTTCGACGAAGTCGGCTTGAACAAGCGCGAGGCCAAGGAGTTCGTCGATGCGTTCTTCGACGTGCTGCGCGATGCGTTGGAACAGGGACGCCAGGTGAAACTGTCCGGTTTCGGCAATTTCGACCTGCGGCGCAAGAACCAGCGCCCGGGCCGCAATCCCAAGACCGGGGAGGAGATTCCGATTTCCGCCCGCACGGTGGTCACCTTCCGTCCGGGCCAGAAGCTCAAGGAGCGGGTGGAGGCATATGCTGGATCCGGGCAGTAACCGCGAACTTCCGCCGATTCCGGCCAAGCGCTACTTCACCATTGGTGAGGTCAGCGAGCTGTGCGACGTCAAGCCGCACGTGCTGCGCTACTGGGAAACCGAATTCCCGAGCCTGGAGCCGGCCAAGCGCCGCGGCAACCGCCGCTACTACCAGCGCCACGACGTGCTGATGGTGCGGCAGATCCGCGGCCTGCTGTACGAACAGGGCTACACCATCGGCGGCGCCCGCCTGCGCCTGGAAGGCGAGGGCGCGCGGCAGGAGTCGGCGCTGAGCAACCAGATCATCAAGCAGGTCCGCATGGAGCTCGAGGAAGTGCTGCAGCTGCTGCGGCGTTGACCGCTTCGGCCGCAATACGCGTATAATCGCCGGCTCGCCACCACGGTGGCGGCATGCAGTAACGATCGGGGCGTAGCGCAGCCTGGTAGCGCATCTGCCTGGGGGGCAGAGGGTCGTCGGTTCGAATCCGGCCGTCCCGACCAATTACTGCAGTTGATCAAGGGCTCGCGGCATATGTCGTGAGCCCTTTTTCGTTCTGGTCCCGGTTCTTACCTTGGCTTGCAGAGCAAGGCGATCAGCGCGTCACTGCAGCCAGCCGGGCAAGCACGCGGATCCGGCGATCCAACATGCGTGCAAGGTGGTGGGCCGGGTCAGAAGCGATAACCCCGTAGCCGCGCATGGCATCGGTGATGTGTCTGCTCGACTGCGAGAGGGGCGGCGCTCCCCTTTGCATCGGGCCAGAGGCGGGCGAGCACATTCGTGCCTGCCCACCCGTGACCGACGGATCGGGGCAACCGGGACTGGCCCGCCCAGTGGCAGGCCAGTCATCCCGCTTACGGCGCAGGGCAGAAATCGGCCTTGCACCGCTGGTAGTTGATTTCGCATTGCTCCGGGGTAAATACACCGTTTTCCAGGCAGCGGTGGAGTTGAACATCGCACTGCGAACAAGGGCTCAGCTGTGCGCTCGCCAAGCCGGATGTGGCCACTACCACCAGGAACATTACGGTCTTCAGGGTCTTCTTGATCATCGCGTCATTCCTTTGTTGCCCTGGATGGGCCCGCCAACCATAGCAATCGTGAACCTGGCTGGTTTGTGCGACGCGACACGCGGCGGCAGGTGGAGTTCGGATGTGCCCGGCGGCGTTTCAGCCGGCCATCAGGCCGGCCACGGCCAGTGCAAGGCACAGGACCGTCAACGTGCCGAACAGCAGCGGCCGCACGCGCAGGCCGGCAGGCGGACGCTGCTCGATGCGGGCGGTGCTGGTGCGCAGGATGAGTCCGGCGGGGAAGCCGCTGCGGGCCATGGTGGCGTCGCAGGCGTCCATGCAGGCGCTGCATTCGATGCAGGCATCGGTGCGGCCGTTGCGGATGTCCAGGCCGATCGGACAGGCGCGGACGCAGGCCCCGCAGTCGGTGCAGTCGCCGAGGTGGGCATCGCTGAAGGTCGGGCGTGGGCCGGCACTGGCCGGGTGCGCGGCGCGGAATACGTAGTCGCGTGCGGTCACCGGGTCCAGCAGGCCGCGCGCGCGCTGCATCACGCTTCCGCCGCCTGCGGGGCGCGTGCCGCGCGGTTCGCCGCGCCGCGCGTCGTAGTGGATCGACGGCGTGAAGGCGTCGACGAGCCAGGGCTGGACGCGGCTGTAAGGACACAGGTAGGTGCACACCTGCTCGTGCAGGAACAACACGTTGGCCCAGGTGGCCAGGGCGTAGAAGGCGATCCAGAACGTTTCCCAGCGGCCCAGCGCGAACCTGGGCAGGCCGGCGACGAGCCGGTCGATCGGCGAGAAATAGCCGACGAAGGTGAGGCCGGTCCACAGCGCGATCAGCGCCCAGAGCGCATGCCGCAGCAGCCGTCCAGTCCGTTCGCTGGCCAGACCGTTGAGCGTGGTGACACGCCGCAGTGCCCGGTGCAGGCGCGTCAGCACGGTCTGCGGGCACGCATGGGCGCACCAGAGCCGGCCATACAGGCTGGTGACCAGGCAGAGGGCGCCCAGCGCCGCCAGCGCCAGCCACAGCAGCGGCAGGATCGCCTCCGTGCGCAGGTCCAGGCCGAAGAAGTGGATGTGGCGCGCTTCCATATCGAACAGCAGCAACGCCGTGTCGCGCCAGCGCAGCCATGGCAGGCCGTAGAACAGCCCCAGCATCGTCGCCGGCACCAGCCATCGCAGGCCATGGCGCCGGTTCAATGGCCGCTGTCGCAGCGGTGTCGCCGGATGCACGGCCGGGGAATGACCGGGGCGGTGGAGGCGGCTCATTCCAGCGGTGGCTCTTCGCCGGCCGGCGGACGCAGCAGCAGGGCGGTCACGCCGCAGGCCGAAAAAGTGCCGAGCCAGGCCAGGAAGAAGCCGGCGGTATAGCCCAGGCCGCGGCTGATGCCATGGCGCGGGAAGCCGATGCGCTGCAGGTCCAGCGGGTCGAAGAAGGCGAAGAACAGCGCCGCCGCGACCGCCGCGACGAAGAAACTCGGCCACAGCACCGCGCCCAGCTGCTGTACCGGGGAGCGCCGCGCGTCGGGCGAAGTGTCGGGGTCGATCATGGTGGCATCGGGTGCTGGGCCTGGCAGGCGTACAATCGGCGCTTGCCGTTTCGCCGAAGCGGCGCTGAGGCAAGGGTGAACCTGCCCTCAGCCTAGGCAGCCCGGAAGCGGGCGGCCTTGATCTGGATCAAGCCGTGCCCGGATGCCGTTGGGCAGACTGCGGGGCAGGGCGAGGAGTTTGCAGCGATGAACGACGAGCGCCTGCCGCAGCCGGCGGCGGACCTGTGCAGCGAGGAAGAGATCGACCGCCTGGTGCGGCGTTTCTACGGGCGCGTGCGCGAGGACGACCTGCTCGGGCCGGTATTCGAGGCCCACGTGCACGACTGGGAGGCGCACATGCGCCACCTGGTCGATTTCTGGTCGACGCTGCTGCGCGGCACGCGCCGCTTCCAGGGCGCGCCGATGCAGAAGCACATGGTGATCGACGAACTGCGCGAGGAATTGTTCGAGCGCTGGCTGCTGCTGTTCCGGCAGACCACGGCCGAACTGGGCAATGTGCCGATGCAGCGGCTGGCCGACGATGCGGCCGAACGCATCGCGGGCAATTTCTGGCGGCGCTTCCAGATGTCGCGCTGGCCCACGCTGCAGGTGCTGGGGCAGTAGCCGGGAGCGGGCCGGCGCCATTGATCTGGCTCAAGGCGGCCGCGCGGGGCATCGGGCAGGCTGTGCGCATGGACACGACCACCGCATCACCCGACCCGCTGGGCTGGACTTTCGACCCGGACATCCTGCGCCGCCACGACCGGCCGGGCCCGCGCTACACCTCCTATCCCACTGCGCCGCATTTCCACGATGGCCATGGCGCCGGGCAGTTCCGCGCAGCCATCGCGCGCAGCAATGCGTCGAGGCGGCCGCTGTCGCTGTACGTGCATGTGCCTTACTGCACCAGCCCGTGTTTCTACTGCGGCTGCAACCGCGTCGTCAGCCGCGACCGCGGCAAGGGTGCGCCCTATGTCGACCGCGTGCTGGCCGAAGTGGACCGCGTGGCGCCGCTGTTCGCGCCGGAGCGCGAGGTGATCCAGCTGCATTTCGGCGGCGGCACGCCGAACTTCCTTGAACCTGGGCAGCTGTCGCGCCTGGTCGAGGGGCTGCGCCGGCGCTTCCGCTTCAGCGACGACGGCGGCCGCGATTTCTCCATCGAACTGGACCCGCGCTCCGTCTCTCCGGCCGACATCGCCGTGCTGGCGCAACTGGGTTTCAACCGCGCCAGCCTCGGCGTACAGGATTTCGACCCGGCGGTGCAGCAGGCGATCAACCGCGTGCAGGGCGTGGACGAAACCCTGGCGATCATCGAGGCCTGCCGCCGCCATGGCCTGCGTTCGGTCAACGTCGACCTGATCTACGGTCTGCCGAAGCAGACGCCGGAAGGCTTCGCGTGCACGCTGGAAACGGTGCTGGCGGTGCGCCCTGACCGGTTGGCGATCTATGGCTATGCGCATATGCCGCAGTTGTTCAGGGCGCAGCGGCAGATCGCCGACGCCGACCTTCCCGATGCCGAGCGCAAGCTCGCGCTGCTCGGCCTGGCGGTGGAGCGCCTGTCGGCCGCCGGCTACCAGTACATCGGCATGGATCACTTCGCGCTGCCGGAGGAAGACCTGTCGCGCGCGCAGCGCACAGGCAGCCTGCACCGCAATTTCATGGGCTATACCACGCACGCCGACACCGACCTGCTGGGCCTGGGCGTGAGCGCGATCAGCAGGATCGACAACAGCTACAGCCAGAACCCGCGCGAGCTGAAGGACTGGGAAGCGCGCATCGACGCCGGCGCCCTGCCGGTATGGCGCGGACTGGAACTGGACGCCGACGACCTGCTGCGCGCCGAACTGATCCAGCAGCTGATGTGCCACGGCCGCGTGGACGGCCATGCCCTGGCCGCGCGTCACGGCATCGATTTCGAGCAGTACTTCGCCACCGAGCTGGCCGCGCTGCAGCGCCTGGCCGCCGACGGGCTGGCCCGGTATGGCGATGGCGTGGTCGCCGCGACCCGGCAGGGCCGGCCGCTGCTGCGCTTGGTCGCCATGTGTTTCGACCGCTACCTGCAGGCCCCGCAGCAGCCGGCGCGCTATTCGCGGGCGATCTGAGCCGTCAGTGATCCCATGGCAGAACCGTAGGGGCGACTTCAGTCGCGAAGGGGCTTTCGCGCGTGGATGCTGCCGCCCAAGCCCCGAGTCCCGGCAGGATTTGCCGGGCAAGCCCCTTCGCGACTGAAGTCGCTCCTACGGGAGTGGCGGCCGGGTTGGATTCACAAGCGCGCGCCGATCAGGCACGCTATCGCGATGCCCGGATGGCGAAACTGGTAGACGCATCGGACTTAAAATCCGCCGGGGGCAACCCCATGCCGGTTCGATTCCGGCTCCGGGCACCAGCATGCAACCACGTCGAGGGATGGGATGAGCGCCGATATTTCCGCAGCCAGCGCGCCGCGCATCGCCATCATCGGCCTGGGCTATGTCGGCCTGCCGCTGGCGGTCGAATTCGGCCGGACGCTGGACACGCTCGGCTACGACATCGACGCCGCGCGCGTGGCCGAGCTGCGCGAAGGCCATGACCGCACGCTGGAACTGGACGCCGCCGAACTGGCCGCGGCCACCTGCCTGCGCTACTGCGCCGATGCGACGGAGCTGGCGCGGTGCAATGTGTTCATCGTCACCGTGCCCACGCCCATCGACGCCTGGGAGCAGCCGGACCTGGAGCCGCTGCGCGGCGCCAGCCAGCTGATCGCCGGCGTGCTCAAGCGCGGCGACCTGGTGATCTACGAATCCACCGTCTACCCCGGCACCACCGAGGAAGTCTGCGTGCCGCTGCTGGAGCAGGGCTCGGGCCTGCGCTTCAACCAGGACTTCTGGTGCGGTTACAGCCCGGAGCGGATCAATCCCGGCGACCGCCAGCGGCGCCTGCCGGACATCCGCAAGATCACCTCGGGTTCCACGCCGGAAGCGGCGGAGGTGGTGGATGCGCTGTACCGGCGCATCATCGCCGCCGGCACCTGGCGCGCGCCGTCGCTGCGCGTGGCCGAAGCGGCCAAGGTGGTGGAGAACATCCAGCGCGACGTGAACATCGCCCTGGTCAACGAGCTGGCGCTGATCTTCGACCGGCTCGGCATCGACACGCTGGACGTGCTCGAAGCGGCCGGCACCAAGTGGAATTTCCTGCCGTTCCGGCCGGGCATGGTCGGCGGCCACTGCATCGGCGTGGACCCGTATTACCTGCTGCACAAGTCCGAGAGCGTGGGCTACCACCCGGACCTGATCCACACCGCACGCCAGGTCAACAACCGCGTGGTCGCGCACGTGGTCGCGCGCGTGGACGCGCTGCTGGCCGGCAGGGGCAAGCCGCTGCGCGGCGCGCGCGTGCTGGTGCTGGGCGTGACCTTCAAGGAGGACTGCCCGGACCTGCGCAACAGCCGCGCGCTGGACCTGGCGCGGCTGCTGGCCGGGCAGGGCGCGGCGGTCGATGCCTTCGACCCCTGGGCCGATCCGGCCGAGGCCGAACGCGAAGCCGGCGTGGCGCTGGTCGACGCGCCGGTGCCGGCGCGCTACGACGCGGTGGTGCTGGCCGTGGCGCACCGCCAGTTCCGCGAACTCGATGCCACGCGCATCCGCGCGCTGGGCGTGGCGGACATGGTGGTCTACGACGTCAAGTCGGTGTGGCCGCGGCACGTGGTGGACGACCGGTTGTAGAATCCGGCATCACCGGTCGCGAGGACGGCAATGCATCGTTATCTGGTCTATATACTGGCGCTGGTCCTGCTGCCGGTGTCGCTGGCCCTCGCCGAACGCTGGCCCGCCTGGTACTGGGGCGTGGGCCTGTTCGGCGCGATGGCGCTGCTCGGCACCTGGGACGTGCTGCAGCGGCGCAGCGTGCTGCGGCGCAATTACCCGGTGCTGGCGCACTTCCGCTACGGCTTCGAGTCCATCGGCCCGGAAATCCGCCAGTACTTCGTGCAGAGCGACCTGGAGGACGTGCCGTTCTCGCGCCAGCAGCGGCAGCTGGTCTACCAGCGCGCGCGCAACGTGATGGACGTGGTGCCGTTCGGCACGCTGCGCAGCACCTATGCGGTGGACTACGAGTGGATCAACCACTCGATGGCGCCGACCAGCATCCCGCACCACGATTTCCGCGTGGTGATCGGCGCCGGCTGCGCGCGGCCGTACTCGGCCAGCGTGTTCAACATTTCGGCGATGAGCTTCGGCTCGCTGTCGGCCAATGCCATCCGCGCGTTGAACAAGGGCGCGAAGCTGGGCGGTTTCTACCACGACACCGGCGAAGGCTCGATTTCGCCCTACCACCGCGAGAACGGCGGCGACCTGGTGTGGGAGATCGGCTCGGGCTATTTCGGCTGCCGCGACGAGCACGGCCGTTTCAGCGAGGAACGTTTCGTCGCCAACGCCAACCACGACCAGGTCAAGATGATCGAGATCAAGCTGTCGCAGGGCGCCAAGCCCGGCCACGGCGGCGTGCTGCCCGCGGCCAAGGTCAGCGCGGAAATCTCCGTTACCCGCGGCGTGCCGATGGGCGTGGACTGCGTGTCGCCGTCGCGCCATTCGGCGTTCTCCACGCCGGTGGAACTGCTGCAGTTCGTCGCGCGCCTGCGCGAGCTGTCTGGCGGCAAGCCGACCGGCTTCAAGCTGGCCATCGGCCACCCGTGGGAATGGTTCGGCATCGCCAAGGCCATGCACGAGACCGGGCTGCTGCCGGACTTCATCGTGGTCGACGGTGCCGAGGGCGGCACCGGCGCATCACCGGCCGAGTTCATCGACCACGTCGGCGTGCCGATGAACGAGGCGCTGATCCTGGTGCACAACACGCTGGTCGGCCTGAACCTGCGCGAGCGCATCCGCATCGGCGCGGCCGGCAAGGTCACCAGCGCCTTCGACATCGCGCGCACCATCGCGCTGGGCGCGGACTGGTGCAACGCCGGGCGCGGCTTCATGTTCGCGCTGGGCTGCATCCAGTCGCTGAGCTGCCACAACGACAAGTGCCCGACCGGCATCGCCACCCAAGACCCGGGCCGCTGGCGCCACCTCGATCCGACCGACAAGGCCGAGCGGGTGCGCAACTTCCACGAGAACACCCTGCGCGCGCTGCGCGACCTGCTCGGTGCGGCCGGGCTGAACGATCCTTCCGAGCTCGGCCCCGAGCACATCCTGCGCCGGGTGTCACCGATCGAGATCCGTTCGATGGCGACGCTGTACCGCTACCTGTCGCCGGGCGAACTGCTCGACCGGGTGCCGGGCCATGCGGTGTTCCGCGAATACTGGGCCGATGCGCGCAGCGATTCGTTCGCGCCGCCGCCGCGCATCGAGGCGCTGCGCGGCACCAAGCTGCACTGAGATGTCTCCCTCCGGCAGGGGCAGGGGGTTTCCTGCCTCGCTTCGCCCGGGAGTGCCATGCGCAGCAGGCTCCGGCTCTACAGGGCAGGATTCACCGGAGCCAGGCAATCACGCCGTCGGCCGCGCGCAGCGCGCTGGCGTAGCAGGCGGTGAGCAGGTAGCCGCCGGTCGGCGCCTCCCAGTCCAGCATTTCGCCGGCGCAGAACACGCCGGGCAGGGCCTGCAGCATCAGCCCTGCGTCCAATGCTTCCAGGCGCACGCCGCCGGCGGTGCTGATGGTCTCGGCCATCGGCCGCGGCCGCAGCAGCCGCAGCGGCAGGCGCTTGAGCGTGCGCACCACCGCATCGGGATCGTTGCCGGCGTCCTTGCCCAGGACTTCAAACACCAGCGCGGCCTTGGCCGCGTCGATGCCGGCGACGCGGCGCAGGTGCTCGCCGAAGCTGCGCCCCTTGCGCGGGCGTGCCAGGTCGGCGCGCAGGCGCGCTTCGTCGCGGCCCGGCACCAGGTCCAGTTCCAGCAGCGCATGGCCGTCGCGGTTGATCGCCTCGCGCAGGTCGGCGGCGATGGCATAGACCAGGCTGCCTTCGATGCCGTACTCGCTGGCGACGCACTCGCCCTGCAGTTCCTGCGGGACGCCGCGCAGGTCCCGCCAGTGCGCGATGACCGGCTTGAGCGGGCTGCCGGCATGGCGCTGGCGGAAATGCCCGCTCCAGGCGATGTCGAAGCCGCAGTTGGCCGGCTGCAGCGGCGCCACGTCCACGCTGCGCGCGCGCAGCGTGTCCACCCAGGCGCCATCGGAACCGAGTTCGGGCCAGCTGCCGCCGCCCAGCGCCAGCACCGTGGCGTCGACGCTCACCGCGGTCTCGCCGTCGCTGGTCTGCATGCGCAGCATGCCGTCGTCGTTCCAGCCCAGCCAGCGATGCTGCACGTGGAAGCGCACGCCCTGTTCCTTCAGCCGCCGCACCCAGCCGCGCAGCAGCGGCGCGGCCTTGCGGTCCAGCGGGAACACGCGGCCGGAGCTGCCGACATAGGTGTCCACGCCCAGCCCCTGCGCCCAGCGGCGCAGGGCATCGGCATCGAAGCCGTCCAGCCAGCCGGCCACCTCCGCCGCGCGTTCGCGGTAGCGGTGGTCGAACTGCGGGCGCGGTTCGGAGTGGGTGAGGTTCAGGCCGCCCTTGCCGGCGATCAGGAACTTGCGCCCCGGCGAGCCCTTGGCCTCGTACAGGTCGACCGCCAGGCCGGCCGCGCGCAGGCGTTCGGCGGCGAACAGCCCGGCGGGGCCGCCGCCGACCACCGCCACGCGCCTGCCCGCGGAGCCGGGGTCAGCGCGGCTGGACATCGAGCAGTTCGACGTCGAACACCAGTGAGGAGCCGGGCGGGATCGGGCCGGCGCGGCGGCTGCCGTAGCCGTAGTCGGCCGGAATCATCAGCGTGCGCCTGCCGCCGACCTTCATGCCGGCCACGCCCTCGTCCCAGCCGCGGATGACCTGCCGCTCGCCGAGATTGAAGGTAAACGGCTCGCCGCGGTCGAGCGAGCTGTCGAACTTCTCGCCGTGCTTGTCGGCGGTGCGCTCGTCGTAGATCCAGCCGGTGTAATGCACCGTGACCCTGGTGCCCGGGACCGCCTCGGCGCCGGTGCCCGGTACGCTGTCGATGCGCTCGAAGGCGGCGATGCTGCCGCCCGGTGGCGGGCCGGGCGGGGTGCAGCCGGCGGCGAGCAGGGACAGCAGCAAGGGGACGAGCAGGCGACGCATGGTGGCTCCAGGTTGAAGACGGCCCATGGGGTGCATGGGTTCCACGGGGCAACGGGACGAAGCGGATCCCCGCACAAGGCGATGCGGTGCCATTGCGAGGGGCTCACGCGGGTGCGGCAAGGGTAGCGCATCGCCAGCGGGTATCATGGCGCGATGGCGAAACTGCTGCTCAATCTGCGCAATGTCGACGAGGACGAAAGCCGCGAGGTCGGCGAACTGCTCGACCGCCACGGCATCGCCTGGTACCGCACCGAACCCAGTCCCTGGGGCATTTCCTTCGGCGGCATCTGGCTGCGCGAACGCGAGGACCATGCGCGTGCGAAGGAACTGATGGCGGCCTACCAGGCCGAGCGTTCCCGGCGCGTGCGCGCCGAACGCGAGGCGGCGCTGCGCGACGGCACCGCCGAGACCTTCGGCTCGCTGTTCCGGCGGCGGCCGCTGTACGTGATCGCCGTGCTGCTGGGCATGCTGGCCGCCGCGGCGCTGGTGCTGCTGCCGTTCATGCTGCTGCGTGGCTGACGGGCGGCGGCCACGTAAAATACGCCGATGATCGTCAATACCGCCGCCTACCACTTCGTTCCCGTCGCCGATGCCGAGGCGCTGGCCGCCACCCTGCTGGAGCGGGCGCAGGCGCGCGAACTGCGCGGCACCCTGCTGGTGGCGGACGAGGGCATCAACCTGTTCCTGGCCGGCAGCCGCGACGGCATCGATGGCTTCTACGCCGAACTGAAGGCTGACGCACGCTTCGCCGCCATGCGGGTCAAATACAGCTACAGCCACATGCAGCCGTTCGCGCGGCTCAAGGCCAAGGTCAAGCCGGAGATCATCAGCTTCCGCCGCGACGACGGCCAGCCGCTGGACTACCCACGTGCGCCATCGGTGGCCCCGGCCACGCTGCAGCGCTGGCTGCGGCAGGGGCACGACGACGATGGCAGGCGCGTGGTGATGCTCGATACCCGCAACGCGCAGGAGTTCGAGCACGGCACCTTCGCCGGTGCGCTGACCCTGCCGATCGCCCGTTTCACCGACCTGCCGCAAGCCCTGGAACCGCACCGCGCGGACCTGGCCGATGCCACCGTGGTCAGCTTCTGCACCGGTGGCATCCGCTGCGAGAAGGCCGCGCTGTGGATGCGCAACGACGGCATGGACAACGTGCTGCAGCTGGACGGCGGCATCCTGGGGTATTTCGAGGAGGTCGGCGGCGAAGGCTACGAGGGCCGCTGCTTCGTGTTCGACGAGCGCGTGGCGCTGGACCCGCAGCTGCGGCCGCTGGTGGACGACGAAGCGGCCTGACTGCGCTCCCCCGGTAGGAGCGGCTTCAGCCGCGAAGGGGGCCATCGCACTGATCCTGCCGCAGCAGTCCGGACATGCACGTCCGGTGGGTTCAACGGGAAGGCCGTTTCGCGGCTGAAGCCGCTCCTGCGGGAATCGGCCGGAAAACAGTGTTCGACAGGTGGGGGCCGCGCAGGCATGGGAAACCGCGCCCTGCACCCCATGTCCTGGTCATCTCCCGCCGGAAACCGCCGCATGATTCCACTTTCCGTCCTCGACCTGGCTCCCGTCTGCGAAGGCGCCACGCCGGGCGAGGCCTTCGCCAACATGCTCGACCTCGCACGGCATGCCGAGCGCTGGGGCTACCGCCGCTACTGGCTGGCCGAGCACCACAACATGCCGGGCATCGCCAGCGCGGCGACCTCGGTGCTGATCGGCCACGTCGCCGGCGGTACCTCGACCATCCGCGTCGGCGCCGGCGGCATCATGCTGCCCAACCACTCGCCGCTGCAGGTGGCCGAGCAGTTCGGCACGCTGGCCTCGCTGTACCCCGGGCGCATCGACCTGGGCCTGGGCCGCGCGCCGGGCACCGACCATGCCACCGCCCGCGCGCTGCGCCGTTACTTCGACAGCGCCGACCAGTTCCCGCAGGACGTGAGCGAACTGCTGCACTACTTCGAGCCGGTGCAGCCGGGACAGGCCGTGCAGGCGGTGCCGGGCGCGGACGTGGAGGTGCCGGTGTGGCTGCTGGGCTCCAGCCTGTTCAGCGCGCGGCTGTCGGCGGCGATGGGCCTGCCGTTCGCCTTCGCCTCGCATTTCGCTCCGGACGCGATGGACGAGGCGCTGGCGATCTACCGCCGCGACTTCCGCCCTTCCGCGCGCCTGCGCGCGCCGTGGGCGATGCTGGCGCTGAACGTGGTGGCCAGCGAATCGGAGGCGCAGTCGCGGCGCCTGTTCACCACCCAGCAGCAGAGCTTCGTCAACCTGCGGCGCGGCCGCCCTGGGCGGATTCCGCCGCCGGTCGACGACATCGAGGCGTTCTGGGAGCCGCACGAAAAGGCGGGCGTGGAGCGGGCGCTGGCCTGCACGGTGCTCGGCGATCCTGCCCAGGTCGGCGAGGGGCTGGCGGCCTTCGCCGCGCGCCATCGCCCGGACGAGATGATGCTCACCGCCAACATCTTCGACCATGCCGCGCGCCTGCGTTCGTTCGAGCTGGCGATGCAGGCCTGGCAGGCGCGCCACTGAGGGGCGCCTGCAGGGGGTCAGCCGCCGGTCCAGCGCTGGAACAGTTCGACGGTGTGGCTGACCAGCTGCCCGGAGCCGAGTCCGAAGAACAGGCCGGCGGCGAGGGCGGCGAGCCAGTTGAACAGCATCAGCGCGCCGTCGCGCTCGATCAGCGCCAGCGCGAACAGCAGCAGCTGGAAGCCGAACAGATAGTTGGTGAAGGGAATCGGCAGCGACAGCAGGACGCCGACCATGATCAGCAGCAGGCCGGTGAACACGCGCGCCGGCAGCGGCCCCACCAGCGCCGGCAGGCGCGGCCTGAGCATGCGGTCCAGGCGCCGCAGCGGCCGCTCGATGCGGCCGAGGAAGCGGTGCATGGTGCCGCGCCTGGGCCCGCGCCGGGCGATGAAGCCCGGCACCCACGGCCGCGACAGGCCGCCCATCATCTGCAGGCCGATCAGCAGCACCAGCGGGCCGCTGACCGCGCCGCCGATGCCGGGAATGGGGATGAACGAGGGCAGGATGGCGACGAACAGGAACACGCCGAACGCGCTTTCCTGCAGGCCCTGCAGGATCCTGCCGAGCGGCTGGTGCTCCTCGGGGTCGCCCTGTTCGAACATCGCCAGCAGGGCGCGGATGCCCTCGTTGCGGTATGCGCCGGGCGCCTCAGCCGGCCCCGGCTCGCCGCCCTGCGGCTCAGCCGGTGGTGTCATCTTCGTCTTCTTCCGGCAGCCGGCGCAGCAGCAGCTTGTCGATGCGGGCGCCGTCCAGGTCGACGATCTCGATGCGCCAGCCGGCCCAGTCGAAATACTCGCCGGCGTGCGGGATGCGGCCGAAGGAATGCATGCACATGCCGGCCAGCGTGTAGTAGTCGCCTTCCTCGGCGTCCGGCAGTTCGACGCCGCCCATCAGCTCGCGCAGGTCGTCCACCGGCAGCGAGCCGTCCACCAGCAGCGAGCCGTCCTCGCGGGTGACCACCAGCGCGTCCTCGTCGGTGTTCTCCGGCGCCTGCAGGCGGCCGACCACCGCGCCCATCAGGTCGCTGATCGTCACCAGGCCCTGGATCTCGCCGTATTCGTCCACCACCAGCGCCATCGACTGGTGCTCCTCGCGGAAGATCTCCAGCAGCTTCATCGCATGGGTGGACTCGGAGACGTAGAGCGTCTCGCGCAGGTTCTCGAACAGCGCGTGCCCGTCGCCCTGCAGGCGGCGGGTGACCAGCGACTTGACCTCGAGGATGCCGGCGATGTCCTGGTCGTTGCCGCGGTATACCGGATAGCGCGAGAAGGCATGCTCGTGCATGGTTTCCAGGTTCTTCTCCGCGTCGGCGGTGGTGTCCAGCCAGGCGATGCGGTTGCGCGGGGTCATCAGGCTGTCGGCGGTGCGGTCGCCCAGGCGCATGACCCGGTTCATCATGTCGCGCTCGTGGATGTCGATCACGCCGGCCTCGTGGCTTTCGGCCACCAGCATGCGGATCTCCTCTTCGGTCACCGACGCCGAGTCGGTCTTGCCCAGCCCCAGCAGGCGCAGCACCAGCCGCGTGGTCCGCGACAGCAGCCACACGAACGGGAAGGCGAGGGTGGCCAGCCAGCCCATGGGCATCGCCACCAGCCCGGCGATGTCCTCCGAACGGGTCAGCGCCAGCCGCTTGGGCACCAGCTCGCCGAAGATCAGCGTGACGAAGGTGATCAGGGTGACCGCCAGTGCCTTGCCCACCGCGCCGGCATAGGTGAAGCCCGGCATCAGGCCCTGGATCCAGGCGGCGATGGCCTCGCCCAGCGCTTCGCCGCCCAGGAAACCGGTCAGCACGCCGATCACGGTGATGCCGATCTGCACGGTGGACAGGAAGTTCTCGGGCTTCTCGGCCAGCGCCAAGGCGCGCTCGGCGCGCTTGCTGGTGGCCGACATCTGCTTGAGCCGGCTCTTGCGCGAGGTCATGACCGACATCTCGGACATGGCGAAGAAGCCGTTGAGCAGGATCAGGGCGAAAACGATGAGGATCAGTTCAAACACGGGTCGCTCCCCGGGTCGATGGCAGGGAGGGCGGGTGCTTGCGGTGGCGGCAGGAGCTCAGGGGCGTGCCCGGGCGCTGCGGCGGGGGATAGGGGTCGTCGTCCATAAGGTGCGCCCGCGGGGCGCCGGCGCATCTTAGCAAACCGCCGTGCAGGGCCGGCAACTGCCCGTTCATTTTCGCCGGCGGGCGCCGGGCGGGAATACCCGAGAAGTCATCCAGCCGTCATAATCCGCCCCGGTGCCGTCCCTCCGCGACGGCGAACAGGCATTCCCAATGTTTTCATTGCAGACCATTTTCGGCTCCGGCAAGCAGTTCTACACCTACCTCGACGAGGCCGCCCAGGCCGCCGCCGACAGCGCCAAGGCGCTGCACGCGATGATGCGCGAGGCCGACCGGCAGCCGGCTCTGGATGCGTTCAAGCTGGCGCGCCTGCGCGAGCGCGCAGCCTCCGACAAGATCAGCCAGGCGCTGGTGGACAGCTTCATGACCCCGATCGAGCGCGAGGACATCGAGGCACTGGGCTCGGCGCTGTACAAGATTCCCAAGCAGATCGAGAAGTTCGCCGACCGCTATTCGCTGGCCACCCAGCACCTGGCGCAGATCGACTTCGCCCCGCGCGCGGCGATGCTGGAGCAGGCCGCCGACGTGGTGGTGGACATGGTCAAGGACCTGCGCCACATGAACATCGACCGCATGACGGCGATGAACGAGAAGCTGCGCGCGCTGGAGAACGAGGCCGACCGGCTGATGCTGGAGCTGTACCGCGAGATCTATTCCGGGCGCCTGGACAACCTGCAGATGTTCCTGCTCAAGGAATTCTTCGAGATCCTGGAAAAGGCCATCGACCGCTGCCGCGAGGCGGGCGTGGTGGTCTACCAGATCGTGTTGAAGAACAGCTGACGGGGACGGTCGATGCTCACCCTCGTACTGGTGGTGATCCTGGCAGCCCTCGTCTTCGAGTTCATCAACGGCTTCCACGACACCGCCAACTCCATCGCCACCGTGGTGGCGACCAAGGTGCTCTCGCCCGGCTGGGCGGTGATGCTGGCCGCGGGCATGAACCTGATCGGCGCGCTGACCGGCACCGCGGTGGCGCTGACCATCGCCAACGGCCTGCTCAACACCGACGTGGTCGAGGTCACCCCGCAGGTGATCCTGTGCGCGCTGCTCGGCGGCATCGTCTGGAACCTGATCACCTGGTGGAAGGGCCTGCCGTCCTCGTCCTCGCACGCGCTGATCGGCGGCCTGTGCGGCGCCGGCCTGGCCGCCGCGCACAACAACTGGGACGCGCTGATCTGGTCGCAGAGCGTGGGCAACTGGGCGCAGAACAAGGGCCTGCTGTGGAAGGTGTTCGTGCCGATGATCACCTCGCCGATCGCCGGCTTCCTGCTCGGCATCGTGGTGATGTGCCTGCTGTGGGCGATCATCGCCGGCATGGCGCGGGCCGGCGGCGTGCTGCGGCGGCTGGCGCGGCCGCGCTGGGTCAATGCCTTCTTCGGCAAGGCGCAGATCGTCTCGGCCGCCTACATGGGCTTCGCCCACGGCCACAACGACGCGCAGAAGACCATGGGCATCATCGCCATGACCCTGATCGGCGCCGAGGCCACCGGTGCCTTGAACGACCTGCCCTCGTGGCTGGCGTTCATGCACCCGGACGCGCACGCCGGCGACGGCATCGCCATGTGGATCGTGCTGACCTGCGCGGTGGTGATGGCCGCCGGTACCGCCTCCGGTGGCTGGAAGATCATCAAGACCCTGGGCCACAAGATGGTCAAGCTGCACCCGATCCACGGCTTCGCCGCGGAGACCAGCTCGGCCACCATCCTGACCCTGGCCGCGCACTTCGGCATGCCGGTGTCGACCACGCACAGCATTTCCACCGCGATCATGGGCGTGGGCTTCGCCAAGAACCCCAAGTCGCTGCGCATCGGCGTGATCGAGCGCATCGTCTGGGCGTGGATCCTGACCATCCCGGCGGCCGGCGGCTGCGCCTACCTGATCCTGAAGCTGTTCGCCCTCGTCGGCTGGAACTGACCGGAACCTCCCGCCGGACGCATGAACAAAGGCCCGCCGTTCCCGGCGGGCCTTTCGTTTGTATGCGGGGCGGCGGTTGTCAGTTGCGCTGGTACATGGCGCGCACGTCGCGGCGGAACGCGGCCTGGCTGTCGGCGCGGCTGTAGAACATGTGCCCGCCCGGGTAGCTGCGCACCTGCACGCGCTGCGGGTCGCTGCCCATCGCCGGCATCTGGTCCACGGTCAGGATCGAACCCATGAACGGACACGACAGGTCGTTCCAGCCATGCGCGATCAGCACCTGCAGGCGCGGGTCGATGGCCACCGCCTGGCGCAGCTGGGTGACCGCGCCGGCGCGCAGGTCGCCGTTGCGGTCCCACTGGCGGTTCACTTCGTAGCTCAGCGCGTTGTAGCGGGCGTCGACCTTCCAGCCGACCACGCGGGTGACGAAGTCCACCATCGCGGTGGTGGTCGGGGCGATGATGCTGTCCAGCAGCGGGTCGTTGGCGCGCTGCTCCGGATCGTTGGGGAACGGATCGAACGCGGTCACGTTGGAGTCGTAGCGGCTGCCCAGCGTGCCCTTGTCGCGGAATATCTCGCGCAGGTAGGCCTGGGTTTCCAGGCGGCCGCCGGCGCGGCGCACGAACACCGGGTCCAGGCCGGTCAGCTCGGTGACCCGGCGCAGCATCGCCTCGGTCGCCTGCGGGTCGGAGCGGCCCTTCATCAGCGCGGTGGCGTAGTCGCCGCGGGTGTACTCGACCACCTCGCGCATGGCCTCGTCGCTGAGCCGGCCCTGGCGTTCCAGGTGCGCGGCGGCGATCGAGGGCAGGGTCTGGATCCACGCCATCGGCGAGACGTCGCTGTTGTCCTCCAGGGTCGGGCTCAGGTAGGGCGAGACCAGCACCAGTCCGTTCATCGCCACGCCCAGCCGGGTCTGCAGGTAGTGGGTGATGCGCGGGCCGCGGTAGCCGCCGTAGCTTTCGCCGGCCAGGTACTTGCGCGAGGTCATGCGCTGGTTCTTCAGCAGCCAGTCGTAGACCGCGCGCGACAGGTATTCGACGTCGGCGGTGGGGGTGAAGAACTGCTTCTTCGCTTCGTCGCCGGCGATGCGGGCGCGGCTGAAGCCGGTGCCGATGGGGTCGATGAACACCAGGTCGGTGAAGTCCAGCCAGGTGCCGGGGTTGTCGCGCAGCGTGGCTGGCGCCGAGGCGCTGTCGCCCTCGCTGCCGAAGGCCACCACCTTCGGGCCGACCGCGCCGAGGTTCAGGTAGACCGACGAGGCGCCGGGGCCGCCGTTGAGCGCGAAGGTGACCGGGCGGTCCTTGCCGGGCACGGTGTAGGCGGTGAACACCACGTCGCCGATGGTTTTGCCCTGCGCGTCGCGCACCGGCAGCGAGCCGACGGTGGCGGTGTAGTCGAGCGTGCGGCCTTCCAGGCGCATGCTCTGGCGGACCGAGGCATCGGCCGGCAGCGGTGCCGGAGCGGCCGTGGCGGCCTTGTCTTCGGCGGCGTCGGCCTTGGCCGGGGCGGGTGCAGCGAGCAGCAGGCCGGCGCCAAGCGCGGCCACGTACAGCAGGTGTTTCATGCGGACGACCACAGGATCAGGGAACGCCCGATCCTATGCCCGTGCAGGAAGACGCAAATGTGCCCAAAGCCATGGAGGGCGTGGCCGCAGGAGCGCACTTGCGTGCGCGATGGAACTCTATCGAAGTCTCGCCGTTTCAAAGCCCCTCTCCCGATGGGAGAGGGGTTGGGGAGAGGGGGGGAAGTCTCGCGCAGCCCGCATTTGCAAGGCTTCGCACGTAGCCCCATCCGCCCCATCGGGGCACCTGCGTTCGGCACATCCTTGTACCTGGCCCTTCGGGCGACTTCGCCGTGCGCATCGACAATGCTGTCGATGCGTCTCCCGGAGGGAGAAGGGAGATGCCGTCCGTCGGCAAGGACGAACGATGATGGGGGCCGTTATACCTCCAAGGAAGCCAGGTCGCCCTTGCTCTCCAGCCAGCCCTTGCGGTCGCCCGCCCGCTTCTTCGCCAGCAGCATGTCCATCAGCGAACGGGTCTGCTCGTCGTCGTCCACGGTCAGCTGCACCAGGCGGCGGGTGTCGGGATGGATGGTGGACTCGCGCAGCTGCTGCGGGTTCATCTCGCCCAGGCCCTTGAAGCGGGTGACGCTGACCTGGCCGCGGATCTTCTCGCGTTCGATCTTCTCCAGCAGCGAGCGCTTCTCTTCCTCGTCCAGCGCGTAGAACACCTGCTTGCCCACGTCCACGCGGAACAGCGGCGGCATCGCCACGAACACGTGGCCGGCGGCGACCAGCGCGGGGAAGTGCTTCAGGAACAGCGCGGTGAGCAGGGTGGCGATGTGCAGGCCGTCCGAGTCGGCGTCGGCCAGGATCACCACCTTGCCGTAGCGCAGGCCGGACAGGTCGTCCTTGCCCGGGTCGCAGCCGATGGCCACGGCCAGGTTGTGCACTTCCTCCGAGGCCAGCACGCTGCCCGAGGCCACCTCCCAGGTGTTGAGGATCTTGCCGCGCAGCGGCAGGATCGCCTGGAAATCCTTGTCGCGGGCCTGCTTGGCGCTGCCGCCGGCCGAATCGCCTTCCACCAGGAACAGCTCGGTGCGCGACAGGTCCTGGCTGATGCAGTCGGCCAGCTTGCCGGGCAGCGCCGGGCCCTGGGTGACCTTCTTGCGGACCACCAGCTTCTCGGTCTTCAGGCGCGCGCTGGCGCGCTCGATGGCGATCTGCGCGATCTTCTCGCCCACTTCCACGTTCTGGTTCAGCGCCAGGCTGAAGGCGTCGTGGGCGGCGCCCTCGACGAAGCCGGCGGCCTGGCGCGAGGACAGGCGCTCCTTGGTCTGGCCGCTGAACTGCGGGTCGGTCATCTTCAGCGACAGCACGAACGACACGCGGTCCCACACGTCTTCCGGCGCCAGCTTGACGCCGCGCGGCAGCAGGTTGCGGAAGTCGCAGAACTCGCGCAGCGCCTCGGTCAGGCCGGTGCGCAGGCCGTTGACGTGGGTGCCGTGCTGGGCGGTGGGGATCAGGTTGACGTAGCTCTCCTGCACCAGCTCGCCTTCCGGCAGCCAGGCCACGGCCCAGTCCACCGCCTCGGTTTCCTTCTTCAGCACGCCGACGAACAGGTCGGCCGGCAGCATCTCGCGCTCGCCCAGCTCGGCCTTGAGGTAGTCACGCAGGCCGTCCTCGTAATGCCAGGTTTCGGTCTCGCCGGTGGCCTCGTCGGTCAGCCGGACGGTCAGGCCCGGGCACAGCACCGCCTTGGCGCGCAGCAGGTGGCGCAGCGCGCGCACGTTGAACTTCGGCGTGTCGAAATACTTCGGGTCGGGCCAGAAGCGCAGGCGGGTACCGGTGTTCTTCCTGCCCACCGTGCCGACCACTTCCAGCGGGCTGGCGCGGTCGCCGTCGCGGAAGCTGATGCGGTGCTCGCTGCCCTCGCGCCGGATGTGGATCTCCACCAGCGTGGACAGCGCATTGACCACCGACACGCCCACGCCGTGCAGGCCGCCGGAGAAGGTGTAATTGCGGTTGCTGAATTTGCCGCCGGCGTGCAGCCGGGTCAGGATCAGCTCGACACCGGGGATCTTCTCCTCCGGGTGGATGTCCACCGGCATGCCGCGGCCGTCGTCGCTGACCTCGCAGCTGCCGTCCTTGAACAGCGTGACCTCGACGGTCTTCGCATGCCCGGCCAGCGCCTCGTCCACCGAGTTGTCGATGACTTCCTGCGCCAGGTGGTTGGGCCGCGCGGTGTCGGTGTACATGCCGGGGCGGCGTTTGACCGGGTCCAGGCCGGAGAGGACTTCGATGTCGGCGGCGTTGTAACGGGCGTTCATGTATCTCGACAAGGCACTGATGCGACGGGCAAGTTTGCGGTCTGCCGGGGAAATTTGCACGCAGGTGTTCAGTGCGGGGAGGGGCGGGCGGGGGTATCCTCTGCGCGCTGGAAAGTACGCAACCGACCCCCATGTGTCGGTGGAGACTCCGGAGGATGAAGATGAAATCGTCGAAATTGCTGGTTCTGGCCGTGGCTGCCGCCGCCGTGGTGGCGGTGCCGCTGGTGATGGCGCAGAGCGCCGACAAGGGCAAGGCGGGCGAGGCCGCGCAGAACGCGGCCGTGGACAAGGCGCAGAGCGAGGCCGAGCAGAAGGCCAAGCGCCGCGCCGCCGCCGCCGCCCAGGAAAAAGCCCGGGGCGAGCAGTCCGCCCCGCGCGAAGAGGAAGAAGAGGAAGCCCGCAAGCGTCGCTGACGCGGGCCTTCCGGTACCGATGGACGCCCCGGCGCAGGCCGGGGCGTCCTTTTTGTTATGTCCCCCAGGGCGGCCCGGCGGCAGGCCGCTGGCGCCCCGGGACTGGACGGAATTTTCGACGTCGCCGCATCCCGCGCTTGGGTGTTCGCGCGACAACCTTTAAACTAGGGCTTTCCGGGAGGCGCGTGAGCCATGACCCCCCTTATTTTCGTTACCGGCGGTGTGGTGTCCTCGCTTGGCAAGGGCATTGCCGCCGCGTCGCTGGCCTCCATCCTCGAGGCGCGTGGCCTGAAGGTCACGATGATGAAGCTGGATCCGTACATCAACGTCGATCCGGGCACCATGAGTCCCTTCCAGCACGGCGAGGTCTACGTCACCGATGACGGCGCCGAGACCGACCTGGACCTGGGCCACTACGAGCGCTTCGTCCATACCCGCCTGAGCCGCAGGAACTCGGTCACCACCGGGCGCATCTACGAGAACGTGATCCGCAAGGAGCGCCGCGGCGACTACCTCGGCGCGACCGTGCAGGTGATCCCGCACATCACCGACGAGATCCGCCGCTGCATCGATGAAGCCACCGAGGGCTACGACGTGGCGCTGGTGGAGATCGGCGGCACCGTCGGCGACATCGAATCGCTGCCGTTCCTGGAGGCCATCCGCCAGGTGCGCACCGAGCGCGGCCCGGAGAAGGCGCTGTTCATGCACCTGACGCTGGTGCCGTACATCGGCGCCGCCGGCGAGCTGAAGACCAAGCCGACCCAGCATTCGGTCAAGGAACTGCGTTCGATCGGCATCCAGCCGGACGTGCTGCTGTGCCGCTCCGAGCAGGCCATCCCCGATTCGGAACGGCGCAAGATCTCGCTGTTCACCAACGTCTCCGAGCGCGCGGTGATCAGCGTGCCGGACGTGGACGTGCTGTACCGCGTGCCGATGGGCCTGCATGCGCAGGGCCTGGACGAGATCGTGGTCAACCAGCTCAGGCTCGCCGACAAGGCCGGCCCGGCCGACCTGTCCGAGTGGGAGGCGGTGCTGGATGCGGCGCTGCACCCGCTGGACGAGGTGACCATCGCCGTGGTCGGCAAGTACGTGGACCACCAGGACGCCTACAAGTCGGTTGGCGAGGCGCTCAAGCATGGTGGCCTGCGCCAGCGCACCCGCGTCAACCTCAAGTGGCTGGAAGCGCAGGACCTGGAAGAATCCGGCATGTCGGCGCTGGAAGGCGTGGACGGCATCCTGGTGCCGGGCGGCTTCGGCGACCGCGGCTTCGAGGGCAAGGTGCTGACCTCGCAGTACGCGCGCGAACACCGGCTGCCGTACTTCGGCATCTGCTACGGCATGCAGGCGGCGGTGGTGGACTACGCCCGCCACGTGGCCGGGCTGGAGGGCGCCAACAGCACCGAGAACGACCGCCAGTCGCCGAACCCGGTGATCGGCCTGATCACCGAGTGGCGCACCGCCAGCGGCGAGGTCGAGAAGCGCGACGAGAAATCCGACCTGGGCGGCACCATGCGCCTGGGCCTGCAGGAGCAGCGCCTTAAGCCGGGCACGCTGGCGCGCGAGCTGTACGGCAAGGACGTGGTGGCCGAGCGCCACCGCCACCGCTACGAATTCAACAACCGCTACCGTACCCAGCTGGAGGACGCCGGCCTGGTGATCTCCGGCAAGTCGATGGACGACACGCTGGTGGAAGTGGTGGAACTGCCGCGCGAGGTGCACCCGTGGTTCCTGGCCTGCCAGGCGCACCCGGAGTTCCTGTCCACGCCGCGCGGCGGGCACCCGCTGTTCATCGGCTTCATCCGCGCCGCGCGCGAGAAGAAGGCCGGCGGCAAGCTGCTGAAGGAAGCGCGGGCCTGATGCGGCCCGCCTGACGCCTCAATCAACCGGGAAACCGCATGAAACTCTGTGGATTTGAAGTAGGCCTGGACCAGCCGCTGTTCCTGATCGCCGGTCCCTGCGTGATCGAGTCGATGCAGCTGCAGCTCGACACCGCCGGCAGGCTCAAGGAAATCACCGGCAGGCTGGGGATGAATTTCATCTTCAAGTCCAGCTTCGACAAGGCCAACCGCACCTCCGGCACCAGCTTCCGCGGCCCGGGCCTGGAAGAGGGCCTGAAGGTGCTCGCCGAGGTGAAGAAGCAGATCGGCGTGCCGGTGCTGACCGACGTGCACGAGTACACGCCGATGGACGAAGTGGCCTCGGTCGTCGACGTGCTGCAGACCCCGGCCTTCCTGGTGCGCCAGACCGACTTCATCAGGAAGGTGTGCAGCGCCGGCCGCCCGGTGAACATCAAGAAGGGCCAGTTCCTGTCGCCGTGGGACATGAAGCCGGTGGTGGAGAAGGCCAAGTCCACCGGCAACAACGACATCATGGTCTGCGAGCGCGGCGCCAGCTTCGGCTACAACAACCTGGTCAGCGACATGCGCTCGCTGAGCGTGATGCGCGATACCGGCTGCCCGGTGGTGTTCGACGCGACCCATTCGGTGCAGCTGCCGGGCGGGCAGGGCAGCAGTTCCGGCGGCCAGCGCGAGTTCGTGCCGGTGCTGGCGCGCGCGGCGGTGGCGGTCGGCGTGGCCGGCCTGTTCGCCGAAACCCATCCCGATCCGTCCAAGGCGCTGTCCGACGGCCCCAACGCCTGGCCGCTGGACAAGATGGAGGCGCTGCTGGAAACCCTGCTGGCGCTGGATTCGATCACCAAGAAGAACGGGTTCCTGGAGAGCACGGTCTGATGAGCGGCGGCAGGCGGGCCTGCGTGGGAGCGGAGCGCATGAAGCGAACCCTTCTGGTGGCCGTGGCCTGCGCGCTGGTCGTGTTGGCGGGCAATGCCGGCGCATGCCGTACCGACCCGCCCATCGTGACGCCGACCCTGCGCGAAGCCACCGGGTCGGCGGACATCGTGGCGGTGATCCACGTCGATGGGGTCGAGTGGCGGACACCGGAAGAAGAGGCGGAGTTTCGTCGCCTGTGGGAGCGCCCGCCAATGAATACGCCATTTTCCTATCCTGCCCGCTCGGCGCGTTTCAGTGTGAAGCGCGTCCTCAAGGGCAGCATCCCGGTCAATACGTTGATCTGGAGTGGTGCCACCAGTTGCGATGTCGGTCTGGCGGAAGGCCGGGATTATGTATTGTTTGCCAGCCTGCCTTCGGGAGAAGATGACCGACTCATGCCGCTGCGCGGCACGTTTCCTCTGGATGCGCGCCCCTACACCGACGCCATGCTGGCCGAAGTGGAATCCTTCCTCACTCACTCCAACGCCCCCACACCATGACGACAATCGCCAAGATCCACGCCCGTGAAATCCTCGACAGCCGTGGCAACCCCACGCTGGAAGCCGAAGTCACCCTGGCCGACGGCTCGTTCGGTCGCGCCGCGGTGCCGTCGGGTGCCTCCACCGGCACCAAGGAGGCGGTGGAACTGCGCGATGGCGACAAGACCCGTTACCTGGGCAAGGGCGTGCGCGATGCGGTGGCCAACGTCAACGGCCCGATCGCCGCGGCGCTGAAGGATTTCGATGCCGGGGACCAGGCCGGCCTGGACCGCCGCCTGATCGACCTGGACGGTACCGAGAACAAGGGCCGCCTGGGCGCCAATGCGCTGCTGGGCGTTTCGATGGCCGCCGCGCATGCCGCCGCCGCCTCGAAGAAGCAGGCGCTGTGGCAGTACCTGACCGCGAAGACCGGCGCCACGCCGTCGCTGCCGGTGCCGATGATGAACATCATCAACGGCGGCGCGCATGCCGACAACAACGTCGACTTCCAGGAATTCATGGTGCTGCCGGTCGGCTTCACCTCGTTCGGCGAATCGCTGCGCGCCGGCACCGAGATCTTCCACGCGCTCAAGTCGGTGCTCAAGGGCCATGGCCTGAGCACGGCGGTGGGCGACGAGGGCGGCTTCGCCCCGGATTTCCGCAGCAACGTCGAGGCGCTGGACACCATCCTGGAAGCCATCGGCAAGGCCGGTTACACCGCCGGCGAGGACATCCTGCTGGGCCTGGACGTGGCCTCCAGCGAGTTCTACGAGAACGGCAAGTACAACCTGGTCGGCGAGAACAAGCGCCTGACCTCCGAGCAGTTCGTCGATTTCCTGGCCGACTGGACCGCGCAGTACCCGATCATCACCATCGAGGACGGCCTGGCCGAGAACGACTGGGCCGGCTGGAAGCTGCTGACCCAGCGCATCGGCGGCAAGGTGCAGCTGGTCGGCGACGACCTGTTCGTCACCAACCCGAAGATCTTCGCCGAGGGCATCGAGTCGGGCACCGCCAATGCCATCCTGATCAAGGTCAACCAGATCGGCACCCTGACCGAGACGCTGGAAGCGATCGCCATGGCCGACAAGGCGCATTACGCGGCGATCGTCTCGCACCGCTCGGGCGAGACCGAGGACACCACCATCGCCGACATCGCCGTGGCCACCACCGCCACCCAGATCAAGACCGGTTCGCTGTGCCGCAGCGACCGCGTGGCGAAGTACAACCAGTTGCTGCGCATCGAGGAAGCCCTCGGCGGCAACGCGCGCTACGCCGGGCGTGACGCGTTCGTCTCGCTCAAGCGCTGACGCCCGTGCGTGACTGGCGCTGGCTGCTGCTGGTGCTCGCGGTGCTGCTGGCGCTGCTGCAGTACCGCTTCTGGTTCGGGCCGGGCAATTCGGGCGAGGTGATGATGCTCGAGGCCCAGGTCGCCAACCAGAAGCGCGACAACGAAGGCCTGCAGCAGCGCAACGACGCGCTCGCCGCCGAGGTCAAGGACCTCAAGGAAGGCGAGGCCGCCATCGAGGAGCGGGCGCGCAGCGAACTGGGCATGATCAAGCCCGGCGAGAAGTTCTACCGCGTGGTCGAGGACGCGCCGGTCGCGCGCCCGGCCGCGGCGCAGGCGGGCACGCAGGACGCCCAGGCGCAGGAGGTCGTGCCATGACCACGCAGGTCTGGGCCGTGGTGCCGGCCGCCGGCCGCGGTACCCGCTTCGGCGGGCCGGTGCCCAAGCAATACTTGCTGGCCGCCGGCGAACCGCTGCTGGCGCATGCGCTGGCGGCGCTGCTGTCGCACCCCGGCGTGGCCGGGGTGATGGTGGCCATCGCCGAAGACGACGCCGACTGGCCCGGCTGGAATGCCTTTGCCGGCAAGCCGGTGCTGACCTGCACCGGCGGCGACACCCGCGCCGCCTCGGTGCTGGCCGGGTTGCAGGCCCTGCCGGACAGCGTGCGCGCCGACGATTTCGTGCTGGTGCACGACGCGGCGCGGCCGAACCTGCCGGCGGGCGACCTGGGGCGGCTGCTGGAAGTGGGGCGCGCCGACCCGGTCGGCGCCATCCTTGCCGCGCCGGTACGCGATACGCTCAAGCGCGCCGGCGACGACGGCGGCATCGACCGCACCGAACCGCGCGAACGGTTGTGGCGCGCGCTGACGCCGCAGCTGTTCCGCCGCCACCAGCTGACCCGCGCCCTGGCCGAAGCCACCGGCGCCGGCGTCGAAGTGACCGACGAGGCCATGGCCATGGAGCGCCAGGGCGCGCGGCCGCTGCTGGTCGAGGGCGACGAGTGCAACTTCAAGGTCACCACGCCGGCCGACCTGGCCCGCTTCGAGTTCGAGCTGTCGCGGCGCGGCTGAATCCCCGTCCGGCGGCGCGACGCCGGGCCTGACACGACAATCCGGTCCGAAGCCATGAATCCTCCTTCCTTCCCTCCCATCCGCATCGGCCAGGGCTACGACGTGCACGCTTTCGGCGAAGGCGACCACGTCATGCTCGGTGGCGTGCGCGTGCCGCACCGCTGCGGCGTGCTCGCGCACAGCGATGGCGACGTGATCCTGCACGCGCTGTGCGACGCGATGCTGGGCGCGCTGGCGCTGGGCGACATCGGCCAGCATTTCCCGCCCAGCGACGACCGCTGGAAGGGCGCGGACAGCAGCCAGTTCGTGCGCCACTGCGACGGCCTGCTGCGCGGGCGCGGCTGGCAGGTGGGCAATGCCGACATCACCGTGATCTGCGAGCGGCCCAAGGTGGGCCCGCACGCGCTGGCGATGCGCGAAACGGTGGCGGGGCTGCTGGGCATCGGCCTGGACCGGGTCAGCATCAAGGCCACCACCAGCGAGAAGCTGGGCTTCACCGGCCGCGAGGAAGGCATCGCCGCGCAGGCGGCGGTGCTGCTGGTTGCCGCATAGCCGCCGTCCTGCATTTTTGTATCCGCAGGAGCGGCTTCAGCCGCGAGGCAGCTTCCCCGCTCCCATTTCCCTGTCGAACCGCGGAAAGGCAAGGCTGCGCGAAAGCCCTTCGCGGCTGAAGCCGCTCCTACGAAGATGCGGGCCCGACATCGTTCCACAGGACTGACATGACCGATATTCCCGCGCTTCCCCTTGCCTATGGCGCACCGGTGCTGAGCGCGCTGATGCGCAGCACGCCGGAGGACTTCCAGGTCGACGAGCTGCCCGCCTTCGAGGCGAGCGGCGAGGGCGAGCACCTGCTGCTGGACATCCGCAAGCGCGGCGCCAATACCGTGGCGGTGGCCAGGCAGCTGGCGCAGTGGGCCGGCGTGCCGGAGATGGGCGTCAGCTATGCCGGGCAGAAGGACCGGCACGCGGTGACCACGCAGCGGTTCAGCGTGCACCTGCCGCGGCGCGTCGCCCCCGACCTGGCGCTGCTGGAATCGGACGAGGTCCACGTGCTGGCCTCGACCTGGCACAACCGCAAGCTGCAGCGCGGCGCGCTGGCCGGCAACCGCTTCAGGCTGGTGCTGCGCGGCGTGCAGGGCGAGCGCGCAGCCATCGATGAACGCCTGCAGGTCATTGCCGCGCGCGGCCTGCCCAACTGGTTCGGCGAGCAGCGTTTCGGCCGCGATGGCGGCAACGTGCCGGCGGCGCTGGCGATGTTCGCCGGCCGCCGGGTGCGCAAGGACCAGCGCTCCATGCTGCTGTCGGCGGCGCGCTCGGCGCTGTTCAACCGCGTGCTGGCCGCGCGGGTGGAGCAGGGCAGCTGGGACCGCGCGCTGGACGGCGAAGTGTGGATGCTCGATGGCAGCCGCTCGGTGTTCGGCCCCGAACCGATGAGCGAGGCGCTGGCCGAGCGGCTGGCGCGTTTCGACATCCATCCCAGCGGGCCGTTGTGGGGCGCGGGCGAACCGCGCGCCACCGGCGCGGCGCTGGAACTGGAGCAGGCGGTGCTGGCCGACGGACAGGCGCTGGCGCTGCGCGCCGGGCTGGAACAGGCCGGCCTGAAGCAGGAGCGACGCGCGCTGCGGCTGCGGCCGGCGCTGATGCAGCACGCCTGGCTGCAGGACGACGTGCTGGAACTCTGCTTCGCCCTGCCGCCGGGCTGCTATGCCACCGCCGTGCTGCACGAGCTGGGCGAGGTGGGCGACGCCAGCCGCGCCGGTTCGCCGGGAACGGAATAGCCCGCGGGGCTGCGTCCAGGCTGTTCCGGTCACGGGGGAACGGCGTCAGCCGCGAAGCCGAAGCGGGCCACGCGCGGCGCACTGCCCGATGCCGCAAGACCGCCTCTCCGGCGTCGCCACGAGTGCCAGCGCGCCTGCCCACTGCCGCCGGTCGTGGCCCACCGGCGGGCCGCCGCTCAGCGCCGCGCCAGCAGTACCAGCACCGCGCCGGTGCCGCCCTGCGCCGGCGGCGCCGAATGGAAGGCCAGCACGTCGTTGCGCTGGCGCAGCAGACGGTCCACCAGATTCTTCAGCACCGGCGCGCCGCCATCGGACTGCAGGCCCTTGCCGTGGATGATGCGCACGCAGCCATGGTCGTGCGCATGCGCCTCGAGCAGGAACTGGCGCAGCAGGTGCTCGGCCTGGGCCGCGCTGGCGCCGTGCAGGTCCAGTTCGTCCTGCACCGAATACTGGCCGCGCCGCAGCCGCTGGAACATGCGCGCGGGCAGCGTGTCGCGGCGGTAGCTGGCCACGTCGCCGGCCTCCAGCGGCGCACCCGACTGCAGCAGCCGGGCGAACTCGCCCAGCGCCTGCGCCTCGTCCTGCTCGGCCATGCGCGCGCGCGGCTTCGGTCGCGGCCGGGTGATGGCCGGCGTTTCCACCTTGCGCAGCGGCTTTACTTCGCCGATGGCCGAGCGGAACAGGGCGCCGTCGTCTTCGTCTTCTGGGTGCGACATGCGCATAGCGTAACGGCTGCGGCAATGGGGAGGGCATCACGGGAAGGCGACGGACGCATTCCGGTATCATGCCGGATCGGGCCATGCCGGCCGGCGTGCAGCACGCCGGCGCATGGCGGTGGACGGCGAGGCAGCGGGAGCGCCGTCATGGATTCAGCGATTCAGGTCTTCAATGCGCGTACTTGTAAGCAACGACGACGGCGTGGACGCCCCCGGCATTAGGATGCTCGCCGAGGAGCTGCGCAATGCCGGCCACGAGGTCACCGTAGTGGCGCCGGACCGCGACCGTTCCGGCGCCAGCAATTCCCTTACCCTGGACCAGCCGGTGCGGCTGCGCCGGATCGACCATTACACCTGCGCGGTGAGCGGCACGCCCACCGACTGCGTGCACCTGGCCCTGACCGGCATGCTGGAGCACGAGCCGGACATCGTGGTCTCGGGCATCAACAACGCCGCCAACCTCGGCGACGACGTGATCTATTCCGGCACCGTGTCGGCGGCGATGGAAGGGCGTTTCCTCGGGCTGCCGTCGGTGGCCGTGTCGCTGGTCACCCAGCGCCATGAAGCCAGGAATTTCCTCAGCGCCGCGCGTGCCGCCATCGAGATCGTGGCGCGGCTGAAGGCCGATCCGCTGCCGGCCGACACCATCCTCAACGTCAACGTGCCCGACCTGCCGTGGGACGAGATCCGCGGCTTCGAGGTGACGCGCCTGGGCAACCGCCACCGCGCCGAGGCCTGCATCCCGGCCACCGACCCGCGCGGCAACACCGTGTACTGGATCGGCCCGGCCGGCTCCGAGCAGGACGCCGGCCCCGGCACCGATTTCCATGCGGTGCGCACCGGCCATATCTCGATCACGCCGATCCAGGTGGACCTGACCCGCTATGAGGCGCTGGAGAAGGTCGCCAGCTGGGTCGGTGGGCTGTCGGCGACGCTGGAGCGGCCGGCATGACGCCACGCCTGCGTCTTTCGCCCGAGGCGGTCGGCAGCGGCATGACCTCGCAGCGCGTGCGCGACCGGCTGGTCGACCGCCTGCGCGACGGCGCCCAGAACGGCGGTGGCATCGGCGACGAGCGCGTGCTCAACGCGGTGCGCGTGGTGCCGCGGCACCTGTTCATCGACGAGGCGCTGGCCTCGCGCGCCTACGAGGACACCGCGCTGCCGATCGGCCATGGCCAGACCATCTCCCAGCCGTGGGTGGTGGCGCGCATGACCGAGGCGGTGCTGCAGGTGGCGCCGAAGACGGTGCTGGAGGTGGGCACCGGTTCGGGCTACCAGGCGGCGATCCTGGCGGCGGTGGGGCTGGAGGTGTACACCGTCGAACGCATCGGCGACCTGCTGCGCCAGGCGCGCAAGCGCCTGCGGCAGCTGGGCATGAACGTGCGCAGCAAGCACGACGACGGCCGCATCGGCTGGCCCGAGCACGGCCCCTACGACGCCATCGTCGTCACCGCCGCCGCACCGGCGCTGGTGGAGGCACTGGTCGAACAACTGGCCGTCGGCGGCCGCCTGGTCGCGCCGGTCGGCGGTCCCGGCGGGCAGACGCTGCTGCAGCTTACCCGGCAGGCGGACGGCATCGTGCAGGAGGAACTGGCGCCGGTCAGCTTCGTGCCGCTGCTGTCGGGCATGCTGGACTGAACACGCTGGACTGACACGGGAACCCCGCGACGATGAAGATATTCGGGCCGCTGTACGACCGCGCGCTGTACTGGGCCAGCCACAAGCGCGCGCCCACCTACCTGACGGTGCTGAGCTTCATCGAGGCCATCATCTTCCCGGTGATGCCGGAAGTGATGCTGATGCCGATGTGCGTGGCGCAGCCGCGCAAGGGCTGGCGCTTCGCCACCCTGAGCCTGGCCGGTTCGATGGTCGGCGCGATGGTCGGTTACGCGCTGGGCCACTACGCGTTCGAGGCGGTCAAGCCGCTGTTCGCCGCGCTGGGCATGCTGCCGGCCATCGAGTCGGGCATCGCCACGCTGCAGGCGAAGATGGTCGAATCGCCGTGGGCGGTGTTCACCTTCCTGGTGCTGGGCGGCTTCATGCCGATCCCGATGAAGGTCTTCACCTGGGCTTCCGGTATCGTCGGCGTGCCGCTGCCGCAGTACGTGCTGAGCATGCTGGTCGGGCGCGGCAAGCGCGTTTACGTGCTGGCCGCGGTGATCCGCTTCGGCGGCGCGCGCGCGGCCGAGGCGCTGCGGCGCTGGATCGAACCGCTGGGCTGGATCGCGACCGCGCTGGTCGTCGGCCTGGTGGGCTGGCTGGTATGGAGGACGAAATTCGCATGAGTGCAAAGGTGATGTTCAAGGGCGCGTCCAGGGCGGCGGCCGGCGCGACGGCGTTGCTGCTGGCCGCGGTGTTGGCCGGTTGCGGCACGGCCACGGTGGTCCGGCCGTCGGGGGGCGCGTCCACCGCGCCGGCAACCCCGCGCACTTCGGTGCCCAAGCCGGGGCAGACCGCGGTGGTGCGCCGCGGCGACACGCTGTATGCGCTGGCTCGCATCCACAACATCACGCCGGGCGACCTGGCGGCCTGGAACGGCCTGTCCAACCCGAACGCGATCTATCCGGGGCAGACGCTGCGGTTGTATCCGGGCAGCGGCGCCACCGCCTCGCGTCCGCCCACTGGTAGTGGAACCACCGCGCGTCCGGCCACGCCACCACCGGCGGCGACGCCGGCACCGGCGCCGGCCAACAGCGGCATCGGCTGGCGCTGGCCGGCCGACGGCGCGCTGGTCGGTCGTTTCGTCGCCGGCGAGACCACCAAGCAGGGCATCGATATCGCCGGCAGCAGCGGCCAGGCGGTACGCGCGGCCGGCCCGGGCGTGGTGGTCTATTCCGGCGCCGGCCTGGTCGGCTACGGCGAGCTGATCATCATCAAGCACAACGACCAGTGGCTGTCGGCCTACGGCCACAACCGCAAGCGCCTGGTCAACGAGGGGCAGAACGTCAAGGCCGGCGACCAGATCGCGGAAATGGGCCGCACCGGCACCTCGCGCGACATGCTGCACTTCGAGATCCGCTACAACGGCAAGCCGGTGGATCCCCTGCAGTACCTGCCGCAGCGGTAGCGGCGACCTCCACATCGGATACGGAGGACAGGGATGCCATGCGTCGACGCCATGAAGGAAGCGTGTTTCGTCGTATTTCCCATCCATGTCGTACTGACGGCGCTGGCCTGGGCATTCGACTGGCATCGCCTGCAGGGACCGGGCACGCTGGGGGTCATGGCCGGGTGCGTGGCCGGTGCCGCGCTCGCGGCGCAGCTGGAACTGGCGGTGGCGCCGCGCTGCCTGCTGATGGCGCTGATGGTCGGGATGGGCCAGTACCTGTTCGGCCTGCTGGAGCGCAGGGCGCGGCGGCAGGGCCGCTGAGCCACCCCGCCGCATGCCGCGGTGCCCGGGCGGGCCCTGCGGGCAGGGGCCCGCCGTGCCGCGGTCATGGACATGTACGCCGGCCCGGTGCCGGTTGAGGAGGAAGAGCGTGGGGAAATCGCGTTACTGGTTCGCCGCCAAGGAACTCGGATGGGGCTGGGGCTGGCCGCTGGCGTGGCAGGGATGGCTCACCTATGCGGCGGCGGCCGTGCTGCTGGTCGCCGGCCTGGTGATGTTCCCGCCCGTGTCCGACCCGCTCGGCTCCTTCGCCTGCAACGTCGGCGTGGCCCTGCTTGTCCTGCTTGTCTGCTGGCTCAAGGGCGAGCCGCTGCGCTGAGCGCCGGCCCGTAGCCGCGGGGCCGGCCGCGCATGGAACAACAGGCAGATGCGTGCGGGAACAGTCCCGCACCCCGTGACGCCGGGCGTCACTCCAGGATGAACGCCGCGACCACGCGGCGGTTTTCGCCGGCCAGCACGTTGAAGGTGCGCGCGGCCGAGGCATTGTTCATCACCTCGATGCCGATGCCGCGGGTCAGGCAGGCGGCCATGACTTCCACCGACGGGAACACCTGGCGTTCGCCCGTGCCGAGGATGAACACGGCCGGGTTCTGTTCCAGCGCCGGGGCGAGGTCCGCCACGGTGAGCTGGCCCACCGCGGCCACCGCCCAGTCTTCGATCAGCTGGTCGGGGGAAAGGATGAAGCTGCGCGCCAGCGTCCGGTCGTTGACCCGGGCCTGGCGGCCGTCGGCCGAGCGCAGGGAATAGGTGTAATCGGGCAGTTCGCGGCTCAGTTGCATCGTTGGCTCCTCGGCGGTCAGCCGCGGGGCAGCACGATCTGGCGCTTTTCCCGGGCCGGGCGGTACAGGACGGCGACGTGGCCGATGCGCTGGACCAGCGCGCCGCCGCTGGCCTGGAGCAGCTCGCCGACCATGGCCTCGCGCGCCTCGCGGTCCTCGGCGGCGACCTTGACCTTGATCAGTTCGTGGCGTTCCAGCACCTCGTCCAGTTCCGCCAGGAAGGCGGGGGTGACTCCCTTGCCGCCGATCTGCAGCAGTGCTTTCAGATCGTGGGCCATGCCGCGCAGGAATCGGTTCTGGGCCGGGGTGAGGACGATGGACATGCAGTGATTACGGGTTATCAAGGGGGTTCAGGGTATCATGCCCACCCCTACAGGCCCCATCCCGATGTCCCGCAGCAAGAGCAGTCAACGCTGGTTGAAGGAGCATTTCTCCGACCCCTTCGTGAAGAAGGCGCAGTCCGAGGGCATGCGTTCGCGCGCCGCCTACAAGCTGGAGGAACTGCTCAAGCGCGACCGCCTGCTGAAGCCGAACATGGTGGTGGTCGACCTCGGCGCGGCGCCGGGCGGCTGGTCGCAGCAGGTGCGGAGACAGATGGGCGACAGCGGCCGGGTCCTGGCGCTGGACATCCTGGAGATGCCGCCGCTGGCCGGCGTGGAGTTCCTTCATGGTGACTTCAGGGAAGAAACCGTCCTATCCCAGTTCGAAGCCATGCTCGGCGACCAGCCGGTGGACCTTGTCCTGTCGGATATGGCCCCCAATAAGAGTGGCATGGATGCGGTGGACCAGCCGCGGATGATGCACCTGGCGGAGCTGGCGATGGATTTCGCCGACAACCATCTCAAGCCGGGTGGGGCGTTCCTGATCAAGCTGTTCCAGGGCGTCGGCTTTGACGACTACGTGCGGGAAATGCGCCGCCGTTACGACAAGGTCGTGATCCGCAAGCCGGAAGCCTCGCGCAAGCGCTCGCCCGAGGTCTATGCCCTGGGCCAGGGCAAGCGCCCGCAGATCAAGTAAGCTCGACACCATACGAAACGCGTCAGAAATTAGAGGAACGCCGGAGCCGATGAGGATGAACGACCTGACCAAGAACCTCCTGCTATGGGTGGTTGTCGCCGTCGTGCTGATGGTGGTGTTCCAGAGCTTCGCCCCGCGCGGCGGCACGCCGCCGGTCAGCGACGCCAACAACTACACGCAGTTCCTGCGCGACGTGGATGCCGGGCGGATCAAGTCGGTGGAGATCACCAACGAGACCACGCTCACCGCCAACGCCATCCGCTTCAGGCGCAGCGACGGCAGCGAGGGCGCGCTGTACGGTCCCAGCGACAGCAAGCTGATCGACCAGCTCTACCAGAAGGGCGTGGACGTGGTCCGCATGAAGCCGGAAACCGGCCTGAGCTTCTGGTCGATCCTGCTGCAGTTCCTGCCGGTGCTGCTGCTGATCGGCTTCTGGATCTTCATGATGCGGCAGATGCAGGGCGGTGGCGGCGGCGCCAAGGGCGCGATGTCCTTCGGCAAGTCGCGCGCCAAGCTGCAGGGCGAGGACCAGATCAAGGTCACCTTCGCCGACGTGGCCGGCTGCGACGAGGCCAAGGAGGAGGTCGGCGAACTGGTCGAGTTCCTGCGCGACCCGTCCAAGTTCACCAAGCTCGGCGGCAAGATTCCGCGCGGCGTGCTGATGGTCGGCCCGCCGGGCACCGGCAAGACCCTTCTGGCGCGTGCCATCGCCGGCGAGGCCAAGGTGCCGTTCTTCAGCATTTCCGGTTCGGACTTCGTGGAGATGTTCGTCGGCGTCGGCGCCAGCCGCGTGCGCGACATGTTCGAGCAGGCCAAGAAGCATGCGCCGTGCATCATCTTCATCGACGAGATCGACGCCGTCGGCCGTCACCGCGGCTCCGGCATGGGCGGCGGCCATGACGAGCGCGAGCAGACCCTGAACCAGATGCTGGTCGAGATGGACGGCTTCGAGGGTGGCGAGGGCGTGATCGTGATCGCCGCGACCAACCGTCCGGACGTGCTCGACAAGGCGCTGCTGCGCCCGGGCCGCTTCGACCGCCAGGTGATGGTCGGCCTGCCCGACATCAAGGGCCGCGAGCAGATCCTGCGCGTGCACCTGCGCAAGGTGCCGGCCGCCGACGACGTGCGCCCGGAAGTGCTGGCGCGCGGTACTCCGGGCTTCTCCGGCGCCGACCTGGCCAACCTGGTCAACGAGGGCGCCCTGTTCGCCGCGCGCCGCGGCAAGCAGGAAGTGAGCATGCAGGACTTCGAGGACGCCAAGGACAAGATCTACATGGGTCCGGAGCGCCGCAGCATGGTCATGCGCGAGGACGAGCGCCGCAACACGGCCTACCACGAGTCCGGCCACGCGGTGGTCGCCATGTCCCTGCCCAAGGCCGACCCGGTGCACAAGGTCACCATCATGCCGCGCGGCTGGGCGCTGGGCGTGACCTGGCAGCTGCCCGAGCACGACCACATCAGCAAGTACAAGGACCGCATGCTGGAAGAACTGGCGATCCTGTTCGGCGGCCGCATCGCCGAGGAAATCTTCGTCGGCGAAATGTCCACCGGCGCTTCCAACGACTTCGAGCGCGCCACCAAGCTGGCCCGCGGCATGGTCACCAAGTACGGCATGTCCGACGTGCTGGGCACCATGGTCTATGCCGACGAGGAAGCCGGCTACGGCATGCACAGCAAGACCATTTCCGAGGCCACCCAGCAGAAGGTGGATGCGGAAATCCGCCGCATCCTCGACGAGCAGTACAACGTGGCGCGCCGCATCCTGGAGGAGAAGCGCGACATCGTCGAGGCCATGACCGCCGCGCTGCTCGACTGGGAAACCATCGACGCCGAGCAGGTCAAGGCGATCATGGAAGGCCGCAAGCCCTCGCCGCCGGCTGGCTGGGTGGACAAGGGCAAGAGCGACCCGTCGGACAGCGACCAGGGCGGCGACGAGCGCCCGGTGGCGCCGATCAGCGATCCGGCCGGGCAGCACTGAGCCTGCCGCCAACGCAGTCAGCAGCACGGGCCGGATATTCCGGCCCGTCCTGTTTCCGGGGAACGGAAACGCAGGGGCAGTGCTTTGGTGGCGCGGCCTGTCGGCGCCTGTTCCGCTCCGGCTCCCGGGAAAACGAAGGCGGGCGATTGCGGGAAGCCCGCAGGCGTTCCATGGCGGAGGCCCCGGCTTGCAGCCGCGATGGTTCCGATGACCGCATCCGCGAGAGACAATGGGCCACCGCGCCTCATCCTCCAGCCACATGACCGACCAGACTCCACCCCCCGCTGCCTCCACCCACCTCCCCGAAATGGTGATCGCCACCGTGGCCGGCGTCGCCTTCGGGGTGAAGACCGGCCATTACCTGGCGGGCATTTTCATCGGCATCGTGCTGGGCGTGGCGCTCAGCGCGATCGGTACCCTGGTCCGGGCAAGGAGCCGGCGCTGATGTTCGACACCTCACCGGTACTGGACTGCGCCGGCCGGCCGTTGCGGCTGGATCGCGCGCGGGTGATGGGCATCGTCAACGTCACCCCGGATTCGTTCTCCGACGGCGGGCGGCATTTCGATACCGCCGCGGCCATCGCCCATGGCCTGGCGCTGGTGGAGCAGGGCGCGGACCTGCTCGACGTCGGCGGGGAATCCACCCGGCCCGGCGCCGCGCAGGTGTCGGCGCAGGAGGAGATCGAGCGCGTGGCGCCGGTGATCGAGGCGCTGGTGGCGCGCGTGCCGGTGCCGGTCAGCGTCGATACCTGCAAGCCGGAGGTGATGCGTGCGGCGCTGGCCGCCGGCGCCGGCATGGTCAACGACGTGCAGGCCCTGCGCCAGCCCGGCGCGCTGGAGGCCGTGGCCGGTTCCGGCGCGGCCGCGGTGCTGATGCACGCGGTGGGCGGGCCGCACGACGCCGGCGTGGCATGGGACAGCGACGACGTCGCCGGCGACGTGCAGCGCTTCCTGGCCGAACGCCTGTTCGCCGCGGAGATGGCCGGCATCGCCCGCAGCCGGCTGGTGGTCGACCCCGGCTACGGGTTCAACAAGGACACCACGCAGAACTTCGCGCTGCTGGCCGGGCAGGAAAAACTGCTGGCGCTGGGCGTGCCGCTGCTGGCCGGGCTGTCGCGCAAGCGCTGCATCGGCGAGGTCACCGGCCGCGCCGTCGCCGCCGAGCGCGTGGCCGGCTCGGTCGCCGCGCACCTGCTGGCGGTGCAGCGCGGCGCGAAGATCGTGCGCGTGCACGACGTGGCCGCCACGGTCGATGCGCTCAGGGTGCTGGCCGCGCTCGACGCGGTGCCGGCGCCGCGCGCAGACCGCGCCGCGGCGCCGCGCTGGCCGGACGAGGACTGATGGCGGCCGACACGCGGCCGCTGGCGATCGCGCTGATGGGCCCCACCGCGTCGGGCAAGACCGCGGCGGCCATCGAACTGGCGCGGCGTCACGGCGGCGAAATCGTCAGCGTCGATTCGGCGCTGGTGTACCGCGGGCTGGAGATCGGCGCGGCCAAACCCGACGAAGCCGAGCGCGCCGGTGTTCCCCACCATCTGCTGGACCTGCGCGATCCCTGGCAGAGCTATTCGGCCGCCGAGTTCGCCGCCGACGCCGGCGCCGCGGTGCGCGACATCCTCGCGCGCGGGCGGCTGCCGATCCTGGCCGGCGGCACCGGGCTGTACTTCCGCGCGCTGCTGCAGGGGCTGTCGCCGATGCCGGAAGCCGACCCGGCCATCCGCGCGGCGATCAGCGCCGAAGCCCAGGCCGTGGGCTGGCCGGCGCTGCACGCGCAGCTGGCGCAGGTCGACCCGGCCGCGGCCGGCCGCATCCACGCCACCGATCCGCAGCGCATCCAGCGCGCGCTGGAGGTGTACCGGCTCACCGGCAGGCCGATCAGCCACTGGCAGGCATTGCCCGGCACCGCCCGCCTGCCGGTGCGCGTGCTCAAGCTGGTGCTGGCGCCGGCCGACCGCGCGGTGCTGCACGCGCGCATCGAGCGCCGCTTCGACCTGATGCTGGAAGCGGGTTTCCTCGATGAAGTGGGGCGCCTGCGCGCGTTGCCGCAGATGGCGGACGTGCCGGCGCCGCTCGACCTGCCGGCGATCCGCGCGGTGGGCTACCGCCAGGCCTGGCAGTTCCTGGACGGGCAGGAAAGCGCGGCCGGTTTCCGCGACAAGGCGATCTTCGCCACCCGCCAGCTCGCCAAGCGCCAGCTCACCTGGCTGCGCGGCGAACTGGACGCGCGCTGGTTCGACCCGGCCACCGACCGGCACCGCCTGCAGGACGCGGTTTCCCTGTTCCTGGGGCGATGAAGCGCGCCGGGCGGTGTAACATCGCGGTTCCGGACAGGCAGGGGAAGCCGCATGGTCCGGGTCGATAAGAACAATAACGAGGAGTTCAAGATGTCCAAGGGGCAATCCTTGCAGGACCCGTTCCTGAACGCACTGCGCCGCGAGCGCGTGCCGGTTTCGGTCTACCTGGTCAACGGCATCAAGCTGCAGGGCACGATCGAGTCGTTCGACCAGTTCGTGGTGCTGCTGCGCAATACGGTCAGCCAGATGGTCTACAAGCACGCCATTTCCACCGTGGTGCCGGCGCGCAACGTGCGCGTGGGGCCGGGCGGCGGCTACGTGCAATCGGCCGACAGCAGTCAGGCAGGCGATGACGACAACGACAACGAATAAGCAGGACGCGGCGCGTGTTTGACCGCTCGAAACGAGGCGAGCACGCGCTGTTGATCCAGCCGCATGCAGGGCGGCTGGAAGAGGATGTGCTGGAAGAGTTCACCGACCTGGCCCGCTCGGCCGGCGCCAGCATCGCGGCCACCGTGACCGCGCGCATCGACCGCCCCAATCCTTCCACCCTGATCGGCAGCGGCAAGCTGGACGAGGTCAAGGCCATGGCCGACGCCACCGGCGCCGACCTGGTGCTGGTCAACCATGCCCTGACCCCGGTGCAGGAACGCAACCTGGAGAAGTTCCTGGAGCGGCGCGTGATCGACCGCACCGGCCTGATCCTGGACATCTTCGCCCAGCGTGCGCACAGCCACGAAGGCAAGCTGCAGGTGGAACTGGCGCAGCTGCGCCACCTGGCCACGCGCCTGGTACGCGGCTGGACCCACCTGGAGCGCCAGCGCGGCGGTTCCATCGGCCTGCGCGGCCCCGGCGAAACCCAGCTGGAAACCGACCGCCGCCTGCTGCAGAAGCGCGTGGAGCAGCTGCAGAAGCGCCTGGACAAGGTGGAAGTGCAGCGCACCCAGATGCGCCGCGCGCGCGTACGCAGCGAGATGCCGCGCGTGGCCCTGGTGGGCTACACCAACGCCGGCAAGTCGACCCTGTTCAACGCGCTGACCGGCGCCGGTGCCTATGCCGCCGACCAGCTGTTCGCCACGCTCGACCCGACCGTGCGCCGCATCGCGCTGCCCGGCGGCAACGCCATGCTGGCCGACACCGTCGGTTTCGTGCGCGACCTGCCGCACGAACTGGTGGCGGCGTTCCGCTCCACCCTGAGCGAGGCGCGCGAGGCCGATTTCCTGCTGCACCTGGTCGACGCCGCCGATCCGCTGCGCGAGGAACGCATCGCCCAGGTGGACGAAGTGCTGCAGGCCGTCGGTGCCGGCGACCTGCCGCAGCTGCTGGTGTTCAACAAGATCGACCGCATCGAAGGCGCCGACGTACGCCACGACGCGCAGGACGGCGTGCCGGACGAGGCGCGCCGCGAGCGCGTGTGGATCTCCGCGCGCGACGGCCGCGGCCTGGACCTGCTGCAGTCGGTGCTGGGCAAGCGCCTGGGCCTGCAGCATGTCACCGGCCGCGTGCGCCTGCCGCCCAGCGCCGGCAGGCTGCGCTCGCGCCTGCACCAACTGGAAGTCATCCGCAGCGAACAGGCCGACGAGGAAGGTTGGCTGATCGAGGTGGACATTCCCATCGCCGAGGCGGAGAAGCTGGCCGCCGGCGCCGACGGGCAGGTGATCCGCGCGCTGCTGCCGGAGCGCGGGCCCGAATGGTGAGGTAGGACTGCAGGAACTCCGGCGCGGACGTCGGCGCGCCGGTGGATGGAACGGACGACTATCCATGACAGGGAGGAAAGCGATGAAGGCGCAATGGATGTGGGCTGTGGGCGTTTGGCTGGCCCTGGTGCCGGTATTGGCGCAGGCAGAAGCGCCGTCGGAACCGCGCTACGTGATCAGCAGGGCCCAGGATATCGATGGGACTTGCCTTGAACGTTTGACGCACCTGCATGAGAGCGGCAGCGAGCCGCTGGATCCGCCGCAGCTGGAACGGTTCAAGGAGCACCTGCGTACCTGCGGCTGGCCGGTCATGCCTTCTGCCGGCAGGCATGGCGTGGAAGCGGCCGCGAACCTGCTGTTGCGATCCAGCGCGGACGAGGCTTTCCAGGAGCAGATCATCGACCTGGTCCAGGAGCGGGTTGGTGTCGACCTCGATGCGTTCGGATACGCCTGGCTCAATGACACGATCCAGCTGCAGCATGGTCGTCCCCAGCAGTTCGGCACGCACGTGGCGGTGGAGGACGGCAAGGTGGCCTTGTCGCCGGAACCGGAAAGAACGCCGCGCTTCTGGCGGGATTTCCTGGGGCTGCCGCCGGTCGAGGAATGGCTGGCTGGCCTGCAGGCCAGGCTTGATGCGGGAGACAGCCCTGGCGCAGCCGAGCTTTCGCCGCCGTTGGCGATGGAAACCTACCGGCCCTTCACCCAGCCCGAGCTTCGCCGCCTGGTCGGCAGGATGATCAATCGCGATCAGGACGTCCGTGCCGAAGCGGTGGCCGCGATGCGGCAGGGCGATGAGGAGCAGCGCAAGGCGCTGGACCGGCAGATCGCGGAGATGGATGCGGAGAATCGCGCCAGCCTGCTGGACATCTTCGAAAAGCATGGCTTCCCGACCCCGGAGATGATCGGTCGCGACGGCGTCTCTTCGGTGTTCCTGCTGGTGCAGCATGCCGACGACGATCCGGACTTCCAGGCGCGTGCCCTGGAGCTTGCCGAGCCGCTGATGCAGCGCCGCGGCATGTCGCGGCAGCAGTACGCCATGCTGACCGACCGTGTATTGCTGGCGCGGGACCAGCCGCAGCTGTATGGGTCGCAATACAGGGTCGAGCAGGGCAAGGTCGCGGTGCTTCCGCTGGCCGACCCGGACAATGTGGACGCGCGCCGGGCGCGCATGGCGATGGGGACGCTGGCCAGTTACCTGGATGCGGTCGCCCGGCAGCTGGGGGCAAGCGTCGAGTCCGGCGGATCAGGCAACTGAAGGCGGTGGACGAGTAAGAGTGGAGGACGGAGGCACGGAAGCGGCGTGCTCCCCGTTCGTCACGGCTGTCGAAAATCCGTACCTGCGGCGAAGTCAAAGCATGTGGGCAGCGCCTGCCCCGGATGCGGGTTTTCCCGGCGGCAGCAGCACGATCACGGTGCCGATGTGATTGGAGCGGCGCGAGCCTCAATGACGCCAGAGCGCCAGAGGAGTGCGCGTCGCCACGCGCAGTGAGGTGGTCGCGCCGGAATGGCGCTACTTCAACCGCGCCAGCCTCTGCCCCAGCTGCACCGGGCTTTCCGCCTTCAAGGCCGGGTCGAACTCGGCCACGCCCGGCGGCAGCAGCACGATCACGGTGCTGCCGTAGTTGAAGCGGGCCATCTCCGCGAACCTCTCCAGCGTAATCCCCTTGCCGCGCCAGTCCTTGCGGGTGATGCGGTCGCCATAGGCGGGGATTTCCTCGCCGCTCCACACCGTTTCCACGCCGCTGACCAGCAGCGCGCCGACCATCACCTGCACCATCGGGCCGAAGTCGGTGTCGAAGTGGCACACCAGCCGCTCGTTGCGGGCGAACAGGCGCGGCACGTGGGCCACCGCGGCCGGGCCGACGCTGAACAGGCGGCCGGGCACGTGCACGGTCTCGCGCAGGGTGCCGGTCCAGGGCATGTGCACGCGGTGGTAGTCGCGCGGGGACAGGTACACGGTGGCGAACAGGCCGTTGGCGAAGGGGGCGGCGTCGGTGGCGTCGCCGAGCAGTTCGGCGGCGGTGAACGACTGGCCCTTGGCCTGGAAGATGCGCCCGTCCTCGATCGCGCCGAGCTGGCTGATGCGGCCGTCGGCCGGCATCAGCAGCGCGCGCGGGTCGGTATCGGCCACGCGCGCGCCCGGCTTCAGCGCGCGGGTGAAGAAGGCATTGAAGCTGGCATAGCTGCGCGGGTCCGGATCGGCCGCCTCGGCCAGGTTGACGCCGAACTTCCGCGTCACCGTGTCGATCAGCCAGCGCGAGACGCGCGGGTTGCGTGAATAGGCCAGCGAGCGCGCCATCGACGACAGCAGCCGATGGGGCAGGGCATGGGTGAGCGTGGTCAGCAGACTCATGGGGCGGTCTTTCCGGTGAGCTTGGTCAGGTCGCTGGCGATCAGCTTCGGGTCGAACGGCGGGCGCATCAGCCCGGCCAGCCGGCCTTCGGGGTCAAGCACGGCGATGCTGGCCGAGTGGTCCATGCTGTAGTCGTCCGGGTTCTTGTCGAAGTGCTTGCCCGGCGCCTTCTGGAACACGAGGCCAAGCGGCGTGGCGAAGCGCTCCAGCGACGGCACGTCGGCGGTGGCGGCCAGGGTGTCCTTGTGGAAGGCGTGCGCGTATTCGCCCAGCCGCGCCGGCGTATCGCGTTCGGGATCGACGGAGACGAACACCACGCGCGGGCGCAGGCTTTCGGGAATGCCTTCCCACTGCTTCTGCGCCAGCGCCAGTTCGGACAGGGTGGTCGGGCACACATCCGGGCAGGAGGTGAAGCCCAGGAACACCAGGGTCCAGTGCCCGCGCAGTTCGCCCGGAATCAGGCGGGTGCCGTCGGACTGGCTGAGGCTGAAATCCGGCAGCGGCCGCGGCGTGGGATAGAAGATGATCGAGCCGGCCTGGTGGCCGCCGTTGCCGGCCGGGCCGAACACCTTCTGCGCCAGCAGCAGGCCCAGGCCTGCCGCCAGCGCGATGGCCAGGACGATGCCGGTATTGCGGTTGAACATGGGCCGTTTCTCCGTACGGGTGGGGCGGCGCCGGGCCCGGATGGAGCGCGGGTCCGCGGGCGGCGGTGGCGGGATCCGGTGGCATGCCGGCCTCTTGCCGGGGCGTTGCGGCCCGATGCCGGGACATTGCCGCGGTTTCGGCTGCAACCGGGCGCTCAATATACCGGGTGCGCGCCTATAATCGCAGACCACTCTTGTCCCCCGTATTGCCATGACAGCCCAGGCGGCCGCCGAACTCCACACGATCATCGACCTGATCCGCTACGGCGCCAGCCGTTTCAATGCCGCGGGCCTGACCTTCGGGCACAGCTACGACAATGCGCTGGACGAAGCCACCAGCCTGGTGCTGCACACCCTGCACCTGCCGCCGGACCTGGGTCCGGCCTATGGCCAGGCGCGCCTGCTGGCCGAGGAGAAGCAGCAGGTTCTGGCGCTGTTCGAGCGCCGCATCGCCGAGCGCGTGCCGGCCGCCTATCTCATCGGCGAGGCCTGGTTCGCCGGACTGAGCTTCAAGAGCGACGCGCGCGCCCTGGTGCCGCGCTCGCCCATCGCCGAGCTGATCCTCAACGGCTTCGAGCCGTGGCTGGCCGGGCGCGAGGTCACCCGCGCGCTGGACCTGTGCACCGGCTCGGGCTGCATCGCCATCGCCATGGGCCATTACTACCCGAACTGGCAGGTGGACGGCAGCGACATCAACGACGCCGCGCTGTCGCTGGCGGCCGAGAACAAGGAGCGCCTGCTCGCGCACAACGTCGAGCTGGTCAAAAGCGACCTGTTCGCCGGCCTGCAGGGCCGCGTCTACGACCTGATCGTCACCAACCCGCCGTACGTCACCAACGACGAGACCGACGCGCTGCCGCGCGAATACGCGCACGAGCCGGAACTGGCGCTGCGTGCCGGCGACGACGGCCTGGACCTGGTGCTGAAGATCCTGCGCGATGCGCCGGATCATCTGAGCGAGGACGGCCTGCTGATCTGCGAAGTGGGCGATTCCGAACAGCACCTGGTCAGGCTGCTGCCGGAAGTATTCATGTCCTGGATCGAGTTCAAGGTCGGGCAGATGGGCATTTTCGCGGTCGAAGCCGCCGAACTGCGCGCCCACCACGCGCGCATCGCCGAGCTGGCGGCGCAGCGATGAGCTCCAACGCCTTCGGCAAGCTGCTGACCGTCACCACCTTCGGCGAATCGCACGGGCCGGCGATCGGCTGCGTGATCGATGGCTGCCCGCCGGGGCTGGAGATCGCGCCGGAGGAATTCGCCCACGACCTGCAGCGCCGCGCCACCGGCAAGAGCCGGCACACTTCGGCGCGCCGCGAGGCCGACGAGGTGGAGATCCTGTCCGGCGTGTACGAGGGTCGCACCACCGGCACGCCGATCGCGCTGCTGATCCGCAACACCGACCAGCGCAGCAGGGATTACAGCAACATCGCTGCGCAGTTCCGCCCCGGCCACGCCGACTACAGCTACTGGCAGAAGTACGGCATCCGCGACCCGCGCGGCGGCGGCCGTTCCTCGGCGCGCGAGACCACCATGCGCGTGGCCGCCGGCGTGATCGCCAAGAAGTGGCTCAAGCAACGTTACGGCGTGACCGTGCGCGGCTGGCTGTCGCAGCTGGGCGACATCACCCCGGCCGGCTTCGACTGGAACGCGGTCGAGGACAACCCGTTTTTCTGGCCCGACGCGGCGCAGGTGCCGGAGCTGGAGGCGTACATGGACGCGCTGCGCAAGTCCGGCGATTCGGTCGGCGCGCGCGTGAACGTGGTCGCCGACGGCGTGCCGGCGGGCTGGGGCGAGCCGATCTACGGCAAGCTCGACGGCGAGATCGCCGCGGCGCTGATGAGCATCAACGCGGTCAAGGGCGTGGAGATCGGCGACGGGTTCGCCAGCGCCGCGCAGAAGGGCACGGAGCACCGCGACCTGATCACGCCCGACGGTTTCCAGTCCAACCACGCCGGCGGCATCCTCGGCGGCATCGCCACCGGCCAGCAGATCGCCGCCTCGATGGCGCTCAAGCCGACCTCCAGCCTGCGCCTGCCCGGCGCCACGGTGGATGTGGAAGGCAACGCGGTCGAGGTCGTCACCACCGGCCGCCACGACCCCTGCGTCGGCATCCGCGCCACGCCCATCGCCGAGGCGATGCTGGCGCTGGTGCTGATGGACCAGGCGCTGCGCCACCGCGCGCAGTGCGGCGACGTCGGCGTGGTGACGCCGCGCATCCCCGGCAGCCTCGATGGCTGAGCGGCGGCCCCGCGTCTGGGTATCGCAGCCGCTGTTCGACGACACCGTCGCGCAGCTGGCCGCATGCTGCGACGTGGTGGCCACGCCGGTCGTCACCGCGCACGACAGCGCCGCGCTGGCGGCGCACCTGGCCGCCGCCGACGGTGCCCTGGTCACGCTCAACGAACGCATCGGCGCGGCGGAAATCGCCGGTGCCGCGGCGTTGAAGGTCGTCGCCAACGTCGGCGTGGGCTACAACAATCTCGACATTCCGGCGCTGAGTGCGGCGGGCATCATCGCCACCAACACCCCGGACGTGCTCACCGAGACCACGGCCGACCTCGGCTTCGCGCTGCTGATGGCCGCGGCGCGGCGCATCGTCGAATCCGACCGCTGGCTGCGCGAGGGCCACTGGCGGCAATGGTCGTTCACCACCATGCTCGGCGCCGACCTGCATGGCAGCACCCTGGGCATCCTCGGCATGGGCCGCATCGGCCAGGCCATCGCCCGCCGCGGCCACCACGGCTTCGGCATGAAGGTGCTGTACCACAACCGTTCGCGCCTGCCCGCGGACGTGGAGCAGGCGGTCGGCGCGCGTTACGTCGGTTTCGACGAGTTGCTGGGCAGCGTCGACCACCTGCTGCTGGTGCTGCCGTATACCGCGCAGAACCACCACATCATCGACGCCGCCGCGCTGGCGAAGATGAAGCCCGGCGCCACGCTGGTGAACATCGCCCGCGGCGGCATCGTCGACGAACTGGCCCTGGCCGACGCGCTGGCGCACGGTCGCCTGGCCTCGGCCGCGCTGGACGTCTACGAGAACGAACCGGACGTGCGCCCGGAACTGCGTGCGCTGCGCAACATCGTGCTGACCCCGCACGTCGGCAGCGCCTCGCTGGCCACGCGCCGGGCGATGGTGCAGGTGGCGGTGGACAACCTGCTGGCCGGCCTGGGCATCGGCCCGGAAGCCGGCCGTCCGACCAACGCGGTCAATGCCGGCCAGCTGGCCGATGGCATGGCGCGCACGGGCAATGCCGGCACCAAAATCGACATCAAGAAACGGTAGGGAGCCTCCGAGGCTGTCGCCGGAGGTTCCCCGAACCTGGCTCGACGTGCGTGTCCCCCCATCTCTTTCTTTCGAGTACACCCCATGAGCAATGAAGCCCGTCGTTTCCACGTAGCCGTCGTCGGCGCCACCGGCGCGGTCGGCCAGACCATGTTGTCCATCCTCGCCGAGCGCGATTTCCCGGTCGGCAAGCTGAGCCTGCTCGCTTCCGAACGCTCGGCCGGCCAGCAGGTCGAGTTCAATGGCGGGAAGGTCACCGTCCAGGACCTGGCCGCCTTCGATCCCACCGGCGTGGAGATCGCGCTGTTCTCGGCCGGTGGCGGCATCTCCAAGGAATACGCGCCGAAGTTCGCCGCCGCCGGCGCGGTGGTCATCGACAACTCGTCCTCGTTCCGCTACGACGACGACGTGCCGCTGGTGGTGTCCGAGGTCAACCCGGAAGCGGCGAAGAACCGCCCGCGCGGCATCATCGCCAACCCGAACTGCTCGACCATGCAGCTGATGCCGGTGCTGGCGCCGATCCACCGCGAATACGGCATCGAGCGCATCAACGTGGCCACCTACCAGTCCGTTTCCGGCGCCGGCCAGAGCGGCATGGAGGAGCTGGGCAAGCAGACCGCGCAGCTGCTCGGCTTCCAGGGGATCGAGCCGGCGAAGTTTCCGGTGCAGATCGCCTTCAACCTGATCCCGCACATCGACGAGTTCCTCGACAACGGCTTCACCAAGGAGGAAATGAAGCTGGTCTGGGAGACCCGCAAGATCCTCGGCGACGACAGCATCCAGGTGAACCCGACGGCCGTGCGCGTGCCGGTGTTCTACGGCCATTCCGAGGCGGTGAACATCGAGACGAAGAAGAAGATCAGCGTGGAGCAGGCGCGCGCACTGCTGGCCGCCGCGCCGGGCGTGGAGGTCGTGGACGAGCGCAGGGCCGGCGGTTACCCGACCCCGGTCACCCATGCCTCGGGCACCGACCCGGTCTATGTCGGCCGCATCCGCGAGGACCTCTCGCACCCGCGCGGCCTGAACATGTGGGTGGTGGCCGACAACATCCGCAAGGGCGCCGCGCTCAACGCCGTGCAGCTCGCCGAACTGGTCGCCAACGGCGGCTGAGAGACAAGGCCGCCACGACGCCCGGGTTCGCCGTACCGCAGGCCGGCAGCCGCTCATACCCGAACCCCGGATCGCATCTGGAGCAAAGCCCCCTGAGTCAGGGGGCGCGCCGAAGGCGCGGGGTGTGGCAAGCGAGAGACGGGGCCCGCGGTTTGCAGAGCAAACCGTGGGGCGGCAGCGCGCAGCGCTGGCGCGTCCCATCCCTCCGGTATTCGGAACCCGGCTCTGCCGGTATATTTGCCGGCATGAAACCACGGGGCAGGAGCGCGATGCGCTCGATACAAGGCGTACTCGTCCTCGCGCTGGGGCTGTACAGCAGCGCCGCGCTTGCCCTCGGCCTGGGCAACATCCGCGTGCTGTCCCGGCCCGGGCAGCCGCTGGTGGCCGAGATCCCGGTGATCTCCAGCGACCCGGGCGAGCTGGAAAACGCCACGGTGGGGCTGGCTTCGGCGGCGACCTTCGAGCGCGTGGGCCTGTCGCGCCCGGAGGGGCTGGTTAGCGAGCTGCAGTTCCAGTTCGCCCAGGACGCGCAGGGGCGCGCCGTGGTGCGGGTGACCAGCGCGGCACCGGTGCAGGTGCCGGCGCTGAGCTTCCTGATCGAGGTCGACTGGGGGCAGGGGCGCCTGGTGCGCGAATACTCTGCGCTGGTCGCCGCGCCCGAGACCGCCACCGCGGTGGACGAGCCGGTGATCGAGGCACCGGCGGCTGCGCCGTCCAACCTGATCGTGCGCGAACCCGAACCGGCGCCGACGCCCACGCCCGCACCGGCAAGGGAGCCGGCACCGGCCGCCGCCGCCACGCCATCCGCGCCGCCGGCGCCCCGCCCGGCGCCAGCCGCGCGCCCGGCGGCCACGGCCGATGGCACGCTGGCCCCGGTGCAGCGCGGCCAGACCCTGTCGGGAATCGCCCGCGACGTGGCGCGCGACAATGGGGTTTCGCTGGACCAGGCGATGGTGGCGCTGCTGCGCGCCAACCCCGAAGCGTTCATCCGCGGCAACGTCAACCTGCTGCGGCAGGGCGCGGTGCTGCGTGTTCCCGGGAACGAAGAACTGCAGCGCACCGACCTGGCCGCGGCGCGCGCGCTGGTGCGCGAGCATGCCGCGCAATGGCGCCAGGCGCGCGCACCGATCCCGCAGCCGGCGGTGGCCGGCGCGGCGAATGCAACGGGCACGCCTGCCGCGACGGCGCCGGCGGCGAACGACGCGCGGCTGGAAATCGCGCCGGCGGTGGCCGGTGCGCAACAGACGGCAGGAATGACGACCGGTCTCGAGGCCGGCGGCGAGGGCGACATGGCGGCGAACGAACAACTGCGGCAGGCCAGGGAAGACCTCGCCACGCGCGATGCGGAACTGCAGGAACTGCGCGAACGCGTGGCTGCGCTGGAGAAGCTGCAGGCCCAGCAGCAGTCGCTGATCGCGATGAAGGACAGCAACCTGGCCGCGGCGCAGCAGCGCCTGGCCGAGGTGGCGAAGAAGGAGCCGGCGGGTACCGCGCCGTGGGCCTGGTTGGGCGTGCTGCTGCTGGTGGTGGCCGCGGCGGGCTGGTGGCTGTCGCGCCGCCGCCGGCCATCGCCGCTTCCGCCCGCGCCGCCTGCCGGCCGTGCCGCCGCCGGCGAACTGTCCGCGCTCGCCGCGGCCATGCCCGCGGTGGAGCAGGACATCGCCGCCGGGGCCGCGCCGGCGCATGCCGGAGACGAAGCCGAAGCAGAAGCCGGGGCCGTGCCGTTCTGGTCGCAGCCGCCCGCAGGCGCGAACCCGCCGCCTCCGGCCCGGCAGGAGCCGGTGCTGCTGTTCGAGGCCTCGCGTACGCTGGCCGAGGACGCGGCATTGGCCGAACCGGCCGCGCAGGAGGAAAGCGCCTGGCTGGCCGGCGACATGGCCCGCCTGGCGCCGCTCAATCCCGCGCCTGCCGGCCGCGAGCGGCTGGAACTGGCGATCGCCTACCTGGACCTGGGCGATGCGGAAACCGCGCGCACGCTGCTCAACGAAGTGGCGGCGGGCAGCGACCCGCAGGCGCGCGCCGAGGCGGCCGAACTGCTGGGGCGGCTGGGATGAGCGCGCAGGAACCGGCGGTGAAGCGCGAACGGCGCATCGACTACGTGGAGTTCGCCTCGCGCGACCCCGCCGCCAGCCGGCGCTTCTTCGAGCAGGTGTTCGGCTGGCGTTTCGAGGATTACGGCCCGGACTACACCGCGTTCGACGATGGCGGCCTGCAGGGCGGGTTCTTCCATGGCGAGCCGGCGACGAGCGCGTCCGGCGCACCGCTGGTGGTGCTCTACGCGGCGCAGCTGTCGCCGCTGCAGGCGGCGGTGCTGGCGCACGGCGGCACGCTGAGCAGGCCGGAATTCACCTTCCCGGGCGGGCGCCGCTTCCAGTTCGTCGAGCCCGGCGGCAACGAACTGGCCGTGTGGTCCGAGCGCGACGCGGATTGAACAGGCGGCCGCCGTGGGCGTGCCAGCCCCGGCGGGCGCCGGCGACATGAGAGGTTTGACGATGCGCTACGCGCTGGGCGTGGAATACGACGGCAGCGAATTCAAGGGCTGGCAGCAGCTGGGCGAAAGCGGTTGCGCCAGCGTGCAGGCCACCCTGCAGGACGCGCTGTCCTCGGTGGCCGATGCGCCGGTGAGCGTGGTCTGCGCCGGCCGCACCGATGCCGGCGTGCATGGCGAGTGCCAGGTGGTGCATTTCGACAGCGACGTCGCGCGCGAGCCGCGTGGCTGGGTGCTGGGCACGACCACGCGGCTGCCGCCTTCGGTGTGCGTGCGCTGGTGCGTGCCGGTGGCCGATGATTTCCATGCGCGCTTTTCGGCGCGCGCGCGGCGCTACCGCTACCGCTTGCTCAACCGCCAGGTGCGGCCGGCGCTGTACCGGCAGACGCTGAGCTGGGAGCGCCGCCCGCTGGACGCCGATGCGATGCACCGCGCCGCGCAGGCGCTGCTGGGCGAAAACGACTTCAGCGCGTTCCGCAGCGTGCAGTGCCAGGCGCTGCATGCGCGACGCGAACTGCAGTCGATCTCGGTCGCGCGGCAGGGCGAGGTGGTCGAGGTGCAGGTGCAGGCCAATGCCTTCCTGCACCACATGGTGCGCAACATCGTCGGTTCGCTGCTGCTGGTCGGCGCCGGCGAGAAGCCCGAATCGTGGATCGGGCAGGTGCTGGCGCTGCGCGACCGCACCCGGGCCGGGCCGACCGCGCCGCCGCAGGGGCTGGTGTTCGTCGGCCCGCTGTATCCTGACCAGTGGCAACTGCCGGCCGAGGTGACGCTATGACCCGCATGCTGTTCCGCACCCGCATCAAGTTCTGCGGCATGACCCGCGCCGGCGACATCCGCCTGGCCAGCGAACTGGGCGTGGACGCAATCGGCTTCGTGTTCGCGCGCGGCAGCGCGCGCCGGGTGGCGCCGGCTGAAGCCCGCGCGATGCGCCAGGCGGCCACGCCGATGGTCGACGTGGTCGCGCTGTTCCGCGACAACAGCCGCGAGGAGGTGCGCGAGGTGATGCGCACGGTGCGGCCGAGCCTGCTCCAGTTCCACGGGGACGAGGACGACACCTTCTGCCGCGCGTTCAACATGCCCTACCTGAAGGCGGTGGCGATGGGCGGAACCGAAGCGGTCACCGCGCGCAGCCTGCAGCTGGCGCACCCGCATGCCGCCGGTTTCCTGCTGGACAGCCATGCCCCGGGCGGCAGCGGCGGCAGCGGCGTGGCCTTCGACTGGGCGCAGGTGCCTGCCGGCCTGCACCGGCCGTTCCTGCTGGCCGGCGGCATCCGCCCGGACAATGTGTTCGACGCGATCACCAGCGTGCAGCCGTGGGGCGTGGATGTGTCCAGCGGCATCGAGTCGGCGCCGGGCATCAAGGACGGCGACCGCATGCGTCGCTTCGTCGAGGAAGTGCGGCGCGCCGACATGCACGACACGTCCGCGTAATCCGGTAGCGGCTTCAGCCGCGATGGGGCTTTCCCGGTAAGGCCCCCATCGCGGCTGAAGCCGCTCCTACGGGTTTATGCCGCCAGCTGCCGCCGCAGCCAGTCCGCCAGCGCCTCGACCTGCGGGTGACGCTCACCTCCCGTCGTGCACAGCGCCCATTGCCCTTCGGTGTCGACGAAGCCCCAGGGCGCGATGAGGCGGCCGTTGACCAGGTCGTCGGCCACCAGCGGCTCGGGCGCGATGGCGACGCCAAGGCCGGCGACCGCGGCTTCGAGCAGGTAGTACAGGTGCTCGAAACCGGTGCCTTCGCGCAGCGCGGTCGTGTCCAGGTCGTTGAGCGCCGCCCAGGTCGGCCATGCCTGCGGTCGCGAGCGGGTGTGCAGCAGGGCGTGGCCGAGCAGGGCATCGGGCGGCTGGCGGGCGAGCCGCTGCGCGCCATGCATGGACGGGCTGAACACCGGGCCGATGCGCTCGCTGCCCAGGCCGTGCACGGTCCAGCCGGCCGGCCATGGCGCCTGGCCGAGCAGCAGGGCCGCGTCCAGCCCGGCCAGCCGCGGCGCGAAGTCGCCGTCCTGTGCGGCCAGGTGCAGGGTCAGGCCCGGCAGGTCGCGCTGCAGTTGCTGCAGCCGCGGGATCATCCAGCGCGCCAGCACGCTGCCTGGGCAGCCGAGCACGAAGGCATCGCTGCGCTGGCTGCGGCGCAGTGCGGCCACGCAGTCGCGCAGCTGCGAAAACGCGCCGGAGGCGGCCTCCTGCAGGCGCCGGCCGGCGGCGGTCGGGCGGATGCCGCGGCCCTCGCGCTCGAACAGCGCCACGCCCAGTTCTTCCTCCAGCGCGCGCAGCTGGCGGCTCACCGCGCCATGGGTCACGTGCAGTTCCCCGGCCGCGAGGCTGACGCTGCGCAGGCGGGCGGCGGCCTCGAAGGCGCGCAGCGCGTTTAGCGAGGGCAGGGCGTGATCGTCCTTCATGGCGCACATCCGACCACCATGGAGGGCGGGAATGCCGGTTTTGAAGGAGCGGAAACCGGCCCTGTGCCACCTTGCGGGCGGCTTCGCCATGACAACTGTCTGTGCTGCGGTTCATTCATGTGAGTTTTTCTAACACATGGCGATCCACATATCGATTTTCTTCGCCGCGCATGTGCGCTACGGTGCGGGCCTGTCCTGCCGACCGTGATGCCATGAGCGCCGCACCGATCCCCGATTTCCATGCCTTTCCCGACGCCCGCGGGCATTTCGGCCGCTTCGGCGGCAGCTTCGTCGCCGAGACCCTGGTCGGGCCGTTGCAGGAACTGGCGGCCGCCTACGACCAGGCACGGGTCGATCCGGCCTTCATCGCCGCCTACGACAAGGACCTGAAGCACTACGTCGGCCGGCCCAGCCCGATCTACCACGCCGAACGCCTGAGCCGCGACGTGGGCGGCGCGCAGATCCTGCTCAAGCGCGAGGACCTCAACCACACCGGCGCGCACAAGGTGAACAACACCATCGGCCAGGCGCTGCTGGCCGCGCGCATGGGCAAGACCCGCATCATCGCCGAGACCGGCGCCGGCCAGCACGGCGTGGCCAGCGCCACCGTGGCCGCGCGGCTCGGGCTGGAATGCGTGGTGTACATGGGCGCCACCGACATCGAGCGGCAGAAGATCAACGTCTACCGCATGAAGCTGCTGGGCGCCACGGTGGTGCCGGTGAGCAGCGGCTCGGCCACGCTCAAGGACGCGCTCAACGAGGCCATGCGCGACTGGGTCACCAACGTGCGCGACACCTTCTACATCATCGGCACGGTCGCCGGCCCCGATCCCTATCCGCGCATGGTGCGCGATTTCAACGCCATCGTCGGGCGCGAGGCGCGTGCGCAGATGCTGGAGGACTACGGCCGCCTGCCCGATGCGATCACCGCCTGCGTCGGCGGCGGTTCCAACGCGATCGGCCTGTTCCATGCCTTCCTCAACGACCGCGAGGTGAAGATCTACGGCGCCGAGGCCGCCGGCGACGGCATCGCCACCGGACGCCACGCCGCCTCGATCTCGGCCGGCCGCCCCGGCGTGCTGCATGGCAACCGCACCTACGTGCTGTGCGACGACGACGGCCAGATCACCGAGACCCATTCCATTTCCGCCGGCCTGGATTACCCCGGCGTCGGCCCGGAGCACGCCTTCCTGGCCGACAGCGGCCGCGCGCAGTACGTGGGCATCACCGACGACGAGGCGCTGGCCGCGTTCCACCGCCTGACCCGCACCGAGGGCATCCTGCCGGCGCTGGAATCCAGCCATGCAGTGGCGCAGGCGATCAAGCTGGCGCGCGACCTGCCGAAGGACGCGCTGGTGCTGTGCAACCTGTCCGGCCGTGGCGACAAGGACGTGCATACCATCGCCGCGCGCGAAGGGCTGTCGCTGTGAGCGCGCCGATGATGCGCACGGGCGCGCTGGCCTGCATCGCGCTGGCGCTGTCTGCGTGCAAACCGGTGGAGCCTGAAGCCACGCCGGCACCGGCCGCCGCTTCCGCTCCAGTGCCCGAGGCGGCGCCACCGGCGGCCGATGCGGCGGCGCAACTGGCCGCGGTCGGCGAACTGCGCGTCGGCGCTCCCTTCGGCAAGGCGCCAGGCGACGCGGCCTTCAGGTCCGCGGGCATGCGCGAAGCGATGGAGGGCGACTGCGAGTACTACGACCGCGGCACGCTGCCCGAAGGCATGTCGATGATGGTGATCGCCGACCGCATCGCGCGCTTCGACGTGGATGGCGAAGGCGAGCCCGGCGTGCGCGTCGATGCGCGGCCGGCCACCGCGCCCGCGGTGCCGTTCGGGCTGTGGGTGGGCATGGACGTGGCCGAGGCGAAAAAGCGCCTGCCGCCGGGCGTCGTGGTCAGCCCGCACGCCTATGTGTCGCCCGATGGCGACTACCTGACCTGGACCGACAAGCGGACCCACCTGGCCCTGCGCCTGGAAACCCTCAACGGCGTGGTGACCTCGATCTACTGGGGCCAGCCGGATGCGGTCGAACTGATTGAAGGATGCGCCTGAGATGTCCGTGACCCGAATCGACGAATGCTTCGCCCGCCTGCGCGCCTCCGGCCGCAAGGCGCTGATCCCGTTCATCACCGCCGGCGACCCGGCGCTGGACGCCACCGTGCCGGTGATGCACGAACTGGTCGCCGCCGGCGCCGACGTGATCGAACTGGGCGTGCCGTTTTCCGACCCGATGGCCGACGGCCCCACCATCCAGCGCAGTTCCGAGCGTGCGCTGGCGCGAGGTGCCGGCCGCCGCTACGTGCTGGACACCGTGGCCCGGTTCCGCGAGCAGGATGCGCTCACCCCGGTGGTGTTGATGGGCTACCTCAACCCGGTGGAAATCCGCGGCGCGACGCAGTTCGCGGCCGAGGCGGTCGCTGCCGGCGTGGACGGCGTGCTGCTGGTCGACCTGCCGCCGGAGGAAGCCGATGAAATCCGCGCCGCCTTCACCGCCGCCGGCCTGGCGCTGATCCTGCTGGCCTCGCCGACCAGCAGCCAGGCGAGGCTCGATGGCCTGTGCGACGCCGCGCAGGGCTATCTGTACTACGTCAGTTTCGCCGGCGTCACCGGCGCCTCCGAACGCCTGGACAGCGCCGCCGCCGGACAGCGCCTGCGCCTGCTGCGCAGCCGATCCAAGGTGCCGGTGGTGGCCGGTTTCGGCATCAAGGACGCGGCCAGCGCCGCGGCGATGGCGCTCGACGCCGATGGCGTGGTGGTCGGCAGCGCGCTGGTGGCGGCGATGGCCGAAGCCGGTTCGGTGGCCGAGGCGGTGCGTGCGGCGGGCGCGTTCCTGGCGCCGTTGCGGCAGGCGCTCGATGCCTGAGCGAAGCCGGCGCGCAGGGATAATGCGGGCCGGCTCCGTTTCGCAGGGCGACGCTTGAACGTTCCATTGCCGCAGGCCGGCGGCCGCAACCCCGGCATCGATGCGCTGCGCGGCGCCTCCATCCTGATGGTGGTGCTGCACCACCTGGCCCTGCGCATCCCCCTGCGCGACACCGCGCTGGGCGAGGTGCTGCCGCAGCGCCTGCTCAATGCGCTCAGCTACAACGGCTATGAGGCGGTCTTCGTCTTCTTCGTCGTGTCCGGCTTCCTGATCGCCTCGCATTCGCTGCGGCGCTGGGACGCGCTGTCGGCCATCGACCTGCGTGCCTTCTACGTGCGCCGCGCCGCACGCATCCTGCCGTGCCTGTTGCTGCTGCTGGCGGTGTTGAGCGCGTTGCACCTGGCCGGCGTGCCGTTCCACGTGATCGATGGAGACGGGCAGTCGCTGGGCGGGGCGCTGTTCTCCGCGCTGGGGCTGCACCTGAACTGGTACGAGGGCCGCACCGGCTGGCTGCCCGGCGGCTGGGACGTGCTGTGGTCGCTGTCGATCGAGGAAGTGTTCTACCTGGGGTTTCCGCTGCTGTGCCTGCTGGTGCGTGGACGCATGCCGCTGACCGTGCTGCTGGCGCTGTTCGCGCTGTCGCTGCCGCTGACCCGTGCGGCCCTGGCCGGCAACGAGATCTGGCAGGAGAAGGCCTACCTGCCGGGCATGGCGGCCATCGCCACCGGCGTGCTGACCGCGCTGCTGGTCCAGCGCTGGCGGGCGCCGCCGCGGACCGCGCGGCTGCTGCGCCTGGCCGGCGGGCTGGGGCTGCTGGCCGTGCCGCTCTACGGGCGCGAGCTGTGGGCCTCGTTCGGCAACGGCTACATGCTGGTGCTGACCGGCTCGGCGGCGATGCTGATCGCCGGCCTGCAGGTGGACACCGGCGGCAGGCCGACGCGCGCGCTGGGCTGGCTGCGCAGCTTCGGCCGGCTCAGCTACGAGATCTACCTGACCCACATGTTCATCGTATTCGCGCTGGTGGCCCTGTACCGGCACGGCGGCAGCGATGTCCGCGCGGGGTTCTGGTGGTACCTGCCGTTGCTGGCGTTGTGCTGGGCGCTGGGCGCGCTGCTGGCGCGGTTCTATTCGGAACCCTGCGACCGGGCCGTGCGGCGGCGCTGGCTGCGCGCGTCCGCCGCGGATGCCGGCGGCCTGCCGGCCATGGCGCCGCGCCCGCTCAGCCCCGGCCGCGAATAGCACCGGCGGCATTGCCGAACAGGTCGTCGGCATCGGCGGCGGGCAGGGCGCCTTCGAGCCGCAGCAGGAACTGCTTGGCCGCCAGTCCGCCGCTGAAGCCGGTGAGCGCGCCGTTGGCGCCGATCACGCGGTGGCAGGGCAGGACGATGCCCAGCGGGTTGCGGCCATTGGCCGCGCCCACTGCGCGGGCCGCGGTCGGGCGGCCAAGGCGCGCGGCCAACTGCGCGTAGCTCGTGGTCTACCCGTAGGGGATGCCCGCCAGCGCGAACCAGACCTGGCGCTGGAACGGCGTGCCGCGCGGCGCCAGCGGCAGGTCGAAGGCGCGCCGGGCGCCGGCGAAATATTCGTCGAGCTGGGCCTGCGCCCGCCGCAGCAGCGGGTGGTCGCCCTCGCGCCAGCCCTCCCGCGGCAGGAACCAGGCGTCCTGCGGGAATTCGAGCGCGAACAGCCCGTGGTCGGTGGCGGAGACGGTGAGCGGCCCGAGCGGGCTGTCGATGCGGCGGAAGTGGATCGTCATCGCGTTTCCAGGGGATGGCGTGGGCCCCGGCGCTGTACGCTACCGTCGGTTTGCCGGCGCGCGCTAGACTGTCGGCCCTGTCGCGGCCCCCGGGTCGCCCTGAACGGAACCGTCATCCCGCATGAGCTGGCTCAGCAAATTGATGCCCTCGGGCATCCGCACCGACAACACGCCCAACAAGAAACGCAGCGTCCCCGAGGGCCTGTGGGAAAAGTGCAGCAGTTGCGGTGCCGCCCTGTACCGGCCGGAGCTGGAGGAGAACCTGGAGGTCTGCCCGAAGTGCGGCCACCACATGGCCATCCGCGCCCGTGCCCGCCTGGCGTCGCTGTTCGACGCCGACAGCACCACCGAGATCGCCGCCCGCCTCGGGCCGACCGACCTGCTCAAGTTCAAGGACCAGAAGAAGTACGCCGAGCGCATCAAGGCCTCGCAGAAGAACACCGGCGAGTACGACGCGCTGGTGGCCATGCGCGGCACCCTGAAGGGGCGCCCGCTGGTGGCCGCCTCGTTCGATTTCGCCTTCATGGGCGGCTCGATGGGCTCGGTGGTCGGCGAGCGCTTCGCGCTGGCGGCCGAGACCGCGCTGGAGATCGGCGCGCCCTTCGTATGCTTCTCCGCCAGCGGTGGCGCGCGCATGCAGGAAGGCCTGTTCTCGCTGATGCAGATGGCCAAGACCTCGGCCGCGCTGGGCAAACTGCGCGAGGCCGGCCTGCCGTACATCTCGGTGCTGACCCATCCGACCACCGGTGGCGTGTCGGCTTCGTTCGCCATGCTGGGCGACATCAACATCGCCGAGCCGCAGGCGCTGATCGGCTTCGCCGGCCCGCGCGTGATCGAGCAGACCGTGCGCGAAAAGCTGCCCGAAGGGTTCCAGCGCGCCGAGTTCCTGCTCGAGCACGGCGCCATCGACCAGATCTGCGACCGCCGCGAAATGCGCGAGCGCCTGGCCGATCTGCTGGCCATGCTGATGCGCCAGGAGCGTCCGGCCGACGACGTGGCCGCCGCCTGATGGTCGCCCGCAGGTATTTCGGCACCGACGGCATCCGTGGCCGGGTCGGCGAAGGGGCGATTTCCGCCGATTTCGTGCTGCGCCTGGGCAACGCCTACGGGCAGGCGCTGGTGCGCGCGACCCAGGCGCGCGGCGCCGACCGCAAGCCGCTGGTGGTGATCGGCAAGGACACCCGCATCTCCAACTATATGTTCGAGGCCGCGCTGGAGGCCGGACTGGTCGCCGCCGGCGTGCACGTGCAGTTGATGGGGCCGATGCCGACCCCGGCGGTCGCGCACCTGACCCGCTCGCTGCGCGCCGATGGCGGCATCGTCGTCTCCGCCTCGCACAACCCGCACCACGACAACGGCATCAAGTTCTTTTCCGCGCAGGGCGAGAAGCTCGACGACGCGACCGAGCTGTCGATCGAGGATGCGCTCGACCAGCCATTTTCGACCGTGGCCTCCGAGCGCCTGGGCAAGGCGGTGCGCACGCGCGATGCGATCGGCCGCTACGTCGAGGCCTGCAAGAATTCGGTGCCGCGCGACTTCGACCTGGAAGGCCTGCGCATCGTGGTGGACTGCGCCAACGGCGCGACCTACCAGGTGGCGCCGCTGGTGCTGCGCGAACTGGGCGCCAGCGTCGAGGCGATGGGCGCGGAGCCCAACGGCGTGAACATCAATGACGGCGTCGGCTCGATGTACCCGGAGGCGCTGGCCGCCAGGGTGCGTGCCAGCGGGGCGCACCTGGGCATCGCCTTCGACGGCGACGGCGACCGCCTGCTGTTCGTCGACAGCGATGGTGCGGTCCGCGACGGCGACGACCTGCTGTACGTGCTGGCGATGGACTGGAAGGCCAGCGGCCGCCTGCGCGGGCCGGTGGTGGGCACGCTGATGACCAACTACGGTTTCGAACAGGCGCTGGCGCGGGCCGGGATCGGCTTCCTGCGCGCCAACGTCGGCGACCGCTACGTGCACAAGGCGCTGCTGGAGCACGATGGCGTGCTTGGTGGCGAAGCGTCGGGCCACTTGTTGTGCCTGGACCGGGCCACCACCGGCGACGGCATCATCAGCGCGCTGCAGGTGCTGGAGGTGCTCAGGCGCCGCGGCATCACCCTGCAGGACGCGCTGGTCGGCCTGAGCCGGATGCCGCAGCAGACGGTCAACGTCAGGGTCGGGCAGGGTGCCTCGGCCAAGGCGATGGTGCAGTCCGAGGGCGTGGTGGCCGCGCTGGCCGCCGCGCAGCAGGCGGTGGCGGGCCACGGCCGCGCCTTCCTGCGCCCATCCGGCACCGAGCCGGTGGTACGGGTGACGGTGGAGGCCGACGACGCCGCGCTGATGCAGGCCACGCTCGAGCGGCTGGCCGAAGCGGTCAGGGCCGCCGCGGCGGCATGACGAAACGCCCCGGATTCCGGGGCGTTTCGCTTTCTGTTCCCGCTCTCCGGGGACAGCCCTTCGCACCATCGGCAGGCGCTGCTGCGGCAACCGCGCCGCCTGCCGGCCTGCGCCGGTCAGGGCCCGGCCAGCATGCCCCGGCGGTGCGCCTTGAAGCGGTTGAAGAACGGCGCGATCAACGGGTGGTAGCTGCTGGCGATGCGCTTGCGCAGCCACTTCGCCGGGCGGTTGCGGATGGCGAAGCGGTAGATGTGTTCCGGATCGCCGCCGACGAGATTGCGGCCGAACGGATGGGTGGTGTGCAGGTAGCGGAAGCCGAGCTCGCGCGCGATCCGCACGTAGTCCTCGTCGAAATCGCCGTACGGCCAGCACAGGGTGTCCGAGGCTTCGCCCAGTTCCCTGTGCAGCTCCTCGCGCGCCCGCACCAGGTCGCCGCGGATGCCTGCGCATTTTTCCTCGCGGCTGATGTCCTGGCGCAGCCAGCGGGTGTGCGTATGGGTGTGGCAATGGAACTCGAACGTGCCGGCGGCAATCGCCGCGCGCGCTTCGCTCCAGCGCATCATCACCTCGTCGGCGCGGCCCTGGCCGAAGATCGCGTCCTCGCAGCCGCGGTGGTCCGGCGTGACCGGCACGGCCGCGCCCTGCTGGCCGGCATGCGGGCGCACCTCGCCCTGGCCCATCCAGCCGGTGACCAGGAACACCACGGCATGCATGCCGTACTTCTGCAGGACGGGATGGGCGTGCACCCAGTTGTCCAGGTAGCCGTCATCGAAGGTGATGAGGATGGACCGGCGCGGTACCGGCGCGCCGGCCAGGAAGCCGGCGTACTGCTGCATGGTCAACGACGTCCAGCCATCGGCGGCCAGCCAGGCGATCTGGCTTTCAAAGTTTTCCGGGGAGACCGTGATCATGCCCGGCGAGGGGCTGACGTGGTGGTGCATCAGCACCGGTACCGACTTGGCGTGGGCCATGTCCCAATTCCTCGAGCCACTGGTGGTAAAGATGTTCGGTGGCTTCGCAGTGCCCTGCGGCCGTGAAGCGGTGCTCGCTGCGGATCCAGTCCCAGCCGGCGCGTCCCATCGCCTGGCGCAGTTCGGCCGAGGACGCCAGCGCGCGCAGTGCGGCGGTCAGTGCGGGCCGGTTGCCGAGCCCGACGAGAATAGCATTGACCCGTTCGGCCACCATTTCAGGAATGCCGCCCACGCGCGTGGCGACGATCGGCACGCCGGCCAGGGCCGCTTCCAGGAATACGGTTCCCGCGGCCTCCTTGTGGCTGGGCAGGGCGAACACGTCGAACCCGGCCATCAGCCGCGTGGCGTCGCTGCGGTAGCCGGGCAGGCGGACCTGGCGTTCGATGCCGTACTGCGCGCTCGACGCCTTCAGCCGCGACATGACCGGTTCGCCGTCGCCGACCACGAGCAGGTGCAGCTTCGGATTCTCGCGGCACAGCGGCGCGATCGCCTCCAGCAGGTCGAGGTGGCCCTTGGGCTCGCGCAGCACGGCCACGCAGCCGACGACCACGTCATCGTCGTTGAAGCCGAGTTCGGCGCGCACCTCGGCGCGCAGTCGTTGCAGTTCCGGCCAGGCGCGACCTGCCGGCGCTTCGCCGGCCGCCTGCGGCGACCGCGCCATGGGCGGCACCACGCCGATCCGGGTCGGGGCGATGCCGCGTTCCTGCAGCAGGCGCCTGACGTACTGGCTGACGGTGATGACCCGGTGCGGCAGCCAGGTATAGGTCAGCAGCGAATGTACCGGGCTCATCAGGTGCCGCGAGCGGACCACCAGCGGTACGCCGGCCAGCCGCGCGCCGGCCGCCGCGATCAGGGCGTCGCGGCGGCTGGTGACGTTCACCACGTCGTAGCGGTGCAGGCGGGCCAGCCGGCGCACCGCGGCAATGCCGCGCAGCAGCCGCGGCAGACCGCCCATCTCCAGCGTATGCACGACGAAACCGTGGCCGCGCGCGGCTTCGGCCAGGCGCGCGCCGGGCTGGCACAGCAGCGAGACGTCGTGACCGCGGGCGCGCATGGCCAGCAGGTGGCGCAGCAGGTAGATCTCCTGGCCGCCCATGCCGCGGGCGGCTTCGGTGTGCAGGATCTTCAGCGGACGGTCCGCCAGGGATGCGGGTTCCATATGGAGTGGGCGCGAAGTGGGAGGGGACAGGGGTATCGCCGGTCCTGCACCAGCCCCGGGCGGGGAATTGTATCGCTTTGTATCAATGTGTCACCGGCCGCCCGGCGGGGCGATCTGTCACAATGTCCAGCCGGGCCACAGACCTGCCGGCCCGCTACTTCATGACAAGCCAGGAACCGCTGTGAGCAAGATCCCAACCCTCGACATCACCCGCTTCGACAGCGACCGCGAGGCCTTCGTGGCCGAGCTGGGCGCGGCCTATCGCCAGTGGGGTTTCGCGGGCATCCGCAACCATGGCATCCCGCAGGCCGACATCGACGCGGCCTACGATGTCTTCAAGGCCTTCTTCGCCCTGCCCGAAGAGGTCAAGCGCAAGTACCACGTGGCCGGCGGCGGCGGCGCCCGCGGCTACACCCCGTTCGGCGTGGAGACCGCCAAGGGCTCCAGGCACTTCGACCTGAAGGAGTTCTGGCATATCGGCCGCGAGATCCCGGACGACTCCAGGTACCGCGAGGTGATGCCGCCGAACCTGTGGCCGGAAGAAGTGCCGGGCTTCCGCGAACGCGGCTACGGCCTGTACCAGGCGCTGGACAACCTGGGCTCGCGCGTGCTGTCGGCGCTGGCCCTGCACATCGGCCTGCCGGAGACCTTCTTCGCCGACAAGACCAACAACGGCAACTCGATCCTGCGCCCGATCCACTACCCGCCGATCACCACCGACGACATCCCGAACGTGCGTGCCGGCGCCCATGGCGACATCAACTTCATCACCCTGCTGGTCGGCGCCAGCGCCGCCGGCCTGGAAGTGCAGTCGCACGAAGGCGAGTGGGTGCCGTTCACCTCGGACGCGGACACCATCGTGGTCAACATCGGCGACATGCTGCAGCGCCTGACCAACCACGTGTATCCGTCGACCATCCACCGCGTGGTCAACCCCCCGGGCGAGCTGGCGCGCCAGCCGCGCTACTCGGTGCCGTTCTTCCTGCACCCGAATCCGGACTTCCTGATCGACGTGCTGCCCTCGTGCATCACCCCGGACAACCCGAGCCGGTATCCGGAACCGATCACCGCCCACGGCTTCCTCGAGGAGCGCCTGCGCGAGATCAAGCTGAAGTAAGCAACGAAGGCCGCCGCGAGGCGGCCTTCGCCGTAGTGCCGGGCGCTGGCCGGCGGGGTGCCGCGGAAGTGCGGCGGCCGCCCGGTACCGCCGGCCGGCTGTCCGTGCTGTCCCGTGTTGTCCGCCGGTTGTCCTGCCGCTGTCCGGAGTGGGCTATCCTTCGCCCACTTTTCATTGGGAGTCGTTCCTGAATGCGCCGCAAGATCGTCGCCGGTAACTGGAAGCTGCATGGCAGCCGTCAATTCGCCACCGAGCTGGTGGGGCAGGTGGCCGCAGGCCTGCCGCTGGACGGGGTGGAGCTGGTGATCCTGCCGCCGCTGCCCTACCTGGGCGACCTGGTCGAGGACTTCGAGGGCACCGCGCTGGCATTCGGCTCGCAGGATGTCAGCTGCAACGAAAAGGGCGCCTATACCGGTGAGGTGTCGGCCGCCATGCTGGTGGACGTGGGCGCCCGCTACGGGCTGGTCGGCCATTCCGAGCGCCGCCAGTACCACCATGAGAGCAGCGAGCTGGTCGCGCGCAAGTTCATGGCGGCGGTGAATGCGGGGCTGACCCCGGTCCTGTGCGTGGGCGAGACGCTGGAGCAGCGCGAGGCCGGGCAGACCGAGCAGGTCATCGCCGCGCAGCTGGCGCCGGTGCTGGACCTGGCCGGGGTCGGGGCTTTCGCCGGGGCCGTGGTCGCCTACGAGCCGGTCTGGGCCATCGGCACCGGCCGCACCGCCAGCCCGGAACAGGCGCAGGCCGTGCACGCCTTCATCCGTGGCGAAGTCGCCGGGCGCGATGCTAGAATCGCCGATTCGTTGCCGATCCTGTATGGCGGCAGCGTCAAGCCCGACAATGCTGCAGAGCTGTTCGCACAGCCTGACGTCGATGGCGGGCTGGTAGGCGGCGCTTCGCTGGTGGCGGCAGATTTCCTGGCCATCGCGAGGGCGGCAGCCGGTCGCTAACGGTGGAATTGTCCGGGACGGATTTCAAATGCTGATGTTGATCCTCAATGTGGTCTATGTGCTGGTGGCGGTCGCGATGATCGCGCTGATCCTGATGCAGCGCGGCTCAGGCGCGGCGGCGGGCTCGGGCTTCGGTGCCGGCGCCTCGGGTACGGTGTTCGGCGCGCGCGGCGCGTCCAACTTCCTGTCCAAGTCCACCAAGTGGCTGGCCGTGGTGTTTTTCGGCATCAGCCTGTTCATGGCCTGGTACGCCAGCCATGGTTCGCGCCCCACCGAGCAGGGGCTGGGCGTGATGTCCCAGGTGCAGGCGCCGGCCGCTCCGGCGGGCGAGCTGCAGTCCGTTCCGCAGGCCGCGGCCGCGGGCGAAGTGCCGCAGGCGGCGCCTGCCGCAAATAATCCGGCGCAGAGCGAAGAAAAGCCCGCCGAGGGCTCGCATAAAGACTGAAGACGGTTACAATACGCGCCGCACTGCAGAGCCGGTGCGCTGACGTAAGTAAGCCCAGGTGGCGGAATTGGTAGACGCACTACCTTGAGGTGGTAGCGACGCAAGTCGTAGGGGTTCGAGTCCCCTCTTGGGCACCATGAGTTTGTTATGCGGGTATGCGGGATGCGGCAGCTCCCGCCGTGGCAAGTCCCGTCAATCCCCATGCGCGGGCGCCTGCAGGTGCCCGGGCAGAGGCAAGAGAGAATCGCTGTGCTGGCCGAATATTTGCCGTCCCTGCTGTTTCTGATCGTCGCCACCGGCATCGGCGTCGCCCTGATGCTGATCGGCCGTTTCCTTGGCCCCCGCAGCCCCGACGAACAGAAACTGTCGCCGTACGAGTGCGGCTTCGAGGCGTTCGAGAACGCGCGCATGAAGTTCGACGTGCGCTATTACCTCATCGCCATCCAGTTCATCGTCTTTGACCTGGAAATCATCTTCATCGTGCCCTGGACCCAGGTCTTCATGGAACTGGGCGCCCGTTCGCTCGTCACCATGGGCCTGTTCGTGGGCATGCTGTTCCTCGGCTTTATCTACGTGTGGAAGAAGGGAGCGCTGGAATGGGAGTGATTCAGACTCTCGATGGCCTGATGAACAACCCCATCCCGGAAGGGCGGGTTGACGACATCCTCCGGCCCGAAGGCGACAACCCGCTGCTGGAGAAGGGCTACGTCACCACCAGCGTCGACGCCCTGCTGAACTGGGCGCGCACCGGCTCGATGTGGCCGATGACCTTCGGCCTGGCCTGCTGTGCCGTGGAAATGATGCACGCCGGCGCCTCGCGCCTGGACCTGGACCGCTACGGCGTGGTGTTCCGCCCGTCACCGCGCCAGTCCGACGTGATGATCGTGGCCGGCACCCTGGTCAACAAGATGGCGCCGGCGCTGCGCAAGGTCTACGACCAGATGCCCGACCCGAAGTGGGTCATCTCGATGGGCAGCTGCGCCAACGGCGGCGGCTATTACCACTATTCGTATGCGGTCGTGCGCGGCTGCGATCGCGTGGTGCCGGTGGACGTGTACGTCCCGGGCTGCCCGCCGACCGCCGAGGCGCTGGTGTACGGCATCCTGCAGCTGCAGAAGAAGATCTGGCGCACCCAGACCATCGCACGCTGATCCCCTTTCAAGTCAAGAGCACGCCAGCCCCCATGGCCCAGCAAGCACCTTCACTCATCGACCGACTTCGCGCGCGTTTCGCCGGTGCGCAGGTCTCCGTGGTCGAACCGCGCGGCGAAGTGACGCTGGAGGTTCCGTCGGCCGACTGGCATGCCGTCGCCGTCGCGCTGCGCGACGAGTTCGGCTTCGAGCACGCCACCGACCTGTGCGGCGTCGACTACCTCGGCTACGGCAGCGACGAGTGGGATACCTCCGATGTTTCCTCGCAGGGCTTCAGCCGCGGCGTGGAAGGCAAGGGCGCCGGCCGCTTCGCCTGGGGCGAGTTCCCCAGCCACGAGACGGCCGATGGCGCGCAGCCTGACGCACTGCCGAAGCAGCGCTTCGCCGTGGTGGTGCAGCTGCGTTCCTACCAGCACAACCAGCTGCTGCGCATGCGCTGCTTCGCCCCGAGCGAGGCGCTGCCGGTGGTGGCGTCGCTGACCAGCGTGTGGCCGGGCCTGAACTGGTTCGAGCGCGAGGCGTTCGACCTGTACGGCGTGATCTTCGAAGGCCACCCGGACCTGCGCCGCATCCTGACCGACTACGGTTTCGTCGGCCATCCGTTCCGCAAGGATTTCCCGCTGATCGGCAACGTCGAAGTGCGTTACGACGAAGAAAAGAAGCGCGTGGTCTACGAGCCGGTGACTTCGGTCGAACCGCGCGTGGGCGTGCCGCGCGTGATCCGCGACGACGCCCGCTTCGAGACCGCCGAGGGTGAGCGCGCGCAGAGGGAGGCAAGCAAGTGAGCGAGTTCCACCAGGCCTCCGAGGCCTTCGCCAGCAATCCCGCCGAAGGCCGGCAGGAGATCCGCAACTACACCATGAACTTCGGCCCGCAGCACCCGGCCGCGCATGGCGTGCTGCGCCTGATCCTGGAGATGGACGGCGAGACCATCGTGCGCGCCGACCCGCACGTGGGCCTGCTGCATCGCGCCACCGAGAAGCTGGCCGAGTCCAAGCCGTTCAACCAGTCGATCGGCTACATGGACCGCCTGGACTACTGCTCGATGATGTGCAACGAGCACGCCTACGTCCGCGCCATCGAGACCCTGGCGGGCATCGAGGTGCCGGAGCGCGCGCAGTACATCCGCACCATGTTCGACGAGATCACCCGCATCCTGAACCACCTGATGTGGCTGGGTTCGAACGCGCTCGACCTGGGCGCGATGGCGGTGATGCTGTATGCGTTCCGCGAGCGCGAGGAGCTGATGGACTGCTACGAGGCGGTGTCCGGCGCGCGCATGCACGCGGCCTACTACCGCCCGGGCGGCGTGTACCGCGACCTGCCGGACGCGATGCCCAAGTACAAGGAATCGCGCTGGCACAAGGGCAATGCGCTCAAGCGCCTGAACGCGGCGCGCGAAGGCTCGCTGCTGAATTTCCTGGAGAACTTCACCAACGAGTTCCCGGCGCGCGTCGACGAATACGAGACCCTGCTGACCGACAACCGCATCTGGAAGCAGCGTACCGTCGGCATCGGCGTGGTCACCCCGGAGCACGCCCTGGCCTGGGGCATGACCGGCGCCATGCTGCGCGGCTCGGGCATCGCCTGGGATCTGCGCAAGAAGCAGCCGTACGCCAGGTACGACGCGGTCGATTTCGACATCCCGCTGGGCACCAACGGCGACTGCTACGACCGCTACCTGGTCCGCGTCGCCGAGATGCGTCAGTCCAACCGCATCATCAAGCAGTGCGTGCAGTGGCTGAAGGCCAACCCCGGCCCGGTCATGGTCCGCAATTTCAAGGTCGCTCCTCCTTCGCGCGCGGAGATGAAGGACGACATGGAAGCGCTGATCCACCACTTCAAGCTGTTCAGCGAAGGCTACTGCGTGCCGGCCGGCGAGACCTACGCCGCGGTCGAGGCGCCGAAGGGCGAGTTCGGCTGCTATCTGGTGTCCGACGGCGCCAACAAGCCGTTCCGCGTGCACCTGCGCGCGCCGGGTTTCGCCCACCTGTCCTCGATCGACTCGATCGTGCGCGGCCACATGCTGGCCGACGTGGTGGCGATGATCGGCACCTACGATCTCGTGTTCGGCGAGGTCGACCGGTAATGCCGGGCAAGCCCACAACGCCCGGTGCCAGCGCGGCCATGCTGCTGCAGGCACCGGTTTCCCAGGATCTGCTATTGGTTGAGGTCGGCCGATGAAGGCGACAGGTAATTTCGAGGCGGCGCGCGACGTCGACCCGATGGTGGTGCTGAGCGACAAGACCCGCGCTCACATCGATCACTGGCTGACGAAGTTCCCGCCCGAGCGCAAGCGCTCGGCGGTGCTGCAGGGCCTGCATGCGGCGCAGGAGCAGAACCAGGGCTGGCTGAGCGACGAGCTGATCGCCGCGGTGGCCAAGTACCTGGACCTGCCGTTCGTGTGGGCCTACGAGGTCGCCAGCTTCTATTCGATGTTCGAGACCGAGAAGGTCGGCCGCAACAACGTCGCCATCTGCACCAACATCAGCTGCTGGCTCAACGGCGCCGATGACATCGTGCGCCATTGCGAGAAGAAGCTGGGCATCAAGCACGGCGAATCGACCGCGGACGGCCGCATCTACCTCAAGCGCGAGGAGGAGTGCCTGGCCGGCTGCGCGGGCGCGCCGATGATGGTCATCAACGGTCACTACCACGAGCGCCTGACGCTGGACCAGGTCGACGCGCTGCTGGACGGGCTGGAGTAAGGCATGGCACACCACGAATCCAGGGGCCCGGTCGGTCCGGCGCCGCTTCCGCACAACGTGGTCTACACCACGCTGCACTACGACACCCCGTGGTCGTACGAGAACTACCTCAAGACCGGCGGCTACGCCGCGCTGCGCAAGATCCTCGAGGAGAAGATCGCGCCGGCCGACGTGATCGAGATGGTCAAGCAGTCCGGCCTGCGCGGCCGCGGCGGCGCGGGCTTCCCGACCGGCCTGAAGTGGTCCTTCATGCCCAAGGGCGACATGCAGAAGTACATCCTGTGCAACTCGGATGAATCCGAGCCGGGTACCTGCAAGGACCGCGACATCCTGCGCTACAACCCGCACTCGGTGGTGGAGGGCATGGCCATCGCCTGCTACGCCACCGGCTCGACCGTGGGCTACAACTACCTGCGCGGCGAGTTCCACCACGAGCCGTTCGAGCACTTCGAGCAGGCCCTGGCCGATGCCTACAAGCACGGCTGGCTGGGCAAGAACGTGCTGGGCAGCGGCGTGGACATCGACATCTATGCCGCGCTGGGCGCCGGCGCCTACATCTGCGGCGAAGAAACCGCGCTGATGGAATCGCTGGAAGGCAAGAAGGGCCAGCCGCGCTACAAGCCGCCGTTCCCGGCCAATTTCGGCCTGTACGGCAAGCCGTCGACGATCAACAACACCGAGACCTATGGTTCGGTGCCGGCGATCATCCGCAACGGCCCGGAATGGTTCAAGGGCCTGAGCAGGACCGCCAACGGCGGCCCGAAGTGCTTCTCGGTCTCCGGCTGCGTGCAGAAGGGCGGCAACTTCGAGGTGCCGCTGGGCACCACCTTCGACGAACTGCTGGAAATGGCCGGTGGCCTGCGTCCGGGCCGCACGCTGAAGGCGGCGATCCCGGGCGGCGTGTCGATGCCGGTGCTGACCGCCGAGCAGCTCAAGGGCCTGCCGATGGACTACGACACCATCCGCGCGCTGGGCTCGGGCCTGGGTTCGGGCGCGATCGTGGTGCTGGACGACAGCGTGTGCTGCGTCAAGTTCGCCTGCCGCATCAGCCAGTTCTTCCACAAGGAGTCCTGCGGCCAGTGCACCCCGTGCCGCGAGGGCACCGGCTGGATGCACCGCGTGCTGGAGCGCATCGTCGCCGGCAAGGCCACGATGGAGGACCTGCACCAGCTGCGCACCGTCGCCGGCCAGATCGAGGGCCACACCATCTGCGCCTTCGGCGAAGCGGCGGCGTGGCCGATCCAGGGGTTCCTGCGCCAGTTCTGGGACGAATTCGAGTACTACATCGTCAACGGTCATTCGATGGTTGACGGCAAGAAGGTGGAGGCTGCTGCCGCATGAGCGCGCAACCCATGAACCCGAGCGAGGCACCGGTGGTGCCGGAAGGACACGTCACCATCGAGATCGATGGGCAGACGCTGTTCGCGCCCAAGGGGTCGATGATCATCCAGGCCGCCGACAAGGCCGGCATTCCGATCCCGCGCTTCTGCTACCACGAGAAGCTGCCGATCGCGGCCAACTGCCGCATGTGCCTGGTCGACGTGGAGAAGTCGCCCAAGCCGTCGCCGGCCTGCGCCACGCCGGTCATGGACGGCATGAAGATCCAGACCCGCAACGAGAAGGCGCTCAAGTACCAGCGCTCGGTCATGGAGTTCCTGCTGATCAACCACCCGCTGGACTGCCCGATCTGCGACCAGGGCGGCGAGTGCGAGCTGCAGGACGTGTCGCTGGGCTATGGCCGTTCGGTCAGCCGCTTCAACGAGCGCAAGCGCGTGGTGGCCGACGAGGACATGGGGCCGCTGGTCGCCACCGAGATGACCCGCTGCATCCAGTGCACCCGCTGCGTGCGCTTCACCGCGGAGATCGCCGGCACCTATGAGCTGGGCGGCATGTACCGCGGCGAGAACCTGCAGATCGGCACCTACGACGGCAAGCCGCTGACCACCGAGCTGTCCGGCAACGTGATCGACGTGTGCCCGGTCGGCGCGCTGACCAACAAGGTGTTCCAGTTCCGCGCCCGCCCGTGGGAACTGACCGCGCGCGAATCGCTGGGCTACCACGACGCCATGGGCTCGAACCTGTTCCTGCACGTGCGCCGCGGCGAAGTGCTGCGCGCGGTGCCGCGCGACAACGAACTGGTCAACGAGTGCTGGCTGTCCGACCGCGACCGTTATTCGCACCAGGGCCTGTACGCCGCCGACCGCGCGGTCAAGCCGCTGCAGAAGGTCAACGGCGAGTGGAAGGAAGTGAGCTGGGCCGAAGGCCTGGCCGCCGCCCGCGAGATCCTGGACGGCAACCGCGGCGACGACCTGGGCGTGCTGGTGCATCCGTCCACCTCGAACGAGGAGGGCGCGCTGCTGGCCCGCCTGGCCGCCGGCCTGGGCTCCAGCAACATCGACCACCGCATCGACAACCGCGACTTCTCCGACGCCGCCACCGCCGAAGTATTCGGCGCCTCGCTGGCCGACATCGAGAAGGCCGACCGCATCGTGCTGCTGGGCAGCAACATCCGCCACGAGCTGCCGCTGCTGCACGCCCGCCTGCGCAAGGCGCAGACCCAGAACGGCGCGCAGATCTTCGCGGTCAACCCGGTCGATTTCGATTTCGCCTTCAAGCTGGCCGGCAAGCAGATCGTCGCGCCGTCGCAGCTCGCCGGGGCCATGGGCGATGCGACGCTGCGCGAGGCGGTGAAGGCCGGTGGCAACACCGTCGTCATCGTCGGCGCGATCGCCGAGAACCATCCGCAGGCCGCCGCGATCCGCGCCGCCGCGCGCGAGTTCGCTGCCGCCACCGGCGCGAAGCTGTGCCGCATCCCGCAGGGCGCCAACGCCATCGGCCTGTCCCGCGCCGGCGTGCTGCCGGCCGGCAAGGACGTCGCCGCGATGCTGGCGCAGCCGCGCAAGGCCTACGTGCTGTACGGCATCGAGCCGGGCCTGGACTTCGCCGACGGCGCCGCCGCGCGCAAGGCGCTGGCCGGCGCCAAGGTGGTGGCGTTCAGCCAGTTCGCCTGCGCCTCGACCCGCGACGTGGCCGACGTGATCCTGCCGGTCGGCGCGCTGCCGGAAATCGACGCGACCCTGACCAACCTCGACGGCCGCGAGCAGCAGGCCCGTGCCGGCGGCAAGCTGCCGGGCGAGGCCCGCGAGGGCTGGCGCGTGCTGCGCGCCCTGGGCGGCGACCTGCAGCTGGCCGGTTTCGGCTTCACCGATCTGGCAGGCCTGCGTGCCGGCCTGCAGCCGGTGCAGGTGGACGTGGCTGCCTCGGCGCAGCCGCAGGCGGCGGGCGAGGGCCTGGAAGTGGCATCGACCCCGGCGATCTACCGCACCGACGCGGTGGTGCGCCGCGCCGAAGCGCTGCAGGCGCATCCGCTGAACAACGCGCCGCGCATCGTGCTCAACGCCGACGACGCCGCGCGCCTGCAGCTGGCGGAAGGGCAGATGGCCAAGGTCGGCACCGATGCCGGCAAGGCGACCCTGCCGGTGGTGGTCGATGCGCGCGTCGCCGCCGGTACGGTCTGGATTGAATCGGGCCACGGCGCCACCGCGCCGCTGGGCGCCGCTCGGGTAACGGTGGTGGCTGCATGAACGAGTTGCTGTTGAACGCGGTCGACCCGCTGCACCAGTGGTTCCTGGCGCTGGGCGACATCGGCATCGTGCTGTGGACGGTGCTGAAGATCCTGGTCATCGCCATGCCGATCATCGTGTCGGTGGCGTTCTACGTGCTGTGGGAGCGCAAGCTGATCGGCTGGATGCACGTGCGCCACGGGCCGATGTACGTCGGCCTCGGCGGCCTGCTGCAGGCCTTCGCCGACGTCACCAAGCTGCTGTTCAAGGAAATCGTGCGCCCGGCCAACGCGCACAAGGCGATCTACGTGCTGGCGCCGCTGATCGTGCTGGCGCCGTCGTTCGCGGCATGGTCGGTGGTGCCGTTCGACTACAAGCTGGTGCTGTCCAACGCCAACGTCGGCCTGCTGTACCTGCTGGCGATGACCTCGCTGGGCATCTACGGCGTGATCCTGGCCGGCTGGGCGTCGAACTCCAAGTACGCCTTCCTCGGCGCGATGCGTTCGGCCGCGCAGATGGTCAGCTACGAGATCGCCATGGGCTTCGCTCTGGTCGGCGTGATGATCGCCGCCGGCAGCCTGAACCTGAGTGAGATCGTGCTGGCGCAGAAGGGCAGCTCGGGCCTGTTCGACTGGTTCCTGCTGCCGCTGCTGCCGCTGTTCGTCGTGTACTGGGTGTCCGGCGTGGCCGAGACCAACCGCGCGCCGTTCGACGTGGTCGAGGGCGAGTCGGAAATCGTCGCCGGCCACATGGTCGAGTACTCCGGCGGTGCGTTCGCGCTGTTCTTCCTGGCCGAATACGCCAACATGATCCTGATCAGCTTCCTGATCTCGATCTTCTTCCTGGGCGGCTGGCTGAGCCCGATCCAGGGCTGGGTCACGGCGGACGTGTCGCCCTGGGTCAACTGGATCTGGAACGGCGGCTGGCCGTGGCTGCTGGCCAAGGTCTTCTTCTTCGCCAGTTCCTACATCTGGTTCCGTGCCACGTTCCCGCGCTTCCGTTACGACCAGATCATGCGTCTGGGCTGGAAGGTGTTCATCCCGCTGACCATCGCGTGGATCGCGGTGACCGCACTGCTCGTGTTCTACGGCGTGATCCAGAGAGGCGTTTGATTCATGAAAAAGATCACCCACTATTTCAAGAGCCTGCTGCTGCTGGAGCTGGTCTCCGGCATGTGGCTGACGCTGAAGTACGCGTTCAAGCCCAAGTACACCGTGCTGTACCCGATGGAGAAGTTCCCGCAGTCGCCGCGCTTCCGCGGCCTGCACGCGCTGCGCCGCTACCCGAACGGCGAGGAACGCTGCATCGCCTGCAAGCTGTGCGAGGCGGTGTGCCCGGCGCTGGCCATCACCATCGACTCGGCCAAGCGCGAGGACGGCACCCGCCGCACCACGCGCTACGAGATCGACCTGTTCAAGTGCATCTTCTGCGGTTTTTGCGAAGAGAGCTGCCCGGTGGACTCGATCGTGGAAACCCACATCCTCGAGTACCACTTCGAGAACCGTGGCGAGAACATCGTCACCAAGCCGCAGCTGCTGGCCATCGGTGATCGGCTGGAAGCCGAGATCGCCGAACGCCGCGCCGCCGACGCCGCCTTCCGCTGAGGACCGAAAGATGGATTGGGTAAATATCGCCTTCTGGTTCTTCTCGGTCGTGGCGGGGCTTTCGGCCCTGTCGGTGATCAGCGTGCGCAACCCGGTGTATGCCGTGCTGTGCCTGATCCTGACCTTCTTCTCCGTGGCCTGCGTCTGGCTGCTGGTCGGCGCCGAGTTCCTCGGCGTCACCCTGGTGCTGGTGTACGTCGGCGCGGTGATGGTGCTGTTCCTGTTCGTGGTGATGATGCTGGACGTGGAAACGGACAGCCTGCGCGAAGGCTGGGTGCGCTACCTGCCGGTCGGCCTGGTGGTGGCGGTGGTGATGCTGGTGCAGATGCTGACCCTGATCGGCATCAAGGCCCGCATGGCCGCGCCGTTCCCGGCCGACAACGCCGCCGCCGTCGCCGCCGACAGCTCCAACATCACCTGGCTGGCGCGCAGCCTGTTCACCGAATACCTGCTGCCGTTCGAGTTCGCCGCGGTGATCCTGACCGTGGCGGTGATCGCCGCGGTGATGCTGACCCTGCGCCGCCGCACCGGCGTGAAGTCGCAGAATCCGTCCGAGCAGACCCGCGTCCGCGCCAGCGACCGCCTGCGCATCGTGAAGATGGCAGTCGAGAAGCCGGTCGTGCTGACCGACACCACGCACAATGAAGGCGGCGAGGAGGCCAAGCCATGATTTCCCTGGGCCACATGCTCGCGCTGGGCGCGGTGATGTTCTGCATCTCCGTCGCCGGCATCTTCCTCAACCGCAAGAACATCATCGTGCTGCTGATGTCGATCGAGTTGATGCTGCTGTCGGTGAACATCAACTTCGTCGCCTTCTCGCGCGAACTCGGCGACACCGCCGGCCAGCTGTTCGTGTTCTTCATCCTGACCGTGGCCGCGGCGGAAGCCGCCATCGGCCTCGCGATCCTGGTGACCCTGTTCCGTACCCGCCACACCATCAACGTTGGCGAAGTCGATTCGTTGAAGGGCTGACCCACAGATGGAAATCACTCTCTCCAAGAGTCTGTTGATCGCAGTGGTGCTGGCACCGCTGTTCGGCAGCATCATCGCCGGCCTGTTCGGTCGCCAGGTGGGGCGCAAGGGCGCCCAGTACGCCACCATCCTCGGCGTGGCGGTCAGCTGCGCGCTGTCGGTTCACACCCTGTACCAGCTGCTGTGGGGTGGGGCGCAGCCGTTCAACCAGAACATCTACACCTTCTTCGAGGTGGGCCAGTATTCGGCGCACGTCGGCTTCATGGTCGACCGCCTGACCGCGATGATGATGGTGGTGGTGACCTTCGTGTCGCTGCTGGTGCACATCTACTCGATCGGCTACATGGCCGACGATGACGGCTACCAGCGCTTCTTCAGCTACATCTCGCTGTTCACCTTCTCCATGCTCACCCTGGTGATGAGCAACAACTTCCTGCAGCTGTTCTTCGGCTGGGAAGCGGTGGGCCTGGTGTCGTACCTGCTGATCGGCTTCTACTTCAGGAAGCCGAGCGCGATCTTCGCCAACATGAAGGCCTTCCTGGTCAACCGCGTGGGTGACTTCGGCTTCCTGCTGGGCATCGCCGGCGTGCTGTGGGTGTTCGGCACCCTGGACTACGCCACCGTGTTCGCCAACGCGCCGCTGCTGAACGACCCGAACGCGCTGATCCAGGTGTGGTCCGGTTCGATCAACCTGTTCGGCCATCCGGTGCAGGTGCTGAGCGAGCCGGTGATCTGGTCGATCGCCACCCTGATCTGCATCTGCCTGTTCATCGGCGCGATGGGCAAGTCGGCGCAGGTGCCGCTGCACGTGTGGCTGCCGGACTCGATGGAGGGCCCGACCCCGATCTCGGCGCTGATCCACGCCGCCACCATGGTGACCGCCGGCATCTTCATGGTGACCCGCATGTCGCCGCTGTTCGAGCTGTCGCAGACCGCGCTGAACTTCGTGCTGTTCATCGGTGCCACCACCGCGTTCTTCACCGGCCTGATCGGCATCGTGCAGAACGACATCAAGCGCGTGGTCGCCTACTCGACGCTGTCGCAGCTGGGCTACATGACGGTGGCGCTGGGCGTGTCGGCCTATTCGGGCGCGGTGTTCCACCTGATGACCCATGCCTTCTTCAAGGCGCTGCTGTTCCTGGGCGCCGGCTCGGTCATCATCGGCATGCACCACGAGCAGAACATGATGAAGATGGGCGGCCTGCGCAAATACATGCCGATCACCCACATCACCATGTGGATCGGCACGCTGGCGCTGGTCGGCACGCCGTTCTTCTCCGGCTTCTACTCGAAGGACACCATCATCGAGGCCGCCGAGCTGCACGCCCACGCCTCGCACAGCTGGGTGGCGACCTACGGTTACTGGGCGGTGCTGGGCGGCGTGATCGTCACCAGTTTCTACAGCTTCCGCCTGCTGTTCCTGACCTTCTTCGGCAAGGAACGCTTCCGCGACGCGCATGACGACCACGGCCACGACGCCCACCACCATGACGACCATCATGGCCACGGTGCGCACGAGCCGCACGAGTCGCCGTGGGTGGTGACCCTGCCGCTGATCCTGCTGGCGATCCCGTCGATCCTCATCGGCTTCTTCACCGCCGGCCCGATGCTGTTCGGCACCGACTGGGCCGGTCACGCCGGCGGCAACGGCATCCCGGGGCAGGTGATGTCCTTCTTCACCGGCATTGTCGACTTCTACGACCCGGCGCGCGACACCATCGCCGCGGTGGGCAGGGAAGGCTGGCATGGCGCCGTGCAGTTCGCCCTGCATGGCCTGACCGCGCCGGCGTTCATCCTGACCGTTGCCGGTTTCGTCCTGGCCTGGGTGTTCTACATCTGGAAGCCGGAGCTGGCCGGGCAGTCCCGCAAGGCCCTGGCGCCGGTGGTCTCGGTGCTGGAGAACAAGTACGGCTTCGACAAGCTGTGGATCGACGGTTTCGCAGGCGGCAGCGTCAAGCTCGGCAAGGCCGCCCGCGTCGTGGACAGCAACGTGGTGGACGGGGTGGTGAACGGTGCGGCCCGCGTGGTCGAACTGGCCGCCAACCTGCTGCGCCGCACCCAATCCGGTTTCCTCTACCACTACGCCTTCGTGATGATCATCGGCCTGATTGCCCTGCTGGGCCTGCTGATGCATTTCTGGCGTTGACCTGTACGGAATAAGAAGACGTGTCGAACTGGCCCCTACTCAGTATCCTCATCTGGCTGCCGATCCTCGGCGGTGCGTTGATTCTTGCCGTGCGCAACGCCCAGGCCGCCCGATGGGCGTCCCTGGCGGTGGCACTGCTCACCTTCCTGTTGAGCCTCGGCCTGCTCAGCGGCTATGACCGCACCGCCGCCGAGGTGATGCAGTTCGTCGAGCAGCACCCCTGGATCCCGGCCTACGGCATCGGCTACAACCTGGCCGTCGACGGCATCGCCATCGCGCTGGTGCTGCTGACCACCCTGGTGGGCGTGCTGGCGCTGATCGGCGCCTGGGGCGTGGTCGACAAGCGCGTGAACCAGTACGTGGCCGCCTTCCTGATCCTGGAAGGCGTGACGGTGGGCATCTTCGCCGCCACCGACGCGATGCTGTTCTACGTGTTCTTCGAGGCCATGCTGATCCCGATGTTCCTGATCATCGGTGTCTGGGGCGGCCCGCGCCGCATCTATGCCGCGCTGAAGTTCTTCCTGTACACCTTCCTCGGCTCGGTGCTGATGCTGGTGGCGCTGATCTACCTGTACATCAAGGGCGGCAGCTTCCAGCTGGCCGACCTGTACCAGCTGCAGCTCTCCGCCCGGGAGCAGACCTGGATCTTCTTCGCCTTCCTGATCGCCTTCGCGGTCAAGGTGCCGATGTTCCCGGTGCACACCTGGCTGCCGGACGCGCACGTGGAGGCGCCGACCGCCGGTTCGGTGATCCTGGCCGCGATCGCGCTGAAGATCGGTGGTTACGGCTTCCTGCGCTTCAACCTGCCGATCGTGCCGGACGCCAGCCACGAGTGGGCCTGGCTGGTGATCGCGCTGTCGCTGGTGGCGGTGATCTACGTCGGCCTGGTGGCGCTGGTACAGGACGACATGAAGAAGCTGGTGGCCTATTCCTCGGTCGCGCACATGGGCTTCGTGACCCTGGGTACCTTCACCGCGCTGTGGCTGGTGCGCGAGGCCGGCAACGCCGACGCCGCGCGCCTGGGCCTGCAGGGCGCCATGGTGCAGATGATCTCGCACGGCTTCGTGTCCGGCGCGATGTTCACCTGCATCGGTGTGCTCTACGACCGCCTGCACACCCGCCGCATCGCCGACTACGGTGGCGTGGTCAACGTGATGCCGTGGTTCGCCGCCTTCGCGCTGCTGTTCTTCATGGCCAACTCCGGCCTGCCGGGCACCAGCGGTTTCGTCGGCGAGTTCATGGTGGTGCTGGCCAGCTTCCAGTGGGAGCCGCTGGTGGCGCTGGGCGCCGCGACCACGCTGATCATCGGCGCTGCGTACTCGCTGTGGCTGTACAAGCGCGTGTTCTTCGGTGAGGTGGGCAACGCCCACGTGGCCGAGATGAAGGACATCAACGGGCGCGAATGGCTGGTGCTGGGCGTGTTCGCCGTCGGTACGCTGGCGCTGGGCGTGTATCCGCGGCCGCTGACCGAACTGATGGAGCCCTCCATCGCCAAGCTGGCGATGCAGATCGCATCGAGCAAGCTGCTGTAAGCGGCCCCGTCGAGAGTATTGATTCCAGGATTTGATGATGACAACGCCGACGCTACTGCCGTTGACCGCCGCCGACCTCCCGCCGCTGCTGCCAGAACTGGTGGTGATCGGCGGGGCCTTCGCCCTGCTGATCCTCGACCTGTTCATCAGCAACCGCCACAAGGTGTGGACCCACTTCCTGTCGGTCGCCATCCTCGCCGTCGCCTTCGCGCTGCTGCTGGGCGGCGTGGGCGGGCAGGGCGAGGCGTTCCACGGCATGTTCATCCGCGACAATGCCGCCGACGTCATGAAGACCGTGGTGGTGCTGGTCAGCGGCCTGACCCTGGTCTACGGCTGGAGCTACCTGCGCGAGCGCAGCCTGTACCAGGGCGAGATCGCGGTGCTGGTCCTGTTCGCCACGGCGGGCATGATGATCCTGGTCTCGGCCGGCAGCCTGCTGATGGTCTACCTGGGGCTGGAGCTGCTGGCGCTGTGTTCCTATGCGCTGGTCGCCAGCAACCGCGAGAACAAGCTGGCCGCCGAAGCGGGCATGAAGTACATCGTGCTCGGCTCGCTGGCCTCGGGCCTGCTGCTGTACGGCATGTCGCTGGTCTACGGCGCCACCGGCTCGCTGCACCTGGACGTGATCCATGACGCGGCCGCGCATTCGGACGAGCGCATGCTGCTGCTGACCGGCGCGGTGTTCATGGTCGCCGGCGTCGCCTTCAAGCTGGGCGCCGCGCCGTTCCACATGTGGCTGCCCGACGTCTACCAGGGCGCCCCGGCACCGATCGCGCTGTTCATCAGCTCGGCGCCGAAGCTGGCCGCGTTCGGCATGGCCTACCGCCTGCTGGAAGCCGGCGTCGGGCCGCTGTCCACCGAACTGCAGTACGTACTGGCCGGCCTGGCCGCGCTGTCGCTGGTGGTCGGCAACCTGATGGCCATCGCCCAGGTCAACCTCAAGCGCATGCTGGCCTATTCGACCGTCTCGCACATCGGCTTCCTGCTGATGGGCGTGGCCGGCGGCGGTGCGGCGGGCTATTCGGCGGCGATGTTCTACGCCGTGGCCTACGCGATCATGTCCACCGCCGCCTTCGGCGTGATCATCGCCCTGTCGCGCGCCGGCTTCGAGGCCGAGAGCATCGACGACTTCAAGGGCCTGAACGCGCGCAACCCGTGGATGGCCGGCCTGATGCTGTGCGCCATGTTCTCGCTGGCCGGCATCCCGCCGTTCCTGGGCTTCTGGGCCAAGCTGGCGGTGCTGGGCGCGGCGGTCAACGGTGGCCTGCTGTGGCTGGTGATCCTGGGCGTGATCAGCGCGGTGGTGGGCTGTTTCTACTACCTGCGCGTGGTCAAGGTCATGTATTTCGACGAGCCGGTGGGCGAGCCGCTGCCGCGCAACAATGACCGCCTGCTGGGCATCGTGCTGGGCGTGAACTGCGTGGCCCTGCTGGTGCTGCCGGTGGCGCTGGGGCCGCTGCTGGCCTGGATGCGCAACGCATTTGCACATTTGTCATAAAAAGCGATACAAAACGGCGCGATTCATGTAATATGCGCGCCCTGAGTTGATGGCGACGCCGGGAAGCCGGTGTCGCCGGACCATCGCAAGATGGTCGGCCGGAACGGGGTCGTTCCGGGTTTCAGTGGAATCCCCGGGTTTCCTGAAACAATGGAGTAAAAAAGACTTGCGGTAACGGTCCAATTACTTCATAATTCCGCTTCTGCTGCGGGGTGGAGCAGTCTGGCAGCTCGTCGGGCTCATAACCCGAAGGTCGCAGGTTCAAATCCTGCCCCCGCTACCAGTTCTGGCCTTCTTCAACACTGTTGTCGAAGGCTGAATCTGGGCTCGCAGGAACGATTGCTTCCGTTCCTGCAACCGGAATCCAGTCACCGGATTCATACCGGACAAAGGGCCCAGTCGGGCCCTTTGTTGTTTCCGCAAAACGAAAAGTCCGGCTGGGTTTTCCCGTTTTCCCATTACCGAAATCAAGGCAGGCTGTGAGCGACAAGGCTACTGAAATCGCGAATCTGCTGGGCCCCACCGTGCAGGCGCTGGGCCTGGAGCTGCTGGGCGCCGAGTATCTGCCGGCACCGGGCGGCGCGACGCTGCGTCTGTACATCGACGTGCCGCTGGCCGAGCAGCCCGAGCGCGTGGTCAACATCGACGACTGCGAGCGGGTGAGCCGCGAGGTGTCCGCGCAGCTGGACGTCGAGGACCCGATCAGCGGCAACTACACGCTGGAAGTGTCCTCGCCGGGCGTGGACCGCCCGCTGTTCACGCTGGAGCAGTTCGAGCGCCACCTGGGCGAATCGGCCAAGGTCGGCCTGAAGCTGCCGCAGGAGAACCGCCGCCGTCTGCAGGGCGAGATCGCCGAGGTGGACGCCGCGGCCGGCACCGTGACCTTCGTGGTCGATGGCAAGCCGTTCGTGGCGGCCTTCGACAACATCGACAAGGCGCGCATCATTCCGGACTGGGCCGCGCTTGGCCTGGCTCCGACCAAACCGACGGGTCCGGCGCCCAGGCAGGGCGGCGCGGCCAAGAACAAATCCAATAACGAAACCGCGGCCCGCAAGCCGCGCGCGGAGTAAGCCGATGAGCAAGGAACTTCTGCTGGTAGTCGACGCGGTCGCCAATGAGAAAGGCGTGCCGCGCGAAGTGATCTTCGACGCGATCGAGGCGGCGCTCGCCTCAGCGGCGAAGAAGCGCTACGTGGACCAGGATGTGCTGGCGCGCGTGGCGATCGACCACAAGGACGGCAGCTACGAAACCTTCCGCCGCTGGGAGGTCGTGGCCGACGACGTGGTGATGGAATCGCCGGACCGCCAGATCCGCCTGATGGACGCGATCGAGGAGGCCGACGGCGTCGAGGTCGGCGACTACATCGAGGAGCAGATCGAGAACCCGGACTTCGGCCGCATCGCCGCGCAGGCCGCCAAGCAGGTGATCGTGCAGCGCGTGCGCGAGGCCGAGCGCCAGCAGGTCGTGGACGCGTGGAAGGATCGCGTCGGCGAACTGGTGACCGGCGTGGTCAAGCGCGCCGAGCGCGGCAACATCTACGTCGACCTGGGCGGCAACGCCGAGGCCTTCATCCCGAAGGACAAGGGCATTCCGCGCGACGTGCTGCGCGCCGGCGACCGCGTGCGCGGCTACCTGGCCGAAGTGCGCTCGGAGCCGCGCGGCCCGCAGCTGTTCATCAGCCGCGCCGCGCCGGAGTTCATGATCGAGCTGTTCAAGCTGGAAGTGCCGGAAGTCGGCCAGGGCCTGGTCGAGATCAAGGCCTGCGCCCGCGACCCGGGCGACCGCGCCAAGATCGCCGTCATCGCCTACGACAGCCGCACCGATCCGATCGGCGCCTGCATCGGCATGCGCGGTTCGCGCGTGCAGGCGGTGAGCAACGAGCTCAACGGCGAGCGCGTGGACATCGTGCTGTGGAACGAGAACCCGGCCAATTTCGTCATCAACGCGATGGCGCCGGCCGAAGTGCAGTCCATCATCGTCGATGAGGAAAAGCACTCGATGGACCTGGCCGTGGCCGAGGAGCGCCTGGCCCAGGCCATCGGCAAGGGCGGGCAGAACGTGCGCCTGGCCAGCCGCCTGACCGGCTGGCAGCTCAACGTGATGACCCAGGACCAGGTCACCGCCAAGTCGGAGGCCGAGCAGGCCGTGGCCCGCCAGCTGTTCATGGACAAGCTGGAAGTGGACGAGGAAATCGCCGGCATCCTGGTCAGCGAGGGCTTCAGCACCGTCGAGGAAATCGCCTACGTGCCGATCGGCGAGCTGCTGGCCGTGGAGGGCTTCGACGAGGACATCGTCGAGGAACTGCGCGCCCGCGCCCGCGATGCGCTGCTCAACGAGGCGCTGGCGGTGGAAGAGGGCGCCGAGGACGGCGTGCCGGCCGCCGACCTGCTGGCGCTGCCGGGCATGGACGAGGCCACGGCCTACGCGCTGGCCGGCAACGGCGTGCGCACCAGCGAGGACCTGTCGGACCTGGCGGCCGACGAGGTGCTGGAGTTCGGCATCGAGGGCATGGACCTGGAGCGCGCCGCGGCGCTGGTCCTGGCCGCCCGCGCCGAGGAAATTGCCAGGCTGGAGCGTGGCGAATGACCGCCGCGAAGGCCCGTCTGGAGCGCGGCGCATGAGCCAGCGATGAACAGTGCCCTGAGCCGCTCAGGGCGTAGAATCCGCGCAGCCTTCGTCCGTCTCGGGGGAGCGCCCAAAAGATCATAGGATCCGAATGTCGCAGCAAACCACCATCCGCAAGCTCGCCCAACTGGTCAACACGCCGGTGGAGAAACTGCTGGAACAGCTGGCCCAGGCCGGCATGAAGTTCAGCGGTCCCGACCAGGTCGTGACCAGCGCCGAGAAAGTGAAGCTGCTCGGTTTCCTTCGCCGTTCCCACGGCAAGGACGAGCAGATCGCCGACGAGGCTGACGCCGCGCCGAAGAAGATCACCCTGAGCCGCCGCACGCAGCAGGAAGTGACCGTCAACGCCGGCCGCAGTAAGACCACGGTCAATGTCGAGGTGCGCCAGAAGCGCACCTACGTCAAGCCGGCTGCGGGTGCGCCCGTGGATGCGGATGCCGAGCGCGCCGAGATCCTGCGCAAGCTCGAGGAGTCGCGCCAGCGCAACCTCGAGGAGCAGCGCATGCTGGCCGAGAAGGACCGCGCGCGCGCCGAGGAGATTGCCCAGCAGAAGGCGGCCGAGGAGGCCGAGCGCCTGCGTGCCGAGGCCGAGCGCAAGGCCGCCGAGGAAGCCGCGCAGGCGGCCAAGGCGCCGGCGCGCGACGAGGACGAGGACGAGCCGGTGGTCAAGAACGTGCGCCACGCGCCGTCGCCGAGCCGCCCGCATGCCGCCCGCGACGAGCGTCCCGCGCATGCCAAGCCGGGCAGCAAGTCGCGCGGCCCGCAGTCGTCCGACGACAACGGCGGCAACCGCTTCGGCGGCCAGCTGCACCTGTCGCCGTCCGACCGTGCCCGCCGCGGTGGCAACAACAGCAATTCCCGCGGCCGTCCGGGCGCGCGCGCGCCGCAGGGCCGCCGTGGCGCCGAGCAGTCGCGCGGCGGTGGCGGCAGCCACGGTTTCGAGCGTCCGACCGCGCCGGTGGTGCGTGAGGTCGCCATCGGCGACACCATCACCGTGGCCGACCTGGCGCAGAAGCTCGCGCTCAAGGGTGGCGAGGTGGTCAAGGCGCTGTTCAAGATGGGCGTGATGGCCACCATCACCCAGTCCATCGACCACGACACCGCGGCGCTGGTGACCGAGGAACTCGGCCACAAGGCGGTGCGCGCCGGCAACAACGATGCCGAGGACGCGCTGCTGGCCATCACCGATGCCGACCAGGGCGACGCCGTGCCGCGTCCGCCGGTGGTCACCATCATGGGCCACGTCGACCACGGCAAGACCTCGCTGCTGGACTACATCCGCCGCACCAAGGTCGCCAACGGCGAGGCCGGCGGCATCACCCAGCACATCGGCGCGTACCACGTGGAAACGCCGAAGGGCGTGATCAGCTTCCTCGACACCCCGGGCCACGCCGCGTTCACCTCGATGCGCGCCCGTGGCGCGCAGCTGACCGACGTGGTGGTGGTGGTGGTGGCGGCCGACGACGGCGTCATGCCGCAGACCAGGGAAGCCATCCAGCACGCCCGCGCGGCCAACGCGCCGATCGTGGTGGCGATCAACAAGATCGACAAGTCCTCGGCCGACCCGATGCGGGTCAAGAACGAACTGCTCGCCGAGCAGGTCGTGGCCGAAGAGTTCGGTGGCGACACGCAGATGGTGGAGATCTCGGCCAAGACCGGCCAGGGCATCGACGACCTGCTGGACGCGATCTCGCTGCAGGCCGAAGTGTTGGAGCTGAAGGCCGTGGCCGAAGGCCGCGCCGCCGGCGTGGTCATCGAATCCTCGCTGGACAAGGGCCGCGGCCCGGTCGCGACGGTGCTGGTGCAGCAGGGTCAGCTCAAGAAGGGCGACTACCTGGTGTGCGGCATCCAGTACGGCCGCGTGCGTGCGCTGTTCGACGAGACCGGCCGGCAGGTTGCCGAGGCCGGCCCGTCGATCCCGGTGCAGGTGCTGGGCCTGTCCGGCGTGCCGGATGCCGGCGACGACTTCGTGGTCGTCGACGACGAGCGCCTGGCCAAGGACGTGGCGCAGCAGCGCGAAACCAAGCGCCGCGAGTCGCGCCTGGTCGCCAGCGCGGGCAGCCGCATGGAAGACATCATGGCGCAGATGGGCAAGGGCGAAGGCCAGCAGGTGCTGAACCTGCTGATCAAGGCCGACGTCCAGGGCTCGGTGCAGGCGCTGAGCCAGTCGCTGGTGGGCCTGTCCAACGACGAGATCCGGATCAACGTGATCCACTCCGGCGTGGGCGGCATCACCGAGTCCGACGCCAACTCGGCGGTGGCCTCCAAGGCCACGGTCATCGGCTTCAACGTGCGCGCGGACGCTTCGGCCCGCCGCATCATCGAATCCAACGGCGTGGACCTGCGTTACTTCTCGATCATCTATGACGTGATCGACCAGGTGAAGCAGGTGGCTTCGGGCCTGCTGGGCGTGGAAATCCGCGAGGAGATCATCGGCATCGCCGAGGTCCGCGACGTGTTCCGCAGCTCCAAGTTCGGCGCGGTCGCCGGCTGCATGGTGGTCGAGGGCGTGGTCAAGCGGAACAAGCCGATCCGCGTGCTGCGCGACAGCGTGGTGGTGTTCGAAGGCGAACTGGAATCGCTGCGCCGCTTCAAGGAGAACGTGGACGAGGTCCGCAACGGTACCGAATGCGGTATCGGCGTGAAGGCCTACAACGACGTCAAGGCCGGCGACCAGATCGAGTGCTTCGAGCGCATCGAAGTGCCGCGCACCCTGTAACAACGCAGTACCGGCCGGCCCGCACCACTCGGGCCGGTCGCGCTTTCCCCCGCAGCAGCCAGACGAGCCAGATTCCGTGCCCAAGACTTTCCACCGTACCGACCGAGTTTCCGCGCAGATCCGCCGCGATCTGGGCACCCTGGTGCATGCCGCCGTGCGCGAGCACGGGCTGCCGTCGGTCAGCGTCTCGGACGTGGAAGTCACCCGCGACATGGCCCATGCCAAGGTGTTCGTCACCGCGCTGATGCCGGAGCGTTCGGTCGAGGCGGTCAAGGGCCTGCGCGAGCTGGCCGGTGAGCTGCGCATGGGCCTGGCCCGGGCGATGAAGCTGCGCCACGTGCCGGAGCTGCATTTCCATTACGACGATTCGGTGGACCGTGGCGAGCGCATCGACACCCTGCTGCGCGATCTGCCGGATGTGCAGTCGGCGCAGTCGGACGATGGCGATGAGGAAGGCGGGAAGGCCTGAGCTTTCGAGCCTGTTCCTTCTCCCTGCGGGAGAAGGCGCCCGAAGGACGGATGAGGGGCGGACGGAGCGGTGATGGTGGAGCCATCCGTTCCCGTTTCGAAGCGAAGCAGCGGTTTTCGCTCCCGCTGCGCCCCGGGCAGGTTGCTTCTCCATGCTCGTGCAGGGGGAAGATGGCCAGGGGACTCGCTTCCAGCAGCCGAATTGCGGGTCAGCCTGACTGCCTCCGCGAAAGACGGCGCGGGTCCCTGTACATCGGCCCCCGCAGGTTTTTCCACGGGCTCCGCCGCTGCGGAAGGAGCTCCAGGATCGGAAGCCGAAGCGCAACTGCAACCGCAGCGACAAAGCAGAGCAAAGCATTCCCCATGCGTCCCCGTATCCAATTCCGCCGCCTGGACGGCATCGTCCTGCTCGACAAGCCCGCCGGCATGAGCTCCAACACCGCGCTGCAGGTGGCGCGGCGCCTGTTCAGGGCGGAGAAGGGCGGGCATACCGGCAGCCTCGACCCGCTGGCCACCGGCCTGTTGCCGCTGTGCTTTGGCGAGGCGACCAAGATCGCCGGCCTGCTGCTGGGCTCGGCCAAGGCCTATGACGCGGAGATCGCGCTGGGCACGACCACCGATACCGACGACGCCGATGGCGCGGTGCTGCGGCAGCGCCCGGTGCCGGCCATCGACGCGCAGGCGCTGGGCCAGGCGCTGGCACCGTTGACCGGGCACATCCGCCAGCGCGCCCCGATCTACTCGGCGCTGAAGCAGGGCGGCGAGCCGCTGTATGTGAAGGCGCGCCGCGGCGACGCCATCGAGGCGCCGGAACGGGACGTGCACGTGCAGTCCATCGACGTGCTGGAACAGCAGCCGGAGCGGCTGCGCCTGCGCGTGACCTGCGGTTCGGGCACCTATATCCGCAGCATCGCCCGCGACCTGGGCGAGGCGCTGGGCTGCGGCGCGCACATCACCGCGCTGCGCCGGTTGTGGGTGGAGCCGTTCCTGTCCCCGCGCATGATCGGCCTGGACGAACTGCGCGCCGTGGCCGAAGCCGGGGACGAGGCGGCGCTGCTGGAATGGCTGCTGCCGCTGGACGCCGGGCTGAGCCATTTCGGCCGGGTCGAGCTGGACGCTGCCCGCGCGTCGCGCTTCTGCATGGGCCAGCGCCTGCGCGATCCGGCATGGCCGCGCGGGCTGGTGGCGGTATTCGCCGGCGACGGCAAGGCGCTGGGACTGGGGCAGGTGGACGCCGCCGGGATGCTGGCGCCGCAGCGCCGTTTCAATCTCTGACCGGCCGCGGGCCGCCGGCCGAAACGCGCCGCGCCTTGTGGCGGCAGGCGCGGATCGTTACAATTCTGCGGCCCTTTGCCGGGCACCGGTCCGCCGTCGGCGGGCCGCTTTCCTTAACGGCGAGCTGCGCGGTGCGTCATCAGCACGTTCCTGCCGGCCACGCATCCAGAGAAAACATCATGTCGATCGACACCCAGAAAGTTATTGAAGACAACAAGCGCGGCGCCAACGACACCGGTTCGCCGGAAGTCCAGGTGGCCCTGCTGACCGCCCGCATCGAGCAGCTGACCGAGCACTTCAAGGTGCACAAGAAGGACCACCACAGCCGCCGCGGCCTGCTGCAGCTGGTCAACCGCCGCCGCAGCCTGCTCGACTACCTGAAGAAGAAGGACGTCGAGCGCTACAAGGGCCTGATCGAAAAGCTTGGCCTGCGTCGCTAAGCAGCAACCCCTCCGCGGCGCAGCGATGCGCCGCGGTTTTGTTTTTGCAGTTCAACCGTATTCCCGGTGCCGGAACAACCGGCCACCCGCCGGCGACAAGGGTCGCCGACGGTCCATTCGCAGACAGCATCCCCAAGGACACCCTCCGTGGCAAAAATCACCAAAACCTTCCAGTACGGCAAGCACACCGTCACGCTTGAGACCGGCGAAATCGCCCGCCAGGCCAGCGGCGCCGTCATCGTCAAGATGGACGACACCGTGCTGCTGGTCACTGCCGTCGCCGCCAAGAGCGCGCGCGAAGGCCAGGACTTCTTCCCGCTGACCGTTGATTACCAGGAGAAGTTCTACGCCGGTGGCCGCATCCCGGGTGGCTTCTTCAAGCGCGAAGGCCGCGCCACGGAGAAGGAGACGCTGATCTCGCGCCTGATCGACCGTCCGATCCGTCCGCTGTTCCCGGAAGACTACAAGAACGAAGTGCAGATCATCGCCACGGTGATGTCGCTGAACCCGGAAGTGGACGGCGACATCGCCGCCCTGATCGGCGCGTCGGCCGCCCTGTCGCTGGCCGGCACCCCGTTCAAGGGCCCGATCGGCGCCGCCAAGGTCGGCTACAAGAATGGCGAATACATCCTCAACCCGACCGTGTCGGAGCTGAAGGAATCGCAGCTGGAGCTGGTCGTGGCCGGCACCGCCAACGCCGTGCTGATGGTGGAATCCGAGGCCGCGCTGCTGTCCGAAGAAGTGATGCTGGGCGCCGTGACCTTCGGCCACCGCGAGATGCAGAAGGTCATCAACGCGATCAACGAGCTGACCGTCGAAGCCGGCACCAAGCCGAGCGACTGGGTCGCCCCGGCCAAGAACGAGGCGCTGATCTCGGCGCTGAAGGAAGCCATCGGCGGCCAGCTGGCCGCGGCCTTCCAGGTGCGTGACAAGCTGCAGCGCCGCGACGCCATCGCCGCGATCAAGAAGGACGTGACCGAGCAGCTGGCCGGCCGCGTCGCCGCCGAGGGCTGGAACCCGGCCGAGCTGGCCAAGGAGTTCGGCGAGCTGGAGTACCGCACCATGCGCGATTCGGTGCTGGACACCAAGGTCCGCATCGACGGCCGCGCCCTGGACACCGTGCGCCCGATCAGCGTGAAGGCCGGCGTGCTGCCGCGCACCCACGGTTCGGCGCTGTTCACCCGCGGCGAGACCCAGGCCATCGTGGTCACCACCCTGGGCACCGCCCGCGATGGCCAGATCATCGATGCCGTCTCCGGCGAGTACAAGGAAAACTTCCTGTTCCATTACAACTTCCCGCCGTACTCGGTGGGCGAGTGCGGCCGTTTCGGCGCGCCGAAGCGCCGCGAGATCGGCCACGGCCGCCTGGCCAAGCGCGGCGTGCTGGCGGTGATGCCGACCATCGAGGAATTCCCGTACACCATCCGCGTGGTGTCGGAGATCACCGAATCCAACGGCTCCTCGTCGATGGCCTCGGTGTGCGGTTCCTCGCTGGCGCTGATGGATGCCGGCGTGCCGGTCAAGGCGCCGGTGGCGGGCATCGCCATGGGCCTGGTGAAGGAAGACGACCGCTTCGTCGTGCTGAGCGACATCCTGGGTGACGAAGACCACCTGGGCGACATGGACTTCAAGGTCGCCGGTACCTCCGAAGGCGTGTCCGCGCTGCAGATGGACATCAAGATCGAAGGCATCACCGAAGAGATCATGAAGCAGGCGCTGGAGCAGGCCAAGGCCGGCCGCCTGCACATCCTGGGCGAGATGGCCAAGGCGCTGACCGCGCCGCGCGAGGAGCTGAGCGATTACGCGCCGCGCCTGCTGACCATCAAGATCCACCCGGACAAGATCCGCGAAGTGATCGGCAAGGGCGGTTCGGTGATCCAGGCGATCACCAAGGAAACCGGCACCCAGATCGACATCCAGGACGACGGCACCATCACCATCGCCTCGGTGAACAACGCCGCCGCGCAGGAAGCCAAGCGCCGCATCGAGCAGATCACCTCGGACGTCGAGCCGGGCCGCATCTACGAAGGCAAGGTCGCCAAGATCATGGACTTCGGTGCGTTCGTCACCATCCTGCCGGGCAAGGACGGCCTGGTGCACGTCTCGCAGATTTCCAGCGAGCGCGTGGAGAAGGTCGGCGACAAGCTGAAGGAAGGCGACGTGGTCAAGGTCAAGGTGCTGGAAGTGGACAAGCAGGGCCGCATCCGCCTGTCGATGAAGGCCGTTGAGGAAGGCGAGGGCACCCCGGCCGAGTAAGCCTGGGCACTTGGGTTTCATCCGGAAAAGCGGGCCTCTGGCCCGCTTTTCTTTTGGGGCATCCCGTGCAGCCCGTTCGGTGGGGTGCCGTCCCCGGGTGCGATGGCGCCGCCGGCACGCCGGAGAGCGCCTACGCAGCCGCACGGCTTTCCCTGCGTGGTGGAGGCGTGACCTGCCTGCAGCCGCCGCGCCCCCGCTCCGGCAGCATGGACACGAGCCAGCGGAGAGGGGCGGGTGATGCGGGGATGGGCCAGCCGATGCTTTGCCCTGGCACGGCGGGGAAGGAGCGCGGTGGTGGCCCGTCCGCTGCTGGGCAAGGCCGCCGCGGCCTGCTTTCTGGCTGGCATCGGCATCGTCCTGTGGGCGCCGGCCCTGCCGCCTTCCTGGCTGCGCTGGGCGCTGCTGCTGTCCGGGTTGGCGCTCTGGGGGGGCGGACGCGTGCCCGGCTGGGGCGCGTTGCTGGCAGGGGCCGGCTGGGCGGCGCTGCAGGCCGGCTGGGCGCTGCAGGCGCAGTTGCCGCCCACGCTGGAGCGCAGCCAGGCCGTCATCGCCGGAACCGTGGTGTCCCTGCCCGAAGTGGAGTCCAACCGGACGCGCTTCCGCTTCCGGGTCGATGGCGATGAAGCGCAGCCCCCGGCCGTACGTGGGCGCCTGCTGCAGCTGGCGTGGTATGACGATTTCGGCAGCACCGAGCCGGGACCGAGGACGGCGGTGCATGCCGGTTCGCGCTGGCGCTTCCAGGCGCGCCTGCGCGCGCCCCGCGGGCTCGCCAATCCCGGAGGCTTCGACGCCGAGCGCAATGCACTGGCGCAGCGGATCGTCGCCAGCGGACTGGTCGTGAATGGGGGCGCAAGGCAACTGGCGGCGCCGGCGGGAATCGACGCATGGCGCGAGCGCATCGCCGGGCGGATCGATACCGCCATCGGCGCATCCGCCTCGCGTTACGTGCGGGCCCTCGCCGTAGGCGACACCCGGGCGCTGGACGATGGCGACTGGCACATGCTGCGCGCCACCGGCCTGACCCACCTGATCGCGATTTCCGGCTTCCACGTCGGCATGGTTGCCGGATTCGTCGCCCTGGCCGCGTCCGGCGCGTGGTGGCTGCTGCCCTGGCTGGGGCGGTGCTGCCCGCGCTCGCATGCCGCGGCCATCGCCGCCGTGGCCGGGGCCACGGGCTACGCGGCGGTGGCGGGCTTCGCCCTGCCGACGGTGCGCACGGTGCTGATGGTGGCCGTGGTGGCGCTGGCCAGGCTGGGGCGCCGCCCCGGCAGCGTGGCCGGCTCGCTGGCGCTGGCGGCCCTGGTGGTGCTGGGATGGGATCCGCTGGCCATGCTGACCGCCGGGTTCTGGTTGAGTTTCGCCGGAGTGGCCTGGCTGGTCTGGTGCCTGCCCGAGCGCACGCACTGGCTGCGTGGTTTTCTTTCCGCCCAGTCAGTGGCGACCGTGGGGCTGCTGCCGTTCACCGCTGTCCTGTTCGACCAGGCTTCGCTTGCCGGGCCGCTGGCGAATCTGCTGGCCATTCCCTGGTGGAGCCTGGTGGTGGTGCCGCTGGCGCTGCTCGGAACAGGGCTGGAGGCGCTGCTGCCCGGTGCCGGCAACGGGCCGTGGCGCGCGTCGGCATGGTGCTTCGAACTGAGCTGGTCCGCCCTGTCGTGGCTGGGCAGCAGCCGTTTCGCGCTGTGGTGGCTGCCCGAAGCGCGAAGCATGGCTCTGCCGCTGGCCCTGGCCGGCGCGGTATGGCTGCTGCTGCCGCGCGTTGTCCCCGGCAAGGGGCTGGCCATGCTGCTGTGGTTGCCGCTGCTGTGGCCGGCACGCGAGCTTCCACGGTACGGCGAGGTGGAAGTGGTGCTGCTCGACGTGGGGCAGGGGCTGTCGGTCCTGGTGCGCACCCGTGACCACCGCCTGCTCTACGACGCGGGGCCGGCGGTGCGCGATGGTTTCGATGCCGGCGAGCGCGTCGTGGTGCCGGCCCTGCGTGCCCTGGGCGTGCATCGGCTTGATGCCGTGGTCATCGGCCATGGCGACAACGACCATGCCGGCGGTGCCGCTGCCATCCGCAGGGCCATGCCGGTCGCGGCCTGGCACGCGCCGCCGGGCATGCAGCCGGCGCTGGCGGCCCGCGGATGCGGGTCGGGCCTGCGCTGGCAGTGGGACGGCGTGCAGTTCGAGTACCTGCATCCACATGCGGGCTTTCCCTACCTGCGCAACGAGTCCAGCTGCGTGCTGCGGATCCGGTCCGACCATGGCGCGGTGCTGCTGACCGGCGATATCGGCGAGGTCATCGAGAGCGGGCTGGCGCGACGGCAGCGGCCGTCGCTGCGGGCCGACGTGGTGCTGGCCCCGCACCATGGCAGCGCCGGTTCGTCGTTGCCCGGGTTCGTGTCGGCCACGCAGGCGCGGCTGGTGCTGGTGTCGGCCGGGCATGGCAACCGGTTCGGCCATCCCCGGCCGGAGGTGGTGGCGCGCTGGCGCAGGGCGGGCGCCGAGGTGCTGGCGACACCCGCCAGCGGCGCAGTCAGGGTGTGGCTGGGGGAGCAGGGCCTGCAGCTGCGCGAACGCCGGCAATGGCGTCGCCGCCTCTGGGATGCTGCAGGGCGGGCGCGGGCGGCTGTTATCCTATCGGAGGACGAAAACACGGCCATCGCGCCGGAGGGTTGAAACGTGTGGGAACTGGTCAAGGCCGGCGGTTGGCCGATGGTGCCGCTGCTGCTGTTGGGCGTGCTGGCTTTGGCGATCGTCCTGGAGCGCTTCTGGAGCCTGCGGCGCAATGAAGTGCTGCCGCCCGGCCTGGGGCAGGAAGTCCGCAACTGGGCCGCGCGCGGCAAGCTGGACGCCTCCCACATCGAGTCGCTGCGCGCCAACTCGCCGCTGGGCGCGCTGCTGGCCGCTGCGCTGGAAGCCCGCAACCGCCCGCGCGACCAGATCCGCGAGCGCATCGAGGACACCGGCCGCCATCTGGTGCATCGCATGGGGCGTTACCTCAATGCGCTGGGCACCATCGCTTCGGCGGGTCCGCTGCTCGGCCTGCTGGGTACCGTGATCGGCATGATCCAGATGTTCCTGGGCATCCTCGACCATGGCGTGGGCGACGTGAACCAGCTGGCTGGCGGCATCGGCAAGGCGCTGGTGTGCACCGCCACCGGCATGATCGTGGCCATCCCCGCGCTGATGTTCCACCGCTATTTCCGTGCGCGCGTGGATGGCTACGTGATCGAGATGGAACACGAGGCCGGCGCGCTGCTGGACACGCTCGATGGCCGCCCGGCGGTGATGGCCGCCGCCAGGCCGGCCGCGCCGGCAGCGGCAGTGGCCAAGGCCTGACCCCGCATGCGCATCCGCAACGACCGGGCCCAGGAAGAACCGCATATCGATCTGGTACCGCTGATCGATGTGATCCTGGTGCTGATCATCTTCTTCGTGGTCACCACCACCTTCGACGCGCGTTCCACCCTGCAGGTGCAGCTGCCGACCGCCAGCGACCAGCGCAATGCCGAACCGCCGCGCCCGCTCAGTGTGCTGGTCAACGCCGATGGCCGTTATTTCATCAACGACCAGGAAGTGCTGCGCACCGACGTGGAATCGGTGAAGCGCACCATCGTCCAGGTCGCGGGCGACGACCGCGAACAGACCGTGCTGCTGCGCGCCGACGCGCGCACGCCATACCAGGCCGTGGTGACGGTGCAGGATGCGCTGGGGCAGCTGGGTTTCCGCCGCATCGCGATCGCCACCGCGCCGGAGGTGCAGCGATGAGCCTGAAGGAGACGCCCTGGCAGACCTACCGGCGCCTGCTGGGTTTCGCCCATCCCTATCGCGGGCTGCTGCTGATGGCCGCGCTGGGCATGCTGATAGAAGCAGTGGCCGGCGGCGGTTTCCTGTGGCTGATGAAGCCGATCACCAACAACCTGGTGAATCCGGAAGACATCAACCCCTGGATGCCGATGGCCATCGTCGCGCTGTTCCTGCTGCGCGGCATCGCCGGCTACCTGACCGACATCGGCATGGGCAGGGCCGCGCGCAGCATCGCCCGCGACCTGCGCGTGCATGTGCTGGGCAAATACCTGCGCCTGCCGGGGCTGCAGTTCGACAACGAACCGGTGCCGTCGATGCTGGTGCGGCTGGGTTCGGACAGCGACCAGGTGGCGCAGGCCGCGGTCGATGCGATGAAGGTGGTGCTGCAGCAGTCGCTGCAGGCGCTGGCTTCGCTGGTGATGATGCTGTGGTACAGCTGGCAGGTGACCCTGGCGATCTTCGTGCTGGCGCCGCCGCTGGCGTGGGTGATGGACAAGGTCGCCAAGCGTTACCGCAGCATCAGCCACCGCATCCAGGAAAGCGGCGCGGAGCTGCTGCAGGCCGCGGACCAGACCCTGTCCAGCCACCAGGAGGTCAAGATCTACGGCGCGCAGCGCAGCGAACTGGAGCGCTATGGCGCGCTGGCCGATACCAACCTGAAGCTGTCGATGAAGGTCGAGGCCACGCGCAGCATCTCCTCGGCCATGGTGCAGCTGATCGGCGCGGTGGGCCTGGCGGCCCTGCTGCTGATCGCAGGCCATGAAGCGGCCGCCGGGCGCCTGACCGTGGGCGATTTCGTGGCGATGATGCTGGCGATGATGGCGATCATCCCCGCACTCAAGCAGCTGACCAACGTGCAGAACATGACCCAGCGCGGCATCGCTTCGGCGCAGCGCCTGTTCGTGGTGCTCGATGCCGAGGACGAGCCGGACACCGGCACCCGCGGGCTGCAGCGCGCCGAAGGGCTGCTGGAGTTCCGCGATGTCACTGCGCGCTACCCCGGACAGACCCGGCCGGCGATGGAAGGCGTCAGCTTCGTCGCGCGCCCGGGCACGGTGACGGCCATCGTCGGCCGGTCCGGCAGCGGCAAGTCCACCCTGATCAAACTGATCCCGCGTTTCTACGAGCCCGAATCCGGGCAGATCCTGCTCGACGGCCATCCCGTGCAGGAATACCGCCTGGCCGACCTGCGCCGGCAGATCGCGCTGGTCGGGCAGCAGGTGGTGCTGTTCGACGGCAGCATCGCGCAGAACATCGCCTATGGCGAACTGCAGGGCAGCAGCGCCGAACAGCTGGAACAGGCCATCGTCGGCGCCAATGCGCGCGAATTCGTCGATCAGCTGCCGCAGGGCGTGGATGCGCAGGTCGGCGCCAAGGGCGGACGCCTGTCCGGCGGCCAGCGCCAGCGCCTGGCGATCGCGCGCGCCATGCTCAAGGACGCGCCGATCCTGATCCTGGACGAGGCCACCGCGGCGCTGGACAACGAATCCGAACGCCTGGTGCAGGACGCCCTGCAGCGGCTGATGCCCGACCGCACCACGCTGGTGATCGCGCACCGCCTGTCCACCATCGAACACGCCGACCAGGTGCTGGTGATGGACCAGGGCCGGATCGTCGAGCGCGGCACGCACCAGGAACTGCTGGCGCTGGGCGGCCTGTACGAACACCTCTACCGCATGCAGTTCCGGGAAAGGCAGGGCTGATGGCCGGCAAGGGAACGCAGACGCCGGCATGGTGGTATGACGGCGCCCCGGTGCCGTGGACGGCCCGCCTGCTGGCGCCGCTGTATGGCGCCGTCGCCGGCCTGCGCCGCGGGCTGTACCGCCGCGGCTGGCTGCGGCGCCGGCAGGTGCCGGTGCCGGTGATCGTGGTCGGCAACATCACCGCCGGCGGCACCGGCAAGACGCCATTGACCATCGAACTGGTGGAGCGCCTGCGCGAGGCCGGCTGGAAGCCGGGCGTGGCCAGCCGCGGCTATGGCCGCGACGATGCCGGCACCGCCCGCTGGATCACGCCGGACCTGGCGCCGGGGCTGGGCGGCGACGAGCCGGTGCTGATCGCCTGGAAGACCGGCGTGCCGGTACGCGTGGACCAGGACCGCGTCGCCGCCGCCCGGGCCCTGCTCGCGGCCGGCTGCGACGTGGTGGTCTGCGACGACGGGCTGCAGCATTACCGGCTGGCGCGCGACATCGAGATCGAAGTGGTCGACGCGCAGCGGCGCTACGGCAACGGCCTGCTGATGCCGGCCGGCCCGCTGCGCGAACCGGTGGAACGGGCGCGCGACTGCGATTTCCGCGTGGTCAACCTGGGGCAGGCCAGCGATGGCGAGCAGGCGCCGCCGGCGTCGGGATTCGGCGAATGGACGATGCGGCTGCGCATCGACCGCGCCCGCCCGTTGCGCGGTGGCCGCGAGCGTTCGCTGCAGGGCTTCGCCGGGCAGCGCGTGCATGCCGTGGCCGGCATCGCGCATCCGCAGCGCTTCTTCCAGATGCTGCGCGCGCGCGGCATCGGCGTGGTGCCGCATGCGTTCGCCGATCACCACCGCTACCAGCCGGCGGACCTGTCCTTCGGCAGCGAGCTGCCGGTGCTGATGACCGAAAAGGACGCGGTGAAGTGCAAGGCATTCGCCACCGACTGGCACTACGCGGTGCCGTTGCAGGCCGAGTTGCCGGCGGCGTTCTGGGTGGCGCTGCTGGACCGGCTGGGCAAGCTGGCGCGGGCGTGAGCCCGCGTTGGCGGCGCGGCGTGCGGGCTGCGGCACGGGCTGCCGGAACCCTGCCCGACGGCCTGCTCCGGCGGGCAAATGCGAACCCGGTCGAAGCCTTGCCACGCGCCGGTACGCCGCGTTGGCTGCAACCCTTATCCTCATCCGCGACTTCCTCTCCCGCGGCGGTACGCGTGCCCCGCGCGGGGAGGAGCCATCAAGTTCTGCCCGGAGCGGGCAAGGAGTGCAGATGATCGTGGTTCCTGAATTCGTGGTGGCGATCCCGGCGCGGTATGCGTCCACCCGCCTGCCGGGCAAGCCGCTGGCCCTGCTCGCCGGGCAGCCGATGGTCGTGCACGTGGCGCGGCGCGCGCTGGCTGCCGGCGCCCGCCAGGTATGGGTGGCCACCGACGACAGGCGCATCGCCGATGCGCTCGACGGCCTGGACGGCATCCGCGTGGCGATGACGCGCGCGGACCACGCCTCGGGCACGGACCGGCTGGCCGAATGCGCGCGCCATGCCGGCTGGGATGAACAGGAAATCGTGGTCAACCTGCAGGGCGACGAGCCGTTCGCGCCGGCGGCGGGCATCCGCGCGGTCGCGGCGACCCTGGCCGCCAGCGGCGCGCCGATGGCGACCCTGGCCACGCCGGTGGAGGATGCCGCCACGCTGTTCGACCCCAACGTGGTGAAGCTGGTGCGCAACGCGCAGGGCGACGCGCTGTACTTCAGCCGCGCGCCGATTCCCTGGCACCGCGACGCCTTCGCCCGTTCGACGGCGCAGCTGCCGCAGGCGCAATGGCTGCGCCATATCGGCATCTATGGCTACCGCGCCGGCTTCCTGCAGCAGTTCGCGGCGATGCCGCCGGGCACGCTGGAGCAGATCGAATCGCTGGAACAGCTGCGCGTGCTGGAGGCGGGCTTCCGCATCGCCGCCGCGCTGTCGCCCGAGCCGTTCCCGCCGGGCATCGACACCCCCGAAGACCTCGCGCGTGCGGCCGCATTGCTGGAGAACGTCCGTTGAGGCTGCTGGTGGTGTGCCTGGGCAACATCTGCCGCTCGCCAATGGGCGAGGGCGCCCTGCGTGCCCGCATCGAACGCTCGCCGCTGGCCGGCCGCGTGGAAGTGGATTCGGCCGGCACCGCCGGCTGGCACCATGGCAAGGCGCCGGACCCGCGCGCCGTGGCCTGCGCGCGCCGCCACGGCGTGGATATTTCCGGCCTGCGCGCGCGCCAGCTGCAGCCTGCCGACTTCCTGCGCTTCGACCACATCCTGTGCGCGGACCCGGGCAATCTGGACGACGCCCTGGCGCTGGCGCCCCCGGAGGCGCGCGCGAAGGCCACCCTGTTGCTGCCCTGGGCGGGCATCGCCAGCGCCAGCGTGGTGCCGGACCCGTATTACGGCGACGACGCGGATTTCGAACACAGCTGGACGCTGCTGGAGGCGGCCGCCGAAGCGGCGGTGAGGCGCCTGTCGGCGCGGTCCGACTCCGGCATAATCGGCCCATGAACGCTCAGCCCGCGATGGATCTTCCCAAGTCCGGCATCTGGCTCAACGCGGCGCCGTCCACGTTGCAGGACCATGCCGGCCGCCCGCTGGTGCTGGCCTTCGTCAATGCCGCCTCGGTCTGGTGCGTGCAGCGGCTGTCCGAGGTGCTGCAGTGGCAGGCGCGCAATCCCGGGCGCCTGCAGCTGCTGGTCGTGCAGGTGCCGCGCTTCGATTTCGAACGCGAGCCGCAGCCGGCCCTGAAGCTGCTGCGCCGCCATGGCGTCACCGCCCCGATCCTGCTGGACGCGCAATGGGAAGCCTGGCGCCGGTTCGGCGTCGAGGCCTGGCCGACCCTGCTGCTGATCGACGCCCGGGGCCAGGAGCGCGAGCGCCTGGTGGGCGCCGCAGGCGACCTGGAGCGCAGCCTCAACGCCTTGTGCGAAGGCCTGGCGCGGCCGCTGGACGAGGACCTGCGCGCGGTCGTGGAAATCAATGTGGAACCGCGCCTGCCGCTGCGTTTCCCTGCGGGGCTGGCGGCCAGCGCCGACCGGCTCTATGTCGCCGATACCGGTCACCACCGCATCCTGGAGTGCACCCATGGCGGCCGCGTGCTGCGCCAGTTCGGCGTGGGCAGCGCGGACCTGGTCAACGGCCCGGCGGCCGATGCGGCCTTCAACCGGCCGCATGGCCTGGCGCTGGAGCGCGAGATGCTCTACGTCGCCGATACCGGCAACCACGCCGTGCGCCGCATTCACCTGCCGAGCGGGCAGGTGGACACCCTGTGCGGCACCGGGCGCGCCGGCGATCCGGTGGCCGGCGTGCTGTCCCAGCCCTGGGACAGCCCGCTGAACCACCCGCTGGACCTCGCCGTCGCCGACAACCAGCTGCACATCGCCATGGCCGGCGACAACCACATCTGGAGCTACGACCTGGGCATCCGCGCGCTGCGCTGGCGCGCCGGCGCCGGCGCGGTGGAAGTGCGCGACGGCGGCGGCCACCTGGCCGCGTTCGCCCAGCCCTGCGGCGTGGTGGCGGTGCAGCAGGTGCTGTATGTCTGCGATGCGCTGGGTTCGGCGATCCGTTCGGTGCAGCTGCGCGGCGACGTGGTGCAGACGCTGGTCGGGCAGGGGCCCTGGGAGTTCGGCAATACCGACGGGCCGCGCGTGCGTGCGCACCTGCAGTATCCGCAGGCGATCGCGATGGGCAGCGAATCGCCGCTGCTGTGGATCGCCGATGCCGGCAACGGCTGCCTGCGCATGCTGCGCCTGGGCGGTGGCGACCTGACCACGGTCAACCTGCCGCGGCGCCTGCATGGCCCGGCCGCCCTGGCGGTGGCCGCCGGCGCGGTGTGGATCGCCGAGACCGACGCGCACGCGATCCTGCGTTTCGATCCGGTCAGCGGCGAACTGGGCCACGTGCCGATCGAGGGATGAGCGGCAAGGCGACAAGCGGGTTCGACGGCAAGGCGTATGCGGCGGCGCTGAGCACGGCGCCGGGTGTCTACCGCATGTACGCGGCCGACGACACGCTGCTGTACGTCGGCAAGGCCGGTGCGCTGCGCAAGCGCGTGGGCAGTTATTTCAACGGCTCGCCGAAGAGCCGGCGCATCATGATGATGCTCGCACAGGTGGCGCGGATGGACGTGACCGTCACCCGCACCGAAGCCGAGGCGCTGCTGCTGGAGAACCAGCTGATCAAGTCGCTGGCGCCGCGCTACAACGTGTCCCTGCGCGACGACAAGACCTATCCGCAGGTGCTGCTCACCCGCGAGCAATGGCCGCGCATCGCGCTGCATCGCGGCCCACGCTCGGTGCCGGGGCGCTACTACGGCCCGTACCCGGGCGTGGGCGCGGTGCGCGAGACGCTGAACCTGATGCACAAGCTGTTCAAGCTGCGCAGCTGCGAGGACAGCGTGTTCCGCAACCGCTCGCGCCCGTGCCTGCAGTACCAGATCGGCCGTTGCAGCGCGCCCTGCGTGGAGCTGGTGGCGCAGGCCGAGTACGACGAATCGGTGCGGCGCGCGGCGTTGTTCCTCGAGGGCAGGAGCGACCAGCTCGCCGACGAACTGATGCAGGCCATGCAGCAGGCCAGCGACGCGCTGGAGTTCGAGCGCGCCGCGCGCCTGCGCGACCTGGTGGCGTCGCTGCGCAGCATGCAGAACCGGCAGTACGTGGACGGCCGCGCCGCCGACCTCGACGTGCTGGCCTGCGCCATGCAGGGGGCCAGCGCCTGCGTGCTGCTGCTGGCCTTCCGCGATGGCCGCAACCTCGGCACGCGCGCCTTCTTCCCGCGTACCAACGGCGAGGACAGCGCCGAGGAAGTGCTGGCCGCGTTCGTGTCGCAGTACTACGTCGAGCACGCGCCGCCGCCGGAAGTGCTGCTGGACCGCGAGATTCCCGACGCGGAAATGATCGAGGCGGCCCTGACCACGGCGGCCGAGCGGAAGGTCGCGCTGAAATGGAACGTGCGCGGCGAGCGTGCCGGATACGTGGAGCTCGCCAGCCGCAACGCGCAGATCACCTTGGTCAGCGAACTGGACAGCCGTGGCGCGCAGCATGCGCGCAGCGAAGCGGTACGCGAACTGCTGGGCCTGGCCGAACCGGTCCGGCGCGTGGAATGTTTCGACATCAGCCACACCATGGGCGAGGCGACCGTGGCCTCGTGCGTGGTGTTCGACGCCGCCGGCCCGGTGCGCTCGCAGTACCGCCGTTACAACATCAGCGGCATCGAACCCGGCGACGATTACGCGGCCATGCGCCAGGCCATCGACCGCAGGTTCCGCCGCGCGGTGGAAGAGGGGGGCGTGCTGCCGGACGTGCTGCTGATCGATGGCGGCGCCGGCCAGCTCGCGCAGGCGCAGGCCGCGCTGGCCGACCTGGGCGTCGAAGGCGTGCTGCTGGTCGGCGTCGCCAAGGGCGTGGAGCGTCGCGCCGGCCATGAGGCGCTGGTGCTGCCGGACGGCCGCGAGATCCGTCCCGGCGCGGCATCGCCGGCGCTGCAGTTCATCCAGCAGGTGCGCGACGAGGCGCACCGTTTCGCGATCACCGGCCACCGCGGGCGCCGGCAGAAAGCGCGCATGACCAGCAAGCTGGAGGACATTCCCGGCATCGGCCCGCGCCGCCGTGCCAGCCTGCTCAAGCATTTCGGCGGACTGGCGGGGTTGAAGGCCGCCGGCGAAGCCGAGATCGCGCGCGTGGAAGGCATCAATGCCGCCCTTGCAACGCGCATCTACGCTAACCTTCATGGACTGTCGATCCCGGATCCGGCAGCGGAGTAGAGCTGTAATGACCTTGACCGTACCCACCTGGCTGACGCTGCTGCGGATCGTGATGATCCCGGTGCTGGTGCTGGTGTTCTACCTGCCGTACACGTGGACGAACTTCGCCGCCGCCGCGGTGTTCGGCCTGGCGGCGATCACCGACTGGCTCGATGGCTGGGTCGCTCGCCGCTACGAGATGCACTCTGCGTTCGGCGCCTTCCTCGACCCGGTGGCGGACAAGCTGATGGTCGCGGTGGCGTTGTTCCTGATCGTGCAGGGGCACCCCACCGCCTGGATGGCATTCTGGGCCGCGGTGATCGTCGGCCGCGAGATCGCGGTATCGGCGCTGCGCGAATGGATGGCCGAGATCGGCCAGCGCGCCAAGGTGCGCGTGGCGATGATCGGCAAGATCAAGACCACCGCGCAGATGATCGCGCTGCTGTGCCTGCTGTACTCCGTGTCGCCCAATACGCCGGTCGCCAGCATCTGGATGGGCGGGCCGATATTCCATATAGGCGACTGGATGCTGGCGATCGCCGCCATGCTGACGCTGGTGTCCGCGGTGCAGTACCTGCGCGCGGCCTGGCCGAGCCTGCGCGAGGACGAAATCGCCGCGCGTTCGCAGTCGAAAAAAAGATGAAACGAGGCTGTTGACAGGCAGGCGATTGCATGTAGAATTTCGCCTCCCAAGCGGGAATAGCTCAGTTGGTAGAGCGCAACCTTGCCAAGGTTGAGGTCGCGAGTTCGAGTCTCGTTTCCCGCTCCAGATCGATGAAGCCACCGGGTTTGCAACGGAGCTGCATCGAGGGAATCACCTCAGGATGTCGGACGGCCCGGTGGCTGCAGACGGTATCCACCGGGTGGCCGGAAGCCTCCGGAAAGCGTGAAGAAAGTTGTTAAAAAGGCTGGCGCAACCTCTACGAAGTCTGTAGAATGCACGGCTCCCCAAGCGGGAATAGCTCAGTTGGTAGAGCGCAACCTTGCCAAGGTTGAGGTCGCGAGTTCGAGTCTCGTTTCCCGCTCCAGATAAGGAAAAGGCCCCGCGAGCGGGGTTTTTTCATATCGGGAGGATGTTTTTCCTCCTGTACAATCGAAAAGATTCTGGCCTGGTAGCAGAGTGGTTATGCAGCGGATTGCAAATCCGCGTACGCCGGTTCGATTCCGACCCAGGCCTCCATTTGAAAGCCCTGATTGATTCAGGGCTTTTTCTTTTTCCGGATTTTGAAGCCGATTATCTGATGCTCCGCTGATGGTGCCGTGCCTCCGGCAGGAGGGCGGGCAGGCGTGGCGCATCCCATGTCCGCTCGGCGAAAGAGAAATCCGTGCCGGTGAAGCGTGGCGTGATCCAGCTGCCGGTTGAGCGAACGCCAAGCGGTTCATTGCAGCCCGGTGCCAGCTGTTGGCGACGTGGTCCTGCAGTGCGAAGTGAGCGCGGGCGATGGCGGTGCGCCCGTGCCCGGTAAAGCCCGCGCATTTCATGCATGCGTGCCTGTACGGCGGACCACTGCAGTCAGTCTCGTGATCCGGGTTTTGACGGCTGCCCACAACCTGCGAACGGCGCCAAAGAGATTCTCCATGTCACGGCAACCGGCCGTGGCAAACAGGAGAGCGTCATGACCAACCAGCGCGAGCAGAACCAGAACCCGCAGCAGAATTTCGGGCAGCAGAACCAGGACAACCAGAACCAGAAGCAGCAACCCGGCCAGCAGGAGCAGGGCCAGCAGCGCAAGGCGCCGGGCCAGGGCAACGACGAGGAAGAGTAAGCCGCTTCGTCTGCGGACTTGCCGGCAGAAGCCCAGCCATCGTCGTGATGGCTGGGCTTTTCATTGGGTGTTCGACGAACCCGGGCTAGACGAGGATCGCCTCCCGGATCGCGCCCAGGCGTTCGGCCATGCGCGCGAGTTCATTGACGACCTGGTGGCTGGCGGCACCGTGCCGCGCGATGGCCGCCTGCTGCAGCTCCTGGTACACCTGCCAGAACGCCGGGCCGGAACCATAGGCGACGTAGGCGGCGTGGAGCTCCATCCACTCTTCGTTCGTCAGGTACTGCGCGCTGTATCCCATGTCGCTCTCCATGCTTTACGCCCTGTACGCACGAAGATAGCCAGCGATTCATTGCCTGTTCGTTCAGAGGATGTCGACAGGAAATCAAAGTGTGATGGGTTTGACCGGCAGCGCGGAAAACCCGTGGCGGACGAGGGACTGCAGCATCAGCGCCGCGGCCCATCGCCATGCGCAGCACCTGCAACAACCTCTTCACCGGGCGATGCCCAGGATCGTGCTGCCAACCATGCATCCCACTCGCGACCTGGCTGGCTACCTGGAGGAGTGGGGTGCATGGCTGGACCTGATGGGGGGCTTTGCGTCGTAGTACGAGCTCGTCCGCCGGCATCCGTGCTGCGGGCAGTGGTCCCATGCATCGCCTGCACCGCCCGGACCGTTGGCCGGGCGTGTGCCGCGTGCATGTGCGCCGTCGATCATCGGCAGCGCATCCGTCGATGCGCGCCACGCGCTGGAACGACGGACTTCCGTGACGGAGGCCCAGGCGATGGCGGCGCAGGCAGCCATCGCTCCCATGGCGTCAGCCGGCGGCGCTCAGCGGCGCGGAGGCATTGCGCAGGTCCGGCCAGCGCCGGAAGATCGCATCGCGGATGCCGGCGGCGTCGATGCCGGCTTCGGCCAGCAGGTCTTCGCGGCTGGCGTGGTGCTGGAAGCTGTCCGGCAAGCCCAGGTGCAGCACCGGCATGACGATGGCTTCGGCGTTGAGCAGTTCGGACACGCCCGAGCCGGCGCCGCCGGCAACCACGTTGTCCTCGACGGTGACGAAGCCGTCGTGGGTGCGGGCGAGGTCGAGCAGCAGGGCGCGGTCCAGCGGCTTGATGAAACGCATGTTGACCACGCTCAGGCCCAGCTCGCGGCCGACCTGTTCGGCGGCGGTCACGGTCGCGCCGAACGCGAGGATGGCCAGGCGGTGGCCCTGCACGCGCAGCTGCGCCCTGCCGACCGGCAGGGTGGACAGGTCGACGCCGGGCGCGACGCCCGGGCCGGTGCCGCGCGGGTAACGCACCGCCGCCGGGCCCTTGTACTGCAGGCCGGTGCTGAGCATCTGCCGGCATTCGGCTTCGTCGGCCGGCGCCATCACCACCATGTTCGGCACGCAGCGCAGGAAGCTCAGGTCGAGGTTGCCGGCATGGGTGGCGCCGTCCGGGCCAACCACGCCGGCGCGGTCGATGGCGAACAGCACGTCCAGGTCCTGGATGGCGACGTCATGCACCAGCTGGTCGTAGGCGCGCTGCAGGAAGGTGGAATAGATCGCCACCACCGGCTTGGCGCCCTGCGTGGCCATGCCCGCGGCCAGCGTCACCGCGTGCTGCTCGGCGATGGCCACGTCGAAATAGCGCTGCGGGTATTCCCGGCTGAAACGCACCAGGCCCGAACCTTCGCGCATCGCCGGGGTGATGCCCATCAGCTGCGGCTCGGCGGCGGCGGCATCGCACAGCCAGTCGCCGAACACGTCGGTGTAGGTCGGCTTCTTCGGCGCGCTCTTGGCCGGCAGGCCCTTGCTCGGGTCGAACGGGCCGACCGCGTGGTAGCCGATCTGGTCGCCCTCGGCCGGTTCGTAGCCCTTGCCCTTGGTGGTCATGATGTGCAGCAGGTGCGGCCCCTTCTTGCCCTTGAGGGTCTTGAGGGTGGACAGCAGCAGCGGCAGGTCGTGGCCGTCGATCGGGCCGGTGTAGTGGAAGCCCATCTGCTCGAACGCGGTGGACGGCACGAACATGCCCTTCCACTGTTCTTCCCAGCGCTTGACGAAGCGCGCCGGCGGGCTGTGGCGCTTGTCGCCGAGGATCTTCTTGCCGCCCTCGCGCAGCGCGTTGAGGGTACGGCTGGCGGTGGCGCGGCCGAGCATCTTGGTCAGCCCGCCCACCGCCTCGGAGATGGACATGTTGTTGTCGTTGAGGATGACCAGCACGTTCGGCTCCTCGTCCATGCCGCCGGCATGCGCCAGCGCCTCGAACGCCATGCCGGCGGTCATCGCGCCGTCGCCGATCACCGCCACCATGCGGCGTTCGTCGCCCTGGCGCTGGCGGGCGATGGCCATGCCCAGCGCGGCCGAGATCGAGGTGGAGGAATGGCCGACGCCGAAGGTGTCGTATTCGCTTTCCTCGCGCTTGGGGAACGGCGCCACGCCGTCCTTCTGCTTGACCGTGTGGATGGTGTCGCGGCGGCCGGTGAGGATCTTGTGCGGGTAGGTCTGGTGGCCCACGTCCCACACCAGCTGGTCGACCGGGGTGTCGTAGAGGTAGTGCAGGGCGACGGTGAGTTCGATCACGCCCAGCCCGGCGGCGAAATGGCCACCGCTCCGGCCCACGGATTCGATCAGGTAATCGCGCAGCTCGCCGGCGACCGCGGGCAGTTCGGTTTCGTCGAACGCGCGCAGGTCGTGCGGGGTCTGGATGCGCGACAGGCGCGGATAGCGGACGGAGTCGATCATTTTCTTCGCATTTCAGCCGAAGCGGTATTTTCGCCCCCATTCCGGGGTGGGGCAAGCAAACCGCCGGCGGCGTGAGCGGCCGATGACGGGAGCGCAGGCCGCGGTTCAGGGAGCGGCGGGGCGTGGCGGCTGTCGTAGGAGCGACTTCAGTCGCGACAGGGGGCCTTGCCGGGAAGTCCCCATCGCGACTGAAGTCGCTCCTACGGGGCTCTGGGGGATTGCCCGGGATCAGGCGCTGCGCCGCAACGCCTTCTTCGGCAGCTGCGCCTGCAGGAAGGCCATCTGGTCGGCGAGGATGTTGCGGTTGGACAGGATCAGGTGCTCGATCCAGCTGGGCCGGTAAGGCACCGCCAGCAGCGGCATGTTGGCCTGCTGCGGGGTGCGGTTGCTCTTGCGCGAGTTGCACTGGAAGCAGGCGCTGACCACGTTTTCCCAGATGTCGCGGCCGCCCTTGGACAGCGGCATCACGTGGTCGCGGGTGAGGTGCGGGCGGCTGAACTGCTGGCCGCAGTACAGGCACAGCTGCGCGTCGCGGGCGAACAGCGCGGTGTTGGTGAGGTTGGGCGTGGGGTCGATGGCGCGCGAGCGGGCGTGGCCGCGCGAGGCGATGATCGGGTGCAGGTCCAGGCCGCTGCGCAGCCCGCTGGCGCGGTTGATGGCGCCGTGCACGTGCAGGCAGGGGTCGCCCAGGGTCCAGGCCACCGCGCCGCGCGCGTAGAGGCAGGACGCTTCCTGCCAGTTGATCCAGTCGAGCACGCGGCCATGCGCGTCCAGCGACAGCAGTCGCACGGAACCGAGGCGGTGCAGGGAGGGCGGGAGCGAAAACTCCGGGTCCGGAGCGGATGCGGCGACTCCGGTATCGATCAGACCACGCGGTGTAGTGTCTGTCTCCATCGGGAAAACAGCTTATACACGAAGCGTGACAGTTTGTGTAAACCCGGCCGCCATCGACGATGGCGGCCGGGCCGGGTTCACTCGCCGAAGCGCGCGGCGTCCAGGGCCATCAGCGGTCCGGCGCCGCTTTCCATGCTGGCGGCGTGGGCCAGGGTGCGCGGCAGGATGCGTGCGTAGTAGAAACGCGCGGTTTCCAGCTTGGCCTGCTTGAAGTCGTCGGTATGGGACGAGGACTGCGCCGCGGCCACGGCGCGCGCCCACCAGTAGGCCAGGGCGACATAGCCGCTGTAGAACAGGTAGTCCCAGCTGGCCGCGCCGAGTTCTTCCGGGTTGGCGGCGGCGCGCTGCAGCACGTTCATGGTCAGCTTGCCCCATTCCTGCGCCTTGGCGCCCAGGGCGGGCAGGAATTCGGCCACGGCGGGGTTGCCGGCATTGGCGGCGATGAACGCCTCGATCTCGGCCAGGAACAGCCTCAGGCCCGCGCCCTGCGACACGGCGGTCTTGCGGCCGATCAGGTCCAGCGCCTGGATGCCGGTGGTGCCTTCGTACAGGGTGGTGATGCGGGCATCGCGCGCCAGCTGCTCCATGCCGTGCTCGGCGATGTAGCCGTGGCCGCCGAAGCACTGCTGCGCGTTGTAGGTGTTCTCGATGCTCCACTCGGTCAGGCAGGCCTTGACGATGGGCGTGAGGAAGCCGACCAGGGTCTCGGCGTCGGCGCGCGCCTGCGCGTCGCCGGCGCTCTGCGCGGCGTCCAGCTGGGTGTAGGCATGGGCGGCGAGCAGGCGGCCGCCCTCGGTCAGCGCCTTGATCGACAGCAGCATGCGGCGCACGTCGGGCTGGGCGATGATCGGGTCGGCCGGCTTGTCCGCCAGCTGCGCGCCCTTGGGCGCGCGCGACTGCAGGCGTTCGCGGGCGTAGGCCAGCGCACCCTGCCAGGCGCGCTCGGACTGCGCCAGGCCCTGGATGCCGACGCCCAGGCGCGCGGAGTTCATCATCACGAACATCGCCTGCAGGCCCTTGTGCGGCTGGCCGACGAGGTAGCCCTGGGCGCCGTCGAAGTTCATCACGCAGGTGGACGAGCCGTGGATGCCCATCTTGTGTTCCAGCGCGCCGCAGCGCAGGGCATTGCGTTCGCCCATCGAGCCGTCGCGGCCGACCTTGTACTTGGGCGTGACGAACAGCGAGATGCCCTTCGGCCCCGGCGGCGCGTCGGGCAGCTTGGCCAGTACCAGGTGCACGATGTTCTCGCTCAGGTCGTGCTCGCCGGCGGTGATGAAGATCTTGGTGCCGGTGATGGCGTAGCTGCCGTCGGCATTGGGCTCGGCGCGGGTCTTGAGCAGGCCCAGGTCCGTGCCGGCGTGCGGTTCGGTCAGGCACATGGTGCCGGTCCAGTTGCCGGCCACCAGCGGCTTGAGGAAGGCCTCCTTCTGCCAGTCCTCGCCGTAGTGCCTGAGCGCCTCGACCGCGCCGTGCGACAGCATCGGGAACAGGCTCCAGGCCAGGTTGGCCGCGGACACCATCTCGCTCAGCGCCATGCCCAGCGTTTCCGGCATGCCCTGGCCGCCGAACTCCGGCGCGGCGGTCAGGCCGGTCCAGCCGCCTTCGACGAACTGCGCATAGGCTTGCCTGAAGCCGGGGGCGGTGGTGACCTCGCCGGTGGCCTTGTCCAGCGTGCAGCCGTTCTCGTCGCCCACGGCGTTCAGCGGCGCCAGCACGCTGGCGCTGAAGCGGCCGGCTTCCTCGAGCACGGCGTCGATGACGTCGGCGCTGGCGTCGCCATGGCCCATCGCGGCGAACAGGGACTCGGCCTTGAGCACGTCGTGCAGGGCGAAACGGAGGTCGGTAACGGGGGCCTTGTAGTTGCTCATCGGTGCGATCTCGGATGAAACGGAAAGGGGAAGCGGATCAGCGCAGCACGCCGGGCAGGCCCGGGGCCTGGTTCAGGCTGTTGCGGGATTTCACCTCGAAGCTGCGCTGTTTCTTCTCTTCGGGCGTGGCCTTGACCGTGCCTTCCAGTTCGTAGAACAGCGAGCGGCCGCCGGCCAGGGCGTCGGCCATGACGATGCGCGCCGGCGAGGAAGGCTGCAGCCGGACCTTGACCACGTCGGCCGATTCCGGGCCGATGGACAGCCCGGGGGCGGCGGCGAGGGTGCCGGCGGTTTCGTCGCCGACCTTCATCGCCAGCGACACGTCGTCGAAGCGCATCGGCATCGAGCTGTAGTTGCGCAGGCGCAGCTCCACGTCCCAGCTGCCGTCGCTGGCGACGGTGAGCTGCTGGATGCCGGCGGCGGGCTCGGAAACCCGCTTCACCACGCCGCCGCCGCAGGAAGCGAGGGCAAGGCTGAGAACTGCGGTCAGGACGTACTGTGGGCGAAAACGCATACTACTCGGTCCTCGGGGTCCGGAGGGATCGTCCAAAGGATACTACGCCGTATGGCGGGCGTGGCCGGGGGGCGGCGGTGCGGCCGATGGCGGAACTTTTCCGCGGGCTCATCTAGGCATGTCAGGAGACCGACAACGTCGCCGCATTCGCATATACCGGAGAGGGGTTCATCAATGCGTTCATTCAAGTTGTTGCCGCTGGCAAGCGCGATCCGTGGCGGGCTGGCCGCCGTGGCGCTGTGCGTGGCCATGCCGGCGCTCGCCGCACCGCCGCAGTTCGATATCGAGGGCGGCCGCATCGAAGAGGTGCTGCCTGAATTCGCCCGCCAGGCGGGCCTGCAGATCATCGCGCCGGCGGCCATGGGCGAGGAGGGGCGGATCGAGGTCGGACAACTGAAGGGGCAGATGGACCCGCGGCAGGCGCTGAACCGGCTGCTCGACGGCACCGGGCTCACCATCGCCTCGGACGATGGCCGCACCATCACCCTGCGCGCCGCCGCGCCGATGCTGGCCTCGCTCGGCGGCCTGGGCGGCCTGGCCGTGGCGCAGGCCGCCGAGCCCGAGCCGGTGGCACCGGCGGCGCAGGAAACGCCGGCCAACGGCCCGGTGAACACGCTGGACCAGATCACCGTGGTCGGCAGCCAGATCAAGGGCAGCAAGTCGGCGGCGATCCTGCCGGTGGCCACCCTGCAGGCCGAACAGATCGAAGCCACCGGCGCGGTCTCCGGCGACGACCTGTACCGCTCCATCCCGCAGATGGGCAACGTCACCTTCAGCGGCACCAACGGCGGCAACAGCTCCAACTACGCGCGCGGCGACATCGCCTCGGTCAACCTGCGCGGCCTGGGCGTGGGCAATACCCTGCTGCTGATCAACGGACGCCGCACCGTGGTGCACCCCACCAGCCAGGCCGACGGCAACCTGGTGCCGGTGCTGACCTACAACGCCAACACCGTGCCGGTGGCCAACCTGCGCCGGGTCGAGGTGCTGCTCGACGGCGCCGCCGCGATCTACGGCACCGACGCGGTGGCCGGCGTGGTCAACAACGTGCTGCGCGACGACATGGACGGCGGCACCCTCAGCGTGCAGAAGGGCGTCGGCGAAGGCACCAACCTGAGCGACGTGTCGGTCAACGGCATGTGGGGCAAGAACTCCGAGGACCTGCGCTCCAACGTCACCATCGCCTTCAACTACTACAACACCACCGGCCTGAATTCGCTGGACCAGGACTGGACCCGCAACGCCAACCGCATCGACGACTTCGCCGGTACGCCGTATGAAGGCCTGGCCGGCGTGGACAACCGCAACACCAACAGTCCGTGGGGCAATTTCACCGTCAACGGCCCGCGCGTATCGCAGGACGGCAAGTGGCTGACCACCGCCGCCGGCGCCTTCCACGTCAAGCCGACCAGCAACGGCAATTGCGGCGCGACCATCGGCGACGGCCTGTGCGTGCAGTCCGGCAGCAAGGCGACTTCCGGCGCCGACGCCAACCTGCGCGACAACCACCAGTCGCTGTATCCGGTGTCGATCGCGCCGGACGTACGCCGCATCAACCTGTTCGCCACCGGCAAGCACGATTTCGAGAACGGCCTGTCGCTGTTCAGCGAGGCCGGCCTGTACGACTCGCGTGCCTACAGCCTGCAGAACGGCGTCAACACCATTTCCTCGCTGCCGATGACGGTGGCCGCCAGCAATTACTGGAACCCGTTCGGCGCCATGTACCTGCCCGACGGCACGCTCAACCCGAACCGCCTGCAGGGCCTGAACATCGGCCCGGATGGCCTGCCGGTGACGATCACCAGCTACCGCTTCGAGCGCCCGACCCGGATCGAGGTCAAGAACACCCAGGTGCGTGCGCTGGCCGGCCTGCGCGGTTACCACTTCGGTTTCGACTGGGAAAGCGCGGCGCTGTACTCCAGGGCCAAGGTGGTCGACACCCAGGACGCGGTGAGCATGACCCTGTTCCAGCAGGCGCTGGCCGATCCGACCTCGGCGGCCTACAACCCGTTCTGCGGCGGCTGCAACGACTGGAGCAAGCTGGACCGGTTCTTCTACAAGGCCAAGCGCAAGAGCGAGACCGAGCTGTACCTGTGGGACTTCAAGGCCTCGCGCCCGGACCTGTTCCGCACCTGGGCCGGCGAAGTCGGCATGGCGGCCGGCGTGGAAGTGCGCCATGAAACCCAGCGCGACGACCGCGACGCGCACGTCGACGGTTCGCTGGCCTTCACCGACGCGATCACCGGCGTCCAGTACCCCAGCGACATGTACGGCGTCAGCCCGACCCCGGACACCTACGGTTCGCGCACCGTCGCCGGCGTGTTCGCCGAGTTCTCGGTGCCGCTGGTGTCGCCCGGCATGGACATCCCGCTGGTCCGTTCGCTGGACCTGCAGGTGGCCGGCCGCGCCGAGCGCTACAACGACTTCGGCAACGTCGCCAAGCCGAAGCTGGCGCTGGGCTGGCAGATCATCGACGGCCTGACCGTGCGCTCGTCCTGGGCCAAGGGCTTCCGCGCGCCGAACCTGGAGCAGGTCAACGCCACCATGGTCAGCCGTTCCAACAGCCGCACCGACTGGATCCAGTGCCTGGCCGACGTGCGCAGCGGCGCCCAGGCCTCGATGGCCGGCTGCAAGGGCTACACCGCCTCGACCACCGCGCGGCGCTCGGGCAACCCGGACCTGAAGCCGGAAACCTCGACCAACACCAGCGCCGGCATCGTGTTCCAGCCGCAGTTCATCCCCGAGGACTTCGGCCGCTTCACCTTCGCCGTGGATTACTACAAGTACGAGCAGGAAGGCATCATCGGCCTGTTCGGCGAGGGCAACGCGCTGATCCTGGACTACGTGCTGCGCCAGCAGGGCAGCAGCAACGCCGACGTGGTGCGCGCCGACCCGACCGCCGACGACATCGCGCGCTACTCCGGCACCGGCCTGGACGCGGCGGGCAAGGTGCTCTACGTCAAGGACCAGTACGTCAACCTGGAGCCGCAGACCGTGCGCGGCGTGGACTACACCTTCAGCTGGGCCTCGCCGGAAACCCGTGCCGGGCGTTTCGACGTGTCGCTCAACGGCACCCGCCTGATCGAGTTCTACCGCCAGCGCTCGCCGGCGCTGCAGGCGCTGGAAGACGCCAAGGGCAGCGGCCTGGTCGATCCGTCGATCCGCGTCACCGGCGGCGGCAACCTGATCGGCAGCGGCGGCAACCCGCAGTGGAAGTGGTCCGGCACCCTGACCTGGCGCTACCAGCAGCTGACCGTCGGCGCCAGCGCGCGCTACAGCAGCTCGTTCGTGGAGAACGGCCTGGTGCTGGCCGACGGCACGCCGTGGACGGTGAAGTCGCAGACGCTGGCCAATGCCTTCGTCAAGTACGACCTCAAGGGCGACGGCTGGATGGACGGGCTGTCGCTGAAGGTCGGCGCCAACAACCTGGCCAACAAGCGCCCGCCGGTCTCCAGCGACGCGTTCGGCTATTCCTCGGCGGTGTACCAGGCCTATCCGCGCTACTGGTACGTCAACGTGACCAAGGCGTTCTGATGATCCATTGTGCTGTTCGTGGAAACGCCCGGCGCAGGCCGGGCACCGCGCCGGTGTCACCATGACGGCGGCACTGGCGGCGGAGCGTTCGCTGTGGCTGGCCGAGCACGTACTGCCGTGCGAGCCGGCGCTGCGCGACTGGCTGCAGCGGCGCCTGCCGGTGCACCAGGACGTGGATGACGTGATCCAGGAGACCTACGCCATCCTGGCGGCGATGGCGGACGTGTCCCACGTGCGCCAGCCGCGCGCCTACGTGTACTCGGTGGCGCAGTCGGTGGTGCTGCAGCAGCTGCGGCGCGCGCAGGTGGTGTCGATCGAGGCGGTGGCCGAGATCGAGCGGGTGGCCACCAGCGGCGAGGAGGCGTGTCCGGAGCGGACCGCGTCCTCGCGGCAGGAACTGGCGCGGATCGGCGCGCTGATCGACAGCCTGCCGGACAAGTGCCGCGAGGCCTTCGTCCTGCGCCGGGTCGAGGGCTACTCGCAGCGCGAGATCGCCCAGCGCATGCGGATCAGCGAGAACACCGTGGAGAAACACATCTGCAAGGGAATCCGGGTACTGATGGATTCGATGAAGCGCGACGGGACGGACGTGGAAGAGGGCAGGGACAGGCTCGGAGCTGGAGGAACGCGACATGCGCGCACACGATGAACGCAGCATCGACGATATCGCGGCGGCCTGGGTCGCGCGCGAGGACCGCGCCGCGCTGGGCGCCGGGGAGATGGCCGCGCGCGATGCCTGGCTGCAGGCCGACGTGCGCCACTTCGGCGCCTATGCGCGGGCCCATGCCGTGCTGGCGCGCACCGCCCGCGCCCGCGCGCTGTCCAGCGGCGTGGCGCCGGCGACGGACGTCGTGCCGTCGCGGCCGCGTTTCGGGCGCTCGCGGCGGCTGCTGCGCTGGGCGGTGGGCGCGGCTGCGGTGCTCAGCCTGCTGGCGATCGGCGTGCATCGCCAGGACGACGATGCCGAGTACTACGCCACGCGCAAGGGCGAGATCCTGCGCGTGCCGCTGCAGGACGGCTCGGCGATCACCCTGGATTCGGATTCGCAGGTGCGCGTGCGCTACACCGGCACGCGCCGCAACATCACCCTGCTGCAGGGCGAGGCGCTGTTCGACGTGGCCAAGAACCCCGGCCGGCCGTTCGTGGTGCGAGCGCAGGAGACCGACGTGACCGCGGTGGGCACCAGCTTCGCGGTCAGCCTCAACGAGCGCCGCAGCGGCGGCGTCGAGGTGCTGGTGCGCGAGGGCGTGGTCGACGTGGCCGACACCCAGGGCGCGGTGGCGCCGGCGCGGCTGCTGGCCAATTACCGCGCGCTGGCCAACCGCAGCCATGGCATCCGCATCGAGCCCGTTCCCAGCGAGGACCTGGAGCAGCAGCTGGCCTGGCGCGAGGGCATGCTGTCCTTCAACGGCGACACGCTCTCGGTGGCGGCCGCGCAGTTCCTGCGCTACAGCGACACCCGCATCGTCATCGACGATCCGGTGGTCGGCAGCCGCCGCATCGTCGGCCTGTACTCGGCCAGCGACCCGCTGGGCTTCGCCCGCAGCGTCGCCCTGAGCCTGGGGCTGGTGGTCGAGCAGCAGGGCAAGGTGGTGCGCCTGCGCACGCCGGAGAGCGCGCCGCACGCGGCGCATTCCATGCAATGACTCTGGATTGAAGACATGAACAGAAACTCCCGGCGCGCCCGCGCGCTCGCACTGCTCACCGCGCTGCTGCTGTCCGCCGGACAGGCCTGCGTGGCCGCCACGTCCGCCAACACGGCGCTGCTGATCCGCGGGGCGATGGTGTTCGACGGCACCGGCCGCCCGGCCTATCCGGCCAGCGTGTTGGTGGAGGACGGCAGGATCGCCGCCATCGCCGGCGCCGGCGAAACGCTGGCCGCGCCCAGGGGCGCGCGCGTGGTGGACGCCCGCGGGCAGGCGCTGCTGCCCGGCCTGTTCGACCTGCACACGCACTGGACGCCCAACGCGCGCCCGGCCGAGCTGCCGCAGGTCGCCAACCTGTACATGGCCGCCGGCGTCACCACGGTCAGCGATTTCCACGAGCCGCCGGAGGCCTACGCGCCGCGTCGCGCGTGGCTGGCCGACATCGCCGCGCCGGACGTGAAGTTCGCCGCGCGCATGAGCACGCCGCTGGGCCATGGCGCCGACTGGGGCGACGAGAACACCACGCGCTGGGTGAATTCGCCCGAGGCCGCGCGCGCCGGCGTGCGCGCCGTCGCCGCCTACCGGCCCGATTTCATCAAGGCCTTCACCGACGGCTGGCGCTATTCCAACGCCGCCGACAACAGCAGCATGGACGAGGAAACCCTGGCCGCGCTGGTGGACGAGGCGCACAGGCACGGCCTGAAGGTGTTCACCCACACGGTGATGGTCAAGCGCGGCAAGGTCGCCGCGCGCGCCGGCGTGGACGTGATCGCGCACAGCGTGCAGGACACGCCGGTGGACGAGGAACTGGTGCGGCTGATGCGCGAGCACGGCACCGCCTACGCGCCCTCGCTGGCGGTCTACCTGCCCGAGCGCGTGGACGGCAGCGGCAGGTCCGGCGCGCGCCCGGAGGTGCTGCGGCAGCGCGAGCGCAACTTCGCCAATGCCCTGCACAACGTCAAGGCGCTGCACGATGCCGGCATCCCGGTGGTGGTCGGCACCGACGCCGGCATGACCGGCACGCCGCACGGCGCATCGACCCTGCGCGAGCTGGAACTGCTGGTCGATGCCGGGCTGACCCCGGCCGAGGCGCTGCTGGCCGGCACCGCCAACAGCGCCCGCGCGCTGGGCGTGGACGACCGCGGCACCTTGGAAGTCGGCAAGCGTGCCGACCTGCTGCTGGTGAAGGGCCGGCCGTGGGAGCGCATCGGCGACATCCGCAATACCGAGCGGGTCTATGTCGCCGGCCGCCAGGTGCACGGCGAGGGCATGCGGCTGCCGGCCGGCAACCGTGCGCTGTCGCTGCCGGCGCAGCCGGTGGCGGCGCTGGTCGACGATTTCGAGCGCGCCGACGGTCGCACCGCGCTGGACACGCTGCGCATCGACGAGGCCGACGGCGGCAACGACCGCACCGTGCAGGTGAGCGAAGTCGTGGCCCGCGAGAGCGGCGGCAACGCGCTGTCGGTGCAGGCCCGCCTGTCCACCAAGCCGACCGCCTATGCCGCGGCGATCCTGCCGTTGAGCCGTGGCTCGGTCGCGCCCGTGGACCTGCGCGCCTACCGCGGCATCCGCTTCGACGTGCGCGGCGGCACGCCGGCGCTGCGGCTGGAGGCGCGGGCGCTGGGCGACCGGCGTTTCGTCGCGCCGCTCCAGGCCGGGCCGCAGTGGCGCACGGTGGAGATCCCGTTCTCCGCGCTGCAGGGACAGCCGCCGTACCGCGCCAAGGGGCCGGTGGCCGAATGGAAGGGCGACGACGTGCAGCAGCTGGTGTTTTCCGCCGGCGGCGAAGCCGGCCAGAAGATCTGGTTCGAGATCGACAACGTCAGCTTCTATTGAGTACACAACCCTTGTAGGAGCGACTTCAGTCGCGATCGGGCTTTCCCGGCAAAGCCCCAATCGCGACTGAAGTCGCTCCTACGGGAACCCTCGGGTCTGAAGGCTTTGTCCGGTCCAGGATTTTCTGGGGTCCGGCAGGAACGGAGACAGGCGATGAAACAGGGACTGCTTGCCGGCGCGCTGCTGCTGGCGACACTTGCCGCCGGCACCAGCGCTGGCGAGGGCGACGTGCTCGCCCACCTCGATGCCTACGCCACCCGCCAGGCCGAGGTCGGCCGGCTGCTGTGGCAGCAGCCCGAACTGGGCTACCTGGAGGAACGTTCCTCGCGCCTGCTGCAGCAGGAACTGCGCCAGGCCGGCTTCCGCATCGAGGCCGGCGTGGCCGGCATGCCGACCGCGTTCGTCGCCTCCTACGGCACGCGCGGCAGCGGCCCGGTGATCGCGCTGCTGGCCGAGATGGACGCGCTGCCCGGCATGGCGCAGGCGGCCGAACCGGTGCGCATGCCCATCGCCGGGCAGGACGCGGGCCAGGCCTGCGGCCACAACCTGTTCGGCGCGGCGTCGGTGGGCGCGGCGCGCGCCATCGCGCAGTGGCTCAAGGCCAGCGGCACGCCGGGCGAGGTGCGCCTGTACGGTACGCCGGCCGAGGAGGGCGGTTCGGGCAAGGTCTATCTGACCCGCGCCGGCCTGTTCGACGACGTGGACGTGGTGCTGCACTGGCACCCGGCGTCGGAGAACTCGGCCGCGCAGGGCACCAGCCTGGCCAACATCAGCGGCAAGTTCCGTTTCCACGGCGTCGCCGCGCACGCGGCCATCGCGCCGGACCGCGGCCGCTCCGCGCTGGACGCGGTGGAAGCGTTCAACCACATGGCCAACCTGATGCGCGAACACGTGCCCGACGGCACCCGCATCCACTACGTGATCAGCAATGGCGGCAGCGCGCCCAACGTGGTGCCGGATCTCGCCGAGGCCTACTACTACGTGCGCCACGTCGATCCGGCGGTGGTGCGCGACGTGTTCGAGCGCCTGCGCAGGGCCGCCGACGGCGCCGCGATGGGCACCGGCACCACGGTCGAGTTCGAACAGACCGGCGGCGTGTTCTCGCTGCTGCCCAACGACACGCTGGGGCAGGTAATGCAGGCGGCGCTGGAACAGGTGGGCGGCGTGCGCTACGACGCCCGGGAACAGGCCTTCGCCGGAAAGCTGCAGCAGAACCTGGAGCGACGGCCGCCGCTGGAGACGGCGATGCAGCTGCAGCCGTACCGCGCCGATGTGGCCGGCAGCGCATCCACCGACGTCGGCGACGTCAGCTGGAACGTGCCGACCGCGGGGCTGAGCACCGCCACCTGGGTGCCCGGCACGCCGGCGCACAGCTGGCAGGCGGTGGCAGCCTCCGGCGCCAGCATCGGCGCCAAGGGCGCATTGAATGCCTCCAGGGCGATGGCGCTGGCCGCGGTGCGGCTGTTCCAGTCGCCGGACAGCGTGCGCGCCGCCAGGGACGAGTTCGAGCGGCGGCGTGGCGCGCAGTTCCGCTACGTCCCGCTGCTGCAGCGCGAAGCGCCGCCGCTGGACTACCGGCGCAGGCCGTCCGCGCCATGACCGCCGCCGGTCGTCATTCGACCGGCGCCATCACCTTCAGCGGCGCCAGGTCGTAGCCCATGTCGGTGGCCTGGCGCTTGAGCCGTTCGAGCAGGGCGCCGTCCATCGACGGCGTGCGCGACAGGATCCACAGGTACTTGCGCCCCGGTTCGCCGACCATCGCCCACTGGTAGTCCGGGTCCAGCGCGATCACCCAGTAGTCGGCCCATGCCCAGGGCAGCCACGACAGCCAGTCCGGCGCGAAGCGCACCTGCAGGCGGCCGGGGTGCCCGGCCACCGTGCGCGCGATGCCTTCGGCCTCGATCATGCCGCCATCGCCGGTGCGGCAGCGGTTGAGCACGCTGATGCGGCCATCGGCGCGCAGCCGGTAGCTTGCGGTGATGTCGGCCACGCAGTTCTTCTGGAACGACACCGGCAGGTGCGCGATTTCGTGCCACTGGCCGGCATAGCGGTCCAGCTCGAAGCGTTCGACCGATTCGACCGGCGATGCCGCCAGCGCGGTGGTGGCGAGCAGCAGCGACAGCGGCAGGGACAGGAGCAGGCGATGGCGCATGGGCTGGCCTCCGGGATTGGGACGCAGGCTATGCAAAGCCGGGCGTGGTGAAGTAAATGTTTTGTTGCCGCCGTCCGTGGCGGCAACCCTCCGGGCCATCGACGGGCGATGTCAGGAACCGCTCCGGGCGGTTCCTTTGTTGCCGCCTTCCACCTGCTGGAAGCAGCCGTTGCCGGGCACCGCGAAAAAACTTTCCGGTGGCGCTTGCCGAAACCGGAAGACATCCGTATCATGCGCGTCCTCGCCGGCGGGAACGTCGCGAAAACAAAGTGGCCGGGTAGCTCAGTTGGTAGAGCAGGGGATTGAAAATCCCCGTGTCGGGGGTTCGATTCCCTCCCCGGCCACCACGAATCCGAAGGGCCTGCAGAAATGCAGGCCCTTTTCATTTGCGCGGGCGCCTGCCGTTTGTGTGATCGCACCGCTACATGGCGGCGGACCTGCGGGCTAAAGTGGCCGTGATTCCGGGCCGGTTCGCAAACGGGGACGCGGGGAATGACGATGGCGATGGACCTGCGCAAACTGATACTGGCCCTGGTCCTGCTGGGGGCCTTCCTGCCGTTCGTCAACACGCTCCACGCCAGCTACCAGGTACAGCGGCAGCAACTGCTGGACAGCACCCTGGAAAGCAACCTGGCGTACGCGACCAAGCTCGCCAAGAGCACCGACGACTTCATCCAGTCGGCGCAACTGCAGCTGGAATACACCGCGCAGCTGCTGGTCGGGCAGATGGACGATGCCGAAAAGCTCGGCAGGGAAGCGGCGCGGCTGCGGCTGATGAGCAAGAGCTTCAATTCCATCGTCATCTTCGACGACACCGGCAAGGTGCTGGCGACCTCGCCGGAAACGCTGCAGCTGCAGGGCAAGATCCTCGCCAGCGCCGCGGTCAGGGAGTCGATCCGCACCCGCCGTCCGCTCATCAGCAAGCCCTATCTTTCGGCGACCGGCAATTTCATCGTGCTCATGGTCAGCCCGATCCACGACCCGCAGCGCGGCTTCCTCGGCGCGATCGGCGGCGCCATCCACCTGCAGAAGGAAAACATCCTCGACCGCCTGCTGGGCCGGCACTTCTACCACGACGGTTCCTACCTGTTCGTGGTCGACGGCGACGGGCAGATCATCTACCACCCCGACGGCGGCCGCATCGGCAAGGTGATACACGGCAACCGGGCCATCGACGAGGTGACCCGTGGCGGCAGCGGGACGGCGTCGGTCATCAACAGCAAGGGGATTCCGATGCTCGCCGGCTATGCGCCGGTCGCCGCCACCGGCTGGGGGGTGATCGCCCAGCGCCCGCGCGATGTCACCCTGGCGCCGCTGACCTCGCTGATGCGTACCGTGTTCTTCAAAACGCTGCCGCTGGCCGCGCTGACGGTGCTGCTGCTGTGGTGGTGCGCGCGCGTCATCGCCCACCCGCTGCACATGCTCGCCGACGGCGCGCGCACCATGGACCAGCCGGAAACCCCGCAGCGCATCCGCTCGGTGCGCTCCTGGTATTTCGAATCGCGCGAACTGAAGAAGGCGATGCTGCTGGGCATCGGCCTGTTCCAGAAGAGCATCAGCAAGCTGCGCGAGGACGTGAACACCGACCCGCTGACCGGGCTGGGCAACCGCCGCCACCTGCAGGCCCGGCTGCAGGAACTGCAGGAACAGGCGACCCCGTTCGCGGTCGTCTCGCTGGACATCGACCATTTCAAGCGGGTCAACGACACCTGGGGGCACGACGTCGGCGACCTGGTCCTCAAACAGCTGGCCATGCATCTGCAGGACGTGTCGCGCGTGGACGACGTGCCGTGCCGGGTCGGCGGCGAGGAGTTCCTGCTGCTGTTGCCCGGCGCGTCCGTGGCCAGCGCCGCGCAGGTCGCCGAGCGGCTGCGCCGGCAGGTCGAACGGGCCAGCATGCCGCCGGTCGGGCAGGTGACCGTCTCGCTCGGCGTGGCCGGCTGGCCGGAAAGCAGCCCGGACATCGCCGCCGTATTCAAGAACGCCGACGAAATGCTGTACGCGGCCAAGCATGGCGGCCGCAACCGGGTCATGGCCCAGGCGCCGCCGGCCTGAGCCGCCGTGCGCCCGCGTTTCCCTTGCCACGAACAAGAAAAAACCCCGGGGGATACCCGGGGTTCTTCTGTTTGGTGGAGCCAGGGAGGATCGAACTCCCGACCTCGTCATTGCGAACGACGCGCTCTCCCAGCTGAGCTATGGCCCCGTATTTCACGGTGATCGCAGTGCGCTGGATGAGGGTGGGACCCCGCCAGCCGTATGACTGCTTCACATGGCCCGCGAATTCTAACGCGATGCCGGCGCCGCCGCCAAGAGGGGCTGCAGCAGCGCCTGCAGCTGGTCGCGTCGCCAGCCGCCGAGCGCGGCCGGCCAGTCGCCGCCTTCCAGCAGCGCTTCCAGGTGCCGGCGCGAGGCGAGCAGGCCGTCGGGCAGGCCGAGTTCGGCGGTGCGGCGCGCCACCGCGTCCTGCAGGCGCTTGAGCGCGGCCTTGTTGCCATCGGTGGCGGCCAGCGCCTGCGGCGCCTGGTCTTCGTCGGGCAGCGGCGTCTGCAGGGCCTGCCACACGGCCTGCGCGAGCTTGCGCGGCGCCTTGGGGAAACGTTCGAACAGCCGCAGCAAAGCGTCGTAATCGGCCGGGGGCGTGCGCGCCAGCGCCGTGGCCAGTTCGTTGTCCAGGATCCAGCTGCGCGGCCGGTCGCTGTGCCGGGCCTGCTGGTCGCGCCAGCGCAGCAGGCGCAGCAGGCGGCGCTGCGCATCCGCTTCCAGGAACTGCGCCGCGCGCATGGACAGGTGCGGCCAGCGTTCGGGCTCATCGTGGTCGACCGACGCCAGCAGGCGCTGCGCGTCGTCCTGCAGCCAGTCGCGGCGGCCGAGCTCGCGCAGGCGCGCGTCGATCGCGTCGTGCAGCGCGAACAGGTATTCGACATCGTCGGCGGCGTACTCCAGCTGCGCGTCCGACAACGGCCGGCGCATCCAGTCCGAGCGGGTCTCGCCCTTGGGCAGGACCACGCCGGTGACCTGCGCCACCAGCTTCTGGTAGCCCATGCCGCCGCCGATGCCGGCCAGCGCGGCGCCGATCTGGGTGTCGAACAGCGGCCGCGGCAGGGCGCCGCAGGCGCACTTGAACGCGACCAGGTCCTCGCTGGCGCTGTGCATGACCTTGAGGATCGAGGCGTCTTCCAGCCACGGGCGCAGGGCATCGGCCATGCCCGGTACCAGCGGGTCGATCAGCAGGATGTCATCGCCTACCGCCATCTGCACCAGCGCCAGTTGCGGCCAGTAGGTGCGTTCGCGGATGAATTCGGTGTCCAGCCCGATGCGGCCGGGGCGCTGGCGGTAGCGCTCTTCCAGTTCCGCCGGGTGTTTGATCCAGTGCGCCACGTCCATTCCATCAACTGCAGGGTTTGCCCAGGCAGGCGAGAATAGCCTAACGTCGCAGCGCACCCGAGCGCGCAGAGCCTGTATGGGAGGAAGTTTGCGTACAACCGGCCCGTTGGCCTGCGTGGTTCTTTGCGCCGCGCTGGCGTGCGCCGCCTGCCGGCAGGAGCCGCCGGCGGCCACCGCGCCGCAGCCGGTCCAGGCCGAGCCGGTGTCGCCGGTCGCGGCGCAGGAGCCGGCGGCGATCGCCGCGCCGGACCCGGCCGCCGTGCCGCTGCCGGTCTGGACGCCGCCCGCGGTCGAGCTGCAGCCGGAGGAGGTGCGCGGCGCGCTGCAGCGCGCGGGTGCGGCGCTGGCCGAAGAACGCCTGTACCAGGACGCGGACGCCGCGATCCCGCTGTACCTGGCGGTGCTGTCGCTGCGGCCGCAGGAGCGCGAGGCCAGGCGCGGCCTGGAAAAGGCCCGCACGCGCCTGCTGGCTTCGGTCCGCGCGCTGCTGGAACGACCGGACGAACAGCGCAGGGCGCTGGCCGAAGCGGCCACGCAGGTCGCGGTGCTCGTGCACCTGGCGCCGGAGGGCAAGGTCGAACGGGAACTGCAGCAGCGCGTGCAGGTGGCGCGGCGGCTGCTGGCCTTGAACCGTTCCGGCGAGGAGGCGCTGCGCGCCGGCAGCCCGGCGCTGGCGGCCGGCGCGTTCGCCCAGGTGCTGGAGCTGGACCCGGGCAACAGCCGCGCCCGGCAGGGCCTGGCGGCGGTGGAGAGCGCGCTGCTGCGGCAGGCCGAGGACGCCGCTGCCCATGCCGACTTCAATGCGGCGCTGGACGGCCTGCAGCGCGCCGCGCGGATCCGCGAGGACGCGCCCACCGTGGCCGACGCGCGGCTGCGGATCGAGGCGATGCGCGAGGCGCAGCTTGCCGCCCTGCGCGATGGCGGCCTGCGCGACCTCACTTCGCCCAAGGGCCTGAAGGCGGCGCGCGAGAAACTGGAGCAGGCGCTGCGCATCGCCGCACCCGGCGACAGCGCCGTGGCGGTGCTGCGGCAGCGCATCGACCTGGTCGCGCATTACGGCAGCTTCCGGCCCGGCCAGGTGTTCAGCGATACCCTGCAGGATGGCGGGCGCGGGCCGCAGATGATCGTGGTGCCGCATGGCGGCTTCCAGATGGGCGCCGGCTACGGCGAGCCGGGCGCCAGCGACGCCGAGCGCCCGCAGCATTACGTGCGCTTCGACCGCGGTTTCGCCATGTCCATCACCGAGGTCACGGTGGCCGAGTTCGGCCGCTTCGTCGCGGCCACCAAGGCGCGGCCGCGCGCGACCCGGCGCGGCCATTCGATCGTCTACGACGAGCGCAGCGGCAACTTCGTGCGCCGCAACGGCGCCGACTGGCAGGCCGGCTACAACGGCGCCAAGGCGCCGCCGGACAACCCGGTCATGCACGTCAGCGTGCGCGATGCCGAGGCGTACGCGGCCTGGCTGTCCGCGCAGACCGGCCGCCATTACCGGCTGCCCAGCGAGGCCGAGTTCGAATACGCGCTGCGCGCGGGCACCACCGGCCGCTACCCCTGGGGCGATGCCGGCGTGCCGCCGGAGGGCAGCGGCAATTTCACCGGCAGCGAGGATGTTTCGCCCAGCGGCCGCCACTGGAAGAACGCCTTCATCGGTTATGGCGATGGCTACTGGGGGGCGGCGCCGACGGCCAGCTTCCGCCCCAACGCCTGGGGCCTGCATGACATGGCCGGCAACCTCAGCGAGTGGGTGGCCGACTGCTGGCACGCCAGCTACCGGCGCGCGCCGGCCGATGGCGCGGCCTGGTACAACCCGGGCTGCCGGCAGCGCGTGGTCCGCGGCGGCAACTGGGCCAACGCGCCGGAGCAGACCCGCGCCGCCTGGCGGCTGTCGCAGGACTCGGACGTGACCAGCGCTCGCATCGGCTTCCGCCTGGTGCGCGGCATCTGACGCGGCGCGCTACCATCCCCCCGTCCAACCGTTCCCGGCGGAGTCCACGATGCGACAAGATCCCCTCGGCAACCCGCGCGGCACCCGGCGCCGCGGCCTGGGCGGCGGCCTGCGCTGGCTGATCCTGGTCGGCTTCGCCATCTATGGCGGGTGTTACTACTTCAGCAACCGCACGGTGGACCCGTATACCGGCGAGAAGGTGCTGATCGACAAGACGCTCGACGCCGAGGGCGAAAAGGCGCTGGGCCTGCAGGCCTACCAGCAGATCATGGCGCAGGAGCGGCCGGTCGACCCCAATACCCCGGTGGCGCGGCAGATCCGCGAGATCGCCCAGCGCCTGATCGCCAAGGTCGACGTGGTGGAAACCGCGCTGGCGACCGAGCACGGCCAGCCGCCCAACCATTTCTCCCGCACCTTCGACTGGGAAGTGAACGTGCTGCAGTCCGACCAGGCCAATGCGTTCTGCCTGCCGGGCGGCAAGATGGCGGTCTACACCGGGCTGGTGCCGGTGGCGCGCAACGCCGACGCGATGGCGGTGGTGATGGGCCACGAGATCGCCCATGCGCTGCTGCGCCACGGCGCGCAGCGCATGGCCCAGCAGAAGCTGACCGAGATCGGGCAGATGGCCGGCGCTGCCGGCGGCATGGACGCGCAGCAGCAACAGATGCTGATGTCGGCCTTCGGTTACGGCTACCTGCTGCCGTACGCGCGCAGCCACGAGACGCAGGCCGACGAAGTGGGACTGATGCTGGCCGCCGCGGCCTGCTTCAACCCGGAGGAGGCGGTGCCGCTGTGGGAGCGCATGGGCGCGGCCAGCGGCGGCCAGGCGCCGCCGGAGTTCGCCTCGACCCACCCCAACCCCGGCACCCGCATCCAGAACCTGCAGGCGCTGATGCCCAAGGCGATGGAGTACCGGCAGCGTTTCTGCGAGAGCGCGAAGGCGAACTGAGGAATTGCCGGTACCCCCGTAGGGGCGGCTTCAGCCGCGAAGGGGCATTGCCGGGAAAGCCCCATCGCGGCTGAAGCCGCTCCTACGGTTGCTGCTGTGGCGTGGCTTCTGTGCCGACGACCTGTACGTCCACCACGCCGTCGCCCACCCGCGCCTGCAGCGCATCGCCGGGCTGGACCTGGGTGGTGGAGCGCACCAGCGCGCCGTCGTCGGCGCGGGTGAGGATCGCGTAGCCGCGCGCCACGGTGGCCAGCGGGCTCACCGCTTCCAGCGAGCGGGCAATGCCGCGCAGGTGCAGGGCATCGCGCTGCAGCTGCCGCGCCATGGCCGCCTGCGCGCGCGGCGCCAGTGTGTCCAGGCGCCTGCGCAGCAGTTCCAGCCGGCGCGCGGGCTGCACCGCGCGCAGCACCGAGTGGCCATGCGCCAGGCGCGCGCGGCGCTGCTCCAGCTGCCGTCGCCAGAACGCATGCAGGCGCGCGGACAGCGCCTGCTGGCGGTGCCGCAGCAGGGCCAGCCGGGCCTGCGGGCCCTGCGCCTGCAGGCGCAGCGCGGCGCGGTCGGCGCGCTGCATCGCCTGTCCCAGCGCATGCGCCTGCAGCTGCGCCAGACGCTGCTGCAGGCGCCGTACGCGCAGCTCCAGGTCGCGCCGGTCCGGCACCAGCAGTTCGGCGGCCACCGACGGCGTGGGCGCGCGCAGGTCGGCGGCGAAGTCGGACAGGCTGAAATCGGTCTCGTGGCCGACCGCCGAAACCACCGGCGTGGTGCTGGCGGCGATGGCGCGCGCCAGCTGCTCGTCGTTGAACGCCCACAGGTCTTCCAGCGAGCCGCCGCCGCGGGTGAGCAGGATGGCGTCGTAGCGGCCGCTGGCGTCGGCGCGGCGCAGCAGCGCGGTGATCTGCGCGGCCGCGGTGTCGCCCTGCACCAGGCTCGGCAGCAGCTCCACCTCCAGCAGCGGGAAGCGCCGCGCCAGCACGCTGAGCACGTCGCGCACCGCCGCGCCGCTGGGCGAGGTGATCACCGCCAACCGGCGGACGTGGGCCGGCAGCGGCCGCTTGCGTTCCGGGTCGAACAGGCCCTCGGCCTGCAGCCGCGCCCTGAGTTCCTCGAAGGCGCGGCGCAGCGCGCCTTCGCCGGCTTCCTCCATGTGGTCCAGCACCAGCTGGTATTCGCCGCGCGCCTCGTACAGGGTCAGGCGGCCGCGCGCCAGCACGCGCAGGCCTTCGCGCGGAACGAATTTCAGCCACTGGCTCTTCGGCCGGAACATCGCCGCGCGCACCTGCGCGCGCGCGTCCTTCAGGGTGAAGTACAGGTGCCCCGACGACGGGCGGCTGACGTTGCCGAGTTCGCCTTCCACCCACACCAGCGGAAACGCGCCCTCGATCAGGTCGCGGGCGAGCGTGTTGAGCTGGCTGGGGGTGAGGACGTTGTCCATGTGCAGCAGGGAATGGGGAGCAGGGAAAGGGGAATGATGGGCCAATGCAGGTGGCTGCGTACGGCATGGTTCCACTTCCGCATCCCCTTGTCGAAGCATGGTGGGTGGGGGGAGCGCCGGAGCGCCTCATTCCCCGTTCCCCGCGCCCCGTTCCCCGCTGTATCGCTGCAACGCCCATGCGACATGCTCGCGCACCAGTTCGGACGGATGGTCGAGACGGCGTTCCAGCGCCTGCCGCGCGGCGGGCGAGGGCGCCGCGTTGCCCAGCGCCACGGCGATGTTGCGCAGCCAGCGTTCGTGGCCGCTGCGGCGGATCGGGCTGCCCTCGGTGCGGCGCAGGAACTCGTCTTCCTCCCAGGCGAACAGCTCCGGCAGCGTGGCCGTGTCCAGGTTGTTGCGCGCGCGGAAATCCGGTTCGTCGGTGCGGCGCGCGAACTTGTTCCAGGGGCACACCAGCTGGCAGTCGTCGCAGCCATAGATGCGGTTGCCCATCAGCGGGCGCATCTCCAGCGGGATGGCGCCGTCGTGTTCGATGGTCAGGTAGGAAATGCAGCGGCGCGCATCGAGCCGGTGCGGGGCGATGATGGCCGCGGTCGGGCACACGTCGATGCAGCGCGTGCAGGTGCCGCAGTGCGCGCTGGCCGGCGCATCCACCGGCAATGGCAGGTCCACGTAGATTTCGCCGAGGAAGAACCACGAACCGCCGTCCCTGTCGATCAGGCAGGTGTGCTTGCCGATCCAGCCCAGCCCGGCGTTGCGCGCCAGCGCGCGCTCGAGCACCGGCGCCGAATCGACGAAGACGCGGTGCCCGAACGGGCCGACCTCGGCGGCGATGCGTTCGGCCAGTTTCTGCAGGCGGTTGCGCATCAGCTTGTGGTAGTCGCGGCCCAGCGCGTAGCGCGCGACGTAGGCGCGCCCGGCGTCGTTCAAGGTGGCCCAGGCTTCGGCATCGTCCTTGTGGCCATAGTCCAGCCCGACCGAGATCACCCGCACCGTGCCCGGCAACAGTTCGTGCGGCCGCGCGCGCATCGCGCCGTGCCGCGCCATCCATTCCATCGTCCCGTACAGGCCCTTACCCAGCCAGTCGGCCAGGTGCGCTTCGTCTTCGCGCAGTTCGATGCCGCTGACGCCGCAGCGCTGGAAACCCGCCTCGCGCGCGAGCTGGCGGATGCGCAGCGACAGCTGCGCCATGTCGGCGGTGGCAACGGCCTGGGGCATGGCGCAAGTATAGAATCGCGGGCATGAACCAGCCTGCCGGATTGTTCGATACCGCCGCCGCGCGCCGCATCGACGCGCAGGCCACCGCCGCGCTGGGCGGCGATGGCTACGTGCTGATGCAGCGCGCCGGACAGGCGGCCTGGCAATGCGCGCTGCAGTACTGGCCGCAGGCGCGCCGCATCGTCGTGGTCTGCGGGCCGGGCAACAACGGCGGTGATGGCTATGTGCTGGCGCGGCTGGCGCGCCAGTCCGGGCGCGGGGTGTGCGTGCTGCATCTGCCGGAACACGCGCCGCGCACGCCGCTGGCGCAGCGCGCCTGCACCGACTACCTGGCCATCGGCGGGCAGGTCGAGCTGTCGCGCGACTGCCTGCGCGAGGCCGACCTCATCGTCGATGCGCTGTTCGGCATCGGCCTGGACCGCGCGCCCGATGCCGCGGCGGCGGAACTGATCGCCGCGCTCAACGCCGCCGGCGCGCCGGTGCTGGCGCTGGACGTGCCCAGCGGCGTCGACGCCGGCAGCGGCGCGGTGCCGGGCGCGGCGGTGCACGCCCGGCGCGTGCTGCAGTTCATCGTGCCGCACAGAGGGCTGCATACCGGCGCCGCGCTGGAACACGCGGGACAACGCCTGCTGGCCGGTCTGGAGGTTCCGGAAGAAGCCTTCGACGGCATCGAACCGGCCGCCTTCCGCTGGAGCGAGGCGCAGCTGCCCGCGCAGTTGCCGCCGCGCCGGATCGATACCCACAAGGGCGAATCCGGGCACGTGCTGTGCGTGGGCGGCAACCACGGCAGCGGCGGCGCGCTGATGCTGTGCGCAGAGGCGGCGCTGCGCAGCGGCGCGGGGCTGGCCAGCGTGGCCACGCGCGCGGCGCACGTGGCGCCGCTGCTGGCACGTTGCCCCGAGGCGATGGCGCATGCGGTCGAGGACGCCTTCGATCTGGCGCCGCTGCTGGCGCGCGCCGGTGTCGTCGCGCTGGGGCCCGGGCTGGGCCAGGACGACTGGGCGCAACGGGTGTGGACGGCGGCGCTGGACGGCGGCAGGCCGCTGGTGGTCGATGCCGATGCGCTGAACCTGCTGGCGCGGCAGCCGCGGCCGCTTGCCGGCGCCGTGCTTACCCCGCATCCGGGCGAAGCGGCGCGCCTGCTCGATGTCGATACCGCCACGATCCAGCGCGACCGTTTCGCCGCCGCGCAAGCGATGGCGGCGCGTTTTTCCGCGGTGGTGGTGCTCAAGGGCGCGGGCACGGTGGTGGCCGCGCCGGGACAGCCGCCACGGGTGGTCGCGGCGGGCAACCCGGGCATGGCGGTGGGCGGCATGGGCGACCTGCTGACCGGCGTGATCGCCGCGCTGCTGGCGCAGGGGCTGTCGCCGTTCGACGCGGCCGCCACCGGCGCGCTGCTGCACGGCCTGGCCGGCGACGCCGCGGCCGCGGACGGACAGCGCGGCCTGCTGCCGCGCGACCTGCTGCCGCACCTGCGCGCGCTGGCCAATCCATAATGACGGCCATGATCGAACTGTTCCTTCCCGATGCCGCGGCCACCGACCAGTTGGGCGCGGCGCTGGCCGCGACGCGGCCGAAAGCGGCGGTGGTGCACCTGCAGGGCGACCTCGGCGCCGGCAAATCCACCCTGGCGCGGGCGCTGCTGCGCGCGCTGGGCGTGCACGGCGCGATCCGCAGCCCCACCTACACCCTGATCGAGCGCTATCCGCTGCCGGCGGGCGAAGCCTGGCATCTGGACCTGTACCGGATCGGCGACGCCGGGGAGCTGGATTTCCTGGGCCTGGACGAGGCGGAAGCCGACCTGTGGCTGGTCGAATGGCCCGAACGCGGCAGCGGCGCATTGCCGCCGGTGGACCTGGAGGTAGCGCTGGACATGCACGGGCAGGGCCGCCGCGCCCGCCTGCAGGCGGGTTCCCCGGCCGGGCAGGCGTGGCTGGCGCATCTGGCGCAATCGGGGCACTTGCAGGGGCTTTCTGCTGCCTGATGGAAGGAAAGTGGGGCAGGTTGCGGATTATTAAGGGAAAAGGTGTTGCAATTACGCAATTCCGGTGATTGAATCCGCCCCATGCCCAAGGGAAGCCGCCTGATCGCCCTGTCTGCCTGCGTTGCCGGACTCTGTCTGGCCGGCGCTTCGGCGTGGGCGGGCGAAATCCGCAGCGTCGCCGTGCAGGCCGGGGCCACCGGCACCCGCGCCGAGATCCAGCTGGCTGGCGGCGGCAGCTACAAGACCCTGTCGCTGGCCGGCCCCAACCGGCTGGTCGTCGATTTCCCGGATTCGACCGCCGTGCGCGGGCTCCGGCTGCCCGCCGCCGCCGGCGTCGTCACCGCGGTGCGCACCGGCATGCCGACCCCCGGCACGTTCCGCGTGGTGTTCGATCTGGCCGAGTCGGTGGTGGCGTTCAAGCCGCAGCTGCAAGGGCAGGGCGCCGAGTCGCGCCTGCTGATCGAGTGGCCGGGCGAAGCCCCGGTGGCCAAGGCGCAGCCGGCGCCCGTGCCGGCCAACCCGGCACCGGCCACCAGCGCCGAAGCCCGGCAGGAAGCCGCACGCGCCACCGCGGCGTTGACCGCGGCCGTGGTGCAGCAGGCGACCGCCGCACCTTCTTCCGCTGCCACGACCGTCGCGACGACGGCACCGGTTGCCGCGCCCGGCAATGCGCCTTCGCCGGCCGCGATCCTCAACGGGCAGTCGTCCACGCCGGCCGCCGTTACCGGTGCACCGGCAACGACGCCTGCCGCGGTGGTGGCTTCCACGCCTGCGCCGGTGCCGCAGGCGCCCGCCGCCGAACAGCCGGCGCCGCGTCCGGTCATGCCCAGCGACGCCTCGCGCATCCGCATGCAGCCGGGCATGCGCACCCTGGTGGTGGCGATCGACCCCGGCCATGGCGGCCAGGACCCCGGCGCCATCGGCCCGACCGGCAAGCGCGAGAAGGACGTCACCCTGGCGGTGGCGCGCGAACTGGCGCGTCAGGTCAACGCCACGCCCGGCCTGCGCGCCTACCTGACCCGCGACACCGACGTCTTCATCCCGCTGCCGATGCGCGCCCAGCGCGCGCGCGCGGCCAAGGCCGACATCTTCATTTCGATCCATGCCGATGCGGCCGAGAACCGCGCGGCCACCGGCTCGTCGGTGTACGTGCTCTCCACCAAGGGCGCGTCCTCGCAGCGCGCGCGCTGGCTGGCGGACAAGGAAAACGCGGCCGACCTGATCGGCGGCGTCAGCCTGAACCGCACCGAGGGCACCCTGGCCAACGTGCTGCTGGACCTGGCCCAGAGCGGCAACATGAAGGCATCCGAGGACGCGGCCAGCCACGTGCTGGGCGGCCTGAAGCGGATCGGCAACAACCACAAGCCGAACCTGGAGCGGGCCAACTTCGCGGTGCTGCGCACCTCGGACATGCCGGCGATGCTGGTGGAAACGGCCTTCATCTCCAATCCGGACGAAGAGCGCAGGCTGACCGACCCCGCCTACCAGCGCCGCATCGCCGGCGCCGTGCTCGACGGCGTGCACACCTATTTCAGCCGGCAGCCGCCGCCGGGCACGCTGTTCGCCGCCCGCGCGCAGGCCGAGATGGAAGCCGCCGCGGGTACCGTGGCCGGCGGCAGCAAGTAAGGGGACGCTTCCGCTGCCGGCTCTCGGCCGGCTGCCTCCGCCTTGCCCCGCTTTCCCGTCGATGCCGGCCAGTGGCCGGCATCGCCGTATGCGCATGGAGGAAGTCGCCTGGATGAGGGCGGCGCGCCGGTGGCGCCGGCCTGGCGAACGGGAGGCGAGGTGGGCGGTTTGCCGCGCAGACCGCAGGGCGACAACGCGTAGCGCGGGCGCATCCAGCGGCTATCATCTGCCGATGCCAGATTTCCACCTGATTTCCCGGTCTTCCCCGGCCTGTTCCCCGCCTCCTGCCACCGGCGGTGCGGCATGAGCACCATCCGTCCGCTGCCCGAGATCCTGATCAACCAGATCGCCGCCGGCGAGGTGGTCGAACGCCCCGCGTCGGTGGTCAAGGAACTGGTCGAGAACGCGCTCGATGCCGGCGCCACCCGCGTCGACATCGAGCTGGAGGAAGGCGGCGTGCGCCTGATCCGCATCCGCGACAATGGCGGCGGCATCGCCGCCGAACAGCTGCCGCTGGCGGTATCGCGCCATGCCACCAGCAAGATCGCTTCGCTCGACGACCTGGAGTCGGTCGCCACGCTCGGCTTCCGCGGCGAGGCGCTGCCGTCGATCGCCTCGGTGAGCCGTTTCACCCTGGCCTCGCGCCAGCCGCAGGACGAACACGGCGCGGCGCTGCAGATCGAGGGCGGCAGGATCGGCGAGGTGATGCCGCGCGCGCATGCGCCGGGCACCACCGTGGAAGTGCGCGAGCTGTTCTACAACGTACCGGCGCGGCGCAAGTTCCTGCGGGCCGAGCGCACCGAGCTGGGCCACATCGAGGAGTGGCTGCGCTCGCTGGCGCTGGCACGCCCGGACGTGGAGCTGCGCGTCTCGCACAACGGCAAGCCGTCGCGCCGCTACAGGCCGGGCGACCTGTACTCGGATGCGCGCCTGGGCGAGACCCTGGGCGAGGATTTCGCGCGGCAGTCGCTGCGCGTGGACCACAGCGCGGCCGGCCTGCGCCTGCATGGCTGGATCGCGCAGCCGCAGTATTCGCGCGCCAGCGCCGACCAGCAGTACCTGTACGTCAACGGCCGTTCGGTGCGCGACCGCAGCGTCGCCCATGCGGTGAAGATGGCCTATGGCGACGTGCTCTTCCATGGCCGCCAGCCGGCCTACGTGCTGTTCCTGGAACTGGACCCGGCGCGGGTGGACGTCAACGTGCACCCGGCCAAGCACGAAGTGCGCTTCCGCGACGCGCGGCTGATCCACGATTTCGTCTACCGCACGCTCAAGGACGCGCTGGCCGAGACCCGCGCGGGCATGGAGCCCAACGCCGGCGTGCCGGCGCCGGCCGTCGCTGCGATGCCGCCGCCGTTGCCCGGTGGCGGGCAGGGCGGTGGTTACCTGTTGTCGCGGCCATCGGGCAGTGCCGGTGGCGGCTGGCAGCCGCGGCAGTCGCCGCTGGGCCTGCAGGTGGCCGAAGCGCCGTCGGCCTACGCCGCCCTGTACGCGGCGCCTGCCGATGCCGGAATGTCCGCATCGCATGCCGACAGCGGCACCGGCCTGCCGCCCACCGCCGCCGACAGCGGCGTGCCGCCGCTGGGCTATGCCATCGCGCAGCTGCACGGCATCTACATCCTGGCCGAGAACGCCGAAGGCCTGATCGTGGTGGACATGCACGCCGCGCACGAACGCATCGGCTACGAGCGGCTGAAGACCGCGCACGACGGCATCGGCCTGCACGCGCAGCCGCTGCTGGTGCCCATCACCCTGGCGGTGGGCGAGCGCGATGCCGACACCGCCGAGCGCGAGGCGGCGACGCTGGCCGAACTCGGCTTCGAAGTCACCCGCTCCGGCCCCGGCTCGCTGCACGTGCGCAGCATTCCCGCGCTGCTGGCCAGCGCCGAGCCGGAAGGCCTGCTGCGCGACGTGCTCACCGACCTGCGCGAGCACGGCCAGAGCCGGCGCGTGGCCAGCGCCCGCGACGAACTGCTCTCGACCATGGCCTGCCACGGCGCGGTGCGCGCCAACCGGCGCCTGACGATTCCGGAAATGAACGCCCTGCTGCGCGACATGGAAGCCACCGAGCGCTCCGGGCAATGCAACCACGGCCGCCCGACCTGGGCGCGCTTTTCGCTGGCGGAGATCGACCGCTGGTTTCTGCGGGGGCGTTGATGATGAAACGATGGGCAGGCGCGGCGGCGCTGCTGGCAGCGCTGGCGATGGCCGGTTGCGGCGGCGGGGAGCAACCGGCGGCGGACGCGGACGCGCCGCGTTTCGACCCCGCGTTCCTGATGAACAACGACATCTGGCGCGAGCAGCGCCAGGCCGAACTGCTGGCGCCCGATGGCTGGACCAGCCTGGTCGGCCTGCACTGGCTGGAACTCAAGGCGCACTACATCGGCAGCGGCAGCACCAGCGGCATCCGCCTGGCGATGGGTCCGCCGCGGCTGGGCATGGTGGTGCGCGAGGGGGGGCGCTACTGGTTCACGCCCGAGCCGGGCGTGGCGGTGCAGGTGGACGGGCAGGCGGTGAAAGGCCGCATCCCGTTCCACGCCGACGACGAGGCCAACCCCACCGTGATCGCCTTCGACGACGGCAAGGGCGCATTGAGCCTGATCCACCGCGGGCCGCGCCACGCCCTGCGGGTGAAACACGCCGACGCGCCGGCGCGTACCCATTTCGGCCGCCTGGAGTACTGGCCGGCCGATGCGTCCTGGCGCATCACCGCGCGCTTCGTGCCGCATGATGCCGGCAGGACCATGCCGGTGGTGGACATCACCGGGCTGACCACCGAGCAGGCCAACGCCGGCGCCCTCGAGTTCGAGCGCGGCGGCCGCACCTGGCGGCTGGAGGCGCTGGGCGAACCCGGCCGGCCGCTGTTCGTGATCTTCGCCGACCGCACCAGCGGCCGTGGCAGCTATGCCGCCGGCCGCTACATCGACCTGGACGCCCCGGACGCCAAGGGCCAGGTGGTGATCGACTTCAACCGTGCCTACAACCCGCCGTGCGCGTTCACGCCGTTCGCGACCTGCCCGTTGCCGCCGCCGGAGAACCGCCTGGACCTGCCGGTCGAAGCGGGCGAAAAAACCTACGTGAAACCCGAGCAGGGAGATGCAGCATGAAATGGATGGCGCGGGCAGCGGCCCTGCTGCTGGGATCGGCGCTGCTGCTGGGCGCACCGGCGCCGCTGCTGGCGCGGCAGGCCGAGCCGGCCGCCAGGCCGGCCCAGGCGCCGGCGCCGCCGGTACCGCTGTTGTGGAAGGCGACCGGGCCCAGGGGCGCCGAGCTCTACCTGCTCGGCTCGTTCCACCTGCTGCGGGCCGACGACTATCCGCTGTCGGCCGATGTGGACAAGGCCTTCGACGCCGCCGGCCAACTGCTGTTCGAACTGGCGCCGGAGGAAATGAACTCGCCCGCGCTGGCCAAGCAGATGGCGCAGGCCGCGCTGCGCCGCGATGGCCGCCTGCTCAAGGACGAGCTGGACGCCGACACCTGGCGCCGGCTGCAGGCATACGCGGCGGCCAACGGCCTGCCGATCGACCGCCTGGCCGGGCTCAAGCCCTGGTTCGTGGGGCTGACCATCAGCCTGGGGCAGATGGCGCGGCAGGGGCTGGACGCGCAGGCCGGCCTGGACCGGCACCTGATGGCGCGCGCCGCCGCCGCCGGCAAGCCGGCGCAGGGCCTGGAGAGCGCGGCCGCGCAGATCGCCATGCTCGACGGCATGAACGCCGACGAGCAGCGCCAGCTGCTGCGCGAGGCGCTGGACCAGGTGGACAAGGGCGACGAGCAGGGCCGGCGCCTGCACGATGCCTGGCGCCGCGGCGACGACGTGACCCTGTGGCGCGACATGGCCGCGCAGATGAAGCGCGACTACCCGGCGCTGTACCGGCGCATCAACACCGAGCGCAACGATGCCTGGCTGGAGCCGCTGCAGCAGCGCCTGCAGGCCGGGCCGGGCGCGACGCTGGTGGTGGTGGGCGCGCTGCACCTGCTCGGCGGCGACGGCGTGGTCGAGAAGCTGCGCGCGAAGGGCTACAGGGTCGAGCGCATCTGTTCGGCCTGCGCGCCGGCGGCGAAGGGCCGCGGCGGAAAGCCATAGGCCGGCTCATGCAACCGGTTGCGAACTTCCCCGCCGGGAACGAGGACGGTGACCGGATCATCAAGGTCGATCACGCCGGAGAACATGGTGCCGTCAACCTCTACAGCGGCCAGATATTCATGGCGCGCTTCACCGCGCCCGGCCTGGTGGATGAACTGAAGCAATTCCGCGCGCACGAGCAGCGGCACCGGGCGATCTTCGCTGCGGAGCTGGCCCGTCGCGGGCGGGCGCGTTGCCGGAGCTATCGGCTGTGCGGCATCGGTGGCCGCGTTCTCGGGCTCATCACCGGGTTGTTGGGCGCGGGCGCCATCTCGGCCACCACGGTCGCGGTCGAACGTGTCGTTCTACGCCATCTGGAAAAGCAGCTCTCGGCGCTGCACGACAAGGACCCCTTCGCCGTCGCCGCCATCTCCGCCATCGTTGCGGAGGAGCGGCAGCACCACGACTGCTCGGCAAGCCATATCCACGGCGGTACGTTCTGGTCCCGGCTCCTGTCGCCGGTGGTGTCCGGCTCCACGGAGGCGGTCATCTGGCTGGGCATGCGGCTGTAGGCTTCCGGCTTTCCTGCCGGAAGTACACCGGCTCGGAATGAAGAAGGCCGACGCTTGCGTCGGCCTTCGTGTCTTCAGCGGTTGCCGCGGGTCTTGCCGCCCGTCGGCGGCGGTTCCGGTGGCTTGGTGCCCGGCTGCGGGCGGCCGAAGCCGGCGCCCATGCTGCGCTGGAATTCCTGCCACAGCTCCAGGTTGCGCTCGGTGAGCTGGTTCATCATCGCCCACGGCGTCTGCCCGAGCAGGTTGCCCATCTGCTGGCGGAACTGCTGCTGCTGGTCGAGGAACACCTGCATGCTGCGCTCCAGGTAGTTGCCCATGAAGCCCTGCAGCGAGTCGCCGTAGAAACGGATCAACTGGCTCAACAGCTGGGTGGACAGCATCGGCTCGCCGTCCTGTTCCTTGTCGGCGATGATCTGCAGCAGCACCGAGCGGGTCAGGTCCTCGCCGCTCTTGGCGTCGCGGACCTCGAAGTCCTCGCCGTCCAGGATCAGCTGGCGGACATCCTCGATGGTGATGTAGCTGGAGATCTCGGTGTCGTAGAGCCGCCGGTTGGGATACTTCTTGATGATGCGGGTCGCAGCCATTAAGCAGTCACTCTTCCTTCACGGTAGACGCGCAGCATGGCGCAGTGCAGCAGGCCTTGCAACCGCCATAAGTACAGGGTGCGGGCCGCCGCGGGCGGCCCCGGTGGTGGCGTGCAGCATGAATGCATGGTGCGCAGCATGATCCGGCCGCGGCCGGGGCCGGGCGCTTACCAGCCCATGTGGTGGCCGCCGTTGATGTCCAGGTTGGAGCCGGTGATCCACGACGCCTCCTCGGCGACCAGGAAGGCCACCGCGTAGGCGATTTCCTCCGGCTTGCCGAGGCGGCCGGTGGGGATGTCGGCGATGATCTTGGCGCGCACTTCCTCCGGCACCGCCATCACCATGTCGGTGGCCACGTAGCCGGGCGAGATGGTGTTGACGGTGATGCCGAAGCCGGCGTTCTCGCGCGCCAGGGAGATGGTGAAGCCGTGCATGCCGGCCTTGGCCGCGGCGTAGTTGGCCTGGCCGTACTGGCCCTTGAGGCCGTTGATCGAGCTTATCTGGATCACCCGTCCCCAGCCGCGCCGGCGCATGCCCTCGATGACCGGGCGGGTGACGTTGAACACCGAATTGAGGTTGGTGTTGATCACCTCGTGCCACTGCTCCGGGCTCATGCGGTGGAAGGTGGTGTCGCGGGTGATGCCGGCGTTGTTGACCAGGATCTCGACCGGGCCCATCGCCGCTTCCACCGCCTGCACCAGCTCGCGGCCGCCATCGGGCGTGGACACGTCGCCGGGGAACAGGGCGATGTCGTAGCCCCTGGCGCGCATCTGCTGCTGCCAGAGGCCGGCCTTGTCGGCGTTGCGGAAATTGGTGGCGACACGATGGCCCTGGTCGGCCAGACGCTGGCAGATCGCGGTACCGATACCGCCGGTGCCGCCGGTGACCAGTGCAATACGGGATGTCGTCATGGGATGCGCTCCAGGCGCAGGCGCTGGGGAACGTCCGATTCTATGTGAAGCGGGCGCGGTCACGGCAACGGCGGCGCGGCGGCGATCGAACCGCGACGCAGGCGGCCGGGCTGGAAGGCGCTTGCCGCGCGTTCCAGCAGCGCCGGCAGCGCGTCGATGCCCTCCAGTTCCGCTGCATCCTGGCCGAGCGCCGCCCACAGCCAGCGCAGCGTCGGCACGGGGGCGGCCGGGTCCACCGGCCGCGCGGCCAGCGACTTGGACAGCTTGGCGCCGTGCGCGTCGAGCAGCAGCGGCAGGTGCAGGTAACGCGGCTGCGGCAGGCCCAGCGCACGCTGCAGCAGGATCTGGCGCGGCGTGGAATCGAGCAGGTCGGCGCCGCGCACCACGTCGGTGATGCCCTGCGCGGCATCATCCACCACCACTGCCAGCTGGTAGGCCCAGCAGCCGTCGGCGCGCAGCAGCACGACATCGCCGACGTCGCGGTCCACCCACTGTTCGAAACGACCCTGCAGGCCATCGTCGAAGCCGACGTGGCTGTCGTCGGCCACGCGCAGGCGGATCGCCGGATGCGGCCGTTCGCGGCCGGCGACGCAATGGCGGTGGACGCCGTGCTGGTCCGCCAGGTCGGTGCGGCTGCAATGGCAGGGGAAGGCCCTGCCTTCGGCCAGCAGGCGCGCGATGGCCGCCTGGTAGAGCGCGTGGCGCCGGCTCTGGTACTGCACGGGTTCGTCCGGCTGCAGGCCGAAGGCGGCCAGCGTCGCCAGCTGCGACGCGGCGGCGCCGGTCACCTCGCGCGGCGGGTCCACGTCCTCGATGCGCACCAGCCATTGGCCGCCGGCATGGCGCGCCAGCAGCCAGCTGCCGAAGGCGGCCAGCATCGACCCCAGGTGCAGGGGACCGGTGGGCGAGGGGGCGAAGCGGCCGCGGTAAGGGGAGGAGGGCATCGACGTGGAAGGCAGCGAAGCTGAATCGTCGGTCAGAATCGCGCTTGAATTCAACCTGTCCGCACCGCAGATTTAGCGCGTTCACCCAATCCCCAACGGACCCTTCCGCATGTTTACCCGTATCGGCCTGTTCCTGTTGACCAACTTTGCCGTGCTGATCCTGGCCGGCATCGTGATGTCCCTGCTGGGCGTCAACCCGGCGCAGATGAGCGGCCTGCTGGTCATGGCCGCGATCTTCGGCTTCGGCGGTTCCATCATCTCGCTGCTGCTGTCCAAGTTCATGGCCAAGCGCGGCACCGGCGCGGTGGTGATCACCGAGCCGCGCAACCAGACCGAGCGCTGGCTGCTGGACACCGTGGCGCGCCAGGCCAAGGCCGCCGGCATCGGCATGCCGGAAGTGGCGGTGTACGACGGCCCGGAGATCAACGCCTTCGCCACCGGCGCCAACCGCAACAACGCGCTGGTGGCCGTATCCACCGGCCTGCTGCACAACATGAGCGAGGACGAGGCCGAGGCGGTGCTGGGCCATGAGATCTCGCACGTGGCCAACGGCGACATGATCACCATGGCGCTGCTGCAGGGCGTGCTGAACACCTTCGTGATCGTGCTGGCGCGCGTGGTCGGCGGCATCATCGACAGCGCGCTGTCGGGCAACCGCGACAGCGGCCGCGGCTTTGCCTACTACATCATCGTGTTCGTGCTGGAGATGGTGTTCGGCCTGTTCGCGACGATGATCGCGATGTGGTTCTCGCGTCGCCGCGAGTTCCGCGCCGACGCCGGTGGCGCGAACCTGGCCGGCCGGCAGAAGATGATCGCCGCGCTGGAGCGGTTGAAGCTCAACCACGGCCAGAGCACGCTGCCGACCCAGATCGCGGCGTTCGGCATCGCCGGGGCGACGGCCAAGAAGCTGTTCCTGAGCCATCCGCCGCTGGAGGAGCGCATCGCTGCGCTGCGCTCTTCGACGGTGGCGTGATCGGTTCGACAGCCCGCAGTAGCCCAAGGACGCCCGGCAGATGCCGGGCGTTTTTCATTGGAGCAGCGTTTCCACTCTCGCTCTCGCTTGTGCCTTGGCTCCTGCGCTTCTGACTTCGTATCCCCTTCCGCAGCGACGGAGCCGACGGACAACACCCCGAAGGGGCGACGTGCAGGGGTTCGGCGGAAATAGGCGAAGCACTGCTTCGCCCCGCCGGACGGGCAGCCGCCGTGCGGCGGCTGCCCCGGACTCGACCGCAAAGCGGGCGAGCACGTCGTTTTTCGACACGACAGGGATGTCGTGTCGAAAAATCCCGGCGGCGGAGTGGACCCGGAGTGCCGCAGGCACGGAGGGCGCGGAGGCAGAGGCGTGTTTCTTTGGGCCACGTTTCTTTGCACGAGCAAAGAAGAGCTCTTCAACAGCCGAATGGCTGGTCAAGGTGGCTCGCGCCCCGAAGGGGAGCGAAAGCCTTTGATCCTGCTTCCGCCCTTGCTCTGGCTTTCCCTGGACATCTGTACCAACGCGATAGTCAAAGGGCCAAGCCAGAGACCAAGCCAGAGACCAAGGCAGAGACCAAGGCAGAGACCAAGGCAGAGACCAAGGCAGAGACCAAGGCAGAGACCAAGGCAGAGACCAAGGCAGAGACCAAGGCAGAGACCAAGGCAGAGACCAAGGCAGAGGCCAAGACAGAGGCCAAGGCAGAGGCCAAGGCAGAGGCCAAGACAGAGGCCAAGGCAGAGGCCAAGGCAGAGGCCTTGGCAGAGGCCAAGGCAGAGGCCAAGCATGAAAGCAGAGCTTTCGCCCCTGCTTCGCAGGAGCGAGTTACTTCTCTTTGCTCGTGCAAAGAGAAGTAACCAAGAGAAACACGCCCCTGCCTCCGTGCCCAGCCCGCTGCGCGGGCTGGGTCCACTCCGCCAGCGGGATTTTTCGACGAGACATCCCTGTCTCGTCGAAAAACGACGCGCGTCCATGCGCGTCGCCCTTCGGGTTTTTCCCGCTGGCTCCGTCGCTGCGGAAGGGGGCACGGAAAGTCAAAAGCAAAGGCAACAGCTACAGCCGAAGCCAAGCCAAAGCCAAAGCCAAAGCCAAAGCCGAAGCCGAAGCCGAAGCCGAAGCCCCCAGTCGGGGAGATTGCATGGCTGCGGCAGCGGGAACCGCCGGCTCGCGGCGGCTACGGCGGGCGCCATGCCGGAAACGGAAACGGCGCCCTCGCAGGCGCCGTCCAGGATCGCGGGGAAGGCCGGATCAGAACTTCGGATCGAACTCCGCGGCATGGCCGGTGTTGACGATCACCTTCTGCAGCGCCTCGCATACCTTCAGGTTGCCGGCCACCACCTGCTGTGTTTCCGGGCCCTTGTCGTCCATGCGCGCCAGCGTGGCGCCGCGGTAGTTGCAGACCTTGCCGCCGGCCTCGCGCACCAGCAGCACGCCGGCGGCGATGTCCCAGGCCTTCACGCCCGCCTCGAAATAGGCGTCGGCGCGGCCGCAGGCCACGTAGGCCAGGTCCAGCGCCGCCGAGCCGGTGCGGCGGATGTCCTCGGCCTGCACCAGCAAGGTGTCCACCGTCTTGAGCTGGCTGCCGGCGCGGGCGCGTTCGCGCGGGGCGAAGCCGGTGTGGATCATGGTGCCGTCCAGGTCCTTGCGCTCGGCCACGCGGATGCGGCGGTCGTTGAGCACGGCACCGGCGCCCTTGGAGGTGGTGAACAGTTCGTTGCGCAGCGGGTCGAAGATCACCGCGTCGGTGGGTTCGCCGTTCTCGACCAGGGCGATGGACACGCAGTAGTGCGGGAAGCCGCGCAGGTAGTTGCTGGTGCCGTCCAGCGGGTCGATCACCCACATCTGCCGGCCGTTGCCCTGCAGGCCGCCTTCCTCGCCGTAGATGCCGTAGTCCGGGTAGGCGCGCTTGAGTTCCTTGACGATCACCTTCTCGGCATCGCCGTCGACTTCGCTGGCGTAGTCCATCCGGCCCTTCTGCACCACGTTCAGCGCTTCGAGCTTGTTGATGTTGCGCAACAGGACGTTGCCGGCGAGGCGTGCGGCCTTGACCATGACGGTGACGGCGGGTTTCTGCATGGCGAAGGGCTCCCGTGAAGGCGAATGGGTCGGACTGGCGGAGGAAAAGAGCGGTCCCGGCGCACGGGCCGGCCGCGCAGTTTACCATCTGCGGCTGTCCCGCTCCTGACTTTTTTCGCCATGTCCGCTTCCGCCCGCATCCGCTTCGTCCTCGTCGGCACCCAGCACCCCGGCAACATCGGCGCGGCGGCGCGGGCGATGAAGACCATGGGGCTGTCCAAGCTGGTGCTGGTGGCGCCGGAGCAGCCGCTGGACGAGGTCGCCTACCGGCGCTCGGCCGGGGCCGAGGATGTGCTGGGCGACGCCCCGGTGTTCGCCACGCTGGCCGAGGCGGTGGCCGATTGCCGGCTGGTGCTGGGCTGCACGGCGCGCGCGCGCCGCGTGCAGCTGGAGGAGCTGCTGCCGGAAGTCGCCGGCCAGCGCGCCGTGGCTAGGGCCAACGAGCCGGCGGAGGTGGCCTTCGTGTTCGGCCGCGAGCGCACCGGCCTGACCAATGACGAACTGCAGCTGTGCCACGCCGCCGTGCATATTCCTTCCGATCCGGAATTCAGCTCCTTGAACCTGGCTGCGGCGGTGCAGGTGCTGGCCTACGAGGTGCGCATGGCGCAGCTGGAAGGGCAGGCCGGGGCGCCGGCGGAGCCCGGGTATGGCGAGGCGCCGGCCAGCCATGCGCAGCTGGAAGGCCTGTTCGGCCAGCTTGGCGACACCCTGGAGCAGATCGATTTCCACAAGGGCCGCGCCCCGGAATCGGCCATGCGCAAGCTGCGCCGCCTGTTCATGAAGGCCGAGCTGTCCGAGCAGGAAGTCCGCCTGCTGCGCGGCATCCTGTCCGACGCCCAGCGCATGGCGCGGCTGGCCAACGAACGGCAAAACTGAGACATCCGTCATCCGGGGATTTTTCGGATAGTCTGTGCGCTTACTCTGTGGGGAGCGCCGGTTTGCGTGTTTCAAAATGGCTTTGGGGAGCCGTGCTGGTGTTGTCCGTGGCGCTGCCCGCCGTGGGGGCGGCAGCCGAGCGTTCGGTGCTGGTACTGGGGCGGCTGAGCGACGATCCGAAGTCGCACTACGAACAGCTCAAGCCCCTGCTGGACTACGTGGTTCCAAGGATGCGCGACGTGGGGATCGTCGAGGGCCGCATCCTGATGGCCAAGGACATGCAGCAGATGGCCAGCTACCTGCGGCGGGGGCGCGTGGACTGGGTGACGGAGACGTCGGGCACGGCCATGGCATTGCGCCAGCGCAGCGGCGCCGAGCCGCTGCTGCTGACCGAACGCGGCGGGGTGGCGGCCTACCATAGTGTGTTCTTCGTCCGCCGCGACAGCCCGATCAACACGCTGGACGAGCTGAAGGGGCGCACCCTGGCGATGCAGAGCGCCTGGTCCACCAGTTCCTACCTGGTGCCGGTGATGGAACTGCTCGCCCACGGCGTGCGCCCGGAAATCCTGCTTACCCCGCAGGACACGCCCACCGCCGACACGGTCGGCTATGTGTTCGCGCGCTCGGAGCTGAACATCTCCACCTTCGTGCACAAGCGGGTCGTCGACGCCGGGGTGGTCAGCAATGTCGACTGGCTCGACGAGCGGCGCGTGCCGGCGGTGTTCCGCCGCGACATGCGCGTGCTGTACGAAAGCGACGACGTGCCGCGTGCGGTGGAAATGGTGCGGCCGGGCATGGACCCGGCGGTACGGGCACGCCTGCAGGAGGTGCTGCTGGAAGCCAGCAACGACCCGGCGGCCGGCCCGGCCTTGCGCAAGTTCTTCGGCACCTCAGCCTTCCACCGGCTGGATCCGGCCAGCCAGCGCGCGCTCGACCGGCTGCGCGCCGGCCTGGTCCGGGTCCGCATGGAGGTGGAATGAAACGGCCGCGCTTCGGGTTGCAGGCCCGCTTCCTGTGCGTGGCCGGCGCCGCGGTGCTGGTGGTCATCGCGATCGTCGCGGTGCTGCTGGCGCGGCAGGCGGCGGCCCAGCGCGAACTGCTGCAGGCCAGCAGCAGCGTGGTCAGCCAGGTGTTCGACGACAGCGTGCGCGAGCAGGGCACCTCGCTGGCGACCTCGCTGGCCGACGCGCTGGTCAACCCGCTGTATTTCTCCGACCTGGACGCGATCGGCGCGCTGTTGCGCAGTGCCGCCAGCCAGAAATCGGTCAGCTACGTGCTGGTGCACGATGCCGAGGGGCGGCTGGTCCACGACGGCTCGGTCGAGGTCGCCGGCTACGGCCGGCAGATGCAGGACCCGCTGGCGCAGGGGGCGATCAGCGCCGAACAGCTGCGCATGCAGGAGTCGGCGATGGTGCTGGAGGTGGACCTTCCGCTGCGTGTCGGCGGGCAGCGCATCGGCGGCCTGCGGCTGGGCATGGACCTGGCGCCGGTGCGGGCGCAGGAGGCCGAGGCCAGGGCGGCGCTGGAGCAGCGCATGGGGCTGGCCAACCGGCGCCAGCTGGCCTGGGTGATGCTGATGATGGTGGCCCTGGTCGGCCTGGCCTGCCTGGTGGCGCTGTACGTGCAGCGCACCCTGGTGCAGCCGGTGCGCTGGCTCGGCAGCGCCGCGCGCCGCATCGAGGCCGGCGACTACCAGGTGGAACAGCAGGACACGCGCCGCGGCGACGAGATCGGCGAGCTGCTGCGTACCTTCGGCCGGATGGGGCAGAGCATCGCGCGCCACGACCGCGAAGTACGGCAGATGGCCTATACCGATTCGCTGACCGGCCTGACCAACCGCCTGGCCTTCCGCGAGGCGCTGGACCACCGCCTGCTCGGCGCGCGGGCATCGGGGCAGGGGCTGGCGCTGCTGTTCATCGACATCGACGAGTTCAAGCGGGTCAACGACACCCTCGGCCATGAGGCGGGCGATGACGCGCTGCTGCAGTTCGCCCAGCGCATCGCCGCGGCGGTGGAGCAGGACGGCGGCGACGATGCCCTGCTGGCCCGCTTCGGCGGCGACGAATTCGTGATCCTGATCGGCAACGAGACGGGCAGGGTGGAAAACATGGCCACCGCCTTGGCCAAGCGGCTGGTGGCCGACCTCGGGCATCCGCTGCAGGTGCAGGGGCGCGAGATCTTCCTCGGCAGTTCGATCGGCATCACCCTGTTCCCCGAGGACGCCAGCGATGCCACCGGCCTGCTCAAGAACGGCGACATCGCCATGTACCAGGCCAAACTGGCCGGCAAGAGCTGCTTCCGCTATTACAGCCGCGCACTGGACCATGCGGTCGAGCGGCGCCTGCACCTGGAGCAGGAGCTGCGCGGCGCCTGGGAGCGCGGCGAACTGCGCCTGGTCTACCAGCCGATCTTCCGTACCCTGGACCGCATGCTGATCGGCGTGGAAGCGCTGCTGCGCTGGCAGCACCCGGCGCTGGGCGCGATTCCGCCGTCGATGTTCATCGACATCGCCGAGCAGAGCGGGCTGATCCAGACGCTGGGGCCGAAGGTGCTGCGCGCCGCCTGCCAGCAGGCGCGACAGTGGCCGTGCAACGCCGCCGGCGAGGAGCTGTTCGTCTCGGTCAACGTATCGCCGCGGCAGCTGCGTAGCGGCGACCTCGTCGCAGCGGTGGAGCAGTGCCTGCACGCTTCCGGGCTGGCCGCCTCGCGCCTGCACCTGGAACTGACCGAGACGGCGGTGATCGGCGATGAAATGCTGGCCGCCTCGCTGCTGGAAAAGCTGCACCGCACCGGGGTGAAAGTGTGGCTGGACGACTTCGGCACCGGTTTCTCCGGGCTGAGCCACCTGCGCCAGGTGCCGGTGGACGGGGTCAAGATCGACAAGAGCTTCGTCGCCGACCTGCAGCGCGACCCGGACGACCTGGCCCTGACCACCGCGATCATCGCCATGGCCCATGCGCTGGGCATCACCGTCGTGGCCGAGGGCATCGAGCACCAGGCCCAGTTCGACCTGCTCAACGCGCGTGGCTGCGACCTGGTACAGGGCTACTGGCTGGCGCGTCCGCTGGATTCGGACGACCTGGTGCGCCTGCTGGACGCGACGCCGGACCCGGCGGCCTGATACATCGCCGGCGATCCCAACGCAGGCATGTGCGGGGCTTGCCCCCGCAAGGGGGGCGTACCGGCAAAGCCCGGGCGGGGCGTGCCCCGCCGTTACGCGGCGTGCAGCGGCCGCTTGCCGGTGTCGCCGGCGATCTCGCGCACCAGCCTGGGCACCAGGTAGCCGGACAGGTGCGCAGCCAGCGCCGCGTGCAGTTCCAGCGCGCGCGCGTCGTCGACCTCGAAATGGGCCACGCCCTGCACCCGGTCCAGCTGGTGCAGGTAGTAGGGCAGCACGCCGGCGGCGAAGCTGCGCTCGCTCAGCGCGGCCAGGGCGTCGACGTCGTCGTTGACGCCGCGCAGCAGCACCGCCTGGTTGAGCAGCTGCGCGCCGGCGCCGCGCAGGCGGGCGAGGGCGGCATCGACGCCGGCGTCGAATTCGTTGGCGTGGTTGGCATGGATCACGAAGGCCAGCGGCCACGGCAGGCCGGCCAGCCAGCGCACAAGTTCGTCGTCCACGCGCTCGGGCAGTACCACCGGCAGGCGGCTGTGGATGCGCAGGCGCCGGATGTGCGGCACCGCGGCCAGTGCCCCGGTCAGTTCGGCCAGTTTGGGCGTGGCCAGCGACAGCGGGTCGCCGCCGGACAGGATCACCTCGTCGATCGACGGGTCGGCGGCGATGGCCGCCACCGCTTCCTGCCAGCCGCCGCGGGCGGCGTTCTCGCCGGCGTAGTCGAAATGGCGGCGGAAACAGTAGCGGCAGTTGATCGCGCAGCTGCCGGTGGCCACCAGCAGGGCGCGGCCGCGGTACTTCTGGATCACGCCGGTGGCCTTCTTCGCCGGGCCGTCGCCGACCGCGTCGAAACTGAACCCCGGCACCACCCGCATCTCGGCGTCGACCGGCAGGACCTGGCGCAGCAGCGGGTCGGCCGGGTCGCCCGGGCGCATGCGCGCGGCGAACCCGCGCGGCACCCGCAGCGGGAACTGCGCCAGCGCCTGCGCCGACACGCCCAGGTCGGCGGCCGCCAGCCCCAGCCCGGCCAGCAGCTCGGCCGGGTCGCGGATCGCCTGCCGCCAATGCGCCTGCCAGCGGCCGGCGGGCAGGGGGGCGGGGGATGGCTGTGGAGCGGGGGCGAGGGCTGCGGTTATCATGGGCGACCAGAAAAACAGATGCCCGCCTTCGAGGCGGGCGTTCCATTCTAATCCGGCCGCCGCGTGCGCGCCGGTTTTGCCACTTATCAGGAGTTCCAGCATGGCCAGCTACGGCATGAACGACGTGAAGAACGGGATGAAGATCCTGGTCAACAACCAACCGGCGGTCATCATCGACACCGAGTACGTCAAGCCGGGCAAGGGCCAGGCGTTCACCCGCGTGAAGTACCGCCTGATCAAGGACGGCCGCACCCAGGAAATCACCATGAAGTCGACCGACTCGCTGGATGCGGCCGACGTCGTCGATACCGACATGAACTACATGTACAGCGACGGCGAGTACTGGCACTTCATGGACCCGGAAACCTTCGAGCAGGTGCAGGCGACCAAGGCCGGCATGGGCGGCGCCGAGAAGTGGCTCAAGGGCGAGGAATCCTGCGTGGTCACCCTGTGGAACGGCGAGCCGATCGCCGTGCAGCCGCCGAACTTCGTCGAACTGAAGATCACCGAGACCGACCCGGGCGTGCGCGGCGATACCTCCGGCGGCGGCGGCAAGCCGGCCACCCTGGAAACCGGCGCGGTGGTGCGCGTGCCGCTGTTCGTCGGCCAGGACGAAGTGATCCGCGTCGATACCCGCTCCGGCGAATACTCCGCGCGCGTCAAGTAAACCCATGCGCGAACCCGCCGGCGTCGAGCAGGCTGTCGAGGAACCGGTCCGCGAGGACCGGTTTCCGCATGAGCGGGTGGTGAATTTCTGCGACGCGGTGTTCGCCATCGTCATCACCCTGCTGGCGATCGAACTGCGACTGCCGGGCAGCGAGCTGATCGAACGGGTGGGCGCCGACCAGGCCTGGGGCGAGACCTTCGGCCTGCTGCTGTCCTACGTCATCAGCTTCTTCGTGACCGGGCTGTTCTGGGTAGGCCACATGCTCACCTGGAAGCATGTGCGGCGGGTCAACGGCAAGGTGGTATGGCTGGCGTTGCTGCAGCTGTTCTTCGTCGTGCTGATGCCGTTCGCCACGCGCCAGGTGTCGGAGCATTTCGTCTTCTACGCGCTGGTGCTCACCGGCATCTCGCTGTTCTCCTGGCTGGTCCGGCGCAGGGTGGTGGAGCAGGAAGACCTGCGCGCCCGGCTCGGCCCGGCCCAGGCCCGGTTGCTGCTGGCGCGTGGGTTGATCCCGCTGCTGGTCTTTTCCTCCGCCATTCCGCTGGGCCTGTTCGTCCCGGGGAAGTGGGCGGTCCTGGTATTCGCGCTGATTTTCCCGCTGTCCATCCTCGCCAGGCGGCGCATCCTCGCCCGCGGCGACTGAGTGCGCGATGGCGGTCCGGCCCCGGAAGGAAACTTTGCAATGACAGTCCATCAAACCGCAGCGCCCAGCTGCGACCTCCTGATCGAAGCCGGCTACGTGGTGCCGGTCGAGCCGCACGCGGTGGTGCTGGAAGACCACGCGGTGGCGGTCCGCGGCGGCGAGATCGTGGCGGTGCTGCCGCGCGCCGAGGCGCGTGCGCGCTTCCAGGCCAGGGAAGTGGTGTCGCGCCCGCAGGCGGCGCTGATCCCGGGCCTGGTCAACGCCCATACCCACAACCCGATGACCCTGCTGCGCGGCGTCGCCGACGACCTGCCGCTGATGACCTGGCTGCGCGAGCACATCTGGCCGGTGGAAGCGGCGGTGATCGGCCCCGAGTTCGTCGCCGACGGCACCACCCTGGCCATCGCCGAGATGCTGCGCGGCGGCACCACCTGCGCCAACGAGAACTACTTCTTCGCCGACGTGCAGGCCGCCGTGTACAGGAAGCACGGCTTCCGCGCGCTGGTCGGCGCGGTGATCATCGACTTCCCCAGCGCCTGGGCGAAGAGCGACGACGAGTACTTCGCCCGCGCGACCGAACTGCACGACCAGTGGCGCGGCGACCCGCTGATCGGCACCGCGTTCGCGCCGCACGCGCCGTACACGGTCAACGACGCCAATTTCGAGCGGGTGCGCATGCTCTCCGACCAGCTCGACATCCCGGTGCACCTGCACACCCACGAGACCGCGCAGGAAATCAGCGACTCGCTGAAGCTGCACGGCCAGCGCCCGCTGGCGCGGCTGGACCGCCTGGGCCTGGTCAACGACCGCCTGATCGCGGTGCACATGACCCAGCTCACCGAAGGCGAGATCCACCTGTGCGCCGAGCGCGGCGTGCACGTGGTGCATTGCCCCGAGTCGAACCTGAAGCTGGCCTCGGGCTTCTGCCCGGCCTGCGCGCTGCTGCGCGCGGGCGTGAACCTGGCCATCGGCACCGACGGCTGCGCCAGCAACAACGACCTGGACATGTTCAGCGAGAACCGCACCGCGGCGATCCTGGCCAAGGCCGTGGCCAACGACGCCACCGCGCTGGACGCGGCCACCACGCTGCGCGCGGCCACGCTGGGCGGCGCGCGCGCGCTGGGCTTCGGCGAGAAGATCGGCTCGATCGAGGTCGGCAAGCAGGCCGACCTGGCCTGCGTGGACCTGTCGGCGCTGGAAACCCAGCCGCTGCACCACGTACTGTCGCAGCTGGTCTATGCCGCCGGCCGCCACCAGGTCAGCGATGTGTGGATCGCCGGCCAGCCGAAGCTGGTGCAGCGCGAACTGGTGGGCATGGACGTGGCGGCGATCACCGCCAACGCCCGCCAGTGGCGCGACCGCATCCGTTCCGTCCGCGCCTGAGCGCGGCGGTTTCACGAGGACCCTGAAATGACCGCAGCCCCGACGTCCAACAACTTCGATCAGGCCGAGCTGGACAAGTTCGCCGCGCTGGCCAACCGCTGGTGGGACGCCGACGGCCCGCAGAAGCCGCTGCACGCGCTCAACCCGGTGCGGCTGCAGTACGTGGCCGACCGCGCCACGCTGCGTGGCGCGAAGGTGCTGGACATCGGCTGCGGCGGCGGCCTGCTGAGCGAGGCGCTGGCGAAGGAGGGCGCGCAGGTCACCGCCATCGACCTGGCGCCGGAACTGGTCAAGGTCGCGCGCCTGCACGGGCTGGAATCGGGCGTGCAGGTCGATTACCGGGTGCAGGCCGCCGAGGACCTGGCCGCCGAACAGGCCGGCGCGTTCGACGTGGTGACCTGCATGGAGATGCTGGAGCACGTGCCGGACCCGGGCGCGATCATCGCCGCCTGCCAGCGCCTGCTGCGGCCCGGCGGCAAGCTGTTCCTGTCCACCATCAACCGCACCCCGGCCGCGTTCGCGGTGGCGGTGGTCGGCGCCGAATACATCGCCCGGCTGCTGCCCCGGGGCACGCACCACTACCAGGAGTTCATCAGGCCGGCCGAGCTGGGCGCCTGGCTGCGCCAGTCCGGGCTGCAGCTGCAGGACATCAGCGGCATGGCCTACGAGCCCTGGCGCAACCGCGCGCGCCTGAGCCGCCGCACCGACATCAACTACCTGGCCTTCGCGGTCAAGCCGGACCAGGCGTGAGCGCATCGTCATTCCCGCCGGTGGTGCTGTTCGACCTGGACGGCACCCTGCTCGATACCGCGCCGGATTTCGTCGTTACCGCCAATGCCATGCGCCAGGCGCGCGGCATGGACGCGCTGACCGCGCAGCCGCTGCGCCCGGTGGTATCCAAAGGATCGCGGGCGATGCTGGCGGTGGCCTTCCCGCACATGGCCGAGAGCGAGCGCCACGCGCTGGTGCCCGAATTCCTCGACGTCTACCAGTCGCTGATCGGCCGCCATGCGCGGCTGTTCGACGGCATCGCCGACATGCTGCAGGCGCTGGAACAGGCGGGCAGCCGCTGGGGCATCGTCACCAACAAGCCCGAATACCTGGCGCGGCTGATCCTGCCGCAGCTGGGCTGGGAGCAGCGCTGCGCGGTGCTGATCGGCGGCGACACCCTGGCCGAGCGCAAGCCGCATCCGCTGCCGCTGCAGGTGGCCGCGCAGCGGATCGGCGCGACGCCGGACCAGTGCGTCTATGTCGGCGACGACGAGCGCGACATCCAGGCTGCGCGCGCGGCCGCCATGCCGGCGGTCGCGGCGCTGTGGGGCTACCGCCCGGACAGCGACGACCCGGTGCTGTGGCAGGCCGACGTGATGGCGGCCACACCGGCCGCGCTGCTGGAGCCGGCCGCCTGGCCGTGGCCGCGCGGCCGGCGCTGAGACCGCGCGGCCGCAGGCGCGTCGATCAACCGCCGCAGCGGTGGTAGGCGAACGGGATTTCCAGCGTCTTCCCGTCTTCTCCGGGCCCTGAGATGGAAGCCCGCAACCCCGCGCCATCGCGCCGGTATTCGATGCGGTTGGGGAAATCGTGTGCCGGGTTGGCGAAGACCACCCAGCCGTCGCCGCGGTCGGCGATGGCGAACACGGTCGGCGCCACGCCGTTGGGCTGGACATGCAGGCCCGCGTCCCTGCCGGTGGGCACCAGGCGCATGAACTCGAACGACTCGGTGCCGCCGCCGCGTACCGTGCGTGACATGCCCAGCAACGCGCCACCGGCTTCCGGCAGCCATACTTCCTCGATCTTCCGCTCCGCGTCGCCGCCGCACCACTGGCCTGCCAGCCAGTCGAGTTCGCCCGCGGTGGCCGTCCCGGCCGCCAGCGCCATGCCCGTACCCAGCACGATTCCTGCCTTCGTCATGTTCCGTCTCCCCTATGGATGGCGGCAGGCTAGTCGTGCCCTGGTCGCGGCGCTTGTAAAAACGCGCAGCGCGGGGTTCGATGGCGCATGGACTACATCGAGCATCCGCCACCGCCCGACCTGCAGCGCCACGTGCGGTGCCTGTGGGTGCTGCGCGACGACGCCCCCGACGCCCAGGTGCAGGTCATCTATCCGGACGGCTGTTGCGAACTGCTGGCCGAGCTGGGCGTGCCGCTGCGCTTCCATGGCGCGGACGGGCAGGTCCGCTCCGACCAGCCGTTCTGTTTCGCCGCCCAGCAGCGCGGCCCGGTCCGGCTGCAGGCGGCCGGGCCGGTGTTCTGCATCGGCGTGCGGCTGAAGCCGGCGAGCAGCGCGCTGGTGGCCGGCGCGCGGCTGCCCGGGCTGCGCGACCATGCGCCCGACCTGTACACGCTGGACCCGGCCTTCGCCGCCCGCTTCGCCGACGCCGCGCGCGCCTACGCCGCCACCCGGTCGCCGGAGCCGTTGTGGCGGCTGCTGCGGGAGCTGGACGCCGGCTTCGCGCCCGACGCGCTCATCGAGCGTGCCGTCGCCCTGCTCGACGCCGCCGATGGCGACCTGCGCATCGCCGAACTGGCGCGGCGGCTGGGCATCGGCCTGCGTACCCTGCAGCCGCGTTTCCTCGCCGCGGTGGGCATGACCCCGAAGGAATACGCCCGCGTGCGCCGCCTGCAGGCCCTGCTGCGCACGCTGGACGCCGAAGATGCGGACATCGCCGACGCGGCCGCGCGCCACGGTTACAGCGACCAGGCGCATGCCACGCACGAGCTGGTCAGCTGGACCGGCGTCACCCCGGCCCGGTTGATGCGCGCCCTGCGCGGCAACCGCGAAGGCGAGGATGCGCTGCGGCTGGCGGCCGCCTTCGTGCGGGGGAGCAGCGCCGCCCCGGCGGCGCCGGCACGTGGTACGCGTTCGCCGGGAAAGCGCCGGCCGGCCACCGCCTGACGCGCGCCTGCCTGCCTGCCGGCGCGGGCGCAGGGCGGCAGACGGCGCGCGGGCAGGTTCTTACAATGGGCGCATGACTGGATCTGATTCGCTGGACGGCTTCCTGGACAAATGGCGCGAGCGCTGGCCCGAGTGGCCGCTGGTCGACCGTTTCCTCGCCCCGGAGCTGCATCGCCGCACGCTGGCGTGGTTCGCCCTGCTGCAGGAATTCGACGACATGCTCAACACCGCCGGCGACCCGTTGCCGGCCAATGCCAAGCTCGGCTGGTGGGGCGAGGAACTGCGCAGCTGGGCCGGGCAGCGTTCGCGGCATCCGCTGGGGCGCGTGCTGGAGCCGGTGCGGGCGCCCTGGGCGCAGCTGGCCGAAGCGCTGCCGGACCTGGTCGAGGCCCGCGAAGCCGCCGCCGACCCGGCGCAGGCGCGCCGTTCGCTGCAGCGCTTCGCCGACGCGGTGGCGGCGGTGGAAGCGGCGCTGTTCGATGCGCCGCTGCAGCCCAGGGCCGGCGACGCGGTGCTGACCCAGATGCTGGCGCAGCGCGTGCAGGACCTGGGTGCCGCCGCGGTGCCTGCCGCTGCCGGCGGCGAAACCTCATGGCAGCAGGCGCTGCTCGCGCGCTGGCCCGCGCGTGTCGCCGGGCCGCGCCCGCGCCGGCTCTATGCGGCGCTGGCCCGCGCGCGCCTGCGGGCCCGCATCCGCGGTGGCGACTACCAGCCGAGCCCGGCCGGGCTGCTGTGGCGAAGCTGGTGGGCCGCGCGCGGCTGAATCTGCGCAGACTCCGGTGCGGTCGCTGGCCGGCTGTCGACCGTGCAACGGCCGGTCGGGCCAGCGTTGCCGGAGAAGCTGCGCCTCAGGCCGGCGGAGCCGCTGGCGGTTCCTTCGCCTTGGTCGGATAGGTGAGCAGATAGAGCAGCACCAGGATGCCGGCCACCGGCGCCAGACTGATCAGCTGCCACCAGGGATTGAAGCCCGCGTCACGCAGACGCCGCGTGCAGGCCGCCAGCCACGGCAGCAGCACCAGCAGCGAAGCCAGTTGCAGCGGCAGCGGGCCGACGGCCTCGGCAAGCAGCTGAGCGAAGGCCAGCAGCATGGTCACGGCCAGTGCGAACCACCAGAAATCCGCGCGTGGCGTGACGCCGTTGAACTCCAGCCCGCGCAGCACCCCCTCGCGCATGGCCAGCAGGGCCGGCTGGCTGGGTGTCGGCTCGCCCATCAGCAGGCTCTCGGCGGGTACTTCGAAAACGGCGGCCAGTGCCCGCAGCGACTCCGTCGAGATCTTCGTGCCCGATTCCAGGCGCTGGATGGTCCGCAAGTTCAGGCCGCTCAACGCGGCCAGCTGTTCCTGCGACCACTGGCGGGCGGCGCGCAGCTCGCGAAGGCGGGTGCCATTGACGTGCATGGATGCTCCTTTGGGGCACTGGGGTCGGATTCCGCCATCATCCCGCCGAATGCCCGGCCCGGTGACGGCACGAAGCCGACACGGACAGGACACGGATCCGACTGCAGGGGGGGCGAACCCGGCCGCCGCGGCTCCCGGGTGTACTGGAGCAGGCAGGCTGGAAACAGGCGACGATGGCGCGGTGTCGCCGCGCGCCTGTGCGGCGAAGGGTGGCGGTTGCTCTCGGCTCAAGCGCCGTGCCAAGCGTACGTGGGAAGAACTACCGCCGCGGCCCCAGGCAGACGGGGGACTTCCAGGTTTACTTGCCGCGTTCGAGCACCAGCAGCGGATCGATGCGCACATCGAACCAGTTCATTCCCCAGTGCAGGTGCGGGCCGGTGGCGCGGCCGGTGGCGCCGACGGCGGCGATCACCTGGCCCTGCTCGATGCGGTCGCCGACCTTCACGTCGATGCGCGACAGGTGCAGGAAGTTGGAACTGATGCCGAAGCCATGGTCGAGCACCAAGGTGCCGCCGGTCAGGTAGAGGTCCGGGTTGGCGAAGGTGACGATGCCGGCGGCCGGCGCCTTCACCGGCGTGCCGGCCGGCGCGGCGATGTCCATGCCCGAATGCCCGGCGCCGGGCTGGCCGTTGTAGACGCGGGCATTGCCGAAGCGGCCGCTGATGCGGCCCTGCACCGGCCACAGGAAGGTCTGGGTGAAATCGGTGCGGTTGTCGTCGCGCCGGCGCGATTCAGTGACCTGCGCCTGCTCGCGGGCGATGCGCTCGGCGATGGCCGGCGGCGGGTTCACCGTCTTCGGCGGCACGCCGTTGACCCGTTCCACCGGCCAGTCGCGCGGCGTCACCGCGATCGCCGCGGTCTCGCTGCCGCCATCCGGGCGACGCACCTGCACCTGCAGCGGGCCCTTTTCGTCGCGACCGATGCCGAACACCACGCTGCCGTAGGCGCTGACCCGCAGGTCGCGGCCGGCGTAGCGCACCGTGCTGCCGGCCGGCACCTTGCCGATCACCAGCGCGCCCTGCGAGGCGCTGGCCGGAAACACCACGCGGTTGTCGACCAGTTCGGCGATGCCGTCCTGCGCCTGCGCCGGCGGAGCGGGAAGCAGGGGCGCCGCGAGCAGCAGCACCCCGGACACGAAGGCCGACCGCATCAGCGGGCGTAGGTCATGCGCTGGCCGGCGGGCTGGCCCACCAGCCTGCTGCCGTCCCACACCCGTTGGCCATTGACCCAGGTGGAGGCGACGCGCGAGCGGAAGGTGGTGCCTTCGAACGGCGACCAGCCGCACTTGGACAGCACGTCCTCGCGCCTGACCGTGAACGGTACGTCCTCCACCAGCACCAGGTCGGCGAAGTAGCCTTCGCGCAGGAAGCCGCGCTCCTCCACGTCGAACAGCTGCGCCGGCGCATGCGCGAACTTCTGCACCACCTGCTCGCGGGTCAGCTTGCCCTCGTGCACGCGCTCCAGCGCGGCGACCAGCGCGTACTGCACCAGCGGCAGGCCGGACGGCGCCTGCGCATAGGGTTTCTGCTTTTCTTCCCAGGTGTGCGGGGCATGGTCGGTGGCCAGCACGTCCAGCACGTCCTCGGCCAGCGCGGCGGTGATCGCCTCGCGGTCGGACACTTCCTTGATCGCCGGGTTGCACTTGATCAGGTTGCCCTTGGTCGCATAGTCCGGGCGGGCGAAGTGCAGAAAGTGCACGCAGGTCTCGGCGGTGATCTGCTTGCGGCTGCCGTCGGCGCGGATCAGCGGGCCCTTCTCGAACAGCGCCAGTTCGTCGGCGGTGGAAATGTGCAGCACGTGCAGGCGGGTACCGTGCTTTCGCGCCAGCGACATCGCCAGCCGGGTCGACTTGATGCAGGCCTCGCGCGAGCGGATGTCCGGGTGCATGTCCGCGGTCAGCGCCTCGCCGTACTTCTCCTGGAACGCCTTCATGTTGGCGTCGATCATCGGCGTGTCTTCGCAGTGCGTGATGATCGGGGTGGGGCAGTCGCGGAAGATCGCGTCCAGCGTGTCCGGGTCGTCCACCAGCATGTTGCCGGTGGAGGCGCCCATGAACACCTTCACGCCCGGCGCCTTCTTCGGGTCGAGCACGCGGATGGCTTCAAGGTTGTCGTTGCTGGCGCCGTGGTAGAAACCGTAGTTGGCCCAGGCGCGGCCGCGCGCCAGTTCGTACTTGGCCTCGAGGATGGTGGAGTCCAGCGTCGGCGGGTTGGTGTTGGGCATGTCCATGAAACTGGTCAGGCCGCCGGCCACGGCCGCGGCCGATTCGGTGGCGATGTCGCCCTTGTGCGTCAGCCCGGGTTCGCGGAAATGCACCTGGTCGTCGATCATGCCCGGCAGCAGCCAGCGGCCGGCGGCGTCCACCACCTCCTCGCCGGCGCGCGGCGCCAGGCCGCTGCCGATCTGCGCGATGCGGCCGTCCTCGATGCGCAGGTCGCCGTCGAAGGTGCGGCCTTCGTTGACTATGCGGGCATTGGTGATGAGCGTGGAGGGCATGTCAGTGTTTTCCTGTGCAGCGGCAAGAGGGGGCGGCGGCCTTTTCCGGGACCGGATCGAAGCCGCCGGGGTGGAGCGGATGGCAGCGGCCGAGCCGGCGCAGCGTAAGCCAGCCGCCCCGCAATGGGCCGTGTACGCCGATCGCGTCCATCGCGTATTCGGAGCAACTGGGGACAAAGCGGCAGCGCGGCCCCAGCAGGGGGCTGATGAAGCGCTTGTAGAAGCGCAGCAGGGCGATGAGAAGTCGGCCGATCACCCGGGGATGATAAGCCAGCTGGCATTGCCCAAGGATTTGTCGCACGATGCCGGACAGGCGGCAGGCGGACTTCGGACGCCTTCCACCCACCGGGTACGCCGGTCGTGCCTGGTCACGTTCCGAACTGCGCGGGACGATCCGGCGATGCCGCCGGGCCGCTCCGGGCCGCTCGGGCATCCGTTCATGTCGGGGCGGTCGGCGCGGTTGCCGCTGCTGGTCGGGTAGGCTATAAAGGCCCGCTTTCCCGGGCCCCGGGGGAAACAAGGAAGAGCGTTTCGTGGCTGCTAAAAAACCTGCAAAAAAGGCCGTCAAGGTCGCCAAGAAAACCGCCAAACCTGCAGTCAAGAAGGCGGCGCCCAAGCCGGTAGTCAAGAAACCGGCCGCCAAGACCGCCAAGCCGGCTGCGAAGAAGGCGCCTGCGAAGAAGGTGGTGGCCAGGAAGGCCCCGGCCAAGCAGGCAGCGCCCGCCAAGAAGACGGTGGCCAAGAAGGCCGCGGTCAAGAAGGCGCCCGTCAAGAAGGTGGCCGCCAGCAAGGCCCCGGCGAAGAAGGTGACCGCTCCGGCGGCCAAGGTGGTCAAGGCCGCCAAGCCTGCCAAGCCGGTGGCCAAGGCCGCCGTGAAGACGGCAGCCAAGGCTTCCAAGTCCCCGGTCAGCAAACCCGTCGTCAAGTCCGTACCGAAACCGGCCGCCAGGCCGGTGCCGGCCAAGCCTGTCCAGGCCGAAGTCGCCAAGAAGGTTCCCGCCCCGGCCCCGGTGCCGGCGGCGAAGGCACCGGCTCCGGTGGCCAAGGCCCCGCAATCCAAGAATCCCGTGCCTGTTTCGAAATCCCCCGCAAAGACCGCCGTCAAGTCCGCCGCACCCGCCGCCGTCCGTCCGGTCGGCAAGGTCGCCGTTGCCGTAACCGCGCGCTCGGCCGCCCCGGCCCCGCGCAGCAAGCACAAAGTGATCGAGTACAAGACCGACGAGGCGACCGGTCGCCCGATCCTGCCGGCCGGCTACAAGCCGTCTGCGGACGAGGAGTACATGAGCCCGCTGCAGCAGGAGTACTTCCGCCAGCGCCTGCAGGACTGGCGCGCCGACCTGGTCGAGGAATCCAAGCAGACCATCGAGAACCTGCGCGAGGAAGTGCGCGACATCGGCGACGAAGCCGAACGCGCCACCCGCGAGACCGAGAACTCGCTGGAGCTGCGCACCCGCGACCGCTACCGCAAGCTGATCGGCAAGATCGACAGCACGCTCAAGCGGCTGGAATCGGGCGACTACGGCTACTGCGTGGACACCGGCGAGGAAATCGGCCTGGAGCGCCTGGAAGCGCGCCTCACCGCCGAGCGCACCATCGATGCGCAGGAGCGCTGGGAGCATCTGCAGAAGCAGCAGGGCGACTGAGGCTTCCGCGTCGCTGCCGCCTGTTCAAACCCCGCGCCCAGCGCGGGGTTTTTGTTCATATGATCCGCAACGCGTCCAGGCCGGAATGCGGGCAACCGGGAGGCTCCGAAGGCAGCCCCAGGGAGCGGTGGTGAGGTTGCAGCCACGCCCAAGCCGGCCTGCTCCGCACGGCGTTCTGTCCTGGCCACACCGGCGATGCGCACCCAGACCCTGCGATGCTGTCCGCTCCGGCAGATTTCCAGGGGCGGTGGTACGGTGGCGGCATCTCCCCGTGGCCGAGTGACCTTCAACACCGCTTCGAAGTCAGGATCCGTTTTCAAAGAGGTTCCATCGCATGCCCCGACGCATCCTGCACGTAGTCAGCAACGTGGCCCGCTATGGCGACGGCAACGAGCCGACCGGCCTGTGGCTGTCGGAACTGACTCATGCCTGGCAGGTGTTCGCCGCGCAGGGCCATGAGCAACGCCTGGTGAGCCCGGCCGGTGGCGTCTCGCCGCTGGAGCCGCGCTCGCTGAAGTGGCCGCACCTCGACGCCACCGCGAAGGCATGGCTGGCCGATCCGGCGTGCATGGCGCTGCTGTCCACGACCGCCCGGCCAGACGCCATCGACGCGGCGGATTTCGATGCGGTCTACTTCACCGGCGGGCACGCGGTCATGTGGGATTTCCCGGACGCGCAGGAACTGCAGCGCATCGCGCGGGACGTCTTTGAGCGTGGCGGCATCGTTTCGTCGGTGTGCCACGGTTACTGCGGCCTGCTGAACACACGGCTTTCCGATGGCTCCCTGCTGGTCGCCGGGCGTCGGCTCACCGGCTTCTCGTGGCGGGAGGAGGTGCTGGCCGGCGTCGCCGGCAAGGTGCCGTACAACGCCGAGGAGGAAATGAGAAAGCGCGGCGCGCATTACGAAAAGGCATGGCTGCCGTTCGTCCCCAGGGTGGTGGTCGATGGACGCCTGGTGACCGGCCAGAACCCGCAGTCGGCCAGGGCGACCGCCAGGCAGGTCGCGGCGCTGCTTCGCTGACGGAAATCAGCGCCGGGCCGGCCTCCGGGCGGTCGCGGGAGGCCGTGCATCGTCCGTTTCCGCCAGCCGCATGCCCGCCAGCACCCGCTGCGCGTTTGCTTCGCAGCCCATGTCCTGCGGCCTGGCCTGGATCTGCCCGATCAGTTCGACCAGCTGCGCCTTGCCCCGTGCCAGTTGCAGCTGCAGCGCCTCGATGTCGGCCACCTTGCGGTGCAGCGCGTCCAGCAGCGCGCCATGCTCCCACTGCGCCAGGTCGCCAGGTAGCAGTGTGCGCAGTTCGTCCAGGCTGAAGCCCACCCGCTGCGCGGTCGTGATCAGCTGCAGCGCCAGCACTGCTTCGGCCGGATAGCGGCGGTAGCCGTTGGCCTGGCGTTCGACCGCCCTGAGCAGGCCGATGCGCTCATAGAAGCGGATGCGCGACGGGGCGAGGCCGGTGCGCTCGGCAAGTTCCCCGATCTTCATGCGGGCGATCTTCCAAGGCGGGGGATTTGACCTTGAACTCTACTTCAAGGTTAGCCTCGGCGGCAGAACCAATGCGACCCATCGAGGAGGACGCAATGCAGACGATTCTGGGGGCGAATGGACAGATCGCCGTGGAGCTGGCGCGGGAACTGCGGCGTGGCCATTGCGACGGACTGCGCCTGGTCAGCCGCCATCCACGCAAGGTCAATGACGACGACACGACGGTTGCCGCCGATCTCCTCGATGCCGCGCAGACCGCCGCTGCGGTCGAGGGCAGCAGCGTCGTCTATTTCACCGCCGGCCTGCCGCCGGACACGGCGCTGTGGGAAAGGCAGTTCCCGACGATGCTGAGGAACGCCCTGGATGCGAGCCGCGCCGCGGGAGCCCGCTTCGCCTATTTCGACAATACCTACATGTACCCGCAGGACAGTCGCCTGCAGACGGAGGCGACGCCGTTCGCGCCGGTCGGGCGCAAGGGCAGGGTGCGTGCGGCGATGGCGTCGATGGTGCTGGAGGAAATGGCGCGTGGCGACATGCCCGTGCTCATCGGCCGGGCACCGGAGTTCTATGGTCCCGGCAGGACGCAGAGCTTCACCAACGCACTGGTCATCGACCGGCTCAAGGCCGGCAGGACGCCGCGCGTGCCGGTGCGCGACGACAGGCTGCGTACCTTGATCTGGACGCCGGATGCGAGCCGGGCGCTGGCGGCCCTGGGCAACGCGCCGGACGCCTATGGGCAGACCTGGCATCTGCCGTGCTGCGACGAGCGGCCCACCTACGGACAGTTCGCCGATATGGCCTGCGAGGTCTTCGGCCGGGAGCCGTCCCACGGCGTCATCGGCAAGTGGGCGCTGATCGCCGCCGGCCTGGTTTCGCCGCGGGTGCGCGAGATGTGGGAACTGCTGCCCCGCTACGAGCACGACAACCTGTTCGACTCCGGCCGGTTCAAGCGCCGCTTCCCGGATTTCAGGGTGACGTCCTATCGGGAAGGGCTGGCGTCGATCTGCGCTGGATCCTAGGCTCGACAGCGCGCCGCCATGCTGTTGGCCGTCCCGGCAGCGCGTGGCGCATCGCAGCCGGTGCGAGGGGCGCGGCTTAGACTGGGCCGCCGATGCCGCCTGCCATGACCATGCTCCAGCACCTGCCTTACCGACTTGGTTGCCCGTCCTGGAACGCGCCGGCCTGGCGCGGTGCGTTCTACCCGGCCGATCTGCGGGCCGGCGAGAGCCTGGAGTACTACGTGCGCACCTTCAACGCGGTGGAGGGCAATACCACCTTCCACGCGCGGCCCGCCGCCGCCACGGTGCGGCGCTGGGCCGAAGCGATGCCGGCGGATTTCCGCTTCTGCGCCAAGTTGCCGCGCGACATCAGCCACCAGGGCGACCTGCGCGACCACCTGCAGGCCACCACGGAATTCCTGGACCTGCTGGCGCCGCTCGGTCCCCGCGTCGCGCCCCTGTGGCTGCAGTTGCCGGCCCGCTTCGGCCCGGAGCGGCTGGACGAACTGGCGGCGTGGCTGGATCACCTCGCCACGCGCGAGCGGGCCGTGGAAGTGCGCCATCCGGCGTTCTTCGCCCGCGGCGCGGAGGAGCGCGCGCTCAACCGCCTGCTGCACGCGCGCGGCGTGGAGCGCATCTGCCTGGATTCGCGCGCGCTGTTCGCCTGCACCGCCGACGACCTGGCGGTGCGGCACGCGCAGTCGAAGAAACCGCGCCTGCCGGTGCGGGCCGCTGCATTCAGCAACAGCCCGCAGGTGCGTTTCATCGGCGGGCCGGACCTGGAGGCGAACCAGGCCTGGCTGCTGCCGTGGGTCGAACGTGTCGCCGCCTGGATCGAGCAGGGGCGCACGCCGCATGTATTCCTGCATACCCCGGACAACCGCCTTGCCGCCGAACAGGCACTGCGTTTCCATGCGCTGCTGCGCGGGCGCCTGCCGGGCCTGCCGGAACTGCATGCGCCGGTTGCCGCCGCGCCGCAGCCGGCGCTGTTCTGACCTATTGCAGGTCGCGCAGGTTCAACCGCCGCAGCGTCGGGTTCTTCCACGCGGTGATGCCCGCCACGCCCAGTACCGCGCAGCCGCCGACCACTACCGCGGGCACCAGGCCGAGCAGCCGCGCCATGGTGCCGGCGTAGAACGCGCCCAGCTCGTTGGAGGAGCTGATGAAGATGCCGTTGATGGACGACACCCGGCCGCGCATCTCGTCGGGCGTGGCCAACTGCAGGATGGTCGAGCGCACCACCACCGACACGCCATCGAAGGCGCCGTAGAACAGCAGGATCGCCGCCGACAGCCAGAAGCTGTGCGACAGGCCGAAACCGATCACGCACAGGCCGAAGCCGGCCACCGCGTACAGCAGCACGCGGCCGGCGTTGCGGTGCAGCGGGTGGCGGGCCAGCCACAGCCCCACGCATACCGAGCCCAGCGCCGGCGCCGCGCGCAGGATGCCCAGGCCTTCCGGGCCGTAATGCAGGATTTCCTGGATGAAGGCCGGCAGCATCGCCACCACGCCGCCGAGCAGTACCGAGAACATGTCCAGCGCCATCGCGCCGAGCATCACCGGCGTGGACAGCACGAAGCGGGCGCCCTCGGCGATGCTGGCGAAGATCGGCGCGCGGGTCTGCGGCGGCGGCGCTTCCTGCACCCGCAGCATGGCCAGCGCGACAACGGCCAGCGCCGCCATCGACGCGGCCACGCCATAGGCCAGGCCCTTGCCGCCCCAGCCGACCAGCACGCCGCCCAGCGCCGGCCCGAGCACCATGCCGGCCTGGAACACCACGCTGCCGAAGCCGGCGCCGCGCGCGTACTGCCCGCGCGCCAGCACGCGCGCGAACAGCGCGTTGTAGATCGGCGACAGGAAGGCGCGGACCATGCCGGTCAGCGCGATGGCCAGGTAGATCGGCCACACGCCGCGGAACGGCAGCCCGCCCAGCGCGACCGCGCAGAGGATGGCGGCGGTGGCGACCAGCCCGAGGCTGGCGACCATGCCCAGCCGGCGCCGCGGCAGGTGGTCCACCAGGTAGCCGGCGAACGGCGCCACGCAGAAATAGGGCAGCACTTCGGCCAGGCCGACCAGGCCCAGCGAGAACGGATTGCGGGTGATCTCGTAGATGTGCCAGCCGACCGTGACCGCGACGATCTGGTAGGACAGCATCGCGGTGATGCGGTAGGCCAGCAGCTGCACGAAGCCGGCCTGGCGCAGCAGCGCGCCCAGACCCGCATCGCCGGTGCCGGCGCTCACTGCGGCTGCGACCGCGCGGTGTCGCGGATGAAGGACAGCATCGCCGCCAGCCCGTTGCTGCGGGTCGGCGACAGGTGCCGGGCCAGGCCGATGGCGGCCACGTAGTCCGGCTCGGTGGCCAGGATCTCGGCGGCGGAGCGGCCCGAATAGACGCGCAGCGCCAGGTAGATCAGCCCGGAGACGATGGCCGAGTCGCTGATGGCATGGAACACCAGCCGCCCGGCGTTGCCTTCCGGCACGATCCACACCATCGACTGGCAGCCGTGCAGGCGGTGCTCTTCGGTCTTCCACTCATCCGGGAAGGCCGGCAGCTTGCGGCCCAGGTCGATCAGGTACTGGTAGCGCTCGGACCAGTCGCCGAAGAAGGAGAATTCGTCGGCGATCGCGGCCTGCGCTTCGGCGGCGGTGGCTTCGAGGGGGAAGGGGGAGTCGGTCATCTCGGGTCTTGTGTTGTCGTCGCGAGCCCCTCTCCCTCCGGGAGAGGGGTTGGGGTGAGGGTACGGGCCGGAGCCCGCACGTCTCGGCGGGCGTCAGCCGCGCTTCCAGCGCACGCCCTGCGGCGTATCTTCCAGCACGATGTTCTCGGCGGCCAGCTGGTCGCGGATGGCATCGGCGCGGGCGAAATCGCGCGCCTGCTTGGCGGCGATGCGCTCGTCGATCAGCGCCTGGATGCGGGCATCGTCGCCGGCGTCCGCGCCGCGGCCGAACCACGCCGCCGGCGCCTGCTGCAGCAGCCCCAGCGCCAGGCCCGCGCCCAGCAGTTCGCCCTTCAGGCGCGCCTTGTCGCCCGGGCTGTCGGCCTTGCGCGCCTCGCCGGCGATGCGCGCCACCTCGGCCAGCGCCAGCGGCGTGTTGAGGTCGTCCTCCAGCGCCGCTTCCACCGCGGCCGGAATGGCCGCCCCGGCCGCGATGTCGCCCAGGTCGCGCAGGGTGCCGTAGAGCCGGTCCAGGGTACGCACGGACTGCTCGATCAGGGCGTCGGACCAGTCCAGCGGCTGCCGGTAGTGGGCCGACAGCAGCGCGTAGCGCAGCGCCTCCGGCGGGTGCTGGCGCACCAGGTCGTGCACGCGCTCGATGTTGCCCAGCGACTTGCTCATCTTGGCGCCGCCGAAGTTGAGCATGCCGTTGTGCAGCCAGAAGCGGGCGAAGGTCCGCCCGCCATGGGCGCATTCGCTCTGCGCGATCTCGTTCTCGTGGTGCGGGAACTGCAGGTCCACGCCGCCGGCATGGATGTCGATGGTGTCGCCCAGGTGGGCGGCGGCCATCGCCGAGCATTCGATGTGCCAGCCCGGGCGGCCGCGGCCCCAGGGCGATTCCCAGCCGGGCAGGTCGTCGCTGGACGGTTTCCACAGCACGAAATCGCCGGCGTCGCGCTTGTACGGGGCCACCTCGACGCGGGCGCCGGCCAGCATTTCCTCCGGGTCGCGGCGCGAGAGCTTGCCGTAATCCTTGTAGCTGCCAACCGAGAACAGCACGTGGCCTTCGGCCGCATAGGCATGGCCGCTGGCGATCAGGCCCTGGATCATGGCGATGATCTGCGGGATGTGGGCGGTGGCCTCCGGCTCGATGTCCGGCGGCGCCACGCCCAGCGCGGCCATGTCTTCGCGGTAGGCGGCGGCGAAACGATCGGTGATGGCCGCGATCGGCACGCCCTGCTCGCGGGCCGCGGCGTTGATCTTGTCGTCGACGTCGGTGATGTTGCGGGCGTAGCGCAGGGCGCCGTAGCGCCGCCGCAGCAGGCCGGCGAGCACGCCGAACACCACCGGGCCGCGGGCGTTGCCGATGTGCACGTAGTTGTAGACGGTCGGGCCGCACACGTACATGGTCGGGGCGGCGGGGTCCAGCGGGGCGAACGGCTCCAGCTGCCGCGTCAGGGTGTTGTACAGGTGCAGGGCCATGGGCGTGCCGTGGGGAGGGGAGGCAGAACCGGCAATTCTAGCGGCCCGGGGCGGGGCGGGCACGCCCGGGCTGGGCAGCGGGGCGATGGACGGGTAATGTTCAGCCTCCGTCCCTCGTGCTGCCTACACTATATCGGTGGTTACCCGTCATCCGTCCCCGTTGAAGTGTCGATGAAGCGCGCTCCCGTGTCGCTGTCCCTGGCCTGCCTGCTGGCCGTCTCCGCCGCGCCGGCCGGGGCGCAGAACGCCGACCTGCGCAACCGCGTGGCCGTCGTCGAGAACGTGCGCTACGACTATGCGCAGGTGCTCAACGTCGAGCCGGTGTTCCAGACCCTGCGCGCCACCCGCACCGAGGAGCACTGCGAGCCGGTGTCCACGCTCACCCTGGCGCCGGTGGAGGTCAAGGCCGAGGAGGAGAAGGGCGGCTTCCGCCGCTTCTGGGATTCGGTGAAGGGCATTTTCAGCCACCAGGGCGGCGAGGACGAGGCCGACCTGGAGGCCGGCCTGGAGGCGCGCCGCGCCAAGGCCGGCGGCAACGGCGCGCTGCTCACCCCGGAGTGCCGCATCATCGAGGTCGGCCGCGAGTTCCGCCGGCCCATCGCCTACGACGTGGATTACGTCTACAAGGGCGTCAAGTTCCGCTCGCGCCTGCCCGAGGACCCGGGCAACCGCCTGAAGCTGCGGGTGTCGATCACCCCGGAACTGGGCGAAGGCCCGCAGCCCGGTCCCTCCAATCCCTGATGTTGCACCGCGGTACTTGCGTGGTGCCGGGACGCGTGCGACCATGCGCGACGATGAAGGCGAACAGCTTCCAGCACGAAACCAGCACCGCCCGGATGGCCTCCGGCATGACCTCGCGTGCCCGCCGACCGGAATCCCACATATTCGCTGGGTAAGCCGGAGCTTCGTGCTGTCTGTTCGGAAAACCCAGCCCAGGCTGGGTTTTTTCGTTTCTGTTCCGCGAAAGTTTCAACTGCAATGAGCCGCGCATCCGCGCATCCTGCCGCCGGCAACGGCGGCCCCCGCAGCCGCAAAGGATGGATCGATGTCTGTGAAGCACTTCTTGAACACCCAGGACTGGAGCCGCGCCGAGCTCGACGCGCTGCTGACCCAGGCCGCGCTGTTCAAGCGCAACAAGCTGGGCGATGACCTGAAGGGCAGGTCCATCGCCCTGGTGTTCTTCAACCCCTCCATGCGCACCCGCACCAGCTTCGAGCTGGGCGCGTTCCAGCTGGGCGGCCACGCCATCGTGCTGCAGCCGGGCAAGGACGCGTGGCCGATCGAGTTCGACCTGGGCACGGTGATGGACGGCGACACCGAGGAACACATCGCCGAAGTGGCGAAGGTGCTGGGCCGCTACGTGGACCTGATCGGCGTGCGTGCCTTCCCGAAGTTCGTGGACTGGCAGTACGACCGCCAGGACATCGTGCTCAAGGCATTCGCGAAGTATTCGCCGGTGCCGGTGATCAACATGGAGACCATCACCCATCCCTGCCAGGAACTGGCCCACGCGCTGGCGCTGCAGGAGCATTTCGGCACCAGCGACCTGCGCGGCAAGAAGTACGTGCTGACCTGGACCTACCATCCCAGGCCGCTGAACACCGCCGTGGCCAACTCGGCGCTGACCATCGCCACCCGCCTGGGCATGGACGTGACCCTGCTGTGCCCGAACGAGCAGTACGTCCTCGATGAGCGCTACATGGGCTGGGCCGAGCAGAACGTGGCCGAGAGCGGTGGTTCGCTGACCGTCAGCCACGACATCGAGAGCGCCTACCGCGGCGCCGACGTGGTCTACGCCAAGAGCTGGGGCGCGCTGCCGTACTTCGGCAACTGGGCGCCGGAAAAACCCATCCGCGACCAGTACAAGCACTTCATCGTCGACGAAGCCAAGATGGCCTTGACCAACAACGGCGTGTTCTCGCACTGCCTGCCGCTGCGCCGCAACGTCAAGGCCACCGATGGCGTGATGGATTCGCCGCAGTGCATCGCCATCGACGAGGCCGAGAACCGCCTGCACGTGCAGAAGGCGATCATGGCCGCGCTGGTCCGCTGATCCCTCCCGCCGCTTTCCCTTCCCCGATCCCCCAACGGCGGCCGCCGTGCCGTCCAACGAGACTCCGCACATGACCACCCCCAACGACTCCCGCGACATCGTCCTGGCCTTCTCCGGCGGCCTGGACACCAGCTTCTGCGTGCCCTACCTGCAGGAGCGCGGCTGGAACGTGCACACCGTGTTCGCCGACACCGGCGGCGTGGACGCCGAGGAGCGCGAGACCATCGAGAAGCGCGCCGCCGAACTGGGCGTGAGCAGCCATGTCACCGTCGATGGCGGCCCGGCGATCTGGGAAGGCTTCGTCAAGCCGTTCGTGTGGGCCGGCGAGGGCTACCAGGGCCAGTACCCGCTGCTGGTGTCCGACCGCTACCTGATCGTCGACGCCGCCCTCAGGCGCGCCGCCGAACTGGGCACCAACGCCATCGCCCACGGCTGCACCGGCATGGGCAACGACCAGGTGCGCTTCGACTTGGCAGTGAAGGCGCAGGGCGATTACCGCATCCTGGCGCCGATCCGCGAGATCCAGAAGGAGCACACCCAGACCCGCGCCTACGAGCAGGCCTACCTGGAGGAGCGCGGCTTCGGCGTGCGCGCCAAGCAGAAGGCCTACACCATCAACGAGAACCTGCTGGGCGTGACCATGTCCGGCGGCGAGATCGACAAGTGGGAAGCCCCGGGCGAGGGCGCGCGCGGCTGGTGCGCGCCGCGCAGCGCATGGCCGGTCGAGCCGCTGACCGTGACCCTGAAGTTCGTCCACGGCGAGGCGGTGGAGCTGGACGGCAAGGCGCTGCCGGGCGAGCAGATCCTGGCCCGGCTCAACAAGCTGTTCGCCCCGTACGGCGTCGGCCGCGGCGTGTACACCGGCGACACCGTGATCGGCCTGAAGGGCCGCATCGTGTTCGAGGCGCCGGGCCTGACCGCGCTGCTGGCCGCGCACCGCGCGCTGGAGGACGCGGTGCTGACCAAGCAGCAGAACCGCTTCAAGCCGGACGTGGCGCGCAAGTGGGTGGAGCTGGTCTACGAAGGCTTCTACCACGACCCGCTGAAGACCGACCTGGAAGCCTTCCTGCAGTCCTCGCAGGGCAAGGTCAACGGCGAGGTGGTGCTGGAGACCCGCGGCGCCCGCGTCGACGCGGTGGCGGTGAAGTCCCCGCACATCCTCAACGCCAAGGGCGCGACCTACGCGCAGTCGGCCGACTGGGGCGTGGAGGAAGCCGAGGGCTTCATCAAGCTGTTCGGCATGAGCTCCACGCTGTACGCGCAGGTCAACAACGGCTGAGGACGATGGCATGGGCGGGCTGCGCATCAGTACGGACAAGGGGGAGCTCGACGTTCCCCTGATCCATCGTTTCCTTTCGACCGGGGCCTACTGGAGCCCCGGCGTTTCGAAGGAAACGGTGGAGCGTGCGATCGCCGGCTCGCTGTGCTTCGGCGGCTACCTCGACGGTGCAGGGCAGGTGGCGTTCGCGCGGGTCATCACCGACGCGGCCACGTTCGCCTATCTGGCCGACGTGTTCGTCCTGCCGGAGCACCGCGGCCATGGCCATTCCCGGCAGCTGATGGACGCCATCATGGCCCATCCGCAGCTGCAGGGGCTGCGCCGTTTCATGCTGGCGACCCTGGACGCGCATGGCCTGTATGCGCACTACGGTTTCACGCCGGTTGCCCGGCCCGAGCGGCTGATGGAAATCACCCGTCCGATTCCCTGACCGACGCGGACAGCGCCGGCCCGAACCTCATTCACGCATCCCGATGACCGAACTCCTCGATTCCACCCTCGCGCACCTGGAAAAGCTGGTGTCCTTCGACACCCGCAACCCGCCGCGCGCGATCACCACCGGCGGCATCTTCGACTACCTGCGCGCGAACCTGCCCGGGTTCGCGGTCGAGGTGATCGACCATGGCGCCGGCGCGGTCAGCCTGTATGCGGTGCGCGGCACGCCGAAGTACCTGTTCAACGTGCACCTGGACACGGTGCCGGATTCGCCGCACTGGAGCGCCGACCCGCATGCGATGCGGCGCCTGGACGACCGCGTGGTCGGGCTGGGCGTGTGCGACATCAAGGGCGCCGCTGCGGCGCTGGTGGCCGCGGCCAATCTCACCGATGGCGATGCGGCCTTCCTGTTCTCCTCGGACGAGGAGGCCAACGACCCGCGCTGCATTGCCGCCTTCCTGGCCCGCGGCATTCCCTATGAAGCGGTGCTGGTGGCCGAGCCGACCATGAGCGAGGCGGTGCTGGCGCACCGCGGCATCAGCTCGGTGCTGATGAAGTTCAGCGGCCGTGCCGGCCATGCGTCCGGCCGGCAGGACGCGGCAGCCAGCGCGCTGCACCAGGCCATGCGCTGGGGCGGCCGCGCGCTGGACCATGTCCAGTCGCTGGCGCATGCGCGCTTTGGCGGCCTGACCGGCCTGCGCTTCAACATCGGCCGCGTCGAAGGCGGCATCAAGGCCAATATGATCGCGCCCGAGGCCGAGCTGCGTTTCGGCTTCCGTCCGCTGCCGTCGATGGACGTCGACCAGCTGCTGGCGACCTTCGCCGGCTTCGCCGAACCGGCCGCGGCGCACTTCGAGGAAACCTTCCGCGGCCCGAGCCTGCCCTCGGGCGACATCGCGCGCGCGGAGGAACGCCGCCTGGCCGCGCGCGACATCGCCGACGAGCTGGGCCTGCCGATCGGCAATGCCGTCGATTTCTGGACCGAGGCCTCGCTGTTCTCCGCCGCCGGTTACACCACGATGGTCTACGGCCCCGGCGACATCGCCCAGGCCCATACCGCCGACGAGTTCGTGACCCTGGAGCAGCTGCAGCGCTACGCCGGCTCGGTGCTCAAGATCCTGCAGCGCGGCGCCTGAGCGCCGCGTTCCCCCTTTACGACAGACGAACCACACGCCATGCAACCCCACCGCCAGACCCGCCAGACCATCGTGCGCCTGCTCTCGAGCATGGCCAGCGCGAAGGAGATCAGCCAGTACCTCAAGCGCTTCTCGCAGCTGGACGCCAAGCGCTTCGCCGTGGTCAAGGTCGGCGGCGCGGTGCTGCGCGACGACCTGGACGCACTGACCTCCTCGCTGTCGTTCCTGCAGGAAGTCGGCCTGACCCCGATCGTGCTGCACGGCGCCGGCCCGCAGCTGGACGCCGAATTGTCGGCGGCCGGCATCGAGAAGCGCACCGTCAACGGCCTGCGCGTGACCACGCCCGAAGCGCTGGCGATCGTGCGCAAGGTGTTCCAGCAGTCCAACCTGCAGCTGGTGGAGGCGCTGCAGCAGAATGGCGCGCGCGCCACCTCGATCACCGGCGGCGTGTTCGAGGCCGAGTACCTCGACCAGGACGTCTACGGGCTGGTCGGCGAGGTGAAGCGGGTCAACCTGGCGCCGATCGAGGCCAGCCTGCGCGCCGGCTCGATCCCGGTCATCACCTCGCTGGGCGAAACCCCGAGCGGGCAGATCCTCAACGTCAATGCCGATTTCGCCGCCAACGAGCTGGTGCAGGAGCTGCAGCCGTACAAGATCATCTTCCTCACCGGCACCGGCGGCCTGCTCGATGCCGAGGGCAAACTGATCGATTCGATCAACCTGTCCACCGAATACGAGCACCTGATCCAGCAGCCGTGGCTGCACGGCGGCATGAAGGTCAAGATCGAGCAGATCAAGGACCTGCTGGACAGGCTGCCGGAGGAATCCTCGGTATCGATCACGCGCCCGGCCGACCTGGCCAAAGAGCTGTTCACCCACAAGGGTTCGGGCACCCTGGTCCGCCGCGGCGAGAAGGTGCTCAGGGCGACGTCGTGGGAGCAGCTGGACACCGCGCGGCTGAAGGCGCTGATCGAATCCAGCTTCGGCCGCCAGCTGGTGCCGGACTATTTCGAGAAGACCCGGCTGCTGCGCGCCTACGTCAGCGAGAACTACCGCACCGCGGTGATCCTTACCGACGAGGCCGAGGGCGTGTACCTGGACAAGTTCGCCGTGCTCGACGACGCGCAGGGCGAAGGCCTGGGGCGCGCGGTGTGGAACGTGATGCTGGAGGAGACCCCGCAACTGTTCTGGCGCTCGCGCAACGGCAACCCGGTCAACCACTTCTATTACGCCGAGTCCGACGGCTGCTACAAGCTGGATCACTGGAAGGTGTTCTGGTTCGGCGCCAGCGACTTCGAGCGCATCCGCGGTTTCGTCGAGCATTGCGGCCGGCGCCAGGCCAGCCTGCAGGGGTGAGGCCATGAGCGGACCCTCGGCCAATACCCGCTGGAACACCGTGCCGGAGCTGCGTGGCGCGCATGTCGCGCTGGAACCGCTGCGCATCGAACACGTGCCCGCGCTGCGGCAGGCGCTGGGCGAGGGCGAGCTGTCGCGCCTGTGGTACGCCAACGTGCCGGCGCCGGAGGCGGTGGAGCGTTACGTCGCCGCGGCGCTGGACGCGCAGGCGCGCGGCGAGGCGCTGCCGTTCGCGGTCCGGGACGCCGCCGGAGAGGTGGTGGGCTGCACGCGCTATTACGCGCTGGACGCGGGCGTGCCGCGGCTGAACATCGGCTACACCTGGTACCACCGCCGGGTGCAGCGCACCGGCGTGAACACCGAAGCCAAGCTGCTGTTGCTGCGCCATGCCTTCGAGGCGATGGGTTGTATCGCCATCGGCTTCGAGACCAGCTGGTTCAACCACGCCTCGCGCGCGGCCATCGCCCGGCTCGGCGCGAAGCAGGACGGGGTGCTGCGCAACCACAAGCGCCACGCCGACGGCACGCCGCGCGATACCGTGGTGTTCTCCATCCTCGACAGCGAATGGCCGGCGGTACGCAGCCATCTGCAGTCCCTACTGGATTCGCATTCATGACCGACAGGAAATTCTCGCTGGGCATCGTCGGTGCCCGCGGCCACACCGGCGCCGAGCTGATCCGCCTGATCGCCGCGCACCCGCGCATCGAACTGGCCTTCGTCTCCTCGCGCGAGCTGGACGGCCAGCGCGTGGCCGACCACAACGATGGCTACAACGGCGAACTGCGCTACGAAAGCCTCGACCCGCAGGCGGTGGCCGCCAAGGGCGCCGACGCGGTGATCCTGGCCCTGCCCAACGGCAAGGCCGAGCCCTTCGTCGCCGCGCTGGATGCCGCCAGGCCCGGGACGGTGATCGTGGATCTGTCGGCCGACTACCGCTTCGACAACAGCTGGTATTACGGCCTGCCGGAACTGACCCGCGATACCTACGCCGGGCAGAAGCGCATCAGCAATCCTGGCTGCTACGCCACGGCCATGCAGCTGGCGATCACGCCGCTGCTGTCGCAGCTGGCCGGGCCGCCGGCCTGCTTCGGCGTGTCCGGCTATTCCGGCGCCGGCACCACGCCCTCGGACAAGAACAACACCGCGCTGCTGCGCGACAACCTGATGCCGTACGCGCTGACCAACCATGTGCACGAGCGCGAGGTGTCCACGCGGCTCGGCGTGCCGGTGGAATTCATGCCGCACGTGGCGCCGCATTTCCGCGGCATCACCCTGACCGCGAACCTGTGGCTGCAGCAGCCGCTCCAGCGCGGGGAGGTGATGGCGCTGTACCAGCGGCGCTACGCCGGCGAACCGCTGGTGGAGGTGGTGGACGAGGCGCCGTGGGTCAGCCGCATCGCCGGCCGACACGGCGTGCAGATCGGCGGCTTCACCCTGGCCCCGGGCAACAAACGCGTGGTGGTGGTGGCGACCATCGACAATCTGCTCAAGGGCGCGGCGACGCAGGCGCTGCAGAACCTCAACCTCGCGCTCGGGCTGCCCGAGCTGACCGCGATCCCGCATTGACCCGCTCCCCGCAGGAGCGGCTTCAGCCGCGACGGGGCTTTACCAGCAAGTCCCCATCGCGGCTGAAGCCGCTCCTACGGAAAAACCATTCGAGAGGCTTCCGATGACCAACCTGTTGTGGCAGAAACCCGGTGTCGCGGTCGACGCGAAGATCCAGACCTTCCTCGCCGGCGACGACGTGATCCTGGACCGCGAATTCTTCCTGCACGACATCCAGGCCAGCACCGCGCACGCCGAAGGCCTGCAGCACATCGGCATCCTGTCGGCCGACGAGCTGGCCACGCTCAAGCGCGAACTGGCGCAGCTGGCCGCGGATTTCCGCAGCGGCGCCTTCGTGCTGGACGAACAGTACGAGGACTGCCATTCGGCCATCGAGGCGCGCCTGACCGAACGCCTGGGCGATGCCGGCCGCAAGATCCACACCGGCCGCAGCCGCAACGACCAGATCCTGGTCGCCACGCGGCTGTGGCTGAAGGAAAAGCTGGCGCGCGTGGCGCAGATCAGCCGCGAGGTGGCGAAGGTGGCGCTGGACCGCGCCGTCGCCGAACAGCAGCAGCCGCTGCCCGGCTACACCCACATCCAGCGCGCTGTGGTGTCCTCGGCGGGCATGTGGTGGGCGGGCTGGGCCGAAGCCTTCATCGACAATGCGGTGCGCGCGGCCGACACGCGCCGGCTGATCGACTGCAACCCGCTGGGTACGGCCGCCGGTTACGGCGTCAACCTTCCGCTGGACCGCGAGCACACCACGCGCGCGCTGGACTTCGCGCGCATGCAGGTCAGCCCGATCTACGCGCAGCTCTCGCGCGGCAAGTTCGAGCTGGCCGCGCTGGAAGCGCTCGGCGGCGCCACGCTGGACCTGCGCCGCATCGCCTGGGACCTGTCGCTGTTCACCACCGGCGAGTTCGCCTTCGTGGCGCTGCCGGCGCAGTACACCACCGGCAGCTCGATCATGCCGAACAAGCGCAACCCGGACGTGATCGAACTGATGCGCGCCACCCACGCCAGCGTGGCCGCCGCGCGCACCGAGATCGAGCAGCTGCTGTCGCTGCCGTCGGGCTACCACCGCGACCTGCAGGCGTCCAAGGGCGCGATCTTCCATGGCTTCGGCCGCGGCCTGGCGGCGCTGGAACTGCTGCCGGCGCTGCTGTCCAACCTGGACTGGCGCGACGACAACATCCGCGCCGCCATCGACTCGGGCATGTACGCCACCGACGTGGCGGTGGAAGCGGCCGTGGCCGGCGTGCCGTTCCGCGAGGCCTACAAGGCCGCCGCCGCGGCGGCGGACACGGCCGGGCAGGGGCGCAGCCCGGAAGGCAGCCTGGCCGCGCGCGTGTCGCCGGGCGCGGCCGCCGACCTGCGCCTGGACGAACTGCAGGCACGCTGGGCCGCGCTGCAACCGTAGGTTGCCGGGCTCGCCCGGCACGGAGTTCCGCCGGGAAGGCCGATGCGGGGCAGGCCCGCATCGGCGCGCCATGCACGGACCGCGGGTTGGTTGGAAACGAAAGCATCCCCCACATCTGCCGCGCGGCAGTGCAACATGCGCGACGGCACCCGATGCCATGGAGAACGACGTGAAGCTGTACCTGGTGATGGCCATGCGCAAGCCGGCGTTCGACGCCAGCGTGATCGAACCACACAAGGCCTTCCTCGACGCGCTGCGCGCGCAGGGGCGGCTGCACCTGACCGGCGGCTTCAGCGACGGCAGCGGCGGCGCCTATGTGCTGTGCAACGTCGATGACCTGGAGCAGGCGCGGGCCATCGTCGCCACCGATCCGCTGGTCCTGCAGGACTGCTCGGAACTGAGCGTGCACGAATGGAACACCCGCTGAGCCCATGAACGACGCCGCGCCTTCGCCCTTCGCCGAGCAGACCCTGCCGCCGTGGCGGCGCGCGGTGCTCAAGGTCGGCAGCAGCCTGCTGGCGGCCGATGGCGGCGGCCTGACCCCGCGCTTCGCGCTGGGGCTGGCGCAGTTCGTCTCGGCCAACCTGCTGGCCGGCCGGGAAGTGGTGATCGTCTCGTCCGGCGCGGTCGCCGCCGGTCGCGCCATCGTGCCCCGGGCGGCCGAGGCCGGCGCGGCCCTCGCCGCGCGGCAGGCGCTGGCCGCGCTCGGGCAGGCGCAGCTGATCGCGCTGTGGCAGCGCTTCTTCGAGCGGCCGGTGGCGCAGGTGCTGCTCACCCACGACGACCTGCGCAACCGTCGCCGCTATCTCAATGCGCGCGCCACGCTGGGCGAACTGCTGGCGCTGGGCGCGCTGCCGGTGGTCAACGAGAACGACACCGTCTCGGTCGACGAGCTCAAGCTCGGCGACAACGACAACCTGGCGGCCATCGTCGCCGCGCTGGTCGATGCCGATGCGCTGTTCATCGCCACCGACATCGACGGCCTGTACACCGCCGACCCGCGCCGCGACCCGCGGGCGCGGCCGGTTGATGAGGTCGTCGAGCTGACCGCCGATGTGATGGCGATGGCCGGCGGCAGCGGCAGCGCGGCCGGCACCGGCGGCATGCAGACCAAGCTGCAGGCCGCGGCCAAGGCCGGCGCCGCCGGCATCGACACCTTCCTGTTCAACGGCCGCAGCGGCGAGGTGGTGCGCGGCCTGGCGCAGGGCCGGTTGCGCGGCACGCGGCTGCACGCCGGGCGCTCGCGCATCGCCGCGCGCAAGTACTGGCTGCGGCACGCGCCGGTCGAGCCGGGCGCGGCGATCATGATCGACGAAGGCGCCGCGCGCGCGCTGCGCGCGAAGGGCGCCTCGCTGCTGCCCGGCGGCGTGACCGGCGCGGTGGGCGAGTTCCGCCGCGGCGACATGATCGAGGTGCGGGTGGACGGCGAGGACGGCCCGCAATGCGTGGCGCGCGGCATCAGCCAGTACTCGGCGGTGGACGTGCGCCGCATCGGCCGCCGCCACACCCGCGAGATCGAGCGCATCCTCGGTTACACCTATGGCGACAACGTGATCCACCGCGACGACCTGGTCCTGCTGCCATGACCGCATACCCGTAGGAGCGGCTTCAGCCGCGATGGGGCTTTACCGGCAAAGCCCTTCGCGGCCGAAGCCGCTCCTGCGGAAAGCGGGGACAGGCACGACCGATTCCGCATCACAGGAGCTGCACGCATGACCGACATCAAGACCCTCGCCCTGCAGTGCCGCGACGCCTCGCAGGTGCTGGCGCGGCTTTCCAGCGCGGCGCGGCGCGACCTGCTGGCGGCGATGGCGGATGCGCTCGAGGCCGATGCCGGCGTCATCCTGTCCGCCAACGAACGCGACCTGCAGGCCGCGCGCGACAAGGGCACGGGCGCGGCGATGCTGGACCGCCTGGCCTTGAACCCACAGCGCCTGGCCGGCGTCGCCAACGCCCTGCGCGAGGTCGCCGCGCTGCCCGATCCGGTCGGCGAGGTGACCCGCGACTACACGCGTCCCAACGGCATCCGCGTGCAGAAGGTGCGCGTGCCGCTGGGGGTGATCGCGATGATCTACGAGGCGCGCCCCAACGTCACCGCCGATGCGGCGGCGCTGTGCATCAAGGCCGGCAACGGCGTGATCCTGCGCGGCGGTTCGGAGGCGATCCACTCCAACACCGCGATCGCCGCCGCGCTCCGGCGCGCCCTGCGCGAAGCCGGCATCCCCGAGGCGGCCCTGACCCTGGTCGAGGACCTGCGCCGCGAGACCATGCTCGAACTGCTGCAGCTCAACGACATCGTCGACCTGGCGATCCCGCGCGGCGGCGAGGGCCTGATCCGTTTCGTCGCCGAGCATGCGCGGGTGCCGGTGATCAAGCACTACAAGGGCGTGTGCCACCTGTACGTGGACGACAGCGCCGACCTGGAGCTGGCGCTGGGCCTGCTGGTCGACGGCAAGGTCTCGCGCCCGGCGGCCTGCAATTCGCTGGAAACCCTGCTGGTGCACGCCGCCGTCGCGCCGCGTTTCCTGCCGATGGCCGCCGCCGCGCTGCGCGCGCGGGGCGTCGAACTGCGCGGCGACGCGGCCACGCAGGCGCTGGTGGCCGGCGTGGTGCCTGCGGACGAGGCCGACTACGCCGCCGAATACCTGGACCTGATCCTGGCGGTGCGGGTGGTCGATTCGCTGGAAACGGCGCTGGCGCACATCCAGCGCCACACCTCCGACCATACCGAGGTCATCGCCACCGGCGATCCGGCCCACGCCGAGGCCTTCGTGCATGCGCTGCGCTCGGCGGTGGTGATGGTCAACGCCTCGTCGCGTTTCTCCGACGGCGGCGAGCTGGGGCTGGGCGCGGAGATCGGCATCTCCACCACGCGCCTGCATTCCTACGGCCCGATGGGGCTGGAGGCGCTCACCGTGGAGCGCTTCGTGGTGCGCGGCGAGGGCCAGGTCCGGGGGTAAGATTAGGCCCAGTGGTCCTCGAGCTGCTGCGGCCTGCAGGCGAACCAGGCCGCGACCAGCAGGACCAGCGAACACAGCATCAGGAAGGCGAACGACCACGCCCAGCCGCCGCTGACACCATGCAGCCAGCCGAACAGCAGCGGGCCGAGGCTGGCCAGGCTGTAGCCCACGCCCTGCATGAAGCCGGACAGCGCCGCCGAACCGGCCGGGGTGCGCGTGCGCAGGTTGATCAGGGTCAGGCCCAGCGGGAAGGTCGACGGGCCCAGGCCGGCGATCACCGCCCACAGCCATGGCGCCCGCATCGGCGCCCACAGCAGGCCGGCGAAGGCGACGGCGTTGAGGCCGAACACCAGCATCGCGATCGGGAACGGATTGCGCATGCGCACCGCCAGCGCCGGTACCAGCAGCGAGGGCAGCAGGCCGATGGCCGAATACACCGCGACCATGACCCCGCCGAACGCCTCGCTGGCGCCGGCCTCGACCATCACCTTGGGCAGCCAGGTGAACAGCGAATACGTGCCCAGCGAGGTCATGCCGAACATCAGCGCCATGCCCCAGCCCAGCGAGGTCTTCCACACCCGCCCCGGCGCATGGGCGACGGCGCCGGCAGTGGCCGCCTGCGGCCGCGGCGCGCGCCGGGCCAGCAGGAGCCACGGCAGCAGCGCGGCCAGCGACAGCAGCGACCACATGCCCAGCGAGATGCGCCAGTCGTAGCGGTCGGCCACCGGCACCGCGAGCAGCGCCGGGACCATCGTGCCGGCCTGCAGCACGGTGATGTAGAGCGTGCTCAGCGTGCCGACGCGGTCGGCGAAGTAGCGCTTGACCAGCGGCGGCACCACCACGTTGCCGATGCCCATGCCGGCCAGCGCGACCGCCGAGCCCAGCAGCAGCGTGCCGACGCTGCCGGCGCTGGCGCGCAGCAGCAGGCCGGCGGTGGCCAGCAGCATGGTCAGCACCGCGGTGCGTTCCAGCCCGAGCCGGCGGATCAGGCGCGGCGTGCTCAGGCCGAGCAGGGCGAACGCGGCGGTGGGCATCATGCCGAGCACGCCGGTCATGGTGCTGCCGAAATCGAACAGGTGGCCGAGGCGGTCCAGCAGCGGCGTCAGCGAGGTGACCGCGCTGCGCAGGTTGGCCGAGACCAGGATGATGGCGGCGAAGGCCAGCAGGCGGCCCTTGAACAGGGAAGCCCCGGGTGCCGTGGCGGCGGGATTGGACATTGCGTGGCTCCGGCGCGGACACGGCGGGGAGGGACGCGTGGTCCGCGGAAAACTGAAGGAACCGCCGGGAGCGGTTCCTGGGATCGCCCGTCGATGGCCCGGTGGGTTCGACATGGGTGGCGAAAAACAAAAGCCGGCGCAAGGCCGGCTTCTGTCGAACTGGTCGGGGAGACAGGATTCGAACCTGCGACCTCTACGTCCCGAACGTAGCGCTCTACCAGACTGAGCTACACCCCGAAGGAGCCGCCTATGATAGCGGCGAGGGGAGGGCTGCGCAACTGTTTTCATCGCGCCCTGCGCGCATCGCCGGTGCGGAAACGAGAACCCGGCGGACGGACCGGATGGGACGGCAGGGGCCGATGACCGGGCTGCGCTCTAGCCCGATTTCTGCTGCAGGCGTTGCAGGAAGGGCAGCTCGCGACAGCCGCGCTCCAGGGCCCACAGCATCTGGAACGAATCGGCGCCCGCCTGCTCCAGCAACTCGGCCGACGCCTGTTCCATGACCACGAGGGCCTTGCGGATACGCACCAGCTCGCTTCGCCCCTTCATCGTCAGGCCTATCAGGGTTCTACGCCCATCGGTCGGATCGTCGCTGGACTTCACCAGCGACAAGCGGGTCAGTTCCCTGATCCAGACGATCACGAGCGGATGCGACTGCCGCAGCAGCCCCGCAAGCTCGGTCACCCCCAGCGGGCCATGCGCGTCCAGTGCCAGCAGCGTGGATATCGTACGCGGCGGTGCCGTGACCCCAACCGTTGGATACCAGTCGGCCGCGCCTTGCACGAGTTCGTCGGCGAGCCGGCGCAGCAGGTGGGCAAGGAAGGCCGGTCCCTGCTGCTGGATGAAATCGGTCACGTGGGGATTCTTCCTGGAGGGTTGACGCATATCGCCATTCTGGTCAACAGTTACGTAAACGATAACATTATTGGAGTCGCCATGCGCAGGTTCTCCCTTGCTGCGGCCTTCGTCGTTGCCGCATGTCCCGTCGCAGCGATCGCCGGGGGGCCGGAAGCGGCGGTTCATGCCCCTTCCTGCCTCACCGGCAGCTATCGAATGGCGGACGGCAGCACGCTCGACATCGGGCCCGGGGGATCCGGGGCGCCGCGCTGGCGGCGTCCGGCGGGCCAGACCGGTGCGCTGGTGCGGCAGAGCGATGGCGAATGGAACAGCACCCTGGGGTGGACCGATCGCCCGGATGGCCATCGACTCACGGTGCTCGACTGCGACCAGGGCCAGATACGTTTCGACAACGTTCCGGGTGAGCGCGAACCGCTCGTCCAGATCGATACGCGCTTCCAGGGAAGCGGCGTCACGCTGAGCGGGCGATTGACCCTGCCGCCAGGAGAGCAGGCCGTACCCGTCGTTGTCCTCGTTCACGGCGCCGAACACTCTTCGGCGGTGGACACATACTCGCTTCAGCGCGAACTGGCCAGCCAGGGCATCGGGGTTTTCGCATACGACAAGCGGGGTACGGGGCGTTCGGAGGGGCGGTATACGCAGAACTACCTCACCCTTGCCATCGACGCCCTCCATGCCATGCGCGAGGCCAGGCGCCTCGCCGGCCAACGAGCCGGGCGCATTGGATACCAGGGCGGCAGCCAGGGCGGGTGGGTGGCGCCGTTGGCCGCCAGGATCGAGCCGGTGGATTTCGTGATCGTCAGCTTCGGGCTTGCCGTATCGCCGCTCCAGGAGGACCGCGAAGCGATCGCGTTCGACCTGGCGCGTGCAGGCTTCGGTCCGGACGCGATGCGCAAGGCCGACGAAGTTGCCAGCGCGTCAGCCGCCATCATCGAGAGCAACTTCACGGAAGGGTTCGAGCGGCTCGGTGCTCTGAAGGAACGGTATGGGAAAGAACCCTGGTTCCCGTTCGTGCGGGGCAACTTCACTTCCCATCTTCTTTCCACGCCGGAGGCGGTAATACGCCGCGATTTTCCGGCGCTGCTCGAGGGGGTGCCGGCCCATTACGATCCGATGCCCGTCCTGTCCAACCTCGACGTGCCACAGCTGTGGCTCTTGGGCGGGCAGGATCGCGATGCTCCCCCTTTCGAGACGCTGCGCCGCCTGGACAGGCTCAAGCGGGCGGGTCGCCCGATCACCATCTTCGTGTTTCCGCACGCGGACCATGGCATGTACGAGTTCGAGACCGATGCGCATGGCGAGCGGGTGTCCACCCGCCAGCCCGAAGGGTATCTGCGGATGATGGTGGACTTCATCAAACACGGTCCTTCTGCCGGGCTCGAAAGCAACTGAGGGGCCGGGCGGCCTGGGTTCCTGGACGAACTGCGCGGGCAGGCAACCTCGAACTGGCCGGACAGGCGCCAGGCCAGTGCCGGTCCACGTGCTGTCGATGCTGCCGCGTTGATGGGGCCCGCCAGGGCATGCGCGAGCTGGCCTGATCCAAAAAAATCAGGCCGCCGCCCGGCGAGGGCGGCAGCCTGATTGTCGATCACGGCCTGGAACCATCAGTCCTGCTTCCAGCAGCAGGAAACAGCTGGTCGGGGAGACAGGATTCGAACCTGCGACCTCTACGTCCCGAACGTAGCGCTCTACCAGACTGAGCTACACCCCGCGAAGGAGGCGGAAAGATACTCTCCGGCAGGCGTTCTTGCAATACCGCAGGCGCGATTGCTAACGCTCCGCTTCGGCCCTGCGCTGTTCGCGCGATTCGAACCACATGCCGTTGAGGATGGCGACGGTGGAGGCCAAGCCGACACCGAGAATCCAAGCGAAATACCACATGGGAAGACTCCTTCGGAGGGGCGCGCCGTGAGGCGCGCGTCATGGTCAGTAGGCGTTCGGGTTGCTGCCCATTTCGTCCAGCGTGGTCTTGCCCTTGAGCACGCGGTACACCCAAGTGGTGTAGGCGATGACGATGGGCAGCAGCAGCACGGTGGCCAGCAGCATGATCCACAGGGTCAGGCGGCTGGAGGAGGCGTCCCAGGCGGTCAGGCTGGAACCGGGCTGGCTGGAGGAAGGCAGCAGGAACGGGAACAGCGCGAAACCGGCGGTGAGGATGATGCCGGCGATGGAGGCGCCCGATGCGAGGAAGGCCAGGCCGCCGCGGCGCATGCGCAGCAGCACCGCCGCCGCCAGCGCGCCGAGCAGGCCCGCCGCCGGTGCCAGCAGCGTGGCCGGCATGGTCGTGTAGTTGTGCAGCCAGCCACCGGCCGCGGTGACCTGCACCGTCTTCAGCAGCGGGTTGCTGGGGCCGTCGGTCACCACCTGCGAGGTGAGCGCATAGCCGGGCAGGCCGAACGCGACCCAGGCGCCGCCGATGGCGAACAGGGCGAAGCCCAGCAGCGCGGCGAGGCTGCCCAGGCGCGCGGCGCGTGCGGCCACCGGACCGTCGGTCTTGAGCACCAGCATGGCCGCGCCGTGGGTGACCAGCATCGCCACGCTGAGCAGGCCGGCCAGCAGCGCGAACGGCGTCAGCAGGCCGAAGAAGCTTCCGGTGTAGAACACGCGCTGGCTGTCGTCGAAGTGGAACGGCACGCCGAGCAGCACGTTGCCCACGGCCACGCCCATGATCAGCGCCGGCACGAAGCCGCCGACGAACAGCGCGCGATCCCAGTTGTCGCGCCAGCGCTGGCTGTGCAGCTTGCCGCGGTACTTGAAGCCGACCGGGCGCAGGATCAGCGCGAACAGGATCAGGAACATCGCCAGGTAGAAGCCGGAAAAGCTCACCGCGTACAGCGGCGGCCATGCGGCGAAGATCGCGCCGCCGCCGAGGATCAGCCACACCTGGTTGCCTTCCCACACCGGGCCGACGGTGTTGATGACCAGCCGGCGTTCGTCGTCGGTCCGCGCCACGAACGGCAGCAGCGTGCCCACGCCCAGGTCGAAACCGTCCATCACCGCGAAGCCGATCAGCAGCACGCCCAGCAGCAGCCACCAGATCACGCGCAGCGTGGTGTAGTCCAGAAGAATGAAGTCCATGGAAGTCTCCTTGCCTCAGGCCTGGCCGGCGGCCGGCGCGGTGGCGTGCGGGGATGCCGGCGGCTGCAGCGAGGGCAGGATCGCGTCCGGGCCCTTGGCGATGGCCTTCAGCATCAGCTTGATCTCGATGATCATCAGCACCGTGTACAGAGCGACGAAGCCGGTCAGGGTCAACAGGATCTGGTGCAGGGCCAGGCCCGAGGCGGCGTAGAAGGTGGGCAGCACGCCGTCCACCGCCCATGGCTGGCGGCCGTACTCGGCGACGAACCAGCCGCATTCGATCGCGATCCACGGCGCCGGCAGCGTCCACAGCGCGATCTTCAGGAAGGTGCGCTTGCTCTGGAAGTTGTTGCGGCACGAGTAGTAGAACGCCACCGCGAAGAAGGCGATCAAATAGAAGCCCAGCCCGGCCATGACGCGGAAGGTCCAGAACAGCGGCGCCACGGTCGGCACGGTGTCCATCGCCGCGCGTGAGATTTCCTCCGGCGTGGCGTTGAGGATGTCGTCGCGGTAGCGCTTGAGCAGCAGGCCGTGGCCCAGGTCCTGCCAGTGCCGGTCGAACATCTCGCGCGCCTGGCGGTCGTTGCGGTCGGCGCGGATGCGTTCCAGCGCGCCATAGGCCAGCTGGCCGCCGCGGATGCGGTGCTCGGCGCGCTCGACCAGTTCCAGGATGCCGGGGATGGGCTGGTCCAGCGAGCGGGTCGCGATCAGGCCCATCAGGTAGGGGATCTTGATCGCGTAGTCGTTCTGGTGGGTCTGCTGGTTGGGAATGCCGAAGGCGGTGAAGTCGGCCGGCGCCGGCTCGGTCTCCCACATCGCCTCGATCGCGGCCAGCTTCATCTTCTGGTGCTCGCTGGCCGCGTAACCGCTCTCATCGCCCAGCACCACCACCGACAGCGAGGACAGCAGGCCGAACGCGGCGGCCACCGCGAAGGAGCGGCGCGCCACGTCGTGGTGGCGGTTGCGCAGCAGGTAGAAGGCGCTGATCGACATCACGAACACCGCGCCGGTGACGTAGCCGGCCGAGACCGTGTGCACGAACTTGGCCTGCGCCACCGGGTTGAACAGCACGGCCATGAAGTCCACGACTTCCATGCGCATGGTTTCGGGGTTGAACACCGCCCCGACCGGGAGCTGCATCCAGCCGTTGGCGATCAGGATCCACAGCGCCGACAGGTTGGTGCCCAGCGCCATCAGCCAGGTGACGGTGAGGTGCTGTACCTTGCCCAGGCGGTTCCAGCCGAAGAAGAACAGGCCGATGAAGGTGGCTTCCAGGAAGAACGCCATCAGGCCTTCGATCGCCAGCGGCGCGCCGAAGATGTCGCCGACGTAGTGGCTGTAGTAGGACCAGTTCATGCCGAACTGGAATTCCATGACGATGCCGGTGCCCACGCCCATGGCGAAGTTGATGCCGAACAGCGCGCCCCAGAACAGCGTCATGCGCCGCCAGACGTCCTTGCCGGTCATCACGTAGACGCTCTCCATGATCGCGATCAGGAAAGACAGTCCCAGGGTCAGGGGAACGAACAGGAAGTGGTACATCACTGTCAGCGCGAACTGCAGGCGCGACAGATCTACGACGGTGGTGTCGATCATGGCCTGGCTACCTTTCGGGGTGGGTGCATCATGGGGGCGGTACTGGGGAGGGTTTGTGAATTTTCCGTGTTCGATGGTGATCCCGGCCTTGACCTGGATCAATGCGACATGGCGTCGCAGCGGTGAATGTGCGGCACGCGCGGATGCGATCATGCGTGCCGACGCCCGATCCTTCCCAGCAGGTTGCCCGTCTTGAGTGAGGTTCCCCATCCGGCCGATGCCGCGCGCCAGCAGCGCCGCCGGCACACGCAATGGCTGTCGGCGCTGGCTGGCGCGGCGCGCGGGCAGCAGCGGGTCGCGGCGCTGTCCGCCTGCCTGTCGGGCGCGCTGCTGGTCGTGCAGGCCGGCGCGATCGCCTGGCTGATCCAGGGAGGGCTGGTCGCGCATCACCCGGTCGCGCAGCTGGGGCCGGCATTCGGCGTACTGGCACTGGCCGTGCTGCTGCGCAGCGTGCTGGGCGGGCTGTCGCAGAAGGCGGCCGGCGAGGTGGCCGACGCCGCGCGGCTGGCGCTGCGCGCGCAGGTCTACCGGCGCCTGCTCGGCAAGGGGCCGCTGTGGCTGCGGCAGCGGCGCAGCGGCGAACTGGGCGAGCTGCTGCTCGCCCATGGCGACGCCATCGAAGGCTATTACGCCGGTTTCCAGCCGGTCCGCGCCGAGGTGATGGTGGTGCCGCTGCTGATCGTCGCGGCGGTGGCCTGGGTCGACTGGACCGTAGCCCTGATCCTGCTGTGCACCGGGCCGCTGGTGCCGGTGTTCATGATGCTGGTGGGCTGGGGCGCGGAAGCCGCCGGCCGCGAGCAGCTGCAGGAACTGGCGCGCATGGGCGGGCATTTCGCCGACCGCATCAAGGGCCTGGGGCTGCTGCGGCTGTACGGGCGCGGCGCGGACGAACTGGCCGGCATCGCCGCCGCCGCCGAAGGCGTGCGGCGGCGCACGATGAAGGTGCTGCGCATCGCCTTCCTGTCCTCCACCGTGCTCGAGTTCTTCGCCTCGGTGAGCGTGGCGATGGTGGCCCTGTACCTGGGCCTGAGCTACCTGGGGATGATCTCGCTGCATGCCACGGTGCCGACGCTGGGCACGGGCGTGTTCTGCCTGCTGCTGGCGCCGGAGTTCTATGCGCCGCTGCGGCGGCTGGCCGCGCACTACCACGACCGCGCCAACGCGCTGGCCGCCGCCGCCGAGGTCGAACGCCTGCTCGAGGACGACGGCGATGCGGCGGACGTGGCGCCGCCGGCGATACCGGCGTGCGCGCCCGAACCGGCACAGGCGCATGCGCCGCTGCTGGCGGCCCGTTCGCTGGCGCTGCGCCCGATGGGCGCCGGCCACGACGTGCTGACGGATTTCTCGCTGGACATCGCGGCGGGGCAGCGGCTGGCCCTGGTCGGTGCCAGCGGCAGCGGCAAGAGCACCCTGCTGGAAGCGCTGGCCGGCTGGTTGCCGCCGCGCGGCGGACGCATCGTGCTGCGCGAGGGCGTGCGCGTGGGCTACGCCGGGCAGCGCCCGTACCTGTTCCACGGTTCGATCGCCGACAACCTGCGCCTGGCCGATCCCGGCGCCAGCGACGCGCGGTTGCGCGCGGTAGCCGAGGCGGCGCAGGTGATGCGGTTCGCCGGGCAGTTGCCGCAGGGGCTGGATACGGTGATCGGCGAGCGCGGTTTCGGCCTGTCCGGCGGCGAGGCGCGGCGCATCGGGTTGGCACGGCTGCTGCTGCGCGACCCGGACCTGCTGCTGCTGGACGAACCCACGGCTTTCCTCGATCCGCAGACCGAGGCCGACCTGCTGCAGTCGCTGGCCTGCTTCACCCGCGGCCGCGCGGTGCTGATGGCCACGCACAGCGCGGCGGCGATGCGCTGGGCCGATGGCGTGGTGCGGCTGGATGACGGGGTGCGCGCATGAGCGGCGGCGACGCCCTGCGCGCGGTGTTCGCGCGGCATCGCTGGCGCCTGCTCGGCGCGGTGGCGCTGCTGCTGGTGACGATGCTGGCCGGCGTCGGCCTGCTGGGCCTGTCCGGCGGCTTCCTGACCGGCGCCGCGCTGGCCGGTGCGGCGGGCGCGGGCGCCACGTTCAATTTCTTCTCGCCCTCGGCCGGCATCCGCGCCCTGACCCTGGTGCGCATCGCCTCGCGCTACTTCGAGAAGCTGGTGGGGCACGACGCGACCCTGCGCATCGCCCGCGACCTGCGTGTGTGGTTCTTCCGGCGCGCGTTGCCGCTGGCGCCGGCGCGGCTGGGCGGCACGCGCACCGGCGAGCTGCTGGCGCGGCTGATGTCCGACATCGGCGAGGTCGACGGCCTGCTGGTGCGCGCGGTGGGGCCGCTGCTGGCGCTGGCCGGCGCCGCGCTGGCGTCGATCGTCGTTGCCGCCTGCATCCACTGGCCCGCGGGCGTGCTGCTGTTCCTGTTGTCGCTGCTGGTCGGCATCGGCGTGCCGGTGCTGGCGGTACGCCGCGGCGAGGCCGGCGAGGCCGCGCGTGCGCGCCATCGCACGCGGCTGCGCACGCTGGCCTACGAGGGGCTGGAAGGTGCGGCCGACCTGGCCGCGCTGGACGCGGGCGATGCGTGGCGCGGCCGCGTCGACGGCGCAGCCCGCCAGCTCGCGGTGGACGACCACCGCCGCCGCGGTCGCCTGATCGCCGGCAACGTGCTGCATGCGGCCTGCGCCGGCCTGGGCCTGCTGGCGATGCTGTGGCTGGCGCTGTCCGCCTTCCAGGACGGCAGGGTGGACGCGCCGCTGGGCGCCGCGCTGGTGTTCCTGACCGTGGCGCTGCTGGAAGTCGCCGCCGGTTGCGGCCTGGCCTGGCAGGCGCTGCAGTCGGCGCGCGTATCGGCGGCACGGCTGCAGGCCATCGTCGAACAGCCGCCGTCGGTTGCCGATCCCGTGCGCCCGCGCGCCGTGCCGGACGCGCCGGCCACGCTTTCATTCGAGCAGGTGGTGTTCGCCTGGCCCGGCGAAAGCCGGCGGCTGCTCGATGGTGTCGACCTGCAGCTGCGGCCCGGCGAGCGCATCGCGATCCGCGGCGACAGCGGCTGCGGCAAGACCACGCTGTCGGCGCTGCTGCTGCGGTTGTGGGACCCGCAGCAGGGAGCGGTGCGCTACGGCGGCGTGGACCTGCGCGAGGTGGCGCAGGACGACTGGCATCGCCGCATCGCGTGGCTGCCGCAGGGCGCGCCGGTGTTCGCGGGCAGCATTGCCGACAACCTGCGGCTGGGCGATCCGCAGGCCGGCGATGCGCAGCTGTGGGCCGTGCTGGAACAGGTGCGGCTGGGCGACTGGGCGCGCCGGCAGGGCGGGTTGCAGGCCTGGGTCGGCGAGAACGGCGCCACCCTGTCCGCGGGGCAGGCGCGCCGGCTGGCGCTGGCGCGCGCCCTGCTGCGCGACGCGCCGCTGATGGTGCTGGACGAGCCGACCGAAGGCCTGGACGTGGATACCGCCGACGCGCTGCTGGTCGACCTGGCCGCGGCCCTGGGCGCGCGCAGCCTGCTGGTGATCACCCATGGCCACCTGCCCGACGGCGTGGTGCACCGCCAGTACCGGCTGCAGCGTGGGCGCCTGGTGCCCGAGGCCGGCGAAGTGCGGAACCCGGCCACGGTGCCGTGGTGAGCAAACCGCAGGCGCTGGCCGACCTGGTGTAGCGGCAATGCGATGGGGGCGCTTCTTGATGGCAGGGCTCCAGGCAGGTGCCGGGGCACCATGGCCATCGATGCCGATTGGTAACAACCGGTCGATTCCATGGGCGGGCGTCCGGATCATGGCCTGTCGCCCGCTGGCGCTTCCTCGCGCACGCGCAGGAAGCGCGCAAAGCGCGGCAGGCCGTGCGTGGTCAGGCCGTTGTAGCGGTAGGTGACCAGGCTGCCGATCGGCGGCGGCGCCATGCGCTGGGTGTCCTTGAAGCCGCTGCCGATGCGGAAGCGCGCGCCGTCGGCCCGTTCCACAAGCAGCGCGCCGAGCAGGCCCGCGTACCTGCCCTTGCCCGGCAGGTGCGCGACGACGCGCGCTTCGGCATCGTCCCAGGGCTTGAGCTTGAGCAGTCCGCCGCTGCGGCCGGCAACGTAAGGGTTGTCCTGGTGATGCAGCATCAGCCCTTCGCCGCCGGCCGCGGCGATGGCCGCCAGGTGGCGATGCAGGGCCGCGGTGTCGGCGATGCGCCGCTGCGGGATGAGCTCGAGCGTGGGTGAGTCGGCACCTGCGACCAGGACGCGCAGCGCCGCCAGCCGCTGGTCGAAGGGGCCCGCGTGCGCGGGCAGGTCGAAGGCCATCAGGCGCAGGCCGTGCCAGCCGGCGGCGTCGGGCGGGTGCATGCGCACGGTGGCACTGGTCTGCTCGAAACGACCGCGGCCGCCCCACAGTTCGCCATCCAGCGGCTGCGCCGGCCAGTTGTGCGTGAATCCGGAAGGAAGTTCGATGCGGTGGCCGGCACGCGTCCATAGCGCCTGCCCGTCCCAGCGTGCGCGCACGCCGTCGAGTTTTTCGCTCACCCAGTAGCGCGATACGTCCGGCCCGTCGTGCCACTGGCCGGCCAGCATCAGGGGCGGGGCGGCCGCCAGGGCGGCCAGCGGCAGCAGCAACAGGTACAGCAGCAAGGTCGGCAGGCGGCGCATGGTCCCTCCAGGTGATGGGGCAGGGACAGCATGCGCACACGGCAGAAGCCGCTGGATCAGCCGCGGCTGGAAAGGCGCGTAGGCGCCCGCGCCGCCGCGCTGTAGGTCAAGCGCCGGGCAGCGTGTCGAGGAAGCCGCGTACCGCCGGGCCGTACCGGTCGTAATCGACCAGGAAGGCATCGTGGCCCTGCGGCGAATCCATGCCGATGAACTGCGTGTCGGCACCGCCGGCGCGCAGGCCGTCGGCGATCTGCTGCTGCTGTTCGACCGGGAACAGGATGTCGGTGTTGGCGCCGATGGCCAGCGCCCGCTGCACGCGGATCTTGGCCAGGCCGGCCATCACGTCGCCGTCGCCGTATTCGGCCAGGTCGAACCAGTCCATCGCCCGGCCCAGGTACAGGTAGCAGTTGGGATCGAAGCGGCGCACGAAGCGCCGCGCGTGGCCTTCCAGGTAGCTTTCGACCTGGAATTCGAGGCCGAACGGGTCGTCGTCGCCCTGTTCCGAATCCAGCCGCACGCGGCCGAAACGGCCGTCCCATTCCAGCGCCGAGCGATAGGTGATGACGCCCAGCTTGCGCGCCATGCGCATGCCCGATTCCGGGTAATGCGCCTCGTCGTAGTCGCCGCCGTTCCACGCCGGGTCGAGGCGGATGGCCTCGCGCTGCAGTGAGCGGATGGCGATGGAGAAGGGCAGGGCCTGGGCGCTGCCGGAAATGTTGATGTGGGTGCGGGCGATGCCGGGGTGCTGCAGCAGCAGCGCCAGCGCGGTCATGCCGCCCATCGAGTTGCCGACCAGGCAGGCCAGCTGCCGGATGCCGAGCGCGCGCACCACCTCGGCCGCGGCATTGGCGATGTCTTCCACCGACAGCTCGGGGAACGCCAGCCGGTAGGGCCGGCCTGTGGCCGGGTCGAGGGACGCCGGGCCGGTGGAGCCCTTGCAGCTGCCCAGCGAATTGACGCAGACCACGAACCAGCGGTCGGTGTCGATCGGCCGGCCGGGGCCGAGCATCGGCTCCCACCAGCCCGGCGCGGGGTTGTCCGGGTGGCTGGCGGCATGGGCGTCGGGCGACAGCCCGGTGACGATCAGGATGGCGTTGCCGGCATCGGCGGCCAGCGTGCCCCAGGTCTCGTAGGCGATGCGCGCGCCGTGCAGCTGGCCGCCGCGCTTCATCGGGAAGGGCGAGGCGAGCGCGTGGAAGCGGCTGCCTTCGGGGATGAACTCGGTCATCGGCCGATTCTAACGGGCATGCGCCGATACGCGGACGTCGCCTGATGCTCCGGCGTCATCAAGGTATGAGGCGTGGTTACCACGGCTGAAGGGGACGACGGCGGTGCCGTCGCCGTGGGGACTTCGGCTGGAAGGGAACGGCGGCGGGCACTGCTGCGTGCCGGCGGCCCGCGGTACCGACTCAGGGCACATGATCGCCACGCCGGGACAGCCAGCCATGGATCAGGCTGGCCTGGAAGAACGGCACCGGCGGCTGGAAACCTCCTGCGGCGATGATCGCGGCAATCCGCTCCGGTGGAAGCATCCCGACATCCCGGGTGTACGCATCGCGCATGCGTTCGATGGCATCGGCCGGCACCTCCGCCGCGGCCATGAGGCTCGTCCATGCGCGCAGCAGCACGTCGTAGGCGGGCGAGGCCACGTCCGCGGCCAGGTCGGAGCTTGCGAGGATTCCCCCCGGCGCGAGCCTGCGTGCGATCTGGTTGAAGAATCCGGAACGCGCCGCCGGGTCGAGAATGAACTGGGAAACCAGGAAGCAGGTGGCGGCGTCGAAGCCGTCCGTGGCGGGGAGCGATTCCAGGTAGCCTTCATGGAAACGGCAGCGCGCCGAAACGCCTTCCCTCTCGGCCGCCTGGCGGCAGAGGGCGAGCATCGCGCCGGAGGGCTCCACCGCGGTGAACTGCCAGTCCGGGTGGTTGCGGGCAAGATGCAGCAGTTCCGCGCCGGTTCCGAGCCCGATGCAGAGGATGCGGGCGTCCTGCGGCAGCGGGGCGAAGGCCGAATCCAGCAGCAGGTGCAGGCAATCGCGGATGGGGCGGGTCCTGGCCCAGCGCGCGTCGTAGTCGGCCGCCTGCTGGTCGAACAGCGCCTTGAGTTCGTCCTGGTTCATGGGGTGCGCTCCGACGGCGGGGTCATGGCTGGCCGAGCGTGATGTCCAGCGTCCTGTCCGTCGGCAGGGACAGCTTCACCGGCGCCGATTCGACATCGCCGTCCTGGCGCATCGCAGTGCCGCTGGCGGACAGGCGCGCGAACACTTCCACCTGGTCCAGCGCGGAGAGCTTCTGCGTCGGCATCGGGCTGTCGGCGTCGTCGAGGATGACCGTGAGCGGCCCGGCCTGGGCCGGGTGCCGCTCGACCGCGACCGGCATCGGCGGGCCGCCGGGAATGCGGGCGATGACGAACAGGGTGTCCTTGCCGGCGGCGACCCGTGCCTGCAGCGCGGGCGCCAGCGTCACCCGCACGCTGATGGCGTGTCCGTCCGCGGCGCCGGCGGCGGCAGGCGCGGCCGCAGCGGGCGTGGAAGGGGGCAGGCCGGCGTCGGCGCGGGCGGCATCGATCTGCTCGCGCAGCGCGGCGGCGGCATTGGGGTCCAGGCGCGGCAGCAGGCCTTCCCAGGTACGCACGGCGGCTTCGTCCTGGCCGCGCTGGCGCTGCACGATGCCGATCAGCCAGAGGGCGCGCTGGTTGTCCGGCGCCACGTCGCGCGCGTGCTGCAGCCACTGCAGGCCGGTGTCGTCGAACAGCAGCTTCGGATGCGCGCGGGCGCGCGCCTGGGCCGCTTCGATCAGCAGTTCGGGCTGGTCCGGCTCGAGTTTCAGCGCGCGCTCGAACGAGGCGGCGGCATCGGCCATGCGCCCGAGTTCGAGTTGCGAGCGCGCCAGCAGCACCCAGCCCTCGGTGCGTTCGGGGTGTTCGTCGAGCACGGCGCGCAGCTGTTCGACCGCCTGTTCCAGGCTCTGCGGCGCGTCGGCGCTGCGCGGCTGCAGCGCCGACGGCGTGCCCAGCCACAGGTACAGGCCCACGGTGGCGACCATCATCGCCCCGACCAGGGTGGCCCAGATCGCGCGCTTGCCGGCGCGCAGCAGCGGCCACAGCATGGCACCGCCGGCGGTGGCGGCCAGCAGCGCGGCCAGCGACAGGAACAGCGCCTTCACCATTCGCGTTCGTCCTGGTTGGCGTCTTCGGCCGCGGGCGCGGACAGGGCGCGGCCGCGCCGGTTCACGTGCACGTACAGCAACACCGCGCCGGCCAGCAGCAGGACGCCCGGGCCCAGCCACAGCAGCAGGGTGCTGCCCTGCATGCGCGGGCGGTACAGCACGAACTCGCCATAGCGCTCGACCAGGAACTGCTTGATCTGCGCGTCGCTGCGGCCTTCGCGCATGAGGTTGAGGACTTCGCGGCGCAGGTCGTGGGCGATCTGCGCGTTGGAGTCGGCCAGCGACTGGTTCTGGCACTGCACGCAGCGCAGTTCGGCGGCCAGCGCGTGGAAGCGGGCTTCCTCGGCGCGGTCGCGGTACTGCAGCGGGGCGGGGTCGCCCATCGGCTGCGCCACCGCCAGCCAGGGCAGGCACAGCGCCAGCAGGAGGGCGGCCAGCCGCTTCACCGGCGCGCCTTGCCGCTGGACGCGGCCTCGACCTTCTCCAGCGCCGGGATCAGCTGCCGGTCGAGCACGTCCTGGGTGATGGCGCCGCTGTACTTCCAGCGCACGATGCCATGGTCGTCGACCAGGAAGGTTTCCGGCGCGGCGGCAATGCCCCAGTCCAGCGCGGTGCGGCCTTCCTCGTCGGCCACCACCACCATGTAGGGATTGCCCAGCTGTTCCAGCCAGCGCAGCGCGTCGGCGCGCTCGTCCTTCCAGTTGTAGCCGATCACGCGCACGCGCTTGGTCTCGGCGAAGCGGGTGAGGATGGGGTGTTCGTCGCGGCAGGTCGGGCACCAGCTGCCCCACACGTTGAGCAGGTAGGGCGCGCCGAGCAGGTCGCCGCCGCTGACCTTGACGGCGGGGTCGTGCAGCACCGGCAGCGAGAACGCCGGCGCCGGCTTGCCGATCAGCGCCGATGGCAGGCTGTCGCGGTCCGGGCGGTCCGAACGGCTGACGCCGTAGAGCATCAGGCCGACCAGGCCGACGAAGAACAGCGCGCCGATGATCAGCGCGACCGGCGGCAGGCGATGGGGCGGATTCGGGGCGGAAGGCGTGTCGGACATCAGGATTTCTCGGGCAGCCGGCGGAAACGGCGGTCGACGGCGGTGACGAAGCCGCCCAGGGCCATCAGCAGCGCGCCCAGCCAGATCCAGCGGACGAAGGGCTTGACCTGCACGCGGACCGCCCAGGCACCATCGCCCAGCGACTCGCCGAGCGCAACATACACATCGCCGCCCAGCGCCGGGTGGATGCCGGCCTCGGTCATCGGCATGCCGCCGCTGGCATACATGCGCTTTTCCGGGTGCAGCAGGGCGATCTCGCGGTCGCCGCGGTACACGCGCACGTGGCCGCGGTCGGAGTGGTAGTTGGGGCCGTCGGTGGCGTCCACGCCCTCGAACACCAGGCGGTAGCCGCCGGCCTCGACCGCCTTGCCCGGCGCCAGCGCCACTTCATGCTGGAGGCTGAGCGCTTCCACCAGCAGGGCGCCGACCAGGAACACGGCGATGCCGGCATGGGCGAGCAGCATGCCCCAGGTCTCGGCGTTGGCGCGTCCGCCGCCGCGCAGGCGCTGCCACAGCACGTACAGCGTGCCGGCGCCCACCCACGCCGCGGCGGCGATGCCGGCGGCGGTCTTGAGCTTGCCTTGCGGCGCCATGAACCAGCCGATGATGCCCAGCACCACGGCCAGCGCCGCCCACGGCGCCAGCAGCGCGAGCGTGCGCCGCCCCTGTTCGCGCTGCCAGCGGCTCAGCGGGCCGAACGGCAGCAGCAGCACCAGCGGGGTCATCAGCAGCAGGAACAGGGTGCCGAAATAGGGCGGCCCCACCGAGACCTTGCCCAGGTCCAGCGCGTCGGCCAGCAGCGGGTAGAGCGTGCCCAGCAGCACCATGGCGCAGGCGCAGCTGAGCAGCAGGTTGTTGGCCAGCAGCAGGCCTTCGCGCGAATTGAGCGCATAGGCGCGGCGCGGGTCGGGCGCGCCGCCCATGGCCGGCGCGCGCAGCGCGTAGAGCAGCAGCGAGCCGCCGATCACCAGCGCCAGGAAGACCAGGATTAACAGGCCGCGGGCCGGGTCGGCGGCGAAGGAGTGCACGCTGGTCAGCACGCCCGAGCGCACCAGGAAGGTGCCCAGCAGCGACAGCGCGAACGCGGTGATGGCCAGCAGCAGGGTCCAGCCGACGAACACGCCGCGCTTTTCCGTGGCCGCCTGCGAATGCAGCAGCGCCGCGCCGGCCAGCCACGGCATGAAGCTGGCGTTCTCCACCGGGTCCCAGAACCACCAGCCGCCCCAGCCCAGTTCGTAATAGGCCCACCAGCTGCCCAGCGCGATGCCCAGGGTGAGGAAGGCCCAGGCCACGTTGGTCCACGGGCGGGTCCAGCGCAGCCAGCGCACGTCGATGCGGCCGTCGAGCAGGGCGGCGATGGCGAAGGCGAACGGCACCGAGAAACCGACATAGCCCAGGTAGAGCATCGGCGGGTGGATGATCAGCCCCGGGTCCTGCAGCAGCGGGTTGAGGTCGTGGCCTTCCACCGGCGCCGGCAGCAGGCGTTCGAACGGATTGGAGGTGAACAGCAGGAAGGCCAGGAAGCCGACGCTGATCAGGCCCATCACCGCCAGCACCCGCGCCACCACCACCGGCGGCAGGCGCCGCGAGAATTCGGCCACCGCCGCGGTCCACAGCGCCAGCACCAGGGTCCACAGCAGCAGCGAACCCTCGTGCGCGCCCCATACCGCCGAATAGCGGTAGATCATCGGCAGCAGCGAATTGGAGTTCTCGGCCACGTAGCGCAGCGAGAAATCCTGGCGCACGAAGGCCACGGTCAGCACCACGAAGGCGCCCAGCACCATGGTCAGCTGCAGCAGCGCCGCCGGGCGCGCGATGGCCACCAGCGGCGCGATGCCACGCTGCGCGCCGACCAGCGGCAGCACGCTCTGCAGCAGCGCCGCCAGCAGGGCGAGGATCAGCAGGACCTGTCCGACCTCGGCCAGCACTCAGCGCGGCTCCGCCGGCGCGGCCGTGGCCGGCACCTGGTGCTTGTCGTGGGCCACGCCCATCTTGTCGGCCAGTTCCTTGGGCATGTAGGTCTCGTCGTGCTTGGCCAGCACTTCCTCGGCCACGAACACGCCGCCGGCCATGCGCCCGGTGGCGACCACCGCCTGCCCCTCGCGGAACAGGTCGGGCAGGATCTTGTCGTAGGTCACCGGCAGCCGGGCGTCGCCGTCGGTCACCTCGAAGCGCGCCTGCAGCGCGCCGGGCGCGCGCTGGAACGAGCCCTTGGCGACCATGCCGCCGAGGCGGAAGCGCGCATCGGGCGCGACCTTGCCGGCCTTCACCTCGGCCGGCGTGTACAGGTAGGCGATGTTGCGCTGCAGGGCGGTGGCCACCAGGACGGCGGCGATGCCGGCCACGGCAACCACCAGCAGCACCAGCAGCAGGCGGCGGCGCTGGGTCGGGCTCATCGGCTCAGTTCCTCGTCGCCGGGCACGGCGGCCGCGGCGTTGCGGCCGGCGCGCGCCAGGCGGTTGCGCACCTCGCGCAGTTGCCGGCGCACCTGCAGGCGCGGCACGGCGAAATCCCAGGCCAGCACCACGAAGAACACCGCGTAGGCCAGGGCCACGTACTGGAAATAGGTCATGTCAGTTTCTCCACGCGCTCGCGCACCCAGGCCTTGCCGGATTCGCGGCGCAGGTTGTCGGCGCGGGCGCGGGCCAACAGCGAGCCGGCGAACCAGAACTTGGTGGCCAGCACCATCAGCCACAGCGGCAGGATCATGCTGGCGTCCATGCTCGATTCGCCGAACAGGCGGATGGTCTGGCCCTGGTGCAGCGAGTTCCACCACACCACCGAGTAGCGGATGACCGGCAGCAGCACCACGCCGACGATGGACAGCAGCCCGGCCGCGCGCGCGGCGGCGCGGCGGTCGTCGATGGCGCCGTACAGGCCCATCACGCCCAGGTACAGGAACAGCAGGATCAGTTCGGTGGTCAGGCGCGGGTCCCAGTCCCACCAGGTGCCCCACATCGGCTTGCCCCAGATGCTGCCGGTGAGCAGGGTGATCAGGGTGAAGGCGGCGCCGATCGGCGCGCAGGCCATGGCCAGGATCTCGCACAGCTTGATCCGCCAGATCAGCGCGATGGCGCTGTACAGGGCCATCAGGCCGAACACGAACAGGCTCATCCAGGCCGAGGGCACGTGGATGTAGAGGATGCGGAAGCTGTCGCCCTGCTGGTAGTCGGCCGGCACCACCGCCAGCGCCTGCCACAGGCCGAAGGCGAACAGGGGCAGGGAAGCGATGTAGCACCATGGCGACCAGCGGGCGGCGAAGGCGTCGAAATAGGCAGGGGACCCCAGCCGATGGAACCAACCTGGCAAACCTTTGAACATCCGCTCGCTCGTCGAGGAAAACGATGGCGGGGTGGACCCCATCCACCCCGTTGCCGGGCACCGCCAAGCATGGGCGCCCGGCGGCTCATGAAGAGTAGCCGAAGACGGCGCGGTTGGCACGGCCAGCCCGCGCCGTGGCGGTTACTTCAGGGTGAGCGTGCCCTTCATCAGCGCCGAATGGCCGGGGAAGCTGCAGAAGAACGACAGCGGCGCGCCGGCGGCGGTGAGCCTGGCGACCGGGACGCTGAGCGTGGTGTTTTCGCCGCCGCCGACCACCTTGCTGTGGGCGATGACGCGCGTGTCGCCGGCCTTGATGTAGTCGGCGGCCAACCCGGCCTTGATGCCGTCGGCGTCGATGCCGGCCATGTCGGCGGTCCTGGCCAGGACCACGTTGTGGCCCATCACGTTCCTGGCCATCTTGCCGGTGTGCCTGAGGTTGATGGTGAAGTTGGCGCAGCTCTTGGGCACGTCGATGTTGGCCAGGTTGTAGCGCATGGCGTCGTTGCCCTCCAGGTTCACCGAGCAGGTGTCGGCGGCATGGGCGGCACCGGCGGCGCCGAGGGCCAGGGTGGATGCGACGATCAGTTTGCGGAACATCTTCAAAGCTCCTGTCTGCGGGGAGGGGCCGCCGCTGCGGGCGGGATGGCCGGCCATGCTGTGGCCGGCGTTTCGGGTTGGCAAGCGACGCAATGTCGCAGGGTGGCAGCGTGCGCCGGGCTGCGCATGCTCAGTCTTCACGCAGGCTGGAAAGCCAGGCCGACACGGCCTGGATGCTGTCCTCGTCCAGCCGCTGGCCGACGCCGCTCATGATGAAGTCGCCGGTGGAATCCCGCAGGTCGCCATTGCGGTACTCGGCCAGCTTGCCCTGCAGGTAGGCCGCCTGCTGGCCGCGCAGCACCGGGAACGCCGCGTACGGCGTGCGGCCGTTGCGGTCGGCGACGTCGGCATCGCGCATGCCGCGCGCATCGGCGCCGTGGCAGCCCTGGCAGGGCGGGATGCCCCTGGCGGCATCGCCCTGCAGGTAGAGGTCGCGGCCGCGGTCGAGCAGCGCGGTGTCCACCGCTTCGGCCGGCGCATCGCCGGCAGCGGCCGAGGCCGCATGCGGCGGCAGGCTGGCGTAATAGGCCGCCAGGTCGCGCATGTCCTGGTCGTCCAGGGTGCTGACCAGCGGCGTCATCGGCGAGGGATGGCGCCCGCGCTTGAACTCGACCAGTTGCCAGTACAGGAAGTCGGCGCGCTGGCCGCCAAGGTTGGGAAAGGGCGGCGCGGTGCCACCGCCGCCCTCGCCGTGGCAGGCGCTGCAGACCTGGGATTTCTCCTTGCCGGCGGCGGCGTTGCCGGCGATGCGCGGCGCCGCGCGCAGATCGAGGTAACGCGGCTGCGGCGCGGGAGCGGGCGTGTCCTCGTCCGCGCCGCTGGCGGCATGGGCCAGGCCGAGCAGGCCGCCGGCCAGGGTGAGCAGGAGCAGGGCGGGACGTTTCATAGCGCCACCTCGAGCAGCATTCCCAGCAGGTTGACGCGGTAACGGGACGGGCCGCCGTCGGTGTAGACGCGGTGGTCGTAGACCAGCGTGTCCTCGAAGCCGAAGTAGTGCCAGTCCGAGAGGTTGCCGTGCTCCCAGGTGTCGAATACGCGCAGCCGCATGCGCTGGCCCAGCGGCATCGACAGCCCGGCGGTGAGCGTATTGACCCGGTAGACCATCAACGGATAGCGGCCGCTGGCCAGCGGCGCATTGGCCGGCACGGTGAGCGCGTCGGGCGAATTCATGCGGTAGCCGGTGCGGCCGCGCGAGGAGGTCCAGTTCCAGGCCAGGTCCAGGGTGGCGCGGCCGAACCGGCGGCTGAGGTTGAGGCCGGCGTAGTGGTTGCGCTGGGTATCGTCCATCCACCAGCGGCTGGCCTCGGGATAGGTGGGGCCACCGAGTTGCGGGTCGCTGCCGACGGCGTCGTTGACGTTGGCGAACACCAGTTTCGAGCGGTCGTGGCCGTACCAGGCGCTGGCGGTGGTGTCCGGGCCGGGCTGCCATTCCCACTGCACGCTGGTGGCTTGGCTGTCCAGCTTCTGCCGCCCGATCTGCGCGTCGTAGTGGTTGCGGTCGCCGCGCGCCGAGACGTACACGGTCATGTCGTGCGGCAAGACGAAGGTCGCCATCAGGTCGAGCTTGTGCTGGGTGCGCGAGGCGATGTCGTACTTGCGCAGCGCCGCGACCGTGTGCGGGCCCAAGCCGCCGGCCGGCTCGACGAAGCCCGGCAGCGAGCTGGAAAAGGTGAACTCGTAGGGGTCGTAGTAGTAGCGGCTGCCACCCCGGTCCAGGTAGGTGTAGTTGGCGCGCAGGCTCAGCCAGTCGGTGCTGCGGTTGTTCCAGCTCAGTTTCACCATGTTGTCGCGGGTGGTGGCGACCTCGCGGTGGGCGCGCTCGATCCAGGTGAAGGTGTAGGTGGCGCCGAGCGTGTTGCGGGTGGACGGGCGCCAGTCCATGCCGGTGGAGATCTCGCGGGTTTCCTTGTCCAGCGGCAGGTTGCGGATGCGGGTGAGCACCGAGCTGTTGGCGCCGCCGTCCCACACGCCCATTTCGCCCGGCACCACCGACCCCTGCGAGCCGTTTTCGGCGATATAGCCCCACTGGTCGGTGAGCGGGTTGTAGGACCAGTAGGTGCCGGCGTAGTCCTCGCGCAGGTAGCGCGCGGTGCTGCGCCAGGTCAGTCCGTCCATGGGCTGCAGCACCAGGCGCGCGTCGAGCTTCTGGTTGTTGATCGCCATGTCGGCGCGGTCGCGCGACAGCGCGGCGGTGGTGTTCCAGTTGGCGCAGTTGGCGATGAACGGCGGCGCCAGGTCCTGGCCGAACTGGCCCTGGCAGTCCATCGGCGGCAGCAGGCGGTCGTTCTGGCGCATCGTGGTCAGCGCCGCGGCCAGGGTGAAATCGCCTTTCCAAGCCGACAGCCTGCGGCTGAAGCTGGCGCCGACGCGGTGGTAGTCGTTGTCCGGCTCGTAGGCGAACGAGCCCTGGTACAGCGGCGGCGAGTTGGCGCCGGCCACCGAGCTCACCGCGAACGGCACCTCGTAGCTGTAGCCGCGGCTGGCGTGGCGGAAGAACGAGCCGGTATAGCTGAACTCGCTGCGCCACAGGTTGCCGACGAAGCGCAGGCCGCCGCTGAAGTTGAGCGTGCTGTCGTCGATCGGGCGCGGGATCTCGTAGATGCCGCCGTTGTTGGCGAAGGGATAGTTGAAGAAGAACGGACCGCCGAACGGGCGCGCGCCCTTGCGCTCCTCGTGGGTGAGGCTGGCATAGGTGGTCCAGCGCGGGTTGAGCAGGTAGTTGATGCTCACGCCCTGCTTGTCGCGCACCACCGCCAGCGTGGTCAGCGGCTGCGCGGCGGAAACGGCGGCGACCTGGGCCGAACTGCTGCCGGCCGCGGCCAGCCCTGGCTTGAGGGTGAGGCGGTCGCTGCCCACGCCGTCCCAGATCGAGCGCGCGTTGCCGCTGAGCACGTTGGGCGAACTGCGCACGAAGGCCTGCACCCTGTAGCGCCCGGCCTGGCCGAACACCGCGCGGTAGTACTGGTTGTCGCGGTCCAGGCGGCTCAGGCGCACATCGGCGTAGCGGCCGTCGGCGGCGCGGCGCAGGCTGAAATCGGCCTGCAGCACGACGCCGTTGCCCGGGTCGCGGAAGCGGCGCCAATTGCTGTTGGCGGTGTCGCCGCTGACATGCAGGTAGCCCAGCGCGACGTCGCCCGACCACTGCCAGCCGCCGTCGCCGGCCGGCTTCAGCGCCGGCATCAGCGGGTTGCAGCCATAAAGAAAGCCGGTGGGCGTGCGTTTGGCGCTGGCGGTCAGCCAGCTGTTGCCGTCCGGGTCGCAGCCCTGCCAGCCGATGCGGCCGGACGGGTCCAGCCAGTTGCCGAACTGCAGGTCGACGCCGGCGCCGCTGTCCTGGGCCTGCGCCAGTCCGGCCAGCAGGGCGAGGGACAGCAGCGACCAGCGGCAGGCATGGGGGCGTTTCCACATGGGCATGGCGTCCTCCCGTTACTTGTGCAGGCGTGGGCCGGAGGGATGGTTGGAGCCGTGGACCTGCGCATGGCAGGTGATGCAGCCGCGGCCCATCAGGCGTTCGTCCGGCGTCATGCCGTTGCCGAGCGACAGCTCCGTCTGCAGGTCGTTGGGGTGGCGGGTGTGCGAGTGGCACTGCTGGCACAGCATCGGGATCGGCGCGACCAGCAGGGCGTGCTGGTTGGAGCCGTGCACCTGGTGGCAGTTGAGGCAGCTTTCGCGCACCGGCGCGTGTTCGAACAGGAACGGCCCGCGCTTCTCGGCGTGGCACTGGTAGCAGGTCTCGTTGACCGTGTCGGTCTTGAGCAGGGTGGCGTTGAGCGTGCCGTGCGGGTTGTGGCAGTCCACGCAACTGATCGTCCCTTCCGGCAGCGGCATGTGCGAGCGGCGGTTGAACTGCTGGCGGATGTCCTTGTGGCAGGTGGCGCAGGTCTCGCTCACCGACTGTTTGGCGGTCAGGCCCTCGGCCGAGAATTTCTGCATCGGGTTGTGGCAGTCGCTGCACGACAGGTCGTTGCGCTGGTGGATCGAGCCCAGCCAGACATCGCGCGGTCCGCCGGCGTGGCAGCCCAGGCAGCTTTCGGTCTGGTTGGCCACCGGCGTGCCGCCATCGTGGGTGAAGGCGATGATCGAGCCCTTCGCGGTCGGGTTGGCCGCATGCACCGAGCCGGGGCCGTGGCAGGCCTCGCAGGTGGCGGTGGCGGGATTGGCGGCCAGCGCCACCTGCATGCCCAGCGCGTGCGCGGTATGGGCGAAGTTGTCGTTTTCCCTGGCGTGGCAGGCGGTGCAGACCTGCTCGCCGACCGCCCTGGCCTCCGGATGCGCCTGGTTGCGCGCCGGCACCGCATCGGCAAAGCCGGGCGGGGCGTCGAAGCCATGCCCGGAGACAGTGGAGGCGAACCGGGTCTCGGGGAGCTTGACCGCCTGCGCCGAGGCGTCGGCCTTGACCGGCGCCAGCCAGGCGGCGGAAACCAGCACCGCGGTGGCGATCAGCATCACGAATGCGAGATAGAACCGCACGTTCCTCTCCTTTGTCGTCCCTGCCGGCGGGTGGGTGACAACAGCGTAATTGCGATTACGGTGTGATTCTGGGAAAGCCTGCGTTCAGGTCAAGCTGCAGCGCAGCAGGCTGGGGTTCAGGAACGGGGGAGGGCGCCCTGCAGGAACATGCGCACCGCCGAGCGGGCGCGCTCGCGGATCTGCGGCAACTGGGTGCTGTCCACCCAGCCGTTGATGGAGCGGATGATCAGCCCGCCGAACACCAGCATGTAGAAGTGGTCGGCGGCCACGTCCGGGTCCTCGATGTGCAGGCGGCCGGCGCGGGTCTCGCGGGCGAAGTACTCGCTCAGCAGCCGTTCCGCCGGCTGGATGCCGTGGACCCGGAACCAGTCGCGCAGGGCCGGCTGGCTGATGCCCTCGGTGGTGATGATGCGGTGGCAGGCGATGCGCGCCGGGCTGAGGATCTCCTCGACCATGTGGCAGGCCGCCTCTTCCAGCGCCTGCGCCGGCGGCAGCGGCGAGTCCAGCAGTTCCTCCACGTCCTTGCCGAAGTCGCGGATGCTGCGCTCCATCAGCGCGTGCACCAGCCCTTCCTTGTCGCCGAAGGCGCGGTACAGCGTGGACAGCGAACCGCCGGCGCGCTTGACGATGTCCGACAGCCGCGCGCCCTGGTAGCCCTTCTCGTTGAACACCTCGATGGCGACGTCGAGGAAGCGCTCCACACGCAGTTCGCCGCGACGCTGCAGTTCCACCGCCGGGCGCGGCGGCAGCGTGGGTTTTTCCGGGGCAGGGTGCGGCGTTCGGCGCATGCGCGGTGGCGGGGGAGGTCCGGCGCCAAGGATAGCGCCGGTCTCCCTCAGGAATTGGCGATGCGGATCGCGGCGGCGGCGGTCAGCGGCGCCAGCAGCAGGCTGACCACCAGGCCGGCGGCGAGCAGCAGCAGCCCGCCGCTGGCGTCGAAACCCTGCGCCGACGCCGCCACCGCGCCGGCGCCGAACACCAGCACCGGCACGTACAGCGGCAGCACCAGCAGCGCCAGCAGGATGCCCGAGCGGCGCATGCCCACGGTCAGCGCCGCGACCACCGCGCCAAGCAGGCTCAGCAGCGGCGTGCCCAGCGCCAGCGAGGCGACCAGCACCGGCAGCTGCGGGTGCGGCAGCTGCATCAGCTCGGCCAGCAGCGGGCTGACCAGCACCAGCGGGAAGGCGGTGGTCAGCCAGTGCGAGAACACCCGCACCGCGACCAGCCACGGCAGCGGCACCGGCGAGAGCAGCCACTGCTCCAGCGAACCGTCCTCGGCATCGCCGCGGAACAGCGTGTCCAGCGACAGCAGGCCAGCCAGCAGCACCGCCAGCCACAGCACCGCCGCGGCCACGCGCTGCAGCAGCTGCGGGTTGCCGCCCAGGGCCAGGGCGAACAGCGCCACCACCAGCAGCGCGAACAGGATCGGCTGCGCGGCGTCGCCGCGGCGACGCCACAGCAGTTTCAGGTCGCGCGCGAGCAGCGCCCTGGCGGCATCGAACAAGGTGGGCTGCGGACCGGGCAGGCTCATGCGGCGGCCTCCGCGGCGGCGGCTAGCGTCAGCGTGCGGTTGCGCACCGGCGGCGCGGCGTAGGCGCCGTGGGTGGTGACCAGGGTGCCGCCGCCGCTGCGCAGGTGCGCGGAGATCATGCGGTTGACCAGGTTGATGCCGTCCAGGTCGAGGTTGGCGTAGGGTTCGTCCAGCAGCCACACCGGCGCCGGCGACAGCCACAGCCGCGCCAGCGACAGGCGCTTCTTCTGCCCGGCCGACAGCTGCCGCACCAGGGTGTCCTCGTAGCCGGCCAGGCCGACGATGGCCAGCGCGTTGCCGGGCATCTGCCGCAGGCGCCGGCCCTGCAGGCCGCACAGCACGTGCAGGTTCTCCAGCGTGCCCAGGTCCTGCTTGAGCGCGGGCAGGTGGCCCAGGTAGGCGATGTAGCGCGAGCGCTCGCCGGCGCCGGCGGGGCGGCCGTCGATGCGGATCGTGCCTTCGTCGGCGCGCAGCAGCCCGGCGAGCACGCGCAGCAGGGTGGTCTTGCCCGCGCCGTTGCCGCCCTGCACCAGCAGGGCTTCGCCCGCGTCCACGTGCAGGTCCAGCGGGCCGAACACCGGGTCGTCGTTGCGGGTGAAGCGCAGTCCGCGCGCATCGAGCAGCGGCGGAGGATTGGGGGTCGCGGTCATCGGATCGGGCGCTTCCGTCCTTGGGTGGGAGCGCAGGCAGGCTGGCGCATCGGGCGCGACATTATAGGCATTGCCGTCGGCGCCGCAGCGCGCGGGCGGGCGAGGGCGGCCCTTGCCGCCGGCATTGCGTAAACTCGGCGTTTCCCTCCCCCGACGCCGACGCATCGATGCAACCGCAGACCAAGTTGCCCAAGGTGGGCACCACCATCTTCACCGTGATGTCGCAGCTGGCCGCCGAACACGGCGCGGTCAACCTGGGCCAGGGCTTCCCGGATTTCCCGGCGCCGCAGCGCCTGATCGACGAGACCGCCCGGGCCATGCGCGAAGGCCTGAACCAATATGCGCCGATGACCGGCGTGGCGCCGCTGCGCCAGGCCATCGCGCAGAAGGTGCTGGACTGCTACGGCGCGCAGGTGGACCCGGACAGCGAAATCACCGTCACCTCCGGCGGTACCGAGGCGATCTTCGACGCCATCCACGCGGTGGTGCGCGCCGGCGACGAGGTCATCGTGCTCGACCCGGCCTACGACTGCTACGAGCCGGCCATCGACCTGGCCGGCGCGCGCGCGGTGCATGTCGCGCTCGACCCGCAGACCTTCGCCGTGGACTGGGACAGGGTGCGCGCGGCGATCACGCCGAAAACGCGCATGCTGATGGTCAACACCCCGCACAACCCGTCCGGCGCGATGCTCTCGGCGGCGGACATGCAGGCGCTGGCCGACGTGCTGCGCGGCACCGGCATCTACCTCATTTCCGACGAGGTGTACGAGCACATCGTCTACGACGGCGCCCGCCACGAATCGGCGCTGCGCTACCCGGAGCTGCGCGAGCGCGCCTTCGTCATTTCCAGTTTCGGCAAGACCTACCACTGCACCGGCTGGAAGATCGGCTACGCCATCGCGCCGCCGGCGCTGAGCGCCGAGTTCCGCAAGGTGCACCAGTACAACACCTTCACCACCTACGGTCCGGCCCAGTACGGTTTCGCCGCGATGATCCGCGACGAGCCGGAGCACCACCTGGAACTGGGCGCGTTCTACCAGGCCAAGCGCGACCGTTTCCGCGAGCAGCTGCTGGGCACGCGCCTGAAGCCGCTGCCGGTGCCGGGCGGCTACTTCCAGCTGGTGGACTACTCGGCGGTCAGCGACCTGCCGGACCATGAGTTCGTGAAGTGGCTGACCATCGAGAAGGGCGTCACCGCGATCCCGCTGTCGCCGTTCTATGAAACCGCGCCGGCCGGACAGCGCCTGGTGCGGCTGTGCTTCGCCAAGAACGACGCCACGCTGGACGCGGCGATCGAGCGCCTGCAGAAGCTCTGAGTGCCCTGAACCCCGTAGGAGCGGCTTCAGCCGCGAACGGGCTTTCCCGGCGAAGGCCCCCATCGCGGCTGAAGCCGCTCCTACGGGAATACATGTATCCGGGAGACATCATGCAAGACCTCCGCATTTCCCTCGTACAAGGCGACACCCGCTGGCACGACCCGGCGGGCAACCGCGAGCACTACGGCGCGCTGCTGGCGCCGCTGGCCGGCACCACCGACCTGGTGATCCTGCCGGAGACCTTCACCAGCGGTTTCTCCAACGACGCCATCGACAAGGCCGAGGACATGGACGGCCCGACCGTGGCCTGGATCGCCGGACAGGCGCGCGCGCTGGGCGCGGCGGTCACCGGCAGCGTGCAGCTGCGCGTCGGCGACGCGGTCTTCAACCGCCTGCTGTGGGCCACGCCCGACGGCGAGCTGTGGCATTACGACAAGCGCCACCTGTTCCGCTATGCCGGCGAGCACAAGCGCTATGCCGCCGGCCGCGAGCGCCTGTGCGTGGAACTGAAGGGCTGGCGGATCAATCCGCAGGTCTGCTACGACCTGCGCTTCCCCGTGTTCTGCCGCAACCGCTACGACGTGGAGCGGGCGGGGCAGATGGATTTCGACCTGCAGATCTTCGTCGCCAACTGGCCGTCGGCGCGCGCCCACGCCTGGCGCACGCTGGCGCGCGCGCGGGCGATCGAGAACCTGTGCTACGTGGCCGTGGTCAACCGCGTCGGCGTGGACGGCAACGGCCTGCACTATGCCGGCGACAGCGCGGTGATCGACTTCCTGGGCCAGCCGCAGGTGGAAATCCGCGAGCGCGAGCAGGTGGTGACCACCGTGGTTTCGGCGCAGGCGCTGGCCGACCACCGCGCGCGTTTCCCGGCCATGCTGGATGCCGACGCCTTCACCCTGGGCTGAGGCGGCGGCGACGCTGAACGCCGGCCGGATGACCCGGGCGGCGCCTGTCTGCGGGAAGCGGCCGCGCTGCTAGGCTCGGCCCGTCCCCTTGTTATGGAGAGCCAACCATGAAGATCCTGGCGGGAGCCCTGCTGCTGGCGGCGGTTGCCTTTGCGCCGTCCGCGCACGCGGCCGGCAACATCGACTGCGAACTGCGTTTCAACCTGTCCGGCTGGTCGATCTTCTACAAGACCGCCACCGGCACCGGCACCATCACCTGCGACAACGGCGCCAGCATTCCGGTGAAGATCAGCGCCAAGGGCGGCGGCCTGACGGTCGGCAGGTCCACGGTCAGCGACGGCCGCGGCAAGTTCACCGGCGCCTACAGCCTCAACGACCTGATCGGCACCTACGGCGGCGCCGAGGTGCATGCCGGCGCTTCCCGTTCCAGCAACGCGCAGGTGGTGACCAAGGGCGACATCTCGCTGGCCCTGGCCGGCACCGGCCGCGGTTGGGACCTGGGCGTGGGCTTCGGCAAGTTCGTGATCGAACGGCGCTGATTCCGGCCTCATCCTGGAGGCGGTAACAACAAAGCCCCGCAATGCGGGGCTTTGTTGTTTTTCACGGAAGCCGATCAGCCGCCGCGCGGGCCGCCACGGCGGTTGCCGCCACCCGGCGGACGGCCGGCGCCGCCACCGGGGCGGTTGCCGCCACGCGGGCCGCCCGGGCCGCGGTTGCCGCCACCGGGGCGGCCTGCGGCCGGACGCGCGCCGTAAGGGCTGAAGCCCGGGGTGGCGTGGTCGGAAGGGAAGCTCGGGGCATTGCCCGGATGGCCGTAGGGATGCTTGCGCTGGCCCGAACCGGCAGCCTGGCCGCCACCCTGCGCACGACCTTGGCCACCGCCCTGCGGGCGTCCCTGGCCGGGGCCGCCACGGCCGCCGCCGCCGGCACCCGGGCGCGGCTTGCCGTACGGACGGGCCTGGCCTTCGCCGGCCGGGCCGCGGCCGGGGCCGCGGTTGCCGCCCGGGCCGGCGTTGCGGTGGCCGCTGGGGCCGGTGCTCACGCCCTCGGGCACGTACCAGGTGCGGAATGCGGCGGGGTTGCCTTCCGGCAGGCTGCGGTCGCCCTTGGGCTTGCGCTGCTTGAACGGCTTCTGCGACTGCTTGGCCGCCGCTTCGCCGCTGACGGTCAGGCCGCCCTTGAAGCCGCCGCCCTTGCCGCCGCGGCCACGGCCGCGGTCCTCGCGCAGGGTGTCGAAGCGGCGCAGCTCGCGGCCTTCGTCGGCGGTGTTGTGGCCGTTGACGTAGGCATTGCCACGGCCGCCTTCGCGCACGCGCACGGTGGTCCTGGCCGCCTTGCGCTGGCCGATCACCGGCTGCAGGGTCAGCGCCGACGGCGCGCCTTCCTCAAGCTTCAGTTCGGCGCGCAGCGCCTCGACCTGGGCGTTGGGCAGTTCCACCGACTGGCCGCGCAGCAGTTCGCGCGGCAGCTCCACCTTGCCGTAGCGGGTGCGCTTGAGGCGGCTGACCTGGCAGCCCTGCGATTCCCACAGGCGGCGCACTTCGCGGTTGCGGCCTTCCTTGACCACCACGCGGAACCAGTCGTGCGAGTCGGTGCCGCCGATGCGTTCGATCTCGTCGAACTTCGCCGGGCCGTCTTCCAGCGCCACGCCGCGGGCGAGGCGGTCGACGACGTTGTCCGGCACCTTCTCCTGGCCTTCCGGGGCGCGCACGCGCACCACGTACTCGCGCTCGACCTCGAAGGACGGATGCATCATGGCGTTGGCCAGCTCGCCGTCGGTGGTGAGCAGCAGCAGGCCGGTGGTGTTGATGTCCAGGCGGCCAATGGCGATCCAGCGCGCGCCCTTGAGCGGCGGCAGCGACTCGAACACGGTCGGGCGGCCTTCGGGGTCCTCGCGCGTGGTCACTTCGCCTTCGGGCTTGTTGTAGACCAGCACGCGCGAGGGGTCGGTCAGGGCGCTGGCGACGAAGCTGCGGCCATCAAGGTCGATCCTGTCGCCGCTCTTGACCGACATGCCGGTCTGCGCGGTCTCGCCGTTGACCTTGACCAGGCCGTCGGCGATGCGCTGTTCCAGCGCGCGGCGCGAGCCGAGGCCGGCCTGGGCCAGGACCTTGTGCAGGCGTTCTTCCAGCCGCGGTTGTTCGACAGCGGCCTCGCGCTTGAGCGAGAGCTTGTTCAACGACGGCTTGCGGGGGGTGTCACTCATTCTGTTTGGCTCCGGCCGGCGTTTTCTTCGTCGGCCTCTGGTTCGGGATCGGCTTCGTCAACAGCCACGGTCGTCGTCGCGACGGCGTTGTTTCCGGTGTCTTCCACTTCCGCCGCGCGCTCTCCCGGCGCGGCGTCGGGTTCGCCCGTGGGGGCGGTGTCGGGTGCGGCATCCCGGTCATCCGGAGTTGCCGCGGTGTCGTTGTCCTGGCCCACATCGTCGGCCGGCGCCTCGTTGCCGGGCGTCGCCGCGCCGGCGGCGAGCGGAGCGGCCAGCTGGCCGTCGTCGCCCAGCGGCAGCTGCGGCTCCAGCTCGCCGATGTCGCGCAGTTCGGACAGCGGCGGCAGTTCGTCCAGCCGCTTGAGCCCGAAGTAATCCAGGAAGGCGCGGGTGGTGCCGAACAGCGCCGGCTTGCCGGGCACGTCGCGGTGGCCGACCACGCGGATCCACTCGCGCTCTTCCAGCGCCTGGATGATGTTGCTGCTGACTGCCACGCCGCGCACCTGCTCGATCTCGCCGCGGGTGATGGGCTGGCGGTAGGCGATCAGCGCCAGCGTCTCCAGCGTGGCGCGGGTGTAGCGGGTCTTGCGTTCGGTCCACAGCCGCGAGACCCAGCCGTGCACCTCGCGGGTGATCTGGTAGCGGAAGCCGGAGGCGACCTCGACCAGTTCCACGCCACGGCCCTGGCAGGCTTCGCGCAGCAGTTCCAGCGCCCGTTCGACGCTGCCCGGCGGCGCCGGCTGTTCCTCGGGGAACAGTTCCTGCAGCTGCGCCAGGGTCAGCGGCTGGCTGGAGGCCAGCAGCGCGCCTTCGACGATGCGGTTGATCAGCGGTTGATCCATGGGTCGGGAATGGGGCTCAGGCGGGGTCGGTGGTGTCGGCGTCGTCGAATTCGCTGGAGAACTGCAGCGGCGCGTTGGTATTGCCGGCGGCCAGCGACTTGACGTAGATCGGCGCCAGCGGCGCTTCCTGGACGATGTCCAGCAGTTGTTCCTTGGCCAGCTCCAGCAGCGCCAGGAAGGTGACCAGCACGCCGAGCTTGCCTTCCTCGGCGGTGAACAGCGTCTCGAAGCGGTAGAACCTGCCGTCTTCGAGCTGCTCCAGCACGTCGCCCATGCGCTGGCGCACGCTCAGCGCCTCGCGCTTGATGGCGTGGCCGCTGAACAGCTCGGCGCGCTTGAGCACGTCGTGCAGGGCCAGCAGCATTTCCTTCAGGTCCACCGGCGGCGGCACCTTCACCGTGGTCCGGTCCGGCACGAAGGCATGGGCCGGCGTGGTGTCGCGGTCCTGGCGGGGCAGGGCGTCGATGTCCTCGGCGGCCTGCTTGAAACGTTCGTACTCCTGCAGCCGGCGCACCAGCTCGGCGCGCGGGTCGGCTTCCTCGCCTTCCTCGCTGGGCGGGCGCGGCAGCAGCATGCGCGACTTGATCTCGGCCAGCATCGCGGCCATCACCAGGTACTCGGCCGCCAGCTCGAAGCGCAGCTCCTGCATGACGTTGATGTATTCCACGTACTGGCGGGTGATCTCGGCGACCGGGATGTCCAGGATGTCCAGGTTCTGCCGGCGGATCAGGTACAGCAGCAGGTCCAGCGGACCCTCGAAGGCGTCGAGGATGACTTCCAGCGCGTCCGGCGGGATGTACAGGTCCTGCGGGATCTGCAGTACCGGCTGGCCATGCACCACCGCCAGCGGCATTTCCTGCTGCTGCGGAACGGTGGGCGGCGCTGGCGGGTTCGCGGCGGGCGCGAGTTCTGAAGTCATCAGGGCGACATCGGGTGTTGCGAGCCTTTACGTTCCGGGTTCCCGCCCGGGACAGGGTCCTGCCTTCTTGGATTGCAAGCCATGCGCGCCTGTCCGGCGTGCGTGCACATCAACAACGCGACATGCCGCGCTGTCATGCGGCAACGTCATCACGAGGAGGTCGTCTACACAGTCCGGGAAGGAATCGCGGATCGGTCGGACGGCGGTGGCCTGGCCTGCCGCCGCACCGCGCCGTTACAGGCCGGCTGCGTGCAATGGCGTAAAGAGTAATCGCCCGGGCCGGGCGGTGTCCAGCGTCCAGGCGCTAGACTTGCCGGCCATCATTCAGCGGACAAGGAGCGGCGAGCCGTGTGGTACGTGATCGAAGGCTACGACGGGCAGGGCGTGCTGGCCGCGCGCCAGGCCGCGCGGGCGGCGCATCTGGCGCGGCTGCAGGCGCTGCAGGCGCAGGGGCGGCTGCTGCTGGCCGGCCCCTGTCCGGCAATCGATGCCGAGGACCCGGGCGCGGCCGGCTTCAGCGGCAGCGTGGTGATCGCCAGCTTCGAGGACCTGGAGGCCGCCCGCGCCTGGGCCGGCGAGGATCCCTACGTGGCCGCCGGCGTCTACCAGCGCGTGGACGTGCGCCCGTTCCGCAAGGTGCTGCCATGAGCCGGCCGGAGCGGATCCGCGCCGCCTTGGAGGCCGCGTTCGCGCCGCTGCAGCTGGACGTGGAGGACGACAGCCACCGCCATGCCGGCCATGCCGGCGCGCGCGACGGGCGGGGGCACTTCAATGTGTCCATCGTCAGCGAGGCGTTCGCCGGAATGGCGCCGCTGGCCCGCCACCGTGCGGTTTACGCCGCACTTGGCGACATGATGCAGACCGATATCCACGCGTTGTCGATCAAGGCGCGGACCCCGGCCGAAGCGGGGGGCTGATCCGCCCGGCCGGGACGGTGCAGCGCGGCCCAGCGCGGGCCGCGCCAGCGGGTGGACAGGGGCTGTCCTGCCCGGGACATTGCCTGTAACAAATTGTTTACAAGTTGGCGTGGAAACGCTTACAGTCGCCGCGACACCAGCCTGCGGAGGGCACAGCGGTGGCGAAACCGGCAATCACCATCAAGGATGTTGCCCGTGAGGCGAAGGTCTCCGTCGCCACCGTGTCGCGTGCCCTCAACGGCCACGAGAACGTCGCCGAGCCGGTGCGCCGGCAGGTGTTCGAGGTGGCCCGCCGGCTCCGCTACGCGCCGCACGCTGCCGCACGCAGCCTGAGCAGCCGCAGCACCCAGACCATCGGCCTGGTGCTGCCCGACCTGCACGGCGAGTTCTTTTCCGAGCTGATGCGCGGCATCGACGGCGTGGCGCGCACGCACCGCTGGCACCTGCTGGTGTCCAGCTACCACGGTGACCAGGAACAGCAGGGCGTGGCCCTGCAGGCGATGCGTGGCCGCGTGGACGGCCTGCTGGTCATGTCGCCCTATACGGCAGACCCCGGCTTCCTGATGGACAACCTGCCGCCGGCGCTGCCCACCGTGCTGATCAATACGCCGCTGGCGGACGGCCAGTACCCGGCCTTCGGCATCGACGACCATGCCGGGGCCATGGCCATGACCCGGCACCTGCTGGAGGCCGGGCACCGTCGCATCGCCTTCATCGCCGGCCCGGGCGGAAACCACGACGCCCGCGAGCGCCAGCGCGGGTTCGAGGCGGCGATGGCCGCCTCCGGCGCGGCGGCCGAGGCCATCGTCCTGTCCGGCGGTTTCGACGAGGCCTCCGGCTACGCGGCCGGGCAGGCGCTGCTGCGCGAGGCGCGCCTGCCCGACGCGGTGTTCGCGGCCAACGACATGATGGCGCTGGGCTGCCTGTATGCCTTCAGCCAGGCCGGCGTGCGCGTGCCGCAGCAGGTGGCGCTGGCCGGCTTCGACGATATCCCGCTGGCACGTTTCGTTCACCCGTCGTTGACCACGATGCAGGTCAGCATCGCCGACCTCGGCGGGCGGGCGACGTCGCATCTGCTGCACCTGATCGACCGCGATGGCGCCCCGGAAGACGGCGGCGGAACGACCCTGGTACCTACCCTGATCGTGCGCGATTCGACCTCCCGACGAGAACCTTCCTGATCCGTTGCGTGCACGCCGGAACCCCGGCGGCAATGCACCGCAACGAACCGAATGGCAGCCGCGCTGCCGCACCCGGAGAGCAACATGAACCATCCCGCTACCCGCAAGACGCACCCGGCCCGCAGGCTGCTCAGCTGCGCGCTGGCCAGCTGCCTCGTGCTCGGCGCCGCCCCGGCGTTCGCGCAGAGCACCGGCGCCACCATCCGTGGCCAGGTCATGGCCGATTCGGCGCCGGCCGGGCAGGCGCAGGTGACCGCGACCAACCTGGCCACCGGCCTGACCCGCAGCGTGCAGAGCACCGCCAGCGGCAGCTATTCGCTGGCCGGCCTGCCGCCGGGCACCTACCGTGTGGACGTCAATGCCGGCGGCAAGACCAGCAGCCAGAACATCACCGTGCAGGTCGGGCAGACCGCCACCGTGAACCTGGGCGTGGGCGGCGTGGCCGAAACCGCGAGCGGCGCGGCGACGACGCTGGATGCGGTGCAGGTGACCGCGCAGGCGCCGATCGAGACCACGACCTCGGAGATCGCCACCTACATCACGCCCAAACAGATCGAGGCGCTGCCGCAGACCACGCGCAACTTCCTGGCCTTCGCCGACACCGTGCCGGGCATGAGCTTCGAGCAGAACCCGGCCAACGGCGCCACCAAGCTGCGCGGCGGCGTGCAGAGCGCCAACAATGTCAACGTCTACATCGACGGCATCGGCCAGAAGAACTATGTCACCCAGGGCGGGTTGACCGGCCAGGACTCCAGCCGCGGCAATCCGTTCCCGCAGCTGGCCATCGGCGAGTACAAGGTCATCACCTCCAACTACAAGGCCGAGTACGACCAGATCAGTTCGGCGGCGGTGACCGCGGCGACCAAGTCGGGCACCAATGACTTCTCCGGTTCGTTCTTCTGGGACTACACCAACCAGAACTGGCGCGAGCCGCGCGAAAGCGAGAAGAACGGCGCCGGCAAGACCCGTTCGGGCGAGAAGCAGTACGGCGCCGCGTTCGGTGGCCCGATCGTCAAGGACAAGGCGCATTTCTTCGTCACCTACGAGGCCAAGGAATACAACGCGCCGCAGGACCTGTCGCCGGGCGAGGGCCGCACCGCCGCGGACCTGCCGCAGCCATGGCGCGACCAGCTGGGCGCGGCCAGCACCCCGTTCAAGGAAGACCTGTACTTCGGCAAGCTAGACTGGTCGATCAACGACGAGAACCTGGTCGACCTGACCTACAAGCGCCGCGAGGAAAGCGACATCAGCAACGTCGGCGGGCAGAGCGCGCGCAGCTACGGCACCGACACCGGCGTCAACGAGGACCGCTACGACCTGCACTGGCAGTTCTCCAACACCAACTGGCTCAACGACGCGCACCTGACCTACGAAAAGGCGTTCTGGAGCATGGCGCCGGCCAACTACGGCAACGGCATGGTGCTGACCGACGGCTCCTCCAACGACGGCAGGCAGATCTTCCGCATCGGCGCCGGCAACGGCGGCCTGCAGGACAAGGGCCAGAAGGGCTGGTCGTTCCAGAACGACACCACGTTCTTCGGCTGGGAGGGCCACGCCGTCAAGTTCGGCGTCAAGTACAAGCAGGTGGACCTGCAGACCACCGAGCAGCAGCCCTACAACCCGCAGTTCTACTACGACATCAACCAGGGCGGGATGGTGCCGTACTTCGTACGCTTCGGCAGTCCGGCAGCAGGGACCGGCGGTGGATCGGTCACGTCGAAGAACAAGCAGTTCGGCCTCTACATCCAGGACGACTGGGACGTCACCGAGCGCCTGATCCTGAACCTGGGCCTGCGCTGGGATTACGAGAAGACGCCTTCCTACCTGGATTACGTGACCGGCGCGGACGTGCTGGCCTCGCTCAACAGCCAGGACCCGCAGGCCGGCGCCGCGCCGGGCCAGACCTATGCGCAGACGCTGGCGCTGGGCGGCATCGACATCAACCGCTTCATCAGCACCGGCCACAACCGCAAGGCGTTCAAGAGCGCCATCCAGCCGCGCATCGGTTTCTCCTATGACCTCAGCGGCGACGAACGCCACGTGCTGTTCGGCGGCATCGGCCGTTCCTACGACCGCAACCTGTTCGACTACCTGCAGCTGGAACTGACCAAGGCGACGTTCCCGACCCGCGAGTTCATGATCAACTCGCCGGGCCATGCCTGCGATCCGGCCGCGGCCAACTGCCTGGACTGGAGCACGCAGCTGCTGGACCGCGACTACCTGATGTCGCTGGCCAGTTCGACCCAGGCCGGCCGCGAGGTGTGGATGTTCGACAACGATCTGAAGACGCCGTATTCGGACCAGATCAGCCTCGGCATCCGCAATACCTTCGAGGTGATGGGCCACGACTGGAACACGTCGGCCACCCTGCAGCACATCCGCTACAAGGATGGCCTGCTGATCATGCGCGGCAACCGCCGTGGCGACGGCAGCTACTACAACGATTCCGGCAGCCCGTGGAGCGGAGGCGGACTGCCGGGACTGGGCGGACTGATCCTGGCGACCAATGGCTTCGAGTCCAGGAGCAACGCGTTGCTGCTCGGTGCCGACAAGCCTTATACGGCTGAAAGCCCATGGAACCTCAACGTCGCCTATACCTTCACCGACGCCAAGCAGAACATCCATGAGAAGGACCCGGTGTATGGCTGGTACTTCCCGGGTGGCGGCTGGTACGACGGTGCGTGGACGCCGCGCCATCGCCTGGTGGTCAGCGGCTTCACCGACCTGCCCTGGGGCATGAGCGTGGCCGGCAAGCTGACCTTGGCCAGCAAGATCAAGCGCTGGGATGTCGACGGCACCAGCGGTTACGAGCATCCACGCAGCTGGGAGCCGGACGGCACCTATGGCTTCAAACAGTTCGACATGTCGCTGACCAAGACCTGGGACACCGGTACCGACCTGAAGCTGAAGGTCCGCGCCGACGTGATCAACGTGTTCAACTGGACCAACTGGGGCGGCTATGGCATCAACTGGAATACCGGCGTGATCAACAGCTGGGACCAGTACGCGACCCGCACCTTCAAGCTGTCCTTCGGCCTGGACTGGTAAGAGCCCCCGTGCCCGGTCGCCGGCGACGGCGGCCGGGCGGCCTGTCCGCAGGCGTTCCCTTCCTGCCACGGTTGCATCCAACGGAAAGCGTCTTGAGCATCCTGCGTACCACCAAGCTGTTGCTGTGCACCGCCGCCGGCCTCGCGCTGGGCCTGCTGGGCGGGTGCGGCAAGGCCCCCGAGCCGACACCCAAAGTGCTGCCACAGGTGATCCTGATCGAACCGGACCTGCCACCGCGGCCGATGAAGCCCGAACTGCCGCCGCTGTTCGACGACATCGAGCGGCGCACCTTCCAGTTCTTCTGGGATACCACCAACGAGCAGAACGGGCTGACGCCGGACCGCTATCCCTCGCGGCCGTTCGCCAGCATCGCCTCGGTCGGCTTCGCCCTGACCGCTTACCCGATCGGCATCGAGAACGGCTGGGTCAGCCGCACCCAGGCGGTGGACCGTACCCTCACCACGCTGCGCTTCCTGCGCGACGTGCCCACCGGCCCGCAGCGCACCGGCAAGGCCGGCTACAAGGGCTTCTACTACCACTTCCTCGACATGCAGGACGGCCGCCGCTACGACAGCTGGGTGGAGCTGTCCAGCGTGGATACCGCGCTGCTGCTGATGGGCGTGCTGTTCGCGCAGTCCTATTACGACGGCGACGATGCGCGCGAGAAGGAGATCCGGCAGATCGCCGACACGCTCTACCGGCGCGTGGACTGGCAGTGGCTGCAGCGCAACAAGCCGCTGGTGTCGATGGGCTGGTTCCCGGAGAGCGGTTTCATCCAGCACGACTGGATGGGCTACAACGAAGCGATGATGCTCTACGTGCTCGCGCTGGGCTCGCCGACGCATCCGGTCCAGCCCGATGCGTGGACGGTGTGGACGCGCACCTACGACAACGACTGGGGGGTGTTCCAGGGGCAGGAATACCTGTCGTTCGGGCCGCTGTTCGGCCACCAGTACAGCCATGTCTGGATCGATTTCCGCGACATCCAGGATGCCTACATGCGCGAGCGCGGCATCGATTACTTCCTCAACAGCCGCCGCGCCACGCTGGCCCAGCGCGAATACGCCATCGCCAACCCGATGCAGTGGAAGGACTATGGCGAGAACGTCTGGGGCCTCACCGCCGGCGACGGCCCGCAGAACACCACCCAGGAATACAGGGGCGAGCAGCGCCAGTTCCGCCACTACTCCGCGCGCGGCGCCGGCCTGCGCGAGAACTTCGACGACGGCACCATCGTGCCGTCGGCGGCGATTTCCTCGCTGCCGTTCGCGCCGGAGGTGGTGATCCCCGCCACCCAGGAAATGCACCGGCGCTATGGTGATTACCTGTATTCGAGCTACGGCTTCCTGGACTCGTTCAACCCCAGCTTCAACTACGACATCCCGCTCAAGACCGGGCGCCTGATCCCGGACCGCGGCTGGGTGGCCAGCGACTACATCGCCATCGACCAGGGGCCGATACTGGCCGGCATCGCCAACTACCGCGACGAGTTCGTCTGGAACGTGATGAAGAAGAATCCCTACATCCGCAAGGGTCTGGAGCGCGCCGGCTTCGCCGGCGGCTGGCTGTCGCCCGAAGGCGAGGAGTGGCAGCCGCTGCAGAAGGACGACAAGGCCGCGGCCGCGCGCGCGGTGGGCATCGCCGAGTCGCGCGCCGCCGCCGCGCAGGAGCAGAAGGCCGCGGACAAGCCCGCGCCGCGGCCGCAGTAGGCCCGGGCCGGTGATGCTGCGCCTGCCCGCGTTGTTGTGCCTGGTCCTGCTGGTTGGCTGCGCGCGCCCGCAGGAAGGCATCACCCTGCGCTTCTGGGCGATGGGGCGCGAGGCCGAGGTGGTCGGCGAACTGGTGCGCGAGTTCGAGGCGGAGAATCCCGGCATCCGCGTCGAGGTGCAGAACATCCCGTGGACCGCGGCGCACGAAAAGCTGCTGACCGCCTACGCGGCCGACGGGCTGCCGGACCTCTGCCAGCTCGGCAACACCTGGATTCCCGAATTCGCCACCCTGGGGTCGCTCACGCCGCTGCAACCCTACGTGGCCGCCTCGCGCGAGGTCGTGCCCGCCGACTACTTCCCGGGCATCTGGGACACCAACATGGTCGACGGGCAGCTGGTCGGCATTCCCTGGTACGTGGATACGCGGCTGCTGTTCTACCGCAAGGACCTGCTGCGCCAGGCCGGCTACGACCACCCGCCGCGCGACTGGGACGAATGGGAACGGATGAACGCGGCGCTCAAGCAGGTGATCGGGCCGAACCGCTACCCGGTGCTGATGCCGCTCAACGAGTTCGAGCCGCAGCTGTCGCTGGCCCTGCAGCAGGACGATGCACTGCTGCGCGAGCACGACACCCGCGGCAATTTCCAAAGCCCCGGTTTCCGCCGCGCGCTCGGCTTCTACGCCAACCTGTTCGAGCAGGGCTGGGCGCCGAAGATGTCCGAAACCCAGATCTCCAACGTATGGGACGAATTCTTCCGCGGCTTCACCGTGTTCTACCTGTCCGGGCCCTGGAACATCCGCGAGTTCCGGCAACGCCAGCCGGCGTCGCTGGAGGGCGAGTGGGGCACCGCGCCGCTGCCGGGGCCGCACGGCCCGGGTGCCGGCATCGCCGGCGGCACCAGCCTGGTGATCTTCCAGTCGTCCCGGCACAAGCAGGCGGCCTGGAAACTGATCGAATTCCTGTCGCGGCCGGCGGTGCAGCAGCGGTTCCACGCCATCATCGGCGACCTGCCGCCGCGCCGCAGCGTGTGGAAGAGCGCGGCATTGGCCGATGATCCGCTGGCCGCCGCGTTCGGCGAACAGCTGGAGCGGGTCAGGCCCACGCCCAAGGTGCTGGAATGGGAGCGCATCGCCCAGGAGATGCGCATCGTCACCGAGCAGGTGGTGCGCGGCGGGCTGGACCAGGACACCGCGGTGAGACGGCTGGATGCGCGCGTGGACGACATCCTGGCCAAGCGGCGCTGGATCGTCGGGCAGCAGGCGCAGGCGGAGGCCGCACGATGAAGCGGCGCCCGCTCGTCGGCTGGGTGTTCGCCGCGCCTGCGCTGATGGTCATCGGCGTGTTCTTCGGCCTGCCGGTGCTGTCGGCGCTGGCGCTGAGCCTGACCGATTTCGACCTGTACGCGCTGGCCGATGCGCACAACCTGCGCTTCGTCGGTCTGCACAATTACCTGGACCTGCTGCGCACGCCGATGTTCTGGAAATCGCTGGGCAACACCGCGTACTTCGTGGTGCTGGGCGTGCCGCTGTCCATCGCCCTGTCGCTGGGCGCGGCGATGCTGCTCAATGCGCCGGTGGCGCGCTTCAAGGCCCTGTTCCGCACCGCGCTGTTCGCGCCGGTGGTGACCACCCTGGTGGCGGTGGCGGTGATCTGGCGCTACCTGTTCCATACCCGCTACGGCCTGGTGAACTGGGCGCTGGGCCAGGCCGGCATCGATCCGGTGGACTGGCTGGGCGACCCGCACTGGGCGATGCCGACCATCATCCTGTTCGCGGTGTGGAAGAACTTCGGCTACAACATGGTGATCTTCCTGGCCGGGCTGCAGGCCATCCCGCGCGACCTGTACGAGGCCGCGCGCATCGACGGCGCCTCGCGCTGGAGGCAGTTCCTGCACATCACCCTGCCGATGCTCGGGCCGGTGCTGCTGGTGGTCGGGGTGATCACCGTGTCCGGCTATTTCCAGCTGTTCGCCGAGCCCTACGTGATGACCCGCGGCGATCCCCTGCAGAGTACGGTGAGCGTGCTGTATTTCATGTTCGAGGAAGGCTTCAAGTGGTGGAACCTGGGGCGTGCCTCGGCGGTGGCGTTCCTGCTGTTCCTGATCATCCTCGGCGTGACCACGCTGATGCTGCGCCATGGCAAGCGCAGGGAGCTGGTATGAGCGGCGAGATAGGCCAGTCGCGCGCCTGGGGCTGGTGGATCAACGGCGCATTGCTGCTGCTGGCCTTCGTCAGCCTGGCGCCGCTGGCATGGATGGTGTCGGTGTCGTTCATGCCCAGCGGGCAGGCCTCGCAGTTCCCGCCGCCGCTGCTGCCGGGCCAGTTCACCGCCGACAACTACCGCCAGCTGTTCGCGCGCACCGGCATGGCCGGCAATTTCCTCAACAGCCTGGGCATGTCCGCGGCCATCACCCTGGGCTCGCTGCTGTTCAACACCCTGGCCGGCTACGCCTTCGCCAAGCTGCGCTTCGCCGGCCGCGAGCGGGTGTTCCAGGCGCTGCTGGCGGCGCTGGTGATCCCGGCGCAGGTGGCGATGCTGCCGCTGTTCCTGCTGATGAAGCAACTGGGGCTGGTCAACACCTGGGGCGGGGTGGTGGTGCCGGCGCTGGCCAGCGTGTTCGGCATCTTCCTGGTGCGCCAGTACGCGCGCTCGATCCCCGATGAACTGCTGGAGGCCGCGCGCATCGACGGCGCCAGCGAAGCGCGCATCTTCTTCCAGATCGTGCTGCCCATGCTCAAGCCGGTGCTGGTGACGCTGGCGATCTTCACCTTCATGGGCGCGTGGAACGACTTCATGTGGCCGTTGATCGTGCTTACCGACCAGGAGCATTACACCCTGCCGGTGGCGCTGGCTTCGCTCTCGCGCGAGCACATCATGGACGTGGAGATGATGATGGCCGGCGCGGTGATCACCGTGCTGCCGGTGCTGCTGCTGTTCCTGCTGCTGCAGCGCTACTACATCCAGGGCCTGCTGCTGGGCAGCGTGAAGGGGTGAGCCGGCGCGCATCGGCGAACGCCCGGCCCCGGAGGGCCGGGCAGGGCGTTGCGGAACCGGCGGCGCCGCGCCAGGGAGGGCGGCCTGAAGTCGCCGGAGCACCGCCTGCACCGGCCTTCAGTTCTGCGAAAATCCTGCAACGGCCGCCGACCCCGCACCGAGAACATCCCCCATGAACAAGTTTCCCGCCCTCCTGCTGCTTTCCACCGCCATGCTGGCTGGCAATGGACGGGCGGCCGAGGGCGGAAGCCGGGTGCTGGCGAAGTTCGACGACATCGGCGCCTGGCAGCTGATCACCTCGCCGCAGGTCAGCGGCTCGCTGCGGCCGGTGAGCGGCAACGCCGGCCGCGCGCTGTGCCTGGACTACGACTTCCACGAAGTCTCCGGCTACGCCGGCATCCGCCGCCGGCTGGACGTGACCTGGCCGGAAAACTACCAGGTGTCGTTCGGCCTGCGCGGCGACTCGCCGGCCAACGACCTGCAGTTCAAGCTGATCGACGCCAGCGGCGACAACGTGTGGTGGGTCAACCGCACCGGCTACAGCTTCCCGAAGAACTGGACGCGGGTGAACTACCGCAGGCGCCACATCGAGAAGGCCTGGGGGCCGGACCAGGACAAGGTCCTGCGCCGCAGCGCGGCGGTGGAATTCACCATCTACAGCAAGGTCGGCGGCAAGGGCACGGTCTGCTTCGACCAGCTGACGCTGCAGCCGCTGCCGAAGGAGGACGACTCGGCATTGACCGCCAGCGTCATCGCCGACACCGCGACCGCGCTGCAGCAGCGCATCGCCGACGGCAGGCCGGACACCGTGTGGATCAGCGGCGGGGTCAAGCAGCAGACCGTCAGCCTGGACCTGGGCAAGGTGCGCGAGTTCGGCGGCGCGGTGATCCAGTGGGTGCCGGGGCTGGAGGCGTCGCGCTACACGGTGCAGGCCTCCAGCGACGGCCGCGACTGGCACAAGCTGCGCGAGGTGACCGCCGGCGGCGGCGGGCGCGACTGGCTGGCCCTGCCCGAGACCGAGGCGCGCTACCTGCGCTTCGACCTGGTCGACGGCCCCAGCTGGCGCTATGGCATCCGCGACATCAGCCTGAAGCCGCTGGACTTCGCCGGCACGCCCAACGATTTCGTGCGCTCGGTGGCGCGCGACCTGCCGCGCGGGTCGCTGCCGCGCGGCTTCAGCGGCGAACAGCCGTACTGGACCCTGCTGGGCCTGGATGGCGGCCAGGAGCAGGCGTTGATGAGCGAGGACGGCGCGCTGGAAGCGGCGCGCGCCGGCTTCAGCATCGAACCGTTCGTGGTGCTGGACGGCAAGGTGCTGGGCTGGGCCGACGTGACCACCGGGCAGCGCCTGCAGGACGGCTACCTGCCGGTGCCCACCGTCGACTGGAAGCATGAAAAGTTCGACCTGCAGGTGACCGGCTTCGTGCAGGGCCGCCCCGAACAGGCGCAGCTGGTGGCCCGCTACCGCCTGCACAACCCGGACAAGGTGGCGCACGAGTACCGGCTGGCGCTGGCGGTGCGGCCGTTCCAGGTCAACCCGCCCAGCCAGTTCCTCAACACGGTCGGCGGCGTGAGCCGGATCGAGCGGCTGGCGATCCAGGGCGGGCAGGTGGCGGTCAACGGCCAGCCGCGGGTGTTCGCCGCGACGCCGCCCGATGCCGCGTTCGCCAGCGCGTTCGACAGCAAGCTCGACGTCACCCACCTGGCCGACAAGACCCTGCCGGGCACGCGCGAGGTCAACGACCCGACCGGGCTGGCGTCCGGTGCGATGCTCTACACGTGGAAGCTGGAGCCGGGGCAGAGCCGCGAGGTCGCGCTGGTGCTGCCGCAGACCGGCGCCTGGTCGATGCCGGGGAGCTTCGATGCCGACACGGCGCAGCAGCAGGTCGCGGCGATGTGGCGGCAGAAGCTGGACCAGGTGCGGCTGCAGCTGCCCGAGGCCGGCCAGCCGCTGGCCGACACGCTGCGCACCGCGCTTGCGCACATGCTGATCTCGCGGGTGGGGCCGAGCCTGCAGCCGGGCACGCGCTCCTATGCGCGCAGCTGGATCCGCGATGGCGCGATGATTTCCGAAGGACTGCTGCGCCTGGGCCGCGACGACGCGGTGCGGCAGTACCTGGAGTGGTATGCGCCGTACCAGTTCGACAGCGGCATGGTGCCGTGCTGCGTGGACGCGCGCGGCAGCGACCCGGTGCCGGAGAACGACAGCCATGGCGAGCTGATCCACGCCATCGCCGAATACTGGCGCCACACCGGCGACCAAGACTTCCTGCAGCGCATGTGGCCGCATGTGCTGGCGGCCTGGGGTTACATGGAAGACCTGCGGCTGGGCGAGCGCACCGAGGAAAACCGCGCGCGCAACCCGGGTTTCTATGGGCTGATGCCGGCCTCGATCAGCCACGAGGGCTATTCGGCCAAGCCGGTGCATTCGTACTGGGACGATTTCTGGGCGCTGCGCGGCTACAAGGATGCGGCCGCCATGGCCGCGGCGCTGGGGCTGGAAACCGAAGCGCAGGCCATGGCCGGATCGCGCGACCAGTTCCGCCAGGACCTGTACGACTCGCTGCACGCGGCCATGGCCGCGCACCGCATCGACTACCTGCCGGGCTCGGTGGAACTGGGCGATTTCGACGCGACCTCGACCACCATCGCGCTGGCGCCGGGCGGCGAGCAGGGCCGCCTGCCGCAACCGGCGCTGGACAACACCTTCGAACGCTACTGGCGGCAGTTCGTCGAACGCCGCGACGGCGGGCGCCAATGGAAGGACTACACCCCGTACGAGTGGCGCAACGTCGGCGCCTTCGTGCGCCTGGGCTGGCGCGAACGCGCGTGGGAGGCCAGCGCGTTCTTCTTCAAGGACCGCGCGCCGCCGGCCTGGAACCAGTGGGCCGAAGTGGTGTCCTCGACGCCGCGCACGCCGTTCTTCGTCGGCGACCTGCCGCATGCCTGGGTCGCCTCGGACTTCGTGCGCTCGGCGCTGGACATGTTCGCCTACGAACGCGAGATCGACGACGCCATCGTGCTCGCCGCCGGCGTGCCGGCGCCATGGCTGGCGGGCAAGGGCGTCGCCATCGACGGGCTGCGCACCGCGTACGGCCCGCTGCGGTATTCGCTGGTGCGCGGCGACCGGCAGTTGACCCTGAAGGTCGGCGACGGCCTGCGCCTGCCGGCAGGCGGGCTGGTGCTGCCGTGGCCGTACGAAGGCGCTCCGGGCGAGGCCCGCATCAATGGCGAACCTGCCGCGTGGTCGGGCGGGGAGCTGCGGATCACCGCGTTGCCGGCGACGGTGGAGATCGGGATTCCGGCGGAGCTGCGGCGCGGCGAACGCGCCCGGCGCTGAGGCGGGCCGCGCCGCGGTGGCTCCAAGCGGCTCAACCTGGGGGCAGGGCGCGGCTGGCGTTCTCGTGCAGCGCCTCGTTCGGTCGCTCCGGTTGTAGGGAAGGGGGCGCCACGGCCGATGCGACATCTTGCCGGTGCCAAGTCAGAATGAACCCAAGGGCGGCCGGCGACGCCGTGCCGTACCCGGCAACAGAAACGCCCCGTTCCTGCGAACGGGGCGTGTGATGTGCCGTGGATGGCCCGCGCCTGCGGCGCGGCTTCAGCCGGCGCGCACCGAACGCACGATGGCGGCCGCGGCGGCGGCGGATTTCCGCACCTCGTCCCACTGGCCGCTGCGGATCCAGGCGTCGGCCACCATCCACGAGCCGCCGATGCAGACCACGTTCTTCTGGCTGAGGTAGTCGGCCGCGGTGGCTTCGGTGATGCCGCCGGTGGGGCACAGCTTCAGTTCGGGGATCGGGCCGGCCACGCCCTTGATCATCGCCAGCCCGCCCACGGCGGTGGCCGGGAACAGCTTGCAGATGCGGAAGCCGCGCGCCAGCAGCGCCAGCAGTTCGGTGGGCGAGGCGGCGCCCGGCACCACCGGCAGCGGCGCGTCGGCCAGCGCGTCGGCCATGTGCGCCGGCGTGCCCGGGGTCACCAGGAAATCGGCGCCGGCGTCGATGGCCTGGCGCATCTGTTCGACGCTCAGCACCGTGCCGGCGCCGACCACCACGTCGGGCAGCTCGCGTTTGAGCATGGCCAGCGCGTCCATCGCCACCGGCGTGCGCAGGGTCAGTTCGATGGCCGGCAGGCCGCCCTCCAGCAGGGCGGCGCTGACCGCGCGCGCCTGATCGAGGGTGTGGACGGTGACGACGGGAAGGATGCCGGCAGCGGTGAGCAGCTGTTCGGCGCGGTCCTGGTGCTGGGCGATGGTCATGGCGTTGTTCCGGTGGAGCGGGCCGCGACCCGGCCCGCGAAGGTCAGGCGTCCTTGGCTTCGTGCGGGGCCGCGGCCGCGGCGGCGTCATGGCCGAGCTCGTATTCGGCATCGTATTCCCACACGCCGCCATCGGGCCGCGCCGGGCCGCAGGAAATCGAGATGGCGCCCTGGTCGGCCGGGCCGACCACGCGGCGGTTCATCGCGAACAGGTTGCGGCCCAGGTCGGTGCCGGCCGGCGCGGTGTTAGGGGCGACGCCGCGCGCCGCCCACTCGGTGGCGTCCACCAACACTTCCAGCGTGCCGGCCTCGCCGTCCAGGCGGATGATGTCGCCTTCGCGGATGCGGGCGATGGGGCCGCCGCGTGCGGCTTCGGGGGTGACATGGATGGCGGCGGGGATCTTGCCCGAGGCGCCTGACAGGCGTCCGTCGGTGACCAGCGCCACGCGCCGGCCCTGGTTCTGCAGCAGGCCCAGCAGCGGCGCCAGCGAATGCAGTTCCGGCATGCCGTTGGCGCGCGGCCCCTGGTAGCGGACCACGGCGACGAAATCCTGCGGCAGGGCGCCGGCGGCGTGCAGCTTGTTCAGCGCCTGCGGCGCGTCCACCACCACGGCCGGCGCCTCGATCGTGCGGTACTGCGGCTTCACCGCCGACAGCTTGATCAGCGAACGGCCGATGTTGCCCTTGAGCAGGCGCAGCCCGCCCTGGGCCTCGAACGGCTCGGCGGCCGGGCGCACCACCTCGGCGTCGGCGCTCTGCGCGACGGCCGGCGCATAGACGAGCCTGCCGTCGATCAGCCGCGGTTCCTGCGCGTAGGCACGCATGCCGCCCCTGGCGATCGTGGGCAGGTCGTCATGCATCAGGCCGGCGTCCATCAGTTCACGGAACACGAAGCCCGGCCCGCCGGCGGCGGCGAAGCGGTTCACGTCGGCCTCGCCATTGGGGTAGACGCGCGCCAGCAGCGGCACGATCTGCGAGAGCTGGTCCATGTCGTCCCAGGTCAGCACGATGCCGGCCGCGCGCGCCACCGCGATCCAGTGGATGGTGTGGTTGGTGGAGCCGCCGGTGGCCATCAGCGCGACGATGGCGTTGACGATGGCGCGCTCGTCGATCAGCCGGCCCAGCGGCCGGAAGTCGTCGCCCAGCGCGCAGATTTCCAGCGCGCGTTCGGTGGCGGCGCGGGTCAGCGCATCGCGCAGCGGCAGTTCCGGGTTGACGAAGGACGACCCCGGCAACTGCACGCCCATCGCTTCCAGCAGCACCTGGTTGGAGTTGGCGGTGCCGTAGAAGGTGCAGGTGCCCGGCGCGTGGTAGGAGTCGGACTCGGCCTGCAGCAGTTCCTCGCGGGTGGCTTCGCCGGCGGCGTAGCGCTCGCGCACCTCGGCCTTTTTCTTGTTGGGGATGCCCGGCGTCATCGGCCCGGCCGGCACGAACACCGCCGGTAGGTGGCCGAACGCCAGCGCGCCGATCAGCAGGCCCGGCACAATCTTGTCGCACACGCCCAGGTGGATCGTGGTGTCGAACATGTCGTGGCTCAGGCCGATGGCGGTGGCCTGGGCGATGATGTCGCGCGAGAACAGCGACAGCTCCATGCCGCCGCGGCCCTGGGTGACGCCGTCGCACATCGCCGGCACGCCACCGGCGACCTGCGCGGTGGCGCCGAGCGCGCGCGCGGCATCGCGGATCAGCTGCGGGTAATGCTCGAACGGCTGGTGCGCCGAGAGCATGTCGTTGTAGGCGGTGATGATGCCCAGGTTGGCGGTGACGTCGCCGCGCAGCCGGCCCTTGTCGGTCGGGCCGCAGGCGGCGAAGGCGTGGGCCAGGTTGCCGCAGCTCAGGCGCGAACGGAACGGGCCCTCGCGCAGCGCGGCCTCGATGCCCGCCAGATAGGCCGCGCGCGACGGAGCGCTGCGCTGGCGGATGCGTTCGGTGATGGCGTGGATTTTCGGATGCAGGCTCATGGCGTTACGCGCGGGAAAAGGGGAAGGGGAAGCGGGAGCGGCGGGGCAGGGGACAAGGGAAAGTGGACGGAGAGGCCGGGTCTGGATCATGGCTCCGTGTCGGGCGGACCAGGCGATCTTCCATTCCCGCCTCCCTGTTCCCCGTTCCCGGCCTTCACGCGCACCAGTGCACGCGCAGTTTCGTGCCGGGCGCGTCGATGGCGGCCAGTACCGGGTAGCGGTGCACGTCGCCGGAGGCGAGCGCGGCTTCGAGCACCTCCAGCTTCTGCCTGCCGCGCAGCAGCAGCAGGCGGTTGCCGATGGACGCCAGCCCGCGCGGGGTCAGGGTGATGCGCAGGTGCCAGTCCCTGGCCACCGGGCAGCCGCTGGCGTCCAGCGCCGCGTATGGCTTGTTGCCCTGCAGGGCGCGCTCCAGGTCGCGCGAACCGGGAAACAGCGAGGCGGTATGGCCGTCGTTGCCCATGCCCAGCACCACCAGGCAGGCCGGCTGCGAATGCTCGGCCTGCAGGTTGGCGTCGTGCACGCATTCGGCCAGCGATTTGCCCACGCGCACCAGCGGGTCGAAATGCGCCCCTTCGGCCTGGTTGAGGAAACTGTGGCGCACCAGCCAGGCGTTGCTGTCGCGGTCCTGCGGCGACAGCCAGCGTTCGTCGGCCAGGCCGACTTCCACCCGCGCCCACTCCAGCGGCTGCTCGGCCAGCATTTCGTAGACCGGCGCCGGCGTGGTGCCGCCGGACAGCAGCATGCGCGCGCGGCCGCGCTGCCCGATCTCGTGGCCGAGGATCGTCGCCATTTCGTGGGCCACGCTCTCGGTCCACGCCTCTTCGTCGGAATGGCGCACCAGGGTCAGGCGTTCGGAAAGGTCGCTCATGCGGAGGCTCCGGTGGGGGCCTGTTCCAGGTCCAGCGCGTAGGCGGCCGCGCCGAGCAGGCCGGGGCAGGGGTGGACGATGGCCAGCGAGGGCACCTGCGACAGCGTCGCGGTGAAGCGGCCCTTGTTCTCGAAATGGCTGCGGAAGCCGGAATGCTGCAGGGGGCCGAGCAGCCGCGGCACCAGTCCGCCGGTCAGGAACACGCCGTCCCAGGCGCCCTGCACCAGCACGGCGTCGCCGGCGACGGCGCCGAAGATGTCCATGAAGACCTCGATCGCCCGCATGGCGACCGGGTCGCCGGCGGCGGCGCGTTCGCTGACCTGCGCCGGCTGCAGCTGCCCGGGGTCCTGGCCGGCGATCTCGCTCAGCGTGCGGTGCAGGTTGACCAGGCCGGGGCCGCAGATCAGTCGCTCGTTGGAGACGCGGCCGAACTGCTGGGTCAGGATTTCCAGGATGCGGATCTGCTCGGGCGTGGTCGGCGCGAAACTGGCGTGGCCGCCTTCGGTCGCCAGCGGATAGCAGCGGCCGTCGCGCACCAGCAGACCGCCCACGCCCAGCCCGGTGCCGGGGCCGATCACGCAGTAGTTGCGCGGTACCGACAGCGCGGCCGGCTGCCAGCCGGCGCCACCGACCTGGACCACGTCGGCCGGGCGCAGCAGGGCCACCGACATCGCCTGGGCGACGAAGTCGTTGATCAGGTGCAGCCGCGACATGCCCAGCTGCGCCGCGGTGCGCGAGCGCGAGATCACCCACGGATGGTTGGTGATGCGGGCCTCGTCGCCGTCCACGCGCCCGGCCACGGCGAACACGCCGCTGCGGACCTCGGCGCTACGCTCCTGCAGGTAGCAGGCGGCGGCTTCGGCCAGCGAAGGAAAGCGCGCCACCGGGTATTCGCCGATGCTGTCCTGGTCCAGCGGCGTGGCGGCGGTGGTGTCGGCCAGTGCGAAGCGCGCGTTGGTGCCGCCGATGTCGGCGACCAGCACGTGTGCCGCGGGACCGCTCACGACGCGTTGCCCGAACGGGTGTCGGCGACGATGGCCGCGGGCAGGAACAGGTGCGACTGCTCCGGGCCCCAGCTGCCGGCCGGGTACGGTTCCATCGGCAGGTTGGCGGCCTTCCAGGCATCGCTGACGCTGTCGATCCAGGCCCAGGCCGCGCGCACTTCGTCGTCGCGCACGAACAGCGCATGGTTGCCGTTGAACGCGTCCAGGAACAGGCGCTCGTAGGCGATGCGGCGGTGCAGGCCGGTCGGCACCGACAGTTCCAGCTCCAGCGGCTGCAGTTCCAGCGCGCCCCATTCCGGGCCGGCCAGCGAACTCATCAGCCCCAGCTGGATGTTCTCCTGCGGCTGCAGCTGGAAGGTCAGCCGGTTGGGCTGGGCGTGGCGGCGGTCGGGGCGCTCGAACAGCCAGTGGGTGACCGGCTTGAGGTTGACCTCGATGCGGGTGGTGCGCTCGGGCAGGCGCTTGCCGGTGACCAGGTGGAACGGCACGCCGGCCCAGCGCCAGTTGTCGATGTGCGCGGTGACGCCGACGAAGGTCTCCGCCTCGCTGCCTTCCGGCGGCTGGTAGGCCTGCGCCGGCTGGCCGTTGATGGTGCCGGCGGTATAGCGGCCGCGCACGCTGTCCTTGGCCGCATGGCGCGCGTCGAGCGGGCGCAGCGCGCGCAGCACCTTGACCTTCTCGTCGCGGATGCGGTCGGCTTCCAGCGAGGCCGGCGGCTCCATCGCCACCAGGCACAGCAATTGCAGGATATGGCTCTGCACCATGTCGCGCATCGCGCCGGAACGCGAGTAATACGAATCGCGGCCGTCCACGCCATCGCTCTCGGCCACCATGATGTGCACCGATTCGATGTAGTTGCGGTTCCACACCGCCTCCAGCAGGGTGTTGCCGAAGCGCAGCGCCATCAGGTTCTGCACCGCCGCCTTGCCCAGGTAGTGGTCGATGCGGAATACGCGGTCCTCGTCGATCAGGGCGCCGATCGAACGCAGGATTTGCTCGGCGCTGGCGCTGTCCGAGCCGATCGGCTTCTCCAGCATCAGCCGGTGCGGCGCCGACAGCGCGCCGCCCTGGGCCAGGCCCTCGCAGGTGGAGATGTACAGGCCCGGCGGAATCGACAGGTAGCTCACGCAGCGGCGGTCGTTGAATTCGCGCACCGCGTCGGCGATCGAGCCGGGGTCGCGCAGGTCCACCGAGCGGTAGTCGATGCGCCGCAGCAGGTTGTTGATGTCGTCCAGGCTGGCCTGCGGCAGCGCCTGCTCCAGCCGCGGCCGCAGCACGTCGCGGAATTTCTCGGTGTCATGCGGCGACAGCGCCATCGCGCGCACCCGGAAATCCTCGGGCAGAAGGCCGTCGCCCAGCAGGCGCAACAGGGACGGGAACAGATAGCGCTGGGCCAGATCGCCTGTGGCACCGAACAGGAGGAGGGTGTCGTGCATGGCTCGAGTTTCGTGGTCTGGTGACATCGTTGTCAATCGCCCTTCTCTATGTTCTGGTTGCTGTTCCGGTGAGCGTTCCGCAGCCCGCGACCGCACCTGCACCGGGCCCGGGTGAGCGGGACGGGACAGGCTCGGAGGGAAGGCGGCCCGGGCGCGCGGAGGAGGGCCGGCGTGGGTTTCCACGGGCGCTGCCGCGAGCCGTTGATGGTGCCATGGGAAAACGTTTGCGTGGCAGAATGTTTCCACTGTATTCGTATTCGGCAGCGGTCGTCCCGGCCGCGTTGGCGGCAAGGCGTCGCCATCCACTTCGCCGGTCGCCACGGGCGCGTCCGGATTGAATGAGGCAGACGATGGCGGACGTGCGGTTCGACGGAGTACGCAAGGTCTACGACAACGGCCAGGTCGCCGTGCACGGGGCCAGTTTCGACATCGCCGACGGCGAGCTGATGGTGCTGGTGGGCCCCTCGGGCTGCGGCAAGTCCACCCTGCTGCGCATGGTGGCGGGGCTGGAGGAGATCAGCGCCGGCACGCTGTCCATCGGCGGGCGCGTGGTCAACGACGTGGCGCCGAAGGACCGCGACATCGCCATGGTGTTCCAGAACTACGCCCTGTACCCGCACATGACCGTGGCCGAGAACCTGGCCTTCGGGCTGAAGCTGCGCGGCCACGACAAGGCCGAGATCGTGCGCCGCGTGCAGGCCGCCGCCGACATGCTGGGCCTGGGCGGGATGCTCGACAAGCTGCCGCGGGCGATGTCCGGCGGCCAGCGCCAGCGCGTGGCGCTGGGGCGCGCGCTGGTGCGCGAGCCGGCGGTGTTCCTGCTGGACGAGCCGCTGTCCAACCTCGACGCCAAGCTGCGCCATTCGGTGCGGACCGAGATCGCGCAGCTGCACCGCACGCTGGGCACGACCATGATCTACGTCACCCACGATCAGGTCGAGGCGATGACCCTGGGGCAGCGCATCGTGGTGCTCAACGACGGGGTGATCCAGCAGATCGACACGCCGATGGCGCTGTACGAGCGCCCGGCCAACCTGTTCGTCGCCGGGTTCCTGGGCAGCCCGGCCATGAACACGCTGCGCGGGGCGCTGCGGGCCGTCGCGGACGGGTACTTCGAACTGGACGTGGGCGAAGGCCGGCGGGTTCCGCTCGGCCGCCCGCCGATACCGCCGGACTGGTCGGGGCGCGACGTGGTGGTGGGCATCCGCCCGGAGCACCTGCAGCCGGCGGCCGGCGAAGCAACGTTCGGCGCGCTCATCGAGAGCATCGAGCCGGTCGGCAACGAGATGTTCGTGAACCTGCGCCACGGCGCGTGGCCGCTGGTGATGCGGGTGGCGCCGCAGGCGCTGCCCGCGGTGGGCGAGGGGATCGAGGTGGCGGTCGCGCCCGCGGCCCTGCATTTCTTCGACGCGGCCAGCGGCCTGCGCCTGGAGCCCGGGGCGTAGCGGACCTGCTACGCCGTATTGGAACTCCAGCCCGCGGCGCCGGCGGCCTGCCGCATCAGCGCGCCAGGCCGTCGAGCAGGTCGAGGCGGACGGCGTTGCCGCCGCCCACTTCCAGTGCGCCGTCGGGCAGGTCCAGCGGCAGTACCGCCAATGCCAGCGCGCCGGCGCTGCTGGCAACGGTGCCGACGTTGGCGCCGCCCTGCGTCACCGCATCGCCCGCGGCGATGACCGTACCGGCATGCAGCAGCACCAGCGAGCGCTTGGCCTTGCCCAGAAAGTGGGTGCGGGCCACGATTTCCTGGCCGGGATAGCAGCCCTTTTTCACGCTGTAGGCGGAAAGGCGGTCCAGCCCCAGTTGCTGCGGCGTCCACTGCTCGCGCTGCGCGTCGTCCAGCCGTGGCAGCCCGAAGCGCAGGTCCGACTGGCGCCAGGCCAGCTCCGCCGCCTCTTCATGGGGCGCGTTGCCCGCTTCGGCCAGGCGCAGCGTGCGCGGGCAGGCGCCGCTGCCGACGTCCAGCTCGATGGCGCCATCCCCCAGGCGGGCGAGCGCGGCACCCTGCGCCTGCGATGGCGGCTGGAAGGCAGCCTCGACGGCAAGGTTTGCGGCAGGGGCGATGGCGACCTTGCGCCGGAATACGAAGCGCCGCAGCTGCCCGGCCATCGCCTCGGCGCCGCCGTCGTGGCAGACCAGCAGCAGGTGCTCGGCGTCCAGGCGCAGCAGCTGGAACACCGCCAGCACCCGGCCCTTGGCGGTCAGCCAGGCGTTCCACTGCCAGTGGCCGTCGGCCAGCGACGGCACGTCGTTGGCGAACTGGGCCTGGGCGAAGGCGAGCGCATCCGGGCCGGAAAGGCCCAGCACCTGGGGCTGGCGCAGTGTGCGCAAACCGCTGAAAAGAGGGGCGAGGTTGTCAGACACGTGAACGGGGACTAAAATTTGTGCGTTGCGAGACCGATCATGATAGGCCAAACAACCCCCACTCCCGAGGACGGAACCGAAGCCCCGCCGGAACCGGAGAAGCAGCCGCTTCCCGAGGCCGGATCGGTGCCGCAGGAAATCGGCGGACGCGGCGGACTTGATCCGGTGCGTTACGGCGATTGGGAGAAAAACGGTCGCTGCATCGATTTCTGAGCAGCGTCAGCCAACGCGGCAACCGCCGCCCAGCCGAGATAACGAGTCAGCGAATGGCGAACAGACCCCGCCCCCTTTCTCCGCACCTGCAGGTGTATCGCTGGCAGATCCAGATGGCCACCTCGATCCTGCATCGAGCCACCGGCATCGTTCTGTCCGTCGGAGCCCTGATCATTGCCGGCGGCCTGCTCGCCCTGATGATGGGCCCCGAGTCCTGGAACTGCTTCACCACCCACGCCAGCGCGTGGTACGGCAAGGTGATCCTGTTCGGCTGGACCTGGTGCTTCGCCTACCACCTGTGCAATGGCATCCGCCACATCATCCAGGACTTCGCCATCGGCTACAGCAAGCCGGCCTTCATCCGCAGCAGCTGGCTGTCGGTGATCGGCTCGCTGGTCATCACCGCGCTGGTCTGGGCCTATGTCAGCTTCGGAGGCGCCGCATGAGCAATTTCCGCACCCCCCTGAAGAACGCACGCGGTCTGGGCAGCGCCAAGTCCGGCACCATGCACTTCATCCACCAGCGCCTGACCGCCACCGCGCTGGTCGCGCTGACCCTGTGGTTCCTGTGCTTCGTGCTGAGCCTGGTCGGCGCCGACTATGTCACCGCCGTCACCGCCGTGGCCAAGCCGTGGAACGCGATCGCGCTGGTCGGCTTCCTGGTCGCCATGTTCTGGCACGCGCAGCTCGGCCTGCAGGTCGTGCTCGAGGACTACATCCACAATTCGCTGATGGCACTGGCCCTGCAGACCACGGTCAAGTTCGTCGCCGTGCTCGGCGCGATCGTCAGCATCTTCGCGGTCGCCCGCGTCGCGCTTGGGAACTGATACATGTCCGCTTACAACATCATTGAACACAAGGTCGACATGGTGGTCGTCGGCGCCGGCGGCGCCGGCCTGCGCGCGACCTTCGGCCTGGCCCAGAAGGGCCTGCAGACCGTCTGCATCACCAAGGTTTTCCCGACCCGCTCGCATACCGTCGCGGCGCAGGGCGGCATCGCCGCCGCGCTGGCCAACATGGGCGAGGACGACTGGCGCTACCACTTCTACGACACCGTCAAGGGCGGCGACTGGCTGGGCGACCAGGACGCCATCGAATACATGTGCCGCGAGGCCATCCCGTCGGTGATCGAACTGGAGCACTACGGCGTTCCGTTCTCGCGCACCGAGGACGGCAAGATCTACCAGCGCCCGTTCGGCGGCATGACCACCAAGTACGGCGAGGGCCCGTCCGCGCAGCGCACCTGCGCCGCCGCCGACCGTACCGGCCACGCCATGCTGCACACGCTGTACCAGCAGTCGCTGGCGCACAACGCGCAGTTCATGATCGAGTACTTCGCGCTCGACCTGATCTTCGACGAGGAAGGCGTCTGCCGCGGCGTGCTGGCGCTGGACATGGCCGAAGGCACCCTGCACCTGTTCCGCGCCCACGGCGTGGTGCTGGCCACGGGCGGCTACGGCCGCGCCTACTTCAGCGCCACCTCGGCGCACACCTGCACCGGCGACGGCGGCGGCCTGGTGGCCCGCGCCGGCCTGCCGCTGCAGGACATGGAGTTCGTGCAGTTCCATCCGACCGGCATCTACGGCGCCGGCTGCCTGATCACCGAGGGCGTCCGCGGTGAAGGCGGCATCCTGCGCAACAGCAGCGGCGAGCGCTTCATGGAGCGCTACGCGCCGCATTACAAGGACCTGGCCTCGCGCGACGTGGTGTCGCGTTCGATGACCATCGAGATCCGCGAAGGCCGCGGCGTCGGCGAACACAAGGACCACATCCTGCTCGACCTGACCCACCTGGGCCCGGGCGTGATCGACGAGAAGCTGCCGGGCATCGCCGAGAGCGCGCGCATCTTCGCCGGCGTCGACGTGCACAAGCAGCCGATCCCGGTGATCCCGACCGTGCACTACAACATGGGCGGCATCCCGACCAACTACCACGGCGAAGTGGTGCGCAAGGTCGGCGACAACCCCGATGCGGTGGTGCCGGGCCTGTACGCCATCGGCGAGGCGGCCTGCGTGTCGGTGCACGGCGGCAACCGCCTGGGCTCCAACTCGCTGCTCGACCTGGTGGTGTTCGGCCGCGCCGTGGCCAACCGCTGCGCCGAGACGATCAAGCCGGGCGCGCCGCACAAGACCCTGGCCTCCGACGCCTGCGACAAGGCGCTGGGCCTGCTGGACAAGCTGCGCCACGCCAATGGCGACACCCCGACCGCCGTCATCCGCGACCGCATGCAGCGCACGATGCAGGCCGACGCCGCCGTGTTCCGCACCAGCAAGACGCTGGCCGAGGGCTGCGAAAAGATGGCCGAGGTGTTCGACTCGTTCCAGGACGTCAAGGTGTCCGACCGCTCGCTGGTCTGGAACTCGGACCTGATCGAGACCTACGAGCTCAACAACCTGCTGCTCAACGCCGTGGCCACCATCAACTCGGCCGAACAGCGCAAGGAAAGCCGCGGCGCGCATGCGCACGAGGACTATCCGGAGCGCGACGACGTCAACTGGCAGAAGCACACGCTGGTCACCGTCGACGAGAAGGGCAAGTGCAGCTTCGACTACCGTCCGGTGCACATGTACACGCTTACCGACGACGTCGCCGTCGTGCCGCCGAAGCCGCGCGTCTACTGATCCGGGGAACCTACGAACATGGCTGAATTTGCACTCCCGAAGAACTCCCGGATCACCCAGGGCAGGCACTTCCCCGCCAAGGGCGGCGGCAAGAACCTGCGCACCTTCAAGATCTACCGCTGGAGTCCGGACGACGACCAGAACCCGCGTACCGACACCTACGAGGTCGACCTCGATGCGTGCGGCCCGATGGTCCTGGACGCGCTGATCAAGATCAAGAACGAGATCGACCCGACCCTGACCTTCCGCCGCTCCTGCCGCGAGGGCATCTGCGGTTCGTGCGCGATGAACATCGACGGCACCAACACGCTGGCCTGCACCCGCGCCATCGCCGACTGCGCCAAGGCCGAGGTGCCGATCTACCCGCTGCCGCACATGGAAGTGGTCAAGGACCTGGTGCCGGACCTGACCCACTTCTACGCGCAGTACGCCTCGATCAAGCCGTGGATCCGCACCCAGACCCCGGCGCCGCCGGACCGCGAGCGCCTGCAGTCGCCGGAAGACCGCAAGAAGCTCGACGGCCTGTACGAGTGCATCCTGTGCGCCTGCTGCTCGACCAGCTGCCCGAGCTACTGGTGGAACGGCGAGCGTTACCTGGGCCCGGCGATCCTGCTGCAGGCCTACCGCTGGATCATCGACTCGCGCGACGAGGACACCGGCGCACGCCTGGACGACCTGGAAGATCCGTTCAAGCTGTACCGCTGCCACACCATCATGAACTGCGCCCGGACCTGCCCGAAGGGGCTGAACCCGGCGCTGGCGATCGCCGAGATCAAGAAGTTGATGATGGCGCGCCGCGCTTGATGCGCCGGCCCACGCGATGCCCCGCGCATCGCGGCCATGGCGGCACCGGTCCTTCGGGCCGGTGCCGTTTTCGTTTCCGCCACGGCGAGGTCGTGGCATCGGCAGGTGAGCGATGAGCCCCGAAGACGACATCGAACTGAAGAAGCTGCGCTGGCGCTGCCGGCGCGGCATGCGCGAGCTGGATCAGCTGTTCGGCCGCTATCTCGACCAGCGCTGGGGGCAGGCGCCGACAGCCGAACGCGCGGTTTTCCTGCAGCTTCTGGAAACCGAGGACGACAAGCTGTGGCGCTGGTCCATGGGCTACGAGGCCTGCCCCGATGCGCCGCAGGCCGCCCTGCTGGAATACATCCGCACCCTTCCACTGTGAGTGGCGGCCCTCGCGCTGGCAGGCCGGCGCCCTGCGCCTGCTCGGCCTGCTGGCCGCCGTCGCGCTGCTGAACTGCGAACTCCAGCGCCCGCTCGCCTGGCCGGCCGCGCTGCTGGCCGCCTGCGGCGGCCTGTGCATGGCGCGGCGCGGGCTGCGCCAGCCGGTGCGGCAACTGCGGGTCCCGGCGGCGCCGGCCCCGCCCAGCGTGGACGGAATCGCGGTCGACGCGCTGGAACTGCTGGAGCGCGGCCCGCTGCTGGTGCTGCGCTGGCGCGAGGGCAACCGGCGCGGGCAACTGCTGTTCTGGCCCGATACGCTGCCGCGCGCACGGCGACGTGAACTGCGACTGGCCGTGCGCGCCGGCGCCGTTTCCCGTTAGCGGGCGGGGATGGCAACATGGCGCCACTCCATCGGCATACGCGCATGTTCAGACCCTTACCTGTCGCAATCGGATTGCGCTATCTGCGGGCCAAGCGCCGCAACGGCTTCATCTCCTTCATTTCCATGGCCTCGATCCTGGGCATCGCGCTCGGGGTGACGGTGCTGATCACCACGCTGGCGGTGATGAGCGGTTTCCAGAAGGAAATCCGCGACCGCCTGCTGCAGATGTCGGCCCATGCGACCGTCAGCGCCGACGGGGAGCCGATGCGCAACTGGCAGCATGCGGTGGACGTGGCGATGCGCGACCCGCGCGTGGCCGGCGCCGCGCCCTACATCGAGATCCAGGGCATGCTCGCCGGCCCGCGCGTGCAGGGCGCGATCGTGCAGGGCGTCGACCCGGCGCAGGAGCCGAAGGTGTCGGTGCTGGGCCAGAAGATGCAGAAGGGCTCGCTGGACAGCCTGCAGCCGGGCGGGTTCAACATCCTGCTCGGCAAGGAACTGGCGTTGTGGCTGGGCGTGGACGTGGGCGACAGCGTGGTGGCGACGCTGGCCGAGATCCAGGGCACCCCGGTCGGCGCGATGGCGCGCACCAAGCGCTTCAAGGTCAGCGGCATCTTCGAGGCCGGTTCCAACGAAATCGATCGCGGCGTGGCCTTCGTCAACATGCAGGACCTGGAGCGGGTGCTGCGCGTGGACGGCGTGACCGGCGTGCGCCTGAAACTGCACGACATGGACCAGGCCTATACGGTGGCGCGCGACCTGGCGCTGAACCTGGAAGGCTACTACCGGGTCAGCGACTGGACCCAGGAGAACGCCAACCTCTACCACTCGCTGCGCATGGAAAAGACGGTGATGGGCATCCTGCTGTCGCTGATCGTGGCCATGGGCGCGTTCAACCTGGTGTCCTCGCAGGTGATGCTGGTCACCGACAAGCAGGCCGACATCGCCATCCTGCGCACGCTGGGGCTGACGCCGGGCGGGGTGATGCAGGTGTTCATGGTGCAGGGCAGCCTGATCGGCCTGATGGGCACGGTGGCCGGCGTGATCGGCGGCATCAGCCTGACCCTCAACCTGGAGCGCATCCTCGGCCTGATCGAGTCGGCCTTCGACATCAAGCTGCTGCCGGAGGACGTGTACTACATCACCGGCCTGCCGACCGACATGCAGACCGGCGACATCGTGGTGATCACCGCGGTGGCGCTGCTGATGAGCTTCCTGGCAACGCTGTACCCGGCCTGGCGCGCGGCGCGCACCCAGCCGGCGGAGGCGCTGCGCTATGAGTGAGAACGCGAACATGGAATCGGTGATCCGCGCCGAAGGGCTGGCCAAGACCTACGCCGAGGGGCGCATGCGCACGCCGGTGTTCGACGGGCTGGAACTGGACGTGGCGCCGGGCGAGACGGTCGCCATCGTCGGCGCGTCCGGCGCCGGCAAGAGCACCCTGCTGCACCTGCTGGGCGGTCTGGACGTCCCCACCGCGGGCGAGGTCTACGTGGCCGGCCAGCGCATGTCGGCGCTGTCCGACGCCGAGCGCGGCCGCCTGCGCAACACCTCGCTGGGTTTCGTCTACCAGTTTCACCACCTGCTGCCCGAATTCACCGCGCTTGAGAACGTGATGATGCCGGTGATGCTCGGCGGCGCCAGCGTGGCCGGCGCCGGGCAGCGCGCGCGCGCGCTGCTGGAATCGGTGGGGCTGGGCCACCGCCTGGAGCACAAGCCGGGCGAGCTGTCCGGCGGCGAGCGCCAGCGCGCGGCGGTGGCGCGGGCCCTGGTCAACCAGCCGGGCTGCGTGCTCGGCGACGAACCCACCGGCAACCTCGACGACAAGACCGCCGCCACGGTGTTCGAGCTGATGCTGGAATTGAACCGCGCGCATCGCACCAGCCTGGTGCTGGTGACCCACGACCGCAGCCTGGCCCGCAGGCTGGACCGGGTACTGGAACTGCGCGAGGCGCGGTTGCATCCACTGGCACGCGCCGAGGTCTGAGCGCACGCCCGCAGGCGGCGCATCCGATCCGGCACGCCGGCTGAACGGGGACGGGAGCCGCGCTTGCGCCGCCCCGGCCGCGGTGCAAGATGGCGGCGTATTCCCGAACAGGAGGTGTGTCGTGAAACGTCTGGCAATCGCTTTACTGGCCGCGGCGGCCCTGGCCGGCTGCGCCACCACCGGCAGGCTTTCCAGCAGCGAGCGGCTGGAGCTGTACCGCGCCCATGCCGGCGCGCCGGTCAAGGACTTCCAGTACTTCGGTTCGCTCAACGGCTGGACCGAGCTGGGCGACAGCGCGCTGGCGGTCTGGACCAAGCCCAGCGAGGCCTGGCTGCTGAGCCTGAGCGGCCCGTGCATGGATCTGTCCTATGCGCCGGCGATCAGCGTGACCAACATGATGGGCCGGGTATCGGCCAAGTTCGACCGGGTGATCGTGCGCGGCGGCAGTCCGGGCATGGCGCCTATCCCATGCCGGATTGACACCATCCAGCCGCTGGACGTGAAGGCGCTGCGCGCTTCGGAAAAGGAACTGCGCGAAGCCAAGCTCGAGGCGCGCGCCGAGGACCAGGGCGGCAACTGACCGCGCCATGGTGAAGGGGAGGGAACCGGCAGCGGTTCCCTCCTTCGTTTTCAGGGGGCTTCGGGTGCGACGTAGCCGGCTGGCTTTTCCGCGCCGCCGCCGAACAGGAACTTGACCAGCTCCTCTTCCAGGAACGCGCGGTGCTTCGGGTCGCGCGGCGACAGCCGGTTCTCGTTGATCAGCATGGTCTGGTGCGCCAGCCACGCCGCCCAGGCCTGCTTGCCGATGTTGGCGAAGATGCGCTGGCCCAGTTCGCCGGGGTAGGGCACGAAGTCCAGGCCTTCGGTTTCGCGTTGTTCGTACTGGCAGAAGACGGAGCGGGGCATGCGGTGTTCCTGTCGGTGGAGCGGGCCGCCTCAGTGGCGGTCGAGCAGCTTGCGGATCGGCGCCGGCAGGCCCAGCGAGGCCAGTTCGGCGCGGGCGACCCAGCGCAGGTCGTCATTGTCGCCCACCCGTGGGCGCAGGGCGACCTTGCGCAGGTGCAGCGGCTGCAGGTGCAGGCGGTAGTGGCTGAAGGTGTGCACGATCGGCGGCAGCTCCGCCGCGCCGTCGTAGTCGCCCTCGATGTTGGCGGCGAACCAGGCGCGCAGGTCGGCGTCGGTATCGGCCTGCGGCAGCGTCCACAGCGAAGCCCAGATGCCGGTGGGCAGGCGCCTGCACAGCAGGATGCGGCCCTGGCCGTCCTCGAGCAGCAGGGCGCTGGCCTCGCGTTCGGGCAGCACCTTGCTGGGCCTGGGCGTGGGCAGCGCATCCACCATTCCCCGCGCATGCGCCGCGCAGCCGTCCTGCAGCGGGCACAGGATGCAGGCCGGGTTGGCGCGGGTGCACAGGGTGGCGCCGAAATCCATCTGCGCCTGCGTCCAGTCGGCCATGCGCCCTTGCGGCACCTGCGCCACGTGCTGCGCGGCCAGCGCCCACAGCGGCTTCTCGACGGCGGGCAGGCCGGGGTAGCCGGCAATGCCGTGGTAGCGGGTCAGCACGCGCTTGACGTTGCCGTCCATGATCGGGAACGGGTCGTTCCAGGCCTGGCTGAGGATGGCGCCGGCAGTGCTGCGGCCGATGCCGGGCAGCGCCAGCAGCGCGTCCAGGTCGCGCGGCAGGTCGCCGCCGTGCAGTTCGACGCAGCGCGTGGCCGCGGCATGCAGGTTGCGCGCACGGGCGTAGTAACCCAGCCCGGCCCAGTGCGCCATCAGCGTGTCGTTGTCGGCCGCCGCCAGGTCGGGCAGGGTCGGGAACGACTGCACGAAGCGCTGGAAATAGGGGATGACCGTGGCGACCTGGGTCTGCTGCAGCATGATTTCCGACAGCCACACCCGGTATGGCGTGCGCGGATGCTGCCAGGGCAGGTCGTGGCGGCCGTGCTGGTCGAACCAGCCGAGCAGGCGGGTGGCGAAATGGGTCATGGGCGATCGCGGGGCGGGGTGGTGTTCCTTCTCCCACCGGGAGAAGGTGCCCCGAAGGGGCGGATGAGGGCAAGGGCGAAGCCTCGTGAGGCCAGGCATCGCGAGGGCTTCGCTCCCCCTCACCCCAACCCCTCTCCCGGTGGGAGAGGGGCTCAGGCCGCGCCCAGTGCTTCGGGCAGCAGCGCGTCGACGAAGGCTTCCGGGTCGAACACGCGCAGGTCTTCCGGGCGCTCGCCGATGCCGGCGAAGCGGATCGGGATGCCGAACTCGCGCGCCAGCGCGAACACCACGCCGCCCTTGGCGGTGCCATCGAGCTTGGTCACCACCAGGCCGGTGACGCCGGCGGCGGCGTGGAACTGGCGCAGCTGGTTCAGCGCGTTCTGGCCGGTGGTGCCGTCGATCACCATCAGCACCTCGTGCGGCGCGGTGTCGTCGATCTTGCCGAGCACGCGGCGGATCTTGCTCAGCTCGTTCATCAGCCCGGCCTGGGTGTGCAGGCGGCCGGCGGTGTCGGCGATCAGCACGCTGGTGCCGCGCGCCTTGCCGGCCTGCAGCGCGTCGAACGCCACCGAGGCGGCGTCGGCGTTCTGGCCCTGCGCGATCACCGCCACGCCGTTGCGCTCGCCCCAGACCTGCAGCTGCGCCACGGCGGCGGCGCGGAAGGTATCGCCGGCGGCCAGCATCAGGCTGTGGCCCTGGTCCTTGAAGCGTTTGGCCAGCTTGCCGATGGTGGTGGTCTTGCCGACGCCGTTGACGCCGACGGTAAGGATCACGAACGGCCTGGCATTGGCGTCGATGACCAGCGGCCGGGACACCGGCTGCAGCAGCGCGATCAGGTCGGCGCGCAGCGCGGCGAGCAGGGCGTTGGCGTCGGCGAATTCGCGCGACTTCATGCGTTTGCGCAGGTCCTCGACCAGCGCCGTGGTGGCCGGTACGCCGACGTCGGCGGTCAGCAGCGCGGTCTCGATCTCGTCGAGCAGGTCGTCGTCCAGCCGCGGGTTGCGCGAGAACAGGCCGCCGAAGCTGCGGGCGAAGGCGCTGTTGCGCAGGCGGTCGCGCCAGCCGGGCTTGCCGGCCGGGGCCGCCGGCGCGGCATTGGCGGGGATCAGCCCGGCGTCGCTTTCCGGCACGGCCGTCGCGGCCGGCGGCGCGGTGGTCGCGGCAGGCTCGACGGAAGCAGGTTCAGCCACGCCGGGCTCGACCGCGGGCACCGCGCTGCCGGCAGGGGGCGCGACGGCTTCCTCCGGCGCGGGGACCTGTTCTTCGGCGGGCGAGGGAATGGCGGAGGTCAGCTCATCGGCGCTGAACTGCGGGGGCTTGCCGACCGCAGGGGCGTCCTGGGGCTTCTTGCGACGGAAAAAACTGAGCATGGATGAGAAAAACCGGGGCAGGGGCACATGCTACCACCGGCGCTGGCGCCGGCCGGTCCGCAGGGGCCGTGAAGCGGCTAAAGTCGGCGCATTCCGGGCCGATGTCGTGGCATGAACGCGATTTCCTCCATTGCCGCCTCCGGCATGCGCGTGGCCGTGATGGGCGTACGCGTGGCCGCGCACAACATCGCCGTGCAGCCGGTACAGCCGGTGGGGCCGCGGCAGGTGCTGGCCGTGCAGACGGTTTCCGGCGGAGGGGCCAGTGCGCAGGTGACCACCGGCGAGGCCGCCCCGGACCTGGCCGCCGACCTGCTGTCGGCCAGGACCTATGAGGTCGCCTTCGCCGCCAACGCCGTGGTGATCCGGCGCAACAACGCGATGCTGGGCACGCTGTTCGACGCGTTCGCGTGATTCCTTCCTGCGGAAGCCAACCTGGCGGGCCCGCCAGGCCGTACGGCGAGCCGCCCGATGGGGAGGGGGCAATGCATCTGCCGCCAGAGGCGCGGAACCGCACACGGCCCGGCATTACGCGGCTTCGCCCGTACCCTCACCCCAACCCCTCTCCCGGGGGGAGAGGGGCTTTGAGCATCAGGCGGACAGTTCCAGCAGCAGCCTGTTGAGCCGGCGTACGTAGGCGGCCGGGTCCTTCAGGCCGTCGCCGGCGGCCAGCGCGGCCTGGTCGAACAGCACGCGCGCCAGGTCGCTGAAGCGGTCCATGTCCGGCTCGGCGTCGAGCTTCTCGATCAGCGGGTGCGCCGGGTTGAACTCGAACACCGGCCTGCTTTCCGGCACCTTCTGCCCGCTGGCCTCCAGGATCTGCCGCATCTGCAGGCCCAGGTCCTGCTCGCCGATGGCCAGGATCGCCGGCGAATCGGTCAGGCGGTGCGACACGCGCACCTCGGCCACGTCCTCGCCCAGCGCGGTCTTGATGCGTGTGGCCAGTCCTTCCTTGGCCTTGGCGGTTTCCTCCTGCGCCTTCTTCTCTTCCTCCGAATCCAGCGTGCCCAGGTCCAGGTCGCCGCGGGCCACGTCCACGAACGACTTGCCGTCGAACTCGTGCAGGTAGCTCATCAGCCACTCGTCGATGCGGTCGGTCATGAGCAGCACCTCGATGCCCTTCTTGCGGAACACTTCCAGGTGCGGGCTGTCCTTGACCTGCAGATGGCTCTCGCCGGTGAGGTAATAGATCTTGTCCTGGCCTTCGACCATGCGGCCCACGTAGTCGGCCAGCGCCACGTTCTGCTCGCCGTCGCCGCCGCGGGTGGAGGCGAAGCGCAGCAGGCCGGCGATCTTCTCGCGGTTGTTGAAGTCCTCGGCGGGGCCTTCCTTCAGCACCTGGCCGAATTCCTTCCAGAAGCGCTGGTAGTCCTCGGGCTTGTCCCTGGCCAGCTTTTCCAGCATGTCCAGCGCGCGCCTGGTCAGCGCCGACTTCATCGAGTCGATCACCGGGCCGGACTGCAGGATCTCGCGCGAAACGTTCAGCGGCAGGTCGCTGGAGTCGACCACGCCCTTGATGAAACGCAGGTACAGCGGCAGGAACTGCTCGGCCTGGTCCATGATGAAGACGCGCTGCACGTACAGCTTCAGGCCCTTGGCGGCGTCGCGGTGGTACAGGTCGAACGGCGCGCGGCCGGGCGTGTACAGCAGCGAGGTGTATTCCAGCTTGCCCTCGACCTTGTTGTGGCTCCATGCCAGCGGGTCGGTGAAGTCATGGGCGATGTGCTTGTAGAACTCGTTGTATTCAGCGTCGGTGACCTCGGAGCGGGGCCGGGTCCACAGCGCGTTGGCCTTGTTGACCGTTTCCCACTCCGGCGTGGCCGGCTGCTCTTCGCCCTGGGCTTCCTTGACCAGCTCGATCGGCAGGCCGATGTGGTCGGAGTACTTCTTGACCAGGCTGCGCAGCTTCCAGCCGTCGGCGAAGCCTTCCTCGCCGTCCTTCAGGTGCAGCACGATGCGGGTGCCGCGCCCGGGCTTGTCGATGGTCTCCACCTCGAACTCGCCTTCGCCGCGCGAGGACCAGTGCACGCCCTCGCTGGCCGGCAGGCCGGCGCGGCGGCTGTACACGTCCACCTGGTCGGCGACGATGAAGGCCGAATAGAAGCCCACGCCGAACTGGCCGATGAGGTTGGCGTCCTTCTTCTGGTCGCCGGACAGGTTCTTCAGGAAGTCGGCGGTGCCCGACTTGGCGATGGTGCCCAGGTGCGCGATGGCTTCCTCGCGGCTCAGGCCGATGCCGTTGTCGTCGATGGTCAGGGTGCGCGCGGCCGGATCGGCCTCGATGCGGATGCGCAGCGCGCCGTCGCCTTCCAGCAGCTCCGGCCGGGTTAGCGCCTCGAAGCGCAGTTTGTCGGCGGCGTCGGCGGCGTTGGAGACCAGCTCGCGCAGGAAGATTTCCTTGTTCGAATACAGCGAGTGGATCATCAGGTGCAGCAGCTGCTTCACCTCGGTCTGGAAACCGCGGGTTTCCTTGTGGGCTTCGGCGGTCATCGTCGGGTTCGCTCCATGGTTGCCTGGCCGCAGGGCGGCCGATGGCCCACGGATGTGGGCCCGGCGGCGGATTTCAAGGCCGAAGGGCGTAGCAGCGGATCGGTTCGGCTTATCATGCGGGCCCGTTTCCGCCGCCCGCCGCATGCCCCGTCCCCCTCGATCCTCCGGCCTTGTTTCCCGGCGTCCCGCGCATGGCGGGGAAGGGCAGGTGCGCATCATCGGCGGGCGCTGGCGCAATACGCGCCTGCAGGTGCCGCAGGCCGAAGGGCTGCGCCCGACCAGCGACCGCGTGCGCGAGACCCTGTTCAACTGGCTGATGCCCAGGTTGCCGGGCGCGCGCGTGCTGGACCTGTTCGCCGGCAGCGGCGCGCTGGGGCTGGAGGCGGTCTCGCGCGGCGCGGCTTCGGCGCAGCTGGTCGAGCGCGATCCGGCGCTGGTCGCGGCGCTGCGCGGCGTGGTCGAGCGGCTCGGCGCCGCGGACCAGGTGCAGGTCGCCGCCGGCGATGCGCTGCGCTGGCTGGAAACCGCCGCGCCGATGCGCGCGGACATCGTGTTCATGGACCCGCCGTTCGCCGCCGGCCTGTGGGCGCAGGTATACGAGCGGCTGCCGCGGCACCTGGCCGAGGACGCCTGGCTGTACGTGGAGGCGCCGGCGGGCGCGGCGCCGCTTCCGCCCGCGGGCTGGAGCCTGCACCGCGAGGGCGGCACCCGCGATGTGGGTTATGCCCTGTACCGTCGCGCCGCTGCTACACTTCGCGGTGACCTGAACGCGACTCCGTCCGCATGACCCCGTCCAACCCCCGCATCGCCGTCTATCCGGGCACGTTCGACCCGATCACCAACGGTCACATCGACCTGGTGCACCGGGCCGCGCCGCTGTTCGAGAAGATCGTGGTCGGCGTGGCGCAGAGCCCGTCCAAGGGGCCGACGCTGCCGCTGGAGCTGCGCGTGGACCTGGCGCGCGAGGCGCTGGCCCGCCACGGCAACGTCGAGGTGGTCGGTTTCGACACCCTGCTGGCGCATTTCGTGCGTTCGGTGCATGCCGGCGTGCTGCTGCGCGGCCTGCGCGCGGTGTCCGATTTCGAATACGAATTCCAGATGGCGAGCATGAACCGCCACCTGATCCCGGAGGTCGAGACCCTGTTCCTGACCCCGTCCGAACAGCACAGCTTCATTTCCTCCTCGCTGGTGCGCGAAATCGCCCGGCTCGGAGGCGACGTATCCGGCTTCGTGCCGGCCACCGTGCTGGAAGCGCTGCGCAAGGCCCGCGAATCCCGCGCGGGCGCCTGACCCATCCCAACAGCTGTAACGAATCCAACAGAGGGAGACGATCCATGAAGAACACGATGCGCGTGATGCTTGCCGCTTCGCTGGTGCTGGGCTTCACCGCCTGCAAGAAGGAAGAGGCCGCCCCGGTCGCCGAGGCGCAGCAGGCGCTGGTCGCGCCGGCCAAGGACGACGACGCCGGCTGGCGCAAGTACCTGCAGGCCGTGGCCGTGCAGAACATGGGCAACATCACCAACAACCCGTTCCTGTACTACCTGGTGCCGGAGTCCGATCCGGAGTTCGCCGCCAAGTACGAGCGCCAGGTCGAGAGCGCCACCGCCGCCATCGGCCGCGGCGTGTCGCCGGGCAACATGCTGGCCTTCGGTTCCTCGGCCTCGTCGAAGATGGCCGACCTGATCGAGACCGCGTTCAAGGGCGTGCAGGCCGATTCGATGAAGGGCGTGCGCGTGGTGTACATCGGCGATGCCGCCGACAACGCCCGCGTGCAGACCATCGTGCAGCCGACCGGCGCCGACTACATCTTCGTCGAAGCCAAGTGATGCAATGGCGCGGGGCCGCGCTGCGCGGCCCCGCGGTTGCCATTGCGCCACGACCGGACATACGTCCGTTGAAGAACACTCCCCGCGAAGGCGGGAGTCGCTTTCGAAGGCCCGGCCGCGGCCGGCACGGAAGCGGGAGCAGTCGGGCAGCCATTGGGCTGTTGCAAGGCACTTCCGCCTGCGCGGGAACGGTGGTTGAAGCATGTCTCTGAAAATCAATGAGCTCTGCGTCAACTGCGACGTCTGCGAGCCCGCCTGCCCGAACAAGGCCATCTCGATGGGCGAGACGATCTACGTGATCGACCCGGCCCGCTGCACCGAATGCGTCGGCCATTTCGACGAGCCGCAATGCGTGGTGGTATGCCCGGTCGAATGCATCGACCCGGACCCAGACATTCCCGAGAGCCACGACCAGTTGCTGGCCAAGCTGCATGCGCTGCAGCGCGACCATCCCGAACTGTACGAACCGGAGACCCCCTCGGCATGAAACGTTTCGCGCGTTCCTTCCTGTTGTTTGCGCTGCTGGCACCGGCGGCATGGGCAGCGGAGACACCGCAGCAGGCGCCCGCCCGGGCGCTGGCCGCGCACCCCGACGGCGCGGCGATCGCCAGCGGCCACGAACTGGCGACCAAGGCCGGCATGGAGATCCTGGCCAGGGGCGGCAATGCGTTCGATGCCGCGGTGGCGGTGTCGTCCACGCTGGCGGTGGTCGAGCCGATCAGCTCGGGCCTGGGCGGCGGCGGCCTGTTCATGCTGCACGACGCGCGCACCGGCAAGGACGTGATGCTCGACGCGCGCGAGACCTCGCCGGCCTCGGCCACGCCGGAGCGTTTCCTCGATAAAAACGGCGAGCTGGACCGCGACCGCTCGGTCAACGGCCCGTGGTCGGCCGGCATCCCCGGTCTGCCGGCGCTGCTGGTGCAGCTCGCGCGCGAACATGGCCGCCTGCCGCTGTCCGAATCGCTGGCCCCGGCCATCCGTATCGCCACCGACGGTTTCCCGGTGTATGCGCGCATGGCGCGCGGCTATGCCTCGCGGCGCGAGGTGATGGAGCGCTACCCCGGCACGCGCGAGGTCTACCTGCGCAACGGCCGGCCCATCGCCGAGGGCGACATCTTCAAGCAGCCGGAACTGGCGCATACCCTGCGGCTGCTGGCCGACAGGGGCTTCGACGGCTTCTACCGCGGCGAGACCGCCCGCAAGCTGCTGGCCGGGGTGAAGAAGGCCGGCGGCCAGTGGACCGCCGAGGAACTGGCCGGCTACACGGTCAAGGCGCGCGAGCCGATCGTGTTCGATTACCGCGGCTGGAAGATCACCACCGCGCCGCCGCCGTCCTCCGGCGGCATCGCGCTGGCCTCCATGCTGCAGATCCTGGAAGGCTGGGACCTGGCCAAACTGGACGACGCGCACCGCACCCACCTGGTGGTGGAAGCGATGCGCCGCGCCTACCGCGACCGCACCTTCTTCCTGGGCGATCCGGATTTCGTGCAGATCCCGCAGAAGGTGCTGACCAGCCGCGACTACGCCCAGGGCCTGCGTGCCACCATCCACCCGGAAAAGGCCACCCCGAGCGACCTGCTGTCGGGCAACCCGACGCCGCTGGAAGACGACGAGACCACGCATTTCTCGATCATCGACAACGAGGGCAACCGCGTCGGCGGCACCCAGACGGTGAACCTGCTGTACGGCTCGGGCTTCATCCCGGCCGGCACCGGCGTGCTGCTCAACAACGAGATGGACGACTTCGCGCTCAAGCCGGGCACGCCGAACGCGTTTGGCGTGATGGGCTACGAGGCCAACGCGCCGAAGCCGGGCAAGCGCATGCTCAGCTCGATGACGCCGACCTTCATGGAAAACGGCGAGAAGGTGATCGTGATCGGCACGCCGGGCGGCAGCCGCATCATCACCATGGTGCTGCTGGGCATCCTCGGCTACGACGCCGGGCTGGGCGCGCAGCAGGTCGCGGCGCTGCCGCGCTACCACCACCAGTGGCTGCCGGACGAGATCTCGGCCGAGAGCGGCGCGTTCACCCCTGAAGTGGCGCGCCAGCTGCAGGCCATGGGCCACAAGGTCGACCTGCCGGGCGACAGCGCCGAGGGCGGGCGCGGTTCCAGCCACGTCTGGGGCAACCTGCAGACGGTGGAATGGGACCGCCGCAGCAACACCCTCAGCGGCGGCAGCGACCCGCGCAACCCGGTGGGCAGCGCCGAAGTGCGCAAGATGGGCAAGGGCGACTGAGCCTGGCCGCCACCACGGCCTCCTGCCCGCGGACCCCGCCTTCATGGCGGGGTTCCGCGTTTTCGGACCGGGCGCCGGAAACGCCGCGCGCCTTGCGAATATTTAACGCGGCGACGGTAGAATTTTTCATATGAAACTATGGTCGATCCGTGGCAACAGCCAGAAGCTGGACGGTGGGGCGATGTTCGGCAACGCGCCCAAGGCCGTGTGGGAAAAATGGACGCCGGCCGATGAGCTCAACCGCATCGAGCTGGCCTGCCGGGCGCTGCTGGCCAGCCCGCTCGGCGGCAAGACGGTGCTGTTCGAGACCGGCATCGGCGCGTTCTTCGAGCCGAAGCTGCGCGAGCGCTACGGCGTGCAGGAGCCGCGCCACATCCTGATCGATTCGCTGCGCGAGGCCGGTTTCGAGCACGAGGACATCGACGTGGTGGTGCTCAGCCACCTGCACTTCGACCATGCCGGCGGCCTGCTGGCGCCGTGGTCGGAAGGGCGCGCGCCGGAGCTGCTGTTCCCCAACGCGACCTTCGTGGTCGGCGCCGCGCACTGGGAGCGCGCGCGCCATCCGCATCCGCGCGACCGCGCCAGCTTCATCCCGGAACTGCCGGGCCTGCTTGAAGCCAGCGGCCGCCTGGAAATCGTGTCGGGCGAACACTCGCGGGCGCTGGGCGATTCGGTGCGTTTCAGCTTCAGCGACGGGCATACGCCGGGGCTGATGCTGGCCGAGATCGTCGGCCCCGAGCGCATCGATGGCCAGCCGCATGGCGGCCTGGTGTTCTGCGCCGACCTGATCCCCGGCCGTTCCTGGGTGCACGTGCCGATCACCATGGGCTACGACCGCAACGCCGAGCTGCTGATCGACGAGAAGCGCGCCTTCCTCGAGGACAAGCTCGCCCGCAACGTGCATCTGTTCTTCACCCACGACCCGCAGTGCGCGATGGCGCAGGTGACGCGCGACGAGAAGGGCCGGTTCGGCGTCACCCACGAAGTCGCCGAGCTGCGCGCGCGCCTGCTGGCCGCATGAAAAAGTGACTTCCGGCACCCCGCGCGGGTGACCGCCGGCTCCTGCCGGCGGCGGCCGCGTCGCGGACACTGGTCCCGTCTTCCAACGCGGGATCTGGCATGAAAAACAACGAGACGACGGTTTTCCAGGGCGGAACTTCGCGAAAGGAGGCGCCGTGCGCCATGCACAGGCGCTCTTTCCTGCGGGGGTTGTTCGCCCTGGCGCTGGCGTCGCTGGCCGTTGCCCAGCACGCCTTCGCCGCGCCCAGCGCCACGGTGCCGCTGCAGGTATCGCCCGAACGCGCCACCACACTGGCCATCTGGGAACCGGCGCAGGCGCGCGGCGTGGTGCTGTTCTCCAGCGGGCATGGCGCCTGGCCGGAGCGCTACGAGCGCCTGCTGCAGACCTGGGCCGACGCCGGTTTCGTGGTGCTGGCGCCGCTGCACGTGGATTCGGTCCGGTATCCGGAACGGGAAAAGTTCTCGCTGCAGCAGGGCTTCGGCGAGCGCCTGGCCGACATGCGCGCGACCAGCGCCTATGCGCGTGCGCGCTGGCCGGGCCTGCCGATGGCGGCGGCCGGGCACAGTCTTGGCACGCTGATCTCGGCGGTGCAGGGCGGGGCTCTGGCCGGGCTCGGGCCGCTGCGCGATCCCGGCGTGGTGGCGGTGCTGGGCTACTCCTCGCCGGGCCGGATTCCGGGGCTGATCGGGCCGGATTCCTATGCGTCGCTGGCGGTTCCGCTGCTGCTGGTGACCGGTGACGAGGACCTCGTGCCGGGTTTCGTCACCGACCCGGCCGACCACCTGTACCCGGTGCAGACCGCGCCGGCCGGCGACAGGCAGGCGGTGGTGCTGGCCGGCGGCGGGCACAACCTGATCGGCGGCGAGCCGGAAGCGCTGTTCGAGCGCGCCCGGCAACTGGGCACCGCCTTCCTGCAGGCCGAACTGCTGGGCGATGCGCGCGCGCGGCAGCTGCTCGATGCGCCGCCGCCGGCTGGCGAACGCCGGGTGAGCCGCTGAGCGCACACCGCTGCCGGCGCGGAGCGGATCGCCATCGATCCGCGGCGCTTCTTCCGCCAACGGCGTGATCGGCGATCCGCGGCGAAACGATCGACAGCGGGTGGGCGTGGTGCCGCTCAGTGCATCCGCGTACCGAAGATGCGGTCGCCGGCATCGCCCAGGCCGGGCAGGATGTAGCCCCGCTCGTTGAGCCGCTCGTCGATGGCCGCGGTATAGATCTCCACGTCCGGGTGCGCGGCCTCGACCGCGCGCAGGCCCTCGGGCGCGGCGACCAGGAAGATGCCCTTGATGCGGCGTGCGCCGGCGCGCTTGAGCATGTCGATGGTGGCCACCAGGGTGCCGCCGGTGGCCAGCATGGGGTCCAGGATCAGCGCGTCGCGTTCTTCCAGGCGGCCGGTCAGGCGCTCGAAGTAGGGCACCGGCTGCAGGGTTTCCTCGTCGCGCTGCAGGCCGACCACGCTCACGCGCGCGGCCGGGATCAGCGACAGCACGCCGTTGAGCATGCCCAGCCCGGCGCGCAGGATCGGCACCAGGGTGATCTTGGCGCCGGCGATGCGCTGCGCCGTGACCGGGCCGGCCCAGCCGTCCATGGTGCAGGGTTCGGTTTCCAGGTCGGCGGTGGCTTCGTAGGCGAGCAGGCTGCCCAGCTCGTCGGTCAGCTCGCGGAACTCCTTGGTGCTGAGCGAGGCCTGTCGCATCAGGCCGATCTTGTGCTGCACCAGCGGGTGGCGTACTTCGACGATCTTCATGGGCGGACGTGCAAAGAGGAGAGGCCCGCATTCTGCCGGATCACCGGGCCGAACCCCAAGCCGGGCGGGTCCGGGTTGGAGAAAACCGTGCGCGCATGTCACGGCCATGCAATCTTGCGGACATACCGTGCAGACCCATTCTTAACAGGAATGGGGCTTCCCAGTGCATATCAAGACTCCGTTGGCCGTTGCCATCACCCTGACCCTGGCGATGGGCGCCGCGGCACCCCGGCAGGCGGCCGCGCAGCCGGCGCTCGCCGCTGCCGGCACCGCGACGGCCGACGCGATCGATCTGGACCGCGTCGAAGTGCGCGCCCAGCTCGAATCGCAGGTCCGCGCGGTCGATCTCAAGCGCAGCAGTGATGCCATCGAGGACGCGGTGTCCTCCGATGCCCTGGGCCAGTACCCGGACAAGAACGTGGCCGAATCGCTGCAGCGCCTGCCCGGCGTCAGCGTGACCCGCGACCAGGGCGAGGGCCGGTTCGTGGTCATCCGCGGCCTGGATGCCAACCTCAACAGCGTCAGCGTGGATGGCATCGCCGTGGGTACTCCGGAAGATTCCAGCCGCGCGGCGCCGCTGGACGTGATTCCCTCCGACTCCACCGAGCGCCTGCGCGTGGTCAAATCGCCGACGCCGGACATGCCCGGTGATGCCATCGGCGGTGCCGTGCTGGTGGAGTCGGCCTCGGCCTTCGACCGCGAGGGCCGCAGCCTGCGCGGCAAGATCGAGGGCAGCCACCAGCAGCTGTCCGGCCACACCAGCCCCAAGGCCGCCTTCAACTACAGCGAAGTGTTCAACGACACCTTCGGCGTGGCCGTCGGCGTGAACTACCAGAAGCGCAAGTTCGAGTCGGACAACACCGAGGTGGAGTACGACGGCGAGGACGACGCCGCGCCTGGCGATGTCACCGCGATCAACCTGCAGCACCGCAAGTACGAGATCGAGCGCAGGCGCATCGGCGCCAACCTCAACCTCGACTGGCGTCCGGACGAGGACAACAGGTACTACCTGCGCACGCTGTACAGCCAGTTCGACGATGCCGAGACCCGGCAGCGCGTGATCTTCAACTTCGACGACGCGGACATGGTCAGCACCGGCACCGACCAGTACCGCCTGGACGACATGCCCGGCGATGCCATCGACAAGCGCATGCGCTACCGCACCAAGAAGGAAAACACCTTCGCGGCCAGCCTGGGTGGCGAGAACCGGCTGACCAAGGCGGTGGTCGACTACAGGGTCGGCTATACCCGCACCGAAGAGCGGGTGAACGATGAAATGGAGGCGCGTTTCAAGCTGGATGGCGCCGATTTCAACGGCACGCTGGACCAGCGCGGCCGCCTGCCGGCCTACAGCTTCGACAACCCGCAGTGGCTGGACAACGGCAACTACGCCTTCGATCGTTTCGTGATCTCGCCCAAGCAGGTCAACGACAAGGAACACAGCGCGCAGGTGAACGTGCGCTTCGACGGCGACGGCAGCAGCATCAAGTTCGGCCTGCTGGGCCGCTGGCGCGACCGCGACGTGAATGTCGACGAGCGCGAGCTGCGCGTCGGCCCGAAGGTGGCGCTGTCGGACTGGACCACCGGCTCGCCCGACCACCGCCACGGCAACATGGGCGATGGCATGGATTCGGATGCGATGCGCGATTACTGGGCGGCCAACGGCGGCCAGTACGGCGCCCGCCCGCAGGATGTGGGCGACAACGCGATGACCTCGCTGGAAGAGGACTACGTGGCCAGCGAGGACATCTTCGCCAGCTACGCCATGGGTACCTGGGACGTGGGCGCGCTGCGCATCATCGGCGGCGTGCGCGTGGAGAACACCCGCTTCAGGGCGGTCGGCAACCAGGTCGACGTGGCGGCCAACGGCCGCAGCTTCACCGTCACCCCGCGCATGGCCAGCAGCAGCTACACCAATGTCCTGCCGGGCCTGCACCTGCGCTACGACGCGGCCGATGACTGGGTGCTGCGCGCCTCGGCCAACAAGACCGTCTCGCGCCCGTCCTTCGGCGACATTTCCCCGCGCGTGGGTTACAGCCGCGGCGACGAGGAGGTGCGCCTGGGCAACCCGGAACTGGATCCGTACGAATCGAACAACATCGACCTGTCGGTGGAGAAATACATCGGCAGCACCGGCATCGTTTCGCTCGGCCTGTTCCACAAGTCCATCGACGGCTACATCGTGGAAACCGTGCGCAGCAACGATCCGGCCCATGGCGGCTTCGACGTGACCCAGCCGATCAACGGCAAAAAGGCCACCGTGCGGGGTGCCGAGTTCAACTGGCAGCAGCAGCTGGCGTTCCTGCCGGCAGGCCTGGATGGCCTGCTGGTCGGCTCCAGCGGCACCTGGCTGGATACCGAGTTCGATGCCGGCATCGAGGAGCGCGCCGGCGAGGACTTCATGCTGCCGCGCGCTTCCAGGCACGTCTACAGCGCGCACCTGGGCTATGAGAAGCATGGCCTGAGCACGCGCCTTGCGGCGGTGTACCGCAGCGAATATCTGGACAGCATCGGCAAGGGCCGTGCCTTCGATATCTACGTGGCGCCGCATACCCAGCTCGACTTCTCGCTGGACTACCGGTTCAGCCCGCGGGTGAGCATGTACTTCGAAGCGCAGAACCTGCTGGACAAGCCGCTGGAGCTGTACCAGGGCACCCGCTCGCGAACCCTGCAGCTGGAAGAGTATGGCCGCACCTACGCCGTCGGCCTGAAGGTGGCCCTGTGATGGGGCGTGGCATGACCCTGCTGACGGCCGCGATGGCCGCCTGCCTGGCCGCCGGCTGCATGCCGGCGGCCAGGCAGGGCGACGCCGGCTCCGGTGCGGCCAGGCAGGCCACAGATGCACCGAGGGCGGTGGCGACCGTTGCCGAGGCCTTCCTGACCCCGATGACGCCGGACGACAACATCGATTCGCCGGCTGCCTGGCAGGCAGCGAACGGCAAGACCTGGCTGATCGCCACCGCCAAGGCCACCGACAAGCTGGTGGTGTATGACGGCAGCACGGGCCAGCACCTGCGCGACGTCGGCAGCACGGGCACTGCCCTGGGCCAGCTCGACCGTCCCAACGGCATCGCGGTGGTCGACGACCTGCTGTGGATCGTCGAGCGCGACAACCACCGCGTGCAGGTGCTGGCCCTGCCGGAGTTCAGGCCGCTGGCCACGTTCGCGGCGGAGGACCTGCGCAAGCCCTATGGCCTGTGGGTGGACCGCCGTGCCGACGGCTACAGTGTCTACGTCACCGATTCCTGGGACGATGGCGAGGACGCGCAGGGCAACGACATCCTGCCGCCGCTGGCCGAGCTGGACAGGCGCGTGCGCCGGTACCACGTCACCCGCGACGGCGCGAAGGTCGAGGCGAAACTCGTGGCCAGCATCGGCGACACGAGCGAAGCCGGTGCCCTGCGCGTGGTCGAATCGATCTGGGGGGATCCGGCCAACGACCGCCTGCTGATCGCCGAGGAGGATGAAAGCTACGCCAGCGAATTCAAGGTCTACACGCTGGCCGGCCGCTTTACCGGCACCACCTTCGGCCGCGATGTGTTCAAGGCGCAGGCCGAAGGCGTCAGCCTGCGCACCTGCGGCAAGGGCGGCTGGTGGATCACCACCGAACAGGGCAAGCAGCGCAGCGTGTTCCACCTGTTCGACCGGCATACGCTGAAGCCGGTGGGGGCGTTCCAGGGCAATACGGTGGCCAATACCGACGGCATCTGGATGATGCAGCAGCCCAGCGCGCGTTTCCCGCACGGCGCGCTGTATGCGGTGCATGACGACCAGGGTGCGGTGGCGTTCGACTGGGAGAGCATCGCCAGGCAGCTGGCCCTGCCGCTGGAGTGTGGCGCATGAGCGGGCAGGGCGTGATGCGCAGGCTGGCGCTGGGCCTGCTGCTGGCGCTGCCGTCGATCGCGCCGGCGGCGGCAGAACCGAACACCCAGGTGCCGCCCGGCAGCCGCCACTACGCGGCGACGACGGTGCCGGACCGCATCGTCGCCTCGCCCGCGGCCGATCCCGCCCACGGTTTCGCCGTGGCCTGGCGTACCGATGGCAGCGTGCAGGCGCCGCTGCTGGAGATCGCCCCGGCCGGGGACTCACCGGCCATCGAGGGCATCCGCCAGGTGCGCGCGACCACCCGGGCACTGCAGACCGAAAACGGCCTCTCGCACCATCATCGCGCCGACGTCGACGGCCTGCAGCCGGACACCCTGTACGTCTACCGCGTGCAGGGCAATGGCAGCTGGAGCGCGTGGAACCAGCTGCGCACGCTGGCCGCGGCCGACCAGCCGCTGACCCTGCTGTACTTCGGCGATACCCAGAACAAGAACGCCAGCCACGTCAGCCGCGTGGTGCGCGCCGCGCAGAAGGCGGCGCCGGAGGCGCGCATCAGCCTGTTCGCCGGCGACCTGGTCAGCGGTGGCGACGGCATGGACGACAGCGAGTGGGGCGAGTGGTTCGCCGCGACGGGCTGGCTGGCGCAGGAGACCCTGGTGGCGCCGGCGATCGGCAACCACGAGTACTTCGAGGAATTCGAGGACACCCCGCAGGAGCGGCGCGTGCTGGGCCGGCACTGGCCGGTGACGTTCGCGTTGCCGGGCAACGGTGCCGCCGCCGCGCGGCAGACCAGCTACTGGTTCGATGCGCAGGGCGTGCGCGTGGCGGTGCTCGACGGCACCTCGGCGCTGGACCTGGGCACGGCCACGGCGCAGGCGCAGTGGCTGGACCAGGTGCTGGCCGGCAACCCGCAGCCGTGGACCATCGTGCTGCTGCACCAGCCGTTCTACTCGCCGCGCGAGGGGCGCGAGAACACCGCGCTGCGCGAGGTGCTGTTGCCGGTGGTGCATCGCCACAAGGTGGACCTGGTGCTGCAGGGGCATGACCACACCTATGGCCGCCGTGGCGAAGGGCAGGCGGCGACGCCGCAGTACGTGGTGTCCGTGGCAGGGCCGAAGCAGTACCGGCTCTCCGATGAAGCGCGCAGGACCATGGCCCCGGTGGCCGAGGACACCCAGCTGTTCCAGGTGCTGGACATCGACCCCCGGCGCCTCCGCTACGAAGCGCGCACCGTGACCGGGCGCCTGTACGACGCCTTCGAGCTGCGCCGCGATGCCGAGGGGCGCAAGGAACTCCGGGAGCTTGTCGAAGGGCGCATCGCCCCCCGTGACTGCCCGCGCGCGCAGACCGCCAAGGGCCGCGCCGACCGCTGCTGGGAATGAGGACGCACCGATGACCAGACACCGCCGCATCGTTCCGCTGGCCGCCATCGGCGCGTCCCTGCTGCTGCTGGCCAGTGCCGCGGCCGCCACCGATGCCGTGCTGCATCCCTTCCTGGCCGCCCAGCCGGCGCAGGCCCCGCAGGAGGTCAACCTGGCGGTGGAGATCCCGGCCGGCAGCTTCACCAAGTACGAGATCAAGGAAGACGGCCTGGTGCACGTGGATCGCTTCCAGTCGATGCCGGTGGCCTATCCGGCCAACTACGGCTCGATGCCGCGCACGCTGGCCGGCGACAACGATCCGCTGGATGCGCTGGTGCTGACCCGCGAACCGCTGCACCCCGGGGTGATCGTGCGCTTCCGCCCGATCGGCTACCTGAAGATGATCGACGACGGCGAGCACGACGAGAAGGTGATCGGGGTGCCGACCGACAAGGTCGACCCGACCTATGCGCGCATCCGCGACCTGGCCGACCTGCCGGAGCTCGAGCGGCAGCGGATCGAGGCCTTCTTCCGCGTCTACAAGGACCTGCCGCAGGGCCGCAACCCGGTGCAGCTCAACGGCTGGGGCAACGCGGCCGAAGCCCGGGAGCTGATCAGCGAGGCGATGCAGCGTTACGGCAAATAGCCTCAGCAGGCGCGGCTGGCCGGCTCGTCCGCCGTCGCCGCCCGTGCTGGCCGGCATGGCCGCCTTGCCGGGCGCGGTGGGCCGCAGCCTGTTGCTGGAGCAGCCGATGCGGCAGCGACGGCCATCAATCTTCGGCGCGCCCATGGATGCGGGCGGCAGCGCGGCCACCTATACTCGCCGCGACCGCGCGCCGGCCGGCGCGCACCGACATGCCTGCCGCCCATGGACCGATGGCAAGCGCCATCGATGGGCGGAGGCGCCGGACAGGCGTCGCAGCGATGCGGGGCCAACCACCAGGGAGGAACGACATGCGCGCAGGCAGGATCAGGATCGTGACAGGGACAGCGCTGCTGCTGGCGGCCATGGCGGGGAGCGCGCTGGCGCAGCAGCCACCGCTGGAGGAGGAGCAGGTCAATCCTTCCGAGGTCGTGTTCGAGAACGGCCGCCCGTACGTGTACGCCGACGGCGCGATGCAGGCGCTGCGCACGCGCCAGCAGGATGGGGAGACCATTTACTACCGCATGGTCCGCTACGACCCGCAGGAAGGCTATGTGACCGGTGGCGAGGGCGCGGCCGTGGCGAGCGCCGCCGTGCAGCCGTTCGCCGCGCCGCGGACGCCGATGCGCTACCACGGCGCGGGCCATTTCTACCGCCCGGATTTCTACAACAGCCCGTACAACCGCGACGCGCGCCAGCGCTATTCGGGGCCGGGCTATTTCGGCAGCTGCAGCCGCTACGACGGCTGCAAGGAAGTGCACGTGGTGCCGCTGTGGCCGTACGGCCGCGGCTACTGAGGCCAGCGGCGGTACGTGCGCAAACGGCGGCCCTGGGCCGCCGTTTGCGTTGCCGGCATCGCCGGCTTCAGGCGCTGAGCGCTTCGAGCACCCGCAGTTCCGGTATCTCCAGCCCGCGCTGGCAGTACGCCGGCTCGCTGTCGATCCGGTGCTTGGCGTTGGGGCACTGCAGCAGCATGTAATTGGCGTCCAGGTTGAGCTTCTCCACCAGGAAATCGACGAAGGCGCGCACCTTGGGCGAGACCATGCCGCCACCGGCGAACACCGCGCTGAAGTCGTAGTCCGGGCCGGTCCAGCCGGCCAGCACGCGGCGCAGCATGCCCGATTCGATGAAGGGCTTGGCCATCACGTCGCTGCTCAGCATCAGCCCTTCGCCGGCCACCAGCATCGAGTTCAGGGCCGCGGTGTCGTTGGCGACCAGCAGCGGATTGACCGGGAATTCCTGCATCTGCCCGCCGTCCTCGGCCAGCGACCAGACGAAGCGGTTGTTCTGGCTCTGGTGCTGTTTGCGCACCGCCAGCGTGCGGTGGTACTGCAGCTCCTGCGGGTGGCGCGGTTCGCCATGGCGCTGGATGTAGGCGGGGCTGGCGAAGACCTGGGTGCGCAGGCTGCCGAGCTTGCGCGCGATCAGGTTGGAGTCGGGCAGGGTGCCGATGCGCAGCGCCAGGTCGGTTTCGCCGGAGATCAGGTCCAGCATCTCGTTGCCCAGGTGCATGTCCACGCGGATTTCCGGGTACTGCGCCTGGAACTGGCCGAGCAGGGGCGCGATCCAGTTGATGCCCACCGAGTACGGCACGGTGAAGCGCAGCCAGCCGCGCGGCCCGGACTGCAGCTGGCTGACCGCGCTCTCGGCCTGTTCGAGCTCGCGGGCGATGCGCTGGCAGTGCTCGTAATAGACCGAGCCGGCCTCGGTCAGCCCCAGCCGGCGCGTGGTCCGGTGCAGCAGGCGCGCGCCGAGCCGTTCCTCCAGCTCCTGCACCTTGCGGCTGACCGTGGTCTTGGGCTGCCCGAGCAGGCGTGCGGCGGCGGTGAAACTGCCCTGTTCGACCACCTTGACGAAGATCAGCGTGTCGTTGAGATCGTTGGCCATGGGAGAGGTTCCTTCGGCAGCGGGATTGTGCCGGCGACGGGACGATTATTCCCTTCAATTCGTACTAATCAAGTATGGATTAGAGGCGTAACTTGGCGGCCTCCGCCCAGAACGGACCTGCAGCCATGCGCCTGCGCCACCTTCCCGCCTTCCAGCCGACGCGCCGCCTGCCGGCGTTTTCCACGGTCGACCGCCGCGCCTGGCGGGACAACGGCTTGAATCCACTGCACTTGCCCGCGTTGCGCGATGCGCGCGCGCCGGCGACGACGGGGGGATTCGCCGCCGCATTCGCCCGCCTGGCCGCCGGCCCCAGCACCGAGTTTGTCCCGCCTGCGGGAGAAAAATTTCCGTGAGCGGGACAGTAAACCTGCCGCCGCGGCCCGCCGCAGGGCGCGCTGCGCCCGTTTCCGCGCGGATGCGCGCGCCCGGCGCCCGCTTCTTCCGACTGCTGACAGCGGCTGTCAGCAGTCCCTCCGCACACTGCTGGACGCACCCGGCACCGGCCCGGACCGCGACCGCCACGCACCTCTTCCCCCTACTGGATGCATGACATGAAAGGTATCTCCACTCCCTCCCGAATCGCGCGACGGCTTGCCCTGACCGGCATGTCGGCGCTTGCCATCGCCATCCTCGCCGCGTGCAGCGGCGGCCACGCGCAGGAAGCCGCGGCGCCGCCGGCCCCGGAAGTCAGCGCCGCGCCGGTGCTGGTCAGGCAGGTCAGCCAGTGGGACGAGTTCAGCGGCCGCGTCGAAGCGGTGCAGAGCGTGGAACTGCGCCCGCGCGTGTCCGGCTACATCGACAAGGTCAACTACACCGAAGGCCAGGAAGTGAAGAAGGGCGACGTGCTGTTCACCATCGACGCGCGCAGCTACCAGGCCGAGTACGACCGCGCCCGCGCCGAACTGGCCCGCGCCCGCACCCAGGCCGCGCTGGCGCACAGCGAATCCGAGCGCGCGCGCCGCCTGGCCGAGCAGCAGGCCATCGCCGCCGAGACCGCCGAACAGCGCCGCGCCGCCGCCGAGCAGGCCGGCGCCGCGGTGCAGGCCGCGCAGGCGGCGCTGGACGCGGCCCGCCTCAACCTGGAGTTCACCCGGGTGCGCGCGCCCATCGACGGCCGCGCCGGCCGCGCCATGGTCACCGCCGGCAACCTGGTCACCGCCGGCGACAGCGCCAGCGTGTTGACCACCCTGGTGTCGCTGGACACCGTGCACGTGTACTTCGACGCCGACGAAGGCACCTTCCTGCGTTACGCGCGGATGGCGCGCACCGGCGAGCGCCCGAGCGAACGCGACCAGGCGCTGCCGGTGAAAGTGGCGCTGAGCGGCGAAGAGGGTTTCCCGCACGAAGGCAAGGTCGACTTCCTCGACAACCAGGTGGCGCGCAGCACCGGCACCATCCGCGTGCGCGCGCTGCTGGACAACCGCGACCGCCAGTTCACGCCGGGCCTGTTCGCGCGCGTGCGGCTGCTCGGCAGCGGCGAGTTCGACGCGCTGCTGATCGACGACAAGGCGGTGCTGACCGACCAGGACCGCAAGTACGTGTACGTGGTCGACAAGGACGGCAAGGCGCAGCGCCGCGATGTCGAACTCGGCCGCAGCGCCGAGGGCCTGCGCATCGTCGAGGCCGGGCTGGCGCCGGGCGACAGGGTGATCGTCGACGGCGTGCAGAAGGTGTTCATGCCGGGCATGCCGGTGCAGGCCAGGGCGGTGGCGATGCAGCGCGCGCCGGCCGTGGCCGCTGCCGGCGGCCGCGCTGCCACCGCGCTGAACTGAGCCACGTTTCCGCCTGACGCCGGCCACGGGCCGGCCGCCTGGCCTTCGCCCGCACGGGCGAGGGCGGGGCGGCTGCTTGCCGGCGCCGGCCATTCCAAGGACTTTGCCAATGGATTTTTCCCGTTTCTTCATCGACAGGCCGATCTTCGCGGCGGTGCTGTCGATCGTGATCTTCGCCGCCGGCCTGATCTCCATTCCGATCCTGCCGGTCGGCGAGTACCCGGAAGTGGTGCCGCCGTCGGTGGTGGTGCGCACGGTGTATCCGGGCGCCAACCCCAAGGTCATCGCCGAGACCGTCGCCACGCCGCTTGAAGAGGCGATCAACGGCGTGGAAGGCATGATGTACCTCAAGTCGGTGGCCGGCTCGGACGGCGTGCTGCAGATGACCGTCACCTTCCGCCCGGGCACCGACCCGGACGCGGCGGCGGTGAAGGTGCAGAACCGCGTGGCGCAGGCGCAGGCGCGCCTGCCCGAGGACGTGCGCCGGCAGGGCGTGACCACGCAGAAGCAGTCGCCGACCTTCCTGATGGTGGTGCACCTGACCTCGCCGGGCGGCAAGTACGACACCCTGTACCTGCGCAACTACGCGCGCCTGCACGTGAAGGACGCGCTGGCGCGCATCCCGGGCGTGGGCGATGCGCAGGTCTTCGGCGGCGGCGACTACGCCATGCGCGCCTGGCTGGACCCGGACAAGGTGGCCTCGCGCGGCCTGACCGCCGGCGACGTGGTGCGCGCCATGCGCGAGCAGAACGTGCAGGTCTCGGCCGGCCAGCTCGGCGCCGAGCCGCTGCCCAACAGCCAGTTCCTGACCCTGATCAACGCCCAGGGCCGCCTGCGCAGCGAGCAGGAATTCGGCGACATCGTGCTCAAGAGCGGCGCCGACGGCGAGATCGTGCGCCTGTCCGACGTGGCCCGCCTGGAGCTGGGCGCCGGCGATTACACCCTGCGCTCGCAGCTGGACGGCAAGAACGCGGTGGGCATCGGCATCTTCCAGGCGCCGGGCGCCAACGCACTGGAAATCCGCGACGCGGTCATCGGCAGCATGGACGAAATGCAGAAGACCTTCCCGGCCGACGTGAAGTACGAGGCGGTGTACGACACCACCATCTTCGTGCGCGATTCGATCAAGGCCGTGGTCTCCACCCTGCTGGAAGCCATCGCCCTGGTGGTGCTGGTGGTGATCCTGTTCCTGCAGACCTGGCGCGCCTCGATCATCCCGCTGATCGCGGTGCCGGTGTCGGTGGTGGGCACCTTCGCCGCGCTGTACCTGCTGGGCTTCTCGATCAATACGCTGAGCCTGTTCGGCCTGGTGCTGGCGATCGGCATCGTGGTCGACGACGCGATCGTGGTGGTGGAGAACGTCGAGCGCAACATCGAGGAAGGCCTGTCGCCGACCGCGGCCGCGCACCAGGCGATGAAGGAAGTGTCCGGGCCGATCATCGCCATCGCCCTGGTGCTGTGCGCGGTGTTCGTGCCGATGGCCTTCCTGTCCGGCGTCACCGGCCAGTTCTACAAGCAGTTCGCGGTGACCATCGCCATCTCCACGGTGATCTCGGCGATCAACTCGCTGACCCTGTCGCCGGCGCTGGCCGCGCGCCTGCTCAAGGCCCACGGCGCGCCCAAGGACGGCCCCAGCCGCCTGATCGAGCGCCTGTTCGGCTGGGTGTTCCGCCCGTTCAACCGCTTCTTCAAGTCCAGCTCGGAGAAGTACGAGCGTGGCGTGGCGAAGATCCTCGGCCGCCGCGGCGCGGTGTTCGTGGTCTACGCGCTGCTGCTGTTCGGCACCGGCGTGATCTTCAAGCTGGTGCCGCCGGGCTTCATCCCGACCCAGGACAAGCTGTACCTGATCGCGGGCGTGAAGCTGCCGGAAGGTTCGTCGATCGCACGTACCGATGAAATGCTGCGCAAGGTGGCGAAGATCGCCCAGGAAACCGACGGCGTGGCCCACACCATCTCGTTCCCGGGTCTGAACGCGCTGCAGTTCACCAACACCCCGAACACCGGCGTGGCCTTCATTCCGCTCAAGCCGTTCAGCGAGCGTCATGGCCGCACCGCGGCGCAGATCAACGCCGAGATCAACCAGAAGATCGCCGGCCTGCAGGAGGGCTTCGCCTTCGCGATGATGCCGCCGCCGATCCTCGGGCTGGGCAACGGCAATGGCTACCAGATGTTCATCGAGGACCGCGGCAACCTGGGCTACGGCGCGCTGCAGAACGCGGTGCAGGCGATGCAGGGCACGGTGGCGCAGACGCCGGGCATGGCCTTCCCGATCACCAGCTACCAGGCCAACGTGCCGCAGCTGGATGCGGAAGTGGACCGTGTGAAAGCGAAGGCGCAGGGCGTGCAGCTGACCGAGCTGTTCGACACCCTGCAGACCTACCTGGGCTCGGCCTACGTCAACGATTTCAACCAGTTCGGCCGCACCTGGCAGGTGATCGCGCAGGCCGACGGCCCGTTCCGCGAGAGCGTGGAGGACATCGCCAAGCTGCGCACCCGCAACGACCGCGGCGAGATGGTGCCGATCGGCTCGATGGTCACGATCAAGGAAACCTACGGTCCCGACCCGGTGCTGCGCTTCAACGGCTACCCGGCGGCCGACCTGGCCGGCGAGGCCGACCCGCGCGTGCTGTCCTCGGCCGAGGCGATGAACCGGCTGACCGAGATCGCCGGCAAGGTGCTGCCGGTGGGCATGACCACCGAATGGACCGACCTGAGCTACCAGCAGGCCACCCAGGGCAAGGCCGCCTTCATCGTATTCCCGGTGGCGATCCTGCTCGCCTTCCTGGTGCTGGCCGCGCTGTACGAGAGCTGGTCGCTGCCGCTGGCGGTGATCCTGATCGTGCCGATGACCCTGCTGTCGGCGCTGTTCGGGGTGTGGCTGACCGGCGGCGACAACAACGTGTTCGTGCAGGTGGGCCTGGTGGTGCTGATGGGCCTGGCGTGCAAGAACGCGATCCTGATCGTCGAGTTCGCCAGAGAGCTGGAGATGGGCGGCAAGGGCATCGTCGACGCCGCGCTGGAAGCCTGCCGCCTGCGCCTGCGCCCGATCGTGATGACCTCCATCGCCTTCATCGCCGGCACCGTGCCGCTGGTGCTGTCGCACGGCGCGGGCGCCGAGGTGCGCTCGGTGACCGGCATCACCGTGTTCGCCGGCATGCTCGGCGTGACCCTGTTCGGTCTGTTCCTGACGCCGGTGTTCTACGTGGCCCTGCGCAAGCTGGTTACCCGCAATGGCGGCGGCCAGCTGGTGCAGCACGGCGAACCGACCCTCCACCATTGATATGGAACCCGCCGCCGGTCACTGGCCGGCGGCCGCTTCCCCCACAGACAAGGCATGCCTCCATGAACACCCATCAGAACAAGATCGCGCTGGTGACCGGCGCCACCCGCGGCATCGGCCTGGAAACCGTGCGCCAGCTGGCCCAGGCCGGCGTGCACACGCTGCTGGCCGGTCGCAAACGCGATACAGCCGTGGAGCTGGCACTCAGGCTGCAGGCCGAAGGCCTGCCGGTCGAAGCCCTGCAACTGGACGTGACCGACGCTGCCAGCATCGCCGAAGCGGTCGAGCAGGTGCGCCAGCGTCACGGCCGCCTCGACATCCTGGTCAACAATGCCGGCATCATGATCGAGAACCCGGCGCAGGCGCCGTCGGAGCAGACGCTCGACACCTGGAAGCGCACCTTCGACACCAACGTCCATGCGCTGGTGGCGGTGACCCAGGCGTTCCTGCCGCTGATCAGGCAGGCCAGGTCCGGGCGCATCGTCAATGTGTCCAGCATGCTCGGCTCGCAGACCCTGCACGCGGATCCGTCATCGGGCATCTACGACTTCAAGATCCCGGCCTACAACGCCTCCAAGGCCGCGGTGAACAGCTGGACCCTGAGCCTGGCCTGGGAGCTGCGCAATACGCCGATCAAGGTCAACACCGTGCATCCGGGTTACGTGAAGACCGACATGAACGGCGGCAACGGCGAGATCGAAGTCAGCGAAGGCGCCCGTTCCAGCGTGGAAATGGCGCTGATCGGTGAATCCGGTGCCAGCGGCAGCTTCACCTACCTGGGCGAGGTGCTGCCATGGTGAGGCACGCCCTGGCCGCGGCGCTGCCGGCCCTGCTGCTGGCCGGCTGCGTCACCGTCGGCCCGGATTACCATGCGCCGGCGCAGGCGCCGGTGGCGCTGCAGGGCGCGGCCGCGCCGGTGTACAGCGCGCAGGCGCCGGTGGCCAGCTGGTGGGCGCAGTTCGACGACCCGGTGCTCGAGCAGCTGATGCACGCGGCCTTGTCGGACAACCTCGACCTGAAGGTGGCGCTGGCGCGCGTGCAGCAGGCGCGCGCGGTGTTCGTCGAAAGCCGGCTGGACCAGGCGCCGCACGTCACCGCGGCCGGCAGCCAGGACCGGCGCCGACAGCCCGACCCGATGCAGGGCGGCGCGCGCGTCTCCAGCGAGACCTGGCAGCTCGGCTTCGACGCCGGCTGGGAGCTGGACCTGTTCGGCCGCCAGCGCCGTGCCGCCGAGGCCGCGCGCGCGGACCTGGACGCGGAATGGGCCAACCTGGTCGATGCGCAGGTGCTGGTGGCCGCCGAAGTGGCGCGCAATTATTTCGAGCTGCGCGGCACGCAGAAGCGCATCGCCGTGGCCGAACGCACCCTGCTCAACCTGCGCGACACGCAGGCGTTGACCGAGACGCGCTGGCAACTGGGCGCGGGCAGCGAGCTCGACGTGCAGAGCAGCCGCGCGCGGCTGAAGGCGATCGAGGCCGATATCCCGCTGCTGGAAATGGCGCAGACGCAATCGCGGCACCGGCTGGCGGTCCTGCTGGGGCAGCGCCCGGGCGCGCTGGACGCGCTGCTGCAGCCGCGCGAGGTGCCGGCCTTCGCCAGGGCGCTGCCGCTGGGCGACACCACCGAGCTGCTGCGGCGGCGCGCCGACGTGCGTGCCGCCGAGCGCCGCCTGGCCGCGGCCACCGCGCGGGTGGGCGTGGCCACGGCCGACCTGTTCCCGCGGCTGTCGCTGAGCGGTTTCGTCGGCTTCCTCGGCGGCGATGCCAGCGGCCTGGTCAATGGCGCCAACAAGGCCTGGTCGCTGACGCCGTCGCTGAGCTGGGCGACGTTCGACTTCGGCAGCGTGCGCGCGCGGCTGCGCGCCAGCCGCGCGCAGGCCGACGGCGTGGCGGCCGAGTACGAGAAGACGGTGCTGTTGGCGCTGGAGGATGCCGAGAACGCGCTGGCGCGCTATGCCAGGCAGCAGGCGCGGCTGGCGATCGTCGCCGAACAGGCGCAGGCGGCGCGGCGCGCCGAGTCGCTGGCGCAGATCCGCTACCGCGAAGGCTCGGAGGACTTCCTCGCGCTGCTGGACGCGCAGCGCAACCAGCTGGCGGCCGACGACGCGCTGGCCGCCGCCGAGGCCACGGTCAACGTCAGCGTGGTCGGCGTCTACAAGGCCCTGGGCGGCTGGGGGCAGGCGTCGGCCTCGGCGCCCTCGGTCGCGGTGGTGGATGTGCGCTGAGGCCCGAGGGCAGGGCGGGGCGCGCCCCGCCTGCTTTCCAGATGAAAGAGGCGGCCACCTGGCCGCCTCTTTCCGTTCACCCTGCCTGCCGCCGCCGGATCAGGCCGCGTCGGCCTGCTCGCGGCGCGGGCCTTCGGCCAGCGCGCGGCCGACCATGTCCACCAGCAGGTCCAGTTCGGCCTCGTCCATGCCGAAGTGCGGGGTGAAGCGCAGCGAGTTCTCGCCGCCGTGGATCACGTTGACGCCGTGCATGCGCAGCCATTCCTCGGTGGAGTTGGCGCCGTAGCACTTGAACTGCGGGGCCAGCTCGCAGGAGAACAGCAGGCCGGTGCCCTGCACCTTGGTGATCAGGCCGCCCAGCTTCGCCTTGAGCGCTTCCAGCTTCTGCACCGCCTGCCCGCCGCGTTCGCGGATGTTGCGGCGCACCTCCGGGGTCAGGCGGGCGAGGGTGGCGCAGGCCACGTCCAGCGCGCGCGGGTTGGTGGTCATGGTGTTGCCGTACACGCCCTTGCGGTACAGGTGGGCGGCGTGCTCGGTGACGGCCAGCACCGACAGCGGGAACTGCGCGCCGTTCAGCGCCTTGGAATAGGTCTCCATGTCCGGCGGGTCCAGGGTTTCATAGCCCGGGTAGTCGACGAAGGACAGGGTGCCATGCGCGCGCAGCGCGGCCTGGATGGAGTCGATCAGCAGCAGGCTGCCGTGGGCGCGGGTCAGTTCGCGCGCCAGCCTGTAGAAGCTGGCCGGGACCGCGCGGCCGGGGTCGCCTTCGCCCATCACCGGCTCCAGGAACACCGCCTCGATGAACCAGTTGTGGGCCTTGGCGTCGTCGAACACCTTGCGCAGCGCCGCCTCGTCGTACGGGGCGATGGCGATCACGCTGTCCTCGCCGCGGTAGCTGGCCAGGTAGCGGTCGTAGGTCTTGCGGGTCGAATCCGAGTACAGCGCCGGGCGGTCGGTGCGGCCGTGGAAGCTGCCCTTGATGACCACGCGCTTGACCGTGGCGCCGGCGTGCGGGGCGCCCGGGTCGGTCTGCAGCTTGGCGTTGATGTCGGCGATGCGCGCGGCCAGGCCGACCGCCTCGGAGCCGGAGTTCAGGCACATGAAGTGCGAGAACGGACAGCCGCCGCGGGTGTGGCCGATCTCCTTGCGCAGCGCCTGCACGAAGCGGCGCTGGGACAGGCTGGGGGTCATGATGTTGGCCATCACCTGCGGCTTGGCCGCGGCGGCCAGCACGTCGGCCGGGGTGTGGCCGAAGCCGAGCATGCCGTAGCCGCCGGCGTCGTACAGCACCGCGCCCTTGAGCGAGACTACCCACGGGCCGCAGGCGGCCAGGGCGATGTAGGGCACCACCGCATCGTCGGCGTAGAAATTGACGAAGCCGGACTGCATCGCGGCGATCTGGTCCTTCTCGTCCAGGTCCAGCAGGTCGGCGACCTCGTCCTTGATGCGGTCGTATTCGCTGGCGGCCGCGGCGATGGCGCCGGACAGGTCGGGATGGGCAGCGGCCAGGCGTTCGATGGCGGCATCGTCCAGCCCCGTGGTCAGACGGGTGCCGGCGTGCGCGCGGAGCGCGGCGAGGGGGCCGAGTACGGTCATGCTCATCTCCAGAAAGGTCTTGTATAGCCATTATCTGGAGATTCTGGTCATATGGCAGCTGTCATTCCGTCGAAAATCGGGTTAATTTCGTCGAATCGACGAATCCGGCCCGCAATGTGAAGATTTCTCCCGCCGACGAACGCCTGCTGTCCGTGCTGCGCGAGGACGCCCGCGCCTCCACCGCGCAGATCGCGCGCCGGCTCGGCCTGTCGCGCACCACCGTGCAGAGCCGCATCGACCGGCTCGAGCAGCAGGGGGTGATCGCCGGCTACACCGTGCGCACCCACGAGGACTACGAGCAGGGCCAGGTGCGCGCGCACGTGCTGATCACCGTGTCGCCGCGCAGGATGCCGGCCGTGGTCAAGGCGCTGCGCGAGATCCCGGAGGTGCGCAGCCTGCATTCGGTCAGCGGCGCCCACGACCTGGTGGCGATGGTGGTGGTGGGCGGGGTGGGCGAGATGGACGTGGTCACCGACGCCATCGGCGTGATCGACGGGGTCGAACGCACCACCAGCGCCATCATCCTCTCGACCAAGTTCGAGCGCTGAGCATCCACCTCCCGTAGGAGCGGCTTCAGCCGCGATGGGGCTTTGCCGGGAAGGCCCCATTCGCGGCTGAAGCCGCTCCTACGGGGGCGTGCGCGGGTGCCGGTACAATGGCCGGCTCCCACGTTCGATGCCGCGGCCTTGAAGAAGTCCGATTTCCACTACGACCTGCCCGAGGAACTGATCGCCCAGGCGCCGCTGGCCGAGCGTTCCGCCAGCCGCCTGCTGGTGGTGCCGCCGGCGCCGGCCGCCTACGACGACCGCCACGTGCGCGACCTGCCGGACCTGCTGCAGCCCGGCGACCTGCTGGTGTTCAACGACACCCGGGTGATCCCGGCGCGGCTGTTCGGGCAGAAGGCCACCGGCGGCCGGGTCGAGATCCTGATCGAGCGCCTGCTCGGCGGCCAGCAGGCGCGCGCGCAGATCGGCGCCAGCAAGTCGCCCAGGCCCGGCAGCCGCATCCAGCTCGACGCCGGCGGCGAGGCCGAGGTGCTCGGCCGCGACGGCGAGTTCTACGTGCTGCGCTTCGACATCCCCGAGCCGCTGGAATCCTGGCTGGTGCACGAAGGCCGGCTGCCGCTGCCGCCGTACATCCACCGCGAGCCCGGCGCCGACGACCGCGAGCGTTACCAGACGGTGTTCGCGCGCCAGGTCGGCGCGGTGGCCGCACCGACCGCGGGCCTGCATTTCGACGAGGCGCTGCTGGAGCGCCTGCGCGGACGCGGTGTGCGCTTCGGCCACATCACCCTGCACGTCGGCGCCGGCACCTTCCAGCCGGTGCGGGTGGACGACCTGTCCCAGCACGTGATGCACCGCGAATGGCTCAACGTCGGCGCCGAGCTGGTGCAGCAGGTGCGCCAGACCCGCGCCGCCGGCGGCCGCGTGATCGGCGTCGGCACCACCGTGGTGCGGGCGCTGGAGAGCGCGATGCGCGAGGGTGAGCTGCAGCCATTCGCCGGCGAGACGCAGATCTTCATCACCCCGGGCTACCGCATCCGCAGCGTCGATGCCATGGTCACCAACTTCCACCTGCCGGAAAGCACCCTGCTGATGATGATCTCAGCCTTCGCCGGCAAGGAGCGGGTGTTCGACGCCTACGCGCACGCCATCGCCGCGCGCTACCGGTTCTTCAGCTACGGCGACGCCATGCTGCTGTTCCCGCAGCCCGGCGCCTGATCCGCCTTTCCTGCGCCGCCGTCGCCGATCCGCGACAATGCGCGGCAGACCGACCGAAACACTTCCATGTCCAGACTGCAGTTCACCCTCCAGACCACCGACGGCAACGCGCGCCGCGGCCAGCTGTCCTTCCCGCGCGGCACCGTGCAGACCCCGGCGTTCATGCCGGTGGGCACCTACGGCTCGGTGAAGGGCGTGCTGCCCGAACAGGTCCGCGCGCTCGGCGCCGAGATCATCCTCGGCAACACCTTCCACCTGTACCTGCGCCCGGGCCTGGACGTGATCGCCGACCACGGCGGCCTGCACGCCTTCTGCCGCTGGAACGGGCCGATCCTGACCGACTCCGGCGGCTTCCAGGTGTTCTCGCTGGCGCACCGCCGCAAGATCACCGAGCAGGGCGTCACCTTCGCCTCGCCGACCGACGGCGCCCGCGTGTTCCTGGGGCCGGAGGAGAGCATGAAGATCCAGAAAGTGCTCGATTCGGACATCGTGATGATCTTCGACGAATGCACGCCGTACCCGGCCACCGAGGACGTGGCGCGCCGCTCGATGGAGCTGAGCCTGCGCTGGGCGCGGCGCTCGCGCGATGCGCACGACGCGCTGGGCAACGACGCGGCGCTGTTCGGCATCGTCCAGGGCGGCGTGCACACCGGCCTGCGCAGCCGTTCGGCCGAAGGCCTGCAGCAGATCGGTTTCGACGGCTACGCCATCGGCGGGCTGGCGGTGGGCGAGCCCGAGCACGAGCGCAACGCCATGCTCGACCACATGCACCCGATCCTGCCGGCCGACCGCCCGCGCTACCTGATGGGCGTGGGCCGCCCGGAGGACCTGGTCGAGGGCGTGGCCCGCGGCGTGGACATGTTCGACTGCGTCATGCCTACCCGCAACGCGCGCAACGGCCATTACTTCACCTCGTCCGGCACGGTGCGCATCCGCAACGCCCGCTACGAGCGCGACATGGACACGATCGAACCGGGCTGCGGCTGCCATGCCTGCAGCAGCGGCTACACCCGTTCCTACCTGCGCCACCTGGACCGCTGCAACGAGATGCTGGCGCCGATGCTCGGTACCCTGCACAACCTGTACTACTACGAGAAGCTGATGGCCGACATGCGCGCGGCCATCGAGGCGGGAACCTTCGGGGCGTTCCGCGAGTCCTTCTATGCGGCGCGCGGGGCGGTGGCGCCGGCGCTGTAGGGCTCCAAGCCCCTCTCCGTGCGGGAAGGGGGGGCGAGGGTGCGGGCGAAGCCTCGTGGCGCCAGGCTGCACGAGGCTTCGCCCGTACCCTCATCCGCCCCTGCGGGGCACCTTCTCCCGGGGGGAGAAGGGGGCGGCGCCTTGCAATTGGACCGGCCCGTCCCTATGGCATACTTCCCCGCTTGAATCCGTTTCGCGCCGCCGGCCCCCGGGCTGGCGGCGCCCAACAGCAAAGGACACACGATGAACCCGATGGCTATCCTGCTTCCCGTCGCCCAGGCCGCTCCGGCCGCCCCGGGAATGGGCACCTTCCTGCTGCCGATCGCCCTGATCGCGGTCATGTACTTCCTGATGATCCGCCCGCAGATGAAGCGCCAGAAGGAACACAAGGCGATGCTGGAGAAGATCGCCAAGGGCGACGAGGTGCTGACCAACGGCGGCATCGCCGGCGTGGTGACCGACATCGGCGACAACTTCGTCACCGTCGAAGTGGCCGACAACGTCCGCATCCGCGTGCAGAAGGGCGCCATCGGCAACGTGCTGCCCAAGGGCACGCTGAAGTCCGCGGCCTGAGCCCGAGTTTCCCTTCCGTCATGACGCGGCGCCGGGACCGGCGTCGCGCAGGAACCCGCAATGCTTGAATTTCCCCGCTGGAAGTACTTCCTGATCTTGGTCGTCCTGGCGGTCAGCGCGCTGTACGCGCTGCCCAACGTGTACCAGAAGGACCCGTCCGTGCAGATCACCGCCAACCGCGGCGGCCAGGTCGACGATGCCCTCAGGCAGCGCGTCAGCGCCGCGCTGGGCGAGGCCGGCGTCACCCCCAAGTCGGTGGAGAAGGAAGGCGAGAGCCTGATCGTCCGCCTCGGCTCGCTCGACGCCCAGACCCGCGCCAACGACGTGCTGCGCGAGACCGCCGGCGAGAACTACACGGTCGCGCTGAACCTGGCCTCGACCGTGCCGGACTGGCTGGCGGGAGTGGGCGGCAAGCCGATGGTGCTGGGCCTGGACCTGGTGGGCGGCGTGCACTTCGCCCTGCAGGTGGACAAGAAGGCCGCCGTGGACAAGCGTTTCGAGGCCTTCGCCGAGGACATCCGCACCACGCTGCGCGACAGCCGCGTCGGCTACCGTTCGGTCGAGCGCCGCGGCGAGAACGACATCCAGGTGACCCTGACCAATGCCGCCGACGCGGACAAGGCCCGCGCCGCGCTGGTCAAGGCGCAGCCGACCCTGACCTATTCGGGCAGCGGCGAGCGCATCACCGTGAGCGTGCCGCAGACCGAAATGCTGCAGATCGCTTCCGGCGCCATCGAGCAGAACCTGACCACGCTGCGCAACCGCGTCAACGAGCTGGGCGTGGCCGAGCCGATCATCCAGCGCCAGGGCGAGGACCGCATCGTGGTCGAACTGCCGGGCGTGCAGGACACCGCCGAGGCCAAGCGCATGATCGGCGCCACCGCCACCCTGGAATACCGCCTGGTGGTGGACGGCAACGCGGCCGACGCCGCCGCCAGCGGCCGCATCCCGCCGGAAGCGCGCCTGTACCGCGACCGCCGCGGCATGCCGGTGCTGCTGAACAAGCGCACCATCGTGACCGGCGACCAGATGGTCAAGGCCGAGGTCTCCACCGACCAGAACGGCCTGCCCGCGGTCGCGGTCACGCTCAACAGCGTCGGCGGCCAGCGCATGTTCGACGTCACCAGCGTCAACGTGAACAAGCCGATGGCCGTGGTCTACACCGAGCGCATCCCGCAGGTGAGCGTGGTCGACGGCAAGGAAGTGCGCAGCTTCCGGGTCAAGGAGGAAGTCATCTCCGTGGCCAACATCAACAGCCCGCTGGGCAAGAACTTCATCACCACCGGCCTGGAGAAGACCGAGGCCGACAACCTGGCCAAGCTGCTGCGCGCCGGTTCGCTGGCCGCGCCGATGGACTTCGTCGAGGAATACGTGATCGGCCCGAGCCTGGGCGCGGAGAACGTGGCCCGCGGCGTCAAGGCGGTGGTGTTCTCGTTCGTGTTCACCCTGGTGTTCTTCACCGTGTACTACCGCATGTTCGGCGCGATCACCTCGGTGGCGCTGCTGTTCAACCTGCTGATCGTGGTGGCGGTGATGTCGCTGTTCGGCGCGACCATGACCCTGCCTGGCTTCGCCGGCCTGGCGTTGTCGGTGGGCCTGTCGGTGGACGCCAACGTGCTGATCAACGAGCGCATCCGCGAGGAGCTGCGCCTGGGCATGCCGGGCAAGGCCGCCATCGCCGCCGGCTACGAGAAGGCGTCGGGCACCATCCTCGACGCCAACCTCACCGGCCTGATCGTGGGCGTGGCGCTGTACGCGTTCGGCACCGGCCCGCTGAAGGGCTTCGCGCTGACCATGATCATCGGCATCTTCGCCTCGATGTTCACCGCGATCACCGTGTCGCGCGCGCTGGCGGTGCTGATCTACGGCCACCGCAAGAAGCTGACCTCCGTGGCGATCTGACGCTGATCCATCGCAAGCCCCGCACGCCCGCGTGCGGGGGCTGACAGGAAACTCCCTGCATGAAACTATTTCCGCTCCACATCGTCCCGAACGACACCAACATCGACTTCATGCGCCACCGCCGGCCGGTGCTCGCGCTGATGGTGGTGCTGCTGCTGGTGTCGCTGGCCATCATCGGCTTCAAGGGCTTCAACTACGCGCTGGAGTTCACCGGCGGCACCGTGGTCCGCACCCACTTCGAGAAGAGCGTCGATGCCGAGGCGGTGCGCGAGCGCCTGGCCGCGTCCGGCTTCGAGAACGCCCAGGTGCAGAGCGTGGGCGGCGGCAACGACCTGATGATCCGCCTGCCGCCCGAAGGCGAGCACAACAACGCCGCCGATGCCGCGCAGAAGGTGGCCGAGAAGGTGCGCGCCGCGATCAGCACGGCCGACAACGCGGCCACCGCGCAGCCGGGCGAGTTCGTCGGCCCGCAGGTCGGCAAGGACCTGGTGATGAACGGCATCTACGCGACGCTGTTCATGGTGATCGGCTTCCTGATCTACATCGCCGCGCGCTTCGAGTGGAAGTTCGCGATGGTGGCCAGCATCACCGCGTTCTTCGACCTGATCCTGACCGTGGCCTACATGTCGCTGCTCGGCCGCGAATTCGACCTGACCGTGCTGGCCGGCATGCTGTCGGTGATGGGTTTCGCCATCAACGACATCATCGTGGTGTTCGACCGCGTGCGCGAGAACTTCCGCAGCCTGCGCGTGGAGCCGCTGGAGGTGCTGAACCGCTCGATCAACCAGACGCTGTCGCGCACGGTGATCACCGCGGTGCTGTTCTTCCTGTCGGCGCTGGCGCTGTACCTGTACGGCGGCGAGTCGATGGAAGGCCTGGCCGAGACCCACATGGTGGGCGCGGTGATCGTGGTGGTGTCCTCGATCATCGTGGCCGTCCCGCTGCTGAGCATCGGGCCGTTCCGCGTCTCCAAGCAGGACCTGCTGCCCAAGGCCAAGGACGTTGAGGAACTGGCGCGCCGTCCGTAAGGGCCCGCCGGTTTCCGTCCGGGAAGAGCCGCGCATCGCGCGGCTCTTTCTTTTTGCGCTCGCCGCCGGTCGCGGTTCTGTCGGCAGGGCGCCGATCGCGCACCGAGGCGCGCGCCTGCATCCGGCACCGCGATCCATGCGGTGGCGTCGGTTGTTTTCGCTGCGGGCGCACACTACGATCCTCGCGGTTCGGCGCCCGCCTGTCCCGTGCCGCGGCGCTGTTTTCCCGTATCCAACCGAGGTTTCCATGGTCATCAAACCGCGTGTGCGCGGCTTCATCTGCGTCACCACCCATCCGGCCGGCTGCGACGCGGCGGTCAAGGAGCAGATCGACTACATCAAGGCGCAGCCCCGGCTCGCCCATGGCCCGAAGAAGGTGCTGGTGATCGGCGCTTCCACCGGCTACGGCCTGGCCGCGCGCATCAAGGCCGCCTTCGGCAGCGACGCCGCCACCCTGGGCGTGTTCTTCGAGCGCCCGGGCAGCGAGAGCAAGCCGGGCACCGCCGGCTGGTACAACTCGGCCGCGTTCGAGAAGTACGCGCACCAGGCCGGCCTGTACGCGCGCAGCGTCAACGGCGATGCGTTCTCCGACGAGGTGAAGGCCAAGGTCATCGAGATCATCAAGGCCGACCTGGGCCAGGTGGACCAGGTGGTCTACAGCCTGGCGTCGCCGCGCCGGAAGCACCCGAAGACCGGCGAGGTCATCAGCTCCACGCTCAAGCCCATCGGCGCGCCGATCACCCTGCGCGGCCTGGATACAGACAAGGAGGTGCTGACCGAGACCACCCTGCAGCCGGCCACCGCCGAGGAGATCGCCGGCACCGTGCAGGTGATGGGCGGCGAGGACTGGCAGATGTGGATCGACGCGCTGCTGGAAGCCGGCGTGCTGGCGCCGGGCGCGACCACCACCGCCTTCACCTATGTCGGCGAGGAGATCACCCAGGCGATCTACTGGAACGGCTCGATCGGCGCCGCCAAGAAGGACCTGGACGCCAAGGTCAAGGACATCCGCGCCAGCCTGCAGGGCATCGGCGGCGATGCGCGCGTGTCGGTGCTCAAGGCGGTGGTCACCCAGGCCAGCTCGGCGATCCCGACCATGCCGCTGTACCTGTCGCTGCTGTTCAAGGTGATGAAGGACGAGGGCACCCACGAGGGCTGCATCGAGCAGCTCGATACCCTGTACGACATCCTCTACAACGGCCCGCAGGGCGGCGCCAACGCGGCCGACCACATCCGCCAGGAGCTGGTCGACGGCAAGGGCCGCAGCATCGCCCTGGTCGACGAGGAAGGCCGCCTGCGCGCCGACTACAAGGAGATGGCGCCGGAAGTGCAGGGCATGGTGGTCGAACTGTGGCCGCAGGTGACCAACGAGAACCTGTACGAGATCAGCGACCTGGCCGGCTACAAGGCCGACTTCCTGCGCCTGTTCGGCTTCGGCATCGACGGCGTGGACTACGACGCCGACGTGAACCCGGACGTCAGGATCGACAACCTGGTCGACCTGACCTGATGCGGAAAGGCCGGCGGATACGCCGGCCTTTTCGTCCGCGCCGTCGCAGCGGACGCCCGGCGCAGGAGCGCACGACAGTGCGCGATCGCCGTATTGCGGGCGTGCCGCCCGCCCCCGGCTCAGCCGAACTCGAAGTTCATTTCCGGGCCGGCCGGGCCGACGAAGTCGCCCTGCACGTAGTCCACGCCGGAAGTGAACAACAGGCTCATCGTCGCCGCGTCCGAGACGAATTCGGCGATGGTGCGGATGCCCTCGGACTGCGCGCGCGCGGTGATTTCCTGGGTCTTGGGCAACTGCTCGCGGGCCTGCGCCGGATCGGCGGTGAAGCTGCTGTCCAGCTTGAGGAAGCCCGGCTGGAAGTGGGCCAGCAGCTGGAACGAATCCAGCCCGGAGCCGAACTGCTCCAGCCCGACCTTGCAGCCCAGCGCCGAGACCGCGGCCAGGAACTGCTGCGCATTGCGCAGATGGGTGAACACCTTGGCCTCGGCAACCTGCAGCCACAGCTGGTCGCCGGACACGCCCTCGGCCTGCAGGCCGTCGCGGATCACCGCCAGCAGCTGCGGGTCAGAGAACGATTCGGGGGTGATGCGCACCATCAGGTGGGTGTGGTGGCCGGCGCGGCGGCGCTCGCCCAGCGCCTGGATCGCATGGCCGACCAGCCAGCGGTTGATCGGCGCGAGCAGGCCCTGGTCCTCGGCGATCGGCAGGAAGGTCGAGGGGCCGACCATCTCGTCGTTGTTGCGCAGGCGCAGCGAGGCGTCGTACAGCTGGATCGCCTCGCCCATGAGGTTGATGACCGGGCGGAAGCGCAACTGGAAACCGTCGCCTTCCAGCGCGTCGCGCATCAGCTGCACCCAGCGCTGGATGCGCTCTTCCTCGACGCGGTCGGCCGCGCCCGGGTCGAAGACCTTGACCGTGTTGCCGCCCAGCTCGGCCGCGGCGCGGGTGCAGTCGCTGGCGCGCGCCAGCACCTGGCCGACGCTGGCGATCTTCTCCCCGACCTGCACGCCGCCGATGCTGACGGTGACCGTCGCCGAGCGCGCGCCGATGCTGAACACATGCGAGGCGAAGGCTTCGCGCACGCGCTCGGCCAGCCGCGTGGTATGCGCGTAGTCACCCTGGGCGAGGATGGCGAAGCTGTGCTCGCCGAAGCGCGCGACCGACAGCCCGTCGCCGAGCGTGGCGGCCAGGTGCTGGCCCAGCGCGGCGACCAGCGCATCGGCCGAATCCAGGCCGATGTCGGGCAGCAGCCGCGCGTAGTGGTCGGGGTCGACCAGCAGGAAGCCGTACTGGCCCTCGCTGCGGCTGACCTGCGCCACCGCGTTTTCCAGGTGCACCATGAAGGTGGGGCGGTTGAGCAGGCCGGTGACCTGGTCGCGCTGGCGCAGCTCCTCGACTTCGCGCGCCAGTTCCGGGTCGAATTCCTCGCGGCGGCGGAACACCACCTGGAAGCAGGACTCGCCCTCGTAGGTGGCGGCGGTGAATTCCATCGTCGCCGGGAAGCTGTCGCCGTCCTGGTTGCGCGCATGCACCTCGTACTGCGGCGGCGGCGCCTCGCCCTTGCCCAGCGCCTTCAGCAGCTGCTTGAAATCCTCCACGTGCTGCGGCGCGACCATGTCCAGCAGCGAGATGCCTTCCACGTCCTCGAACGAGTCGTAGCCGAACATCTCCAGATAGGCTTCGTTGGCGCGGATGTGCATGCCTTCGTGGATGTAGGCGATGGGGTCGCGCGAGGAGGCGATCAGCGCGTCGCAGCGGCGCTCGGTCTCGCGCATCTGCGCCTCGATCCGGCGCAGGCCGCGGCGGGCCTGCAGGTCGGTCCATTCGTTGCGCACCACCGCCAGCAGGTGCTCGGGGCGCTGACGCAGGGCGATGGCGCGGATGCCGTTGGCGCCGGACTCGACCAGCATCTGCTCGTCGACCCGTTCGGCCAGCAGGATCACCGGGATGTCCTTGCCGCTGGCGGCGATCTGCTGGCTGAGCAGGGCCTGCGGGATCAGCTGCGAGGGCGCCGAAAGCACCAGGTCGATGGACTGGCCGGACAGGATCTCCATCAGTTCGGCCGGCGCCTGCGGCCGGAACGGGCGGATGGCGATGCCGCTGTTGCGCAGGGCGCTGACGATCGCCTCGGCGTTCTCGGCGCTGTCGTCGACGATCAGCAGGCGCAGGGTTGTTTCTTTGCCGTTCTGCATTCAGGACTCCCCTCTGACCGGGTTTAATACAACATGGGTGCGGTGCCGTCCATGCGTGGATCGCTTGCCTGTGACGCGGTTCCTGCGCGCCGCTCAGACCGCCTGTCCGGCCGCGTGGCCCGAGGCCCAGGCCCACTGGAAGTTGTAGCCGCCCAGCCAGCCGGTCACGTCCAGCACCTCGCCGACGAAATGCAGCCCCGGCACCTGCCGCGACTCCAGGGTGGAGGACGAGACCTGGCGCGTGTCCACGCCGCCCAGGGTCACCTCCGCGGTGCGGTAGCCCTCGGTGCCGCTGGCCACCAGCGGGAAATCGGCCAGCACGGCCGCGGCCTGCCTGAGCTGCGGCTCGTCGAGCTGGCGCACCGGCTTGTCCGGCAGCCAGTGTTCGCACAGGCGCTGCGCCATGCGCTTGGGCATGACCTCGGCCAGCACCGTGCGCAGCTCCGAGGCGCCGCGCTCGCGCTTCATCGCGCGCAGCCATTCCAGCGCGTCGTGGCCGGGCAGCAGGTCCAGGCGCAGGTCGTCGCCGGGCTGCCAGTACGAGGAAATCTGCAGGATCGCCGGGCCGCTGACGCCGCGGTGGGTCAGCAGCATGGAGTTGCGGAAGCGCTGCCCGTTGCAGCGCGCCTCCACCGGCAGCGCCACGCCGCTGAGCTCGGCGAAGCGTTCCTGGTGCCTGCCGCTCAGGGTCAGCGGCACCAGCCCGGCGCGGGTGGGCAGCACCTCATGGCCGAACTGGCGCGCGACCTCGTAGCCGAATCCGCTGGCGCCCATGCTGGGAATGGACAGGCCGCCAGTGGCGATCACCAGCGAGGCGCAATGGAACAGGCCATGGGCGGTGCGCACGCGGAACCCATCGGCGCCGCGTTCGATGCCCTGCACCGCGCAGTCGGTGCGGATCTGCACGCCGGCCTGCTGGCATTCGTCCAGCAGCATGCGCACGATCAGCTTGGAGGACACGTCGCAGAACAGCTGCCCCAGTTCCTTCTCGTGCCAGGCGATGCGGTGCCGCTCGACCATCGCCATGAAGTCGGCCGGCGTGTAGCGGGCCAGCGCCGATTTGCAGAAATGCGGGTTGGCCGAAAGGAAGTTGGCGGCGCTGGTGCCGGTATTGGTGAAATTGCAGCGGCCGCCGCCGGACATCAGGATCTTCTTGCCGACCTTGTTGGCATGGTCGATCACCTGCACGATGCGGCCGCGCTGGCCGGCGGTGAACGCGCACATCAGCCCGGCGGCGCCGGCGCCGATCACCAGCACGTCGCAGCGGTGCACCGCCATGCCCTGGTCCGTCGCCACCGCGCGCCTATTCCGCCGCGCGCTTGCGCCAGGCGGGGATGACGTCGAGCTGGACCTGGTCGTTGAGGATCTGCACCTCGCCGTCCTGGATCAGCACGCTCCAGCGCATCGCCCGCTGGATCTGCTGGCCCCAGCGCTCGACGAAGCCCGCGTCCAGGTCCACCACCGACAGGTTGGCGAAGCGGGCCAGGCCCTTGCCCTGTTTCTGCCACCAGATGTCCGAGGCGTTGCCGCCGTAATTGACCACCTGCACCTGGCGGCTGCGGTTGCAGGCCTTGCGCACGCGCGATTCGTCCGGGTGGCCCAGGTCGATCCACTGCAGGATGTCGCCGGTGTAGTCGTGCTGCCACAGGTCCGGCTCGTCGTCGGTGCTCAGGCCGCGGCCGAACTCCAGGCGGTCGTCGGCGTTCAGGGCGAAGGCGAGCAGGCGCACCATCAGGCGCTCGTCGGTCTCGGAGGGGTGCTGGGCCAGGGTCAGGTGGTGGGTCGCGTAGTAGCCGCGGTCCATGTCGCTGATCTGCAGCTCGGCCTTGCGGATGGTGGCGGTAAGGGCCATGGGATCACGGGGCAAAGACCGCCATTCTACTGCGCGGGCGCGTCAGCGTTGCCGTGCCAGCCACTGGTCCAGCCGCGCGGCGAAGGCCTGCCGGTCGCGCGCATGCAGGCTGGCCGGGCCACCGGTCTGCACGCCGGCGCCGCGCAGTTCGGCCATGAAGTCGCGTATCGACAGGCGCTGGGCGATGCTGTCGGAGCTGAACGGCTCGCCACGCGGGTCCAGCGCGGCGGCGCCCCTGGCCAGTACCCGCGCGGCCAGCGGAATGTCCTGGGTGATCACCATGTCGCCGGCGGCGACGCGCTCGGCGATCGCGTCATCGGCCACGTCCGGGCCGCCGGCCACCTGCATGGCGCGGATGAAGCGCGAGGAGGGCGTCTGCAGCCAGCGGTTGGCGACCAGGATCACCTCGATCCGGGTGCGCTCGGCGGCGCGGTACAGGATGTCGCGGATGACCGCGGGGCAGGCGTCGGCGTCGACCCAGATGCGGGGCGACGGGGCGGGAGGGGTGGATTCCATGCCGCGCAGTCTAGCCGCTGCACCGGCCGGGGGCGCATGTACGGCCGCCCTTGGCAGGCGCCAAGCCAATGAATTTGCCGGGATTGTTGCCGCGCAGCGGCCCGCGCCGGCAGATGAATGCGGTATTTGTCGCTTTTTGGCGGAAAGCCGCGTATCTTTCGCCCCACTGTGCTTGCAAGGGTCACCGTGAATCGTGGCCTGATGCAGCTGATCTCACCGATCCGCTCATCGTTCCGTTTTACCAACGCCTGCAACTCAGTCTCGGCCCCGATCCCCGGCGGCTGCGATTTCCAATCAATAGTTCCAGGAGTTTGTAATGTCTGAGCGTCAGACCGGCACGGTGAAGTGGTTCAACGATGCCAAGGGTTTTGGTTTCATCACCCCGGAAAGCGGCCCCGACCTGTTCGTGCACTTCCGTGCCATCCAGGGCACCGGCTTCAAGTCGTTGCAGGAAGGCCAGAAGGTGACCTTCGTCGCCGTGCAGGGCCAGAAGGGCATGCAGGCTGACCAGGTGCAGGCGGTCTAACCGACCCCCGCGACCGCAAGGTAGCCAGAACGCCGGAAGCGAAAGCTTCCGGCGTTTTTATTTGTCGAGCCGACGCGTGATGTCGGAGCCGCTCCGCTGGTTTTCTGTGCCCGCCGTCCTTCGGGCCGTCGACGGGTGATGCCGCAAACAGCGCCGCGCTCGCCGCCGCGCTTGTGACCACGGGTCCAGCCCCCATCTGCTATCGATGGATACCTCCGCGCTGCATTTCGACAACCGTTTCCTGCGCGAGCTGCCCGGCGATGCCGAGGGCGGATCGCGCCGGCGCGAGGTGCTGGGCGCGGCCTGGTCGCAGGTGATGCCCACGCCGGTGGCGGCGCCGCGGCTGCTGGCGCATTCGCCGGAGGTGGCGGCGCTGCTGGGCTTCGATGCGGCGGCCGTGCAGGCGCCGGATTTCGCCGAGGTATTCGGCGGCAACGCGCTGTATGCCGGCATGCAGCCGTGGGCGGCCAATTACGGCGGGCACCAGTTCGGGCACTGGGCCGGGCAGCTGGGCGATGGCCGTGCCATTTCGCTGGGAGAACTGCTGGCCGACGGCCGGCGCTGGGAACTGCAGCTCAAGGGCGCCGGGCCCACCCCGTATTCGCGTGGTGCGGATGGTCGCGCGGTGCTGCGCTCGTCGATCCGCGAGTTCCTGTGCTCGGAGGCCATGCACCACTTCGGCGTGCCGACCACGCGTGCGCTGAGCCTGGTCGGCACCGGCGAAACGGTGGTGCGCGACATGTTCTACGACGGTCATCCACGCGCCGAACCGGGCGCGGTGGTGTGCCGGGTGGCGCCTTCGTTCCTCCGCTTCGGCAGTTTCGAGCTGCCGGCCGCGCGCGGCGACCTGGCGTTGCTGCGGCGGCTGGTGGAGTTCTGCATCGACCGCGATTTTCCGCACCTGCCGCCCGGCCCGTCGCGCCAGGCCGACTGGTTCGCCGAGATCTGCACGCGCACCGCAGTGATGGTCGCGCAGTGGATGCGGGTGGGCTTCGTGCACGGGGTGATGAACACCGACAACATGTCCGTGCTCGGCCTGACCATCGACTACGGTCCGTATGGCTGGGTGGAGGATTACGACCCGGACTGGACGCCCAACACCACCGACGCCCAGGGCCGCCGCTACCGCTTCGGCACGCAGATGCAGGTGGCGTACTGGAACCTGGTCCGGCTGGCGCAGGCGCTGTCGCCGCTGTTCGACGAGGTGGCGCCGCTGCAGGCCGGGCTGGATGCCTTCCAGGCGCGTTTCGCCGCCGAGGAACGCGGCCATCTGGCCGCCAAGCTCGGCCTGGGCGGGTACCGCGAAGGCGATGATGCATTGATGGCGCGCTTCCGGGAGCTGCTGCACGCTGGCGAGATGGACATGACCCTCGCGTTCCGGGCGCTGGCCGACGTCGATCCTGAGCAGCCGGATGCGGCCGCGCTGGAAGAGGCGTTCTATTCGCCCGCGGCCCGCGAACGGGTGATGCCCGACCTGCGGGACTGGCTGCAGCGCCACGCCGCGCGCGTGCGCGATGCCGGCCTGCCGGTCGCGGAGCGGCGCCGCATCATGCAGGCCGCCAACCCGAAATACGTGTTGCGCAACTGGCTGGCGCAGCAGGCCATCGACCGCGCCGAGCAGGGCGACGCCACCGGCATCGCCGAACTGCTGGACGTGTTGCGGTGCCCCTGCGACGAGCAGCCCGGCCGCGAGGCGTTCGCGCGGCGGCGCCCGGAGTGGGCGCGCGAGCGCGCCGGCTGTTCGATGCTGTCGTGCAGTTCCTGATCCTTTCCGCTTCAATGACCCGATGACGAACTCCCCTCCCGACTGGTCCGGCGCGATCCGCGACGTGGCCGATTTCCCCCGGCCCGGCATCCGCTTCAAGGACATCACCCCGTTGCTGGCCGATGCCGCCGGTTTCCGTGCCGCGATCGCGGCGATGGCCGACCCATGGCGCGCGGCCGGGGTGCAGGCGGTGCTGGGCGTGGAAGCGCGCGGCTTCATCCTCGGCGCCGCGCTGGCGCTGGAGCTGGGCGCCGGTTTCGTGCCGGTGCGCAAGCCGGGCAAGCTGCCCGGCGCCACCCTGGTGCAGGACTACGCGCTGGAATACGGCAGCGACCGCATCGAAGTCTGTGCCGGCGCCATCGCGCCGGGGACGCGGGTGCTGCTGGTCGACGACGTGCTGGCCACCGGCGGCACGCTCGCCGCGGCGCTGCTGCTGGCGCGGCAGCTCGAGGCCGAAGTGCTGGGCGCGGCGGTGCTGGTGGAGCTGGACGGACTGGGCGGCCGCCAGCGCTGGCCCGGCGGCCTGCCGCTGCAGGCCACGCTGGTGTATTGACCGCCGCCCCACCGTAGGAGCGGCTTCAGCCGCGAAAAGGCTTTCCCGGTGAGGCCCCATCGCGGCTGAAGCCGCTCCTGCGGCGAAGCCGGGAACGGTTCTACATCTTCCGCACGCGGAAGCGCCTGCCCTTGATCCTGCCGGCTTCCAGCCGCGCCACCGCCTTGCCGGCCTGTTCGCGGGCGATGGCCACGTAGGAGCGGGTGGGGAAGATGTCGATCCTGCCGATGGCCTTGCCCGACAGCCCGGCCTCGCCGGTGAGCGCGCCGAGGATGTCGCCGGCGCGCAGCTTGTCGGTCTTGCCGCCGTCGATGCGCAGCGTGGTCATCGCCGCCTGCGGCAGCTGCGCAGGGCGCGCGGTGGCCAGCGGCGTCTTCTGCCAGTTCAGGGCGCTGCCCTGGTCGGCTTCCAGCGCATCGGCGCGGTGCCGCTCGCGGCCGGCGACCAGGCTCAGCGCCAGGCCGCTGCGGCCGGCGCGGGCGGTGCGGCCCACGCGGTGGCGGTAGGTGTCCAGGTCGCTGGGCATTTCGTAATTGACCACCGCCGCCAGGTCTTCGACGTCCAGGCCGCGCGCGGCCACGTCGCTGGCGACCAGCACGTTGCAGCTGCGGTTGGCGAACTGCAGCAGCACCTCGTCGCGGTCGCGCTGCTCCATGTCGCCATGCAGGGCCAGCGCGGAGAAGCCGAACTGGCGCAGCGAGTTGGCCACCTCGTCCACGTCCTTGCGGGTGTTGCAGAACACCACCGCCGACTCGGGCGTGTACTTGAGCAGCAGGCCGGCCAGCGCCTTCTGCCGGTGCGCGGATTCGACCTCGAAGAACAGGTGCTGGATGGCCGGGGCTTCCTGCTGGCCGTCGATGGTGACTTCCACCGGTTCGTCGAGCAGGGCGCGGGCCAGTTCGCGGATCGCATCGGGGAAGGTCGCCGAGAACAGCAGGCCCTGGCGTTCCTTGTGGGTGCGGCCGGCGATTTCGCGGATGGGTTCCTCGAAGCCCATGTCGAGCATGCGGTCGGCCTCGTCGAGCACGAAGCTGCGCACCTGGCCGAGGTTGAGCGCGCGCTTGCGCGCCAGTTCCTGCACGCGGCCGGGCGTGCCCACCACCACCTGCGGGTCGTGCGCTTCCAGCGAGGCCAGCTGCGGGGCCAGCGGCACGCCGCCGGTCAGCACCAGCAGCTTGAGGTTGGGGATGCCGGTGGCGAGCCTGCGCAGCTGCTTGCCGACCTGGTCGGCCAGTTCGCGGGTGGGGCAGAGCACCAGCGCCTGGGTGCGGATGGTGGCCGGGTCGAGCCGGTTCAGCAGGCCCAGGCCGAAGGCGGCGGTCTTGCCGCTGCCGGTGGGGGCCTGGGCGATCACGTCGCGCCCTTCCAGGATCGGCGGCAGGCTCAGCGCCTGCACCGGGGTCATGGCGGTATAGCCCAGCGCGTCGATGCCGGGAGCGAGGGCCGGGATCAGCGGCAGCGAGGAGAAATCGGTCATGCCGCATTTTCGCAGATGGCGCGGCGGAATGTAGGAGCGGCTTCAGCCGCGAAGGGGACTTCGTGGGAAAGCCCTTTCGCGACTGAAGTCGCTCCTACAGGAGGGCGCGCACGCCGAGGTTGATCAGCAGCCCGCCGCCCAGCAGCCAAGCGAACAGCAGCACCGCCAGCAGCAGCGGCCGGGTGCCGGCCTGGCGCAGGGCCGAAACGTGGGTGGTCAACCCCAGCGCCGCCATCGCCATCGCCAGCAGGGCGGTGTCCAGGTCGATCAGCGCGGCGGCCAACTGCGCGGGCAGCAGCTGCAGCGAGTTGAAGCCGACCATGGCGATGAAGCCGAAGGCGAACCAGGGCACGGCGATCTTCGCGCGCGGGCCGGTGCCGGCGTGGCGGCCGCGTGCCAGCAGCGCCGACAGCCCGACCAGGAACGGCGCCAGCATCATCACCCGCACCATCTTGGCGATGACCGCGGCGTCGGCGGCCGGCTGGCTGACGGCGCGCCCGGCAGCCACCACCTGCGCCACTTCATGCACGGTGGAGCCGGTGAACACGCCGAAGCCGGCCTCGTCCAGCGGCATCCAGCCGGCGCCCACGCCCCATTGGTAGAGCAGCGGGTAGAGGAACATCGCCAGCGTGCCGAACACCACCACGGTGGCCACGGCGACGGCCACCTGTTCGGCGCGGCCCCTGACCACCGGCTCGGTGGCCATCACCGCGGCGGCGCCGCAGATGGAACTGCCGGCGCCGATCAGCAGGGCGGTGTTGCGTTCCAGCCCCAGTACCCGGCAGCCCAGCCACCAGGCCAGGGCGAAGGTGGAGCACAGCACCAGCGCGTCGATCGCCACGCCGGCCACGCCGACCTGGCCGATATCCTGCAGGGTCAGGCGCAGGCCGTAGAGCACGATGCCGGCGCGCAGCAGCGTCGCCTTGGACAGGCCGACACCGGCGGCCGCGCGCGGCGCCACGGCGCCGTAGACGGTATTGCCCAGGGCGATGCCGACCACGATGGCCAGGGTCAGCGCGCTGATGCCGTGGGCCTGCAGCCAGGGCAGGGTGCCCAGCCAGAGCGAAACGGCGGCGATGCCGGCCGTCAGCAGCAGGCCGGGAAGCGGAGACGGCCGGGTCGGGGAAAATCCTTGTGTAGCGGTGTTCATGACGGATGGTTATCAGGAGGTGGCCCATCCTGACCTCAGTGCAATCACCCGTAAAACAGATAGTATTTGTATGAATAACCTGTTTAACGGGTAAGTCATGCATCTTTCCCTGCGCCAGCTGCAGATCTTCTGGGCCGTGGCCGACACCGGAACGACCACCGCTGCGGGCGAGGCCATCGGCCTGTCGCAGTCGGCGGTGAGCGCGGCCTTGAACGAACTGGAAAACCTGTTGGGGCTGGCGCTGTTCGACCGCGTCGGGCGGCGGCTGGTGCTCAACGGCCATGGCCGCGCCCTGCTGCCGGAGGCGCGCGTCCTGCTGGCGGGCATGGACGACCTAGAGCGCCGCTTCCGCCTGGGCGATGAAACCGCCGCGCCGGTGCGCTGGCGGGTCGGCGCCAGCACCACCATCGGCAACTACCTGATGCCGGCGCGCATCGCCGACCTGCGCGAGCGCAACCGCCAGGCCCAGGTCGACCTGGTGATCGGCAATACCCGCGAGGTGGCCGGCGCGGTGCAGCGGCTGGAAGTGGACATCGGCCTGATCGAAGGCCCCTGCCACGAACCGGGGCTGGACGTGGCGGCCTGGCGCGAGGATGAACTGGTTATCGTGTTCGGCGACCGCCACCCACAGGCGGCCGCGCTGCGGGTGGGCGCGGACCTGGCGCAGCTGCGCGGCGCCTGCTGGCTGCTGCGCGAACCCGGCTCCGGCACCCGCGAGGCCGCCGAGCAGGCGTTGCTGCCGCACCTGCACGGCTTTGCCGAGGTGCTGCAGCTCGGCGGCACCGAGGCGATCAAGCAGGGCGCGGTCGCCGGGCTCGGCCTGGCCTGCCTGTCACGGCACGCGGTGGCCGACCTGGTCGCGCTCGGGCGGCTGCACGAACTGGCCACGCCGCTGCCGCCGCTGCGCCGCCAGCTGTGGGCGGTGCGGCACCCGGGCAGGCGCGTGCCGGCCAGCCTGCGGCGCCTGCTGGCGCTGGACGAAGAGACGTTCGCCGACGGCTGAGCGCGCCGCTCCCGTACAATGCGCGCATGCCTTTGATCACCCTGCAGAACGTCGACTACAGCGTCGGCGGCCCGTTGTTGCTGGAAAAAGCCGAACTGTCGATCGAAAGCGGCGAGCGCATCGCCCTGATCGGCCGCAACGGCGCCGGCAAATCCACCCTGATGAAGCTGATGGCCGGCGAACTGAAGCCGGACGACGGCGAAGTGCGCGTCCAGCAGGGCGTGCGCGTCACCCGCCTGGAGCAGGAGGTGCCGCACGGCGCCGCCGGCAGCGTGTTCGACGTGGTCGCCGACGGGCTGGGCGAGCTGGGCCACTGGCTGGCCGAGTTCCACCGCCTGAGCCATGCCGAGGTGTTCGACGGCGATGCCATGGGCAGGGTGCAGGCCAGGATCGACGCGGCGGACGGCTGGGCGCTGGACCAGCGCGTGTCCGAGACCCTGACCAAGCTGGAGCTGGATGGCGATGCCGAGTTCGGCCGCCTGTCCGGCGGCATGAAGCGCCGCGTGCTGCTGGCGCGCGCGCTGGTGGCCGGGCCGGACGTGCTGCTGCTGGACGAGCCGACCAACCACCTGGACATCGAGGCCATCGACTGGCTGGAAACCTTCCTCAAGGGCTGGCAGGGCTGCGTGGTGTTCGTCACCCACGACCGCCGCTTCCTGCGCGCGCTGGCCACCCGCATCGTCGAGATCGACCGCGGCCAGGTCACCAGCTGGCCGGGCGACTGGGACAACTACGCGCGCCGCCGCGAGGAACGCCTCAACGCGCAGGCGCAGGAGAACGCGCGCTTCGACAAGCTGCTGGCGCAGGAGGAAGTGTGGATCCGGCAGGGCATCAAGGCCCGCCGCACCCGCGACGAGGGCCGCGTGCGCCGGCTCAAGGCCATGCGCGTGGAGCGCAGCCAGCGCCGCGAGCTGGGCGGCAACGTCAGGCTGGAAGCGGCCGCGGGCGAAAACTCCGGCAAGAAGGTCATCGACGTCAAGGACGTGTCCTTCGCCTTCGGCGAGCGGGTCATGATCAAGGACTTCTCGACCACCATCCTGCGCGGCGACCGCATCGGCCTGATCGGCCCCAACGGCAGCGGCAAGACCACGCTGCTGAAGCTGCTGCTGGGCGAACTGCAGCCGGACAGCGGCGAGGTGCGGCAGGGCACCAACCTGCAGATCGCCTATTTCGACCAGTACCGCGCCACGCTGCGCGAGGACTGGAGCGCGATCGAGAACGTGGCCGAGGGCGCGGACTTCATCGACCTCAACGGCAAGCGCAAGCACGTGCATGCCTACCTGCAGGACTTCCTGTTCACCCCCGAACGCGCGCGCGCGCCGATCACCCGGCTGTCCGGCGGCGAGCGCAACCGCCTGCTGCTGGCCAAGCTGTTCGCGCAGCCGTCCAACCTGCTGGTGATGGACGAACCGACCAACGACCTGGACGTGGAAACCCTGGAGCTGCTGGAAGAGCTGCTGGGCGACTACACCGGCACCCTGCTGCTGGTCAGCCACGACCGCGACTTCCTCGACAACGTGGTCACCTCCACCCTGGTGCTGGAAGGCGAGGGCAAGGTGGGCGACTACGTCGGTGGCTATACCGACTCGCTGCGCCAGCGCCCGGCGCCGGCGCAGAGCGGCATGGCGGTGGCCAAGGCCTCGGCCACGGCGGTGCCCGCGGCGAAGCCGGCGGCCGCGCCGGCCGCCGAGGTGGCACCGGCCAGGCGCAAGCTCAGCTTCAAGGACGCGCGCGAGCTGGAACAGCTGCCGGCCAGGATCGAGCAACTGGAACGCGATGTGGAAGGCCTGACCGGCGCGATGAACGACCCGGCGTTCTACACCCGCTCCAGTGCCGAGGTCACCGCGCACACCCAGCAGCTGTCCAGGGTGCAGGCCGAGCTGGACGCGGCCTACGCGCGCTGGGAAGAGCTGGACGGCTGACTGCCGCCGGATCGCCGCCACCAGGGCGGTCCGATGGCCCTGCGGCGCCTGCCGCCATCGTCATGTGACAATCGCGGCCGGAAGCGGCCGGCCCTGGGCCGCTTCCCCTGTTTCTCCATGGAGCATGCGATGGCAACGCCTTTCTCCGTGCAGCGCATCGACCACGTGGTGTTCCGCGTGCGCGATCTGCCGCGCAGCATCGCCTTCTACCAGGCCGTGCTCGGCTGCGAGGTGGTCCGGCGGCGCGAACACCTGGGCCTGGTGCATCTGCGCGCCGGCGCGTCGATGATCGACCTGGTCGGCGTGGACGGCCCCCTGGGCGCCCGCGGCGGCGAGGCGCCGGGCGCGGGCGCGCGCAATGTCGACCACCTGTGCCTGCGCATCGAGCCGTTCGACGAGGCGGCCATCGCCACCCACCTGCATCGCCACGGGCTCACTGCGCTGGGCGCGGCGGAGGTCAACTTCGGTGCCGAGGGCGATGGGCTGTCGCTGTATTTTGCCGACCCGGACGGCAACGTGATCGAGCTCAAGGGCCCGTCGCAGTCGCCGGGCTGAAACGACACGCTCAGGCCGGGTCCGGTTCCGCGGCATCCTCGCCGCCGCCGGGCAGCTCGAAGAACGCCCAGAACGGCACGTTGTCCTCGGCCCAGCGCGCGGAGGCTTCGGCGAGGATGTCCAGCAGCGTATCGAAATCTTCCCGGTTGCCCTGGCGCAGGTCGCCGGCATCGCCGAACAGCAGCGCGTAACCGTTGGCGGGCAGCCAGGACAGGTCGCGCAGCGCGTCGGACAGCGCGTCCCAGTTGCGGCCGCGGCCGGCAGGGAAGTCCAGCTGGGTGCCGATGCGCAGCAGCAGGGTGCGTTTGTCGGTGCAGGCCTCCAGGTCCACGCGCAGCACCTTCAGCCCGGCGTCGCGCGCGGCGGCGGCCAGCCCGCCCAGGTCGCCGTGGCCCACGCCGTAGACGCCGGCCTGGCCGGCATCCTCCAGGCCCATGTCGAAACCGCTGTCGCTCATCGCGTGCCTCCGTTGGCCGGCACTTCGAAACCGCGGAAGGTCTCGTAGTGGTCGTCGGTGTAGTACCAGACTTCGGGCGGGTCGCCGCCGGTGACGATCCGGCGCGCGCCGCGGTGGCCCAGGTCCGGCGTGCGCACCGTGTACTCGCGGTAGTAGCCGCGCGCGCGCTGCGGCAGGCGCCGCTCGCGGTTGCCGAACACGCTGCCGTCCTGGCGGTGCGGGAACGGGCCGCCGCGCAGGATCAGGGCGATGGTGTCGTGCGCTTCCGGCGGCAGGAAGGCCGGCAGCGGGTCGGTCGCGCCGGGCTGGCGCGGCTCCTCGACGACCGCCGGTGCGGCGGCTTCGCCCAGCGAGGGCGCGAACTGCGGGGGCGGCGGCTGCTGCAGCGCGCGCATGGCCCACAGGCCGGCCACCAGCAGGATCGCGGCGCTGAGCAGGAGCAGGGGTTTGCGCATGGGGCGTGGGCCTGTGTCGCGTGGAAGGGCCGATTATCGCGTCTGCGCGGGATTTTTCTTGAACGCGGGCCATCGCGCGCGCGGTGCCTTCGCCGCCTGCCGGCCGTTTGTACTCACGGCAGGACGAAGTTTCCTTTACATCGGCCTTGGTAAGTTGCGGCTTCCTGCCTACCATTGCCGTGCACCGTCCGGCGGTCGCCGGACAACGAACCCAGGCATAAAACCCAAGGAGATTCCTCATGGCCTACACCCTGCCCAAGCTGCCTTACGCCTACGACGCGCTGGAACCGTACATGGATGCGGCCACGGTGGAGATCCATTACTCCAAGCACCACCAGACCTACGTCAACAACCTCAACGCGCTGGTCGAGGGCACCGAATACGCGGACCTGCCGATCGACGAGCTGCTGCGCAAGGTCAAGACCCTGCCGGAAAACCTGCAGCAGGGCGTGCGCAACCAGGGCGGCGGCCATGGCAACCACTCGCTGTTCTGGGATGTGATCGGCCCGAACGCCGGCGGTACCCCGGGCGGCGCGCTGGGCAAGGCCATCGACGAGCAGCTCGGCGGCTTCGACAAGTTCAAGGAAGCCTTCACCAAGGCCGCGCTGACCCAGTTCGGCTCCGGCTGGGCCTGGCTGAGCGTCACCGCCGACAAGAAGCTGGTGGTCGAGAAGACCGGCAACCAGGAAAGCCCGCTGATGGAAGGCCGCACCCCGGTGCTGACCATCGACGTGTGGGAACACGCCTACTACCTGAAGTTCCAGAACCGCCGCGCCGAGTTCATCGAGACCTTCTACAGCCTGATCAACTGGAAGGAAGTCGAGCGCCGTTACGAGGAAGCCGTGGCCTGAACGGCGACGGCCGACCGCGCGGGCGGGGCTTGAGGCCCGGCCCGCCGGCAGGTGGCTACGGACGAGGCCGGGCGGAAACGTCCGGCTTCGCCGTTTCCGGCGGCGGCGCATCGGCCGTGGTGCCGCCGATCAGCCGCAGCGTGGTCATCACCCCCAGCACCAGCGGCGCGGTGTCCGTCGTGGCCGGCGCCAGTTCCACCGTCTGCTGGGCGACGTCGGCGAAACTGCGCACCTGGTAGAGCACGTCCAGGCTGTGTGGGCGGGTGGCCGCCGCGCCGTTGGCGGCGGCGCGCCGTACCGAAGGATTCCGGCGCGCCGGCTGGAAGCCGGGCAGTTGCCGGACCAGCTCGTCGGTGGGCGCGGAGAACTCGCCGACGACCAGCGAGGGCTGGTCGTCGGCGGTCGCGCCGATCCAGGCGAGCAGGTCCGAGGCCTGCTGCGCGCGCACCTCCCGGTCGTTGCCGTCCGGCGCGATGCGCGCGATGTAGATGTTCACCACCTTGCGGTCCAGCCGCGCGCGCTGCATGCCGGCGGCGGTCAGCTGGCCCTCGCCATGCAGCAGGGTGATGCCGTCCTCCAGGACGTCCAGGCCGGCCAGCACCGCGCTGCCGCGGCGCTGCGCGTGGCTGGGCGGGTCGGCGGTGATGAAATCGCAGTTGTACCGCAGCCGGGTGGCCAGCCAGCACGCGGGATTGCGCGCGTCGGGCGATTGCTGCACGTCCTGCACCGCGATCACGTCGGCGCGCAGGTCCGCCAGCAGGGCCAGGATCCGTTCGCGCTGCTGGTTCCATTGCGCGCTGTCCTGCGGCAGGCGGAGGCTGGCGATCCGCAGCACCGGCGTGGCGGGCTCGGCGGCCACGGCGAAGGACAAGGCGAGCAGCGCCAGACAGCCCCAGTGCTTCATTGCGACGACCAGTACGGACAGGCCGCCATGCTAGCGTGCGGCCCTGTCTAGGGGCCGTGCAGGCGCGGCGGCGCGGGCGCGCGGACCGCCGCTTGCGTTACGCTTGCCACCTTCAAGTATCCGCAGGACCGTCCCACAGATGACGAGCAACGACGTGGCAACCGTGCCCGCCGGCAAGGCCGGCATGCCCCGCCAGATTCCCTACATCATCGGCAACGAAGCCTGCGAGCGCTTCAGTTTCTACGGGATGCGCAACATCCTGGTGCAGTTCCTGATCACCTCGCTGCTGCTGCAGGAGGTGACCGCCGACGGCCGCGCCGGCGAGGCCAAGGACATCATGCACAGCTTCATGATCGGCGTGTACTTCTTTCCGCTGCTCGGCGGCTGGCTGGCCGACCGTTTCTTCGGCAAGTACCACACCATCCTTTGGTTCAGCCTGGTCTACTGCGCCGGCCACCTGTGCCTGGCGCTGTTCGAGGACAGCCGTCAGGGCTTCTTCCTCGGCCTGGGCCTGATCGCGCTGGGCGCCGGCGGCATCAAGCCGCTGGTGGCTTCGTTCATGGGCGACCAGTTCGACCAGTCGAACAAGCACCTGGCCAGGGTCGTGTTCGACGCCTTCTACTGGATCATCAATTTCGGCTCGCTGTTCGCCTCGCTGCTGATCCCGCTGGCGTTGAAGAACCTGGGCCCGCAGTGGGCGTTCGGCATTCCCGGCATCCTGATGTTCGTGGCCACCTTCGTGTTCTGGCTGGGGCGCCGCCGCTACGTGCTGGTGCCGCTGCCGCCGAAGGACCCGCATTCGTTCGCCACCGTGGTGCGCACCGCGCTGCTGGCGCGCGCGCCGGGGCAGGGCAACGCCGGCATGATGGTGGCCCTGGCCGGCGTCGCGCTGGCGCTGTGGGCGCTGGTGCTGGCGGCGATGAGCCTGGCCGGCCTGCGCGAAGGCGGGCTGGGCGTGGTGATCTACCTGTGCCTGGCGCTGGTGGCGCTGCTGGCCGGCATCGGCGGCGGCACCCTGCTGCAGCTCGAGCGCGCCCGCGGCACGCACCCCGACGCCGCGGTGGAAGGCGTGCGCTCGGTGCTCAAGGTGCTGGTGATCTTCGCCCTGACCACGCCGTTCTTCTCGCTGTTCGACCAGAAGGCCTCGACCTGGGTGCTGCAGGGCCAGCAGATGGCCATGCCGGCGTGGTTCAGCGCCTCGCAGATGCAGGCGATCAACCCGCTGCTGGTGATGATCCTGATCCCCTTCAACAACCTGGTGCTGTACCCGGCGCTGCGCCGCTTCGGCTTCGAGCCCACCGCGCTGCGGCGCATGACCGCCGGCATCGCCTTCAGCGGCCTGGCCTGGGTGGTGGTGGGCGGCCTGCAGGTGGTGATGGACGGCGGCAACGCCCTGTCCATCTTCTGGCAGATCCTGCCATACGCGCTGCTGACCTTCGGCGAGGTGCTGGTGTCGGCCACCGGCCTGGAGTTCGCCTACAGCCAGGCGCCGGCCTCGATGAAGGGCGTGGTCATGAGCTTCTGGAACCTGACCACCACCATCGGCAACCTGTGGGTGCTGCTGTCCAACGCGGCGGTGCGCAACGACGCGGTGACCGAGCGCATCGCCGGCACCGGGCTGAGCGAGGCGGCGTTCCTGATGTTCTTCTTCGCTGGTTTCGCCTTCGTGGCGGCGCTGGCCTTCGGCCTGTACGCGCGGCGCTACAGGATGGTCGACAACTACCGGGCAGCCTGACCATGCAAGGACCGATAACCCTGCTGTTGATCGCCATCACCGGCCTGGTCTCGTGGCTGGCCTTCAGCAACCGCAAGCTGGCCGACCGGCTGATCCTGTGGCCGCCGGCGGTGGACCGCCACCGCCAGTACGACCGGCTGGTGACCTACGGCTTCATCCACGCCGATTTCGCCCACCTGCTGTTCAACATGGTCACGCTGTTCTTCTTCGGGCGGCTGATCGAGCAGATCATGCTGCGCGTCACCGGCAACTGGTGGACCTACCCGCTGTTTTACCTGGCGGCGCTGGTGGTCTCGATCCTGCCCAGCTACCTGAAGAACCAGAAGAACCCCAACTACCTGAGCCTGGGCGCCTCCGGCGCGGTGTCGGCGGTGCTGTTCGCCTTCATCCTGATCTCGCCGTGGTCGCTGATCTTCGTGTTCTTCATCCCGGCCCCGGCCATCCTCTACGGCGTGTTCTACGTGGGCTACAGCATCTGGATGGACAGGCGCGGCGGCGACAACGTCAACCATAGCGCGCACCTGGCCGGTGCCGCGTTCGGCGTGATGTTCATGCTGTTCATGGAGCCGCAGGTGCTGCAGGTGTTCCTGGAGCAGCTGATGAACCCGCGCTTCGGGCGCTGACCACCCGCGCGCCGCCGTCGGGCCGGACGGGCTGACGGCCGCGTGGACTTTCCTCGTCCCCGATTCCCGGCGGTCGGTGCCGCCTGCGAGGCGGCGGGAACGAGGGCCTGCCGTTTGCCCGCGCTCGTGCCTTCCGGACTGCCGGGGAACAGGCGGGCCGCAGATGACGGCCCGCTGCGGTGCGCTCCGCCTTTCACGTCGCACCCGCAGGCGGTCGCGGCACAATGGGCGCATCCAGTCAGGGGAACCACGCCATGAGCCATGACGCCTCCGCGCTTCCGCCCGTCGCGCACGACGCGGCCGCGCAGCGCTTCACCCTCGCCGTCGACGGCGAGCGGGCGGTACTCGATTACCAGTTGCGCGATGGCACGATGGCCATTACCCATACCGGCGTGCCCGAGGCCATCGGCGGTCGCGGCATCGCCGCGCTGTTGACCAGGGCCGCGCTGGCGCATGCCCGCGCCAGCGGCCTGAAGGTGGCTCCCGAATGCAGCTATGCGGCGGCCTTCATGCAGCGCCATGGAGAATACGCGGACCTGCTGGGATAATCCGCGCCGGAGGCGGTTCCAGGCGGAACCGCGCGATCCATCGAGAAGGGAAAGGGACATGAAGAGCTTGGGACAGGGAGCCTTTGCGGCGGCATTGATCGTGCTGGCGATGGCAGGGTGCAGGAGGGACGAAGCGCAGGCGCCGGCGACGACGGCCAGCGACCAGGCTCCGGCCGCGGAGGCGCCGGCGGAAGGCGCGCCGGCGGCGGTGGAACTGCAGGACGTGATCGAGACCAATGCCCGCTACGTGCTGGGCATCAGTTACCCGCCTGCGGCCAACAAATACCCCGGTCTGGCCAGGGCCCTGTCCGACTATGCCGACCATGCCAAGGCCGAGCTGCTCAAGGCGGTGGACGAACTCGGCAACGACAAGCCCACCGCGCCCTACGAGCTGTCGCTGGCCTTCGACATGGCCGTGGACACGCCGCGCGTGGTGGCGGTGTCGGCCGAAGGCAGCAGCTATACCGGCGGCGCGCACGGCCAGCCGCTGGTGGCGCGCTTCGTCTGGCTGCCGGAGAAGGAACAGCTGCTGACCGCGCAGGCGCTGATCGATTCGCCCAAGGGCTGGCAGGCGGTCAGCGACTACACCAGCGACAAGCTGCTGGAGCAGGCGATGGTGCGCGCGCAGGGCCAGGAGATGACGCCGGAGGAGCAGCAGGCCCAGGTGCGCAACCTGTCGAAGATGATCGACGAGGGCACCGCGCCGGAGGCGGCCAATTTCGCGCAGTTCCAGCCGGTGATGGACGCCGCCGGCCGCATCGCCGCGCTGCGCTTCGTGTTCCCGCCGTACCAGGTCGGGCCGTACTCCGACGGTACGCAGACCGTGGACGTGCCGGCCGCGGTGCTGCTGCCGCACGTGGCCGCAGCCTACCGGGAGCTGTTCGCACACCCCTGAACCGTGGAGGCCAGCGATGGATGCAGGGCTGCAACGACGTGTCGAGGCACTGCTGCACGAGGCGGGCGTCACCCCCGGCGGGGAACGCCCGCAGGACATCGAGATCCTCGACCCGCGCTTCCATGCGCGGGTGCTGGCCGAAGGCTCGCTCGGCCTGGGCGAGAGCTACATGGACGGCTGGTGGCAGGCGCATTCGCTCGACGTGTTCCTTGCCCACCTGCTGGCGGCGCGGCTGGACGAGCGCGTGCATGGCGGCGGCGAGGTCTGGGACGCGCTCAAGGCCAAACTGTTCAACCTGCAGGCCGGGCAGGGCAGCTATGAGGTCGGCAGGCGCCATTACGACCTCGGCAACGACCTGTACCGGGCCATGCTCGGCAAGCGGCTGGTCTACAGCTGCGGTTACTGGCGCCAGGCCGACAACCTCGACGACGCGCAGGAAGCCAAGCTCGAGCTGATCTGCCGCAAGCTCGGCCTGCGCCCGGGCATGCGCGTGCTGGACATCGGCTGCGGCTGGGGCGAGGCGCTGAAGTACGCCGCCGAGCGCCATGGCGTGGAAGGCGTGGGCATCACCATCTCGCAGGAACAGGCGGTCTTCGCCCGCGAACTGTGCGCCGGCCTGCCGGTGGAGATCCGCCTGCAGGACTACCACGAGCTGGACGAGCCGTTCGATGCGATCCTGTCGGTGGGCATGTTCGAGCACGTCGGGGTCAAGAACTACCGCAGCTACTTCGAGGTGGCGCGGCGCTGCCTGCGCGAGGATGGCCTGTTCCTGCTGCACAGCATCGGCAGCAATGTCAGCCGCGACCGCACCGACCCGTGGATCGCCCGCTACATCTTCCCCAATTCCATGCTGCCCTCGGCCGCGCAGATCACCGCGGCGATGGAAGGTCTGTTCGTGCTGGAGGACTGGCACAACTTCGGCACCGACTACGACCGCACCCTGCAGGCGTGGCGGGCCAACGTGGAAGCGGCCTGGGACCGGCTGGACCCGCGCTACGACGAGCGCTTCCGGCGCATGTGGCGCTTCTACCTGGCCGGCTCGATGGCGACCTTCCGCACCCGCCACGCGCAGCTGTGGCAGCTGGTGCTGTCGCCGCACGGCGTGCCCGGCGGCTACCTGGGGGTGCGCTAGGCGCGTACCCGGAAGGCAGATCGGGTTGCAGGGGAGGCGCCGGCAGCGGGCTGCGTCGTATCGGGGGCCCCGGCCGCCGATGGCAGGACCGCTTGTCCATATTCCCCCGCCCAGATGCCATGGCTGCTGCCGGTGCCGGTGCCGGTGCCCGGGTGAATTTTCATTCATTCATTGATATTACATTTGTGTATTATATTCGCCGGCCCCGACCTTCTTCCCGGCGATGAGCAGCTTCGACCCCACCGAAACCCGCATCGACGCCACCTGCAACCGGTGGCCGGGGTTCCCGCGCGGGCCCGCAGTGCTGGTCCGGCTGGTCAAGGGCATCTACAAGGCGGTCCATGACCATGCCAACGCGGTGCTGCGCGACTACGACCTCTGCCATGCCGAATACAACGTGCTGATGATGCTGTACGGCACGCCGGACCGCGCGGTCAGCCCGTCCGAGCTGGCCGGCGCGGCCACCGAGAAGTCGGCCAACATCACCCGCCTGACCGACCTGCTGTGCCGCAAGGGGCTGCTGGAGCGCATCCCGCACCCGGAGGACCGGCGCAAGCTGGACCTGCGCCTGACCGGCAAAGGCGTGGCCTGCGTGGAGCGCATGCTGCCGGCCATGTCCGGCCTGCTGCTGCAGCAGGTGGAAGGGCTGAGCGGGACCGAACAGCAACAGCTCGAAGCGCTGCTGAAAAAGATGCTCGCCGGCATCGACGCGATCTGAGGCCGCGATGTCCGCCGTCCCATCCTCCGTCACCTCCAGTCCCGGGGTCGCCCCGTGGTACGCGGGCCTGCGCGATTTCCTGAAGGGCGAAGCCGACGCCTGGCTGTTCGTGCTGCGCGTGGCGCTGTCGTTCTTCGTCACCGGCTGGCTGGCCATGCGCATGGGCCTGCCGCAACCGGGTACGGCGATGATGACCACCATCATCGTCATGCACCGGCAGAGCGGCATGGTATTGGCCAAGGGCTTCTACCGCGTGCTCGGCACGCTGGTGGGCGCCGCCGCCGCGCTGGCGATCGTGGCGCTGTTCCCGCAGCAGCGCGAACCGTTCCTGCTGGTGATGGCGCTGTGGATCGGCGCCTGCGCCGCCGGCGCCACGCTGCACCGCAATTTCAAGTCCTACGCCTTCGTGCTGGCCGGCTACACCGCGGCCATCATCGCGCTGCCGGTGATCTCCACCCATCCCGGCCAGGTATTCGATTCGGCGGTGGCGCGCATCAGCGAGGTGATGCTGGGCCTGGTGGTCAGCGCGGTGATCAGCGATACCGTGCTGCCGGTGCGGCTGCGCGACACCCTGCGCGCGGCGGTCCGCGGGCAGTACGCCGACTTCCTGGAGTTCGTGCGCGAGGCGGTGCAGGGCGAACTGCCGCGCGAGCGCATGGAGCAGGCGCACCTGCGGGTGGTACGCGACGCGGTGACGCTGGAGGACCTGCGCAGCTCGGTGATCTTCGAAGACCCGGAGGCGCGCGCGCGCAGCCTGCACCTGCAGCAGTTCAACCAGCGCTTCATGGCGGCCTCGACCAGCTTCCAGTCCCTGCACCACCTGATCAACCGGCTGATGCGGATGCACGACACCAGCGCGGCGCAGTCACTGGTGGCGCTGTACCAGCCGCTGGGCAGCGCCCTGCAGCCGGCATCGTCGCTGCCGCCGGAAGCGCTGGCCGCGCGCATCCACGCCGTGCGCCAGGCCTTGCCCGGGCGCGCCGCGTCGCTGCGCGGAGGCCTCGGCGACGCCAGCCAGGCCGAGGACTTCGAGGTGGGCACCGGCCTGCTGCTGCGCTTCACGCACGAACTGGAAGCGTATGTGCGGGCCCGCGCGCGGCTGCTGGAGCGGGTGGTGGCTTCCCGCGGCGTGGAGCAGGTGCACTTCGTGCGCGGCAACGATCATGCCGGCGCCGGGCTGGCCTTCATCCGCACCACGGCGACGATGCTGCTGCTGGGCGCGTTCTGGGCCGCCACCGGCTGGCCGATGGGCGCCAACGCGATGCTGCTGGCGACCATCTTCTCCGGCCTGTTCGCCACGGTGCCCAACGCCGCGGGGCTGACCGTCAGGATGTCCGGCGGCTACCTGCTGGGCCTGGTGGCCGGCTACGTCTGCGAGTTCGAGGTGCTGACCCGGCTCGACGGTTACGCACTGCTGGTGGCGGGCATCCTGCCGTTCTTCGTCGTCGGCCCGTACCTGACCACCCGCCCCAGGCTGGCGGCGCTCGGCCTGGGCTACGCGATGGGCTTCGTCAACATCCTCGCGCTGGGCAACGCGATGGTGTTCGATGCGCAGCACTTCTTCAACGACAGCCTGTCGCAGCTGGTCGCGCTGGCCGCGGCGCTGGCGAGCTTCATGCTGCTGCCCTCGGTGGCCGGTTCGTCGTGGCTGCGGCGGCGGCAGATGGCGGCGCTGCGGGCGCAGGTGCGCCTTGCCGCGCAGGGCCCGCTGCCCGGGCTGAGACAGCGGTTCGAGAGCATGAACAGCGACCTGGTGCACCAGATCGTGGCGCATGCCACGCCCGGCAGCGAGGACTCGCGGCGGCTGCTGGCCTGGGCGCTGGCGGTCAACGAGACGGGGCGCGCGCTGATCCATCTGCGCGAGGACGTCGCGCGCGAACCCCTGTCCGGCCCGCTGCACCCGCAGGTGGACGCGGCGGTGGCGGCGCTGGCCGATTTCTTCCAGCAGCCGTCCCGCCACGCCTGGTGGCGCGCCGACCAGCAGCTGCGGCAGGCCAGCGACGCCGCGCGCGCCGAGGCCGGCCAGCGCGGCGTGGCGCGGCAGGTACTGCGCCACCTGCGGCTGGTGCGCCTGGCGATGGTCGACGACCACTCGGTGATGGCGGCCTACATCGTCGCCACCGATCCCAACCCGGAGGAACCGCCCCGTGCCCATTGAAATCGCTTTCGGCGGCAGCCTGTTTCCCGGCCTGCTGGTGCTGTTCTGCGTGGTCTGCGTCCTGCTGTGGGCGCTGGACGCGCTGGCGGGGCGGCGCGGCTGGTACCGCCATGTCTGGCACCCGTCGCTGTTCCGCATCGCGGTTTTCACCTGCCTGTTCGGCGGCCTGGGCCTGTTGCTGTTCTGAGAGATTGCCGATGACCCCCAAGACCCAATCCCTGCTCCGTTTCTCCATTACCGCCGTGGTCGTCGCGATCGCGGCGCTGGTCGCCATCGCGATGTGGCGCCATTACATGTATTCGCCCTGGACCCGCGAGGGTCGCCTGCGTGCGGAAGTGGTGCGGGTGGCGCCGGACGTCTCCGGGCCGGTGACCCGCGTGGCCGTGCAGGACAACCAGAAGGTCAGCCGTGGCGATGTGCTGTTCACCATCGACGAGGCGCGCTACCGCAATGCGCTCGCACAGGCGCGCGGCAACCTGGCCGCGGCGCAGGCCGCCGCGCGCGCCGCCGGCGCCAGCATCCAGGCCGCTTCGGCCGGCGCCGCGCAGCAGAGCGTCAACGCGGCCCGCTACGAGCTGCAGTACCAGCGCCGCCAGCGCATTGCCGGCAGCCTGATTTCCGAGGAATCGCGCAGCGACGCGCTCAGCGCCGCGCAGGCCGCCCGTGCCGGGGTCGCGCAGGCGCAGGCCAGCCGCCAGCAGGCCAGTGCCGCGCAGCAGCAGGCACTGGCGGCGGTGGAACAGGCCCAGGCCGCGCTGGCCACCGCCGAGCTGAACCTGGAACGCACCCGGGTGCGCGCGCCGGTGGACGGTTACGTCACCAACCTGGAGGTCCGCCAGGGCGACTACGCCAGTGCCGGTGCCGCGCGCCTGGCGCTGATCGATACCGCCTCGTTCTGGGTGTACGGCTACTTCGAGGAAACCAAGCTCGCGCAGCTGCATGTCGGCGACGGCGCGAGGATCGAGCTGATGAGCGGGCAGACCCTGCATGGCCACATCGAGAGCATCGCCCATGGCATCACCGATGCGGACAGCCCGACCGGCACCGACCTGCTGGCCAACGTCAACCCGACCTACAACTGGGTGCGCCTGGCGCAGCGCATCCCGGTGCGGATCAGACTGGACAAGGGCACGGTGCGCGACGGCGTCGTGCTGGCCAACGGCATGACGGCGACGGTGGTGGTGGAGGGCAGGGGCTGAAGCGCCGCCTGGCACCGGTTGGCGACGGTGGATGAAAGAACGCCCGGCATTGCCGGGCGTTCTTCTTTCCACGCGCTGTGACGCTTACTTGCTGGTCGAATCCGAGGTCAGGCCCCGCTTTTCCAGCAGCGGCTCGATCTGCGGCTCGTGGCCGGCGAAGTTGCGGAACAGTTCCATCGCATCGGCGCTGCCGCCGCGCGACAGCAGGGTCTTGCGGAAGTGGTCGCCGTTGGCGCGCGACAGGCCGCCGTGGTCGCGGAACCACTTCTGGGTGTTGGCGTCCAGCACCTCGGACCAGATGTAGGCGTAGTAGCCGGCCGAGTAACCGCCCATGATGTGGCTGAAGTAGGTGGTGCGGTAGCGCGGCGGCACCGGCGCGTAGTAGATGCCGTCCTTGACCAGGGCGTCATGCTCGAACTTGACCACGTCCTGCGGCGCGGGCACCTGGTCGACGCCGATCTGGTGCCAGCTCTGGTCCAGCATCGCCGCGCCCAGGTATTCGGTGGTGGCGAAGCCCTGGTTGAACTTGGAGGCGGCGACCACCTTGTCCAGCAGCGCCTGCGGCATCGCCGAGCCGTTCTGGTGGTGCCTGGCGTAGTTGGCCAGGATGGTCGGCTCGTCGGCCCACATTTCGTTGACCTGCGAGGGGAACTCGACGAAGTCGCGCGGCACCGCGGTGCCCGAGAAGTAGGGGTACTTCACGTTGGAGAACATGCCGTGCAGGGCGTGGCCGAACTCGTGGAAGGTGGTGGTCACCTCGTCCCAGGTCAGCAGGGTCGGCTGGCCGGCCGGCGGCTTGGGAATGTTGAGGTGGTTGGCCACCACCGGCTTGTTGCCGGTCAGCGCCGACTGCGACACGTAGGAGTTCATCCACGCGCCACCGCGCTTGGACTCGCGCGCGTACGGGTCGAAGATGAAGATCGCCAGCTGGCTGCCGTCGGCGTCGAACACGTCGTAGACGGTGACGTCGTCGTGGTACACCGGCAGGTCGGTGCGCTGCTTGAAGCTCAGGCCGTATTCCTTGCCCGCGGCGAAGAACACGCCGTTCTCCAGCACGTTCTTCAGTTCGAAGTAGGGCTTGAGCTGCGATTCGTCGAAGTCGTACTTGGCCTGGCGCACCTTCTCGCTGTAGAAGGCCCAGTCCCACGGCTGCAGTTCGAAGGTCGGCTTGCCGGCGGCCTTCTGCTCGCGGTCGATCATGGCCTGCAGGTCGGCGGCCTCGCGCCTGGCGTTGGCCACGGCGGCCGGGGCCAGCTGGCCGAGCATGGCGTTGACCGCTTCCGGGGTCTTGGCGGTCTGGTTGCCCAGGCCATAGGCGGCGTAGTTCGGGAAGCCCATCAGCGCGGCCTTCTGCGCGCGCAGGGTCATGATGCGCGAGACCAGCGCGGTGTTGTCGTACTCGCCGCCCTTGCTGCCGCGCGAGATCGAGGTTTCGTAGATCTTCTGGCGCAGGGCGCGGTCGGTGAGGTTGGTCAGCGCCGGCTGGCCGGTGGTGTTGAGCAGGGCGATGACGTACTTGCCGTCCAGCTTGCGCGCCTTGGCGGCTTCCGCGGCGGCGGCGATCTGGCCATCGGACAGGCCGTCCAGCTGCTTCACGTCGTCGACCACGATGTACGAGGCGTTGACCTCGGCCAGCACGTTCTGGCTGAACCTGGTGCCCAGGTTGGCCAGCTCGGCGTTGATCTCCTTGAGTTTGGCCTTGTCGGCGTCGGACAGCCTGGCGCCGGCGCGCACGAAGTTGTCGTGGTACTTCTCGACCAGGCGCACGCCTTCGGCGTCCAGGCCGAGCGTGTCGCGCTTGTCGTACAGGGCCTTGATGCGCTCGAACAGCTTGCCGTTGAGGTTGATGGCGTCGCTGTGGGCGGCGAAGCGGGCCGAGTAGTCGGCCTGCAGCTTCTTGCGCGCATCGTTGGTGTCGGCGCCGATCAGCGAGAAGAACACGGTGGTGGCGCGGTCGAGGATGGCGCCGCTGTTTTCCAGCGCGATCAGGGTGTTGTCGAAGGTCGGGGCCGCCGGGTTGTTGGCGATGGCCTCCACTTCCTTGAGCTGCTGCGCCATGCCGGCGTCGAAGGCCGGCGCGAAGTCGGTGTCCTTGATCCTGTCGAACTGCGGGTAGTGCAGCGGCAGCGGACTTTCGGCGAAGAACGGGTTGGCCTGCTGGGCGGTCTGGCCGGTGGCGGCGTTGGCGGCCAGGCTGTAGGCCGGCAGGGCGACGCCCAGGGACACGGCCAGGGCGAGAGCAAGACGGGTGTTCAAGTCGGAAACTCCGGAAAATACTGAACCCCGAGGGTAACCCGCCGGCCCCGGCCGGCGGGTGTGTCGAATGGCAGGGTTGCGGTGGAAAGCCGGCTGTTGCAAGCCGTTGGCCCCGCGATGGCGTACGCTGGGTACCCGCCCGGAGCCCGCCGTGACCGTCGCCACCGATTTCGAACTGACCGCCCTGGACGGCACGCCGCTGCCGCTGTCGGCCTACGCCGGCAAGGTGCTGCTGGTGGTCAATACCGCCTCGCGCTGCGGTTTCACCCCGCAGTACGCGGGGCTGGAGCGGCTGTGGCGCGGATATGCGGCGCGCGGGCTGGTGGTGCTGGGCTGCCCCTGCGACCAGTTCGGCCACCAGGAGCCAGGCGACGCGGCGGCGATCGAGGCCTTCTGCCGCCTGGACTACGGCGTCAGCTTCCCGATGTCGGCCAAGCTGCAGGTCAATGGCGCCGGCGCCCACCCCCTGTGGCGCTGGCTGCAGCGCGAGAAGCGCGGGGCATTGGGAACCGCCGCGATCAAGTGGAATTTCAGCAAGTTCCTGGTCGGCCGCGACGGGCGGGTGATCGCCCGCTATGCGCCAACCGCGCGCCCGGAATCGCTGGAAGACGACATCCGGGCGGCGCTGGGCTGAGTCAGGCCGCCAACTCCAGCCGGCGGACGTTCTTCAGGTCGACCTGTTGACGGGCCACCCACAGATCGTGGGCGTCCTGCATCGCCAGCCAGCTTTCCGGGCTGCGGCCCAGGGCCTTGGACAGGCGCAGTGCCATTTCCGGACTGACGCGGCTGCTGCCGTTGAGCACCCGGCTGAGGGTGGAGGCCGCGACCCCCAGCTTCTCAGCCAGTTCCCGGCCGCTGATGTTGTTGGGTTCGAGATAGACGCCGGTGATGAACTCACCGGGATGCGGAGGATTGTGCATGTTCATCAGTGATAGTCCTCATAGTCCAGCACGTAGGCGTTGCCGTCCTTGAACTCGAAGGTGATGCGCCAGTTGGCGTTGACGGCAATGGACCAACGCCCCTTCATTCCGCCTTTCAGCGGATGCAGGCGGAACCCGGGGATGTCCATGTCCTCGATGGTCTGTGCCGTATCGAGCGCGGTCAGCTGGAGGCGCAGCCGCCTGGCGTGATCGGCCTGCACGCCCGCCGTGCTTCCCGTCTCGAAGAGCCTGCACAGTCCCTTGTGCCGGAACGACTTGATCATGTGGCCGATCATAGCATGTTGCGCATCGCGCAACATGCCTGGGCTTCGCCCGCCGGCCGCCGGTTCGTGCGTACAGGCGTTCCCCGCAGAGGGTGCCTGCAGACCTACTTCTCGACGAAGGCGCGCTCAAACACGTAATGCCCCGGCGAGCCGATGCGCGGGGAGACCTCGAAGCCGCGCGCGTCCAGCACGCCGCGCAGGTCGGCCAGCATCTGCGGGCTGCCGCAGATCATGAAGCGGTCGTTGGCCGGGTCGAACGCCGGCAGGCCGAGGGTCCTGGGCATCTCGCCGGTTTCCATCAGCGTGGTCAGGCGGCCGTGGTTGCGGAACGGTTCGCGGGTGACCGCCGGGTAATACAGCAGCTTGTCGCGGACGATGTCGCCGAGGATCTCGTCCTCGAACAGTTCCTTCTCGAAGTAATCGCGGTAGGCCAGGTCGCGCTCGAAGCGCACGCCATGGCAGACGATGACCTTGTCGAAACGCTCGTAGGTCTCCGGGTCCTTGACGATGCTCAGCCATGGCGCCAGGCCGGTGCCGGTGCCCAGCAGGTACAGGTGCCGGCCCGGATGCAGGTCGCTGATCAGCAAGGTGCCGGTGGGCTTCCTGCCGACCAGGACGGTGTCGCCTGGCTTGAGGTGCTGTAGGCGCGAGGTCAGCGGGCCGTCCTGCACCTTGATGCTGAAGAAGTGCAGCTGTTCTTCCCAGTTGGCGCTGGCGATGGAGTAGGCGCGCATCAACGGGCGGGCGCCCTCGTTCTCCAGGCCGATCATCACGAACTGGCCGTTCTCGAAGCGGAAGCCGTTGTCGCGGGTGGTGGAAAAGCTGAAGTAGGCGTCCGTCCAGTGACGGACTTCGAGCACCGTTTCGGTGCCGTAAGCGGAAGACATGCCGGGATTCTTCGGGGGGGATCGAAACCGCCGCATTCTAGCAAACCGGCCCGGACCGGCCAGGATGCGACCGTTTGTCGCGCCTGGCGGTGTCCTGGAGGACAGGTTTGCTTTCGGGGGCTTGCCGGGGAAGTCCGTGCCGGGCAAGCCGCCGCCTGCGTGATGCGACAAACACGGAGTGCGTGGATGCGGGCCAGGGCCGGGCGGTCAGCGATAGCCGGCCGCCTGCAGCTCGAACAGCTCGGCGTAGCGGCCGCCTTCAGCCATCAGCTCGGCGTGGGTGCCGCTGGCCTCGATGCGGCCGTCGGCCAGCACCAGGATGCGGTCGGCCATGCGTACCGACGAGAAGCGGTGCGAGATCAGCACCGCGGTGCGCTGCTCGGACAGTTCCTTGAAGCGCTGGAACACCTCGAACTCGGCGCGCGCGTCCAGCGCGGCGGTGGGCTCGTCGAGGATCATCACCTGCGCATCGCGCATGTAGGCGCGGGCGATGGCGATCTTCTGCCACTGGCCGCCGGACAGGTCCACGCCGCTCTTGAAGCGCCGCCCGATCAACTGCTCATAGCCCTCCGGCAGCGCCTCGATCACCTCGTCGGCCAGCGCCCGCCGCGCGGCGCCACGGATGCGTACCGCGTCGGACATCGCATCGACCTGGCCGACGCCGATGTTCTCGCCGGCCGACAGGTGGTAGCGCACGAAATCCTGGAAGATCACCCCCATGTTGGCGCGCAGGTCGTCCAGGTCGTAGTCGCGCAGGTCGCGCCCGTCGAGCAGGATGCGGCCCTCGTCCGGGTCGTAGAGCCGCGCCAGCAGCTTGACCAGGGTGGTCTTGCCGGCGCCGTTCTCGCCGACCAGGGCGATCACCTCGCCGGCGCGCAGCTGGAAATCGAGGTGGCGCACCGCCCAGCGTTCGGCATCCGGGTAGCGGAAGCCGACGTTCTCGAACACGAAGCCCGCGCGGATCGGGCGCGGTACCGGCAGTGCGTCCGGGCACGAGCGGATTTCCGGCTCGATGGCGAAGAACGAGAACAGGTCGTCCAGGTACAGCGCCTGCCCGGCGACCTGCGAGAAACCGGTGAGCAGGCCCTCCAGCAGCTGGCGCAGGCGCAGGAAACTGCCCGACAGGAAGGTCAGGTCGCCGATGCTGAAATCGCCGCGGATCGTGCGCCAGGCGATGTAGGCGTAGGCGGCGTAATAGCCCAGCGTGCCCAGCGCCGCCAGCAGGGTGCCCCAGAACGCGCGCTTGCGCGCCAGCGTGCGGTTGGCGCGGTAGAAGCGCTCGGCCAGCAGCCGGTAGCGGTCGATCAGGAAGCGGTGGAGGTTGAAGATCTTCACCTCCTTGGCGGTTTCCACGCTGGCGCCGACCTGGCGCAGGTAGTCGAGCTGGCGCCGTTCCGGGGTCCAGCTGTAGTTGAGCGAATAGCCCAGCGTGTTGAAGTGCGATTCGCCGAGGAAGGCCGGCACCAGCGCCAGCGCCAGCAGGGCGATCAGCCAGGGCGCGTAGGCCACCAGGCCGGCGGCGAAGCTGATCACGGTGACCGCGTCCTGCGCCTGGCCGAGCAGCTGGCTCATCAGGTTCATGCGGCCCATGGTCTGGCGCCGGGCGCGGTCGAGCTTGTCCTGCAGTTCCGGGTCCTCGAAGTCCTCCAGGTCCAGTTCGGCGGCATGCTCCATCAGGCGCACGCTGGTGGCGTTGGTGAACAGCTCGGACAGCAGCGTGTCGGCGTAGTTGACCACCCGCCCCAGCAGGTCCGAGCCGATGGCGATGCCCAGTTCCAGCGCCAGCAGTTGCAGCAGGGTGTCCAGGTGGCCGCTGGCCAGGGCCTCGCCCAGCGGCGGCATGGCGCCGGCGCCGGCCAGGCGCACGGCCTCGTCGATGATCAGCTTGCCCACGTACAGCATGGCCACCGGCAGCAGCGCGCGCAGCAGGCGCAGGCACAGGCTGGCCAGGGTCAGGGCGGGGCTGGTCTGCCATATCTGCCGCAGGAACGGCGGCAGGTTGCGCATGGCGTCCATGCGCTCGCGGAAACTGGGGCGCTGGCCGGCGGCGGAAACGGGAGCGGTGGGCGCGTGCGGCATGCGGGACTCGGGCGGCGGGGCCGGATCAGGTTAACCGCTGCCCGTCGGGTTCAGCCGTTGTCGTCCAGGTCGATGTCGCCCATGCGCGCGTCGCCGGCGCCGTCCGGGTTGTCGCGCACCGCACGGCCGCGTGGGCCGAAGGAATGGCTGCCGCCGTCGACGTTGAGGTGGCTGCGTATGCCGCGCACGCCTTCGATGGTGGCCACCCGCGCTTCCACCTGCTGCCTGGTCGCCGCGTCCGGTACATCGCCGGACAGGGTGACATGGCCGTCCTTGACCTGCACCAGCACCTGCGAGGACCGGCCCTGCGCGCCGAGCGCGCGCACCACCTCGTCGCCGATCAGGGCGTCGGAACGTTCCATGGCCATGGCCGTCTCCTGCGGAAAGGGAGTTGCACCATGGCGCAGGCGCCGTGAGCGCCCCGTCACCTCAGCGGCGCGGGCCTTCCGGTGGCGGCGGGTCGGAGGACTGCAGCGCCACCGGCAGGTGCCAGCCGTAGTGCATCGCCATCATCCGCAGGCCGAAGCACAGCCCGGCGCCGGCCAGCGCGCAGGGCAGGGCCGGCAGCCCGAGCCAGTAGCCCAGCGCCACCACCGCCGCGCCGGCCAGTGCGGCCACCGCGTACAGCTCGGCCTGCAGCACCAGCGGCACCTGCGCCAGCAGCACGTCGCGGGCGATGCCGCCGCCGATGCCGGTGAGCATGCCCAGCGCCGCGGCCATCGGCGGGGCGATGCCGAAGGCCAGCGCCTTCTGCGTGCCGGCCACGGCGAACAGCGCCAGGCCCATCGCGTCGAACATGCGCACCGGGTACTGCAGCCGTTCGATCAGCGGCGCCCAGTAGAAGGTGACCACGCCGGCTGCCAGGGTGATGGCCGGATAGCGCCAGTCGCTGATCGCCGCCACCGGGGTGGCGCCGATCAGCAGGTCGCGGGTGATGCCGCCGGCCAGCGCGGCGGCGAAGGACAGCACCAGCACGCCGAAGATGTCTAGCCGCCGGCGCACCCCCATCGTCGCGCCGGACAGGGCGAAGACGAAGGTGCCGATGAGGTCGAGGATCAGGACCAGGGTTTCCATGCGGCGGTATTGTGCGGCCTGCCGCCAGCGGCGGCCATCGCGGCCGCGGGACGGGCGCCGCTTCCCGCCGGGAAGCGGCGGGCCGGTCAGGGCAGCGGCGGCAGCAGGCCGGCGCCGAGGCGGTTCCAGGCGTTGATGACCGCCACCGCCATGCTCAGGTCGCTGATGCCCTTGGCGTCGAAATGCGGCGCCAGCGCGTCGAAGGCGGCCTGCGACGGGGCGCCTTCGGGCAGGCGGGTCAGGGCTTCGGCCCAGCCCAGCGCGGCGCGCTCGCGTTCGTCGAAGAAGCGGCTTTCGTGCCAGGCCGGCAGGGTGTCCAGCTTGCGCGGCTCGATCCCGGCCTTGCGCAGCGAGGTGGCGTGCATGTCCATGCAGTATCCGCAGCCGTTGATCTGCGAGACGCGCAGGAACACCAGTTCCAGCAGGTCGTGCTCCAGCGACGCCGAGTGCACGGCCTGGCTGGTCGCCAGCAGGGCCTTGAACGCATCGGCGGCCAGGCGGGTGTAGGGAACGCGGGGGGAGGTGCTGCTCATCGGAAAGGCTCCAGTTGGCGGCCGGCAGTGGCCGCCTTCATTGCAAGGACGCGCCAGCGCCGCCGGCCGTGACAAGGGCGCGCAGTTTGTGCGGGTTGAGCACGCTGTAGATGCGCGCGATGCGGTCGCCATCGACCACGATGGTGGTCACCGAATGCAGGTGGTCGCCATCGAAACGCAGGATCGCCGGCTCGCCGTTGACGCTGCCCAGCCGCGCCGGATGGGTGCCGCCGCGGCGCGCGATGGCCCAGAACAGCTGGCCGATTCGCTGGGCGCCGAGCAGCGGCCGGATCGCCGCGGTGACCACCCCGCCGCCGTCGGAGATCAGCTGCGCGTTGGCGTGCAGCAGGGCCTGGAGGGCGGCGCTGTCGCCCCGCTGCGAGGCCTCCATGAAGCGCGCCAGCAACCGCCGGTGCTGGCCGGCATCGGCGGCAAAGCGCGGCCGCCCTTCCTGCAGGCGCCGGCGCGCGCGGTGCACCAGCTGGCGGCAATTGGCTTCGCTGTGGCCGAGCAGGCCGGCGATGACCGCGTAGTCGTGGTCGAACGCCTCCTTGAGCAGGAAGGCGGCGCGTTCCTCCGGGCCGAGCTGCTCGAGCAGGGCCAGGAAGGCCAGCGACACGTCCTCGGCCAGGGCGTGGACCTGGGTGGGATCGGGCGCGGGCGGAAGGTCGGCGGCGATGTGCAGCGGCTCGGGAAGCCAGGGCCCCACGTAGTCCAGGCGCTGGCGCGTGGCCGCGCGCAGCCGGTCCAGGCCGAGCCGGGTGGTGGCGGTGACCAGCCAGGCCTCCGGATCGGCGATGGCGGCGGTATCGGCGCCGGCCCAGCGCAGCCAGGCGTCCTGGACCACGTCCTCGGCGTCTGCGCGGCTGCCGAGCAGGCGGTAGGCCAGCGCCAGCAGGCGCGGGCGGTGGTGCTGGAAGGTGTCGGTCATGTCCATGCGGGAAGGACGCGGCAGCGCGTGCCGGCGTGACGGCGGGGAGCCGCTACTTTGCCTCACCGGCCGGCAGGTGGCCGCGGACGGTGCGTTGCAGCGCCGCCATGGCCTGCAGGGCGCCCGCCATGGACGGCAGGGCGTAAAATGCCCGGCTCAACCCCCGCCAGCCCTGAGCAAGCCGTGACATCGATCAAGCAGGAAGACCTCATCCAGTCCATCGCCGACGCGCTGCAGTACATCTCGTATTACCACCCGGTCGACTACATCAAAAACCTTGCCGCCGCCTACGAGCGCGAGGAGTCGCCGGCTGCGAAGGAGGCGATGGCGCAGATCCTGATCAACTCGCGCATGTGCGCCGAGGGCCACCGCCCGATCTGCCAGGACACCGGCATCGTCACCGTGTTCCTCGAGATCGGCATGAACGTGCGCTGGGACGACGCCACCATGGGCGTGGAGGACATGGCCAACGAGGGCATCCGCCGCGCCTACGCCTACCCGGACAACAAGCTGCGCGCCTCGGTGCTGGCCGACCCGGCCGGCAAGCGCACCAATACGAAGGACAACACGCCGGGCGTGGTCAACGTGAAGGTCGTGCCGGGCGACACCGTCGAGGTGATCGTCGCCGCCAAGGGCGGCGGTTCGGAGGCCAAGAGCAAGTTCGCCATGCTCAACCCGTCCGACTCCATCGTCGACTGGGTGCTCAAGACCGTGCCGACCATGGGCGCGGGCTGGTGCCCGCCGGGCATGCTCGGCATCGGCATCGGCGGCACCGCCGAAAAGGCGATGCTGCTGGCCAAGGAAGCGCTGATGGAGCCGATCGACATCAACGACCTCAAGGCCCGCGGCCCCTCCAACCGCGCCGAGGAGCTGCGCCTGGAGCTGTACGACAAGGTCAACGCGCTGGGCATCGGCGCCCAGGGCCTGGGCGGCCTGACCACGGTGCTGGACATCAAGGTCAAGGATTACCCGACCCACGCCGCCAACCTGCCGGTGGCGATGATCCCCAACTGCGCCGCCACCCGCCACGCGCACTTCACCCTGGACGGCAGCGGCCCGGTGATGCTGGACCCGCCGTCGCTGGAAGACTGGCCGCAGATCACCTACGACGCTTCCAAGGGCACCCGCGTCGACCTGGACACCGTCACCCCGGAAGAAGTCGCCAGCTGGAAGCCGGGCCAGACCCTGCTGCTCAACGGCAAGCTGCTGACCGGCCGCGACGCCGCGCACAAGCGCATGGTCGACATGCTCAACAAGGGCGAGCCGCTGCCGGTGGACCTGAAGGGGCGTTTCATCTACTACGTGGGCCCGGTCGACCCGGTGCGCGACGAAGTGGTGGGCCCGGCCGGCCCGACCACCGCCACCCGCATGGACAAGTTCACCCGCCAGATCCTGGAGCAGACCGGCCTGCTGGGCATGGTCGGCAAGGCCGAGCGCGGCCCGGCGGCGATCGAGGCGATCCGCGACAACAAGTCGGCCTACCTGATGGCGGTCGGCGGCTCGGCCTACCTGGTGTCCAAGGCGATCAAGGCCTCGAAGGTCGTCGGCTTCGCCGACCTGGGCATGGAGGCGATCTACGAGTTCACCGTGCAGGACATGCCGGTGACCGTGGCGGTCGATTCCACCGGCGAGTCGGTGCACAGGACCGGCCCGCGCGAATGGCAGGCCCGCATCGGCAAGATTCCGGTGGTGGTGGAATAAGACCACCGCGTCCGAAGTGGCATTGAAACGGCCCGGGCGTATGCTCGGGCTGTTTTCATTCGGGACTGCGGACATGCGTACAGGATGGCGGGCGGGTCTGGTCGGCGTATCGCTGCTGCTGGCGGGCTGCGCCAGCGACGGGGCCTGGCGCAGCCCGCCACGCGACGATCCGGCCGCCTGCGTGAGCTACTGCCAGAAGGCCTACCAGCTCTGCAGCGCCAATCCGCGCAGCTACGGCGATTGCGGCCAGGCCAGCCGCGACAACCAGTGCGACAGGATCACCAACCCCGAACTGCGCGGCGCCTGCCAGACCTCGCAGGCGTTCTGCCAGAACCGCTCGGTGGCCGCGGTCTGTGGCGAGAGGTTGAACAGCTGCATGTCCAGCTGCAATTGAGGCGGTGCGGCTGTGCCGGGCGCGGGCCGCGGCGGCGGTAAGATGTCGCTCCGCCTGCCAGGGAGCATTCCATGTCTGTCGTCCTGTACGGATCGCAAAGCACTGCTTCGCTGGTCGTGCACTGGCTGCTGATCGAACTGGGCATCGAGCATGAACTGCACCAGCTCGATTTCGAGCGGGGCGAACAGAAATCTCCCGGCTATCTGGCGATCAATCCGGCCGGGCGAGTGCCGACGCTGCTGATCGACGGGCAGGTGCTCACCGAATCGGCGGCCATCGCCATGCACCTGGCCGACCTGCATCCGCAGGCCGGCCTGGCGCCACCGCCGGGCACCCCGGCGCGCGGCGACTATTACCGCTGGATGTGCTTCTGCGTCTACACCCTGATGCCGGCCTACCGTGCCTGGTTCTACCCGCACGAGCCGGCCGGCGAGGCCAACACCGGCGCGGTGAAGGAACGCGCCCGCGTGCAGCTGGAGGCGGCCTGGCAGCAGGTGGCCGACCATCTGCAGGACGGCGGGCCGTACATGCTGGGCGCGCAGCTCTCGGCCGTGGATTTCGTGTTGACCATGCTGATGCGCTGGTCGCGCAACATGCCGTGCCCGACCGACGCTTGGCCGGTGCTGGCCGCGCATGCGCGGCGGATGAAGGATCGTCCCGCGCTGGCCGAGGTCTATCGCCGCGAGGGCATCAGCGACTGGAGCTGAGGCGCGGCACCATTCGGTTGCGGGGGGAGCGGGCAGCAGCGCGCAGCGGTTGGCCCGTCAATCCACGTAGTCGTCAAATTTGCGTCCGCCCTGGAACGGCATCAGGTGCTGGCGCACGATGCCCTTGGGCACGGTCTCCAGCTTCATCACGCCGTACTCCTGCGGCCACTGCGCCTGGTCGCGCGGCAGCTTGAACGTGCCCATCAGCATGTCCACCAGCGGCAGGTGGATGGCGTAGTTCACGTCGATGTAGTCCTTCTGCCGGGCGTGGTGCCAGTGGTGGTAACGCGGCAGCACCACCAGGTACTCCAGCCAGCCGAAACGGATGCCCAGGTTGGCATGGGCCAGCACCGCCTGCAGGCCGACCAGGATCACGTAGGCGTTCACCGCCGGGGTGGAGAAGCCCAGGACCAGCAGCGGCAGCAGCACCGCACTGCGGGTCATCACGATCTCGATGAAATGGATGCGCGAGCCGGCCAGCCAGTCCATGTGCCGGCTGGAATGGTGCACGGCGTGGAAGCGCCACAGCCAAGGAACATTGTGGTACGCGCGGTGCAGCAGCGCCTGCGCCATGTCGGCCACGAACACCGCGATCAGGAACTGTGCCCAGACCGGCAGCGACTGGATCGCCGCCTTCAGCGACGGGAACGCCGCCAGCCCGGCGATGGTGGAGGTGGAGGCGGTGACCAGGATCAGGATGAACTGCACCAGCACGTGGCTCATGAAGAAATAGCCCACGTCGGTGCGCCAGCCCGGCCGCAGCGGCGACAGCATGCGCTTGCCCAGGTAGCGCTCCAGCGGCACGAACACCAGCGCCGAGAAGAACAGCGACAGCACGAACCAGTCCAGCCCCAGCGAGTAGGGGGTCTGGCCGATGGCGTCGAACTGCACGTTGGTGCCGCCGAACAGCACCGCCAGCGTGGCGCTGCCGACGCCGAGGGTGGCGATGCGCTTGTTGCGGTCGCGCAGGATGGCCAGGGTGCCAAGGATGAAGGCGGCGGCCAGCCCGACCAGCAGCAGGTGGCGGGCGAACTGCTCGTTGTAGACGGCGCGGAACTCGCGGCTGGTCAGCAGTTCGGGGAAGTGGAAGCAGGCCACCGCCATCAGGCTCAGCAGCCCCAGCAGCGCGGAGGCATAGGCGAAGAAGGAGCGGTGCGGTCGGGCCATGCGCGGACTTCCTGTCGAAGATGGCCGGATTCTGCCTGTGCGCAAGGAACGGCGACAAGCCCGCCCACGCAGTGGCCCGTAGGAGCGGCTTCAGCCGCGAAGGGGCTCTACCGACCAAAGCTTCCTTCGCGGCTGAAGCCGCTCCTACAGGGTCATGGCGCCTACAGCAGCGTGCGCACCGTTTCCGGCGGCCGGCACAGCGCGGTGCCCTTGGGCGTGCGCACGATCGGGCGGTTGATCAGCGCCGGGTGCATGGCCATCGCCTGGACCAGGGCGGCCTCGTCGTCCAGCCTGTCCGCCAGCCCCAGTTCGGCATAGGCCGCTTCCTTGCTGCGCAGCAGGTCGCGCGCCGGGATGCCCATCTCGTCCAGCAACTGGCGCAGGGTCGCCGGGTCGGGCGGATCGGCCAGGTAGTCGATGACCTCGATGTCGGCGCCGGCCTCCTGCAGCAGGGCCAGGGCGCCGCGGGAGTTGGAACAGCGGTTGTTGTGCCAGATCGTTGCTTTCATTGCCTTCAGAACCATTCCAACAGCGAGATGCCGACGCCGACGTAGGTGGCGCGGTGGTTGTAGTCGATCATGCTTTCGCCGTAGCCGTCGAACACCTGGACGTGCCCGCGCAGCAGCCGGTTGAGCGGGAAACCATAATCCACCTGCACCGAACCGTGCGAGCGGTCGCCGCCGCGCAGCGAGTGGCGCGCGGTCAGCGAGAACTCATGTCCGTTGCGGTTGTAGACCACGGTGGCGTCGCCACGCCCGGTGTAGTCCTCGATGTCCGGGTTGTTGTCGTCCCGGCCGTTCTCGGGGATGCGGTACCACGGGCGCAGCATGATCGCCCAGTTGTCGCGGTCCAGGCCGACATTGAGGATCACCCGGTTCCAGCTGCGCGAGAGCGGGTCGCTGCGGCCGTTGGACTGGTGGTTGAGGCTGATGCCGGTCATGCGCCCGTTCCAGCCGAACAGCGAATAGCCGTTGCGGAAGACGAGCATGGCTTCGGGCTCGTAGTTGGTTTCGCGGAACGGGCGCGAGATTTCGCTGTTGTAGGCCTGCCAGTGCGAGCTCTGGGTGTAACCGACCCAGATGTCGCCGTTGTCGCCGAACAGGTTCTCGGCGACCTTGGTCTTGAAGCTGAGCTGGAACTTCAGCTCGGTGTTGTCCAGTTCCTCGGCCTCGGTGACGGTATTGGCCGGGTTGGGCGAATGCGGCATGCGGTTGGGTTTGCTGCTCCAGAACGCGGGCAGCAGGTACACCGGCTTGTAGGCGCGCAGCTGGAACAGGCCGAGCTTGGAGTCCTTGGCCAGTTCCCAGCGGCTGTCCAGCATCGAACCACGGCCGGCATTGGCCACCGCCGACGCCAGGTCGTCGTGGGCGAAGAGCTCCTTGCGCGGCGGCAGCGGCTGGTCCAGTTCCCTGGCGCTGGCCTTGGCTTCCTTGAGCGTCTGCTGCGCGGCGCTGGCGGCGGCGTCCGCGGCGCGGGTGTCGGCCGGGGTGCGGCCGAGCGCGCGGTCGTAGCAGCTCAGGCGGGCGGCGTCGGAATCCAGTGCGAAACAGGCCTGTGGCGAGGCTGGGGTGGTGATCGACTCCTGCGCCAGGGCGACGGCGGAGCAGCCCGACAGGGCGATCAGCAGGACAGGGCGGGCGCGGGAGCTAGGCATGCGGGAAGGGTCCATCCGGACAAGGAGAGGGCGCCCCGTGTTCCAGGGCAGGATCCATTGGCGTGATTGTCGGTCATTGCCATGTGCAGCGGGAGTCATGGGCGGCGCATCCGGCTCAGACGAACCAGGCGATGGCGAACACCCCGAGCATCGCCACCACCAGCCCGAGCTTGAGCGCCACGCCCAGCACGATGCCCAGCCAGGTGCCGATGCCGACCTTGGTTGCCCGGCCCAGCTGGCGGCCGTGCAGATACTCGCCCAGCAACGCCCCGAGGAAGGGGCCGGCGAACAGGCCGATCGGCATGAAGAACAGCCCGGCCACGGTTCCCACCAGCGACCCGACCAGCGCCAGCCGGCTGGCGCCGAGCCGTTGCGCGCCAAGGGTCGTGGAAAGCACGTCGACCACCAGGGAGATTGCGGTCAACACCCCCAGAACCACCAGCGGCAGCCAGCCCACGCGGGTGAAGCCATCGGCCCAGGCCGCGGCCAGCAGGCCGGCGAAGACCAGCGGGATGCCGGGCAGGGCCGGCAGGATCACGCCGGCGATGCCGACCAGGACCAGCACGGTCGCTAGCAGATACAATATGAATGAATAGTCCATGCGGGTCCGGGCAAGTGTCCAAAAGGGGTTGACAAGATTGTCTTTGCCCGATTGATTTTTGGTTATGGTCGGGTTAAGTTTCAGCCGCTGAGCTTGGCAAGGTCACCGTGAATCGTGGCCTGATGGGTAGATCGCATGATTTGCTGCATCGTTACACCTCGCTTCCTCCTTGCAGTCAGCCGCCTTCCGGGGCGTATCCATAAAACGAGAGAGCAACAGGGAGTTAGTCGAGATGTCCGATCGCGAAACCGGCATTGTCAAGTGGTTCAATGACGCCAAGGGCTTCGGCTTCATCAGCCGCGAGAATGGCGAAGACGTGTTTGTGCACTTCCGCGCCATCCAGACCCAGGGCTTCAAGAGCCTGAAGGAAGGCCAGAAGGTCACCTTCACCGTGGTGCAGGGGCAGAAGGGTCTGCAGGCTGACGCCGTGCAGCCGGTCTGATACCGCCCGCGGAAAAGCAAAACGAAAAGGCCCGCGCAAGCGGGCCTTTTCCATGTGGCGTTTCCGGCTGGCGAAATCTGCGTCAGCGCAGCACCACGCGGCCGTTGACCACACGCACGTAGGTGTTCTCGCGGATGCCGCCCAGGTCCTTCTGGTTGACCACGATCACCCGGCCGTCGTCCATGCGCACCTGGATGTCATAGGAGTTGCCGGTAACGTTCTGCTGGATCTTGTTGCCGGCCAGCGAACCGGCCGCCGCGCCCGCGGCCGCGGAGATGTTCTGGTTGCCCTTGCTGCCGCCGGTGTGGCTGGAGATCTCGTGGCCGGCCACGGCGCCGACGATGCCGCCGAGGATGGCGCCGGTGGCCGCCGGCGCGGTACGGCCCGAAGCCACCGTGTCGATGCGGGTGACGATGCCGCAGTCGGCGCAGCGGGCGTTGTTGTAGCCGCCGCTGTTGTAACCGCCATTGTTGTAACCGCCGTTGTTGTAGCCACCGCCGCTGTAACCCGGCGAGGTGGCGCAGCCGGCCAGGGCCAGGCTGGCGATGGCGCCCGCAGCGATCAACTGGATCTTCATGGTGATTCTCCTTGCCAGATGGGGAGCGGGTATGACCATACCCGGCCGATTGAATCCTCCCTTTTCGCGCGTGAATGGCGGGCCAACCACGCGTGAAACGGAAGTGGATTCATCGGAAATCCTGGTGGCAGGCCTTGCAGTCGTTTCCAAGCTGTTCAGTGACGGCGGCCAGCGCCGTGCAGTCGGCCGGCGGCGAGGCCAGGGCGTCGTTCAAGGTGGCGCGGAAGCGGCTGGCGTGCTGCTGGAAGCGGGTGTCGTCGCGCAGGCCGGGGAAGGCCAGGTCCAGATCGTTGGTCAGCAGGCGCAGGGTCTGCAGGCGCGGGGCCGAGTCATTGGTGGTGCAGCGGTTCTGCTTGCGGGCGTCGTTGAGCAGCTGCGACTGGCGCGCCATGACGTTCATCAGGCCGTGCGGGAACGGATCCTGCCGCGCCTGGATGGCGCGCATCGCCATGACGGTGGCGACGATGCCGACCAGCAGGCCGGCGATCAGCACGAACAGGTAGCGGGATGCGGTGGACGGGGTGCGGCTGGGTTCGGTCATGGCCCTGGCTCCTTGGGGATGCGCCGATGGTACGACGCACGGCGCGTTTCCGGCCACGGTTAAAATGCGCGCATGAACGAACAACTGCGCGAGCGTTTCGCCGGCATCGACCGGCTGTATGGGGCCGGCTCCATCGAGCGGCTGTCCGGGTGCCGGGTCGCCGTGGTGGGCATGGGCGGGGTCGGGTCCTGGGTGGTCGAGGCGCTGGTGCGCTCGGCGGTCGGGCATCTGGTCCTGATCGATGCCGACGATATCTGCGTGTCCAACACCAACCGGCAGCTGCCGGCGATGGCCGGCCAATACGGGCGCAACAAGGCGGTGGCGATGGCCGAGCGCTGCCGGGCGATCAACCCCGACGCCGGGATCGAAGCGGTGGAGGCGTTCCTGACCGGCTCCAACATGGCCGAGCTGCTGGACCGCGGCTTCGACCTGGTCATCGATGCCTGCGACAGCTTCCGGGTGAAGGTGGAGACCATCGCCTGGTGCCGCCGCCGCAAGCTGCCGCTGATCACCGTGGGCGCGGCGGGCGGGCGTACCGACCCGACCCTGGTGCGGGTGCGCGACGTATCGCGGACCGAGCACGACGCGATGCTGGCGCTGATCCGCAAGAAGCTGCGCGGCGAGTTCAATTTCCCCAAGAACCCGCAGCGCTACTTCGGCGTGCCGGCGGTGTACTCGCTGGAGAACGTGAAGTACCCGCAGGCCGATGGCAGCGTCTGCGGGCTGCGGCCCAACCTGGGGGCCGATGCGGCGCTCAAGCTGGACTGCGGTGCCGGCCTGGGCGCGGCCACGCATATCACCGGCGCGTTCGCCTTCGCCGCGGTCGGCAAGGCGCTGGAAATGCTGCTCAAGCCGAAGGCGCGATAGAAACGCGTTCCGTGCGGGAAGCGTTCGCGGTGAAGTCAGCGCGCGCCGAGGTGCGCTCCTACGGCGACGCGGGCAGGTCGAACAGCTGTCGGGCGTTGTGGGAGGTGCGCGCGGCGATGTCCTCCACCGGCTGGCCGCGCAGCGCGGCGATGGCGCTGGCGATGGCGGGCAGGCGTGCCGGCTCGTTGCGCTGGCCGCGGATGTCCGCGTCGGGCTGGTCGGGCGCATCGGTTTCCAGCAGCAGGAACTCCAGCGGCATGGTCGCCACCAGCGTGCGCAGGCGATTGGCGCGCGGGTAGGTGACCGGCCCGCCCAGGCCGATCAGGAAGCCCATGTCCCACAGCTGCCGGGCCTGTTCCGGGCTGCCCGAAAAACTGTGGATGACGCCGCGCAGGCCACCGACGCGGCGCAGGGTCTGGATCACTTCCTCCACCGCGCGGCGGGCATGCACGATCACCGGCAGCCCGAATTCCCGCGCCAGCTGCAGCTGCGCCTGGAAGTAGTGGCGCTGGGCGGTGGCGTCCAGGCCTTCGACGAAGAAATCCAGCCCGCATTCGCCGACGGCGCAGGGCTTCTCGCGCTCCAGCCAGGTCCGCAGCTCGTCCAGGTGCGTGGGGCGATGCTCGGCCAGGAACATCGGATGCAGGCCGTAGGCCGGATGCAGCGCGGCATCGGCGGCGCAGGCCTGGCGCAGGCCCGGCCAGCTCGCGGCGGTGATCGCCGGAACCACCATCGCGGCCACGCCCGCCGCCCTGGCGCGGGCGAGCATGGCCTCACGGTCGCCGTCGAATTCCGGGGCGTCCAGATGGCAGTGGCTGTCTACCAGCTGCACGTCAGCGCTTGCGCGGAAGCGCGGGCGGCTCGGCGGCGGCAACCGGCTCCTTGCGGCGTTTCCAGTTGGCCAGCAGCAGGGTGCCCAGGCCGAACAGGATCTCGTCGATGAAGGGAATCGGGTCGGGCAGGAGCATGCTCAGCACGAACAGGGTGGCCGTGATCTTGAACAGCGTCGGGTAGCGCAACCTGCGCGCCCATTCCATGAAGGGCAACAGCATGGGGCTGGACATGGTGGGATCCTGGGAGACGGAAGGGAACAACGGGTCCAATATTGCGACAGCCGGCCGGCTTTGCACGAGGGTCGCGCGGCAATGGATGCCTTCATTCAGGTTTATCGTGCTGGAATTGCCATCACTCAACAGGCGGGCAACCCGCAGGGAGCAGACAATGAAGAGCAATACGACGACTGTTCTGGTGGCTGCCGGCGCCTTGCTGGTGGGCGGCATCGCCACCGCGGCCTTCATGAGCGGCCGCGACAAGGGCGCTTCCCTGCCGGCGCAGGCCGGGCAGCCGGTGCTGGACACCACGCCGCTGGCCGACGACGCCGCGGCCGGCAATGCGGTCGCTCCGCACGAGGGTGTGCTGGAATACGCCGACGTGCTCAAGGTCGAGCCGGTGACCCGCAACGAGCCGGCCTATGCCACCGTGATCGGCACCGAGCCGGTCCGCGAAACCTCCACCACGACGGTGCCGCGCGAGGTGTGCGAGGACGTGGTGGTGCAGGAACGCCTGCCGGAGCGCGACGGCAACGTCGGCGGCACGGTTGCCGGCGCGGTCATCGGCGGCCTGCTCGGCAACCAGGTGGGCAAGGGCAACGGCCGCAAGGCGGCAACCGCGGCCGGTGCCGTGGCGGGCGGCGTGATCGGCAACCAGGTCGACAAGCGCCATGTCGGCGGTCGCGTGGTGCAGCGCACCGAGCGCCAGTGCCACACCGAGCAGACCGCTTCGGAATCCTCGCGCGTCACCGGCTACAACGTCACCTACCGCAAGGCCGATGGCAGCACCGGCACCATGCGCATGGACAAGCAGCCGGGCAACCGCGTGGCCCTGGGCAATACCAGCCAGACCATCGGTTACGACGTCACCTACCGTTTCAACGGCGAGGAAAAGAAGGTGCGCATGGACGACAAGCCGGCCAGCGACCGCCTGCCGGTCATCGACGGCCAGGTGGTGACGCAGACCGCGGCGGTGGATACGGCGTCCACCCGACGTTGATCCTGCCGGGAGGCGCTCCCTCCCGTATCCGGCAGTTCCAGACAACGCCCCGCATCGGGGCGTTGTCTTTTTGCGCATATCGGAGCGGCGGATGCGTCATTGCCGGCAAGGGAGCTGCACCTTCGGCTGCGCGCATGAATCTGTCGCGGGCAGAAAAAACAGGCCCCGGATTCCCGGGGCCTGGTGCTGGATCAGCTTTTCTGCTGCGTGTGCCGGCCTCAGGAAGCAGCCTTGCTCCTGGCCAGGCGCAGCCAGGTGTCGACCACGGTGTCCGGGTTCAGCGACACCGACTCGATGCCTTCCTGCATCAGCCACTCGGCCAGGTCCGGATGGTCGGACGGGCCCTGGCCGCAGATGCCGACGTACTTGCCCTTGGCGCGGGCGGCCTTGATCGCCATCGACAGCAGCTTCTTCACCGCCGGGTTCCGCTCGTCGAACAGGTGGGCGACGATCGAGGAATCGCGGTCCAGGCCGAGCGAGAGCTGGGTCAGGTCGTTGGAGCCGATCGAGAAACCGTCGAAGATCTCCAGGAACTCGTCGGCGAGCAGCGCGTTGGACGGCACTTCGCACATCATGATGATCTTCAGGCCGTTCTCGCCCTGCTTCAGGCCGTTCTGGGCCAGCACCTCGACCACCTTGCGGCCTTCCTCCAGGGTGCGCACGAACGGGATCATGACCCACAGGTTGTCCAGGCCCATCTCGTTGCGCACGCGCAGCACGGCCTGGCATTCCAGCGCGAAGGCCCTGGCGAAGCTGGGATCGACGTAGCGGCTGGCGCCGCGGAAGCCGATCATCGGGTTCTCTTCGTGCGGTTCGTACTTGCTGCCGCCGATCAGGTTGGCGTATTCGTTGGACTTGAAGTCCGACAGGCGCACGATCACCGGGTTCGGCGCGACCGAGGCGGTGAGGGTGGCGATGCCCTCGGCCAGGCGGTCCACGTAGAAACTCACCGGATCCTTGTAGCCCGCGATCTTCTCGTCGATCTTCTTCTTCGTCGCCGCGTCCTGGCGGTCGTACTCCAGCAGCGCGTTCGGATGCACGCCGATGTGGCTGGCGATGATCATTTCCAGGCGCGCCAGGCCGATGCCGGCGTTCGGCAGCTGGCCGAAGTCGAAGGCGCGTTCCGGGTTGGCCACGTTCATCATGATCTTCAGCGGCGCCGGCGGCATGTTGCCCAGGTCGGTGGTGGCGCGCTCGAAGCCCAGCTTGCCTTCATAGATGAAGCCGGTGTCGCCCTCGGCGCAGCTGACGGTAACCAGCTGGCCGTCCTCGATGACCTGGGTGGCGTTGCCCGAGCCGACCACGGCCGGCACGCCCAGTTCGCGGGCGATGATGGCCGCGTGGCAGGTGCGGCCGCCGCGGTTGGTGACGATGGCCGAGGCGCGCTTCATCACCGGCTCCCAGTCGGGGTCGGTCATGTCGGCGATCAGCACGTCGCCCGGCTGCACGCGGTTCATGTCGTCCAGGGTCCTGACCACGCGGGCCACGCCGGCGCCGATCTTGGCGCCGACGGCGCGGCCTTCGGCCAGCACCTTGCCGCCCTTTTCGGTCAGCGCGAAGCGCTCGATCTGGGTGGCGTGGCTGCGCGACTTCACCGTCTCCGGGCGCGCCTGCACGATGAACAGCTTGCCGCTCACGCCGTCCTTGGCCCACTCGATGTCCATCGGGCGGCCGTAGTGCTTTTCGATGGTCAGCGCCTGGCGCGCCAGTTCGGCCACGTCCTCGTCGCTGATCGAGAAGGTGCTGCGCAGCTCGGCCGGGGTGTCCTCGACCTTGACGCGCTCGCCGGGGACGTCCGAATACACCATGCGGATCGCCTTGCTGCCGAGCGCGCGGCGCAGGATCGCCGGCTTGCCGGCCTGCAGGGTGGGCTTGTAGACGTAGAACTCGTCCGGGTTGACCGCGCCCTGCACGACCATCTCGCCCAGGCCGAAGGACGAGGTGACGAACACCACGTCGCGGAAGCCGGATTCGGTGTCCAGGGTGAACAGCACGCCCGAGGAGCCCACGCCCGAGCGCACCATCAGCTGCACGCCGGCGGACAGGAACACGTCCTCGTGCTTGAAGCCGTGGTGCACGCGGTAGGCGATGGCGCGGTCGTTGTAGAGCGAGGCGAACACTTCCTTGACCTTGCGCACGACGTCGTCGGCGCCGGTGACGTTGAGGAAGGTTTCCTGCTGGCCGGCGAAGGAGGCATCGGGCAGGTCCTCGGCGGTGGCCGAGGAGCGCACCGCCACGGCCACGTCGCCGCCGCCGTTGTCGGCGCACAGGCGGGCGTAGGCGTCGCGGATGTCCTTGTCCAGCGCCGGCTGCAGCGGGGCGTCGATCACCCAGCCGCGGATTTCGGCGCCGGCGGCGGTCAGCGCGTTGACGTCCTCGACGTCCAGCGTCGCCAGCCGGTCGAAGATGCGCTTGGACAGGTCGTTGTGGGCGATGAAGTCCTTGAACGCCTCGGCGGTGGTGGCATAGCCGCCAGGCACCGAGACCCCCAGGCCGGCAAGGTTGCCGATCATCTCGCCGAGCGAGGAATTCTTGCCACCCACGCGGGCCAGGTCGGCCAGGCGCAGCTCATGCAACCACAGGATGTTCTCGTTCAAGCGCGATGCTCCGTTGAGGCCATCGCCCGAGGCGGGCTGGTATGGCCACGTCCGTAGGAAGAAGCCAATATGATGCAGTGCACACCTAAGCGGCACAAGCTTGTGACATTACTTTGTCTTGTGCTTGTCTTTCCCGGGACAGGGGCGGGCCATCGGCCTGGCCCCGCCGCCATCCACCCCTCCAAGGAGTCCTTCATGACGGCGATCCGGCCGGTGTTCTATGTCTCGGACGGTACCGGCATCACCGCCGAAACCGTGGGCCACAGCCTGTTGACCCAGTTCTCCGGCTTCAGTTTCGTCACCGATCGCATGTCGTTCGTGGACGATGCGGACAAGGCGCACGACGCCGCGCGCCGCATTCGCGCCGCGGGGGAGCGCTACCAGGTGCGGCCGATCGTGGTCAGCTCCTGCGTGGACTCGGCGCTGGGGCGGATCCTGGAGGAGAGCGGGGCGCTGGTGCTGGACGTGTTCGTGCCCTTCATCGGCCCGCTGGAGCAGGAGCTGGAGGCGACCCGCCATTCCCGGATCGGCCAGGCGCACGGCATGGTGGACTTCGACACCTACCACCGCCGCATCAACGCCATGAACTTCGCCCTCAGCCACGATGACGGCATCGCGGTGAACTACGACGAGGCCGACGTGGTGCTGGTGGCCGTGTCCCGCGCCGGCAAGACCCCGACCTGCATCTACCTGGCGCTGCACTATGGCATCCGCGCGGCCAACTACCCGCTGACCGAGGAAGACCTGGAAAGCGACCGCCTGCCGCCGCGCCTGCGCCCCTACCGCAACAAGCTGTTCGGCCTGACCATCGACCCGGAGCGGCTGCAGCAGATCCGCCAAGAACGCCGGCCCAACTCGCGCTATGCCAGCGCCGAGGTCTGCCGGCGCGAGGTGGCCGCCGCCGAAACCATGTTCAGGATGGAGCGCATCCCGACCCTGAGCACCACGCACACCTCGATCGAGGAGATTTCCAGCAAGGTGCTGGGCACGCTGGGGCTGCAGCGCGAGATGTTCTGAAAGCCCGCCGCATGCCGCGGCGGTGCCGGCCGTGTACGATCACGCCATGAACCAGGCCCTTTCCCGCGTCGACCGCATCCCCCGGCTCAGCCGCCTCGGCTGGCTGATGGGGTTGTACGCGGAGAACTACCTGCACCTGGTGCGGCTGTTCGCGCCGGACCACCTGCACGAGGGGCGCTACGTTTCCTCCATCGGCGACGGGCTGGACCTGTACCTGGACGTGATCGAATGCCATCGCTACACGGTCGAGCTGCGCATGACCTACGGCATCCTCGACCCGCTGACCGGCGAGCCGGATCCTTCGGCCTACGTGCGGCTGTACCGCGATGCGCGGCAGGTGGAGACCACGCACTGCTATGTCGGGCGACGCTGGCAGGACGTGATGGGCATGTATCCGCCGGCCGACGAACTGGTCAGCCACCGCCTGCGCATGAACACCTTCCTCGGCAAGTGGCTGGAGTACCTGGCCGAGCGCGGGCATGGCGTGGCCACGCTGCACCGGACTGAAGACGCCAACGTGCTGATGTAGGCGCGCGCTCCGCCGCGTTCCTGTGGAGGCGGCGCGATCGGTCATACTGCGCGCTTTCCGCCGCGCTCCCGATTCCGATGCCCTATACCCCGATTCTCGCCACCCTCGGCTACGTGCTGTCCAGGGACGGCACCCAGGCCCTGATGATCCACCGCAATACCCGTCCGGGCGACCTGCACCTGGGCAAGTACAACGGGCTGGGCGGCAAGATGGAGCCGGGCGAGGACGTGCTGGCCTGCATGCACCGCGAGATCCGCGAGGAAGCCGGCATCGAATGCGGCACCACGCGCCTGCGTGGCACGCTCAGCTGGCCGGGCTTCGGCAAGCACGGCGAGGACTGGTTCGCCTTCGTGTTCGTGATCGACGACTGGACCGGCACGCCGCTGCAGTCGAACCCGGAAGGCACGCTGGAATGGGTGCCGGTGGATCGGCTCGAATCGCTGCCGCTGTGGGAGGGCGACCGCCACTTCCTGCCGCTGGTGTTCGATGCGGACCCGCGGCCTTTCCACGGGGTCATGCCATACCGCGACGGGCGCATGCAGTCGTGGAACTACACGCGGCTGTGACGGCGGGAGCTGGCGCGCGGTTTGCGCGCGATGCGCCGCTCGCCGTGCCTCACCCGGCCTCACGCGCGCCGTGCGGGTCCGACATGGCCGTGTTCACCGCAATCGCGCTAGGCTGACGCGGCCATGATGCGGAAACCCGACATGAAACGTCACTTCTCCATGCTGCGCGAGTTCCGGCTCGCCGACTGGTTCACCCTGGGCAATGCGTTCTGCGGCACGGGCGCGATATTCGCCGCGATGCGCTTCCTGCAGGACGGCCAGCGCGGCTTCCTGCTGTTCGGCATGGCGCTGATTCCGCTGGCGTTCGTGTTCGATGCGCTGGATGGGCGCATCGCCCGCTGGCGGCAGTCCTCTTCCACCCTGGGGCGCGAACTGGATTCGCTGGCCGACGTGATTTCCTTCGGCGTCGCGCCTGCCGCGCTGGCCTATGCCTGTGGCATGCAGGGCGGCTGGGACTGGCTGGTATTGAGTTACTTCGTCTGCTGCGGCGTGAGCCGGCTGGCGCGCTACAACGTCACCGCCGAGGAGATCGCCGGCGACTCGGACAAGGTTCCGTACTTCGAGGGCACGCCGATCCCCACCAGCCTGGCGCTGGTGATCCTGCTGGCGGTGGCCGCCCATTTCGAGGCGATCGGCGCCACCCTGTGGGGCGGCGTCTGGCAGCTGGGGCCGTGGCAGTTGCATCCGCTGGTGCTGCTGTTCGCGCTGTCCGGTTCGCTGATGATCAGCAAGACCCTGCATATTCCCAAGCCCTGACCGCCGCAGCGCGGCGGCGTTGCTATCATCGCCGCGACAACGGCGAAGCAGGGCATGGCAGTGGCGGACGACAACGACAGCGCGGGTTTCGACGCCGGCCTGAAGCGCTCGTGGGAGGCGTGGCTGCAGGCCATGGGGCAGGGGGAAGGCCTGTCCTCCAGCGGTTTCCCGTGGCGGGAAGGCATCGAGCAGTGGACCCGGCTGGTCGGCGTCGATGCCGCGCCGCAGGTACAGGAGCTTGGCGCCCGTTTCCAGCAGCAGGCCGGCGACTGGCTGGGTCTGATGCAGCAGGTCGCGGGCCGTTTCGCCGGCCGCGACAGCAGCGCCGGCGAGGTCGCCGCCGCCTGGCGCGAAGCGGTCGAAGGGCAGGGCGATGCCATGGTGCGCGGGATGCTCGACGCGGCCCGCGGCGGCAACGCGCTGGGCGACCAGCCCTGGCTGCGCAATTTCGTGCACGCGCTGCAGTCCGGTTTCGGAGAGGCGGACTGGCTGAATGCCCCGGCCTTCGGTCCGGCCCGCGAGCACCAGGCGCGCTGGCAGGCCCTGCTGCGCGCGCAGCGCGAGCACCAGGGGCGGATGGAGGCCTACGTCGCGTCGATCCGCGGCGTGCTGGACGATGCATTCCGGCGCTTCGAGGCGAAGCTGGCCGAGCATGAAGCGCCCGGCAGCCAGCTCACCAGCGCCCGCGCGATGTTCGACCTGTGGATCGACGCGGCCGAGGAGGCCTATGCCACGGTCGCCATGTCCGAGGATTTCCAGCGCCTCTATGCCGATCTGGCCAATACCCAGATGCGCCTGCGCGCCGCGACCCGGCAGGAACTGGAGCGCGCCTGCGAACTGATGGGCGTGCCGACGCGTACCGAGATGGATGCGGCCCATCGCCGCATCGCCGAACTGGAACGCGGGATGCGGCGCATGGCGGCGGGCAGGGCCGGGCCTGCTCCGGCGCCGGTTGGGGACACCGACGCCCCCGCGGCAAAGAAAAAGCCCGCTGCGGCGAAGAAGGCGAAGCCGGCAGCCGGTTCCCGCACGGTCACTGCGAAGAAGGCCGCGCCTCGCCCGGCCAGCCCGCGGCGCGGAGGCAGGGCATGAAGGGGCCGCTGGGGTTCGGCATGGACGACCTGCTGCAGGAAACCCTGCAGCTGCAACGCAAGCTGGCCGATGGCCTGAAGCTGCTGCCGGGCGTGGAGGATGTCGGCTACGGCGTCACCGAGCGCGAGGAAGTCTGGAGCGACGGCAAGGTCAAACTGTACCGCTTCGTCGGCGCGCAGCCGCCGTCGGGGCAGCCGCCGCTGCTGATCGTCTACGCGCTGGTCAACCGCCCCTACATGGTGGACCTGCAGGACGGCCGCTCGCTGGTGCAGAAGCTGCTGGCCGCCGGCCAGGACGTGTACGTGCTGGACTGGGGCTACCCCGACCGCTCCGAGCGTTACCTGACGCTGGAGGACTACCTGCTGCGCTACATCGATGGCGCCGTCGATCACCTGCGCGCGCAGCATGGCGGGGCGCCCAACCTGCTCGGCATCTGCCAGGGCGGAGTGTTCTCGCTGTGCTACGCCGCGCTGCGCCCGCACAAGGTGCGCAATCTGATCACGATGGTCACCCCGGTGGATTTCCACACGCCGGACAACATGCTCTCGCACTGGGCACGGCACGTGGACGTGGACCTGTTCGTCGATACGCTGGGCAACGTGCCTGCCGACCTGATGAACGCCAGTTACCTGATGCTCAAGCCGTTCCGGCTCAACGTGCAGAAGTACGTGGGACTGGTGGACATCCTCGACGACCGGCAGGCGCTGGAGGATTTCCTGCGCATGGAGAAATGGATCTTCGATTCGCCGGACCTGGCCGGCGAGGCGTTCCGCGAGTTCGTCAAGCAGTTCTACCAGGCCAATGGCCTGATGCATGACGGCATCCGCATCGGCGCCGAGGCGGTGGACCTGGCGCAGCTGCGGATGCCGGTGCTCAACATCTACGCCGAGCAGGACCACCTGGTGCCGCCGGCGGCCTCCAGGGCGCTGCAAGGCCTGACGGGCACCGCCGACTACACCGAACTGGGTTTCCGCGGCGGGCATATCGGCATCTACGTCTCCGCGCGGGCGCAGCGTGAAGTGCCCGCCGCCATCCACGACTGGCTGAGCAAGCGCCCATGAAACGCCGCGTCGTTCCTGCGGCGCTGCTGGCGCTGCTCGCCGTTCCCGCCACGCTCCACGCCGCGCCGGGCGCCACCGCCCAGCGCGAGATCAGCGGATTGATGCGGGCGCTGGAAACTTCCGGCTGCCGCTTCCAGCGCAACGGCCGCTGGTACGGCGCGGATGAGGCGCGCAGCCATCTGCAGCGCAAGTACGACTACCTGCTCAGGCGCAGCCTGGCCGACACCGCCGAACAGTTCATCGATCGTGCCGCCAGCCGCAGCAGCATGAGCGGCAAGCCTTACCGGGTAGCGTGCCCGGGCCAGGCCGAGCAGGAGGCGGCGCCCTGGTTCCAGCAGCAACTGGCCCGCCTGCGCGGCCAGTGAGGCAGCCATGCCGGGGCGCTCCGCCGACAGGGCAGGCCATGCGTGAGTCCGCCGCGACATGGGGGCTGCGCCTGGCGCGCGTGTTGGGCGCGCTGTGGACGTCGCCCAATACCCTGGTCGGCCTGCTGGCCGGACTGGCGGGAATGCCGTCCGGCGCGCGGCCGCACTGGAACCGCCGCGACTGCGCGCTGGTGTTCCACCATTGGCCGTGGGGCCCGGGGGGCGCCATCACGCTGGGCATGGTGATCCTGCATACCGGCGACACGCTGGACGTGTCCTGCACGACCTACGAGCACCGTGCCGGCCGCTGCGTGCATCCGCGGGTGCGCCTGGGCGACCATGAACGCGCGCATGTGTTCCAGTACATGGTGCTGGGGCCGCTGTTCCTGCCGGTCTACCTGCTGTGCGGCGGCGTGGGCGTGCGCAATCCCTTCGAGCGCGCGGCCGACCGCTATGCGATGCACGGGCGTGGCTGGTGGCCCGGCCTTTACTGAATCGCGCCTGCCGAGGCTCCGTCTTCAAAGCGCAACCGGCCGGTCATGGCGCATCAACTTTTTTTGTACATCCTGGTAACGCCCGCCCACCTAGAGTGGGCCCGTTACAAATGCAACAGGAGTACCGGTCACCATGGCAGTCGTTCTTTATATCGGTGGCAGCAGGGATGGCGAGAAGGGCGTGGTGCCCTATGGCTTCAGCAAGACCCGCATGGATACCGACGATGGCCCGGAAATCTATGTGGAACGGGTGATGGACGTAAGCGGCAGGGGCCGGATGCGGGTGATGGTGCTGGAGAACCTGCGCGAGGACGTCGCGTTCCAGCGCCTGAACCGGCATCTGGGGTAGGCGCCGCGGCGCAACGGCGCGAGCGCGCGAAGCAACCCCGGGCCGGGCTGTCAATGGCTTTCCCCTCCCGGTACGCGCTGCCAGAATGCGGGCTTCCCGAGTAGCGGTAGCCCCTGGAATCCATGCAAGACAGCAAGCTCGCGCAGCAGATCGCGCAGACCATCGCCGAGGAGATCGGCGCCCAGCCCGCACAGGCCAAGGCCGCCATCGCGCTGCTGGATGAAGGCGCCAGCGTTCCGTTCATCGCCCGCTACCGCAAGGAAGTCACCGGCGGCCTGGACGACACCCAGCTGCGCAACCTGGAAGTGCGCCTGACCTACCTGCGCGAACTGGAAGACCGCCGCGCCGCGGTGTTGGCCAGCATCGAAGAACAGGGCAAGCTGAGCGATGCGCTGCGCAACGACATCCTGGCCGCCGACACCAAGTCGCGGCTGGAAGACCTGTACCTGCCCTACAAGCCCAAGCGCCGCACCCGCGCGCAGATCGCCCGCGAAGCCGGGCTGGAGCCGCTGGCCGATGGCCTGCTGGCCGATCCCACGCGGGACCCGCAGGTCTTCGCCGCCGGTTTCGTCGATGCCGAAAAGGGCGTGGCCGACACCAGGGCCGCGCTGGAAGGCGCGCGCGCGATCCTGATGGAGCGCTGGGGCGAGGACGCCGCGCTGGTCGGCGAGCTGCGCCAGTGGCTGGGCGAGGTCGGGGTGATCCGCGCGCGCGTCGCCGAGGGCAAGGAGGCCGAAGGCGCCAAGTACCGCGATTACTTCGAGCATGCCGAGCCGCTGGCGAAGATTCCCTCGCACCGCCTGCTGGCGCTGTTCCGCGCGCGCCGCGAGGAAATCCTGTTCCTGGAACTGGATCCGGGCAGTGACGCCGAAGCCGGGCACCAGTACGCCGAAGGCCGCGTCGCATGGAAGGCGGGCATTGCCGACCAGGGCCGTGCCGCGGACCGCTGGCTGCTCGATGCCTGCCGCCTGACCTGGCGCGCCAAGCTGCACATGCACCTGCTGCTGGACCTGTTCAACCAGGCCCGGGAGAAGGCCGAAGCCGAGGCCATCGCCGTGTTCGGCGACAACCTCAAGGACCTGTTGCTGGCGGCGCCGGCCGGCCCGAAGACCGTGCTTGGCCTGGACCCCGGCATCCGCACCGGCTGCAAGGTCGCGGTGGTCGACGCCACCGGCAAGCTGCTGGCCACCGAGACTATCTATCCGCACGAGCCCAGGCGCCAGTGGGAACAGTCGCTGCAGACGCTCAAGCACCTGTGCGCCAAGCACGACGTCGAGCTGATCGCGATCGGCAACGGCACCGCCAGCCGCGAAACCGACAAGCTCGCCGGCGAGGTCATCAAGGCTTGCGACAACCCGAAGCTGCAGAAGGTCGTGGTCAGCGAGGCGGGCGCCTCGGTGTACTCGGCGTCCGAGTTCGCGGCCCGGGAATTCCCGAACCTCGACGTGTCGCTGCGCGGCGCGGTGTCGATCGCGCGGCGCCTGCAGGATCCGCTGGCCGAGCTGGTCAAGATCGAGCCCAAGGCCATTGGGGTGGGCCAGTACCAGCACGACGTGGACCAGTTCCGCCTGGCCAAGGCGCTGGACGCGCGCGTGGAGGACTGCGTCAACGCGGTGGGCGTATTCGTCAATACCGCATCGGCCGCGCTGTTGTCGCGCGTATCGGGGCTGTCCTCGACCGTGGCCGAGAACATCGTGCGTCACCGCGACGAGAACGGCCCGTTCAGGCGCCGCCGCGACCTGCTCAAGGTGCCGCGCCTGGGCGACAAGACCTTCGAGCAGTGCGCCGGCTTCCTGCGCATCGCCGATGGCGACGAGCCGCTGGATGCCTCGGCCGTGCACCCGGAGGCCTACCCGGTGGTGGAGCGCATCGTCGCCGCCGCGCAGCGGCCGATCAAGGCGCTGCTCGGTGACGGCAGCTACCTGCGCGGCCTGAAGGCCGAGCAGTTCACCGACGAGACGTTCGGCGTGCCGACCGTGCGCGACATCCTCAAGGAGCTGGAAAAGCCCGGCCGCGATCCGCGCCCGGAGTTCAAGGCGGCGCGCTTCGCCGACGGGGTGGAGGACATCAAGGACCTGCGCGAAGGCATGGTGCTGGAAGGCGTGGTGAGCAACGTCGCCGCGTTCGGCGCGTTCGTCGACATCGGCGTGCACCAGGACGGCCTGATCCACATCTCCGCGCTGTCGGACACCTTCGTCAAGGACCCGCGCGACGTGGTCAAGGCCGGCGACATCGTCAAGGTGAAGGTGCTGGAGGTCGACGTGGCCCGCAAGCGCATCGCGCTGACCCGCCGCCTGGACGACAGCCCGGCGCCGGCCAGGCGCACCGACAAGAACGCGGGGCAGGGCAATGCGGGGCGACGCGACGGTGGTCGCGGCGAGCCGTCGCGTGGCGCGCGGCCCGGCACCGCCGCGCCGCCGGCGAACAACGCCCTGGCCGAAGCCTTCGCGAGGGCGCGCCGCGGCTGATGCGGGGACGATGACCGCGCTGCTCCACCGCAGGCCCCGCGCATGGGGCCTGCCAATGGCCGCGCGCCATGCCGTGCCGGAAGCGGGCAAACAAAAAAGCCAGGCTGCGAGGCCTGGCTTTTCGTCGTGCTGGTGCCGAAGGTGGGACTCGAACCCACACGCTTTTAAGGGCGGCGGATTTTGAGTCCGCTGCGTCTACCGATTCCGCCACTTCGGCTGGCAGGGGCGCAAGTATAGCCGACGGTTCCGGGGATGGGCAGGTGCGTGCCGGTGTTTTCCGCAAAGTGCCGGCGGGCGCCGCTGGCTATACTCCGGTCATCCGGGACCAGGGAATTGCGATGGGTTCGCTGCACTCCATGCGTGTGATGATCGTGGAGAACGACGACTTGAATGCGACGCTGCTGCAGCTGCAACTGGAGCGCGAAGGGCTGCAGGTCGTGGGTGTCGCCGATACCGTGCAGTCCGCTCTGGAGATGATCGACCGGCTGCAACCGCAGCTGGCTTTCCTGGATTTCTGCCTGGCCGACAACGAGGACAGCACGCCGGTGGCCGAGGTGCTTGCCGCGCGCGGCATTCCTTTCCTGGTCGCGACCGGGATGGAGGCCGCGCGGCTGCCGGCGGTGTTCGATGCGGGCGCGAAGCTGGCCAAGCCCTACATGGGCAGCGACCTGCGCAGGGCGCTGCTCAAGGTATTGCAGCCTGAGTGAAACGGGCTGCGACGCGCGCGGCCTGCGTTTGTTCCGGGCAACAAAAAAAGCCCTGCCTGGGCAGAGCTTCCTTGAATTGGCGTCCCCACGGGGATTCGAACCCCGGTCGCCACCGTGAAAGGGTGATGTCCTAGGCCTCTAGACGATGGGGACGCGTGTGCTTCGTTGTACTGCAACCCGGACGGCCTAATGTCCGGATTTGGTGGAGCCAAGCGGGATCGAACCGCTGACCTCCTGCATGCCATGCAGGCGCTCTCCCAGCTGAGCTATGGCCCCGTATCCAAATTTTCGAGCGCGGAATCATACCGGACCCGGTGTTGAAGTGGAAGCTTTTTCTTCTTCCTCGTTGCCTGTTGGGCAGGCAGCTTCTCCAACAAAAAAGACCCTGAACAACCTGGGTCTTTGTTTTCGATGAATGGCGTCCCCACGGGGATTCGAACCCCGGTCGCCACCGTGAAAGGGTGATGTCCTAGGCCTCTAGACGATGGGGACGCGTAAACTTCATCAAGTTTTTTCGGCGACCCGGACGGCCTAATGTCCGGATGTGGTGGAGCCAAGCGGGATCGAACCGCTGACCTCCTGCATGCCATGCAGGCGCTCTCCCAGCTGAGCTATGGCCCCGTTGTTGCCGAGAAAGAAATGATAGCCGGGCTTTTCGGGCCGGGCAAGCCATTTGTGAAAAAAAATCTTCACATGCGCGGAGGACGGTTCTCCGACATGGAAGCGGCCCGTGCGCCGACCGTGGACAGTCCTTCCACCTGATGTTCCTCCTGCGTGCTGCCGCGCATGATCGAACCCAGGACAGGCGATGGAGCCCGGGATGGCGACAGTCGGATATCTACTCCTGCTGGCAGTGGTCGGCGTGCAACCGGCAGCGCCGGTGCAGGTGTTCAAGTGCAGCGATGGCGGCCAGGTGTCCTATCAATCGGCGCCATGCAGGGGGCCGCCGGCCAGGACCTGGATCGTGCCTCCGCCGGGACCGGTGCGTGGGGCAGCGGCTGCCGCAGGATCGCAGCCGCTGTGGAGCGGGCCGAAGCCGCGCCGCGCCGGCACTTCCACTGCTGTGCGCCGCAACGCACGACCCCGGGAAGATGCCTGTGCGAAGGCACGGAAAGGCCGTGAGGCCGCCTACCGCAGGGCGGGGCTGAAGCGCGGATTCGCTCTTTCCAGCTACTGGGACAACCGGGTCCACGATGCCTGTCGTTAGTCGTTGGCTGTTGCCAAGGGAGCAGGGGAACAGGGAACAGGGAACGGGGAACAGGGAACAGGGAACGGGGGGAGGCGGGGAGCAAGGAGCCGGGACAGGGGAGCAGTGGAGCGGGGAGCACGGGCGGGGCAGGAAGTCCGCGGCGTCGACATGTCGGATGTCCACCCGCATGACGTACCGCTTTGCCCTGGGGGCGGGTACGGGGTGGGGCGTTGGCAACTGCTCCGGATCGCTCGAGACATGCAGCATCGAGCGGACATTGGGGGCTGCGGCGGCGAGCGGAAGGCGCGTACTCGGCGGGCTTGGGTGCATTGCCATGCGCAATGCCCGATACCGCTCATCCGGCGGCTTCGTTCCGGTGCATGCATCCTGCGTGACGGCAGGGTGGCGACGCGGGTTTGCCGGCCGGCATCGGCAGGATCATCGTCCCTGCTTTTCCCTGGCGGACCGAACCCGCCGTGTGCGCCGCCGCCTAAGGACGAGTCACGGCTGCGCGGGGGCAGAAGGCCCCGCATCCTGAACGCGGCTGCGCGGTGGTGTCGTGAACGCTGGCAGCGCACCGCATGCGCTCACGGGATCTACACCGATCTTCCCGTGCCGGTCACGAGGCGGGCGCTATAGATGCGTTCCGGTCGTACTGCAGGAGAAGGGGCAATGAAACGGTTGTTCTCGCAGACTCTTTCAGCCCTGCTCTACATGACGCTGGGCGCCCTCGTGGCGGTCATGGCGCAGTCGATCTGGTCCGGTGCGATGGCGGTGCAGTAAAGCCGCGTCGCCATGTCGTTGGAGCTGCCATGCTGAAGAAGAAGTTCGGAAAGATCGCGTCGGCGACCGCGCTGGCCGCGGGGTCGTTTGGCGCGTTCGCGGTTGCCGGCGGCATCGTCGTGGTCTGGGCACTGACGGGGCCGCTGTTCGATTTCAACGATACCTGGCTGCTGGTGATCAATACCGGGACGACCATCGTGACCTTCCTGATGGTGTTCCTGATCCAGCACACGCAGAACGCCGACACCGCCGCGGTGCATATCAAGCTCGATGAGCTGATCCGGGCGAGCAAGGCGGCCAACAACGAACTCCTCAACCTGGAGGAGCTGGACCAGGAACAGCTGGAGGAAATCCGGATGCGTTACGCCGACCTGGCGCAGACCGCGGCGCACCTGAAAGCGAAGAAGAACCGCTGCATGCCGGACGTGGAGCCATGAGCGGCCAGCTGGCCCGGCCCGGCCGCGGTTCCATCGCGGGGCGCGACGCATCGCCTTTTCGATCTGCCTGCTGCGAGGTGCCTTCCCGATGAAACGACGCCACTGGATGCTGCTCATCGGCGCCATCGCGCTGGTCCTTGTGCTGGTGCTGGCGGTTCCGCCCTGGTGAGTGGCCGGGGCGTGCGATGCCAGGGGACGCGATTGCGATCTGAGCCGATCCATGGGAGCCGCCGGTCGCCATGAGTGAGAACGGGCTGCGCCATGTCCGCGACGGGCAACCCGGCATCGCCCGGGTACGCGCGGGAAAGGGTTTCCGCTATGTGGACGGAGACGGCGCGCCGGTACGCGACCGGCAGGTGCTGCAACGGATACGCAGCCTGGCGATCCCGCCGGCCTATACCGATGTCTGGATATGCGCCCGCGCCGACGGCCACCTGCAGGCAACCGGCCGAGATGCGCGTGGCCGCAAGCAGTACCGTTACCACCCGGACTGGGTGCGGCAGCGGGGCACGGACAAATTCGACCGCATCCTCGCCTTCGGCAAGGCGTTGCCGGCGCTGCGCCGGCAGGTGCGCAGGCACCTGGCGTTGCCGGGGCTGCCGCGCGAGAAGGTGCTGGCCCTGGTCGTCTCGGTGATGGGCCGGACCTATGCGCGGGTGGGCAATGCGGCCTATGCGCGCAGCAACCATTCCTATGGCCTGACCACCCTGCGCGCGCGGCATGTGAGCCTGCCCGGCAGGAGCACGGCGCAGATACGCTTTGCCGGAAAGTCCGGCCGCGTGCATGTGCTGCACATAGACGACGCCCGGCTGGTGGCGTTGATCCGGCGCTGCCACGACCTGCCCGGGAAGATGCTGTTCCAATACCAGGACGACGACGGCCAGGTGCGGCCCATCGATTCGGGCGACGTCAACGACTACCTGCGGCAGGCGACCGGCGACGACTTCAGCGCCAAGGATTTCCGTACCTGGGGCGCGACCCTGACCGCGCTGGTGGAACTGGCGCGCCTGCCGCCGCCCGACGACGCCAGCCAAGCGCAGTGCCTGGCGCTGCAGAACCAGGTCATCGCCTCGGTGGCCGGCATGCTCGGCAATACACCCACGGTGTGCCGCAAGTCCTATATCGACCCCTGCGTATTCGACGCCTGGCGCGCCGGGCGGCTGGAGCCGCTGCGCACGCTGCGTGGCATCCGGCAACTGGAAGCGGCGGCGCTGCGCCTGCTGCGCGCCTGCCATCGCTGAGCGCGCGGCAGCGGTTTCGCTCGTTTCCACCTGCAGGGGCATTGCTTCGCCGCCCGCCATGCACATCGCCTCCACGTCCTTTCACGGGCGGGCAGCCGGGGCGCGTCGAAAATCGAGGCCTCATCAGGCCATCAGGATCGAGGAGTTCGCCATGGCGACCTGCGACGTCTGCGGAAACGAATACCGGAACAGCTTCACGGTCACCCAGGGGGCGGTGACCCGCACCTTCGATTCCTTCGAATGCGCGATCCACGCGATGGCGCCGCGCTGCGCGCATTGCGGGTGCGCGGTCATCGGCCACGGCGCGGAGGCCGGGGGCGTGGTCTATTGCTGCGAGCACTGTGCCCGCCACGCGGGGCAGTGAGGCGATGAGCGACAGGCGAACCCGCGCGGGAGCATGAGCCATGGCAGCCAGCAAGAAGACGACACCGAAAAAGACGACATCCCCTGCATCCACGCCCACCGGAAAGAGCCCCCTGCAGGCCTCCGGCGGCGAGGCGGAGCGCACCGCCGAACGCCAGCGCGGGCTACAGGCGCGGGCCAGGGAGCAGGGCGCGAAGAAGCCGGAAAAGGAGCAGGGCGGCGTGCAGGCCGGCACGCGGCGGCAACCGACGAAAATGCCGGCGCAGAGCCTGGAGAAGCCGGGCAACGAGCATGAGCTGCAGCTGCAGCCGCGCTACCTGGCGCCGGACTATCGCGGCAGCGGCAAGCTGCAGGGCATGCGCGCCCTGGTGACCGGCGGCGATTCGGGCATCGGACGTGCGGTGGCCATTCTTTTCGCGCGCGAAGGCGCCGACGTGGCGATCCTGTACCTGGACGAGCATGAGGACGCGCAGACCACCTGCAGGGCGGTGGACGAGGAGGGGCAGCGTTGCATCGCCATCAGCGGCGACGTGCGCGACCCGGCGTTCTGCGAGCAGGCGGCGCGGCAGGTGAACGAAGCGCTCGGCGGCATCGACATCCTGGTCAACAACGCCGCCTTCCAGCTGCACTGCCACCGGCTCGAGGACCTGCACGATGCACACCTGCAGGAAACCCTGCAGACCAACATCGCCGGCTACATCCAGATGGCGCGCGCGGTGCTGCCGTATCTAGGGCAGGGCGCCAGCATCATCAACACCGGCTCGGAGACTGCGCTGTTCGGCAGCCCGTCGCTGATCGACTATTCGGCCACCAAGGGCGCCATCCACGCCTTCACCAAGTCGCTGGCGGCGCAGGTGTCGAGCCGCGGCATCCGCGTCAACTGCGTCGCGCCGGGGCCGGTGTGGACGCCGCTGAACCCGGCGGACAAGGAGGCGCCGGAGGTGGCGAAGTTCGGCAAGGACAGCGACATGGGCCGGCCCGCGCAGCCGGAGGAACTGTCCCCGGCCTATGTGTTCCTGGCCTCGCCGGTGACCGCGAGCTACATCAGCGGCGCGGTCCTGCCGGTCATGGGCGGCCCGCGCGGCTGAGCCGACGCAGCGGCCATGGCACCCGGCAAGGCCAATGCGACCGCGTTGATCATCCTGGACATGATCAACCTGTTCGACTTCGAGGGCGGCGACGCGCTCGGCGCGCGCGCCGTGGCGATCTGCCCCCGCATCGATGGCCTGCGCCGCCGATTCGATGCGGCGGCGCAGCCGGTGATCTACGTCAACGACAATTTCGCCCGCTGGCAGGGGCAGTTCAGCGACCTGGTGGCCGCCTGCGTCGAGGCCGGCGGCCATGCGGCGGGGGTGGCGCAACGGCTGTCGCCGCGCGCGAACGACTACCACGTGCTCAAGCCCAAGCACTCGGCCTTCCATGCCACGCCGCTGGCGATCCTGCTGCAGAAGCTGCGCGTGCGGCGGCTGGTGCTGGCCGGCGTGGCCGCCGACTCCTGCGTACTGGCCACCGCGCTGGACGCCAGGATGCACGAGTTCGAGCTGTGGGTGCCGGCCGACTGCGTGGCCGCGATCACGCCGCGGCGCAAGCGCGACGCGCTGGCGGTCGTCGCGCATTCGCTGGAGGCGCCGGTGGCCACCTCGCGCGGCGTCCCCGGCCTGTTTCCGGCGCAGGCGTGAAAACCGCCCGGCGCTTCTTCACGTCTGCTTTAGCCGCCATTGGCCAGCGTTGTCGGCAATCCACAACGGTGTGCATGCCATGGCGCGTCCGATCTGGACCGGAACCCTGTCGTTCGGCCTGTTGAACGTCCCGGTGTCGCTGATGAGCGGCGAACGGCGGGTGGACATCAGCTTCCGCATGCTCGACTCCCGCGACCGCAAGCCGATCCGCTTCGAGCGGGTCAATGCCGAAACCGGCGAGGAAGTGCCGTGGAAGGACATCGTCAAGGCCTTCGAGTACGACAAGGGCAGCTATGTCGTGGTGGACAAGGAGGACATCGCCTCGGCGGCGCCGCAGACGCATGACTCCATCGACGTGGAAGCCTTCGTCGATCGCGGCGAGATCAGCCTGCGCTTCTATGAAAAGCCCTATGTCATCGTCCCCGGCAAGAAGGCCGAGAAGGGCTATGTGCTGCTGCGCGAGACCCTGCGCGACACCGGCCGGGTGGGTATCGCGCGGGTCGTCATCCGCACCCGCGAGTACCTGTGCGCGGTGGTACCCGAGGGCGACGCCCTGATCCTGCTGATGCTGCGCTACCCGCAGGAACTGGTGGATCCGGCCGAATACAGGCTGCCCGAGGGCAAGCCGGCCGATTACCGCATCTCCAAACGCGAGGCGGAGATGGCCGCCAGCCTGATCGAGTCGATGTCGGTGGCGTGGCATGCGGACGACTACCAGGACGAGTTCCGCGGCCGGCTCGAGGCCATCATCCGCAAGCGGCTGAAGGCCAAGGGCGCCACCACGCGCATCATCGACGAGCGCGAGGAGCCGGAGGACGCCACCACCAACGTGGTCGACTTCATGGCGCTGCTGCAGAAGAGCCTGGACGAGAAGAAGCGCACGCCCGCCAGCAAACGCGCGCCGGCGAAGAAGGCGGCCGCACGCAAGGCGCCGGCGAAGAAGGCGCGCAAATCCACGCGCCGCACGGCCTCTTCCTGACGATGCCGGGAAGCCGCCGCCTCATCGCCGTCGACAGCATGGGCAGCCGCGTGCGCGGCACCACCTTCCTCTATGTCCTGCCGTGCGCGAACGAAGACCACGCCAAGCTGGGCATCGCCAACGATCCGCTGACGCGCATGCAGGCGTTTTCCCCACGCTACTTCGAGCTTTTCGACCTGGACGCCGGCTGGCTGCTGGAGGCCGACACCCTGAGGGAGGCGCGGGGCTGGGAGACGGCGCTCAAGCGCTGGCTGCGGCCGCATGCAGCGCCGGCGCCGCTGCTGGTGCCGGCGCGGGCCGGCGGCCGCACCGAATGGGTGCGCGGCGCGCTGTCGCTGCTGGCCGGCTGGCGCGACGAGCAGGTGGCGCGGGGCTTCGTGGCGCACGCGCCGCTGCGCGGCTGGGTACGCCAGCGCCTGCAGCAGGCGCAGGAGAACCGCCGCCACGGCGTGCAGGCGCTGGTCGAGCGCTTCGGCCCGGCCGAGTTCTGGCCGCCGGCGGCCGGCAGCGCGCCGCTGGGCCTGCTGCGCGACGCGCTGGATGCCTGCGTGCTGCTCGACGTGGAGCCCGGCGACGACGATGCCCCCGGCCTGCGCGCCTGGCATGAACGCAACAGCCTGGTATCGCGGCCCGTGGCGCTGGCCGGGCGGGCGGACGGGGAACACGCATGAGCCTGTACGACTACCGGCGCAAGCGGCAGTTCGAACGGACCCCGGAGCCGGCGGCGGACAGCCGTCGCCGCCTGGGCGGACAGCCGATCTTCGTGGTGCAGCTGCACCACGCCAGCCACCGCCATTACGACTTCCGCCTGCAGGTGGGCAATACCCTGCGCAGCTGGGCGGTGCCCAAGGGGCCGAGCCTGGATCCGGCGGTGAAGCGGCTGGCGGCCGAGGTGGAAGACCACCCGCTGGACTACGCGCGGTTCGAGGGCGACATCCCCGAGGGCCAGTACGGTGCCGGCCACGTCGCGATCTTCGACCACGGCGTGTGGAGCACCGACGGCGACGCTGAAGAACAGCTCGCCAAGGGCCACCTGCGTTTCCAGCTGCATGGCGGCAAGCTCAAGGGCGGCTGGCACCTGGTGCGTTCGGGCAGGCGCAGGCGGCAGCCTGAGTGGCTGCTGTTCAAGGCGCGCGACGCCCATGCGGCGAAGAAGGAGGCCGACGACCTGCTCGATATGGCGCCAGGCGCGCCGGCGGAGGCCGCGCGGCCGCGGAAGCGTGGAGGCGGCGATGCCGCGCGCACGCGGCGCCTGCTGGCCGCCGCGGCGAAGCTGCCCGGGGCGCGCCGCACCCGCCGCGCGCCGGCCTTCCATGCGCCGCAGCTGGCGACCCTGGTAGAGGCGGCGCCGGCGGGCGAGGGCTGGCTGCACGAGGCCAAGTGGGACGGCTACCGGCTGATCGCGCAGCTGGGCCGCGACAAGGTGCGGCTGTGGTCGCGGAATGAACTGGAATGGACGCAGCGGCTGCCGGCGATCGTCCAGGCGCTGCAGGCGCTGGGCGTGGAGGCGGTGCTGGACGGCGAGCTGGTGGCCGGCGCCGGGCGGCAGCAGGATTTCGGCCTGCTGCAGGCCACCTTGTCCGGCGAGCGGGCCGCGCCGCTGTCCTACGTGCTGTTCGACATCCTGCAGCTGGGCGATGTCGATGTCTCCGGCTGCCGCCAGGACGCGCGCAAGTCCCTGCTCGCCGCGCTGCTGGAACAGGTGGCGCCGCCGCTGGTGTACAGCTCGCACGTGGCCGAGGACGGCGCCGGGGCGTTGGCGCTGGCGCTGGAGCGCGGACTGGAAGGCATCATTTCCAAGCGCGCGGCCGCGCCGTACCGCAGCGGTCGCGGCGACGACTGGCGCAAGATCAAGCAGCGCCAGTCCGACGAATTCGCGGTGGTGGGTTTCACCGCGCCCAAGGGCAGCCGCAGCGGCCTGGGCGCGCTGCTGCTGGCCGCGCCGGAAGGCCGCCGGGGCTGGCGCTACGCCGGCCGGGTCGGCAGCGGCTTCAACGAGCCGATGCTGGAGGAACTGGTGCGGCGGCTGGCGCCGCTGGCCCGCGACACGCCCAGCGTGGCCCTCGGCCCCGGGGTCACCGGGCTGGGCAAGGTGCAGTGGGTCAAGCCGGCCATGGTGGTGGAGGTGTTCCACCACGGCACCGGCAATCTCGGCCTGCTGCGGCAGGCGTCGTTCAAGACGATCCGGGCCGACAAGAGCGTTGCCGCGCTGCGCGCCGCGGCGCCGGATCCCGTTCGGGAGAAACCCATGCCAGGCAAGAGGGAAAAGAAGCCGCAGGCCGCGGCGGCGACCGAGGAGGTGGCGCTGACCAGCCCCAACCGCGTGGTGTATCCGGACGCCGGCATCCGCAAGCAGGATGTGTTCGCCTACTACCGCACGATGCTGCCCTGGCTGCTGCCCGAGATCGCCGGCCGGCCGTTGTCGGTGGTGCGCTGCCCGCAGGGCGCGGAGCGGCCGTGTTTCTTCCAGAAGCACCTGCCGACCGGCATGGAGCACGTCGGCTCGGTTCCGGTCGAGGAAGAGGACGGCGCCAGCGCGGACTACATCGTGGTGCACGACGAGGCCGCCCTGCTCGAACTGGTGCAGTTCAACGCCCTGGAATTCCACCCCTGGGGCGCGCAGGCCGGGGCGCCGGACCTGGCCGACCGCATCGTGTTCGATCTCGATCCGGACACCGGCGTGGCCTGGTCGCGGGTGGTCGCCGCGGCGCGCTGGGTGCGCGAGCGCCTGCATGAGCTCGGGCTGGCGTCCTTCGTGCGCACCTCCGGCGGCAAGGGGCTGCATGTCGTGGTGCCGCTGCGGCCGGCCTGCGACTGGGCGCGGGTGAAGGCGTTCGCGCGCGCCTTCGCCGAATCGATGGCCGCTTCCGACCCGCTGGCCTACGTGGCCACGGCGAGCAAGCGCCAGCGCAAGGGGCGCATCTTCGTCGACTACCTGCGCAACGGCCGCGGTGCCACCAGCGTGGCGTCGTTCTCGCTGCGCGCGAGGGCAGGCGCGCCGGTGGCGATGCCGCTGCGCTGGGAGGAACTGGGCAGGGTCCGGCGCGGCGATGCGTACGACATCGTGTCGGCACCGCGTCGGATGGCGCGCATGAAGCAGCATCCCTGGGGCGATTACGACCGCATCCGCCAGAATCTGGACAAGGTCGCCGCGCGGCTGGCCGGGTACGCGGCAGGCAAGGGCGAGGAATGAGCATGCGCCCGGCACGAGCTGCGTCCGCCGCGCCGTCGCGCCGGCCACCGCCACCGCCGCCGGTCCCCGGTCCCGAGGATCCCCAGGAGCCGCGCGATCCGCGCGAACCCGAGGTGCAGGATCCGCCGCCGCACCAGCCGCTGCCGGACGAGCGCCGCCGCCCGCCACGTAGACGCGACCCGGAAGCGGCGTACGGCGCGGCGAGGTAAGGCCACCGGGCGCGGCGTGCGCTCGCAGCAGCGGGGCGCCCGTCGGCCAGGGCCAACGGGCCACCCGGGTGGCGTCACCGGTTGCCGCGCACCACCAGCCGGTTGTCCACGCGGCTGACGCCCTTGATCCCCTGGGTGACGGCGACCGCCTTGTCCGCTTCGGCCTGCGAGTCGACGTCGCCGCTCAGCGTCACCACGCCGTTGACGGTCTCGACCTTGATCTCCAGGCCGGAAATGTCCTTGGTGGCGAGAAGATCGGCCTTGACCTTGGTGGTGATCCAGGTGTCGCTGCCGGGCTGCACCGATTCCTGCTGCTGCATGCCGGTGGTCTGCCCGCTGGCATGGACGGTGGTGATGGCTCCCGCGCAGGCGGTCGCGACGATGCTCAGGAACAGCAGATGCTTCATCTTGCCGGTGTTCATGTCGATTCTCCACGAGGAGCGGAAGTGCTCCGGAGACATCGTGCCTGCCGGGGAATTAAGGCCTTGCAGGAAGCCGGTGATGAAGAAGTGCATGGCCTCGACATCGGCAACGCGCGACAGGAAACGAGGGGCGCATGCAGGAAGTCGATACCTTCGGCCGGGATTCAATGCGGGCATCGGCAGCCGGCGATGTTGGAGGCGGCGTTCACCGTGGCGTGAAGGGTGGGTGTCGCACGGCGGAAATCTTCGTGACCGGTTGCAGCCTTTCACGAGGCGAGGGCGCCGCGCAGGCAACGGCTTAACTTTGCCCACGCTAATGAGGTGTTGCCGGGGCGGGAATAACCATGAGGAGGAGGCTTGTTGTGAAAGGTGTTCAACTCTATCTGGTGGGGCCGGGACAAGAGCGTCGCCCGGTCAGGCGTATCGCCACGGAGCTGGCCGACATCAAGACCATGGGTATTCCCATCAGGAGCGGCCCTGCCGCAGCCAATACGCTGGTCGAGGTCAGCACCCTGGCCGACGACGCAGGCAACGTGGCCCGGCAGGTCGACTGCGAGGGTTTCCGCTACAAGTTCAAGGGTTCGGAAATCCCCTGGTCGCTGGTCGTCGGTTGATTCCGGCGCCGGGTGGTCGCACTCCCTGCGGGCGGCCTGTCGCCCGCAGGGTTGGCGCAGGATTTCCACTGTGGCCGGCCCGCGCATGGCGGGCCGCTTTTTCATCCGGAGGACAGGGATGATGGACATGACGGATGCATGCGGTAGGCCTGCGGTGGGAGACAGGCCCGTTTGCGGGGATGGCGGTACTGCCCGCTTTGCCGCGTGCGGCCATTGCCGGGGCCAGGCATGGGCATGAGCGAGGAGAACGAGGCGGCGGACGGCGGCGCCGACGACGCAGGCACGTCCTTCTTCTGCAGGATGTTCGATGCCCACGGCGCATCGCAGCGCATCGCCGCGCAGTCGCTGGCCGCCTGCCGCCCCAGCGACGACGCACTGGCCTGGGTGGATCTGTGCGACCCCTCCGACGAGGAGGTGGACGCGGTATGGGCGGCGTGGAAGCTGCCCGCCGCCGCGCGGCAGTTCCTGGAGCATGGCACCGTGCCGGAGGTCGGGCAGAGCGAATCCTGCTTCTGGGTGCGCGCCGTCGTCGCCGGCGCGCGCCGCGACAAGGACAGGCTCGAGGGCGTCGTCCTGGTGTGCGTGGCCAGCACCGACCGGGTGGTGACCTTCCGCCGCGAGCGCATCGACTTCCTGGAAGAGATGCGCGTGCAGCAGCCGGGGAAGGTCGGCGTGCTGCGCGCGGAGAGTTTCGTGGCGACCCTGCTCGACCGCCTGCTGGTCAGCTATTTCCAGGCCATCGACGAGCACGAACTGGCCATCGAGCGGCTGGAGGTGAACATCCTCGGCAAGGGCGCGTGCGACGCGCTCAACGAGCTGCAGCGCCTGCGCCGCTGGGCCTCGCGCCTGCGGCGCATGCTGGCGCCGCACCGCGTCGTGTTCGGCGCCATGTCGCGCCCGGATTTCCGGCCGGACGAGGGGCGGGTGGCCGACAGCCACTTCATCGCGCTGAACATGCGTTTCGAGCGCGCCCTGGACATGGTGGAGAACGCGCGCGAGCAGGTGCTGGGGACCTTCGAGCTGTTCAGCAACCAGACCGCGCTGCGCACCAACCAGGCCATGCGCGTGCTGACCTTCGTCACCGTGGTGACCGGGCTGATGGCGACCATCGTCGGCGCGCTGGGCATGAACTTCGGTACCCGGCTGTTCGAGAGCGACGACGCCGGGTTCTACGGCGTCATCGCCGGTCTGGTGGCGCTGGGCGCCGGCGCCTTCGTGCTGGGCCGGCGCCAGCGCTGGTTCTAGCGGCCGCGGCGGCGCAGCGCGGCGGCGCGCCGCCGCCGGCCCAGCGCGCGGGGGTCAATCCGGCGTCTTGGCGGGAACGAAGGGCGACACCGGGTCGCTGGCCGGGAAGGTCTCTTCCAGCGCCTCGTCGTGGTTCTCGCTTTCGTGCTGCTTGCGCTCGCGGCGTTCCTGCAGGGTTTCCCTGGCGTCGCGTTCCTCGGTCGGGTCGGGCGGATCTTTGCGGTCTCTGCTCATGGCGTGATCCTCGCTGGGGAGCTGGAATTGTTTGCAGCGCGCGTGGTGCCCGGCGTGAAGCCGCACCTGGCCGCGCTCACGCGCAGCGCACGCTGGCGCGGTGCGCGTTCATCGATGTGACCGGCGCGGTGCGGGCCTGCCGTTGCTCTTTACGCGGCCTTGCCGAAGCGGTGGCCAAGGTCGTCCGGGCACGACAGGAGAGCGGACATGGCGCTGGACCGATCCTCATTCATCTACCGCAACGGGTTGTCGCTGGCGCTGCTGGCGTTGTTCATCGTTTCGCTGGCGGGACAGACCTGGGCCGGACTGCGCGCCAACAACGCGGAACTGGCCGAAAAGGGCGCGCAGGCGCTGACGCTGGCCCAGTACCTGGCGAGCGGGCATTTCGTATCGGCCACGTTCGAGAACTGGGAAAGCGAATTCCTGCAGATGGGCATGTACGTGCTGCTGACCGTGGTGCTGCGCCAGCGCGGTTCGGCCGAGTCGCGGCCGCTGGACCCGGCGCAGGAAGAGCAGGAGATCGAGCCCGGCGCCACGCCGTGGCCGGTGCGCAGGGGCGGGCTGTGGCGGGCGGTATATGCCAACTCGCTGTCGCTGACCTACCTGCTGCTGTTCCTGCTCACCTTCGCCGGCCACGCCTATGGCAGCTGGAAGCACGAAAACGAGCAGCGCCTGCTCGAGGGCGAGCCGGGCGTGGCGTGGAGCGAGCACCTGGGCAGCGCGCAGTTCTGGTTCGAGTCCATGCAGAACTGGCAGAGCGAATTCCTCGCCGTGCTGTCCATCGTGCTGCTGAGCATCTACCTGCGGCAGGAGGATTCGCCCGAATCCAAGCCGGTGGCGGCGCCGCATTCGCAGACCGGGGCCTGAGCGCGGCGCCGGTCAACTTGCCGTGAGTGGGAAGCCGCCGCGGGTCACGTCGGTTTTACCGCCGGCCACTATGGTGGAGAGCCCTTCCAGCGAGGTGCTCCCATGGCCAGCAAGAAAGGCGCGTCTTCCCATCCGCCGCACGGCAAGGCCGCGGCGCGTTCGGACAGCGGTCCGGCCGACAGCCGTTCGCAGAAACCGCTGCGCCCCGAGGACGAGGTGCCCGCCCTCATCGATGGCCTGGCGGCGCAGCGCAGCCACAATGCCGACAAACCCGCCGAGCACGGCGCCGCGGCGGCGCTGCCGCCGGAAGGCGAGCACTTCCTGCCGGCATCGCCGCGCGTCGGCGCCAGCACGGTGAGCGAGGGCAACGGCAGCGCCAAGGTCGGCGCGCCCGCCGCGGAGGGGCAGGACTCCAATGCCGGCCCGCTGCTGCGGGTACGCAACGACGGCACCGGCCAGCGCCTGACCACCAACCAGGCGGTCGCGGTCGCGGACAACCAGAACAGCCTCAAGGCGGGGCTGCGCGGGCCGGCGCTGCTCAAGGATTTCATCCTGCGCGAGAAGATCACCCACTTCGACCACGAGCGCATCCCCGAACGCGTGGTGCATGCGCGCGGTTCCGGCGCGCACGGCTACTTCGAGGCCTACGAGGACCTGTCGGCGCTGACCCGCGCCGCGCCGTTCCAGGAAGCGGGCAAGATCACCCCGGTGTTCGTGCGCTTCTCCACGGTGGCCGGCGAGCGCGGCTCCAAGGACACCGCGCGCGACGTTCGCGGCTTCGCGGTGAAGTTCTATACCGACGAGGGCAACTGGGACCTGGTGGGCAACAACATGCCGGTGTTCTTCATCCAGGACGCGATCAAGTTCCCGGACCTGGTGCACGCGGTCAAGCCCGAGCCGCACCACGCCATGCCGCAGGCGGCCTCGGCCCATGACACCTTCTGGGACTTCGTGTCGCTGATGCCCGAGTCCACCCACATGCTGATGTGGCACATGAGCGACCGCGCCATCCCGCGCAGCTACCGCATGATGCAGGGCTTCGGCGTGCATACCTTCCGCCTGGTGAACGCGCGCGGCGAGTCGGTGTTCTGCAAGTTCCACTGGAGCCCGATGCTGGGCACGCATTCGCTGGTATGGGACGAGGCGGTGAAGATTTCCGGCGCCGACCCGGACTTCCACCGACGCGACCTGTGGGAGGCGATCGAGGCCGGCGACTACCCCGAGTACGAGTTGGGCATCCAGGTGTTCAGCGAGGAAGAGGCCGAGGGCTTCAGTTTCGACGTGCTCGACGCCACCAAGATCGTGCCCGAGGAACTGGTGCCGATCCGGCCGATCGGGCGCATGGTGCTCAACCGCAACCCGGACAACTTCTTCGCCGAGACCGAGCAGGTGGCGTTCTGCACGGCGCACATCATTCCCGGCATCGACTTCAGCAACGACCCGCTGCTGGCCGGCCGCATCCATTCCTACGTGGATACGCAGATCAGCCGGTTGGGCGGGCCGAACTTCCACGAGCTGCCGATCAACGCACCGGTCGTGCCGGCGCACAACAACCAGCGCGACGGCATGCACCGCCAGGCGATCCACCGCGGCCGGGTGTCCTACGAGCCCAATTCGCTGGCCGGCGGCTGCCCGTTCCAGGCCGGCGCGGCCGGTTTCGTGTCCTTCGCCGAGCCGGCGCAGGGCGACGAGGTGCGCGCCAAGCCGGAGAAATTCGCCGAGCACTACGCCCAGGCCACGCTGTTCTACGACAGCCAGAGCCCGGCCGAGCGCCGCCACATCGCAGACGCGTTCCGCTTCGAGCTGAGCAAGGTGACGGTGCCGGCGGTGCGCCAGCGCGTGGTGTCGATGCTGCGCAACGCCTCCGAGGAACTGGCCGTGGAGGTCGCGCGCGGGCTGGGCATGCCGCTGCCGCCGAAGATGCCACGTGCGTCCACCGCCGGGGTCACGCCGGAAGTCTCCTTGTCGCCGGCGCTGTCGCTGCTGGCGCGGCCGGGCGAAAGCGGCATCCGCACGCGGAAGATCGCCGTGCTGGTGGCCGATGGCAGCCGCGCGATGGACGTGACGATGCTGCACCAGGGCCTGACCGCGCAGGGCGCGACGGTGCGCCTGCTCGGTCCGCACGTCGGCCGCCTGCAGGACGCCGACGGTGGCGTGCTCGATGCCGACGCCTCGCTCGAGAACGAGCCCGGCGTGCTGTTCGACGCGCTGGCCGTGGTCGGCGGGGCGGAGGGCGCGGCAGCGCTGGCCGGCGACGTACGGGCGCTGGAACACATCCGCGACGGCTACCGCCATGGCAAGCCGCTGCTGTTCGTCGGCGAGGGGCGCCAGGTGTGGGACGCGGCCGGGGTGGCGCCGCTGGACAACGATCCGCTGCTGCTGTTCGCCGAGCCCGACGCGGGCGATACCGTGGAGCGCTTCGCCGCCGCCATCGCGCGGCACCGCTATCCCGAACGCGAGCCGGCGCTGGTGGTCTGACGCCCCGCCGGGCGGCCCCAGCCTGCCGCGCGCCCGTGCGCGGCAGGCTGGGGCGGGGGGCAGGCATCAGCGTTTGGCCGCGTCCCCGGACTGCTCGTGTTCCAGGAACTGGTGGACGGTGGGTTCCAGGTGTTCGCCGAGCCAGTCGGCCATCGCCCGTTCCTGCTCCAGGATGGCACCGCACACCACCGCGGTCTCGTTGTCGCCGGCCTGCCGCGCGGCCAAGATCACCGAGGTGTATACGGCGATCTCCATGTGCTCGAAGGCGTAGCTCATCACCAGCGCCTTGATGACCTCATCCGACATCACCGCGTTCTCGGTGGCGTGGATCGCCGCCATGGCGCTGGCCAGCGCGCCCATCATCGCCGGCCTGGCGGCGTTGTGCCGCTGCAGGCAGCCGGCGATCGCATCGGCCTGCTGACGGGTCTCGCCGACATGCTCCTGCATGCGCTGGGACAGGACGTGGTAGTTCTTCAGGCGCGTGACCTGCACGGCCAGCATCGTCTCGGCTTCCTTCTCCATCGCGTAGGCGTGCTCCAGCCATTTGACGAGCCGCGCCCGGGTGGTCTTGTTCATGGATCCTCCGTGCCGGTGGCATGCGCCGGCACCTGGCCGACCACCGCAGCGTGTTGCGCGCGCCATGAAGAGGACGTCATGCGCAGGGCGCGTGGCGTGAGCGCCGCCATCTCGTGCATTGACGGAATGCTTACCCGCGCGGACCTAGCGTCGGGGCACATCCACTGCCTGGGGTGGCGATGAAGACCGCACATACCCGGCCCGTCTGGAACGACGTGACCGCGGCCACCGGCGAGGGGTGGCAGGACGAATGCACGGAAGCGGAGGTGATCGTCGTCGGTGCCGGCGTGGCCGGCCTGAGCGTGGCGCTGGAACTGGCCCGCGCCGGAAAGCAGGTGGCGATCGTGGAGCGCGAGGGCATCGGCGCCGGCGAAACGCTGCGCAGCAGCGCGCACCTGGCCTCGGCCCTGGACGACCGCTTCTCCGCGCTGGCGCGCTACCACGGCGAGGCCGGCGCGCGGCTGGCCGCGGCCAGCCATGCCGCGGCGGTCGACTGGATCGCCACGACCGTGGCGCGCTCGGGCACCGACTGCGGTTTCAAGCGCGTGCCCGGGTATCTGTTTTCGTGCACGCAGGACGTGGACGACCTGCGCCGGGAATGCCACGCCGCCGAGGCGGCCGGTCTCCAGGTCGCCCTGCAGACCGCGGGCGTGGACGGCGTGCCGGCGCTGGGGCCGGTGCTGCGCTTCGACGACCAGGCGCGCGTGGACATCGGCCTGTACCTGCTGGCGCTGGCGCGGCAGGTGCGCGCGGCCGGGGTACGCCTGGTGCGTGGCGACGTGACCGCCATCGAGGGCGGCGAGCGGCCGCGGGTCCAGTGCCGCGACGGCCGCGTGCTGCATGCCGGCGCGGTGGTGGCCGCGACCAACGTGCCCGTGCACGACACCGGCGCGACCTGGATGAAGCAGGCCGCCTACCGCACCTATGTGGTGGTGGGCCGCGCGCCGGCGCACAGCATTCCCGACGCGCTGTACTGGGACGATGGCGACCCCTACCACTATGTGCGCCTGCGCATGCCGGCCGGCATCGACGAGGGCGAGATGGAGGTGCTCGTCGGCGGCGGCGATCACAAGACCGGGCAGGACGACGACCCGGATGTCTACGCGCGCCTGCAGGAATGGGCCAACGCGCGTTTCCCGTCGATCACCCGCTACACGCACGCCTGGTCCGGGCAGATCCTGGAGCCGGACGACGGCCTGGCGTTCATCGGCGCCGACCCGGACAACGCCAACGTCTACCTGGTGAGCGGCGACTCCGGCAACGGCCTCACCCACGGCACGCTCGCCGCGCTGCTGTTGACCGACCTGGTGCTGGGCCGCGACAACCCCTGGGCCGCGCTGTACGCGCCGGGCCGGCACCGGTTGCTGAGCGCCGGCAACTGGCTGCGCGAGAATGCCAACGCCGCCCTGCAGTACCGCGACTGGCTTGCCTCGGTACCGGCCGACGCGCTGGCCGGGCTGGCGCGAGGCAGCGGCCAGGTGATCCGCTGCGGCGTGCACCAGGTGGCGGTGTACCGCTCGGGCGACGGCATGCTGCACGCCCACAACGCACGCTGCACCCACATGGGCTGCGTGGTGCGCTGGAGCAGCGAGGAGAAATCCTGGGACTGCCCCTGCCATGGTTCGCGCTTCAAGGCGACCAGCGGCGCCATCCTCAATGGCCCGGCCAGCGAGCCGCTGGCGCCGTTCGAGCTGCCGCAGCAGGAGGTCGGGCGCGATGCCGGTAGGTCCGAATGAGCGGCACGGCCTGGGCCCATGCCGGCTACCTGCTGTGGCTGCTGGCCGGCTGCGCCGATTTCCGCTGCCACCGCCGCAGCGATCTGCCGCACACCTCCGGCCTGGCCGAATCGGGGCTGCACGTGCTGCAGATGGGCCTGATGGGAACGCTGGTGCTGGCGTGGCTGGCCGCGCGCCCGACGTTGCCGCTGCTGGCGCTGTCGGCGCTGCTGGTGCTGGCGCACGCACTGGCCGCTTACCTGGATACCCGCACCGCCTGGGGCCGGCGCCCGGTGACGCCGCTGGAACAGCACCTCCACAGCGTGCTCGACGCCGCGCCGTGGGTGGCGCTGGGCGTCGCGGCGTACGGCCAGGGCGCGGCGGCGCTGGCCCGTGGCTGGACGTGGGAATGGCGCTCGCCGCTGCCGCCGGCCCCGGCGTGGATCGCGGTGCTGCTGCCGGCGCTGCTGCTGTGCGTGCTGCCACTGCTGGCCGAACTCGCCGCGGCATGGCGTGCCCGCACCCGGGGTGCCGGCGGCTGACCCAACCGGCGGACAGAGCCGGCGGCGACGCCGTGGTGGACGAACGTGCGGCCCGCCTGCCGCGCGCGGTGCATCGGTGACGGCAGCGCATGGACACGTTGCTGCTTTCCCGCCTCCAGTTCGGCTTCGTGATCAGTTTCCACGTGCTGTTCCCGGCCTTCACCATCGGCCTGGCCAGCTGGCTGGCGTTCCTGGAGTTCCGCTGGCTGCGCACCCGCGAGGCGATCTGGCGCGACCTGTATTTCTTCTGGCTGAAGATCTTCGCCGTGTCCTTCGGCATGGGCGTGGTCAGCGGCATCGTGCTCAGTTTCCAGCTGGGCACCAACTGGTCGCGGTTGAGCGCGTTCGCCGGCGCGGTGCTCGGGCCGCTGCTCGGCTACGAGGTGCTGACCGCGTTCTTCCTGGAAGCCGGTTTCCTGGGGGTGATGCTGTTCGCTTGGTCGCGCGTGCCGGAAAAGCTGCATTTCCTGGCCACCTGCATGGTCGCGCTGGGCACCCTGCTGTCCACGTTCTGGATCCTGTCGGCCAACAGCTGGCTGCATACGCCGCGGGGGTACCAGATCGTCGACGGCGTGGTGCGGGTGGTGTCGTGGCGCGAGGTGATCTTCAACCCGTCCTTTCCCTACCGCCTACTGCACATGACGCTGGCCGCCTACCTGACCACCTGCTTCGTGGTCGGCGGGGTGTCGGGCTGGTACCTGCGTCGCGGCGTGCATGCGCAGGCGGCGTGGCGCATGCTGCGGCTGGCCACGCTGTTCGCGGTCATCGTCGTGCCGCTGCAGATCACCGTCGGCGACCTGCACGGCCTGAACACGCTGCGCCACCAGCCGGCCAAAGTGGCCGCGATCGAGGCGCACTGGCGGCCGGCGCCGGCGGGCGAGGGCGTGCCGCTGGTGCTGTGGGCGGTGCCGGACGAACAGGCCGAGCGCAACCGCCAGGAAGTGGCGGTGCCGGGGCTGGGCAGTCTGATCCTGACCCACTCCCTGCACGGCGCGGTGCCGGCGCTGACCGAACATCCGCGCGACGAGCGGCCACCGGTGAAACCGGTGTTCTATGCGTTCCGGGTGATGGTGGGCATCGGCGTGCTGATGCTGCTGCTGGCGCTGGCATCGGCGCTGGCCTGGGCGCGCGGCCGCCTGGCCGGCAGCCGCCTGCTGCACGGCTGCTGGAACCTGATGCTGCCGGCCGGGTTCGTGGCCATCATCGCCGGCTGGTTCGTCACCGAGATCGGACGCCAGCCATACGTGGTGCAGGGCCTGCTGCGCACCGAAGCGGCGGTGAGCGGGGTGGGTGCCGCCAGCGTGGCCGCATCGCTGGCGGTCTATGTGCTGGCCTATCTGTTCGTGTTCGGCTTCGGCGTGTTCTACCTGTACCGCATGTTCCACCGCGGCCCGTTGCCGCATGAGCCGCAGCCGCGCAGCGAAGGCGGCGAGCGCACGCCGGCGCGGCCGATCAGCGCGGCCGACGACGTACTGGAGGAGCACTGACGATGGACGTGGCGTACTGGTTGCCGGTGGCCTGGTTCGCGGTGATCGCCTTCGGCGTGTTCATGTACGTGGTGCTGGACGGCTTCGTGCTGGGCCTGGGCGTGCTGGCGCCGCTGGTCCGCGACGAGGCGCAGCTGGACGCGATGATGAACACCGCCGCGCCGATCTGGGACGGCAACGAAACCTGGCTGGTGCTCGGCGGCGCCGGCCTGCTGGCGGCGTTCCCCGCGGCCTATGCCGCGATCCTGCCGGCGCTGTACCTGCCGGTGCTGCTGATGCTGGTGGCGCTGGTGTTCCGCGGGGTGGCGTTCGAGTTCCGCTTCAAGGCCGTGCGCACGCGCCGGCTGTGGGGCTGGGCGTTCGCCGCCGGTTCGATCTGCACGGCGTTCTGGCAGGGGGTGATCCTCGGCGCGCTGGTGCGCGGGCTGCCTGTGTCCGGCGGCGACGCCTGGCTCTGGCTGCATCCGTTCGCGCTGCTCACCGGCGTGGCGCTGGTGGCCGGCTACGCGCTGCTGGGCGCGACCTGGCTGGTGCTGAAGACCAGCGGCGGCCTGCAGGCGCTGGCGCGCCGGCTGGCGCGGCCGCTGGTGCTGGCGGTGGCCGGTTTCATGGCCGTGGTCAGCGCCTGCCTGCCGTTCCTCAACTCGCGGGTGATGGCGCGCTGGTTCAGCGACGGCCACTTCTGGTGGCTGTCGCCGGTGCCGCTGCTGGTGGCGCTGGTGGTGTGGGCGCTGTGGCGGATGGCCGCGCATCCGGCGCGCGACGCGCGGCCGTTCGTGCTGGCGCTGGCCTTGTTCGCGCTGGCCTACGCCGGCCTGCTGCTGGGCATGTGGCCCTACCTGGTGCCGCCGTCGCTGACGGTGTGGCAGGCCGCCGCGCCGCCCTCGTCGCAGGCCTTCATGCTGGTCGGCGTGGTCTGCCTGCTGCCGTTGATCCTCGGCTACACCGCGTGGTCGTACTACGTGTTCCGCGGCAAGCTCGAACCGGGCCAGGGCTACCACTGAGGCCGGCGGTTGCTTCATGCGCCGGCGCGGGAAGACACGCCGGAAACCCGTGACATGTCACTGAAAGGAGTGGATACGATGAGCAGAACAGCGCCCCGTGTATACGTGGACCAGGCCGGCATCGACCACCTCAAGCGGCTGCAGCTGGCGCTGGACGCCGAACTCATGGTCGAGCTGCGCATGCGCGACGGCTCGAACCTGGTGGGTACCCTGGTGGATCGCCCCACGGTCCAGCAGTTCCGCGGCCCCGACGGCGGGGAGGGCACCAACGGCCAGGTGCGGATCGACCTGGGCGGCGGCGACATCCGCGACCTCTGGCTGGACGAGGTGGAGCACTACACCCGCCTGGGTTCGAGCTAGAACCGCTCAGTCCTTCCGGCGTGGCACCGGGGGACGTTCGTAGTCCTGCGGATGCGCGGTGTGTTCGGCCTCGGGCATGTCCGGGCGTTTCCACTGCGCCTCGTCGTTGCGCAGCCTGTCCGGGGTGTGGGCCTTGTCCTGGTCGCTGGCCTTGCCGGGGTTGAGCGGCAGCTTGTCGTTCATGGCGTGCTCCCGGCGTCCTGCGCCGGCGTGTCGGCAGTGGCCAGCGCACGTGCCTGATCCAGGTGCTGCGCCACCCGGGTACGGGTCTGCTGCAGGTGGGCCTGCACGTCCGGACGGGTAGCGGCCGGGATGAGGGTCTGGTCCAGCGCGGCCAGCGCATCGGTATGCCCGGCGACCATGGCCTGCACGTAGGCGCGTTGGTAGGCCTGGCCGTTCTGGGTGGACAACTGCTGCATCACGTCCTGGCCCTTCTTCATCTGCGCCCGGGCGTTGGCGCTGTCGGGGTCGGGGTGCAGGGCGTCGGTCTGCTGCCTGTTCTTGCCGTGTTCGTCGATCATCCGGCGCGCGTAGTCGGCGACCGGACCGGTGACGTTCTTTTCCAGGGCCTGCCGGCCCATGGCGATCTCATGGTCGTTGATGGCGTTCAGCACGGCCAGCGCGTCGCCATCGGCGTCGTGGGACGCCGCGCCGCCGGCGCGGGGCACCGGGCCCGGCGGGCCGTCGTGCGGCGCAGCGGCGGCATCGGAGGCGGTGGCCTCGGTGCCGCGCGAGGGCATGTTGTCGTTGCGGCAGGCGGACAGGGAGACGATGCAGATCAGCAGAAGCAGCTTTGCCAGGTCGAGGATCTTCATGGAAGGACTCCGTGGTGGGTGGCGCGCCGGTGCCGGCGGGCTCCGGCGCAGGTCCATGCTTGCCGCGCCGGCGTTCGGTGGGCGTGGACCGAGGTGACAAGAAGATCAGCGTGGCCATGGCCGCCACGCGGAACAATCTGCATCGCGGCTGCAGGTTTTTCATGGACGCATGGCGCTGGCGACGCGCTGCGGGGCAGGGCGGGTTGGCACGGGAGTTGCGTCACCCCGTCATTTCCGGAGGCATCGACAACGGGAGCAGCGACATGGCCGGCAACAGGGTGGTGCAGAAGGTGCAGGACGGGCGGTGGCTGCACTGGACCTTCGGTTGCGGCCACGTCCACCTGCGCGTGGGCCATGTCGACGTGCTGGAAATCCTTGCGATGGCGCCGGGATGGCGCGTGGAGACCGCCATCACCGACCTCGAAGGAAACCGCGCGCGCCAGGTCGTGCCCACGCTGCACGCCGCCCTGTGCTGGTCCTTGCGGTGGACGCGGGCGCGCTGGCCGTACCTGCTGGCCCTGTCGCGCACCTGCGAGGAATACCTGCGGCAGCGCGGCGCGGGTCGGCAGGCATGACGCAGGCGCGATCAGGCCGGGTCGGCATCCACCGCCGGCGGCGCGGGCGCCTGGCGCAGGCGCTGCCGGCAATGGGCACAGCCGGAGGCATGGGAGGCGGCGATCCGCTGCAGCAGGCGGACCCGCATCTTGGCCCAGCGCGCACCCCAGCGCATGCCCGCGCTGGGCGAGCGCACCGCCACCGACGGTTGCCGGTACAGCGGGTCCTGCAGGTGCACCTGCACGATCCAGCCGTGGCGCTGGGTGCGCACCTCGAGCACCTCCACGTCGCCCAGGAACAGGCGCCTGCTGTCCTCTTCCTCCATCCAGTCGAACGGCGCGGGAAGGCGGCACGGCACGGCGCGGCTCATGTCCCGCTCCCGGGCCAGTGCAGGGCCGCGCGCGCATCGGCGCGGAACGGCGCGGGCGGCCAGCGCCGCGACGCCGGCATCGCGGCGAGCAGTTCGTCGGCGCGCTGGTAGAAGTCCAGGTCGCAGGCCGAGGCGTCGACCGTCGCGATCGCCGCGGCCGCCCGCCGCCGCAGCGGGCGCCGCGACGAAACGCGCAGGGCCTGCAGGTGTTCCCGCGCCAGTTCCAGCCATTCCTGCATGGCCTGCGCGGCCCGCGCATCGAAGGTCTCATCGTCCTGCGCGTGGAGCAGGAACTGGCGCGGTTCGTCCGGCGCCTGCGCGGCCAGGAACGGGTGCCAGCTTCCCCCGCGCGCCAGCGCATCCAGCCAGCGCTGTGCGGCGGCGCGCAGTTCGTCACTGGCGGTGTGCTTGGCGATGGTGTCGGCGAGCGCCGCCGCGGCCGCCATCTCGCGGGCGAGCTGCGCCAGCAGCACGTCGTCGGCCATGCGCCCGGGATCGTTCCGGCGCCGGGCGGCGAGCAGGGCAGCGGCGCAGGCGCCGGCCGCGCCCACCAGCAGGTACCGCCAGGTTCTGTTCGTCGTGCTCATCTTCGGCCTCCTGTGATGCCGGCGCTCAGGCCGGCAGGCCGCCGCCGGGCGCAGCGTCGCGCGCACCGCGTGCGGCGCCCGCGACCGTGATCTCGTTGCGGATGTCCTTCACGCCGCCGCAGGAATCGGCAATGTCCTCGGCCAGGTGGCGCATCCAGCGCGAGGCGACGCTGCCGCGCAGGGTGGCGACGCCATCGACCACCTGCACGCTGATGTCGCTGGCGTCGAGCATGTCGTTGTCGGTGAGGCGCTCGTTCAGGTCCTCGGTGATGCGCTCGTCCGAGCGCGCGTAGTTGCGCGGACCGCGACCGCGGTAGGAGCCGGCGCGCGGTTCCGGCTGCCGCTGCCCGCCGCGGGCCTCGGCCCACGGCGCCCGCCAGTCGCGGCCATACCCGGCCCGGGAAGGCGGGGACGAGGGCGCGCGGTCGGGGTCGCCGACGCCGTACAGCGTGTTTCCCTGCCAGCCCGGCTGCTGGTATTCGTGGCCGCGCGCGTGCGCGCCGTAGTCGCGCAGGGCGCGTTCCTCGTCGTCCGGGTAGCCGCGGCGGTTCCAGCGCCCATCGTCGCGCCGGCCATCGCCATAGTCGGCCTCACTGGCGCCGAACAGCGCGCTGTCGCCGTGCGCCATGCCGCGCCACAGATCGCCGGCGCCGCCTTCATCCTGCGTGCCGCCCCATGCGCGTGGCAGCGGGGAGGCATCGCGGCGGCGCCCGCCGTCCGGATGCGGCCGCGCGTCGTCGTCGCCGTGTTCCCTGCCGAAGCCGCGCCCGCCCTGGTTGCCGTCCGGCCAGTCGTATCGAGTCATCTTGTTCTCCTGCATGCCGATGGAAAGTCGCCGTCCGTCTTCCGCGGGAAAGAACGGATGCAGGGTGCGGTCGCAAAACCCATGCCAGCGCGCATCGCGGCAATGCCAGTGCCGCCGGTGCCGCGGCGCGCCGGCGACGTGCAGCTTGTGCACGGAAATGAAGATTCTGCAGGCGCGGCCCGCTCGTGCGCGGCGGCGTCAGCGCCCGGCCCCGGGTTCCCTGGGCGCCACCGCCTGCGCGCAGCGCTCGAACGCGCGTTCGATCCGGTCCAGCGTGTCCACGGTTTCCGCCGGCGCCCCGGTGCCGAGCTGGCGCCGCAGCAGCGACAGGCCGACCCCGACCACGTTCAGGTCGTTGCGCAGGCGATGCAGGGTCCGCTCATCCATGGAGCCGGGACCGCGCCAGGTGATTGTGGACGGTACGCACGCTGACGCCGAGGCTGCGCGCGGTGGCGGTCTTGTCGCCGCCATGGAAGGCCAGCGTGCGCCTGAGCATTTCCTCCTCGATGTCCTGCAGCGGCGTGCCGATGCGGAACTGCACCACGTCGCCGCTGTCGTGCGTGCGCCGCGCCAGCGCCAGCGGGTTGATGTCCACCATCGGCCCGCTGGCGTTGAGGTAGGCGCGCTCGGTGGCCGCCATCAGCTCGCGCACATTGCCCGGCCAGGGGTGGCGCAGCAGCCGCGCGATGCCGGCCGGGTCCAGCCGCTTCGGCGGGCCACCGTACTTGTCGTTCAACATCGCCACGAAGCGGTTGGCCAGCAGGCGGATGTCGTCACCGCGCGCGCGCAGCGGCGGAAGCTCGATGAGGTAGTGGCCCAGGCGGTAGAACAGGTCGTCGCGGAGCATGCCTTCGTCGGGCAGGCGGTTGGTGGCCGCCACGATGCGCACGTCGACGGGGATCTCGCCGGTGCCGCCGACCCGCACCACGGTGCCGGTCTCCAGCACGCGCAGCAGGTAGACCTGCAGGGCGGCGGGCATTTCGCCGATCTCGTCCAGGAACAGCGTGCCGCCGTCGGCCTGTTCCAGGAAGCCGACATGGCGGTTGGCCGCGCCGGTGAACGCGCCGCGCTCGTGGCCGAACAGCTGGCTGGCCATCAGGTCGGCCGGCACGGCGCCGCAGTTCATGCAGATCAGCTTGCCGGAGCGGCCGCTGTGCGCGTGCACGGCGCGCGCGACCAGCTCCTTGCCGGTGCCGGTCTCGCCCAGGACCAGGACGTTCATATCGGTGGGCGCCACGCGCAGGATGTCGTGCTTGACCCGCTGCATGGGCGCGCTTTCGCCGACCAGATCGAAATCGTGACGCTCCTGCCCGTGGAAGCGGCACTGCAGGTCTTCCTGCACGCGGCGGAACAGCTGCTCCAGCGCATCGGCGCCCACCGGCTTGCCGATGAACTCGGTGGCGGGGCTGGCCACCGCGCGGCGGATCTGCTCGGCGTCGCTGGTGCCGGACACGAACACGATCTGGCCGTGGCGGTCGGCGGGAATGCGGTCGAGGATGTCCAGGCCGGTGCCGTCGGGCAGCGCCATGTCCAGGATGGTCAGGTCGGCGTCGTTGCTGGACAGCCAGAAGGTGGCCTCGGACACGGTATGGAACTGGTGGGTGAGAAAGCCCTCGCTCCGGGCGACCCTCGTCAGGAACACGGAAAAATCGGGATCATCATCGACGATGGCCAGGGTCGGGGCAGTCACTCGCTTCTCCTCCATTGCACGGCAACGACGCTAGGCGCCTGCGCGTTACTCCTTCGTCAGCTGCGTGCACCCGCATTTGATCGGCACAACACACGGCCTCGATGGGATGGCCGTGCCGGGCATGAAACAGCGGCGTCGGCCGCGCGCCGGTCCTGCCGCGAAGGTGCTGCATGTGGAATGCGGGAGCCGCGCGGAGCCCACCTGCGCACCGCGCCCTTCGCGGAAGGTGCTGCGCGTCGGGATATGGATGCGGTGGCGGCGCCGTGATGCGGTGGTGACATCCGCTCACATGCTGCATACATCCGCGTCCGGATATTCACCAATTCGACCGAGGGATGAACGACCATGACCAGCACGCTTTCCGGGCGCCGGATTCTCGTAGTCGAGGACGAATACATGCTTGCCGAGTGCCTGCATGAACTGCTGCAGGACGAAGGCGCCGAAGTGCTGGGGCCGGCCAGCTGCGTGGAGGATGCCAACGCGCTGCTGGACGGTCATCCGATGCCCGATGCGGCGGTGCTGGACATCAACCTGGGCCGGCAGAGCGTGTATCCGGTGGCGGACCGGCTGAGCGGGCAGGGCGTGCCCTTCCTGTTCACGACCGGCTACGACCACGGATTGATTCCCGAGCGTTATTCCGATTGCCTGCAATGCGTCAAGCCGTTCGGCGCGGAAGACGTGCGGGCGTTGCTCCTGGAACTGCTGCATGACCACGCCGGCTGAGGCTGGCGGGGAGGACGGGGCAGCCGGGTCGCGCATCGCCAGGCCCGCTCACCTGGCCGGGTGGGTCTGGCATGTGGCCAGCGATACGATCGCCTGGTCCGATTCGGGCTTCGACATCGGCGGCTTCCGGCCAAGCGTGGTCGCCCCGGACATGCACGGCTTCCTGTCGCGGGTCCACGAGCAGGACCGCGGGCGCATGCAGGCGCTGCTGTCGCGCACGGGCGAGGAACGCGGCGACTCCACCTGCCAGTTCAGGTACTGGCTGCCCGACGGGCAGCAGCGCCAGCTGCTGCTGAGGACGCTGTTCCGCCTGCGCGACGCGCACGATCTTGGCAAGGTGGCCGGCACCCTGCACGACGTCACCGGCCATGTCGATGTCGAAAGGGCGCTGCACGAAAGCATGGCGCGCTTCGCCCAGTTCGGCGAAGCCGCCTCCGACGTGCTGTGGATCCGCAATGCCCAGACGTTCCGGCTCGAATACCTGAGCCAGGCCTTCGATCACCTGTATGGGTGCGACCGCGGCACGATGCTGGCCAACCCGACCCTGGAAAAGTGGACGAGCCTGATCCTGCGCGAGGACCGGCACCGGGTCCGCGAGGCGCTGGAACGGGTCAGGACCGGCGAGCGCGTGGTGATCGAATACCGGATCCGCCGCGGCGACGGCACGATCCGCTGGATGCGCAATACCAAGTTCCCGCTGCTCGACTGCGAAGGACGGGTGGTGCGCATCGGCGGCATCGGCCACGACGCCACCGAGGAAAAGGAGGCCTCGGAGCGCGCCCAGGTGCTGATGGCCGAACTGCAGCACCGCACCCGCAACCTGATGGCGGTGGTGTGCGCGGTGGCCGACCGCACGCTGGACGAATGCACGACGCTGGCCGAGTTCCGCGACAGCTACCGCAGCCGCATAACCGCCATCGCCCGGGTGCATACCCTGCTTTCCAGCCTGGACGAGGGCAGGACGGTCACCTTCGACCGGCTGCTGCTGGAGGAACTGCAGGCGCATGGCGCCGACCGCGCGCAGGTGGTGCTGGACGGCCCGGGCGGCGTCGGCCTGGAATCGGCCACGCTGCAGACCCTGGCCCTGGCGCTGCATGAGTTGATGACCAATGCCACCAAGTACGGCGCGCTGGCTGCCGGCTCCGGCCGGCTGGCGGTGCGCTGGCGCCGCCACCGCCGCGAGGACGGCACGCCGGTGCTGAAGGTGGAGTGGAGCGAGGCGTGCAGCGATGTCGTGCGGCCGGAGCCCGGGCGCAAGGGCGGGTACGGCCGCGAACTGATCGAGCGCGCCCTGCCATACCAGCTCAAGGCGCGTACCTCCTATGAACTGACCGACCACGGCGTGGAGTACGTGATCGAGGTTCCGCTGCGCAGGCGCTGAATGCCGCGTCGGCCGCGCCTGCCGCGTGATGCGCGCAGGCACCCGGGTCGACGATGGACGGGGATGCCGGAGAAACCGGGCGACGCACCGCGTGCTGCACGGTGCGTGCGCATGCGCGCATGGTCGAAGCGGGCGCGATGCGAAACGCAGCGGCCACCCTGAAATATTTGCAGCGGGTGCGCATTTGCTTCGCGCATGCCGGCGCCACGGTCTTCGCGAAACCGCTTGAAACGCCGTGTCCGCGGCGAATCCGGCGTTGGCATGGTGTGTGCTGACTCTCCTGGTACCCGCACACGGAGTCCAGGAAATGAAGGCAAAAACCACCAAGGCCGCCACGACGAAGACCGCCAGCAAGAGCGCCAGCAAGGCCGTCGGCAAGACCGGCGCCGGGACTGCCGGAACGGCCGCCAGCAGGACGCCCACGCCGGCGTCGTCCACTGGCCAGGATGCGGTCGCACTGCTCAAGGCGGACCACCGCCAGGTCGAGCAGATGTTCGCGCAGTACGCCGCCACCGGGGATGCCGACGACAAGTCCGAGCTGGTGCGCAACATCGGCAACGCGCTGGTCATCCACGCCATGCTGGAAGAGGAGATCTTCTATCCGGCGTGCCGCGAGGGCGGCATCGAGGACGCGGTGATGGACGAAGCGCAGGTCGAGCACGACTCGCTCGGCATGTTCATCCAGGAGCTGACCGACGACAGCCCCGGGGCGCCGTTCTACGACGCGAAAGTCAAGGTACTTGGTGAGTACGTGAATCTGCATGTCCGCGAAGAAGAGAAGCCGAGCAGCGGGATCTTCGCGAAGGCCGTTTCATCCGGCCTGGACATGGCAGAGCTGGGGGAACGCCTGAAGGCCAGGAAGCAGGAACTCGAACTGCAGGCCGAAGCCGAAGGCGTGATTCCCCCGACCTCCCGCTCGCTCGGCAGACAGCGTTATTCCGATTATGGAGATATGAACATGGCACGATACAACCAGGAACGCGACGACCAGGGTCGCTTCGTGAGCGATGACGACCGCCGCTACTCCAGCCGCGGACGCCAGGACGATGACGACCGCCGCTACAGCCGCTCCCGCGACGACGAGCGTTCTTCGCGCGGACGCGACTACGATGATGACGACCGCGGCCGCTACAGCCGTTCGCGCGATGACGACGACCGCGGCGGTTCGCGTGGCGGCCATGGCGGCTGGTTCGGCGACCCGGAAGGCCATTCGCGCGCTTCCGAACGCGGTTGGGAAGGCCGCCGGAACGACGATGACGACCGCGGCGGCCGCTACAGCCGTTCGCGCTACGACGATGATCGCGGCGGTTCCAGCCGCTCGCGTTACGACGACGACCGCGGCGGTTCGCGTGGCGGCCATGGCGGCTGGTTCGGCGATCCGGAAGGCCATGCGCGTGCGGCCGAACGCGGCTGGGAAGGCCGCCGCGATGACGATGACCGGGGCCGCTACAGCCGTTCGCGCTACGACGACGACCGGGGCGGCTCCAGCCGTTCTTCGCGCTACGACGATGATCGTGGCGGTTCCTCGCGTGGCGGCCACGGCGGCTGGTTCGGCGACCCGGAAGGCCACGCCCGTGCCGCCGAGCGTGGCTGGGAAGGCCGCAGGGACGATGACGACGACCGCGGCCGCCGCAGTTCGCGTGGCCGCTGAGTAGCCCGGTGCGCCGATGCGCCGCATGGAGGGCCCGGTTCCGGGCCCTTCGTGCGTTGCTGCCAACACCAACACCAACACCAACGCCATCGCGCCTGCTGCCTGTTCCTCAGCTGCCCGCGCGCAGCGCCTCCACCACCAGCGCGAACGCCGGCGAATGCTGCTTCCGGCTGGGGTAGTACAGGTGGTAGCCGGAAAACGGCGGGCACCAGTCCTGCAGCACGCGCAGCAGGCGTCCTTCCTCGATGTGCGGCGCGAACTCGTCCTCTGGCAGGAACGCCACGCCCAGGCCGTCCAGCGCGGCCTGCACGATGGGCGGGGAGGCATTGAAGATGGCCTGTCCTTCCACCCGCACGTTCACCTGCCGGCCGCGGCGCTCGAACTCCCATACGTACAGGCCGCCGGCGGTGGGGAAACGCATGTTGATGCAGTTGTGCGCGGTCAGGTCCGCGGGCGCCTTCGGCGGCGGGTGGCGCTGGAAATAGGCGGGCGACGCGACCGCCGCCATGCGCAGCTTCGGCCCGATCGGCAGCGCGACCATGTCCCGGTCGATGCTCTCGCCCAGGCGCACGCCCGCGTCGAAACGGTCGGCGACGATGTCGCGCAGCCCGTAGCTGATGTCGAACTCGATGGCGATGTCCGGGTAGCGGTGCATCAGCGGCAGCAGCCGCGGCAGCAGCAGCGTGCGCAGCACGTGGTCACCGCAGGTAAGGCGCACCGTGCCGGCCGGCTTGTCGCGCAGCTCGGTCAGCGCATCCAGTTCGGCCTCGATCTCGTCGAAGCGCTCGCCGATGGCCAGCAGCAGCCGCTCGCCGGCCGGGGTGGGGGAGACGCTGCGCGTGGTGCGCGTCAGCAGGCGGATGCGCAGCCGTTCCTCCAGCGCCTTGATCGCCTGGCTGAGCGCGGACTGGGAAACCCCCAGCGCCGCGCCGGCACGGGTGAAGCTGCCTTCCCGGGCGACGGTGACGAAGGCCAGCAGGTCGTTGAGGTTGCGTCGTGCCATGGCGCCAGTGTGGCACGCTGGATTGATTAGCAGGGCTAATAGACCTTAAAAGAATCCATCGGCTAATCATTGCAATAAAGGAGGCGCAGAATGCCCCCACCTCCCATCCGGATGCAGCCGACATGACCCAGTCCGTCAAAGCCTATGGCGCCCACGCCGGCGACCGCCCGCTGGAACCGCTCGACATCACCCGGCGCGTGCCGGGCCCGCACGACGTGCAGATCGACATCGCCTACTGCGGCATCTGCCATTCGGACCTGCACCAGGTGCGCGCCGAATGGCAGGGCACCCGGTTCCCGTGCGTGCCGGGCCACGAGATCGTCGGCCGGGTGTCGGCGGTGGGCGGGCAGGTGAGCGGCTTCGCGCCGGGCGACCTGGTCGGCGTGGGCTGCATCGTCGACAGCTGCCGCCACTGCGCGGACTGCGCCGAGGGCCTGGAGAACTACTGCCAGGGCATGGTCGGCACCTACAACGGGCCGACCGCCGATGCGCCGGGCTGGACGCTGGGCGGTTACTCCGAACGCATCGTCGTCCACGAACGCTACGTGCTGCGCATCCGCCACCCCGAAGCGCAGCTGGCGGCGGTGGCGCCGCTGCTGTGCGCCGGCATCACCATCTGGTCGCCGCTGCGCCACTGGCAGGCCGGCCCGGGGCGCAAGGTCGGCGTGGTCGGCATCGGCGGCCTCGGCCACATGGGCATCAAGCTGGCCCATGCGCTGGGCGCGCGCGTGGTCGCCTTCACCACCTCCGGCTCCAAGCGCGAGGCCGCGCTGGCGCTGGGCGCCGACGAGGTGGTGGTCTCGCGCGACCGCGAGGCGATGGCCGCGCACGCCGGCAGCTTCGACCTGATCGTCAACACCGTGGCCGCGCCGCACGACCTGGATGCCTTCCTGGCGCTGCTGCGCCGCGACGGCGCCATGGTGCTGGTCGGCGCGCCGGCCACGCCGCACCCCTCGCCGAACGTGTTCAACCTGATCACCCAGCGCCGCACCCTGGCCGGGTCGATGATCGGCGGCATTCCCGAGACCCAGGAGATGCTCGATTTCTGCGCCGGACACGGCATCGTCGCCGACATCGAGCTGATCGCCGCCGACGGCATCAACGCCGCCTACGAGCGCATGCTGGCTGGCGACGTGAAATACCGCTTCGTCATCGACAACGCCACCCTGTCCCGATGAGGCCGATGCCGATGCGAACGCTGCTGCTCGCGCTGGCGTTGGCCGCCGCGATCCCCGCCGCCCCGGCGCAGGACCTGTCCCACGGTGCGGACAATTTCTACTGGAGCGAGCGGCTCGTGCACCGCAAGGTGGGCTTCGACAACCAGTACCGCATGCGCATCGCCGGCAACCTGTTCCTGCCCGGCGACCACGAGCCCGGCAGGCGCTACCCGGCCATCATCGTCGGTCACCCGATGGGCGCGGTGAAGGAACAGAGCGCCACCCTGTACGCGCAGAAGCTGGCCGAGCAGGGCTTCGTCACCCTGGCCATCGACCAGTCGTTCTGGGGCGAAAGCGCGGGACAGCCGCGCAACGCGGTGGCGCCGGACCTCTACGCCGAAGCCTTCAGCGCCGCGGTGGACTACCTGGGAACACAGGACTTCGTCGACCGCGAGCGGATAGGCGTGCTGGGCATCTGCGGCAGCGGCAGCTTCGCGATCAGCGCGGCCAAGATCGATCCGCGCATGAAGGCCATCGCCACGGTGAGCATGTACGACATGGGCGCGGCCAACCGCGACGCACTGAACCATTCGCAGACGCTGGAACAGCGCCAGGCGATCATCGACGAGGCCGCGCGGCAGCGCTGGGTCGAGGCCGAGGGCGGCGCGACGCGCTACACCAGCGGCACCGTGCACCGGCTCCAGGCCGATACCCACCCGATCCAGCGCGAGTTCCACGACTTCTACCGCACCCCGCGCGGCGCGTTCACGCCGGCCGGCTCGTCGCCCGAGTTGACCACGCACCCGACGCTGAGCAGCAACGTGAAGTTCATGAACTTCTACCCTTTCAACGACATCGAGACGATCTCGCCGCGGCCGATGCTGTTCATCAGCGGCGACCAGGCGCACTCCAGGGAGTTCAGCGAACAGGCCTACCGCCTGGCCGGCGAGCCCAAGGAACTGCTCTGGGTGGAGGGCGCCGGGCACGTGGACCTGTACGACCGCACCGACCTGATCCCGTTCGAACGGCTGGCCTCGTTCTTCCGGCACAACCTGCCGGCGCCGTAGCCGCCGCGCGCGCTCCGGCGCATTCGCCCCACCGTTGTCGACGACCGCGCCCCACCGGGCGCGCGGCGTCCTTCATCCCGATGGAACCGCAATGACCTCTTCCCCGATATCCGCCGCCGCGCCGCAGGACGCCGGCCGCGAGCGCGCCCGCTGGGGCGGCGTGTTCGCCATGACGTTGTGCGTGTTCGCCCTGATCGCCTCCGAATTCATGCCGGTCAGCCTGCTGACGCCGATGGCGGCCGATCTGGGCGTCAGCGAGGGGCGGGCCGGCTACGGCATCGCCATTTCCGGCGCCTTCGCGGTGCTGACCAGCCTGTCGATCACGCGGCTGGCTGGCGCCATGGACCGCAGGACGCTGCTGCTGGCGCTGACCGCGCTGATGGCGCTGTCCGGCGTGGTCGTCGCGCTGGCCCCGGACTACCCGACCTACATGGCCGGCCGCGCGTTCATCGGCGTGGTGATCGGCGGTTTCTGGTCGATGTCGGCGGCCACGGCCATGCGCCTGGTGCCCGCCGACCAGGTGCCGCGCGCCCTGGCCATCTTCAACGGCGGCAACGCGCTGGCGACAGTGATCGCCGCGCCGCTGGGCAGCTACCTGGGCGCGGTGATCGGCTGGCGGGGGGCGTTCCTGTGCCTGTTCCCGGTAGCGGCGATCGCGTTCGCCTGGCAATGGATCAGCCTGCCGCGCATGGCCGCGGCGACCGGCGCGACGCGCGGGCAGGGGCTCCAGTTGCTGCGGCGCAGGGTGGTGCTGCTGGGCATGGTGGCGTGCGGCGCCTTCTTCATGGGCCAGTTCGCGCTGTTCACCTACGTGCGCCCCTTCCTGGAGCTGGTGACGCGCGTGGACCCGCGGGGCCTGTCGCTGGTGCTGCTGGGCATCGGCGTCGCCGGCTTCCTCGGCACCGTGGCGATCGGTGCGTTCCTGCGGCGCGGCCTGTACCGCACGCTGGTCGTCATTCCGGTCGCGATGGCCGCCATTGCGCTGGTGCTGATTCCCACCGGTGGCTGGCTGTGGGCCGCGACGGCGCTGCTGGCGCTGTGGGGCCTGCTCGCCACCGCGGCGCCGGTGGGATGGTGGAGCTGGGTGGCGCAGACGTTTCCCCACGACGCCGAGGCCGGCGGCGGGCTGATGGTCGCCGTCGTGCAGTGTTCCATCGCGCTGGGGTCGACCGTGGGCGGCGTGCTGTTCGACGGCCGTGGCTACCAGGCCACCTTGGTCGCCGCCGCCGCGATCCTGCTGCTGGCGGCGCTGCTGACGGGCTGGACCGCGGGAACGCAGCGGCGGATGGCGATGGGAGCGGGGCGCTGATGCGTGCCGATACCCGTGCCTTGCGATTGCCGCTCGCCTTGCTGTGTCTGCTGTCCCTCGCGCCAGTTGCATGCGCGCAGCAGGATGATCCCCATGCTGCCGCACGCCCACAGGCTGCCGCCACACCGGAGAACCGTTCGATGAAGATCCGACTGCTGATCGATGGCCGCGCGTTGTCCGCCACGCTGGAGGACGGCGCCGCTACCCGCGACTTCCTCGCGCAGCTGCCACTGAACCTGCAGCTGGAGGACTACGCCGCGACCGAGAAGATCGCGCCGCTGCCACGGCCGCTCTCGACCGTGGGCGCGCCCGCCGGCGTGACTCCCGTTGCGGGCGATCTGGCCTTCTACGCGCCGTGGGGCAATCTGGCGATCTTCCACAAACCGTTCGGCTACTCGAAGGGTCTGGTCCGGCTGGGCCGCATCGACGGCGACCTGCAGGCGCTGCGGCATCCAGGGCCGGTGCAGGTTCGCATTGAGCCGGCCGCGGATGACTGATCCCAACGCCCTCATCCAAGAAGCGAGGCATTCCATGGAACTCAAACGCGCTGGCTCCCAGCCCTCGGTCAAGGGCCCTGCCGAGTGGTTCACCGGCACGGTCCGCATCGACCCCTTGAACACGCCGCCCGGACCGGCCCGCGTCTCCTGCGCCGCGGTCACCTTCGAGCCGGGCGCGCGCACGGCCTGGCATACGCATCCGCTGGGGCAGACCCTGGTCGTCACCGCCGGCTGCGGCTGGACCCAGTGCGAGGGCGGCCCGATCGTCGAGATCCGCGCCGGCGACGTGATCTGGTGCCCGCCGGGACACCGCCACTGGCATGGCGCATCGCCGACCACGGCCATGACCCATATCGCCATCCAGGAAGCACTGGACGGCAGGAATGTCGAATGGGCCGAGCATGTCAGCGACGCGCAGTATCTGGCGGGGCCGCCGCGCGGCTGAGCGAACGGACGCGATGGGGCCGGTGCCTCCCTGCGCCCTTATGCCAGCCGCCAGCCTTCCCACGCGGTGAAAGCCGCCACCGCGACCAGCAGCGCGCCGACGCCGCGCGCGACGCGCAGGTTGGCCGTCGGCCGCGATTCCAGCCAGGCGCGCACGCGCTCGCCGACCAGCGCCATGGAGCCGTACACGCCGGCCTGGCAGGCGGCGATGATCGCCCACAGCACCACCGCCTGCAGCCACAGCGCACCGTTGCCCGGCTGCAGGAACTGCGGGAACACCGCCAGCATGAACAGGTAGGCCTTGGGATTGAGCAGGCTGGTGAGCAGGCCCTGGCCGAAGCTCGCCCCGCCGCCGCGCGCCGGCACCGATGGCAGGGCGCCGAAAGTGGCGCGGCTGCGCAGCAGCGACACGCCGATCCAGGCGATGTAGAGCGCGCCTGCCAGCAGCATGACGTTGAAGGCGGCGGGCACCAGCGCCAGCACTGCCATGATCCCGAGCACCCCCATCAGCACGTGGCAGGCGCCGCCCGCGATCACGCCGGCGGTCGCCAGCAGGCCCGCGCGCCGGCCGCCGACCAGGGCGTTGGCCATCACGCAGGCCATGTCCAGGCCCGGCAGCAGCACCACCCCCAGCACCATCACGAAGAACAGCCACAGGTGCGCGGCGCCGGTCATGGCGCGTCCTGCGCGGCGGTGGCATCGAACGGCAGCCAGCGCAGCCGCGAGCGCGGCGTGGGGTCCATGACGATGCGTTCGACCGGCCCGCGCAGCGCGCCGCCGGCGCCCAGTTCGCGTTCGGCCGCTTCCAGCCGCGGCGACAGCATGCGCAATGCCGCTTCGTCGCGGCATACGCCCAGCCACACCAGCCACGGGCCGTCCCCGCGGACCGGCAGCTGCGGGAAGTTGTTGGGCACGTCCAGCGACACCAGCACGCCGGCGCCATGCACGCCCGGCCCGTCGTAGGCCGCGAACGCGCGTTCGGCATGCCTGGCGAAGGTGTCGAGGTCGTCCTTCTCCACCGCGAACACCTGCGCGATGACGATGCCGCCGGCACCGCCGGGCTCCGCCACCGGATCGACCGCCGGCAGCACGGCGACACCGCGGCCGGGGTGCAGCGGCCGCATCAGCATCACGTTGTCGCTGTCGGGCAGGATCGCGTTGACCTTGGCGCGGTGCTCGCGCCACAGCGGTCCGTAGTAGAAGGCGGCGTTCACCACCGGCCGCGCCTGCAGGTCGTGGAATCCGCGCAGCCAGGTGAAGCGCTGCGGGTCGCCGCGCTCGGCGAACTGGCCGAACACCATCGCGCCGAGCTGCTCGAACGCTTCCGGGAAATAGGCATCGAAATAGCGCGCGAAGTCGCCGCGCCGGCCCGCGGCGGTGACGTAGCGCCGGAACTCGATGACCTGGTAGTCGTGCAGGTGCGCCACCGTCTCCATCGGCGGCGGCATGGCGGGTGCAGGGGCGGCCTGCGCCGCGAGGGGCAGGGCGCACAGGCTGGCGGACAGCGAGAGGCGGGCGGCAAGCGTCATCGAGTTTCCCCGGTTGGATGGATCACCGACAGGCGGTCGCAAGGGGCCACTCGCCGGGCACCGCGCTACCGTAGAAGCCAATCAGGGCAGAATGCGTCCTGATTGAATCCGGAAGCGCGGTCATGACTCTCCCGACCACCCGTGTTCTGGCGGTGCTCGAACTGCTGCAGGCCCATGGCCGCATGAGCGGCCCGGAACTGGCGCGGCGCGTGGGCGTGGACGGCCGCACCCTGCGCCGCCAGGTCGCCACGCTGGAAGCGATGGGCGTGCCGGTGACCGCCGAGCGCGGCCGTTATGGCGGCTACGCGCTGGTGCCGGGGTTCCGGCTGCCGCCGATGGTGTTCAGCAATGACGAGGCGCTGGCGCTGTCGGTGGGCCTGCTCGCCGCGCGCGGCCTCGGCCTGGCCGGCGCGGCGCCGGCGTCGGCCAGCGCGCAGGCCAAGCTGGAACGGGTGATGCCAGAAGCCCTCAAACGGCAGGCGCGCGCCATCGACGACAGCGTCGCCCTGGATATCGCCGGCGCCGGCACGGACGGCGGCGTGGACAGCGCCGCGCTGGGCGTGCTGAGCCAGGCGGCGCAGTCGCGCCAGCGCGTGCACCTGCGCTACCGCGCCGCGGGCGGCACCAGCGAGCGCGATTTCGATCCGTGGGGGCTGGCCTGGCGCGGCGGCCGCTGGTACGCGGTCGGCCATTGCCACCTGCGCGGCGGCGTGCGCTCGTTCCGGCTCGACCGCATCGAGCAGGTGCAGGCCATGCCGGCCAGCTTCGGCCGCCCGCACGGCTTCGACATCCTCGCCCATCTGGCTGCTTCCGTGGCCACGCTGCCGCGCGCGCACGCCATCGAGGTGCTGCTGCACGCGGACCTGGCCACCGCGCGGCGTGGCATCTTCGACGCCCTCGGCGTACTGGAGCCGAGCGGCGAGGGCACCCGGCTGTGCGCGCAGGCCGACGACCTGGACTGGTTCGCGCGCGAACTGTCGCGGCTGCCGTTCGACTTCCAGGTGCGCCGCCCCGCGGCGCTGCGCGACGCCCTGCAGGCGCAGGCCGCGCGGCTGCAGCGCCTGGCGTCGGCCTGACGGACTTCACCGCGCTTCACCAGAACGTCTGCCTGGCGGTCATCAGGTAGAAGATGGCCAGGAACGAGAGCAGCGCCGGCACGCCCAGCGCGGCCCAGGCGCCCAGGTGCCGGTCGTATTCCAGGGGCAGGGGCTGGCCGCTGTCCGCCGCCGCCTGCGCGATGTCGCGCAGGCGGATCTGCAGGCGCACCACCGGCAGCCAGCACAGGGCGGCGATCAGGAACAGGACCAGCGACCAGTACAGCCACGGCGTGCCCAGCGGGATGCCCAGGCGATGGGCCAGGTACAGCCCGGACAGCGGCTGGAACACCACGGTGGTGGCGGTGAAGATCCAGTCGGCCACCACTACCAGCCGCGCGACCGCCGCCACCACGCGCGGATCGCGGCCGCGGCTGGCGAACAGCAGGTAGAAGGCGGTGCCCACGCCGGTGCCGAACAGGAAGGTCGAGGAAAGGATATGCAGGTACTTAACCAGCACGATGTCCACGCGGGGCCTCCAGCCAGAGCAGCAGCAGGGTCAGGGCGAGCAGCGGCAGGTTCTTGATCATCGGGCCATAGGGATGCGCCCAGTACTCCGGCAGCCACAGGCCGATGACCACGCTGTAGAACAGCACCATGCCGATCTGGACCAGGTAAGCCGCCCGCCGCCAGCGTCGTACCCACATGCCCAGGCCCAGCGCCGCATCCAGCGCCGCGGCGGCATGCAGCGATGCGGGTGCCAGGGCCGCCGGGACATGCGCGCGCAGCAGCAGGTCGATGCTGGCGGCCTGCGGAAAAACGAACAGCGATACCCAGGCGGTATACAGCCAGGTAAGCGACAGGCTGGCGCGCAGCAGCGGCAGCATGTTGGCCAGCACCGCGGCGCGGCGCAGGGCCGGCCGCCGCGCCGGCGCGATGAAGGCGGCGGGGTCGCGCGGTTCGCGCCGCAGCAGTGCGCGCCATGGCGCCGCGTCGCCGGTACTGGGCCGGGCGAGCATGCGCAGCGCATCGCCGTCGACCGGCTGGCCCGGCAGCCACCGCAGCGCGCTGGCCGCCGTCCGCGCCACGCGGTCGGCAATGCGCAGCACGCGTGGCGGGCGCGCATCCAGCGGCGACAGCGCCCGCAGGTAGGACGCCAGCGGCAGCGCCCGCGGACCGACCGCATCGATCTGCGGTGGAGGATCGGGGTGTTCCAGCAGGGCGACCAGGCCCTCGACCAGGTCGTCCAGGTGGATGGGCTGCACGTCGGCCGTCGTGGCCGGCAGCGGCAGCCACGGCAGCGTGGCCAGGCGCTGGAACAACAGGCTGCTGGCACCGTCGTCGGCATAGACCAGCGACGGCCGCACCACCACCGACGTGCCCGGGAAGGCGCGCGCGCAGCGGTCGCCGCGCGCCTTGCTGCGCCAGTACGGCGTGGGCGCGTCCAGCTCCGCGCCCAGCGCCGAGAGCTGCACGACGCGGGCGACGCCGGCCAGTGCCGCGGCCCGGAAAAGGCTGCACGGCCCGTTCACGTGGACGTCGTCGAAACTCTGCTGCCGTCCTTCCTTGAACACGCCCGCGGCGTTCACCACCACGTCGGTGCCGGCCAGCGCATCGGCCAGCGCCTCAACCTCCGGCGCCACGAAATCGAAACGCACTACGTGCGCTCCCGGCCGCCGCCGCTTCATGGCAGCCACGTCGCGCACGCCGAGGATCACCGCATGCCCCGAGCGCTCCAGCCTGTCCGCCAGCGCGCCGCCGATCAGGCCGCTGCCGCCGGCGATGAACACCGTCAACGCCCGTTCTGGCGCCGCGTGCTGGCCCGCGCCCTGTGCTCGGGCAGCTGCGCCAGCGTCTGTTCCAGCCTGCTGGTGTCCTGGTTCAGCCACCGCCGCAGCCGCGCCGCGGCCGCCGGCACCAACGCCACCAGCCATTGGATCTGGCCGCGGCAGGCGCACCTGCGCACCGGCTGGAGCCTGCGCCATACCCTGACCGGCTACCTGATTCATCACGCCTCCTCGGTGTTCTGGGCCACGGCATTCGAAGCGCTGCGCAACGGACGGTCCTCGCCGCGCCGCACGCTCGCGCTGGCATCAGCCACCGCGGCCACCGCCTACCTGGTGGACTACAAGGTCGTGCCGCCGCGGCTGACGCCGGGCTTCGAAAGGCGGCTTCGACCTACGGACATGTTCTGCATCTACGCCATGTTCGGTGCCGGGCTCGCCCTGCCGTGGCTGCTCTCCCGGCGCCGATCCAGGCGCTGATGCCGCGTACTCCACGCCATGCTCGGCGATCGCGCATTCGCGGCGCATGCATCGCCGTGAGGCCGGTGTAGAGGCCTGCGGCCGGTGGGGCGCCACTAGCCGGCGTCCGCTGCGGCGCCCGCGCCGCCGGAATCGCGGTGATCGTCCAGCCACGATGCGAAATCCTCCAGCCGCATGGGCCGCGCGATGAGGAAGCCCTGCGCGCTGTCCACCCCGTGCCCGCGCAGCCACTGCAGTTCGAGCGGGTGCTCCACGCCTTCGGCGATCAGTTCCAGGCCGAGGCCACGGCCGAGCGCGATCAGCGCCTGGCAGATGGAGGCGTTGCGCGGATCGCGGTGCACGTCCTGGACGAAACTGCGGTCGATCTTGAGATGGTTGAGCGGCAGGTCGCGCAGGTAGCCCATGCTGGAGAAACCGGTGCCGAAATCGTCTATCGACACGCATACGCCTTCGCGCTGCAGTTCCTCCATCGCCGCGCGGGCGATCTCCGGCCGCTGCAGCATCGCCGTTTCGGTCAGTTCCACGTGCAGGGCGCCGCGCGGCAGCCGGTAGCGCGCATGCACCCGCCGCAGGCTGCGCGGAACCGCGCCGGACATGAACTGCACCGCCGAGATGTTGACCGCGATGGAGATGGCGTCGTGGCCGCGCGCGCCCAGCTGCTGCCGCGCCTGCGCCGCCTGGTCGATCACCCATTCGCCGATGGGCACGATCATTCCCGATTCCTCGCACAGTGGAATGAAGGTGGCCGGGGAAACATGGCGGCCGTCCACGCGCCAGCGCAGCAGCGCCTCGGCACCGGTGACGCGGCCGTCGCCGATGCGCAGGATGGGCTGGTAGACCAGCTCGAACTCCTCGTTCGCCAGCGCGGTGCGGAGCCGGCCGACGGTGGCGAGCCGTTCGGCCGCGCGTTCGGCCATGCTGGCCGAGTAGAGCATCGAGGCCTGGTTGTGCGCACGCGCCTCCAGCGCGGCCAGCACCGCATGCCCGGCGGCCTGCTCGGCGGGCTCGCCGGCCTGCTGGAAGGCGACGCCCAGCCAGGCCTGTACCCGGTGGCGACCGGTGGCCGATTCGATGGGCGCCGCGAGCGCGGCCTTCATCTCGTCGACCAGCTCGTGCCAGTTCTCCGCCTGCCACATGGCCAGCACGAATGCGTCGGAAGGCAGGTAGGCCACCAGGCCATGGCGCTGCACGACCTGTTCGATGCGGCGCGCCACGTGCAGCACGATCTCGTCGCGGGTGCGCGGGCCGAAGGTCGGCGAGACGAGTTCCAGATCGCGCAGCTGCACATGGACGAAGGCATGCGTGCCGGTGCCGCCGGCGGCGCCGCGTGCGTCCACGGCATCCAGCAGCGCACGCAGGTGCAGCAGGCCGGTGCTTTCCTCATGGGTCGCGCGCCATTCCAAGTCGCGCTCGTACGCCACGCGCTCGCTCACGTCCTCGGCCAGCACCAGCCGCGCGTCGCGGCCGTCGAAACGGATGGTGCTGCTGTGGACGCGTACGTGGATGAGCCGGCCGTCGCGGGTGACATGCTGCCAGACGGGCCGGGAATCGCGCGGCTCGGCGGTGTCGGCCACCGAGTCGCGTACCTCGTCGGCGGCCTGTTCGGGGCGGATCTGCAGGATCGTCATCGCCAGGAATTCCTCCCGCGAATAGCCGTAGCGCTGCACGGCGGCGGCATTGACCGCCAGGAAGCGCAGGGTGGCGATGTCGAACACCCAGAACGGCAGCGGGTTGCGCTCGAACAGCTCGCGGAACTGCGCCTCGGCGCGCTGCAGCCGCGCCTGCTGCCGGCGGCGTTCGGTGATGTCGGCGATGGTGCCGGTCATGCGCAGGCCCGCGTCGTGGTGGGCGACCGGCGCGCCGCGCGCGCTTATCCAGCGCACCGCGCCATCGGGCAGCGCCACGCGGTACTCGAAGGCGAAGGCGGCGCCCCGGTTCCAGGCATCGGCGAACTCGGCCTCGATGCGGCTCCGGTCGCGCTCGTGGATGCGCTCGAAGAACGCCCGCGCCGGCAGCGGCGCGGTCCCCGGCGGCAGGCCGAACAGCTGCCGGGCGTGCGCGGAGGCGTGCACCTCGTCGTTGACCGCGTCCATCGCCCATACCCCCATGCGCGCCGCCTCCTGCGCCTTGCCCAGCCAGTCGGCCTGGCGCTGCAGTTCGGCATGGACCGTGCGCCGGACCGCTTCGGCCGCGGCCACGCGCCGCGTGAGGTGGATCATTCCGGCCCAATAGAGCAGGAGCAGGCCCAGTGATGCCGCGGACGAAGCGAACCAGGGCGCCAGCACGTCGCGCCGCGACAGGGAAACCACCACTTCGAAGGGATAGCCGCTCGCCGCGGACCTGCCGACGATCGGCGCCGCGAGGGAATGCAGCCACGACGGGCGAAGCGGCGGCGCGTTCGCGGCGGTGGCCGGCGGCCACGCGCCGGGGCGCCGCTGCGCCAATACCTGGCCGCTGGCGCCCAGCAGGGTGATGCTGCCGCGCCTGCCCAGGTCGGCATCGCCCAGCATCTCCTGGAGCTCGGACGCATGTAGGTACGCGACCAGCCAGTTCTGCTTCGGCGTGCGCACGACCAAGGGCACCACGGGCTGCGACCTGCCCTCGTGCAGCACGGCGCCGGGCACCAGCCGGCCGGTGGCACTCGATCGCAGCACGTCCGGCGGAACCGCACGCGCCGGCGCGTCGACGCCGTGGTAGAGCAGGCGCCCGTCCCGTCCCACCAGGTCGATGTCCTGGAGCTCGCCATTGCGCGCGACCACGCCGCGGATCGCGCCCGGCAGGTCCCATGCCGCCGGGTCGGCGGCGTACCCGTCCGCCTCGGTGGCCATGCCGTTGAGCGCGCGCTCCAGATTGCGGATCTCGTACCGGAGCAGCTTGTCGATGCCGGCCGCGACCGCCGCGCTCTGCCGGCGCGCGGCGTCCAGCCGGGCGAAGCCGCCATGCACCACCATCGCGACCAGGCCGGCGCTGAGCGCCAGTCCCAGCAGCATGCCGATCCACGGCGCCCTGGGCGCCGCACCGTCGCCGGTCTTCGGTGTCACTCTCCAGCCTCCGCTTCGGCTCCACGCCGCTTGTGTTCGCGGCGTATCGGGGTGTCGCGCCGTCCTGGATCCCGCGCGACGCGATCCCGCGCCCAACATGGGCGAAGGAAAGGAAGCACGAGGTGATCGGGCCGTCGTTGCCGCGTGAGAATCCGCGCGGATGGTAGCCAAGTCCGCCAGGTACTGCAGCACCCCTCCAACGCGGTGCGGCCGCACGCGGCAGTGACACCCGGATCGCCGTTCCCGGGCTGCTGCATGCGCCGAAGTGAAATGCGTGGGAAGCCGCGGAAGGTGCGTGGCGCGTTCCCGGCCGTCCGCGCAGGGATGCGGATGGGCGTGGCGTGGTTCCGCGGGCGCGATGTGTTTCACGCCTGGCCAGTCACGCCCCGGCTACGGTGGCGCCATGGCACGCATTCCCGCCCGCGAACCGCCCCGGCTCGCCAAGCCCGTGGACGACATCCCGTCCGGCAGCCTGGCGGCGCTGCGGCGCGAAGCGGCCGGGTGCCGGCGCTGCCCGCTCTGGCGGCATGCGACGCAGACCGTGTTCGGCGCCGGCCCGGGCGGCGCGGCGCTGATGCTCATCGGCGAACAACCCGGCGCGCATGAGGACCTGGAAGGCCGGCCCTTCGTTGGCCCGGCGGGGCGGCTGCTGCGCGAGGCCATCGCCGAAGCCGGGCTGGACGCCACCGGGCTGTACATGACCAACACGGTCAAGCACTTCAAGTACGAACAGCGCGGCAAGGCGCGCCTGCACAGGCGCGCAAGCGCGTCCGAGCAGGCCGCGTGCCGCCCGTGGCTCGCCGCGGAACTGGCGCAGGTCCGCCCGCGCATCGTGGTCGCGCTGGGCGCGATGGCGGCGCAGACCCTGTTCGGCAACGCATTCCGGGTCAGCCAGGACCGCGGTGCATGGCAGGCACTGGGCACCGGTACGCGTGCACTCGCCACCTGGCATCCTTCGGCGATCCTGCGCATGCCGTCGCCCGGCCGCGAGCGCGCGCGCAGGGAACTGGTCGCCGACCTGACATTGGCGGCCATGGCGCTTACATGAGGGCAGCGTGGCGTGCATGGCCGGGACGCACGTCGGGACGCTCCACGACGCGGGTCGGGGCTCCACCCGGTTAGACGCGGGTGACGAACGCCGCAGGGCCGCTCACGGGTCGACCACCATGCCGCTGCTACAGCTGCCCACGACGCCGGGGAACCCGGGACGGCCCCTGATCGCACAGACCAGTTGCCTGCCGGCATGGATGCGGAGCGGCACGCCCCGGAGCAGGAATGCGCAGGCTTTCCCTCATCTTCGATGGTACGCACCAGTGCAGCGCGCACGAAGTCGCCACGCTGCGCTTCGCGGCAACGCGGATCGCGGCGCTGCTGGGGCTGGAGTACGACGCGGCGCTGGCGTCGCCGGGCATCAACGGCGGCAGCTATTGCATTCCCATGTCCACCCTGACCCGGCGCGAGGCCGATGCCCTGGGAATCCAGGACGAATCGCAGTTGTGGGGCGGCGTGGTGCCCCACGATTTCGTCGCCACCAAACTGATCAGCCATCGGCCGTGGCGCGCGGACGCATCGCTGCCAACGGGATGGCAGGAACTGGACGGCATCGAGCGGCTGACGCTGCCCGGCTGCTGCGTGTTCACCGCCGATGACGCGTGGGCGGCGGGAACCGAGTTGCTGCGCGAAGGCGAGGTGCGGCTCAAGCAGCCGTTCGCGCGCGGCGGCAACGGCCAGGCGATCGTGCGCGCCCCCTCGGCGCTGGCGCGCTGGCTGGAGGCGGTGGACGGGGCGCTGGAGGACGGACTGGTCCTGGAAAGGAACCTGGTGCGGTCATCGACCTGCAGCATCGGCAGCGCCAGCCTGCCGGGTCACGAGATCGCCTACTGCGGCCAGCAGCGCACGGTCGTGGACCGCGCCGGCCGCCAGGTATACGGCGGCTCCACGCTCACCGTGTTCCGCGGGCCGTTTTCCAACCTCGCCGGAAAGGCGCCCGCCGAGGCGGTGGCCGTCGCGCTGGCCTACGACGCGCTGGTGCGCGGCAGCTACGGCGTCCTGGCATCGCGGCGGAATTACGACGTCATCATTGGCGTGGATTCCCGGGGCCGGCGACACGTGGGCGTGCTCGAACAGTCCTGGCGCTTCGGCGGCGCCAGCATGGCCGAGGTGATCGCGCTCGAATGGCTGGCGCGCCACCCCGACCGCCCGTCGGTCGTCGCCGAAACCCGGGAATCCTACGACGACGCGCCACTGCCGGCCGAGGCCATCCTTTATGGCGACGGCGATGCCGGTTCGCCACGCAAATACGCCAGGATCGTGCCCGATGGACGTTGAACTGGACCATTGCCGCATCGAGGTGACCCCCGAGGAGAGCGTGGAGGCCACGATCCTCTCGCCGCAGCGCGAACTGCCCGGCGTGCTGTTCGTGCATGGCTGGGGCGGAAGCCAGGAGCACGACCTGAGCCGGGCGCGGGAAGCGGCCGCGCTCGGCTGCGTATGCCTCACTTTCGACCTGCGCGGGCACCGGGCCAGGGCGGCCAGCCGGGACACGGTCACGCGCCCACAGAACCTCCAGGACCTGTGCGCCGCCTACGACTGGCTGGTACGGCAGCCGCATGTCGACCGCGATGCCATCGCCTTGGTCGGCATCAGCTATGGCGGCTACCTGGCCGCGCTCCTGTCGCAGCTCAGGCCGGTACGCTGGCTGGCGCTGCGGACACCGGCGATCTACCTGGACAAGGACTGGGAAGCGCCGAAGCGGCAGTTGAACGAGGACCCCGGGCTGGCCGGCTACCGTCGCCGTCCGCTGGCGGTGGATCAGAACCGCGCATTGCAGGCATGCGCGCGCTTCGCCGGCGACGTGCTGCTGGTCGAAGCCGAGCACGATGAGATCATCCCGCGGCAGGTCATCGACAACTACGCCGGCGCCTTCGGCAGCGCCCGCTCGATGACCCGCCGGCTGATACGCGGCGCCAGCCACGCGTTCGACGACAAGGCGGCGCAGAAGGACTACACCGACGTGCTGATGTCGTGGATGACCGAGATGATCGTCGGCTCGCGCGGCGCGATCGCCGAGCGCAAGGTGCGCGACTACAAGCAGGAAGGGCGCATAGACGCGGTGAGGTGAGGGCGCCGCGGTCTGCGTATCGCGTGCAGGGCACGCTTCTTTCACGCGCTTTCGCTCGCGGGTAACCGCCGCGCAGGCAGGTTCACCGCAACCGTGCGTCGCAGGAGAACGCTCATGCCCGACAAAGAAACCACACGGCGGGCCAGGCAGGACAGGCGCGAAGGAAAGTCGCCCGGTACCCAGGCCGGGGAGTTCGTGCGCGAGGAAATCGAGCACGTCCGCGAAGGCAGGCATGGCGCCCGTTCCACCCGGCAGGCCATCGCCATCGGCCTGTCCAAGGCGCGGCGCGCGGGTGTCGACCTGCCGCCGCCCCGCAAGGGCAGCGCCGAGGTCAGGCACAAGGCGGAGCAGGGCCTGCAGGCCGGCAGGAAACCGGCCGGGAAGGTATCGCGCACGCGCGCCCGGGCCACCACCGAAGCGCTGGAGAAAGAGGGCACGGCGGCCGCCTCCAGGACCGCGTTGGCGCGGCAGGGCAAGGCCGCGGCGCGCAAGCGCAGCGCGGCGGACCGTTCGGCCGCCGCCAGGAAGGCCGCGCGTACCAAGGGCGCCAAGGGCCGTTCGGAGGCCGCCAGGAAGGCGGCGCGCACGCGCGCACGGCGGTCCGGATAAGGCGCGTACCCGCCTGGGGGGGGTACGCACCATCAGCCGGGAGGACGGCCCATGATCTTCGCCAATCGCCGCGAAGCGGGAAGGGCACTGGCGTCGGCACTGCACCCGCATGCCGGGCGCGACGCGGTCGTGCTGGCGCTGCCGCGTGGCGGTGTACCCGTCGCCTTCGAGGTCGCCCGTCAGCTGCGGGCGCCATTGGATGTATTCGTCGTACGCAAGCTGGGCATGCCGGGCCACGAGGAATTCGCCATCGGCGCCATCGCCAGCGGCGGCGTGCGCGTCGTCAACCCGCAGATGCCGGTCGATCCTGCTGCGCTCAAGGCGGCCACGACACGTGAACGTGCGGAACTGCAGCGGCGCGAGCGCCTGTATCGCGGCGACCGGCCGCCGCCGTCGCTCGCGGACAAGACCGTGATCGTCGTGGATGACGGCCTGGCCACCGGCTCGACCCTGCGCGCGGCATTGCTGGCGCTGCGCCAGCTCGGCGCGCACCGGTTGGTGGCGGCCGTGCCCATCGGCACCCGCGATGCCTGCAAGGCGCTGCACGACCTCGCGGACGAGGTGGTCTGCCTGCACACACCCACGCCGTTTCGTGGCGTAGGCGAGTGGTATGGCGATTTCGCACAGGTCCAGGATGCCGAAGTCCGCGAACTGCTGCAGCGCCAGTCGCGGCTGCCGTCCGCGAAGGGGGCGGGTGCGGCGGAAGCGGCCGACATTCCCGTGCTGGAAGCCCTGCACCGCGCGGCATGGTCGATGGAGGCTGGCGACGACGCGCTGTTGGAGCGCATCGGCGGGGCGCGGCTGGTGCTGATCGGCGAAGCCAGCCACGGCACCCAGGAGTTCTACGCGCGGCGCGCACGGCTGACGCGCCGCCTGATCGAGGAGAAGGGCTTCAACGCCGTGGCGGCCGAGGCCGACTGGCCGGATGCCTACCGGGTCAACCGCTTCGTCCGCGGACGGAGCGACGACGCCGATGCCGATGCGGCGCTGTCCGGCTTCAAACGGTTCCCCACCTGGATGTGGCGCAACACCGTCGTCCGCGATTTCGTCGCATGGCTGCGTGCGCGCAACGACGGCACGGCCGATCCGTCGGACAAGGCCGGCTTCTACGGCCTGGACCTGTACAGCCTGCACGCTTCGATCGACGCCGTGCTCGCCTACCTGCGCAGCCACGATCCGGCGGCAGCCGAACGTGCCCGGCAGCGCTATGCCTGCTTCGACCATTTCGGCCAGGACGTGCAGGCCTATGGCTACGCCGCCGGCCTTGGCCTGGACCGTTCCTGCGAGGAGGCGGTGGTGGCGCAGCTGGTCGAACTGCTCGGGCATTCGGCCGGTGCCGGCGGGCACCGCGACGACGAACTGTTCTCGGCCGAACGCAACGCGCGCCTGGTCGCCGGCGCCGAGGCCTACTACCGCAGCATGTTCGGCGGACGCAACGCGTCCTGGAACCTGCGCGACACGCACATGATGGATACGCTGCAGTCGCTGCTGGACCTGCGCGCCGATGCACGGTCGACGAAGGTGGTGGTATGGGCGCACAACTCGCACCTGGGCGATGCGCGCGCGACCGAAATGGGGCAGCGCGGCGAGCTCAATCTCGGCCAGCTCGTGCGCCAGCGCGTCGCCGACGCGGTGCTGGTGGGCTTCTGCACCCATCATGGCGAGGTGACGGCGGCCGAAGACTGGAACGAACCGGCGCGCAGGCGCAGGGTGCGGCCGGGACTGCCGGGCAGCTTCGAGGCGCTGTTCCATGCGCTCGGCCGGGAAGCGTTCCAACTGGACCTGGGCGACGCCGCGCTGAAGCAGGCGCTGACGACGCCGCGGCTGCAGCGGGCCATCGGCGTCGTGTACCGGCCGGAAACCGAGCGCCAGAGCCACTACTACCGCGCGACCTTGCCGGTGCAGTTCGACTGGATGATCCATATCGACCAGAGCCGGGCGCTGCGCCCGCTCGAACCGGGCGAGGGCTGGCATGCGGGGGAGCCGCCGGAAACCTACCCGAGCGGGCTCTAGGCGCGTGCTGCAGATGCGCTCCGGCCCGCCGGTTCTCTACGAATTGGGGAAAGCCGATACCAGGCACTGCTTCCCGCAAGGCTCCCCGGGTACGCTTTGGCTGTCCTCTCCGTCGCAGGCATGCGCGATCACGGGCCAGTTCCCGGTGCGGCGTCTGGCGGACACGTTGCCGCCAGCGCGGGGGGAATGTCTGCCGGCGACCGTTACCCGATATCAGCAGGCAGGCGAAGCGTTGCCGGAAGGACCTGCCGGCTTCACCATTCGCTGAAAAGAAGGAAGTTTCCGAACGGGTCGCGTACATACAGGGCCGGCCCTCCCGGGAACCCGTAAGGGCCGGCGAAGTGGCCGTCCGGCAACTCGCCCCAGGAGTCCGAGATTATGGACAGCTCGGGGAGGTGGCGTTTCACGTGTTGGTGGATGGGGGCGATCTTCGCTTTTCTGAAATGGATCCGGGCTCCCCGTTCCTGATTCAGGAGATCCAGCAGGTCCAGGTTGCGGGGCCTTCCTATCCTGATCCTGTAATTGCCGATCTTGTTGTCCCCGACGATCATGAAGCCCTTGTCGTCCGGAGCGGGCCGGACCAGGGACAGGCAATGGAAGGGAAGCTTTCTGCAGTAGAAATCGTGCGCTGACGCGATGTCACTCACGAATATCTCGGAAACGATCATTCTGTTGCGGATTCCCTGGTTTCCAGCCGGAGGCGGAGCGCGCATTCCGGATCGGCTGGACGGTCCCGCCTCCGGCTGGATCGCCAGGTGGCCGACCTGCGAGCGGGTGCCTATGGTGAAGCGGTCATGCCGGCCGGTGTCGGTCGCTCCGTCAAGAAGGCTCGATATCAGCCATCGCATTTCATGAAGCCGACATTGCATGCAGCCGGAGGGCGCAGCGCCGCTTTCCACCGCCTCCATTCGACTTCGGCATACGTGGCCCATGCACCACGGCAGGTTCCGTCGACTGCCGTGTCCGGTAATGAAACAGCGTCTCTCCGCGCAGTGCCATACGATTAATCGCAAATTCCGATTGCTTGAATCGGATGGCCAATAATTACCGCGGCGCCCCCTTCGCTATTCTTGCCGCGCATCAAATTGGTGCTGGAGAAGAGCTCGACGCCTCCAGCAATTCGTTTGCTGGGATTCGACTTTGACGACGCATGACTGGTGTAGCGGGATTCCTCCCGCATATGCCCGTTGTCCGTGCTCGGGTTGTGTGAGTAGGTTCGACGGAACATCGGTTTGAGCCCTCCAGCAGGAACCTTGGCGTCACCGGAACAGTGTGGGTGACTGTGTGTTTGAAAGGGGATGGGCGCGTGCGCTTTACTGAAGTCAGAGCCGTTGGGCGTTCGTTGCTTCCGACGCCGGTTGGGCTCCTCGGCCGTAACAGGTCTTTGCCCGTTCTCATGCGGTTCTGCTGTGGGCTGGTCGGGCTTTGTGCCCTGCTCGTGGCGCCTTCGCTGCGCGCTGAAGTCAACGGCACCTGGTCGACCACGACGACCGTGAGCACCGCGAACGTCGCTGGTATTACCGTCACGCAAAGCGGGGCGCCCGGCGGTCCCGAGAACTACCAGAACCAGACCTTCGACACCGGCTCCTACTGGCTCAACCCTTACACGGGCACCGTTCCCGGCGCTGCGAGCCTCCGGTTCGCCACCGCTGCGGATCCCAATGACTCGCGCGACATCACGATCACCTTCGGCAAGCCCGTCGACAACCCGGTGCTTCATGTCGCACGGCTTGGCGGCTTCGCCTTTACCAATCCGCAGCCGCCGACCAGCAATACCTCCGTCTGGACGTTGATCGATTCGGTTTCACAGAGTGGTCCGGTCGATATCACGCGGTTGTCGGGAAACCAGCCCTTCCAGGTCCTCAACGGCAACCGCTTCCAGCGCGAACCGGATGTTGCGAACGTCCAGCAGATCGCCAACTGTCGAGCGGACGGTCTCGGCACCGCCTGCGGGTCCATCCGCTTCAACGGTACAGGGATCACACGACTGACGTTTCGTGTGACGTCGGCGGGCGCCAGTGCCAACAACAGCCGAGCCGACGGCCTGAACTTCGTATGGAGCTTCGAGGGCTCGCGCGTCACCGTCAAGAAGGAAAGCGTCGGCACGACCGGCGCGTATGCCTTCTCGCACGGCAACCTGAAGAACCTGAACGATTCGGCTGCCGGCAATTTCAGTCTCGATACGGCGGCGAGCAATCCGGCGACGTCCGCGCAGTACAAGATCAGCAACAACGCGCAGGCCGTCACGATCACCGAGACGATCCCGGCGGGGCAGTCGCTCACCGCCTCCTGTGTCAATGGACAGGGCGGGGCGGTGAGCTCGAGCCTCAACGGCGGCACGCTGACGATTCCGGCCAACGCCTACGCTGGCAACGAGCAGCTCACCTGTACCTTCGTCAATTCGAAGCGGCCGACCCTCCAGACCACGAAGATCACCCAGGGGGGCGTCGGCACGTTCCGGTTCACCGGCTCCAATGGCGTCGCGCAGCACGACATCACCACGACGGTCGAGGGGACCGGCGTGTCGGGGCCGGTGCAGACGCTGGCGGAGACGGGCATCGGCACCGATCTGATCGAACGCCTGGATCCCGACTATCGCGAGCCCGAGGTGGAATGCCGTGGGCTGGGTGAGGGCGGCAGTTACCAGGTGAGCCTGGGGCTGGTTCATCTCGATGCCGCGGCAACGGCGGCCGGGGCGGCCATCCAGTGCACCTTCGTCAACAGGAAGAAGCTTCCCGAGATCGTGGTCGAGAAGGTTGCCGACAAGACGTCGATTTCCGCACCCGGAAAGATCGCGTACACGATCACGGTCAGGAACACCGGCGACGGCAAGGCGCGCGATATCAGCGTCACCGACGTATTGCCGGACGGCCGATCCGTCACGCTTTCCGGGCCCAGCGGCGACAGCGGCGACGACCCGAACGAGCCGGGCGTCCTCGATCCCGGCGAGACCTGGACCTACACGGCGGAATATGACGCGACGCAGGAGGACATCGACTCCGGCGAGACGCTGGTCAATACCGTCAAGGTGACGTCGTCGTCGCTGCCCGGCCGGGAGTTCAGCGACACGGCCGAGACGTCCATCCAGCGCAACCCCGGCCTCAGCGTCGTCAAGACGGTCGACAAGCAGTCGACCGGAACCGTCGGCGACACGCTTTCCTATACGATCGTCGTGCGCAACACCGGCAATGTCACGCTCAACGACGTCACGCTCACCGACACGTTGCCGGACGGCAGCGAGGGGAGCCTGGGCGGTGGAGCGAACTGCGTCGTTCCGCTCTCGACGACGGAAAGCTGCCCGCTGCCGCCCGGCGAGAGCTGGACCTACACCGTCACCTATACGGTGACCCAGGCCGACCTCGACGCCGGCCGGGATCTCGTCAACAAGGTCGACGTCACCTCGAACGAGACGCCGACTCCCGCCAGTGATACCGCGGTGACGCAGATCCAGCGCAACCCTGCGCTGGCCATCGACAAGGTGGTCGACAAGGCGACGACGACCACGGCGGGCGATGTTCTCACCTACACGATCACGGCGCGCAACACCGGCAACGTCGGGCTGGAGAACGTGCAGGTCAATGACACGCTGCCCGATGGCTCCACCGCGACGTTGAGCGGCCCGTCCGGCGACGCCAACGGCAACGGCATCCTGGACATCGGTGAAGAGTGGACCTGGACCACCACCTACACCGTGAGCCAGGCGGACATCGACGCCGGCAACGAGCTCGTGAACCAGGTGGTCGGGACCGCCGACGGTGCCCAGCCGGCGAGCGACAGGGCGACCACCGGCGTGGCGACCCGGCCTGGAATCGATATCGAAAAGGACGTCGACAGGGATTCGATCAGCGCGCCCGGTGTCCTGAACTACACGGTGACCGTGACCAACACCGGCAACGTGACCCTCACCGACGTGGTCGTGACCGACACCATGCCGGACGGCACGGTGCTGCAGCTCACCAATCCGTCGGGCGATGGCGGCACGCCCGGTGCTCTGGATGTCGGCGAGGTCTGGGTCTATACGGTGAGCTACACCGTCACCCAGCAGGAGATGGACGCCGGGGCCGACATCGTCAATACGGTGGAGGTCACCGCCGAGGACCCCAGCGGCCAGAAACAGGATTCGGATTCGTCCGCGACCACCATCAACCAGATGCCGAGGGTTGTCGTCGAGAAGGACGTCGACCGTTCGACGATCCATGAGCCGGGCACGCTGACCTACACGGTCAAGGCGCAGAACACCGGCAACGTCTCGCTGCAGAACGTCACGCTGGACGATTCGCTCTCGAATGGCGGCAACGTCACCGTCGGCGCGCCCTCGGAGAGCGGCGCCGCCAATGGCGTCATGGAAGTCGAGGAAGTCTGGACCTGGACGGTCACCTACGAGGTGAGCCAGGAGGACATCGACGCGGGCGACGTCATCACCAACAGCGCGACCGTGAGGGGAACCAGCCAGGACGGAACGCAGGCCAGCTCGACGGACACGGCCGATACGCGCATCGAGCAGTCCCCCTCCCTGGCCATCGAAAAGTCGATCGACAAGAGCTCGACGGCGGTGGCCGGCGATGTCCTGGATTACACGATCAGGATTACCAATACCGGCAACATCGCCCAGACGGGAATCCTTGTCACCGACCTTCTGCCCGATGGCAGTACCGGCACCCTGGATGGCCCCAGCGGCGATGGAGGCGTTGCGGGTACGCTCGAGGTCGGCGAGAGCTGGACCTATACGATCAGCTATACGGTGACGCAGGACCAGATCGACGCCGGCGCCGATCTGGTCAACGAGGCGAGCGTCCGCAGCGACCAGGTCACGACTCCGGTGGTGGACAGCGCCACCACCACCATCCACCGTGAACCAAAGCTCTCGATCCTCAAGCGCCAGGTGAGCGGGCCCAATCCCGTCACCGCCGCCGATCAGGTGATCGGCTATGAGATCGTCATCGAGAACTTCGGCAACGTAACGCAGACGAACATCGTCGTGACCGATACGTTGCCGGACGGCAGCGCCGGGCAGCTGTCGGGCCCGAGCGGCGACGACGGCGTGGCCGGTGCGCTCGATGTCGGTGAGACATGGACCTACACGGTGAGCTACACCGTGACGCAGGCCGACATCGATGCGGGTGCGGAGCTGGTCAACAATGCGAGCGCGAGGAGCGAGCAGGTCACCGCTCCGGTCACCGCTTCGGCGGCGACGTCCGTCGCCGGTGCGTCGGGTATCGAACTCGTCAAGACCGCGGGCGCGATCACCGACGCCAACGGCAATGGGCGCACCGACCAGGGCGATACGATCGCCTACACGCTGACGGTCAGGAACACCGGCTCGCTGACGCTGAACTCGGTTACGGTCAGCGATCCCAGGCTCGGCATCACGGATTCCCCCGTCCAGCCGGCAACGCTTGCGCCCGGTGAGTCCGGCACCGCCGGGCCGTTCACCTACACGCTGACCCAGGCCGACATCGACGCGGGCAAGGTCGACAACGCGGCGCAGGCGCACGGCAAGGACGCGCAGGGCAGCGACGTCACCGACGATGCCGAGGTGTCGACGCCGATCGACGCGGCATCGGCGATGACGGTTGCAAAGTCGGCCGGACAGATCACCGACGCCAATGGCGACGGCCGCAACAGCCAAGGCGACACGATCGCATACACCATTACCGTCAGGAACACCGGTTCGCTGTCGATCGACGACGTTACGGTCACCGACTCCAAGCTTGGCATCAGCAACCAGCCCGTTTCGCCCGCGACCCTGGCTCCGGGAGAGGAGGGGACCGCCGAACCCTTCGTCTATACGCTGACCCAGGCCGACGTCGACGCCGGCAAGGTCGACAATGTCGCGCAGGGGCACGCCACCGACCGCCGCGGCAGCCGGCTCGACGGCGAAGCCCAGGTTTCGACTCCGGTTGCAGGTTCGCCGGGCATCACGCTCACCAAGACCGCAGGCGCCATCAGCGACGTGAACGGCGACGGCAAGGTCAATGCCGGCGACACCCTCACCTACAGCTTCGAGGTCGAGAACACGGGCTCGGTGACGCTTTCGAACGTGACGGTCGACGACGCCAAGCTCGGCATCAGCGGGCTTGCCGTCACTCCGGGCACGCTTGCGCCCGGCGAGAAGGGCAGTGCGAGCGCCACCTACACCCTGACCCAGGCTGACGTGGATGCCGGCAAGGTCGACAACAGCGCGACCGCCAGCGGCAAGGCACCCGATGGGGCGGAGGTCAGCGCCGATGCCACCGTCTCGACGCCGGTGGCCGCGTCTCCGGCGATCACCCTGACCAAGACCGCGGGCGCGATCACGGACGCCAATGGCGACGGCAAGGTCAATGCCGGCGACACCCTCACCTACAGCTTCACCGTCGAGAACACAGGCTCGGTGACGCTTTCGAACGTGACGGTCGATGACGCCAAGCTCGGCATCAGCGGCCTTGCCGTCACTCCGGGCACGCTTGCGCCCGGCGAGAAGGGCAGCGCGAGCGCCACCTACACCCTGACCCAGGCCGACGTGGATGCCGGCAAGGTCGACAACAGCGCGACCGCCAGCGGCAAGGCACCCGATGGGGCGGAGGTCAGCGCCGATGCCACCGTCTCGACGCCGGTTGCGGCTTCCCCGGCGATCACCCTGACCAAGACCGCGGGCGCGATCACCGACGCCAATGGCGACGGCAAGGTCAATGCCGGCGACACCCTCACCTACACCTTTACCGTCGAAAACACGGGCCCGGTGACGGTGACCGACGTCACTGTCGATGATCCGAAGCTGGGGCAGGCCGGGCTCGCGGTGAATCCGGCTACCCTGGCACCGCGCGGGACAGGCACGGCCACGGCCACCTATGTGCTGACCCAGGCCGACATCGACGCAGGCAAGGTGGACAATACCGCCCGGGCCGATGCCAAGGGGCCCGATGGCGTGTCGGTCAATGACGAGGCCACGGTCTCGACCGCCGTTGCCGGCGAGCCGGCACTCAAACTGACGAAGGCGGCCGGTCCGGTTACCGACGCGAACGGCAACGGCCGCACCGATGCCGGCGACACGATCGCCTACACGCTGACGATCGAAAACACCGGGTCGGTGACGGTGAGCGACATCACGGTCACCGACGCGAAGCTGGGGATCGAGCGGGCGGCGGTGTCGCCCTCGACGCTGGCCCCGGGCGCGAGTGCGACCGCTGGCCCGTTCACCTACACCCTGACCCAGGCCGACCTGGATGCCGGCAGGGTCGACAACACCGCATCGACCTCGGGTCGTGCCCCCTCGGGGCGCGAGGTTGGCGACGAGGCGGGCGTTTCGGTTCCGGTCGTCGGCGTGGCCGGCATCACCATCGAGAAGACAGCCGGGGAACCTTCCGGCCAGACGGTCGGCTCGACCCTCACCTACCGCTTCAAGGTCACCAACACCGGCAGCGTCGGGCTCACCGGCGTGACCATCGCCGATGCGCTCGAAGGCGTGGTGGTCAGCGGCGGGCCGATCGACCTGGCCCCGGGGGCGGTCGACAGCACGAGCTTCACCGCGACCTACAGGTTGACGCAGGAGGACCTGAACCGGGGCGAGGTGACCAACACCGCCACCGCCAGCGGCGATCCGGCCAGCGGCGGCGACCGGGTCACCTCCGAGGCGAGCACGGCGACGGTCAAGCTCAACCCGCGCGCGGCGCTCGCCCTGGTCAAGAAGGCGACCCCGCCGGCCGAGGCCCGTGCCGGCCAGGTCATCAGTTACACCTTCGAGGTCACCAACACCGGCGATGTCGAACTGACCGACATCACGCTCAGCGACACGCTCGACGGCGTGACGCTCAGGGGCGGCCCGATCGACCGCCTGGCGCCCGGCGAGACGGATGCGACGACCTATGCCGCGATCTACACGCTGACCCAGGCCGACATCGACCGGGGCGAGGTGGTCAATACCGCCACCGCGACCGGTACGCCGGCCAACGGCGGCGATCCGGTCACTTCCGATCCGGCGCGGGTCACGACGCCGATCGAGCAGGAGCCCAGCCTGGCGCTGGAGAAGACCGGCGAGATGGTCGACGTCGACGGCAATGGCGCGATGGAAGCCGGCGACACGCTGGTCTACCGCTTCAAGGTCACCAACACCGGCAATGTCACCCTGGCCGACGTGCAGCCGATCGATGCGGGCCCGACCTTCAACGGCCAGCGCGGTACCGGCAGCCTGGGCGCCTTCAGCCCCGGCGCGGTCGCGATCGAACCGGGCCAGGTGCAGACGTTCGAGGCGACCTATACGCTGAGCCAGGCCGATGTGGACGCGGCCGCGGGGCTGAGCGAGGGCGTGGCCAACACCGCCACGGCGCGTGGCTACCACCGTCGCGGCGCGGGCCAGGGCAGGGCGGTCGACACCGCCGAGTCGCAGTCCCGGCTGTCCCTGCCGGCCGCCGCGCCTTCGGATGTGACGATCACCAAGCAGGCCGGTCTGCGCATGATCCGCCGGGGCGAGCGGGCACCGTTCGTCATCAAGGTGACCAACAACACCAACCGCGCGGTGAGCGGGCTGCAGGTGGTCGACCGGATCCCGGCCGGTTTCCGCTATGTCGAAGGCTCGGCGAGCATCGACGGCCGGCCGCCGGCCGCGGACCAGCTTGCCACCAGCGGCCCGAACGTCATCTTCCGGGAGCTGGCGCTTGCGCCCAGGGGCGAGAGCCTGCTGCGCCTGCAGATGCTGGCACTGAGTACGGCCACGCCCGGCCGCCACAGCAACCGCGCCAATGCGCTGGACCGGGCGGGCAACCGCCTGGCCCCGGAGGCGAGCGCGGCGATCGAGATCATGGTCGAGCCGGTGTTCGACTGCGGCGAGATCATCGGCAAGGTGTTCGACGACCGCAACGGCAACGGCTACCAGGACGAGGGCGAGCCTGGCCTGCCGGGCGTGCGCGTGGCCACGGTCCGCGGCACGCTGATCACCTCCGATGCGTTTGGCCGCTTCCATGTGGCCTGCGCCGACCTGCCGGAGGCGCGTACCGGCTCGAACTTCATCATGAAGCTGGACCCGCGCACGCTGCCGACCGGTTACCGGTTGACGACCGAGAACCCGCGTGTGGTGCGGCTGACGGCGGGCAAGATGACCCGGCTCGACTTCGGTGCCGCGCTGGGCCGGGTCGTGCGCCTGGACATCACCGATGCCGCGTTCCTTGCCGGCGCCAGTGCGATCGACCCGCAATGGGCCGCCACGCTGGACGACCTGATCGCCCGGCTGCGCGAAGCACCGGCCACCCTGCGCATCGCCTACCACGCCACCGACCCCGCGCTGGCGCAGCGTCGCATCGACGCGCTCAAGGACGAGATCGAACGCCGCTGGAAAGCCACCGGTGACAACCACCCACTCAGCATCGAAACACGCACCGAGGCAGCGCAGCCCGGAACTCGACCATGAGTGGCCATGCCCGGACGGCCGGGAAGACCTTCTTCCCGGCACCTCTTCTGGTCGCGCCTTGTCGCCCGTCGGCGGCATTGGCGCGGCGACCATATCTGCGGAAGCTGTACTGATCAAAACACCAAAGACCGCGTGCAGCGTATCGAGTGATCGGATACGGGCATCGTCCGCCTGGATTTCTGCGCAAAGGCGGATTCACCTCCGCAGTTTGTTGGCGTGGGCAATATGTCGACGTTCTTCAGGTGTTGGATTAAAGGCGCCGAAGTGAATGCCGTCATTGGCATCGGTATTTTCGATGTTACCTATCAGGTAACTCGCCGAATATTCCCATGCATCCTCATTGCCTGAAGATATAATTAACGCGTTCCCAGTGCCCTGGGACGTTTTCGCCAAGAACGCAAGGACGCGTTCTTGGCGAATTTTCTTGAATTTTGGGGCGATTCCCTGCCGCTGCAGGCAGGTGATATACGTTCTACTGTTTTTAAAGATACTGCTTTGACTTCTCTGGTTGGCGAGATGCCCGGTCACAGAGATTGCTGGCCGGCTTGGTTTCTCTTGCAGCGCTGCGTCAAAAATGATCGGTTGCAGCGATCAAAAGTAACGCGCTGCGATAGCAGGCTTTGGGCCGGGGCAGGGGGAATGCCTACACATACACCCGTCAAGACGAGGTTGCAGCAGCTGAGAGCGCCGCACCGCATGCCCAGGATGGGCGACGTATTTGTTCTTCGCCCGGAGGGGCGGGGGTACTATTTTGGCCGGGTTGTTCGAACGGATGCATCGGTCCACGCGGCAGCCGGCTGCCTGCTGGTCTATATTTTTGGAATCGAATCCCAGGTCAAAAAGCCGCCTGAGCATCTGTCGGTCACCAGCTTGCTGATTCCGCCGGTAATCACCGACTATCAGGCATGGAGGCTTTGCTACTTCGAGACCGTGCATAACCGCCACTTTGGGCCGCGCGAGCGGCTTCCCAGTCACTGCTTCAGGCAGCCAGACGCGGATCCTCCACGCTACTTCGATGAGGAAGGCAATGTGCTGGCCCGGCGTGAAGGTCGCTGTGGTATCTACGCCCTGCATGGCTGCCTGGACATCGATGCCGCCGTCAGCACTGCATTGGCACGGCGTCGAGCAAGAAGGAATCCCGTTTACAGCGGGAGTACTGATAGAAGGCGGCTCTCCTGTCCCAGATGGGTCGGAAATCCTTCAGATCAGCGCTGAGAACCAAACTCCAGAGCATCACCGGGGCATGAAGACAAGGTCCCATGACTCCCGCAAGACCCGTCGTGATCCTGCGCCTTGCAGTACGCGTCGATCATGGGGTGCCGTTCCTGTGCGCAGGAAGGAAATCACTGCAGTTCGATTGCGCCAGTACCAGCGAGACACGCGGATCCAAGTGGCCATGCGTGTGGGACTGTTGCTTTCAGGGTAATAGAGAAAACCCGTCTATCTCTGAAATGTACTTCTTTGCCAGCGAAATGGTCTCCCGGACCTTCGGAAGAATGGGGCGGCTGGCGGGCACCAGTGCCGTCAGTTCGAACGGGGGAACTCTGTGGGCTGGAAGCAATTCAACCAGGCGGCCGTCGCGAAGTGCTCCGGCGCAGGCAGGGGTCTGCACCACGCCAATGCCATTGCCCGACAGGAGCAGCTTGTACATCGGGTGCCAATGGCTGGTGACTATGCGGGGAGAGATTGCCGCCTGCACCGAGTTGTCCTGGGAGTCCTTCAGCGTGATCTTCCCATTGGCAAAGATGCCCTTGACGTGTATGAAAGGGTGCACCGCCAGATCGTCTGGCGAATTGATCGGGGCATTGCTGGAGAGATAGGCTGGCGAGGCGACCAGGCTGCGCTGGATATAGCCGATCCGCGTGGCAATCAGGTTCTCGCCCAGGTTGGGGCCAAGGCGGAATGAAAGGTCCACGCCTTCCGTGACGGGATCCACCACTCTGTCATTGAGTGTCAGGTCAATTTTCAACGAAGGGTGATGTGCAACTATTTTTGCAAGGATGCGCGGAAAAACTATGTCACCGAAGCACTGTGGGCAGGCCACCCGGATGCTGCCGGATAGGGTGCGTTTCTTCAGATCTATGGCCGCGCAGGCTTCATCGGCTGCAGCTATCACTATCTTGCAATGGGCATAGAACTCCCAGCCTTCTTCGGTGCAGGTCATCGCACGGGAAGTGCGATGCAGCAGGCGGATACCCAGAAAGCGTTCCAGTCGATCGATCCGCTCGCTGATTGAAGACTGTACCGTGCCGAGATCCCTTGCCGCCTGAGACATGCTGCCTCGATCAGCTACCCGCACGAAGACACGCATGGCAGAGAGTAGGTCCATCGGCGGAGCCTATCAAAAGTCAAAAATGGGCACTAGTAGTCGAGTGCGGGAATGTAAAGGCATCGGGCGGCGCAGGCCCTGTATTTGCATGATCTCCGCCATCAATCGTATTAAACGATAGCTGCCATTATTGTTTTAGATTGTAATTCTCTCCGCGCGCAATCGCTGGAATGCTATTTTGTACGGGATATATTCAGGGGTTTCGATCCGAGCCCGTGTTCTGTGATGCCTGTCGATGAGGGGGTACTCCCTCAAGCTGATCTTTGGTTATCTCATGGCCTGCGGTCCTGCCCGTTGGCTCTGCCCTCCAGGTGGATATTAGTGACGATGGAAAGTTTCAGGGGTTATCCATGCTGGTGAGCGCCGAGTTCCGGATTTTCAGCAATCAACGGGAAGGTCTGCTGCTCGATGTCGGCAAGATCCTTTCGGAGAACGGATTCCACATACGCAGGCAACGACTTACTCCTGGCGGGGGTGGGGCCATTCTCGTCATCGGCGTGAAAGGACAATCCGACAGCCTGTTGCATGTGCAGGAAAGCCTCGTAAACCATCCGCTGGTGCGCAGCTTCGAGATGGAAATGCTGGATATTCCCGAGAAGGAAATGCCGGCTTCTCCTCGAGCCCGTGGCATCACCAGTCCGGCTGCATCGGTTTCGGCGCCAGGTGTCGAGGAGAAAAGCGTTCCTCCAGCAGCAACGGCGCTGTCTCCTGTCCGCTCTCCGCCGGCAGCCGGTTCGATCAGGGAGCGCCCTGAAACCGCTGCCCGGTACGACTCCGAAGCTGTACTTGCCAGGATCGCGCAGACCTATCCCAATGTATTTCCACATCTGGAAACGCTAGAGGGTGCGCTGGCGCCGGGCCAGTTTGAGCCCACCATGATCCATGTCGGGCGACGGGTCGGTGCATGGGTATACAAGCGCGATTTTGCCCTGGGGGGACGCCTGGAACTGCCCGAAGCGCTGCGAAGAATCGTCCTGCCTGCCATGCGGCGGATCGTCCAGGTGGGGCTGCGGAATGATCTCCTGGAAGTGCACGGGAGTCCATTCTGCCATCGCGGTCACGCCGGCGAATGCTGCCACTTCTTCCGTGGGTTCATCGCCGGATTGCTCGGCTCCGAAATGGAGGGGAGGCATCTGGCCGTTTCGGAAATCGCCTGTTGCAACACCGGCGCGGCTTCCTGCCATTTCTCAGTTGTCTGAGTGCCTGACGAGGATCGACTTTGCACGCTCACCATACAATTCAATGCATCCATGATCCGCTGCTGGTGGTGCTGTCCTATATTGTTTCCGTCCTCGGATCCTATACTGCACTGCAGCTGGCTATCGGCATACCTGCAGCCCGTACCCTGACTGGGCGATGGCGGGCAATCACCTGGTCCGGCATGGCGATGGGGGGAGGTGCGATCTGGGCAATGCATTTCATTGCCATGCTGGCCTGTCGAATGGATGTCGAGGTTTCATATGACCTGACTGTCACGGTCATGTCCGCCCTGATCGGGATGGTCTCCTGCATGGCCGGACTGGCCTTGGCCGGCCTTGGCGTGTTCAGCTGGTACAAGCTGGGGGTGGCGGGGACGATCATGGGCCTGGGGGTTGCAGGCATGCATTACTCTGGAATGGCGGCGATGATAATGAAGGCCGACACGGTCTATGCGCCGTCGCTGGTTCTCCTTTCCGTGGCCATTGCGATTGCCGCCTCGATGGCGGCGCTCTGGCTGGCATTCAACATGCGCGGCAGATGGCAGATGGTGGGTAGTGCCCTTGTAATGGGGGGCGCTGTCTGTGGCATGCACTACACCGGCATGGCGGCCGCATCCTTTGTCCCGAATGATCTGCCGGTTGAACATGCGGGTATCAGTGGCAGTTATCTGGGGATGGGAATTTTTGCGGTGACCACGATCCTGCTGGCAGTCGTTCTCTCGACCAGCATCATCCGCCAGCGACAGCGCCAGCAAGTGAGGATATGACGCCTGGTTCCGGCTTCCGGTCACGTCGATCGTGAGGCCATGACAGCGATGATGCGAGGCAGTTCGATCGGAGCCGCAGGGGCGGGTGGCGCCGACCGGCCGGGGAGGGTTGTCTGCAATCCCCCGGCTCAGGGGCAAGTTGTTGGACGACCTGCAACGCCGGGCGCACCTTGGCGTCCTATGAGGCAACAGCTGTGCGAGCAGTGCGGACGCAGACTGTAGGTGCTGCGGGGAGCGATTGTCAGAAGGGCTGGGATGGGCCTTGCAGGACTTTGCTGGTCACGGGCAGGTAACTGTTGCGGGGTGCCATGGTCCGTACCTGGTGTCGTCTGCGGCCAGCTCCAGTGCTTCGTGGTGCCGGATGCCGAGGCTGCGCTCGCGTTTTCCGCGGGGCAGCTTCTTCATCGCGGGGACGCAGCCTCACGGGCGCGGGGATTTCGCCTGTGCCGATGTGGCCCAACTTCAGATCCTGGAGGCGCAACCGACAACCTCCGAAACCGAGGCGGCTCAGGGGTGCGTGCTGCAACTGCACCGAATCAGTTGTCTCGGCTGGAGGGCTGACCGGGCCTGCAGCCGCAGTCTGTCCAAGCCCCAGGCTTTGCCCTTTGCCGCCACCGCCCTGTGACGAATCGCGTTTGCCCATTGCGATCGTGTCCGGTTGCTGCGTCCCTGGCACCTGGTACAGCAGGCATCGGTTTGTCGGCCGCACGAAGCAGGCCAGATGGAAAGAGAGATCTCTCCCCGGGGCGAGGGCTGGCGGCTCCTTCCGCAACGGCATGGCCCGCCACCGGCCTGCGCGTCTGGAGATGCATGGCATCCATGGTCCGTCTTCCCGGCACAGCCAGCAGGGGCAGGCGCGACCCTAAACTTTCTTCGGCTCGCCGGGACTGATCACCAGAGGAGCCCGACTGCGTCCATGAGGGAGGCGGGGCAGCTGGGGAGTTTGTTCATGTCGGCAGTGTTCACGGGTAATGGTCTGGGTCTGTTCAACACGTCGCTGAGCCAGTTGGGGTATGGACTGGGCGGTGGTGCGGGGGTGGGACAGGGGCGGGACAGCCAGTACGTGAACGCGGCCACGGGCAACCTGGTATGGCAGAGCAGCGACGAGCATCTGGTGTTCCGCGGGTTGAGCGTGAACCTGATGCGGACTTACAACAGCCTGGGGCTGTTGTCGGAGGTCGGGGCCGATGGCTGGGTGACGGGTTTCGAGCGGCGGGTGGCCCTGCAGGGCGGCACGTTCAACGAAGCCGGCAGCGTGATGCGGCGTTTTGCCGGTGATGGTTCGTATCAGGACTTTGCCTATGTATCGGCCAACACCTATCGCTCAACCGGAGGGGAAGGAGCCCACGACACGCTGAGCTGGACGGGGAGCGGGTGGCGTTATGTGGAGGGCAGCACGCGCCGGGAAGAGGGGTATGCCGACCACGCCGATGCTGTCCGGCAGGGACGGTTGACGTACCTGCGCGAGCTTCGCAGCGACGGGACGCTGCCGGTGACCTGGCAGGTTGACTATGACGCCAGCCAGCGGATCGCACAGATCCGTGCCGACGATGGCGGCAGTGGCGGGGATGCGCTGGTCTTCGGGTACGACGGGGCGGGCCGGTTGAACAGCATCGCTACCCGGGAGGCAGGCGTGGTGCGCCACCAGGTGGCCTATGAATACGACGGCCAGGGAAGGCTGGTCGGGGTGGTGACGGACCTGACGCCGGACAATGCGGCCGACAACACCTGGAACGCCACGACCGCGTCCCAGAACGACGGGCGGCTGTTCCGCACCCAGTACACCTATGAGGGGACGAGCCTGCGGCTGGCGTCGGTCAGGCAGGGCGACGGGACGGTGGTGAGTTTCACCTACCACGCCGATGGCCGGGTCAAGACGGTCACGCGGGGAGATACGAACGCCGACGATGCCGATGGCCTGGGCGAAACCTTCACCTATGCATATGCGGCGGGCAGCACCACGGTGAGCGACAGTCTGGGTCGTGCGTGGGTGTATGGATTCGATGCCGAGGGGCAGCTGACCAGCCTGGTGGCGCCGGCGGTATCGGGGCAGTCGGACGTGACGACCTACCAGTACGATGCGTCGGGCAACGTGGTGCAGGCCAGGACCGTGCGTGGCGCGGCGGTGCTGTCGCAGTTGGACTATGCCTACGATGCGTCGGGCAACGTGACGTGGGAGTGGGACGGGCTGGGCAATGCGATCAGCCGTACGTGGAGTACGGGCAATCAGTTGCTGAGCCTGACGCGTTACACGGGCGCGGATCCGGACCGGGAGGGCGCGGTGCTGCCCACGGGCGGCCAGACGACACGCTACGTATATGACGCGCAGGACCGGCTGCGTTTCGTGATCGACGCGCTGGGCCAGGTGAGCGAGTTCACGTATGCGGCCAGCGGCAACGGGATCGGCCAGCAGAGCAGCCTGCGGCAGTATCTGGGAGCCAGCTACGCCGGTACGTTTGACCTGGCGGGGCTGGAGGCGTGGGCGACCAGTGCGAGGAAGGCGAGCAGCCAGCTGACCGACCTGGGCTATGACGCGTGGGGACGACTGAGCCTGCGCGCGGAGTACGCCACGGTCGATGCATCCGGCGTCGGGGTACTGGATTCGGCGGCGAGCCTGACCCGCTACACCTACGATGCGCAAGGGACGCTGCGCCAGCAGGTGACGCTGCGCAACGGCAACCGCACGGGCGGTGGGGCGGCGCTGGCCGGCAGCCAGCAGGTCGACTATGTCTACGACGGCCTGGGGCGGTTGTTGAGCAGCACCAGCCGCGAGATCGGCGTGTCGGGCGTTCTGCAGACGAATTATGCGTACCTGGACTCGGGCCACCAGGTGGTGATGACCGACAGTGGCGGGCGCGTGGTCACGCAGACGCGCGATGCGGCCGGGCGGCTGGTCTCGGTCGGCGAGCAGGGCAGTGCGGGCAGCCAGGCCCGCACGCAGTTGAATTATTACGACGCGAGCGGGCAGCTGCGCGCCAGCGAGGATGCCGCCGGCGGGCGGAGCTATTTCTTCTATGACGCCAAGGGTCGGCTGGAAGCCACGGTGGATGCCACCGGGGCGGTCACCCGGACCTACTACGACGGGGCGGACCGGGTGGTGGGCACGCGGCAGTACGCCAACCGCCTGACGACCGGCACCTGGCTGGTGGCCGGCAAGGTGGTGCCAACGCAGGTGGACAGCCTGGGGATCGTGGCCAATGCGCAGCTTGACCGTGTCACGGGGCGCACGTACGACGCCGCGGGGCGGTTGGCCACGCAGACCGATGGGCTGGAGGGCAGCGCCGAGCGCTCGATCAGTACGTATGCCTACGATGGCGCGGGCCGGCTGCTGCAGGTGCGCACGACCGATGCGGCCGGCACCGCGGCCACGGCAAGGGTGGTGCGCTACTTCCATGACGAGGCCGGCCGCCAGGTCGGCGTGCTGGACGCGGACGGGTACCTGACCGAGACGCAGTACGACCGGGCCGGTCGCATCCAGTGGCAGACGCAGTATGCGAGCGCATCGCCATCGGCGTACCGGGCGGCGGGCACGCTGGCGCAGCTGCGTCCCGGCGCGACGGGACAGGACCAGACCACCCGCTACTTCCACGATGGGCGTGGCCAGCTGGTGGGCGTGCTGGATGCGCAGGGCTACCTGACCGAATACATCGTCGATGAGACATGGAGCGTGCGCGCCGAGCGTCGCTACGGCACGGCGGTGGCCTTCGTCCAGGGCGACACGCTGGCCAGCCTGCGCGCGCAGGCCGGTACCTACGAGCAGGTGCGCAGGCAATACGACGGCCAGGGCCGGCTGGCGATCGAGTCCAACGCCGAAGGCACGCAGACCCGGTACAGCTACGATGCGGCCGGGCGCCTGGTGAAGACGGAGACGGCGCTGGGCACCAGCGAGGTGCGGGAGGGACACCGGCGCTACAACGCCTTCGGCGAGCTGATCGGCGAAATCAGCGGCGAGGGAGCGCTGCAGCTGCTGCCGGGGATGAGCGAGGCGCAGCTGGATGCGATCTACGCGCAGTACGGGGTGCGCCACGACTACGACGTGCTCGGTCGCCGGATCGAGAGCATCGACGCGGCGGGCAACAAGACCTGGTACTTCTACGACAGCGCCGGTCGGCTGACCTTCACGGTCAAGGGCGTGGACGATAAAACGGGGCTGCAGAACGCACGTGGCGAGGTGACCGAAACCCGCTATACCGCCTTTGGCGATGTTTCCGACACGATCGCCTATACCGGCCGACTGACCATTGCGGTGCCGGGCAGCCGTGCCAGCGCGGCCAATGCCATCAGTACGCTGGCCTATGCGGCGGCGGTGGACACGCGGCGCCAGTATGCCTATACCGCGCGTGGCCAGCTGGCGCAGGCCATCGATGCCGAGAACGCGGTGACCACCTACGCGTATACCGCGTTCGGCGAGCTGAGCCGTGTCGTTGCCGCCAGCGGTACGGCATCGGCTTCGACCACCGACTACGTCTACGACCGCCGTGGCCACCTGACCCAGCGCACCGAGGGCGTGGGCAGCGGCAGCGTGCGCATTGCCGGTTTCAGTTACGACGCCTTCGGGCGGGTGATCGGCGAGGTCGATGGCCGCGGTACGCCCACCGCCTATGGTTACGACCGCCTGGGGCGGCAGATCAGCGTCAGCCGTACGGTGCAGGGCCGGGTGGAGACGGTGAGCACCGCCTACGACGCCTACCGGCGTACCCGCGTCACCGATGCGCGCGGCATGGTGACGACCTACGCCTACGATCCGGCCACGCAGGTCATGACGGTGACCTCGGCCGAAGGCATCCAGGTGAGCACGGCCTACAACCGGCACGGCCAGGTACTGACGGTGACCGATGCCGCCGGCCGGGTGGTCACGCGCAATGCCTATGACCGCGATGGCCTGCTGACGAGCAGCCGCGATGCGCTGGACCAAGCTTCGACCCAGTCCTACGATGCCCGCGGGCTGCTGGTGGCCACGGTCGACGCCAGCGGCCGCCGGGTCGAGTTCCGCTACGACGCGCAGGGACGGTTGCTGCAGCGGATCGAGGATCCGGGCGCGGGCAAGTTGAACCACACCACGAGCTACAGTTACGACGGGCAGGGGCGCCAGCTGACGGTGACCGATGCCAGTGGCCGGGTGACCGGCTACAGCTACGACCGGGAAGGGCGCCTGGCGCAGGTGGCCCAGAACCCGGCCGGCCTGAACCAGCGCACGGTGTTCGCCTATGACGCGCAGGGCCGCCAGGTCACGGTGACCGAAGGCTACGGCACGGCCGAGGCCCGGGTGACGCAGTATGTCTACGACGCGCTGGGTCGGCGCACCGCCGAGGTGGTGGATCCGGGCGCCGGCAAGCTCAACCTGACCACGTCCTATGCCTATGACGGCAACGACAACGTCATCCGCCGCACCGATGCGACCGGCGCGGTCACGCGCTACTACTACGACGAAGCCAACCGCCAGATCCACCAGGTCGATCCGCTGGGCGGGCTGACCCGCAACTGGTACGACGCCAATGGCCGCCTGGTGGCTACCCGCAGTGCGGCGCAGGCGTTGACGCCGGCACAGCTGGCCGCGCTGGGCGACGCCACCACCGTGGCCCAGCTCGATGCGCTGCGCGTGGAGAGCGCCAACGATGCCGGGCGCTTCCTGACCTATGACAACGATGGGCGGGTGCGCTACAGCATCGACCTTACCGGCGCGGTCGAGCAGACCCTGTACGACAATGTCGGCCGGACCATCGGGACGCGCGCCTACGCCGGCAAGCTCAGCCTGGGCAGCACGCTGATCGCCCAGCTGCGCGCCGGAACGGCCGCGGTTTCCCCGACAGCCAATGACGGCAGCGACCAGCGCACCTGGAATGTCCTGGATGCGGCCGGGCGTATCCGCTACGTGATCGACGGGCTGGGACAAACCAGGGAAATCTACTACGACGCGGCCGGCGGCATTGCCGGTACGCGGGCCTACGCAACGGCGATCGCACTGGACGCGCCCCTGGTCGGCAAGCTCGATGGCGGCACGGCGGCCCCGGCGGACATCAGCGGCAAGCTTGCCGTCAATGATGGCCGGGACATGCGCAGCTACAACGTCCTCGACGCGGCGGGCCGGCTTCGTTATGTCGTCGATGCGTTGGGAGCGGTACGGGAATACCTGCTGGACGCGGCCGGCCGCACGGTGGGTACCCGGCGCTACGCGCAGGCCATGACGGTCGACAGCGCCCTGCTTGCAAAGCTGAAGGCGGGCACCGCCACCACGGCCGACATGGCCGCCAGCATCGTCGCCGACGAAGCGGCCGACGAGCAGAGCTACCAGGTCTTCGACGCCGCCGGTCGCGCGCGGTTCACGCTGGACCTGCTCGGCGACGCCGCGGGCGCCACCACCGGCATGCTGCGCGAACTGCGCTACGACGCGCTGGGCCGTGTCACCGAAAGCCGCGAACGCGAGACGAGGATCAGCGCGACCGCACTGGGCCCGCGGCTGGAGGCGCTGCGCAACGGCACGCTGCTTTTCAGCTCGATCGCCAGCTGGATGAACGGCGCCCAGCGCATCACCCGCTTCGTCCATGACGCGGCGGGCAACCAGCGCTACGTCCTGCGCGAGGACGGCAATGGCGCCTCCACCGTGCAGGAGCGCCGCTACGACGCGGCCGGCCGGGTCGTGGCCGAAACCGCGTATGGCGTGACCATCCCGTCGACCACGGCGACGACGGTGGAGGACGTGGGCGCCGCCCTGGCCGCGGCCAACGGCAACGCCGCCGCCAACCAGCGCACCACCCGCATGGTGCACGACGCGAACGGCGCGGTGCGCTTCGTGGTGGACAGCCTGGGCGGTGTCACCGAACGCCGCTACGACGCCCTGGGGCGCGTGGTGGAGAGCCGCCAGTATGCGGTCGCGATCGCGGCTGCCACCGCCATGACCGAAACGGCGCTCGCCGCTGCGGTCGCGGGGCAGGGGGCGGGCAACGTGCGCAGCACCACCACCGCTTACGACGCGGCCGGACGCGTGGCGTCCGTCACCGATGCTGCAGGCGGGATCGAGCGCCATGCCTACGACGCGCTGGGCAACCGCATCAGCTACACCAACAAGCTGGGCCACGTATGGACCTACGCCTACGATGCGGCCGGGCGCCTGGCGGAGGAGAGCAGCCCCGTCGTCACGGTGGCCACCGCCACGGGCGCCGGCACCGTAAGTACCGCCACGCGCAGCATCAAGACGGTCACGGCCTATGATGCGCTGGGCAATGTCGTCAGCCGGACCGAGGATGCCGCCAGCACCCAGCCGCGCATCACCCGGTACGAGTACGACAACCGCGGCAACCAGGTCCGCACGATCTTCCCCGACGCATGGCAGATCAACCCCGCTACCGGCCAGCTGGCGGCAACCGGGACCACGCCCACGGTCGAGGTGACCTATGACGCGCTGGGCCGTGCCGTGGTGCAGAAGGATGTGCGCGGGAACCTCAGCTACAGGATCTACGACACGCTGGGGCGCATCGCCTGCGAGATCGACGCCGAAGGCCATGCCACCGGCTACACCTACAACACTTTCGGCGATCAACTGACACTGCGCCGTTACGCCATCAAGGCCAATACCTCCGTCAACAGCGGGTGGAGCGCGGGTGAGCCCATCACCCAGGTACTGGCCGCCACCGCCGGCTTCATCACGACAGACGCGGCGGACCGGGTGCTGACCAACGCCTACGATCTGTTGGGCCGCCAGGTCTCGGTCACCCAATCGTCGATCAGCTACGTCAAGGCCAACGGCACCACCGCCAGCGCTTCGCCCCGGACCGAATTCGCCTACAACGGCCATGGCGAGCTGGCCAGAACCTCGGTCCTGCTGGATGCGGAGAGCAATACCTGGGCCGACACGTTCCAGTACTACGACGAACTGGGCCGGGCCACGCTGAGGGTGGATGCGGAAGGGTACGTGACCCGGACGCAGTACAACGTCCAGGGCGAGGTGACCGAGGTGCGCGAGTACGCCCGCGCCCTGTCGGCCGCGGTGCAGTCGGGGCTGACGACGCAGGCACCGCCGCCCCCGCCGGCGGCCGGCGATACCGCGACCGGTTACGACCGCGTGGTGAGCTACACCTACGATGCGCTGGGCCGCAAGGCCAGTGAGGCCGTGCTGCGCCACCATGGCCAGGTCGACGGCTCGCAGGGCGTGCGCAGCGTCACCACGCAGTGGACCTACGATGCGGCCGGGCAGATCGTGCTCACCGACCTGGACGGGCAGAAGACGCGCACCAGCTACGATGCGCTGGGCCGGGTGGTCGCGGTACAGGAAGCGGCGCAGCAGCGGCTGTCGGCCAATGCCGAAAGCCAGTTGCTGGGAACCACCGCGGTCGGCCTGGGCACGCAGGCGCTCTACGTCTCGGTCTCGGCCTACACGGCCATGGTCCATGACGCCTTTGGCAATGCGGTGCGGATCACCCGCTATGCCAATGGCCTACAGGAAGGGCAGACCGCGCCGGTGGCCGATGCGGCCAACGACCAGGTCAGCGTGGTGAGTTACGACCGCCAGGGGCGGGCGGTGATGAGCCAGGACGCGCAGGGCCAGCGCGTGTTCCTGCAGTACGATGCCGCCGACCATGTGCTGCACAGCTGGTACACCCTGTCCGGCAACGACGGCCGCGACACGACCGTACACAGCTATTACACCTACGACGGCGCGGGGCGGCAGCTGACCAGCCGCACGCAGCGCGATGGCGCCAGCGCGCCGGATCAGCGCGAAGCGGTGCGCTACAACGCCTTCGGCGAGATCATCGCCAAGGGCGACGACGACGCGGCCGGCGCCACGCTGCAGGCGCAGTACCAGTACGACCGGGCCGGCAACCTGGTGCGCAGCAATGCCGAGGGCGGCGTGTGGCGCGACTACGGCTACGATCTGGCCGGCCACCAGCGGCGTGAATCGCACAGCGTGCGGGCCAGCACCGGCAACGTGACGGCGGTGACCCGGTACGTGAACGACCGCCTGGGGCGCACGGTGCAGATGGTGCTGCCCTCGCATACGGACGACGTGAACCAGTCCAATACCCTGGCCAAGCGCCTGGACCGCTGGGGCAACGTGCTGGAACTGACCGATCCGCGCGGCTACCTGACCACGTACGAGTACAACGAAGGCAACCAGCTGGTAAGGCAGGTCCAGCCGCTGGTGAAGGTGGTGACCAACAACGCCGCCGGCACCTGGCTGCGGCCGGAGCTCACCTGGTCCTACGACGCGCTCGGCCGCCTGATCGCCAGCCGCGACGGCAATGGCAACCTCACGCGCTACGAGTACGACGGCGCCGGCAAGCAGACCCGGGTGATCGATGCCAACGGCAGCGTGACCCTGACCGCCTACGATGTCCTCGGCCGCGAACGCATCGTCCAGAACGCGCTGGGGTACCTGACGTTCAAACAGTACGACCGGCTGGACCGGGTCACCGCCCACGGCGACTACCTGCCGACATCCAACGGCGCCGCGCGCACCAAGAAGACCCTGGAAAGCTACACGCTCAACCAGAACGGCCAGCGCCTGCAGGTCGCCAACGCCATGGGGCAGACCTACAAGTACGACTACGACAGCCGGGGGCTGCTGCTGCGCAGCCAGACCCCGATGGGCGTAGTGATGGAGTACGCCTACGACCTGGGCGGGCGCCGGGCGCTGGAACGCTATGCCCTGAGCCATGCCAACGTGGTCGACCGCGATGGCGAAACGGTGCGGACCAACGAGCAGACCTGGGACTACGACTACTTCGGGCGCCTGGTCGACCACAACGACCTGAGCGGACGGGACTACGACTACACCTACGACGCCACCTCCGGCCAGCTGCTCAGCGAAACCAACAGCTCCGGCCTCAACCGCACCACCACCTACTACGCCAATGGCCTGGTGCGCCAGATACAGGAAGCCGGCGGCGGCACCTTCACCTATGCCTACGACCAGGCCGGCAACCGCATCCAGGAACAGGTGCAGGTCTCCGACAGCCGCGGCAAGGCCTTCAACCTGCGCACCCAGATCGTCTACGACAGCCACAACCGGCTGCAGCAGGTCCTGCAGGACGACCTGGGCACCGGCCAGCGGATGTTCGAGCTGAGCTACGACTACGACGCCGCCGGCAACCGCACCCACGTGCTGGCGCGCAGCGCCTATGGCGAGAACGCCCTGCCGATTACCGTGGTCGACAGGCCGCCGGAAGTCATCGGCCTGCCGCCCGGCCGCACCCTCCGCACGGGCGTGGCTTCCGAATTCCGGGTGCGCCTGACCGACCTGTTCCGCGACCCGGAAGGCAAGCCGCTGAGCGTGAGCGCCGCCCAGGTGGTGGCCGGATCGGTCGCCGCGCTGCCCTCCTGGCTCAGCTACAGCGTGGACGCCGCCACCGGCGAAGCCGTGTTCCAGGCGACGGCCGGCTCCAGCGTGGCCAACAACCAGACCTTCCGGCTGCGCCTGACCGCCAACGATGGCGGCAGCACCGCCCATGTCGAATTCGACCTGGGCGTGCGCGACAACACCGCGCCGACCAACAAGGCCGGCGCGCCCACCAGCTTCCCGGTCAAGACCGGAAGACCCTGGGCGATGGAATTGCTGGCGGACGACTATTTCGTCGATCCCGATGTGGGAGACAGCCTGGCCATCAGGGCCAGCGTCAGTCCCGCCGCCGGCTGGCTGGTCATCGACGCCTCCAACCCCTCGGTACTGCGGCTGAGCGCATCGTCCCCGGTGGCTGGAACCTACACCCTGACGCTCCGGGTCACCGACCAGCTGGGCGCCACCAAAACCCGGAACGTCACCCTGGTGGTGGCGGACAACAGCGCGCCGGCCGTCGTCGCGCCGATCCCGGCGCAGGAAGCGACCCGTGGCCGCAATTTCGTGCTGGAGCGGGACCTGTCGCAGGTATTCAGCGATGCGCAGGGCGATGTCCTGGGCGTCCAGGCCTCGCTGTCCAACGGAGCGGCGCTGCCCTCCTGGCTGAGTTTCAGTTTCCTCGGCGGCCAGGCCGTGCCGAAGCTGCGGTTCGATGGAGATGTTCCGGCCAGCGTGGCCAACGGCACGGTCCTCACCATCCGGTTGACCGCCACCGATCCTGACGGCGCCACGGTCTCGACCACGTTCACGCTCACGGTGCGGAGCAACCGTGCACCGAACGCCATCGGCACCGTGCCGGCCCAGCAGCTCCGCATCGGCGAGGCATTGAACCTCCAGGTTCCGGTCGCGACGCTGTTCCAGGATCCGGAAGGCGATGCGATGACCTACGAGTTGTTGCATCCCGAAGGCACGGCCAAGAGCGGCTGGATGCGGCTGGAGTTCGACGCCGCCAGCGGCCAGCTCAAGCTGCTGGGGACGCCCAACAATGCGGCCAACCACGTCGGCACCTATACCGTGCAGATCCGGGCGCGCGACATCGAGGGCCTGACCCAGACCATCACCGTTTCCCTGCAGGTCAGGAACGAGACCGCTCCCACGCGTTCGGCCATCGCGCTTCATGACCAGACGATCAAGATCGGACGCAGCTTCAGTTTCACGCTTCCGGAAAACCTGTTCGTCGACGCGGAAAACGATCCCATTGCGCTCAGCCTTGGAGTGGTGGTCCAGCACAAGGAATGGCTGGACACCGTTCCTCCCCAGTGGATCTACTGGGTCGAAGAAGGGCCGCTGCCCGCCTGGATGAGCTTCAACCCGGCGACGCGCGTCGTGTCAGGCACCGTGCCTGCGGGCACGAGCGCGCACTCCTTCGTGCTGCGCGTCGACGCCCATGACGGCCGGCGATGGGCCGCGCAGAGCGACCAGGTCGGCCCAGCGGGGGAGGTTCTGGACAACGACATCAAGATCGACGTCGTCCCCTTCGTTAACTCCGCTCCGGTCTACAGCAGTGGGGCCTTGCCCAACCGGGCGCTGGTCCATGGCGGCGCCGTGGATTTCGCGCTGCCGGCCGGGGCCTTCAGCGAACCCGACGGCGATGCGCTGACGTACTCCGCGGAAGTCCTGGTCGGAAGCATCTGGAAGAACATCTCCGAACTGGGGCTGAGCATCAATGCCACCACCGGCAGAATCACCGGCACCGCGACCAGCCTGTTCCAGGCCAGTTACAGCGCCCGCATCGTCGCGCGCGATCCGCAGGGCGCATCGGCGACCGGCAGCTTTTCCTTCAGCGTCAACAATACGGCGCCCACCGCCGCGACCATTCCGTCCCAGGCGCTGGCGCGCAATGTCAGCGGCAGCATCCCGGTGGCCGCCTACTTCAGCGACGTCAACGCCGATGCCCTGACCTTCAGTGCCACCGGGCTGCCCGCTGGACTGAGCATCTCCACCTCGGGCGTGATCAGCGGCGCGGCCACCGCGGCGCTGGGGAGCTACGTGGTGACGGTCACCGCCAACGATGGCCGGGGCGGAACCGTTTCCAGCGCGTTCACACTGACCCTGACCAACAGCGCCCCCACCGCGCCAACCATCCCCAACCAGAGCGCCGCGGCCGGAGCGGCCTGGAGCTACACCGTCCCGGCCTTCACCGACCCCAACGGCGATGCCCTGACCTACACGGTCAGCGGCCTGCCGGCCTGGATGAGCTTCAATGCCAGTACCCGCGTGCTCAGCGGTACCCCGGGCGCCGTGGGCAGCTGGACCATCACGGTCACCGCCACCGACCCCTCGGGCGCCGCGGTCAGCAGGGCCTTCACCGTCACCACGCCGAATGCGGCGCCGGTGGCCGGCACCATTCCGGCGCAGTCGATGGCGCGCAACATCAGCGGCAGCA
>NZ_JBWJOY010000019.1:0-2041 GCF_056393235.1 Stenotrophomonas sp. Steno-Z2 | reverse complement strand
CGATGCGCCGGGTCACGTCCAGGTGGCTGGACACCAGCTGGTTGGTGCCGGCGACCATCACCCCGTAATCGCCGGGGAAACGCGAGGCGTCGATGCGATGGCTGATGTTGCCCTCGTCGTGGCGCGCGGCCATCTCGCCCTGGGCGTGGATGACCGAACGGATCTGCTCGCGCATGTGCGACTGTGCCCGCAGCAGCTGGCCCAGCTCGTCGTTGCGGCGTTCGGGGATGGCGGTGTCCAGCCGGCCCTGGGCGACGTCGCCGGAAACGCGCACGGCGTCGGCCAGCGGCCGCAGCACCATCGCGCGCAGCAGCAGCCACAGGCCGGCGCAGAGCGAGGCAGCGGCGAGCAGGCCGACCAGCGCCACCAGCCCGAGCAGCGAGCGCGCCTGCGCGGTGAGCAGGTCGCGCGGCACCATCACGCCCAGCGCGAAGCGGCGGTCGCTCCCGCCCACGCGCAGCGGCGCATAGACTTCCACCATGCCGCCTTCGTCGGCCTTGAAGTTGCTGTAGAGCCTGTCTTCGGCGACGGCGGCCAGGATCGCCCTGGTGGTGGCGTCGTCGCGGGTCTTGCCTACATTGGCCGCGTCCGGCGAGGCGACGACCATGCCCATCGGCGACAGCAGCTCGGCGCGGCCTTCGCCCATCGGGCGCAGCTGGGCGACGCGTTCCTGCAGGGCCGAGAGCTCGAAGTCGGAGGTGACCACGCCCAGCACCTTGTCGCCGTCCATGATCGGAATGGCGATGGTGGTCAGCATCAGGGTCTTGCCGCCGACCTCGTAGGGATACGGCTCGATGATGACCGGCTTCTTCAGCGTCCGGGGCGTGACATACCAGGCGCCGAGCTTGGGATCCTCGTAGTCGCGCAGCGGCTCGGTGACCAGTTCGCCGCCGACCCTTGCCCAGTAGCTCATGGCGCGCCCGGTGGCGTCGTGCTCGGGGGCGTCGACGAACTGCGCGTCCAGGCCGTCGAACGCGTCCGGCTCCCACAGCACGCACATGCCGGCGCGCTCGGGGTGCAGTTCCATCTGCTGCCGGAAGGTCTGCGAGACGGCGGCGCGGCTGATCTGCCCGCGCTGGGTGCCCAGGCTCTCGGCCAGGGTCTGCACCGTGTCGTAGGTCTGGCTCATCTCGGCGGCCAGGTGCTGGGCTTCGAAGCGGGCCAGGTTCTCCAGCGTGGCCTGCGAGGAGGCGAGCAGGGCGCGGCTGCTCTTCCAGTAGCTGATGGCGGCGGTGAGGCCGAAGGCGGCCAGGGCGATCAGGGCGATGCCCAGCATCAGGCGGGTGGCGACGCTGCTCTTGCGTTCGCCGGACGAGGCGCGGGGTGAGGAAGCGGACATGGAAGAACCGATGAGGGCGGAATCCCCTGATTCATCGGTCGGCGGCGGCGGTTCTTGAGGGCCGGGCCTTGCCGTCCGTCGGGAAGTTCCTGCCAGGCCGCCGGCCCCGGCGGGGCCGGCGGCGGCTTTTCACGCGTGCCTGCTCAGAATTCCTGCCAGTCGCCGGCCTCGGCGACCATCGCCGATTCGATCGGGCGTGGGGCGGGGGCCAGCTTTGGGGCCGGGACGCGCGGGCCGGCGGCGGCGCGCCGGGCCGGCCGTGGGTCGGCGCCGGGCCTGCCGGTTCCGGTACGGAACACCGAGACCGCCTCGGCCAGCTGGGTGGCCTGTTCCTCCATCGCCCGTGCCGCGGCGGTGGCTTCCTCCACCAGCGCGGCGTTCTGCTGGGTGGCTTCGTCCATCTGCACCACGGTCTGGTTGACCTGCTCGATGCCGGCGCTCTGTTCCTGCGAGGCGGCGGAGATCTCGGCCATGATGTCGGTGACGCGCTGCACCGAAGTGACGATCTCGCCCATGGTGGAGCCGGCCTGGTGCACCAGCGTCGAGCCTTCGGCCACCTTGCCGACCGAGTTCTCGATCAGCTCCTTGATCTCTTTGGCCGCGCCCGCGGAGCGCTGGGCGAGGGTGCGCACCTCGCTGGCGACCACGGCGAAGCCGCGGCCCTGCTCGCCGGCACGCGCGGCTTCCACCGCCGCGTTCAGG
>NZ_JBWJOY010000018.1:0-2231 GCF_056393235.1 Stenotrophomonas sp. Steno-Z2 | reverse complement strand
CTCCTCCATGGAGGCGGCGGTTTCCTCGAGGTTGGCGGCCTGCTGCTCGGTGCGGCGCGACAGGTCGTTGTTGCCGGTGGCGATTTCCGCCGCCGCGCGGTGGATGCTGGAGGCCGCGGTCTGGATGCGGTCGATGATGCCGGTGAGCTGGATGACGGTGGCATTGGCGTCGTCGCGCATGGCGGCGAAGGTGCCGCGGTAGTCGCCTTCCATCTGCACGGTGAGGTCGCCCTGGGAGAGCGCGCGCAGTACGCCCGATACCTGCTGCACGCTGCCGTCGATGGCCGCCAGCAGGCCGTTGAGCTGCTCGGAAATCTGCAGCAGGAAGCCGCTCTTGCCTTCCAGCACGATGCGCCCGGACAGGTCGCCATGCGAGGCGGCGGCGATGATGCCGCTGACTTCCTGCTCCACCTGCACCTCGAGGGTACGGTCGTCCCACTCGACCACGTAGCCGATGCGCCGGCCCTCGGCGTCGGCCACCGGGTTGATGATCTGGCGCATCACGTGGCCGCCGACGCTGATCTGTGCGCGGTGGGTGCCGCGCAGTTCGCCCAGCAGCCTGCGTTGGTGCGGCGGGTGTTTGTGGAAGATGTCGATGTTGCTGCCGACCAGGGTCTGCATGTCGAAGTTCGGCAGGTCGCGGCGCAGGTCCTGTTCGGCCCTGCCCAGCATCTCCATCAGCGGCCGGTTGGCGTAGATGATGTTGAGGTCGGCATCGGCGATCATCACGCTGGTGGTGACGTCGTCCAGCGCGGTGCGGATGCGCAGGTCCTCGGCGGCGCGCGCGCAGTCCTGCTCGGCCCGCGCCCTGAGCTGGACGGCCATCTCGCCGATGGCCGCGTACATCTGCCCGATTTCGTCGCGGGACTGATGGTCCACGCGCACGTCCAGCTCGCCATGCGACACCGCCTGGATCGCGCCCAGCGCGCCGGAAAGCGGGCGCAGGATGGAGCGGGCGATCAGCCAGCACAGCAGCAGCGCCGACAACAGCACCAGCGCGCCGGCCAGGACCAGCACCTTGCTGAAGCTCCAGGCGCGCGCGGCGATGTCGTCGGTGTACTCGCCGCTGCCGATGATCCAGCCCCAGCGCTCGTGCAGGCCGACGTAGGAGATTTTCTGCACCGCGCCATCGACGCCGGGCTTGGGCCAGGTGTAGTCGAGGAAACCGCCGCCGTCCTTCTGCGCCAGCCGGACCATCTCCACGAAGATCTTCTTGCCGTCGGCGCTGGTGGTGTCGCGCAGGTCCTTGCCGTTCAGCGCGGTCTGGTAGGGATGCATCAGCATGGTGGGGTGTTCGTCGTTCACCCACAGGTAGTCGCTGCCGTTGGCGCTGCGCAGCGATTCGATGGCCGCCAGCGCCTGCCGGCGCGCCTGTTCGTCGCTCATTTCGCCGGCGGCGGCGCGGTCGGCGTAGCGGTTGGCCAGGGCCAGTGCCGCTTCCACGCGCGTGTGCAGGGCATTGCGCTCGTTCTGCAGCAGTTCGGCATGGTTGCGCCGCGCCGTGACCAGGCACAGGGCGACGATGCCGGCCGCCAGAATGGCGAGCATCAATACGAATTTCCGGCGCAGCGGCAGATCGCTGAAGATGCGCAGGGCTGAGGGGATGTTCATGCGGCTGTTTCCTTTTCCGTCACCATGCAGGGAGGGGCTGGCCCTGTGTCCTCGGATCACGAAACGGTCAGCTGCCTTCCTGCGTTATCGGCCCGGTCTGCCGTAACTGCAGCGTCCGCGGCGGAGGCGGGGCGATCCATGACGGGACGCGGGATTGCGGTGCGATGGGCATCACACCACGCGCCCTGCGCCGGGCCTGCCGCTGGCGGACGCCCGGGCGCGGGTGCCTGGGCGTCCACCGTCGGGTCCTGCCGGCGTCGGCGCGGGATCAGAACTCCTGCCAGTCGTCGCCGTCGGCCAGGGCGGCGTCGACCTTGCGGACCGCGCTGGCCGCCGGACGCCGCGGCACTGCGGGCATGCGGGCCTCGTCGCGGCGCGGGACCGGCCGCGCCGCAGCGGGCGTCGGCGCAGGTGCCGCCGCGGAGGCCGGCGCGGCCGCCGCATCGATGCGGAACAGGGCGACCGCCGCGGCCAGGTGGTTGGCCTGTTCCTCCATCGACCGCGCGGCGGCGGTGGCTTCCTCCACCAGCGCGGCGTTCTGCTGGGTGGTTTCGTCCATCTGCATCACGGTCTGGTTGACCTGCTCGATGCCGGCGCTCTGTTCCTGCGAGGCGGCGGAA
>NZ_JBWJOY010000017.1:0-2698 GCF_056393235.1 Stenotrophomonas sp. Steno-Z2 | reverse complement strand
GCCGCCGTTGTCCACCGAGCCGGCGCCGGGGGTCATGGCGATGACCTCGGCGACCTTGGTGATGCCCATGGCGTCGATCTGCTCGCCGGTGATGGCGGTCATCGCGATCGGCACGTCGATCTGCCGCTCGTCGCGCTTGCGGGCGGTGACCTTCACCGCGCCCAGGTTGGTGGCTTCGCCCTGCGGCGGCGTGGCCGGTTCGTCGGCGAGCGCCGGGACGGCGATCAGGGTGGCCAGGCACAGCAGGATGCCCTGGCTCAGGCGGGTGCGGGGGGAAGGTGTCCTGCGTACGGCGCGTGGAAGGGAGTTCACGGTTGCGGTCCTCGTCTCGTCATCGGGATGGCACAGGACGGTCATTGCCCTGTAACTTCCTCTACGAACGAGGAGACGCTTCCGGAAATGTTTCGCCTGCAATCTTTCCGCGGTGCAGGGGCATTTCAGTTTTGCCCTCCTGCTTCGTATAAGCAGATATGGACGGCCGCAAACATTCCCTGATGGGCGAACCCGACGACTTCCGCACCGACGCCGCCGCGCCGCCGTCCGGGGCCGAGGCGCTGGTACGCAATTTCAACAAGGCATTGATCCGCTCGCTGCAGCAGCGGCTGGGCTCGTACGAGGATGCCCGCGACATCGCCCAGGAAGCCTATGCGCGGCTGCTCAACCTCGGCCAGGAACAGACCGCCAGCTACCACCGCGCGCTGCTGTTCAAGATCGCGCAGAACCTTGCCACCGACATGCTGCGGCGCCGGGCGTATACCGAACTGCCGGAGCCGGACGACCTGGGGCTGTGGCCGGACCCGGCCTCGGACCCGGAGCGCTCGCTGCGCGCGACGCGGATACTGGAGCAGCTGCCGGCGCTGCTGGCGGAACTGCCGCCCAACTGCGCCGAAGCCTTCCGCCTGGTGCGTTTCAGGCAATACAGTTTCAGGGAGGCGGCCGAACGGCTCGGGGTCACCGAGCGCATGGTGAGGATCTATCTGGCCAAGGCGTTGGCGCTGTGCCAGTCGCGGCTGGACGGGATCGGGGAGGAAGGACGATGAACAACCAGGATGGACTTTCCCGCCAGCGCATCGTCGAGCAGGCTGCCGAGTGGGTCGTGCGGCTGCAGGACGAGGATCTTTCCTACGAACAGATCGAGCAGTGGAACCAGTGGATGGAGGCCTCCGCCGAGCATGCGCGCGCCTTCGATGACGTCAGCCTGATGTGGCAGGCCGCCGCGCGGCTGCCGGAAGACCTGCTGCCGCCCTCGCGGCTGGCGCGGGGCGAGGGCGCTGCCGGCGCCATGCAGGCGCGTGCGCGGCCGTCCGTCGCGCCGCGCGCGGGGCGACGGCGGTGGCTGCGATGGGCCGCCGCGGCCGCGGTCGCCTGCGTGGGCCTCGGCCTGGGCGCGGTGCGCCTGTTCGAGCGTGAGGGCGGCGCGGCTGCCGACGCGGTGCAGGTCTACGCCACCGCCCGGGGCGAACTGGGGCACTACGTGCTTGCCGACCGCTCGCAGGTCGATCTGGGGCCGGGTAGCCAGCTGCGCGTGCAGATCGGCCCGGCGCGGCGGCAGCTGGAACTGGTCGCCGGGCAGGCGTACTTCTCCGTCGCGCGGGACGCCGCGCGTCCCTTCGAGGTGCGCGCCGGCGGCCTGATCGCGCAGGCGCTGGGCACACGCTTCGCGGTCGAGCAGCGCGCCTCGGGCGTCGCCGTCACGGTGACCGAGGGGCATGTGCAGGTCAACGATCTCTCCCCCGATACCGGCGGGCGCAGGACGGTGCAGCTCGTCGCCGGGCAGAAGACCGCGCTCGGCGCCGGCGGCGGCCTGAGCGCGCCGCATGCCGTCGATGCGCGCGATGCCCTGGCCTGGATGGACGGCAGCGTGGTGTATGCCGGCGAACCGCTGGGCAACGTCATCGCCGACCTGAACCGCTATTCGCCCATACCGGTGGCGCTGGGCGATGGTGCGCTGGCGGGCCGCCCGGTGACCGGGCGCTGGTCGACCGGCGACGTCGATGCCTGGCTGGAGGGAATGGCCAGGGCGTTCTCGCTGGACGTGGTGCGGTCGCCGGACCGCATCGTGCTGGAGCGGCGCGCCGGGGAGACCGGACGATGACGCGGCACCCGCGGCGGGAGTAGGAGGCACGGCATCGGCCACTGGAGCGGACAACGCGGAGCGGTGACCGCCTGGCGCCGGAGGCTTCTGGCGTCGCTGGGCCTGTGCGGCTGCGGCGTTGCGCTTGCCGCGCCGGGCGAACCGTCCGCGGCGATGGAGTTCGATATCGCCGGGCAGGCGCTGGACGCGGCGTTGATCGATTTTTCCCGGCAATCGCGGATGCAGGTGTTTTCCAGCTGCGTGGGGCGGCAGAAGGTCGCGCCGGTACGCGGATACCTGGAGCCGCGGCAGGCGCTGGAGCGGCTGCTGGCCGGCTCCGGATGCACATACAGCGTGCATGGCGCCGATGCGGTCAGCATCCAGCCGCAGGCGGCCGTGCCCGGCGTGGACAGGCTGCCGGCGGTGCAACGGACCGCCGACATGCCGACGGTGCTGAGCATGGTCGGCATGCGCGTCACCGCCCGCAAGCGCGACGAACGGCAGATCGACGTGCCGATCGCGATGACCGCCATCACCGGCGAGCAGATCGACGCCATGGGCATCACCAAGGTCGCCGAGGTCATCGCCATGACCCCCGGCGCCGGTTCGGTGGACAACGGCATG
>NZ_JBWJOY010000016.1:0-4647 GCF_056393235.1 Stenotrophomonas sp. Steno-Z2 | reverse complement strand
GGGGTAGCCGCCTCGTTGCGGACTACCTTCTAACGAATTTGCCGCGCCTACGGGACCTTAGCCAACTCAAGCGATACCAAGGCCACCTCATCACTTTTTGGCAGGTACTCAACGTGACACCGATACTTGCCTATGATGAATGCCTCCCATAATGGAATCTCGCCACCATTCAATGGATTACGACCTCCACCGCCAGATTGACTGGGAGAGCCGAGTTTCCGATGAAAATCCGCACGCACAGCAGACATCGAAAGGCTCCATGGCAATGAAATCACGCTCGGCCCGTAATCCGAATTCTTCCCGTGCACTTGAACGCACACAACGGACTCCGAATCTTCCGATACCAGAGAGAAGCCCAATTCCTTCACGGTGACGTATGTTCGCCCCGCGATACGGGTCGTCACTACATCGACATTTTCGTACTCACCAAGAACCTCTTCCACGAAAGTGTTCAAGGGAGCGGCAAGTACCGCCTCTGCTTTGGTCATGCTTATCGCGCTTCAGTAGATTGGAAGCGGCACGATCGATCTGTGCATCAATGTACCCCGCGCCTTCAGATCGGCGCGACACACATTGACGTTCGAAATCGGCCGCCGAGGGTTTAAATGGGTACTGGGTGCCCAACCGCCTTGCTGATGCCGTACTGCATCGCACTGCGGCCTAAGTTCTCTATCGCCGCCGTGGTTACCTCGCGCCAGCTGAAAGCCGTCGACGGAACCTGCGAATAAGTGCCGCCCTTCATGTCCACGCCACTATTGGGAAACGCCCTCTCGCTGACCATCGCCGCGCCGACGCTGGTACCGGATTGACGATAGCAAGGACTATCGCTGCGCAAGCCCACTCTCACTCGGACTCCCGAATCAGCTCACTCAGGCTACGCATCACAGGTTTGTTGCAACACTACCGCCCGGCCATGCCTGGCGGTGGGCGGGATCTATTTTGAGATTACGAACGTCACGATTCACATCGATCAAACGCTAGCCGTAAAGCCTCACCAATTGCGGCATCCGATGCCTCATCGGCTTTAACAATCACTTCATCCCCCAGGCCTTCCCAAGCCTCCAGCTTCGGATGACTTGTAGGGCGCATGACTATTTCTTCTTCGATGAGCCTGATGTCGCAAGAAATCATACCCTTAAACAAGTCTTTGCGTGACTTGTATGCAAAGCGATCCACCATCTCACCAATCCACCGCTCATATCCCTGCTTAACTCGGTCTTGTGCTAAGAATTCTTGTGCTTCAGCCAATGATAGAAAACGGCTTTTACTAAGCGCATCCCTTACGGCCGTCCCAAGCTCTCCGTCAGTTGCAGTGACCGGCAGCAGATGACGCCCACCAGCGAAGTCCCGGCCAAGCAAGCCGCGACCTGAGTACGTTTCAATAAAGATGAACTTATCAGTTCTCTTAGCGGCAGCCCGCTTTCCTTGGTTGCGCTCCATCATGTTCATCATCAATGCACCGGGGTTACCATTACGATTACGCCTCTGCTCTGGCCATATTCAATAGCGCGAGCTATCTGCTGCCATTGCGCTGGATTAGTTGTGACAGGCACAGCTACACGCAACTCGCGCGAAGCTATCATGGAAGGATCAAGAACATAACCACCCAATTCGTAGGGCTTGTCGAAGCGAACTACAGAATCGACATTACCCTTCAATGAATTGAATATACGTCGCGGATCAGCAATTCGTGAGGTCGTGGTGGTGTTTAGCGTCTTTGCACTTATTGCAGCGCCTGACTCCAAGTCGTAGAAATCAAACGTCTTGAAATTGGGTGGCAACCTAGAGCCACTCGGAAGCTGACCTGCCAAGTAGTCCTCCCAAGGCATCCCTTGGCCTTGAATGCCACGCCCCCACTTAACACCGATGCCACTCCGAGCCCCGCTATTTGCAACCCTCCCTGCCCCATTCAACGCAGACAGTCTAGCCTCCGGCGCCATCACACTCAATGTGATCATGCCCGCATCGAATGCCGCCGCACCCACCTGCTGCTGCGCCGGGATATCGAAGCTCGGCAGGTCCAGGCGATAGCCGGTTGCAAGATGGACCAGCTTGCCAAGCGGCCCCGAATTGATCATCCCTTCGACGGTATGGCTGAGGAAGTTCCCCCCACCCTTCCACTGGCCCTTCCACAGATCCAGCGGCGACTCCGGCATCGCAAATCCACTGTCCACCCACGCGGTGATGCCAGGCACCAGTGCCTGTGCCAAACCGTGCATGTTCCAGCGCGGAAGCTGGGGAATCTGCGATACAAACCGCTGGCCGATCCCGGTTTCACCCAAGGTCTTGTCCGTGAACGGCAACTCCAGATCGGATATCCAGGCTGCATTTCGCTGCACCTGGGCGTTGTAACCATCGGCAAGGCCATTCCACAGCTTGGCCGCTCCGTCACCGATGCTGCCGAATCCCGGCTGCGAGACGCCGTTGTAGAAACCTGGCGGGGTCCAGCGATAGGACGAGTCCTGCACGCCCTTCATCCGCCAGGTGCCGTTGCCGGCGCTACCCATCCCATAGCCATTGGTCCACCGAACCGGCGGGGCGCTCCATGACTGTACTGGTGGATTGACCACCGACCGCCGTGTATCGATCCATCGGCTGCCCGCGCTGTTCCAGCTGTAGAAGTACCAGCCACCGGAGGAATGGATGTCCGGAACGGCATAGACCGGATCAAGGGTGGGAATGTCCTCGACCGGCCTCGTGTTGGCCGTCAGCGCCGCGCTTCGGCGTGTATCGACAGCTCCCGGGAAGGATGCTCCCCAACGTCCGCTGCTCATGCCGCCGTTGGAAGCCAGCGCGTAGGGGTAGCGATCCCGGAAGGTATCCGTCGAGTCGAAACCGGCACTGCCCGCTCCCTGGGCTCCGGACTGGCCATACATCATGCCCAGCAGCTGTTCGCGATGGGCCTCTGCCTGTGCGCCCATCTGCTGCAGTTTCTGCCGTTCCTCCAGGCGTGCCTTGGTGCTGGCTCCCAACGCGCTTCCCAATGCATTGCCAAACGCATCGGCCAATACGTCCCCATTGTTCCAATGGGTACCGGGCGCCCCCACCGCCTTGCCGATGCCGTACTGCATCGCACTGCGCCCTACGTTCTGCATGGCCGCCATGGCTACCTCGCGCCAGCTGAAAGCCGTCGACGGAACCTGCGAATAGGTACCGCCCTTCGTGTCCACGCCACTATTGCCAAACTCCCTCTGGCTGACCATCGCCGCGCCGACGCTGGTGACCAATTGACGGTTGTTCCACGACACGTCGTAGCCGGCCCACTTGCTGAACTGGTAGTTGGCGGCGTAACTCGTGGCCGCCTGGGCAGCAATGGTGGTGTAGCTACCCCATTTGAACGCTTCGCCCAGTTTCCCCACCGAGACCGATGCCACGCTGACCGCGGAGGACACCCCCACAGCCCTGTAGTCGATGCCGCCATCCACTGGCGCCCCCAGCGGATCGAACATGTCGTACTTGTTCCCGCTGAACGGTTGAAGGAGGTTGCGCCCCAGCCGGCTCCAGTCGTACTGCCCATCGGCCATGGCCTGGAAGGTCTGTTGCGAATGCGCACGCACTGCCCCCTGCGCCGCCGCGCCCGCGTAGGGGCCCGCATAGACGGTGACCACAGCTCCCACTACATAACTGACGACGAGGGACAGCACATTGACCAGTCCCGAGCAGCGGTGGCCGCTCGGCGGCTGGATATACGGCAGGCTCGGCGTGCTCGGGCCGCTGATCTCGCCCGGGTTGTAGGGCTTGAAGGTGTTGGCGTCGTTGCTGTTGGTCTTCACCTCCGGCACCGTCAGACTGCTGCCGGCCACCAGCGGGCCATCGCCACTACCGTCGTCCAGCGCGTTGGCCGCGGCGATCACGTACCACAGGCTCTCGTTGCCATAGACCCGTTGCGCCAGGCTGCGCAGCGTGTCGCCGGCCTGCACCGTCACCTGCGTGCGCCCGCTGTCGCTGTTGCTGAACGCCGTCAGGTGGCTGCGCACGTCCAGCTTGCCCCACTCATTCAGGCTGGCCACCTGCTGGCCACCGGCATGCACGTAACGGTTGTTGGCCATGGCCACGACCGCGGCCGAGCCGGTCTGCTGGAACACATTGGCGCTGGTCGCCGTGCCATCGCGGCGGCTGACGATCATGCCGTTGCCGTCGAAGGCGAACGTGCGCACCCGGTCGTCCAGCGTGGCGCCGACCGTCTTCTCGCGCATCTCGGTCTGGCGGCCCGCCGCATCGTAGGTCAGCGTCGTGGTCGTGGTCCTGTAGTTGCTGTTGCTGCTGCTGCCGGTGATCGACTGCTCGCGGTAGCTGTCCCAGCCGGCGTAGGCGTACGTGTAGGTGTGCGTATAGCCCTTGCCGGTGTAGGTGTAGCCCTTCACCCGGCCGGCCTCGTCGTAGCCGTTGCCGCCGCCGCTGTAGCTGATCCAGGTGGACTCGCCCAGCACCGACAGGTCGCTGTACTGGCTGCTGCCCGGGTCCAGGCCCATGGCCTCCACCCACGCCGGGAAGGTCCACTGCGTGTTGGAGCCATACGGCGCCCGCGAGACCTCCGCGCCCGGCCGCTCCTTGAACTCCTTGCCCAGCACCCGGCCGTCGGCGTCGTAGCTGGTCAGCTCCGCCGAGGCCAGCATGCCGCTCACATCGGTGGACATCGGGGTGCGC
>NZ_JBWJOY010000015.1:0-5538 GCF_056393235.1 Stenotrophomonas sp. Steno-Z2 | reverse complement strand
TTTTGTTTTGCGCAAAAGCAAACCCCCGCTGCGCGAGCAGCGGGGGTTTGTGGAAAAAAACCCTGGCGATGACCTACTCTCGCATGGCTTGAGCCACACTACCATCGGCGCAGCTGCGTTTCACTTCCGAGTTCGGGATGGGATCGGGTGGTTCCACAGCGCTAATTTCACCAGGGAGAGGGTTGGAGGGTCGCTATTGCTTCTCTTGAAGGGTCCGCACATGGATGTGCGGGCTCTTGCGCAGGGAAGCGCATACAAGCGCCAGCCTCTCGTAGGTCTTGTGACGTAGCGTGCACTTGGGTCCATCGACATGTCATGTCGGCCAAGGCAACTTGAGGTTATATGGTCAAGCCACACGGATCATTAGTATCAGTTAGCTCAACGCGTTGCCGCGCTTACACACCTGACCTATCAACCACGTAGTCTACATGGTTCCTTCAGGGGGCTTGTGCCCCGGGAAGTCTCATCTTGAGGCGCGCTTCCCGCTTAGATGCTTTCAGCGGTTATCGCTTCCGAACATAGCTACCCGGCAATGCCACTGGCGTGACAACCGGAACACCAGAGGTTCGTCCACTCCGGTCCTCTCGTACTAGGAGCAGCCCCTCTCAAACTTCCAACGCCCATGGCAGATAGGGACCGAACTGTCTCACGACGTTCTGAACCCAGCTCGCGTACCACTTTAAATGGCGAACAGCCATACCCTTGGGACCGACTACAGCCCCAGGATGTGATGAGCCGACATCGAGGTGCCAAACACCGCCGTCGATATGAACTCTTGGGCGGTATCAGCCTGTTATCCCCGGAGTACCTTTTATCCGTTGAGCGATGGCCCTTCCATACAGAACCACCGGATCACTAAGTCCTACTTTCGTACCTGCTTGATCCGTCGATCTTGCAGTCAAGCACGCTTATGCCTTTGCACACAGTGCGCGATGTCCGACCGCGCTGAGCGTACCTTCGAGCTCCTCCGTTACTCTTTAGGAGGAGACCGCCCCAGTCAAACTACCCACCATACACGGTCCCCGACCCGGATAACGGGCCTAGGTTAGAACGTCAAGCACGACAGGGTGGTATTTCAAGGATGGCTCCACTGCAGCTGGCGCCACAGTTTCATAGCCTCCCACCTATCCTACACAGACGAACTCAACGTTCAGTGTAAAGCTATAGTAAAGGTTCACGGGGTCTTTCCGTCTTGCCACGGGAACGCTGCATCTTCACAGCGATTTCAATTTCACTGAGTCTCGGGTGGAGACAGCGCCGCTGTCGTTACGCCATTCGTGCAGGTCGGAACTTACCCGACAAGGAATTTCGCTACCTTAGGACCGTTATAGTTACGGCCGCCGTTTACTGGGGCTTCGATCAAGAGCTTCGCCTTGCGGCTGACCCCATCAATTAACCTTCCAGCACCGGGCAGGCGTCACACCCTATACGTCCACTTTCGTGTTTGCAGAGTGCTGTGTTTTTGATAAACAGTCGCAGCGGCCTGGTCACTTCGACCATCGCCAGCTATAGCCCGCATGGGCCACCGGCAATGGTGCACCTTCTCCCGAAGTTACGGTGCCATGTTGCCTAGTTCCTTCACCCGAGTTCTCTCAAGCGCCTGAGAATTCTCATCCTACCCACCTGTGTCGGTTTACGGTACGGTCTGCGTAAGCTGAAGCTTAGGAGCTTTTCCTGGAAGCGTGGTATCAGTGACTTCGTCTTAAAGACTCGTCTCGGTGCTCGGTCTTAAAGGATCCCGGATTTGCCAAAGATCCAAACCTACCGCCTTTCCCCAGGACAACCAACGCCTGGTACACCTAACCTTCTCCGTCCCTCCATCGCACTTACGCGAGGTGCAGGAATATTAACCTGCTTCCCATCGACTACGCATTTCTGCCTCGCCTTAGGGGCCGACTCACCCTGCGCCGATTAACGTTGCGCAAGGAAACCTTGGGCTTTCGGCGTGCGGGTTTTTCACCCGCATTATCGTTACTCATGTCAGCATTCGCACTTCCGATACCTCCAGCAAGCTTCTCAACTCACCTTCACAGGCTTACGGAACGCTCCTCTACCGCGCATACAAAGTATGCACCCCAAGCTTCGGTTCTGTGCTTAGCCCCGTTAAATCTTCCCCGCAGACCGACTCGACCAGTGAGCTATTACGCTTTCTTTAAAGGGTGGCTGCTTCTAAGCCAACCTCCTGGCTGTCTGTGCCTTTCCACATGGTTTTCCACTTAGCACAAAATTTGGGACCTTAGCTGTGGGTCTGGGTTGTTTCCCTTTTCACGACGGACGTTAGCACCCGCCGTGTGTCTCCCATACAGTCCGTCTCGGTATTCGGAGTTTGCAATGGTTTGGTAAGTCGCGATGACCCCCTAGCCATAACAGTGCTCTACCCCCGAGAGGATACATATGAGGCGCTACCTAAATAGCTTTCGAGGAGAACCAGCTATCTCCGGGTTCGATTAGCTTTTCACTCCTAATCACACCTCATCCCCTACCTTTGCAACGGGAGTGGGTTCGGGCCTCCAGTGCGTGTTACCGCACCTTCACCCTGGGCATGACTAGATCACCCGGTTTCGGGTCTACTGCCCGCGACTATGCGCCCTTATCAGACTCGGTTTCCCTTCGCCTCCCCTATACGGTTAAGCTTGCCACGAACAGTAAGTCGCTGACCCATTATACAAAAGGTACGCAGTCACTCTTTCGAGCTCCTACTGCTTGTACGCACACGGTTTCAGGTTCTATTTCACTCCCCTCTCCGGGGTTCTTTTCGCCTTTCCCTCACGGTACTGGTTCACTATCGGTCGGTCAGTAGTATTTAGCCTTGGAGGATGGTCCCCCCATGTTCAGACAGGGTTTCACGTGCCCCGCCCTACTCGTCTTCACTGGAATGGCCCTTTCAAATACAGGGCTATCACCTTCTATGGCCGGCCTTTCCAGACCGTTTTTCTAGAACCATACCAGCTTAAGGGCTGTTCCCCGTTCGCTCGTCGCTACTCAGGGAATCTCGGTTGATTTCTTTTCCTCCGGTTACTTAGATATTTCAGTTCACCGGGTTCGCTTCCAGCAGCTATGTATTCACTGCAGGATACTGCCGAAGCAGTGGGTTTCCCCATTCGGACATTGCCGGATCAAAGCTTGTTGCCAGCTCCCCGACACTTTTCGCAGGCTGCCACGTCCTTCATCGCCTCTGACCGCCAAGGCATCCACCGTGTGCGCTTATTCGCTTGACCATATAACCGCAAGTTGCCTTGGGTCATATGCGCATGGGGGTACAAAGCCCACGCACGAATATAACGACTCAATTAATAAAGAGACTTGCGTCTCTCGCCTTAGCCTCACGACACGTCGAGATAGACATCTCAAACGCTCGCTACGTCACAAGTTTTAAAAGAACAGGCCACGGCCACAATGCCGTACCCAATCAATTCTTTCGTATGCGCCAATCATTCAGAGTGGTGGGTCTGGGAGGACTCGAACCACCGACCTCACCCTTATCAGGGGTGCGCTCTAACCACCTGAGCTACAGACCCAATGTTCTGTCAAAGCTTAGTGGTGGAGCCTGTCGGGATCGAACCGACGACCCCCTGCTTGCAAAGCAGGTGCTCTCCCAGCTGAGCTAAGGCCCCATGTACGGGACTTCTCCACACCGGCTACCGGTGCAGAACTCTGAATGCAGGTCTCTTGTGAGGGCGCCTGACAGGCGATGCTGTCATGCTCAAAAGGAGGTGATCCAGCCGCACCTTCCGATACGGCTACCTTGTTACGACTTCACCCCAGTCATCGGCCACACCGTGGCAAGCGCCCTCCCGAAGGTTAAGCTACCTGCTTCTGGTGCAACAAACTCCCATGGTGTGACGGGCGGTGTGTACAAGGCCCGGGAACGTATTCACCGCAGCAATGCTGATCTGCGATTACTAGCGATTCCGACTTCATGGAGTCGAGTTGCAGACTCCAATCCGGACTGAGATAGGGTTTCTGGGATTGGCTCACCGTCGCCGGCTTGCAGCCCTCTGTCCCTACCATTGTAGTACGTGTGTAGCCCTGGCCGTAAGGGCCATGATGACTTGACGTCATCCCCACCTTCCTCCGGTTTGTCACCGGCGGTCTCCTTAGAGTTCCCACCATTACGTGCTGGCAACTAAGGACAAGGGTTGCGCTCGTTGCGGGACTTAACCCAACATCTCACGACACGAGCTGACGACAGCCATGCAGCACCTGTGTCACGGTTCCCGAAGGCACCAATCCATCTCTGGAAAGTTCCGTGCATGTCAAGGCCAGGTAAGGTTCTTCGCGTTGCATCGAATTAAACCACATACTCCACCGCTTGTGCGGGCCCCCGTCAATTCCTTTGAGTTTCAGTCTTGCGACCGTACTCCCCAGGCGGCGAACTTAACGCGTTAGCTTCGATACTGCGTGCCAAATTGCACCCAACATCCAGTTCGCATCGTTTAGGGCGTGGACTACCAGGGTATCTAATCCTGTTTGCTCCCCACGCTTTCGTGCCTCAGTGTCAGTGTTGGCCCAGGCAGTCGCCTTCGCCACGGATGTTCCTCCTGATCTCTACGCATTTCACTGCTACACCAGGAATTCCACTACCCTCTGCCACACTCTAGTCGTCCAGTTTCCATCGCCATTCCCAGGTTGAGCCCAGGGCTTTCACGACAGACTTAAACAACCACCTACGCACGCTTTACGCCCAGTAATTCCGAGTAACGCTTGCACCCTTCGTATTACCGCGGCTGCTGGCACGAAGTTAGCCGGTGCTTATTCTTTGGGTACCGTCAGAACAACCGGGTATTAACCGGCTGCTTTTCTTTCCCAACAAAAGGGCTTTACAACCCGAAGGCCTTCTTCACCCACGCGGTATGGCTGGATCAGGCTTGCGCCCATTGTCCAATATTCCCCACTGCTGCCTCCCGTAGGAGTCTGGACCGTGTCTCAGTTCCAGTGTGGCTGATCATCCTCTCAGACCAGCTACCGATCGTCGCCTTGGTGGGCTCTTACCCCGCCAACTAGCTAATCGGGCATCGGCTCATTCAATCGCGCAAGGCCCGAAGGTCCCCTGCTTTCACCCGTAGGTCGTATGCGGTATTAGCGTAAGTTTCCCTACGTTATCCCCCACGACAGAGTAGATTCCGATGCATTCCTCACCCGTCCGCCACTCGCCACCCAGAGAGCAAGCTCTCCTGTGCTGCCGTTCGACTTGCATGTGTTAGGCCTACCGCCAGCGTTCACTCTGAGCCAGGATCAAACTCTTCACTTAAAACTACATGCCCGAAGGCAAATACTCTTAGCTGCAGATGCTCGACCTCTGGCAACGTTTCGCTTGCTTTAACAAACTATTCATTGCTTGATCAAACGTCTGCAAGATGGACAGTCATCCACTCCTGCAGGCGCCCTCACAAGATACCTGCGCATACTTTCAAAGAACTTCGGAATCGGCCTCAGCGCCTTCTTCCAAGTGCCCGACGTTTCCGTCCGAGCGAGCCGCCCATTATAGCCGGCTTTCCTGCTTCGTCAACACCTCGTTTCGAGGCCCGACTCCGCTGC
>NZ_JBWJOY010000014.1:0-16146 GCF_056393235.1 Stenotrophomonas sp. Steno-Z2 | reverse complement strand
GCCTGCAGTACCCGGCGGTGGTTGAGTCTGCCGCTGGTACGCGAATGGCGGGCCGGGAACCTCGGTCCGCCTTCGCCGTCTAAGGGACGTGAAACAAGCCAAGTCATACGCCAGTAGCTCAATTGGCAGAGCAGCGGTCTCCAAAACCGCAGGTTGGGGGTTCGAGTCCCTCCTGGCGTGCCACTTGCCACACTCTATCCAGTGACCTTGGTCGCGCCCGCAACAAGAGCCGGATGAACAGCAAGATCGAGCATTCCAAGAGCGCCGCCTCCGGTGGCGATATGGTCAAGTACGTCGGCGCCGCCCTGCTGGTGCTGGCGGGCTTGTTCGTCTGGTTCTGGTTCTCCGCTCCCGTGCGTTCGGTCCAGCTGGGTGCGTGGGCAGGTCAGCTGCGCGCGCTGGCCGTGGTCGTGGGGCTGGTCGCCGGTGGCGCGCTGTTCATGCTCACCGCCAAGGGCCACCAGGTCCGCGAATTTCTTTCCGAATCCCGTTTCGAGCTGCGCAAGGTCGTGTGGCCGACCCGCCAGGAAGCCATCCGCATGACCTGGGTGGTGATCGTGGTGGTGATCGTGCTGAGTCTGCTGCTGGGCGGCTTCGACTTCGCGATCCAGAAGCTGACCCAGTGGTTCCTGGGGCGTTGAGGAGATAACAGTGAAACGTTGGTACGTCGTCCACGCCTATTCGGGCTTCGAGAAGTCGGTAGCCCAGGCCCTGCGTGACCGCATCGCCCGCGAGGGCATGGAGGAGCGTTTCGGCGACGTCCTGGTTCCGACCGAGGAAGTGGTGGAAATGCGTTCCGGCCAGAAGCGCCGTTCCGAGCGCAAGTTCTTCCCGGGTTACGTGCTGGTCCAGATCGAGACCCACGAGGAAGCCGGCATTCCGCGCATCGACAACGAAAGCTGGCACCTGGTCAAGGAAACCCCGAAGGTGATGGGTTTCATCGGCGGTACCGCCGACCGTCCGCTGCCGATCCGCGACGACGAGGCCGCCGCCATCCTGGATCGCGTCCAGGAAGGTGTCGAAAAGCCGCGCCCGAAGGTGCTGTTCGAGCCGGGCCAGATGGTCCGCGTCATCGATGGTCCGTTCAACGACTTCAACGGCGTGGTCGAGGAAGTCAATTACGAAAAGAGCCGCCTGCGCGTGTCGGTGCTGATCTTCGGTCGCGCCACCCCGGTCGAGCTCGAGTTCGGCCAGGTCGAGAAGGCCGTCTGATCCGCAGGGCCAGCCTGTTCAGGTTGGCCCTGGAAAAAACCGCTAGAATTGCCGGCTCCCTGCGAGGGGCTGAAACCAAAGGCTGCCGAGAGGTGGCCTTTGCCGCGATTCCAAGATTTCAAAACGCGATGCCGGGACGCGTGATTCCCGGTCCGATGGGGAGCCTGTTGTCGCAAGGCGCTAGCACCCGGAGAGCACTCAAATGGCAAAGAAAGTTGTCGGTTACATCAAGCTGCAGGTGAAGGCCGGTCAGGCCAACCCCTCGCCGCCGGTCGGTCCTGCGCTGGGTCAGCGCGGCCTGAACATCATGGAATTCTGCAAGGCGTTCAATGCCGCCACGCAGAAGCTGGAGCCGGGCATCCCGGTGCCGGTGATCATCACGGCCTACTCGGACCGTACCTTCACCTTCATCACCAAGAGCACCCCGGCCACCGTGCTGCTCAAGAAGGCGGCCGGTATCACGTCCGGTTCCAAGCGCCCGAACACCGACAAGGTGGGCAAGGTCACCCGCAAGCAGCTGGAAGAAATCTGCAAGGCGAAGGAGCCGGACCTGACGGCTGCCGACCTGGACGCCGCCGTGCGTACGATCGCGGGCTCGGCCCGTTCCATGGGCCTGGTGGTGGAGGGTTAATCAGATGGCACAGACCAAGCGTGAGAAGGCCATCAAGGCCGCCGTCGTCCCGGGCAAGAGCTATGCCTTCGAGGACGCGATCAACATCCTGAAGACCGCCACCAAGGCCAAGTTCGTCGAGTCGATCGACGTGGCTGTGCGTCTGGGCGTGGATGCGAAGAAGTCCGACCAGCAGGTGCGCGGTTCGACCGTGCTGCCGGCCGGTACCGGCAAGTCGGTCCGCGTGGCCGTGTTCGCTCCGGCCGGTGCCAAGGCCGACGAAGCCCTGGCCGCTGGCGCCGAAGCCGTCGGCATGGACGACCTGGCCGAGAAGATGCAGGCCGGCGACCTGAACTACGACGTGGTCATCGCGACCCCGGACGCCATGCGCGTCGTCGGCAAGCTGGGCACCGTGCTGGGCCCGCGCGGCCTGATGCCGAACCCGAAGGTCGGCACCGTTTCCCCGAACCCGGGCGAAGCCGTGAAGAACGCCAAGTCGGGCCAGGTCCGTTACCGCACCGACAAGGCCGGCATCATCCACTGCACCATCGGCAAGGCCAGCTTCGACAACGCCGCGCTGCAGTCGAACCTGCAGGCGCTGCTGCTGGACCTGATCAAGGCCAAGCCGGCCACCTCGAAGGGCACCTACCTGCAGAAGGTTTCGGTCAGCTCGACGATGGGCCCGGGCGTCACCGTCGACCAGTCGTCGCTGACCCTGAAGTAATCGTTTCAAGCGGTCGCGGCACCCCGGTGCCGTGGCCGTGACATTTGAAGGCATCGCGGGCAGCGCATCGTCCGCGGTAGCCGTCAAAGACCGCAGGCGCGGTCAGCGCATACCGGCGACGGGCAGGGAAGCTCGATCTGGCAAGGAGTCGCCGCCGGCATAGCGGGATCGCTTAATCGATTCCCCGGAATCACCCTGCGTAGATGGTGCCCTTCTGGAGTTTTTCTGGTTCACGCACGTCTGGGTTTCCCAGGTTGGCCCACTCCAGGTCTAGAACGGCCCACCCCCCGGAGCATCATCCCGATGTTCCCGGCGTCCAGGACGGATGCCGCACAGGACCGCACACGGCAGGAGCCGTAAGCGGAGTTCAATTGGAGGAGTGCAATGGCTCTCAATCTGTCCCAGAAGCAAGAAGTAGTCGCCGAACTGGCAGACGTCGCCGCCAAGGCCCACTCCTTGATCGCAGCCGAATACGCTGGCACCACGGTCGCCCAGATGACCGCGATGCGCAAGCAGGCCCGCGAAACCGGCGTTTTCTTGAAGGTTGTCAAGAACACGCTGGCCGCGCGCGCCGTCGAAGGCACCGATTTCGCAGTCGCTAAGGACCAGATGGTCGGTCCGCTGCTGTATGCGTTTTCGCTCGAGGAGCCCGGCGCCGCCGGTCGCCTGATCAAGGAAGCAGCCAAGGGCAACGACAAGCTGAAGGCGAAGGTCGTGGCGATCGGCGGGGAAATCTTCCCGGCCAGCCACGTCGACGTGCTGGCATCGCTGCCGACCCGTGATCAGGCCCTGGCCATGCTGGCCCGCGTCCTGACCGAGCCGGTCACCATGTTCGCGCGCGCCGTCAAGGCTGTTGGTGAGAAGCAGAACGGTGGTGCGGCTGTCGAAGCTGCCGAGCCGGCCGCTGAAACCGCCTGAGTTCGACGTTCCCGTGGTTCTGAATAGAACCTCAATCCAGAATATTTTCCAAAGGTAATCAAAATGTCCCTTACCAACGAACAGATCGTCGACGCCATCGCCGAGAAGTCCCTGATGGAAGTGATGGAGCTGGTCAAGGCCATCGAAGACAAGTTCGGCGTTTCCGCCGCCGCCCCGGTCATGGCCGTCGCCGCTGCCGGCCCGGCCGCTGCCGTCGAAGAGCAGACCGAGTTCAACGTCATCCTGAAGGATGCCGGCGCCAAGAAGGTCGAAGTCATCAAGGCCGTCCGCGCCATCACCGGCCTGGGCCTGAAGGAAGCGAAGGATCTGGCCGAGGCCGGTGGCGTCGTGAAGGAAGGCGCTTCGAAGGAAGACGCCGAGAAGTTCAAGAAGGAACTGGAAGCCGCCGGCGCCACCGTCGAGCTGAAGTAAGCAGTTCCCTTGCGTCGCCATCGAATCACGGCGATGCAGCCAGGGCTGGGGGCCTAAAGCCCCCGGCCTTTGGTCGTTGTAGAGCCGGGCATGCCCGGTGCGGTGAAAAGCCCAACACGGGCTGCGTTCCAACCCCGGCCGGCCCGCGCATCGCGCGGCGGGCAGGGCGGCAGGCAGACGAGTTGGCAGTTGGAAGTAGCGGGAGAAGGCGTGCTGGTGCCGGCAATACCAGCGACTTCCAACTGACAATTTAAAAGTTCCCTTCCGGGTCGTGGACGCACGGCCCGCACAACAAGGTGGAAGATCCCATGACGTCCTATTCGTACACCGAAAAAAAGCGCATCCGCAAGGATTTCGGCAAGCAGCGCTCGATCCTCGAGGTGCCGTTCCTGCTCGCCATCCAGGTCGACTCGTACCGCGAGTTCCTGCAGGAAAACGTTGATCCGGCCAAGCGCTCCGACCACGGCCTGCACGCCGCGCTGAAGTCGGTGTTCCCGATCTCCAGCTACAGCGGCAATGCCGCCCTCGAGTACGTGGGCTACAAGCTGGGCGAGCCGGTGTTCGACGAGCGCGAGTGCCGCCAGCGCGGCATGAGCTACGGCGCGCCGCTGCGCGTGACCGTGCGCCTGGTCATCTACGACAAGGAATCGTCCACCAAGGCGATCAAGTACGTGAAGGAGCAGGAGGTCTACCTCGGCGAGATCCCGCTGATGACCGACAACGGCACCTTCATCGTCAACGGTACCGAGCGCGTCATCGTGTCGCAGCTGCACCGTTCGCCGGGCGTGTTCTTCGACCACGACCGCGGCAAGACCCACAGCTCGGGCAAGCTGCTGTACAGCGCCCGCATCATTCCCTACCGCGGCTCCTGGCTGGACTTCGAGTTCGACCCGAAGGACGCGCTGTTCACCCGTATCGACCGCCGCCGCAAGCTGCCGGTGTCGATCCTGCTGCGCGCGCTCGGCTACAACAACGAAGAAATGCTCAACGAGTTCTTCGACATCAACACCTTCCACATCCTGCCGGAAGGCGAGGGTGTGCAGCTGGAGCTGGTGGCCGAGCGCCTGCGCGGTGAAACCCTGGGCTTCGACCTGGCCGATGGCGACAAGGTCATCGTGGAAGCCGGCAAGCGCATCACCGCGCGCCACGTCAAGCAGCTGCAGGCCTCGGGCATCGCCGCGCTGGCCGTGCCGGACGACTACCTGGTCGGCCGCATCCTGTCGCACGACGTGGTCGACGCCAACACCGGCGAACTGCTGGCCCAGGCCAACGACGAGATCACCGAAGAGCAGCTGCAGAACTTCCGCAAGGCCGGCGTGGACGCGGTCGGCACCCTGTGGGTGAACGACCTTGACCGCGGTCCGTACCTGTCCAACACCCTGCGCATCGACCCGACCAAGACCCAGCTGGAAGCCCTGGTCGAGATCTACCGCATGATGCGCCCGGGCGAGCCGCCGACCAAGGACGCCGCGCAGAACCTGTTCCACAACCTGTTCTTCACCTTCGAGCGCTACGACCTGTCCACGGTCGGCCGCATGAAGTTCAACCGCCGCGTCGGCCGCAAGGAAGTCACCGGCGAAGCCGTGCTGTACGACAGCAAGTACTTCGGCGAGCGCAACGACGAGGAGTCCAAGCGCCTGGTCGCCGCGCATGGCGATGGTTCGGACATCCTCGACGTGATCAAGGTCCTGACCGAGATCCGCAACGGCCGTGGCGTGGTGGACGACATCGACCACCTCGGCAACCGCCGCGTGCGTTCGGTCGGCGAAATGGCCGAGAACGTGTTCCGCGTGGGCCTGGTTCGCGTCGAGCGCGCGGTCAAGGAGCGCCTGTCGATGGCCGAATCCGAGGGCCTGACCCCGCAGGAACTGATCAACGCCAAGCCGGTCGCCGCTGCCATCAAGGAATTCTTCGGTTCCTCGCAGCTGTCGCAGTTCATGGACCAGAACAACCCGCTGTCGGAAGTGACGCACAAGCGCCGCGTCTCGGCACTGGGCCCGGGCGGCCTGACCCGCGAGCGCGCCGGCTTCGAAGTGCGCGACGTGCACCCGACCCACTACGGCCGCGTCTGCACCATCGAAACCCCGGAAGGCCCGAACATCGGCCTGATCAACTCGCTGGCCGTGTTCGCCCGCACCAACCAGTACGGTTTCCTCGAGACCCCGTACCGCAAGGTCGTGGACGGCAAGGTCACCGACGACGTCGAGTACCTGTCGGCGATCGAGGAGAACGAGTACGTCATCGCCCAGGCCAACGCCCTGACCGATGCCAAGAACATGCTCACCGAGCAGTTCGTGCCGTGCCGTTACCAGGGCGAGTCGCTGCTGAAGCCGCCGGCGGAAGTGCACTTCATGGACGTCTCGCCGATGCAGACCGTGTCGGTCGCCGCGGCGCTGGTGCCGTTCCTGGAGCACGACGACGCCAACCGCGCGCTGATGGGCGCCAACATGCAGCGCCAGGCCGTTCCGACCCTGCGCGCGCAGAAGCCGCTGGTGGGCACGGGCATCGAGCGCGCCGTGGCGCGCGACTCGGGCGTGACCGTGAATGCCCGCCGCGGCGGTGAGATCGTGCAGATCGACGCCGGCCGCATCGTGGTCAAGGTCAACGAGAACGAGATCACCGATGCCGCCGACGCCGGCGTCGACATCTACAACCTGATCAAGTACACCCGTTCGAACCAGAACACCTGCATCAACCAGCGTCCGCTGGTGAACGTGGGCGACGTGATCGCGCGCGGCGACGTGCTGGCCGACGGCCCGTCCACCGACATCGGCGAACTGGCCCTGGGCCAGAACATGCTGATCGCGTTCATGCCGTGGAACGGCTACAACTTCGAAGACTCCATCCTGCTCTCCGAGCGCGTGGTGGAAGAGGATCGCTACACCACGATCCACATCGAGGAGCTGACCTGCGTCGCGCGCGACACCAAGCTGGGGCCGGAGGAAATCTCGGCCGACATCCCGAACGTCTCCGAGCAGGCGCTGAACCGCCTGGACGAGAGCGGCGTGGTGTACATCGGCGCCGAAGTCCGCGCCGGCGACATCCTGGTCGGCAAGGTCACGCCGAAGGGCGAAAGCCAGCTGACCCCGGAAGAGAAGCTGCTGCGCGCGATCTTCGGCGAGAAGGCCTCCGACGTTAAGGACAGCTCGCTGCGCGTTCCGCCGGGCATGGACGGCACCGTCATCGACGTGCAGGTCTTCACCCGCGACGGCATCGAGAAGGACAAGCGCGCGCGCCAGATCGAAGAGAACGAGATCAAGCGCGTCAAGAAGGACTTCGACGACCAGTTCCGCATCCTGGAAGCGGCGATCTACGCGCGCCTGCGCTCGCAGATCGTCGGCAAGGTGGCCAACGGCGGTGCCGGCCTGAAGAAGGGCGACACCATCACCGACGCCTTCCTGGACGGCCTGAAGAAGGCCGACTGGTTCACCCTGCGCATGAAGGACGAGGACGCGTCGGAAGCCATCGAGCGCGCGCAGAAGCAGATTCAGGCGCACGAGAAGGAATTCGAACGCCGCTTCGCCGACAAGCGCGGCAAGATCACCCAGGGCGACGACCTGGCCCCGGGCGTGCTGAAGATGGTCAAGGTGTTCCTGGCCGTGAAGCGCCGCATCCAGCCGGGCGACAAGATGGCCGGCCGTCACGGCAACAAGGGCGTGGTCTCCAACGTGGTGCCGGTCGAGGACATGCCGTACATGGCCGACGGTACCTCGGTGGACATCTGCCTCAACCCGCTGGGCGTGCCGTCGCGCATGAACATCGGCCAGATCCTCGAGGTGCACCTGGGCTGGGCCGCCAAGGGCCTGGGCAAGCGCATCCAGAAGATGCTGGAGCAGCAGCGCGCGGTCAGCGAGCTGCGCGAGTTCCTGGGCAGGATCTACAACCACGACAGCAAGCTGGCCGGCGACCGCGTCGACCTGTCGCAGTTCAGCGACGAGGAGCTGGTGGCGCTGGCGAAGAACCTGACCGACGGCGTGCCGATGGCCACCCCGGTGTTCGACGGCGCGCACGAGGACGAGATCCGCGAGATGCTGAACCTGGCGTACCCGGACGGCGACAAGGACACCGAGCAGCTGGGCTTCAACGCCAGCAAGACGCAGATGCAGCTGTACGACGGCCGCACCGGCGAGGCGTTCGACCGCAAGACCACCGTCGGCTACATGCACTACCTGAAGCTGAACCACCTGGTCGACGACAAGATGCACGCCCGTTCGACCGGCCCGTACTCGCTCGTCACCCAGCAGCCGCTGGGCGGCAAGGCGCAGTTCGGCGGCCAGCGCTTCGGTGAGATGGAAGTCTGGGCGCTGGAAGCCTACGGCGCGGCCTACACCCTGCAGGAAATGCTGACGGTGAAGTCCGACGACGTGCAGGGCCGCAACCAGATGTACAAGAACATCGTCGACGGCGAGCACGAGATGGTCGCGGGCATGCCGGAATCCTTCAACGTGCTGGTGAAGGAAATCCGCTCCCTGGCCATCAACATGGAACTGGAAGACAACTGATCGCGCAGGCGCCGCCGCAGTGATGCGGCGGCGCCGCCGGCAGCGACCTGACAGCCCATCGACACAGCATTCCTCCTTTCGGAGAACACCATGAAAGACCTGCTCAATCTCTTCAACCAGCAGCGCCAGACGCTGGACTTCGACGCGATCAAGATCGGCCTGGCTTCGCCGGACCTGATCCGCTCCTGGTCCTTCGGCGAGGTGAAGAAGCCGGAAACCATCAATTACCGCACCTTCAAGCCGGAACGCGACGGCCTGTTCTGCGCCGCCATCTTCGGCCCGGTGAAGGACTACGAGTGCCTGTGCGGCAAGTACAAGCGCATGAAGCACCGCGGCGTCGTGTGCGAAAAGTGCGGCACCGAAGTGACCCTGGCCAAGGTGCGCCGTGAGCGCATGGGCCACATCGACCTGGCCTCGCCGGTCGCCCACATCTGGTTCCTCAAGTCGCTGCCGTCGCGCATCGGCCTGATGCTGGACATGACCCTGCGCGACATCGAGCGCGTGCTGTACTTCGAAGCCTACGTGGTGACCGAGCCGGGCCTGACCGCCCTGGAGCGCCGCCAGCTGCTGACCGAAGAGCAGTACCTGCAGGCCCGCCAGGAGCACGGCGACGACTTCGACGCCGCCATGGGCGCCGAGGCCGTGTACGAACTGCTGCGCACCATCGACCTGCAGGCCGAGATGGTGAAGCTGAAGGAGGAGATCGCCTCCACCGGTTCGGAAACCAAGCTCAAGCGCCTGACCAAGCGCATCAAGCTGGTCGAGGCCTTCCTGGAGTCGGGCAACCGTCCGGAGTGGATGGTCATGACTGTGCTGCCGGTGCTGCCGCCGGACCTGCGTCCGCTGGTGCCGCTGGATGGTGGCCGCTTCGCGACCTCCGACCTGAACGACCTGTACCGCCGCGTCATCAACCGCAACAACCGCCTGCGCCGCCTGCTGGAGCTCAACGCTCCGGACATCATCGTGCGCAACGAAAAGCGCATGCTGCAGGAATCGGTCGACGCGCTGCTGGACAACGGCCGCCGCGGCCGCGCCATCACCGGCACCAACAAGCGCCCGCTGAAGTCGCTGGCCGACATGATCAAGGGCAAGCAGGGCCGCTTCCGCCAGAACCTGCTCGGCAAGCGCGTGGACTACTCCGGCCGCTCGGTGATCACCGTCGGTCCGTACCTGAAGCTGCACCAGTGCGGCCTGCCGAAGAAGATGGCGCTGGAGCTGTTCAAGCCGTTCGTGTTCGCCAAGCTGCAGCGCCGCGGCCTGGCCACCACCATCAAGGCCGCCAAGAAGCTGGTCGAGCGCGAGGAAGGCGAAGTCTGGGACATCCTGGAAGAAGTCATCCGCGAGCATCCGGTGCTGCTGAACCGCGCGCCGACCCTGCACCGCCTCGGCATCCAGGCGTTCGAGCCGCTGCTGATCGAAGGCAAGGCCATCCAGCTGCACCCGCTGGTCTGCACCGCGTTCAACGCCGACTTCGACGGTGACCAGATGGCCGTGCACGTGCCGCTCTCGCTGGAAGCCCAGCTGGAAGCGCGTGCGCTGATGATGTCCACCAACAACATCCTGTCGCCGGCCAACGGCGAGCCGATCATCGTGCCGTCGCAGGACGTGGTGCTGGGCCTGTACTACCTCAGCCGCGCCCTGATCAACAAGAAGGGCGAGGGCATGGTGTTCGCCAACACCAATGAAGTGAAGCGCGCCTACGACAACCGCGTGGTCGAGCTGCACGCCAAGGTCAAGGTGCGCATCACCCAGGTCGAGCGCGACGAGCACGGCAACAAGGTCAGCAGGACCTCGATCCAGGACACGACCGTCGGCCGTGCGCTGCTGAGCGAGATCATGCCCGAGGGCCTGCCGTTCGAGCTGTGCAACACCGAGATGACCAAGAAGAACATCTCGCGCCTGATCAACCAGAGCTACCGTCTGCTTGGCCTGAAGGACACCGTGGTGTTCGCCGACAAGCTGATGTACACCGGCTACGCCTACGCGACCCGCGCCGGCGTTTCGATCGGCATCGACGACATGCTGATCCCGGACGAGAAGAAGGGCATCCTGGGCGAAGCCGAGCAGGAAGTGCTGGAAATCCAGGAGCAGTACCAGTCCGGCCTGGTCACCGCCGGCGAGCGCTACAACAAGGTGGTCGACATCTGGTCGCGCACCAACGAGCGCATCGCCAAGGCGATGATGGAAACCATCGGTACCGAGAAGGTCGAGGATTCGGAAGGCAAGATCGTCGACCAGAAGTCGATGAACTCGCTGTACATCATGGCCGACTCCGGCGCCCGTGGTAGCCAGGCGCAGATCCGCCAGCTGGCCGGCATGCGCGGCCTGATGGCGCGCCCGGACGGTTCGATCATCGAGACGCCCATCAAGGCGAACTTCCGCGAAGGCCTGAACGTGCAGGAGTACTTCAACTCCACCCACGGCGCCCGCAAGGGCCTGGCCGATACCGCGCTGAAGACCGCGAACTCCGGTTACCTGACCCGCCGCCTGGTCGACGTGGCGCAGGACGTGGTGATCACCGAGGTCGATTGCGGCACCATCGACGGCCTGACCATGACCCCGATCGTGGAAGGCGGCGACGTGGTCGAGCCGCTGAAGGACCGCGTGCTGGGCCGCGTCGTGGCCGAGGACGTGTTCCTGCCGGGCAACGACGAGGATCCGATCGTCACCCGCAACACGCTGCTGGACGAGCAGTGGGTGAACAAGCTGGAAGAAGCCGGCGTGCAGTCGATCAAGGTGCGCTCGACGATCACCTGCGAATCGGCCTTCGGCGTGTGCTCGCGCTGCTACGGCCGCGACCTGGCCCGTGGCCACCTGGTCAACATCGGCGAAGCGGTCGGCGTCATCGCCGCGCAGTCGATCGGCGAGCCGGGCACCCAGCTGACCATGCGTACGTTCCACATCGGTGGCGCGGCGTCGCGTGCGGCGGCGGTGGACAACATCACCGTCAAGACCACCGGTTCGGTCAAGTTCAACAACCTCAAGCACGTCGAACACGCCAACGGTTCGCTGGTGGCGGTGTCGCGTTCGGGCGAAGTGTCGGTGCTCGACGCCCACGGCCGCGAGCGCGAGCGCTACAAGCTGCCGTACGGCGCGACCATCACCGTCAAGGACGGCGCCGAGATCAAGGCCGGCCAGACCGTGGCCAACTGGGATCCGCACAACCACCCGATCGTGTCGGAAGTGGCAGGCTTCATCCGCTTCATCGACTTCATCGACGGCGTCACCGTCATCGAGAAGACCGACGAGCTGACCGGCCTGGCCTCGCGCGAGATCACCGATCCGAAGCGTCGTGGTTCGCAGGCCAAGGATCTGCGTCCGCTGGTCCGCATCGTCGATGCCAAGGGCAACGACCTGACCATCCCGGGCACCGACCTGCCGGCGCAGTACCTGCTGCCGCCGCGTTCGATCGTCAACCTGCAGGACGGCGCCCCGGTGGGCGTGGGCGACGTGGTCGCCAAGATCCCGCAGGAAGCGTCGAAGACCCGCGACATCACCGGCGGTCTGCCGCGCGTGGCCGACCTGTTCGAAGCGCGCAAGCCGAAGGATCCGGCGATCCTGGCCGAGCGTTCGGGCATCATCAGCTTCGGCAAGGACACCAAGGGCAAGCAGCGCCTGATCATCAAGGACACCGATGGTTCCGAGCACGAGGAGCTGATTCCGAAGTACCGCCAGATCATCGTGTTCGAAGGCGAGCACGTCAGCCGCGGCGAAACCATCGTGGACGGCGAGCCGAGCCCGCAGGACATCCTGCGCCTGAAGGGTGTGGAGGAACTGGCGCGCTACCTGGTCAAGGAAATCCAGGACGTGTACCGCCTGCAGGGCGTGAAGATCAACGACAAGCACATCGAAGTGATCTCGCGCCAGATGCTGCGCAAGGTCGAGATCGTCGACCAGGGCGGCAGCAAGTTCCTCAATGGCGAGCAGGCCGAGCGCCAGCGCGTGATCGAGGAGAACGCCAGGCTGGTGGCGCGCAACGAACTGCCGGCCCGCTTCGATCCGGTGCTGCTGGGCATCACCAAGGCCTCGCTGGCGACCGAGTCGTTCATCTCGGCCGCGTCGTTCCAGGAGACCACCCGCGTGCTGACCGAGGCTGCCGTGCGCGGCACCGCGGACAACCTGCGCGGCCTGAAGGAAAACGTGATCGTCGGCCGCCTGATTCCGGCGGGTACCGGCCTTGCGTACCACACCAAGCGCCGTCGTGGCGCCTCCGGCCTGACCGAGTCGGAGATCGAGACCCTGGCCGGTACGGCGGTGGCGGTCGAGTCGGAGGTTGCGTCGGCTGAAGCTGAACAGGCTGCAGGCGGCGAGGAGTGAGGTAGGTCCGGCCATCGGCCGGGCGCTTTGAAGGATTGCCGGTCCGTCCGCGGGCCGGCGGTTCAACCTGAACGGGGTACATGGAGGCCCCCCTGTAACAGCCCGGGATCAGGGCTGGCCTGGAAGGGACGCGTTTGACTGCGTTCTGGACGGGTTGCTACAATCGTCTGTCTCGGCAGGCCTGAATTTCGGGCCTGCTTTCCATTTTCCGCATCTGGCCGTTTTTTGCGGCCCCAATCAGAAGAACCTACTGATGGCGACGATCAACCAGCTGGTCCGCAAGCCGCGGCAAGCGACCACCTACAAGAGTGCCTCGCCGGCGCTCGACAAGTGCCCGCAGCGCCGTGGCGTCTGCACCCGTGTCTACACCACCACTCCGAAGAAGCCGAACTCGGCTCTGCGCAAGGTTGCCAAGGTCCGCCTGACCAACCAGGAAGAAGTGATTTCCTACATCGGTGGTGAAGGCCACAACCTGCAGGAGCACTCCGTGGTCCTGATCCGCGGCGGTCGCGTCAAGGACCTGCCGGGTGTGCGTTACCACACCGTTCGTGGCTCGCTCGACGCCGCCGGCGTCGCCAAGCGTCGCCAGGCCCGTTCCAAGTACGGCGCCAAGCGTCCGAAGGCCTAAGGAGAGAGCACTATGTCGCGTAAGGGTAATACTCCGCAGCGTTCCGTCCTGCCCGATCCGAAGCACGGAAGCGAAACCATCGCCCGCTTCATCAACATGGTCATGCAGAGCGGCAAGAAGTCCGTCGCCGAGAAGATCGTGTACGGCGCCATGGACGTGATCGGTGAAAAGAATCCGAATGCCATCGAGCTGGTGCAGAAGGCGCTGGACAACGTGGCTCCGGCCGTCGAAGTGAAGTCCCGCCGCGTCGGCGGCGCCACCTACCAGGTGCCGGTCGAAGTGCGCGCCTCGCGCAAGATGGCCCTGGCGATGCGCTGGCTGATCGAATCGGCCCGCAAGCGTGGCGAGAACTCGATGCCGCGCAAGCTGGCCGCCGAGCTGCTGGACGCCTCGGAAAACCGTGGCGGCGCCATCAAGAAGCGTGAAGAAACCCACCGCATGGCGGAAGCGAACAAGGCGTTCGCGCACTACCGCTGGTGAGTTTGAAGGCCTTGTGAACACAGGCCGGTGACACCATCTGCGTGTCACCTCGCGGTGACAGAATCGCCGCGTCAACCCGAAGGCCGCCGAAAGGCGGCATTCGGCCATTCCGAAATCCGAAAAATCTGAGAGGCTCCCCGTGGCCCGCACCACTCCCATCGAGCGTTACCGCAACTTCGGCATCATGGCCCACATCGATGCCGGCAAGACCACCACGTCCGAGCGCATCCTGTTCTACACCGGCAAGAGCCACAAGCTGGGTGAGGTGCACGATGGCGCCGCCACCATGGACTGGATGGAGCAGGAGCAGGAGCGTGGCATCACGATCCAGTCCGCTGCCACCACCGCGTTCTGGAAGGGCATGGACAAGTCCATGCCGGAGCACCGCTTCAACATCATCGATACCCCCGGGCACGTCGACTTCACCATCGAAGTGGAGCGCTCGCTGCGCGTGCTCGACGGTGCGGTGTTCGTGCTGTGCGCCGTCGGCGGCGTGCAGCCGCAGTCCGAGACCGTGTGGCGCCAGGCCAACAAGTACCACGTGCCGCGCATCGCGTTCGTCAACAAGATGGACCGCACCGGCGCCAACTTCTTCAAGGTCCGCGACCAGCTGAAGGCCCGCCTGGGCGCCGTGCCCGTGCCGATGCAGATCCCGGTCGGCGCCGAGGACAACTTCCAGGGCGTGGTCGACCTGGTGAAGATGAAGGCCATCGCGTGGGACGAAAAGTCCCAGGGCATGAGCTTCGAGTATCGCGACATCCCGGCCGAGCTGCAGGCCCAGGCCGAGGAAGCGCGCGCGTTCATGGTCGAGTCGGCCGCCGAAGCCAGCGAAGAGCTGATGGAGAAGTACCTGGGCGGCGAGGAGCTGACCGAGGACGAGATCTACAACGCGCTGCGTACCCGTACGCTGGCGACCGAGATCGTGCCGATGTTCTGCGGCTCGGCGTTCAAGAACAAGGGCGTGCAGGCCATGCTCGACGGCGTCATCAAGCTGCTGCCGTCGCCGGTCGACGTGCCGGCGGTCAAGGGCACCGACATCGACGACGAGAGCAAGGAAATGTCGCGTGAATCCAGCGACAAGGCCCCGTTCTCGGCGCTGGCGTTCAAGATCATGACCGACCCGTTCGTGGGCTCGCTGACCTTCTTCCGCGTCTATTCGGGCGTACTGAACGCCGGCGACCAGGTGCTGAACTCGGTGCGCAACAAGAAGGAGCGCATCGGCCGCATCCTGCAGATGCACTCCAACCAGCGCGACGAGATCAAGGAAGTGCTGGCCGGCGACATCGCCGCGGCGGTGGGCCTGAAGGACGTCACCACCGGTGACACCCTGTGCGCCATCGACGCCCCGATCGTCCTGGAGCGCATGGCGTTCCCGGAGCCGGTGATCTCGATGGCGGTCGAGCCGAAGACCAAGTCCGACCAGGAAAAGATGGGCATGGCGCTGGGCCGCCTGGCGCAGGAAGACCCCTCGTTCCGCGTCAAGACCGACGAAGAGTCGGGCCAGACGATCATCTCGGGCATGGGCGAGCTGCACCTGGACATCATCGTCGACCGCCTGAAGCGCGAGTTCAACGTCGAGGCCAACGTCGGCAAGCCGCAGGTCGCGTACCGCGAGACCATCCAGGCCACGGACGTGAAGTCGGACTACAAGCACGCCAAGCAGTCCGGTGGTAAGGGTCAGTACGGTCACGTCGTGATCGAGATGTCCCCGATCACCGCGGCCGACCGCGAGAAGCACGGCGCCGACATCAAGGACGACTTCCTGTTCCTGAACGAGATCACCGGTGGCGTGATTCCGAAGGAATTCATCCCGTCGGTCGAAAAGGGCCTGCGCGAAACCATCACCAGCGGCCCGCTGGCCGGCTTCCCGGTGGTGGACGTGAAGGTCAAGCTGGTGTTCGGTTCGTACCACGACGTCGACTCCTCGGAAATGGCGTTCAAGCTGGCCGCGTCGATGGCGTTCAAGCAGGGCTTCGCCAAGGCCAAGCCGGTGCTGCTGGAGCCGATCATGAAGGTCGAGATCGTGACCCCGGAGGACTACCAGGGTGACGTGATGGGCGACGTGAGCCGTCGTCGCGGCGTGCTGCAGGGTTCGGACACCAGCGTTTCGGGCGTTGTCATCAATGCGATGATCCCGCTGGGCGAAATGTTCGGTTACGCCACCCAGCTGCGTTCGATGACCCAGGGTCGCGCCACGTTCTCGATGGAGTTCGACCACTACGAGCCGGCGCCGAACAACATCGCCGAAACCGTCATCAAGAAGGCCTGAGCCCCCGGGGCTCAGGTTCTCCCTCAAACTTTCAGCTAATCAAGGAATCTCAAA
>NZ_JBWJOY010000013.1:0-57698 GCF_056393235.1 Stenotrophomonas sp. Steno-Z2 | reverse complement strand
CGGGTGCCGCTCAGCCCGGGGGTCGTTAGACGCTGCCAAGCACACCGAACGCTCCAGCAGCGCGGTGTCCGCCCCGGGTCGGGCCTCGAAGAAGTCGCGCGTGGGCTGGCCGCCGCCTTCGAGCCAAGGCCCATTTGGCGTTACAGGGAGAGGCTTCATCCCTTCGATCGAAGCGGGTGGCGGCGACTTTTCTGTGCCTGAAAGTTCCAAGGCGCAGTGTCACTGCGCTTCGACGTCGCAGATGGCGCGCTCCAGTTACGCATCTCGCTCCAATCTGGTACTTGAGCCAGGAGGGGGCAGAAGCCCTCCTGGCTGCAGGGCGCACCGACAGAGAGGCGCCATCGGTGGATCTGGCCGCTGGGCCGCCGCAGCCTCCCCGCGGGCGATGCAGGGGAAAGCGTCGCCTGCCCTGATGAACCAGGTTGATCGGCCCTCCGCGCATACGACAACGGGGCCCGCAGGCGCCGTTGTCGTGTTCCGATCGCAATGAAGTTCAGCGTCGCCGTGCCCGCTGCTGCGCGGCCATGGCCCACCGGGCGGCGAGATGGGGCGCGGTGATACAGACCGCCTGGTCCGTCACCGTCGTCACCGCGCGCTCCAGCAGCTGGATGTCCGCCTCGTGCTGGCGCGCCACGTGCGGGTCCTCGAAGAAAATCGCACGCTGGCAGCGGCCTTCCAGTACCCGGTCGGCGATCTGCGCGTCACCGCCCAGCGGGCCGCTCTGGAAGCGCTGGATCCATGCCTGGTCGCGCGGCCAGCCGCGGCTCCAGGCCAGTTCGTTCAAGTGCTGCCCCGTCGTTCCCGTGCCGATGCGTTCCCCGAACCGCGACAGCACGTCGAAATGCTCGGCAGCGAAGGCCAGCATCTGCGGCTTGCGGGCGTCGTGGGCGATCAGCGCCAGCGTCTGGTTGCCGACGTCGTGCAGGTCGTCCGCGCCCGGATCGGCCGGCAGCCCGGCGTGGATGCGCTCCATCTCGACCCAGTCGCGGGCGCTGGCCACCGTAGAGATGAAGGGCTTGTCGTGGATGACGCACTGGCGCTTCAGCGCGATGGCTTCGGGGAATACCGAGGACGGATCCACCGGGTCGATCAGGTAGATCGCGCCGTCCAGCGTGCGCTCCGGCGTGCCCATGCCGACGATTTCGGCGACCAGCTTCATCAGCCCGCCTTCGCGACCGTTCGGATAGCGCTTCAGGCCGGGCAGGCTGCCTGGCGGCAATGCGGCGGTGATGGCGTCGTGGGTGCGGCCCACGGCGTGCAGTTCCACGCCAAGCTCGCGCAGGCCACCGGCACTGGCATGGAGCCAGCGGAACAGGGCGGCGTCGGCGCGTTCGTGGTGCAGGCGGTTGGCGGCCAGGCCGATGCGCATTGGGGTCTCGCTGGGTTTTGGGATTTGAGTGTAAATCCTGGGGAAGTATTCCTTCTCTCTCCGTCGGAAGAAGATGCCGAGGAGAAGATGAAAGGTGAACCGGGGCCCGATGGTTGTTCGTCATGGACTTCGTTCGTCCCTCACCCCAACCCCTCTCCCGGAGGGAGAGGGGCTTTGTTCCCCTGTCAGTGCAGCAGCAGCTTGATGATGCTGGCCGCGGCGTCGCGGCCTTCGGCTACCGCCGTGACCACCAGGTCCGCGCCGCGCACCGCGTCGCCGCCGGCGAACAGCCGGGGGTTGTGCGTCTGGTAGGGCAGGCGACCGGCGCCGCCGGCGACGATGCGGCCGTTGCCGGTTGCTTCGACACCCTGCGACGCCAGCCAGTCCGGCAGCGTCGGCGAGAAGCCGAAGGCGATGATCACCACGTCCGCTTCCAGCAGCGATTCGCTGCCTTCGATCGGTTCGGCGTTGCGGCGGCCGTTGGCGTCGGGTTCGCCCAGGCGCGTCTCCACCACGGTCACGCCGATCACTTCATCGTCGGCACCGGCTTCGATGGCCAGCGGCTGGCGGTTGAACAGGAAGCGCACGCCTTCCTCGCGGGCGTTGGCCACCTCGCGCGCGGAGCCGGGCATGTTGGCCTCGTCGCGGCGGTAGGCGCAGGTCACGCGCGCCGCGCCCAGGCGGACCGCGCTGCGCACGCAGTCCATGCCGGTGTCGCCGCCGCCGAGCACCACCACGCGCTTGCCGTTGAGGTCGGGCAGGGCGATCTGGTCTTCCCAGCCGGCGATGGGCCGGCCCTGCGGATCGTCGCCGCCGACGATTCGGCTGTTCTGCACCAGGAACGGCAACGCCGGCAGCACGTTCTTCAGGTCCTGGCCGAGCAGGCCGCCGTCGGTGTAGCGGTAGGCGCCGGTGCCCAGGAACACGGCATCGAAGTCGGCCTGCAGCTGCTCGATGGTGATGTCGCGTCCGATCTCCACGCCGAGGCGGAACTGCACGCCCATGCCTTCGAGGATGCCGCGGCGCCGGTCGATGACGCGCTTGTCCAGCTTGAAGCTGGGAATGCCGAACTGCAGCAGGCCGCCGATCTGCTCGTAGCGGTCGAACACCACGGCCTGGATGCCGGCGTGCGCCAGGCGGTCGGCACAGGCCAGCCCGGCCGGGCCGGCGCCGACGATGGCCACGCGCCTGCCGGTCGGCTGCACCGCCTGCAGGTCCGGCTTCCAGCCGGTGGCCAGGGCGGTGTCGACGATGTACTTCTCCACCGCGCCGATGGTCACCGCGCCGAATTCCTCCAGCGTGCAGCTGCCTTCGCACAGGCGGTCCTGCGGACAGACGCGGCCGCAGACTTCCGGCAGCGGGTTGGTCGAATGGCACAGCGTCGCCGCTTCGTGGATGCGGTCTTCCTGCACCAGCTGCAGCCACTGCGGGATGGCGTTGTGCACCGGGCATTTCCAGCTGCAGTACGGGTTGCCGCAATCCAGGCAGCGGCCGGCCTGGTACTGCGCGTCGGCCTTGTCGAATTTTCCGTACAGCTCGCCCCAGTCGCCGGACGTGCGCAGTTCCACCGGAATGCGCTGCGGCATGGTGCGGGGGAGGTCGAGGAACTGGAAGGCTTGCTTGCGGCTCATGGGGGGCTCGTTGCGTCTGGGGGGCTCCCTTCTCCCGCTCGCGGGAGAAGGTGCCCCGAAAGGGGCGGATGAGGGGCTTTGCCTTGAAAGCGCCCTCACCCCGGCCCTCTCCCGCAGGCGGGAGAGGGGGAGAAGCGTCATGCAGCGTTGCGCAACGCGGCGGCCAGCGATTCGATGCTGGCGGCCTTGGGTTTCACCAGCCAGAACTTGCCGACGTAGTCGCGGAACTCGTCCAGGATCTGCTGCGCCCAGATGCTGCCGGTGAGCTCGCGGTGGCGGCCGATCAGGCTGTGCAGGTGCTGGCGGTAGTTCTCGAAGCCCTCGGCCGAGATGCGGTGGATGTCGATCAGCTCGTGGTTGTAGCGGTCCACGAAATCGCGGTCGATATCCAGCACGTAGGCCAGGCCGCCGGTGAAGCCGGCGCCGAAGTTCAGGCCGACCTTGCCGAGCACGGCGACGATGCCGTCGGTCATGTACTCGCAGCAGTGGTCGCCGGCGCCTTCGATCACCGCCAGCGCGCCGGAGTTGCGCACGCCGAAGCGCTCGCCGGCGCGGCCGGCAGCGAACAGCTCGCCGCCGGTGGCGCCGTACAGGCAGGTGTTGCCGACGATGGCGGTGTTGCGCGCCTCGAAGCGCGCGCCGCGTGGCGGCCGCACCACCAGCCGGCCGCCGGCCATGCCCTTGCCGACGTAGTCGTTGGCTTCGCCTTCCACTTCCAGGTTCAGGCCATCGACGTTGAACGCACCGAAGCTCTGCCCGGCGGTGCCGCGGAAGCGCAGGTTCAAGGGCGCTTCGGCCATGCCGTGGTTGCCGTGCGCGCGGGCGATGGCGCCGGCCAGGCGCGTGCCCACCGAGCGGTCGGTGTTGTGGATCAGGAAGCGGTGCTCGCCGCCGCGCTTGTGGGCGATGGCATCGGACAGCAGGCCGTCCATCTGCGTGGCCAGGCTGTCCGGCGACTGGTACAGGCGCTGCGCCGCGCAGTGCGCGCCTTCGTAGCGGGCCGGCGCGAGCAGGCGCGACAGGTCGACCCTGACGCCTTCGCGTGGCGAAACCTCCAGCTGCTCCAGCAGGTCGGTGCGGCCGACGATCTCGTCCAGCGAGCGTGCGCCCAGGTACGACAACCACTGCCGCACTTCCTCGGCCAGCAGGCGGAAGAAATTCTCCACGCGTTCGGGCAGGCCGGTGAAATAGCCCTCGCGCAGGCGCTCGTCCTGCGTGGCCACGCCGGTGGCGCAGTTGTTGAGGTGGCAGATGCGCAGGTACTTGCAGCCGAGCACGATCATCGGGCCGGTGCCGAAGCCGAAGCTGTCCGCGCCCAGCAGCGCCGCCTTGACCACGTCCAGCCCGGTCTTCAGGCCGCCATCGGTCTGCAGGAGGGTGCGGCCGCGCAGGTCGTTGCCGACCAGCGCCTGGTGCGATTCGGCCACGCCCAGTTCCCACGGCACGCCGGCATAGCGGATCGAACTGATCGGCGAGGCGCCGGTGCCGCCGTCGTGGCCGGACACGGTGATCAGGTCGGCGCCGGCCTTGACCACGCCGGCGGCGATGGTGCCGACGCCCGCATGCGACACCAGCTTCACCGACACCAGCGCGTCCGGGTTGACCTGCTTGAGGTCGTAGATCAGCTGCGCCAGGTCCTCGATGGAATAGATGTCGTGGTGCGGTGGCGGCGAGATCAGGCCGATGCCCGGTTTGGCGTAGCGCAGCCGCGCGATCAGTTCGTTGACCTTGTGGCCCGGCAGCTGGCCGCCCTCGCCGGGCTTGGCGCCCTGCGCCACCTTGATCTGCAGCACCTCGGCGTTGACCAGGTATTCGGCGGTGACGCCGAAACGGCCGGAGGCCACCTGCTTGATCTTGCTGCGCCTGTCGGTGCCGTAGCGCACCGGGTCCTCGCCGCCTTCGCCGGAATTGGAACGGCCACCGAGGCGGTTCATGGCGATGGCCAGCGCCTCATGCGCTTCGGGCGACAGCGCGCCGAGCGAGATGGCGGCGGTGTCGAAACGCTTGAACAGCGCTTCGGCCGGTTCCACCTCGTCCAGCGGCACCGGCGTGGCGGCGGGCCTGAGCTGCAGCAGGTCGCGCAGCGCCGAGGGCGGGCGCGAATGCACCGCTTCGGTGTACCGGCGCCAGTCCTCGGCCTTGCCGGTGCGCGCGGCGCGCTGCAGGGTCAGCACCACGTCCGGGTTGTACATGTGGTACTCGCCGCCGTGCACGTACTTGAGCAGGCCTCCGACCTCGGCCGGCGCCAGGTCGTTCCAGGCGCGCGCGGCGAGCTCGCGCGCTTCGGTGTCCAGGCGCGCCAGGCCGACGCCGCCGATGCGCGCGGTGGCATCGGGGAAGCACAGCCGCACCACGTCCGGGTCCAGGCCGACGATCTCGAACAGCTGCGCGCCGCGGTAGCTGGCCACGGTGCAGATGCCCATCTTGGAGATGATCTTGCTCAGACCCTTGTAGATGCCCTTGCGGTAGCTGCGGCCGATCTGCGAGACCTCGCCTCCCTTCTTCAGCAGCAGGATGCCGCGCCGGCCCATGTCGAACAGGGTCTGGTAGGCCAGGTACGGATACACCGCGGTGGCGCCGAAGCCGAGCAGGCAGGCCATGTGGTGCGCGTCGCGCGCGGTGCCGGTCTCGATGATCAGGTTGACGTCGCAGCGCAGGCCACGCGTCGACAGGTGGTGGTGCACCGCGCTGGTGGCCAGCAGCGCGTGCACCATCGGCCGCTCTGGCACCGGGTAGCGGTCGGACAGCAGCAGCATCACCACGCCGTCGCGCGCGGCCTGCTCGCACTGCGCGCAGATGCGCTCGATGCCGGCCTTCAATCCTTCCTCGACGCTGTAGGACAGGTCGATCAGGCGGTTGCGTTCGACGTACTGCTCCATCTTCAGCAGCTGGCGCAGCTTGCGCTGGCTGAGCACCGGCGAATTGAGGATGACGTGGTTCACCGTCTCCGGGCCGGCATGGAAGATGTTGGTCTCCTTGCCGAGCTGGGTGGTCAGCGACATCGCGCAGTCTTCGCGCAGCGGGTCGATCGGCGGGTTGGTGACCTGCGCGAACGCCTGGCGGAAGTAATCGTACAGCGGGCGGGTGTGGCGGCTGAGCACGGCGATGGGCGTGTCGTCGCCCATCGAGCCGGTGGCTTCCTGGCCGGTCTCGGCCAGCGGCCGCAGCACCTGCTCCACTTCCTCGGAGGTGAGCTGGAACAGCTTGTGGTAGCTGCGCAGCGTGGCTTCGTCGAACGGCTCCTCGGCCAGCGAGGGGTCGATCAGCTCGGTCTGCAGGTAGGTCACGCCCTGGTGCAGCCACTGCTTGTACGGCGCGCGCGCGCGGTTGATGCGGTCGATGGCGTCCGAATCGAGCAGGTCGCCGCGCCTGAGGTCGATGGCCATCATCTGGCCCGGGCCCAGCTTGCCCTTCTGCACGACGCGCTCGGTGGGCACTTCCCACACGCCGGCCTCGGAGGCGACCAGGAAATGGCGGTCGGAGGTCAGCATCCAGCGCGCCGGGCGCAGGCCGTTACGATCCAGGGTGCAGGCCGCATAGCGGCCATCGCAGGCGACGATGCCGGCCGGGCCGTCCCACGGCTCGCTGTTCAGGCCGTAGAACTCGTAGAACGCGGCCAGGTCGGCGTCCTTGAACTCCAGCGACTGCGTCGCCGGCGGCACCAGGATGCGCAGCGCCTGGATCAGCTCCATGCCGCCGGCCACCATCAGCTCGAGCATGTTGTCCATGCTCTGCGAGTCCGAGCCGTGCATCGAGATCACCGGGTCGAACTCGGCGATGTCGAACTTGGGCGTCTTCCACACCTTGCTGCGCGCCTGCGCCCAGTGGCGGTTGCCTTCGATGGTATTGATCTCGCCGTTGTGGGCGAGCAGGCGGAACGGATGCGCCAGCGGCCAGCGCGGCATCGTGTTGGTGGAAAAGCGCTGGTGGAACACCACCACGCTGGAGGCTAGCTCGTGGCGCTGCAGGTCGGGGTAGAACGTGCCCAGCTTGTCCGGCAGCACCATGCCCTTGTAGCTGATGGCGTCGGCGCTGAGCGTGGTGACGTAGTAGTCGGCGACATCGCGCAGCGCCTGCTCGCTGCGGCGCCGCGCCAAGAACAGCGCCAGCGCGAACTGCCCGGCGCTCTGGGCGGGATCGGCATCGACGAACACCTGCTCGATCCGCGGCAGGGTGGCGCGCGCCAGTTCGCCGCAGACGCCCGCGTCGGTGGGCACCACGCGCCAGCCGCGCGGCTGGCAGCCGGCATCGCGCAGGCGCGCGTCGAGTTCGTCGCGGCAGCGCTGCGCGGCATCGGCGTCGTGCGGCAGGAACACCACGCCGGCGGCGAAGTTGGGCCCGATGCGGATGCCGGCCTCTTCGGCCAGCCGGCGCAGGAACACGGTGGGGCGCCGCAGCAGCAGCCCGCAGCCATCGCCGGTGAGGCCGTCGGCGGCGACGCCGCCGCGGTGGGTCATGCGCGAGAGCGCGGCGATGGCGGTATCGACGAGCAGGCGGGAGGGCTGGTCGTCCAGCTGCGCGACCATGCCGAAACCGCAGGCGTCGCGTTCGTCTTGCGGGTCGTAGAGCCCCTGGCGGTTGCGGAGGGTCATCTGTGCCTCGTGGTGCGCGGGTGAGCGGCGACACCTCTCCCTCGTCCACCGCGTCACACCATGCACGGCCGTTGCTGGCGCGTGCACGGCATGCCCGTCACTGGAGCGCAGCGTTGAGGCCACCGGATGCGCTCGACTAGATCACAGTTGCTGCGGTGCCGCAACGCATGGTTGCGGCAGCAACCAAAGCCTTGCGGCGCAAGGCTTTGGACGGGTTTGCGTCAGCCGCAGCGCACGCCGCTGACCAGGTTCTTGTCGTCCACTTCTATGTTCAGGCGCTCGCCCAGGAATTCCATGGTGATGGGCTGGTTGGGCTTGAGCATGCGCACCTTGGCGGCGCCGGCGTCCTGCCTGGCCTGCTCGGCCAGTTCTTCGGTATACGGCTGGCCGACCAGGCCTTCGACCTGGCTGGCGTCGCAGGTGCCGACCGGCGGCGGGGTGGCGGCGGCGGCCTGGTCGGGCGTTGCGGCGGCATCGGCGGCCTGCTTGGCCTGGTCCATGGCCTGCTCCTGCTCCTCGGGGGCGGGTCCGTTGCAGGCGCCCAGGGCGAGCGCGAGCGAAAGCGTGGCGATCAGGGCGGTGGGGCGGCGCAGGGCGCGCGGCATCGTCGGGATTCGCATCGGAACTCCAGTGCGTTGAGGGACGCTGCAAGCATATCGCCTGGTTTCCGGTGTGTACCGTCGCAGCGCGTCATCCGGCCGCGCGCGTCAGCGCGGTTTCAGCCGCAGCGCAGCGCGGTGATGCCGTTGTTGCGGCCGACTTCGATGGTCAGCCGGTCGCCACCGGACGTGGCGCTCGCCGGCGCGACCGGCACCGGCGCATCGCCGCGCACGGTCTGCACCTGCAGGCTGTCGCTGTCCACGCGCACGCGTTCCACCGTGGCGGGCGAGGCGGCCAGGCCGGTCGCGCCGATCACCTTGTCGGTATGGCATTGGCCGGAGATGACGCCGTCGATGGGCTGGACGCTGGCGACGGGCGCGCTGCTGCAGGCGGTGGCGGCCAGCGCGATGGCGGCGGTGGTGACCAGGTTGCGGTACATGGCGGACTCCACGACGAGGGGCGACGCGCCGAGCCTGCCGCCGCCGCCGTGTGCGGGCGATGAAAGCCGCGCGACGCAGGCGCGGTCCCCGCCGATAATGCGCGCATCGCCGCGCGTGGAATGGATCGATGACGCAACAGGAAGGCTGCAGGGTCGTGGTACTGGGCGGCTACGGGCACTTCGGCGCGCGCATCGTGCGTGCGCTGGCCGCCACGCCGGGCATCGCCGTCATTGCCGCCGGGCGCCACCCGCAACGGGCCGCGGCCAACCTGCCCGGCGTGGACATGGCGCGGGTGCAATGCTGGCGCCTGGACGTGGACGATCCCGACTTCGCCCGCGAACTGCGCGCGACCGGTGCCGACCTGGTCATCCACACCGCCGGCCCGTTCCAGGGACAGGGCTACGACGTCGCGCGCGCCTGCCTGCAGGCCGGCATGCACTACATCGACCTGGCCGACGGCCGCGATTTCGTGCGCGACTTCCCGGCGCGGCTGGATGCCCTTGCGCGCGACTGCGGGCGCAGCGCGATCAGCGGCGCCAGCACCCTGCCGGCGCTGTCCAGCGCGGTGGTCGACGCGCTGCGCGATCGCTTCGACATGCTGCAGTCCATCGACATCGTGATCGCGCCGGCGCAGGCCACGCCGCTGGGCATGGCCACGGTGCGCGCGGTGCTGTCGTACTGCGGCCAGCCGTTCGAATGCTGGATCGATGGGCGCTGGCAACGCGTCGTCGGCTGGGCCGATCCGCGGCCGGTGAGTTTCGCGCGTATCGCCCCGCGCCTGGCCTCGCCCTGCGACGTGCCCGACCACGACCTGCTGGTGCGGCGTTACCCGGGCGTGTCGACGGTGCGCTTCCGCGCCGCGCTGGAACTGCCCGTGCTGTCGCGCGGCCTGGCCGCCCTCGCCTGGCTGCGCCGCCGCGGCCTGCCGCTGCCGATGGCGAGGCTGGCCGGCGCCTTCGCCCGTGCCGGCCGCGGGTTCGACCGCTTCGGCACCGACCTGGGCGGCATGCGCGTGACCCTGCGCGGCCAGCGCGGCGGCGTCGCCCACCGGGTGCACTGGGACCTCACCGCGCCGATGCTGCACGGGCCGGAAATTCCCACCTTCGCCGCGGTGCTGCTGGCGCGGCGCCTGGCGCGCGGCGAACCGCTGCCGGTGGGCGCGCAGGCGTGCATGGGCCTGCTGGACCTGGCCGCGTTCGAGCAGGAATTCGCCCGCTGGCGGATCGACAGCCAGGTGTCCTGAGGCAGCGCCGGAACCTGAAAGCGTTCAGGCTTACACAGGCCGGCATGCCCTTCGGGCTATTGACTACAAATGTAGTCATGCCTACCGTGGCGACAAATGTAGTCACGGAGTCGACCATGCGCCGCAAGACCATCGGGGACCAGGAACTGGCCCTGCTGCAGTACATCGGGGAGAACGAGCCAGCCAGCGTCGGCGAAGTGGCCGCCGGCTTCGGCGAGGCGCGCGGGCTGGCCCGGTCCACCGTGCTGACCATGATGGAACGCCTGCGCACCAAGGGTTACCTGCAGCGCGCGCAGCACGAGGGCGTGTACCGCTACCAGACCACCGCCGAGCAGCAGGACGTGGTGAGCAGCGCGGTCGGCAGTTTCGTCGAGAAGACCCTGCAGGGTTCGATCTCGCCGTTCGTGGCGTGGATGTCGGAAAAGGCCGAGGTCAGCGACAACGAGCTGGCCGAACTGGAAGCGCTGGTCAGCAGGCTGCAGTCGCAGCGCCGGGAGGATTGAGCCATGGAGACCGTTCTCGAACTGCTCGGCAACCGCCTGCTCGCCACCAGCGTGCAGACCGTGCTGCTGACCGCGCTGGTATGGCTGCTGTGCCGCAGCGTGCGGCGCCTGCCGGCCGCCACCCAGTGCGGCCTGTGGTGGCTGGTGGCGCTGCAGGCGGTGCTGGGCCTGCTGTGGGCCGCGCCGCTGGAACTGCCGGTGCTGCCGGCGCCGGAAGCATTGCAGATGGTGCCGCAGGCCGCCGCGGCCACGCCGGCGGCGGCCACCGCGCCGCTGGTGGTGATGACGCCGCTACCGCTGGAAAGCGGCTGGTCGTGGCTGCACGTGGCGATGGCGCTGTGGCTGGCCGGCGTGGCGGTGATGGCGCTGCGCACCGCGCTGGCATGGCGCGCCAGCCGCGCGCTGCTGCGCACGGCGCGCCCCTGCGACGACCGGCGCCTGGATGCCGCGCTGCAACTGGCGGCCGAAGCGCACGGCCTGCGCCGCGCGCCGCGGCTGATGCTCAGCGCGGCCATCGACTCGCCGCAGCTGGTCGGGCCGTGGCGCCCGGTGCTGCTGCTGCCGGCGCGCAACCTGCGGCGCATGGGCGACGACGACCTGGACATGGCCCTGACCCATGAGCTGGTGCACCTGCAGCGCGGCGACCTGTGGTGGGGCCTGCTACCGGCGTTGGCCCAGCACCTGTTCTTCTTCCACCCGCTGGTGCACCTGGCGGCCCGCGAATACGCCATTGCCCGCGAAGCGGCGGTCGATGCCGCCGTCGTCGCCGGCGACCGCCATTGCCGCCAGCACTACGGACGCCTGCTGCTGCAGCTGGGCGTCGCCCCCCGGCCCGGCGCCGGCCTCGCCAGCGCCTCGCCCACCTTCCTCAGCCTCAAGCGGAGACTGCTCATGCTGCAGAACACTTCTTCCTTCCCGCGCGTGGGCGCGGGCCTGATCGTCGCCGCGGTGGCCCTGGTCGGCGTGCTGCCGATGCGCCTGGTCGCCATGCCGGTACCGCCGGCTCCGCCCGCGCCGCCGCCGGCGCCCGCGGCGCCAGCCGTACCCGCCCCGCCCGCCGTGCCAGTGGCCGGCCACTCGGTGGTGCGCACCGTGATCTCGGCCAAGGGTGCGGCGCCGGCGCTGCCGGCTCCGCCCGCCCCGCCGCCGGCCGTTCCCGCAGCACCTGCGGCACCTGCGGCCCCGCCTGCGCCTCCCGCGCCGCCGATCTCGACCAGCGGCGTGATCCATCTTTCGCAGAGCCCGAGCAGCAACGGCTACGTGCTGCTGAAGGACGACCACAACATCATGAACGGTTCCACCGCCGACCTGCAGCAGGCGCGCCGGCTGGACGACGGCAACGGCGTGCTGCTGCTGCGCCGCGACGGCCGCGCCTACGTGGTGCGCGACGCCGGCATGCTGTCGCGCTTCGAACAGCTCTTCGCCGAAACCATGCGCCTGGGCGAGGAACAGGGCCGGCTTGGCGAGCGCCAGGGCAAGCTGGGCGAACGCCAGGGCGAGATCGGCGGGCGCATGGGCGAAATCGGTGCGCGCATCGGCGAACTGGCCGCGCGCCAGGCCCAACTCGCCCTGGCCACGCATGGCAAGGCCAACGACGCGCTGATGCGGGAACAGATGGAAGCCGCGCGCCGCGAGGCGGAGAAGGTCCGCGCCGAGATGGATTCGCCGGCCATGCGCGAGGAAATGCGGGAACTGGCGCGCCGGCAGACGGAACTGGGCAAGCTGCAGGCCGAGCTGGGCCGCCAGCAGGCCGACGCCAGCGTGCGTGCCCAGCGCGAGGCCGAGCGCCTGATCCAGGAAGCGATCCGCGACGGGCTGGCACAGCCGGTCCGCGGTTGAGGGCGTTGCCGGCGGGGTCCGCTCCCGCCGGCGCTTCATTGGCAATGCGTGTGCGGGGCAAGGCCCGCATCTACATCCGCAGGCGCCGGGGCTTTCCCGGTAATGCCCAGCGGGGCAGGCCCCGCGTCTAAGGAGCCTGGACGGATGCCCGTTCCTCGGCTTCGGCCTGCACCAGGCGCAGGAACAGCTGCGCCAGCGTCACCACGTCCTGGTGGTTGTGTTCGCCGACGCGGCGCAGGTTGCGCGCGCTGCCGCCGCGCAGGTAGTCCAGCCAGGCGCCCGGCGCTTCCGAGCCGGGCAGGTCGTCCTCGCGCTGGATGCGCAGCAGCTGGCGCTCGATGGTCGCCAGCCGGCAGTTCTCCCAGGTGCCACGGTAGCGGCGGCGCGTGGGGAACAGCAGGTCGACGTGGTCCAGCGCGGACAACGGGTCGCCGCGCCGTGCCAGCCGGTAGCGCGTCTTCAGCAGCGGCGCGTCGTAGCAGCGGCCGTTGTAGCTGGACAGCACCGTGGTCGGCGCCAGCCAGGCGGCGAAGGCCTCCAGCATCGCGCTCTCCGCGCCCATCGTGGCCATCAGCAGCTGGCGCACGCGCAGCCCTTCGCCGCGCGTCGCATCGCGGTGCCAGTCGGCGGCGCCGATCATGAAGGCACGGGTGCCGGTGCCGCCGGCCAGGCCGGTGGTCTCGGTGTCGAAGAACAGCAGGTCCCGCGGCTGCACGGCATCGTCCGGGCGCCGGCTGAATGCCAGCGACAGCGGCTGCGCGGGAATCGGCTGCGGCAGGAAGGCTTCGACCAGGTGCAGGCCGGGTGCGATCTCGGTGCCGGGCAGTTCGCGGTCGACCGGCCCGCTGCGGTCGTCGCGCGCTACCGGTGCGATTGCGCGGTTGCGGGTGGCGAGCAGGCGGCGCAAGGCGTGCACGTCCTGCGGCCGGCCCGGGGAACGGGAGGCCGGTGCGGGCGCCGGCGTGACGGCCCTGTGCCGGATCTGCTCGACCCAGCCAAAGACCGAGTCCTCGCGAGCGGGCGATGCCGGCAGCGCTTCGCCGTGCGCTGGTGCTTCGTGCGCTGGTGCTTGTCGTAGGAGCGGCTTCAGCCGCGAAACCGATGAACCTGCCGAAGCCGGCGAAGCGCCGGAGGCCACCGGAGCGGGCATTGCCTCGGCTTCAGACGGTGTCGGTTTCGCGGCTGAAGCCGCTCCTACGACAGCGGCCTCCGCATGCCCGGCCTGCCTGCGCAGCGCCTTGAGCTTGTCCAGGCTGAGGCTCATGGCAGCAGGTCGAGGGCTACGTCCGCTTCGTCGGCCATGACCGCCGGTACCTGGTCGCAACGCTCGTCGGACAGCAGCGACAGCACCCGCAGCGCCAGCGAGCGCGGCGTTTCGCCCGGGCCTTGTTCCTGCGCGGCCAGCACCGGGCCGACGCAGGCCGGGCAGCCGGCGCTGCAGTCGCAGCGCTCCACCAGTTCGAGCGCGCGCTGCACCAGTTCGCCCTGGCGCTGCCACAGCGGCTCGCTCAGGCCCACGCCGCCGGGGAAGTTGTCGTACAGGTACACGGTGGGCACGAAGCTCTGCATCAGCTCCACCGCGCCCTCGCCGGCCTCGTTTCCGCGCAGCTGGCCGCGGCCGCTCTGGTCGGCCACCGCGAACCAGGCGCCATCGCCGTTGCCCACCGCCTTCTGCAGGTCGCGCGCGTCGGCCATCACCGCCACGGTGGCGACGATGTGCAGCGCATATGCCGCGCCGAGGAAACCGTCCAGCGCATCCTGCTTCTGCGCGAAGCTGCGCAGCAGGGTGGCCTGCGGCAGCTGCCACCACACCGCGGTGGTGTGCAGTTCCTGGTCGGGCAGGTTGACCGGGCCGTAGCCGATGTTCTCGTGCGTGTAGTAGCGGATCTTCTTGTAGCCGGCCACGCGCCGCACCACGTGCACCTCGCCGTGGTGCGAATCGCCGCGCCCGGCGCCGTTGCCGTCGAAGCGGTCCAGTACCTTCAACTTGGTGAAGTCGATGCTGTCGGTGTAGTAGTCCACGTGCGTGCGGGTGACGTAGGCCTTGCGCCCGTCCCAGTCCAGCCGCTCCACCTGGTAGGGCGTGCTCTGCACCATGTGGATGGCGCCTTCGTACAGGGTCAGCGCGGCGGCGGAGTAATCCACCTCGGCGATGATCTGCTGCTTGCCGTCGCTGCGGTCCACCACCACGAAGTTGCCGTCGGCCACCGCGCGCAGGCTCACCGCGTTGGCCGGGTAGCTGTCGGCGATCCACTCCCAGCGTTCGCCTTCCTGGTGTACCACGTCGGTTTCGGCCAGCGCCTGCAGGAACACCAGCGGATCGATCGGGCCGAACGGCTCGCCGCTCATGAACGGCAGCTCGAAGGCCGCGCAGCGGATGTGGTCGAACAGGACCAGCGGCTGGTCCGGCGCGATGCGCGCGTGCTCGGGCGTGGCGTTGGCGAAGAAATCCGGGTGCCGCACCACGTACTGGTCCAGCGGCTGGCTGCTGGCGACCATCACCCCGAGCGCGGCCTGCTGGCGGCGGCCGGCGCGGCCGAAGCGCTGCCACGTCGCCGCGACACTGCCGGGGTAGCCGTTGAGCACCACCACGTCGAGCGCGCCGATGTCCACGCCCAGCTCCAGCGCCGAGGTGCTGACGATGCCGTCGATGTCGCCGGCGCGCATGGCGCGTTCCACCTCGCGGCGCTCGGTGGGCAGGTAGCCGCCGCGGTAGGCGCGGATCCGCGCCGGCTTGCGCGGGTCGTTGTCGAAGATGTCCTTCAGGTACTTGGTCAGCACCTCCACCATCAGCCGCGTCTGCGCGAACACCAGCGTCTTCAGCCCGCTCTTGATCGCGATGCGGGCGATGCGGTTGGCCTGCGAGCGCGCCGAGGCGCGCAGGCCCAGGTCCGGGTTGATCACCGGCGGGTTCCACAGCAGCACGTGCCTGGGCCCGGTGGGCGCGCCGGACTCGGTGATCGCATGCACCTGTTCCTCCACCAGCGCTTCGGCATGCGCATGCGGGTTGCCGATGGTGGCCGAGCACAGGATGAACTGCGGGCGCACGCCGTAGAACGCGCAGATGCGCTTGAGCCGGCGGATCACGTTGGTGACGTGGCTGCCGAACACGCCGCGGTAGGTGTGGATCTCGTCGATCACCACGTAGCGCAGGTTCTCGAAGAACTGCGCCCACTTGGTGTGGTGCGGCAGGATCGCCTGGTGCAGCATGTCCGGGTTGCTGACCACGATGTCGCCATGCAGGCGGATCGCCTGGCGCGCGTCGCCCGGCGTGTCGCCGTCGAAGGTGAAGGCCTTCACCCCCAGTTCGCCGGCGCGGTTGAGCTCCAGCAGCTCGGCCACCTGGTCCTGCGCCAGCGCCTTGGTCGGGAACAGGTACAGCGCCTTGGCGTTGCCCTGCATGGCCGCGCTCACCACCGGCAGCGTGTAGCACAGCGACTTGCCCGAGGCGGTGGGCGTGACGATGGCCACGTGCTGGCCGCGCTGGGTGGCGTTCCAGGCCTCGGCCTGGTGCGAGTACAACTGCTCGATGCCGCGCGCCTTGAGCGCGGCCTTCAGCGTGTCGGGCACGTCGTCGGGGATCGGGGCGTAGCTGCCCTCGCGGCCCGGGATCGTGAAACTGCCGGTGACGCGGTCGCCGTAGCGCCTGGCCAGCCGCTGGCCGAGCAGCGCGCCGTCGCGCGAGGGCAGGCCGTCGGTGGTCGCCAGCGCCCGTTCGCTGGCTTCGGTGCGGGGAGCGAGGGAAAACGCCATGCCGGTACTGCCGATCAAAGGATCGGCATGGAAGCACACCATCGTCTCAGCCTGTGAGACGCGCGCGGGCTGAACGCCCGCCACGCCGGCGAACGGAATCTGAAGGCGGCATCCGTATGCTGCCGCCTTCGGATGCCGGCAGGGACATGAACGGTGGCAAGGCGTGGGTGGTTCGGAGCGTGGATGGCGGGCATGGCCCTGGCAGGCGCGGCGCAGGCGCAGAAGGCGTCGCCGCCCGTCGAACAGCCGGTGCCCGCCGCGGACACGGCGGACGCCGCGCCGCCACCGGCCGAAGGGGTCAGGACCCTGGAGGAAGTGCGCGCGCTCAAGCCCGAGGACGACCAGCCGCTGGACCTGTACCGCTTCCGCAATCCGGTGAAGGTCGAATCCAACCGCTTCAGCCGCTCGTGGAGCGAGCCGCCCACGCCCGAGCAGGTCAGCCTCAGCGGCGGCTACCTGATGATGGGCATCAACTACGGGCTGCAGGCCGCGGCCAAGGGCCTGCACAAGCTGAGCGGCGGCCGCGACCAGATCCAGTCCGCCATCGCCCGCCCGCCACCGGAACTGAGCGAGGAACAGCGGCGCCGCGCGCTGCGGTTCTGCGCGCAGCAGGAAGGCTGCGCGGCGCCGCCGGGAAACTGAGGACAGGTGCGGCGCCATCGCGATCGCCTACCATGGCGCATCTCCGACGGGCCCGCCGCAGTGACCGACCTCCTTCCGCTGAAGCCGGCGACGCCGCCGTCGCGCATCGCCGCCTGGGTACTGATGCTGCTGGGCATGTGGGTGGTGCTGCGGCTGGGACTGGTGGTGACCCTGCTGTCCGGCCTGCTGGTGTTCCACCTCAGCCACGTGCTGGCCTCGACCGTCGAAGGCAGGCTGCCCCCGGGCCGGGCGCGGGCGATCGCGGTGGTGGTGCTGTCGGTGGCGGTGGTCGGCCTGCTGAGCCTGGCGATCGTCGCGGTGGCTTCCTTCTTCCGCAACGAGACCGGCGGCCCGGACGCGCTGCTGGCGCGGCTGATGGAAATCCTCAACACCTCCCGCCACCAGGTGCCGGCGCTGCTGCAGCCCTATATCCCCGAGGACATGCAGGCGCTGCGCGCCGGGGTGAACGAATGGGTGGCCGAGCATCGCCGCCAGTTGGGCGTGGCCGGCACCTCGGCGGTGCAGATCAGCGTGCGCGTGCTGATCGGCATGGTGCTGGGCGCGATGATCGCGCTGTACGACGAACTGCCGCTGCCGCAGATGGGGCCGCTGGCGCGGGAACTGGTGGGCCGCACCAGCCGCCTGGCCACCGCGTTCCGCCAGGTGGTGTTCGCGCAGGTCAAGATCTCCCTGCTCAATACCCTGTTCACGGCGATCTTCCTGCTCGGCGTGCTGCCGCTGCTGGGCACGCCCCTGCCGCTGGCCAAGACCCTGGTGCTGATCACCTTCGTCGCCGGCCTGCTGCCGGTGGTGGGCAACGTCATTTCCAACACCGTGATCACCATCGTCGCGCTGTCGGTGTCGTTCTACGTCGCCGTGGCCGCGCTGCTGTTCCTGGTGGTGATCCACAAGCTGGAGTACTTCCTCAACGCGCGCATCGTCGGCGGCGAGATCCGCGCCCACGCCTGGGAACTGCTGCTGGCGATGCTGGTGATGGAAGCGGCGTTCGGCCTGTCCGGCCTGGTCGCCGCGCCGGTGTTCTACGCCTACGTCAAGCGCGAACTGGTGGACCAGGGCTGGATCTGAAGGCGCGTCCGGCCGCTCACGACGACACCCCGGCCAGCGCCGCGTACATCACCCCGAAGATCACCAGCCAGAAATAGAGGGTGCCGATGAACACGTAGCGCGGCAGCGTCGCCCACCAGCGGCCGCCGTACACGCGCTGCTGCATCCACAGCAGGTAGACCGGCACCGACAGCCACAGCGCCGCGTAGACGCAGTCGCCGAGGGCGTTCGCGACGGGGTGGCCGATGGCGCCGGTGATGCCAATCGTCAGGAAGGTGGCCAGCAGCACCAGCATCAGCCAGGCGTGGCTGTACAGCGCCACCACCAGGTGCTCCAGGTAGCCGATGCGGCGGCCCAGGTAGGCCACGCGCAGTACCAGGGCGAAAACCGGCATCAGGAAGAACAGCGCGCCGGGCAGGGCGGTGAGGAAGGCCTGCACGTACAGGTCGGTCTTGCCGCCCATGCGCTCCACGTTGGCGCGGGTGTTGTCCAGGCGGTGGTTGAGCCAGTCGTTGACGAACCGCGGCCAGCCGGCCAGCACCACCGGGTTGGTTTCCGGGTCCCAGGGCTTGCCGCCGACGGTGTAGTTGAACAGGCCGCCGTTGTGCCGGCTGCCGGCGCGCACGGCGGCCTGGGTGGCGCGCTCCATGGCGGAAGCGGTGTTGTCCTTCCCCGCGGGCGCGGCCGGTTCGTCGAGTTCGGCCAGGCGCTGCGCGGCGGCGGCGTTCAATGCGGCCGTGGCGATGGCGAAGCCGGTCGCGTTCTGCGGCGCGCCGCCCAGGTCGCGTTCCAGCTCCGCCAGCCGCGCCGTGCGCAGGGTCTCCACGTCGGCCGCGGTCTGCGCGGTCGCGAAGACGTTGTTGCGGCCGCCGCTGGTGTCCAGGTCGTCGGCATGCAGGGTCAGCTTGCCGACGAAGAAGGTGAACAGGGTGAGGATCACGAACAGCCGCAGCGGCTGCACGTAGCCCACGCGCCGGCCGTTGAGGTAGTTGAGCGCCACCCGGCCCGGCACCAGCAGGTCGCGCAGGGTGCGGAAGATGCGCCCGTCCAGGTGCCAGAACGACTCGAACACCTCCTCCACCGCATGGCCGAAATGCTTGAGCGGGTTGTGCGAGGACTGTCCGCAGGCATGGCAATAGTGGCCGTGCAGGCCGGCGTGGCAGTTCTCGCACGCGCCATGCGTGGGCGCGGCCTGTTCGACAACGGCCGGATGCGGGGCAGCAGGCGAAACGTCGTTCGGGTTCATGTGACTGACGGCAGCGGCTCACGGAAGCGGCATACGATAGCCGTGTTTGCCGGCATTGTTCAGCATCGATTTATGCGCGGCGCGCCAGGCCGCGGTGGCGGTACCGTGCAGCCAGCAGATACCGCTTCGCTGCGCGGCGACGATGGGCTCAGCCGCGCGGATTGGCCTTGCGGTGCCAGAGCGCGTTGACGATCACCCAGCGGCCGTCGAATCGGCCCATCTGCAGGTGATCGATGAACCACGGGCTTTCCAGCCGCACCGTGGCGATGTCCTCGTCCACCTGCAGTACCGTCACCGTGCGTTGCCATTGGTCGCGCGGGGTCTTCAGTGCGCCTTCGCGGGTGAAGCGGATCAGTTCGTCCGAAGTCATGCGCCCCAGCCCGAGGATCTCGTTCGGGTTGGCGGCAACGTTGCGCTTGGCCAGGTCCGGGTGCAGCGCCCGTGTGACCCGTGCCACGTCGCCCTCCAGCTGTCCATCCATGTAGTCGTAGGCCGTGGCTTCGATGGCCTGCAGCGTGGCCACATCCGGCGGTGCCGCGCCGGCGCTGCCGGCGACGCACAGCATTCCCAGTACGCACCAGCGCATTGCGGCTGACAGCATGGCAGGCTCCCGTTGGCGATCGTGCCCAGTGTGCCGGTTGTCGCCTCGGTGGCCATGGGCCGGTAGTCACCGGCCGCAGGGGCACCGGCGCCGGACGGGGTGGGTGTGCCCGACCGCTTCGGCTAAAGTACCGCGATGACGAAAGAGCACATTCCCGGCGGCCTGTTGATCGCCATCGAGGGCATCGACGGTGCCGGCAAGTCCACGCTGGCGCGGGGGCTGGCCGATGCGCTGGAGCGGGCCGGCGCCGAGGTGGTGCTGAGCAAGGAGCCGACCAACGGGCCGTGGGGCACGCAGCTGCGGGCCTCGGCGGCGACCGGCCGGTTGAGTCCGCAGGAAGAAGTGGACCTGCTGCTGCGCGACCGCCGCCAGCACGTCGAGGAGCTGGTGGCGCCGGCGCTGGCGCGCGGCGCGGTGGTCATCCTCGACCGCTATTTCCCGTCGATGGTGGCCTACCAGGGCGCGGCCGGGCTGCCGGTGGACGAACTGCTGCAGTTCAACGACTTCGCCCCACGCCCGCACCTGCTGCTGCTGCTGGACCTGCCGCCGGCCACCGGGCTGGCGCGCATCCGCGCCCGTGGCGACGTGCCCAACCATTTCGAGACGGCGCAGAACCTGGAGCGCTGCCGGGCGATCTTCCAGCAGCTGGACCTGCCCGGCAAACAGGTGATCGACGCCAGCCGCAACGAGGCCGAGGTGCTGGGCGACGCGCACGCGGCCATCGCCGCCGCGCTGGCCCGGCGCGCGGACGGCCAGGGCGGACTGCTGCGGCGCTTCCAGGAGCAGGACGCCGCGCCGGCCGCCGGCCACTGACCGCCCGCACCCGCCATGCCGACGCCTCCGCACCCGGCAAAGCGGCGCGCCGCGCCGGCGACCGTGGGCCTGCATCCGCGCAACCGCCACCAGGGCCGCTACGACATGGCCCGGCTGGCGGCGGCCAATCCGGCGCTGCGCGCGCACCTGCGTCGCGCCCCGGATGGCGGGCAGAGCATCGACTTCAGCGACCCGGCGGCGGTGCGTGAACTCAACCGCGCGCTGCTGGCCAGCGACTACGGCATCACCCGCTGGGATATCCCCGATGGCTACCTGTGCCCGCCGGTGCCGGGCCGGGTGGACTACCTGCACGGCCTGGCCGACCTGCTGGCGGCCGACGGCAACGGCGCGGTTCCGCGCGGGCCGGACGTGCGCGCGCTGGATATCGGCGTCGGCGCCAACTGCATCTACCCGCTGCTGGGGAATGCCGAGTACGGCTGGCGCTTCGTCGGCAGCGATATCGAACCGGCTGCCCTGCAGTGCGCCGGCGCCAATGTCCGCGCCAACGGGCTGGAACAGGCGATCGAACTGCGCCAGCAGCACGCGCGCGGCAGCGTGTTCGCCGGCGTGGTGCAGCCGCAGGACCGTTTCCACCTGACCCTGTGCAACCCGCCGTTCCATGCCTCGGCCAGGGAGGCCGCGCAGGGCAGCCAGCGCAAGCTGCGCAACCTCGGCGGCGACACCGCCGCGCCGCACGGCAGGCCGCCGCTGCTGAATTTCGGCGGGCAGGCCAATGAACTGTGGTGCACCGGCGGCGAGGCCTCGTTCCTGCGCCGCATGATCCGCGAGAGCGTGGCCGTGCAGGCGCAGGTTCTGTGGTTCAGTTCGCTGGTGGCCAAGAGCGAACACCTGCCCGAGCTTCGCAGACAACTCGCCAAGGCCGGCGTCGCCGAGGTGCGCGAGGTGCCGATGGCGCAGGGCCACAAGCGCAGCCGCTTCCTGGCGTGGAGCTTCCATGGCCCGGCCGCGCGCGCGGCGTGGCTGGTTCGGGATTGAAGGGACCTGTCCATTCGATGCCGGCACCATCGCCAGGCTGATGATGGTCGCGTCGGCGGTCGATGCGGAACAGCCAACCGGGCTTGATTGCGGACGCATGAAAAGAGGGAGCGGCCAGGCCGCTCCCTCCTGTCGTCCACCGTGCGACCGGCCGCCATGGCGGGTGGCGGCCATGGGCGGCGGACCGGAACCCGGCGCGCTTCTTCAGCCGCGCTGCGAGTCCAGCGGTTCGTCGTTGCGCACCACTTCCTGCGCCTTCGTGTGGCTCTCGATCAGCAGCTGGTAGTTCGGGAAGATCTGGGTGTAGGCCTGCGCCCACTCGGCGGCGTCTTCGCGGTTCCAGGTCTTCTGCAGTTCCGAGGCCACGGCCGCCACGTCGATCACCACAACGCCGGCCTGCATCATCCGCGCCAGGGTGATTTCCTGCGCCTGCTTGGAATAGGTGCCGGAAGCATCGATCACCGCGAACACCTGGTAGCCGTCGGCCACCGCGGCGATCGACGGGAACGCCATGCACACGCTGGTGATGGTGCCGGCGATGATCAGCTGCTTCTTGCCGGTGTCCTTCACCGCCTGCACGAAGTCCGGGTTGTCCCAGGCGTTGATCTCGCCCCTGCGCGCCACGTAGCGGGCGTGCGGCGCGTTCTGGTGGATCTCGGGGATCAGCGGGCCGTTCGGGCCCTGCGGCACCGAGGCGGTGGTGATGACCGGAATCTTCGCCAGCGTGGCGAGCCGGGCCAGGGTCGCGGCCAGGCGGCGCAGGGTGGTGAACGGCATGTCGTGCACGGTCTGGAACAGGCCGCTCTGGTGGTCGATCAGCAGCATGGCGACGTTGTCCGGGTCGATGACCGGCTTGGCGCCGTTGAAGTTGGCGGCGTGCGGGAAGGCGTTCATGGCGGTTTCTCCGAAGGGACTGCGAAGGAAGGCGGCCGCCGACGGGCGGTCGCGGGGGAGCCGCCGCACCGGGCGGTGCGGCGACAGGGGTCAGGTGGCGATCCGGCCGAAGCGGCCGCTGCGGAAGTCGTCCATCGCCTGGGCGAGTTCTTCCTGGGTGTTCATCACGAACGGGCCGTAGCCGGCGATGGGCTCGTCGATGGGCTCGCCGGCCAGCACCAGCACGGTGGCGTCGGCGTTGGCTTCCAGCCCGACCTGGCCGGCGCGGCGGTCGAACAGCACCATCTGGCCCTCGCGCGCCACCTGGTTGCCGTTGAACAGCACGGTGCCGCGCAGCACCACCATCGCCACGGTGTGGCCTTCGGCGAAATCCAGCGTGGCGTGGCGGTCGCGGCCCAGGCGCAGGTCCCACACGTCCATCGGCGTGTGGGTGCGGGCCGGGCCGCGCCGGCCGCCGAATTCGCCGGCGATCACGCGCACCGTGCCGGCTTCATCGGCCAGCGGCACCACCGGGATGTCGGCGCTGGCGATGTTCTGGTAGCCGGGTGCGGCCATCTTGTCGCGGGCCGGAAGGTTGACCCACAGCTGCACCATTTCCAGCCGGCCGCCGCGGCGGGTGAAGGCTTCGGAGTGGAACTCCTCATGCAGGATGCCGGAGGCGGCGGTCATCCACTGCACGTCGCCCGGGCCGATCTCGCCGCCGGCGCCGGTGGAGTCGCGGTGCGCGACTTCGCCGTCGTAGACGAGGGTGACGGTCTCGAAACCGCGGTGCGGGTGCTGGCCGACGCCGCGCGGGGTGTCGGTCGGCTCGAACTCGGCCGGGCCGGCATGGTCCAGCAGCAGGAACGGGCTGAGCTGGCGGCCGTGGGTGTCGTAGGAGAACAGCGAGCGCACCGGGAAGCCGTCGCCGACCCAGTGCGGGCGGGGGGCGCTGTAGAGGCCACTGATCTTCTTCATGTCTGTGCTCCGTGGGCGGCGCGGGCTGCGCTGCGGTGGAGAGAGCATGGATCCGGGACGATATCGCCGGTAGTTGGCGAAAAGTGGTCTCATAGTCCTGTCTGGTGAACGATGGAATCCCCCCGATGCAGGACCTGAACGACCTGTACTACTTCGCCAAGGTGGTCGAGTACGGCGGCTTCGCCCCGGCCGGGCGCGCGCTGGGCCAGCCCAAGTCCAAGCTGAGCCGGCGCATCGCCCTGCTCGAGGAACGGCTGGGCGTGCGCCTGATCCAGCGCTCCACGCGCCGCTTCTCGGTGACCGAGGTGGGCCAGACCTTCCACGCCCACTGCCGGGCCATGCTGGTGGAGGCCGAGGCGGCCGCCGAATCCATCGAAATGACCCGCTCCTCGCCACGCGGCACCGTGCGCCTGAGCTGCCCGACCATGCTGCTGGACTTCCGCGTCGCGGCGATGGTGGCCAGCTTCATGGCCGGCTGCCCGGACGTGCAGGTGCACCTGGAGGCCACCAACCGCCGCGTGGACGTGATCGCCGAGGGGTTCGACCTGGCCATCCGCGTGCGGCCGCCGCCGCTGGAGGACAGCGACCTGGTACTGAAGGTGCTGGCCGAGCGCACCCAGTGCCTGGTGGCGGCGCCGGCGCTGCTGCAGCGCCACGGCCCGGTGCACGGCCCGGCCGACCTGCACCTGCTGCCGAGCCTGGCGCTGGGCGTGCCGCAGGGCGAACACGCCTGGCACCTGCTCGGCCCGGCCGGCGCGGTGGCCGACGTGGCGCATGCGCCGCGGCTGGTCACGCGCGGCATGGCCGCGCTGCGCGAGGCGGCGCTGGCCGGGGTGGGCGTGGCCCAGCTGCCGACGATGGTGGTGCGCGACGCGCTGCAGGACGGGCGGCTGCTGCAGGTGGTGCCGGACTGGGCGCCGCCGAAGGAGATCGTGCACGTGGTGTTCCCGTCGCGGCGCGGCCTGCTGCCCTCGGTGCGCCTGTTCATCGACCACCTGGCCGCGTGTTTCGCGGCACTGGACGAAGCCTGAGCCGGCCCGGTCACGGTGCCTGAACGCGCTGTCGCCGACAGTGCGGCTCCTTCCCGAGGAGTTGCCGCATGCGCAAGAAGACCCTGTCGCTGGCCTGCCTGACCCTGCTGGCGTCGGCGTGCAGCCCGCCATCGCCGCCGGCATCCACGCAACAGGACACGGCGGCGCCGGCCGCCGGCGCGACCGCGGCGGAGCAGGACGACAGCGCGTCGACCGACGCCGGCTTCGAGTTCCCGGCGATCCCGCCGATCATGGTGCCCAGCATCGTCGGCAGCGGCCCGGCGCAGCGGCAGCTGGAAGCCTCGATGCAGGCGCTGATCGACCCGGTGGCCGGCATCAGCGTGCGCCCGGCCAACTGCGCCACCGACGGCGCGCTGGTCAACGAGAGCGGCTTCACCAACGTCGACGGCGCCGGCAACCTGCGCCGCATCGGCAGCGAGGGCGTGTTCGAAGTGGCCGCCGACGGCAGCGGCCTGGCGGTGACCGACGCCGACGTGGTGCGGGTCAATCCCGACGGCAGCGGCAGCATCATCAACAACGCCGGCACGTTCGAAGTGAAGGCCGACGGCTCGGGTACCTATGTCGGCGAGTTCGGCCATATCGAACTGGACGGCAAGGGCGGCGGTACTTGGGTGGGCGACTTCGGCAACATCGAAAACCACGGCGACGGCTCGGGCCGCTGGATCGGCGGGGAAGGCAGCATCGAGGTGCGCGCCGACGGCTCGGGGCGCTGGATCGGCGGGCCCGATGGCATCGTCGAGAACCGCGGCGATGGCACCGGCACCGTGGGCGCGGTCGCGCGCGAGGTGCGCATGGCGCCGCTGCCGCCGCTGCCGCCGGCCGGGCGCTTCCCGCTGCTGGACAAATTCAAACCCTCCGGCGCGCCGTGCGGCTTCGTCGTTACCCTCAACGACAAGGTGCTGTTCGACTTCGACAAGGCGCAGGTGCGCGCCGACGCCGGCAAGGTGCTGGACGCGCTGGCCACCGCGCTGCAGAAGGTGCCCTCGCGCGCCATGGAGATCCGTGGCCATACCGACGCCAAGGGCAGCGACGCCTACAACCAGGATCTGTCCGAACGCCGCGCGCAGGCGGTGGTGGCGGCGCTGCGCGAGCGCGGCGTGGCGCAGGACGCCAGCGCGCGCGGTTACGGCGAGTCGCAGCCGGTGGCGCCCAACGAGGTCGACGGCAGGGACAACCCAGGTGGCCGCCAGCTCAACCGCCGCGTGGAAATCTTCGTGCGGACCTGAGCGCAGACCGGCAGCGGGTTCCGGGATCCGGCGCCCGCACGACGGGCGCCGGATCCAGGGAGCAGTGTGGCGCCGCGGCGGCCACCTCGTTCAGTGCGCCCACCACGTCGCCGGCACCGGCATCGGCGCGCCGCCGTCGACGCTGACCTGCAGCTCGAGCACGCGGTCGCCGCCGCCCTGGAAGTAGCGCAGCTCGAAGGCGTGCGCGCCGCGCGCCAGCGCGCGGCTGCCGTGGGTGGTGCCCGGCGACTGCGGGCCGTCGCGGTCGACCAGCAGGGTGCCGTCGAGCAGCAGGCGCGCGCCGTCGTCCGAGGCCAGCGAGAACCGGTAGACGCCATCGGCGGGCACGCGCATGACGCCGCGGTAGCGCAGGCCGAAACGCTCCTGCCGGGCGAAGTCCGGCAGGTCGATGACGTCGGCGGTGTCCGAGCGCGTCGGGCGCATGCCGGGCAGGTCGTCGGTCTTCTGCACCGGCGCCTCGAAGTAGTCGCGCTGCAGGCCGGGCCGGCGCGCGCCGGCCGCTGCCGCCGGCGCGGGCTGCAGCGTGGTGCGCGCGTAGCCGGCGCGCATCGTCGGCCCCAGCCGCCCGTCGGCGGTGAGCAGCCGCGCCGCCACCTGCACCGGCGCCGTGCCCAGGTCCAGCACCAGCGGGCCGCCGTAGCGCGGCGAGTCCGCGGTGGGCTCGCTGCCGTCGGTGGTGACGACGATGGCGGCATCGTCCAGCGGCGAGCGCAGCGCCAGCGTGGCCGTGGGCGCCAGCGTCAGCACGTCGCCGTCCAGCCCCAGCACTTCGGGCACTCGGTAGTTGACGTTCATGCGGCCCAGCGCGGCCAGCTGCGGCCCCAGCCGCGCGGCGAAGCCGTCCCAGTCGCGGCGTTCGCGCGCCGACCACAGCACCTCGCTCATCGCCAGCGCGCGCGGCCACAGCATGTACTCGGCGGCCTGCGGCGTGCGGATGTGCTCGGTCCACAGGTTGGCCTGGCCGCCACGCACGTGCGCGGCCTGCGCCGGGGTGAGCTGCGCCGGCACCGGTTCGAAGGCGTAGACCTGCCGCAGCGGCAGGTACTGCGGGCAGTACGGTTCGTCGGCCGCGCGCGACTGGCAGTAGTCGAAATAGGAATAGGACACCGGCGTCATCACCACGTCATGGCCGCGCCGCGCCGCCTCGATGCCTTCGCCGATGCTGCGCCAGGCCATGATGGTGGTGCTCTTGGCCGGGTCGCCGGCGAGCATCTCGTCCCAGGCCAGCATGCGCCGGCCGTGCTGCTGCAGGTAGCGCTCCACCCGGCGCATGAACCAGCCCTGCAGCGCGTGCTCGTCCTTCAGCCCCTCGCGGCGGATGATCTCCTGCGCCAGCGGGCTCTGCTGCCAGCGCACCACCGGCGCCTCGTCGCCGCCGAGGTGGATGTACTCGGAAGGAAAGATCGCCATCACCTCGTCGAGCACGTTCTCGATGAAGGCGAAGGTGGGTTCGCCCGGGCACACCACGTTGTCGTCCACGCCCCAGTCCACCCGCACCTGGAACGGCCCCGGCGTGCACGCCAGTTCCGGATAGGCGGCCTGCACGGCCACGGTATGGCCGGGCATCTCGATCTCCGGCACCACGGTGATGTGCAGCCGGCGCGCGTACTCCACGATCTCGCGCGCCTGGGCCTGGGTGTAGAAGCCACCGTAGCGCGTACCGTCGTACTCGATGCGGCCGTCGCGCCGGTACAGCGCGGTCTGCGCGCGCCACGCGCCGACCTCGGTGAGCTTCGGGTAGCGCTTGATCTCCAGCCGCCAGCCCTGGTCGTCGGTGAGGTGCCAGTGCAGCACGTTGAACTTGTAGCGCGCCATCAGCTCGAGCTGGCGCTTGATGTAGTCCATCGGAAACAGGTGCCGCGCCACGTCCAGGTGCAGGCCGCGCCAGGCGAAGCGCGGCGCGTCGTCGATGACGACATGGGCGATGCCGTCGCCGCCGTCGTCCAGCAGCTGGCGCAGGGTCTGCAGGCCATGGAACAGGCCGGCGTCGCCGGCCGCGCGCAGCTGGATGCCGCGTTCGTCCACGCGCAGGGTGTAGGCCTCGGGGTTGGCGCCGGCGTCCGCGTCCAGCGCCAGGGTGAGGTCGGCCGGCGCGCGGCTGCCGGCCGGCGCCAGCGGGCGCTGCCAGGCCGCCTGCAGGATGTCGCCGGCCAGCGCGCGCAACGCGTCCAGGCGCGCCGGGTCGCCGTGCGTGGCGATGCGCAGCGTGGCGCCGGGGCGGTAGCGGCCGGGCTGCACGTCGAACCGTGTGGGCAGGGGCACCACCGAAGGCGTGGCGGGCGCGGCGGCCGGCGACAGCGCCGGCCAGCCCAGGGCGAAGGCGAGCAGCAGCGAGCGGGAGGCGGTCAGGGGCATGCGGGTCTCCAGGGGAGAAGGGACATGGAAAGGTGGCGATTTCCCGCGCGCGCCGACATGATCGGGCGGACGATGGGCGGGGACCTGTGGAACGGATGATGGAAACGACGACGATCCTGCGCGGCCTGGCCGTGCTGCTGCTGGGCCTGGCCGGCGCCTGCGCGGCCGCGGCACCGCGCGAACCGAACGTGGTGGTGGTGACGCTGGACGGCGTGCGCGTGCAGGAAATCTTCGGCGGCATGGACGTGGACATCGCGCGCGCCGCCGGCGACGAGGGCGAGGACGCGGGCCAGTTCGACCGTTACCGTGGCGACAGCGCCGCGCAGCGCCGCGAGCGGTTGATGCCGTTCTTCTGGGGCACGCTGATGCGCGAGCACGGCTGGATCGCCGGCAACGCCGCGCTGGGCAGCCGCGTGCAGCTGGGCAACCGCATGCGCTTCTCCTATCCCGGCTATGCCGAACTGCTGACCGGCGTGCCGCGCGACGACAGCGTCACCAGCAACGCCGCCATCCAGAGCCCGCACCCGACGGTGCTGGAGTTCGTGCGCGAACAGCTGCGCCTGCCACGTGCCAAGGTGGCCGCGTTCGGCTCGTGGGACCGCTTCGCCGGCATTCCCGAACACACCCCCGGCAGCATCACCGTCAACGCCGGCTTCATGCCGTTCGTCGACAGCGACCCGGGCATCCAGCAGCTCGACGCGATCCAGGCGCAGGCGCGCACCTGGCGCCACGAGCGCTTCGACGCCTTCACCGCCGCGTTCGCGCTGCGCTACCTGGAACGCGAGCGTCCGCGCCTGCTCTACGTTGGCCTGGGCGACACCGACGAATGGGCGCACGCCGGCCGCTACATCGACACGCTCGAAGGCCTGGCGCTGGCCGACCGCTTCCTGCAGACGCTGTGGCAGTGGCTGCAGTCGCAGCCGGACTACCGCGACAACACCGTGCTGGTGATCGCCACCGACCACGGCCGCGGCCGCAGCGTGCGCGACTGGAGCGACCATGGGCCGGAGGTGGAAGGCGCGCAGGACGTGTGGCTGGCGATGGCCGGCCCCGGCCAGGCGCAGCGCGGCGAACTGCGGCAGGCGCCGGAACTGCGCCAAGGGCAGATCGCCGCCAGCATCGCCGCGCTGTTCGGCCTGGACTTCCGCCGCCTGGAGCCGGAGGCCGGCGAGCCGGTGCAGGAAACGCTGCGGCGGCCCTGAGCGGCGCGCGCGCTGGCCTATACTCCCCGCATGTCCCCGTCTATGAAGTCGTAACGGATGCGGAGCCCACGCGTGCCAGTCAAGAGCATCCAGAACCGCCGCCTCTACCAGCAGATCGCCGACCAGCTGCGCGGCATGATCAACCGTGGCGAATATCCCCCCGGCAGCTACCTGCCGCCCGAGCGCGAACTGTCGCAGCAGTTCGGCGTCAGCCGCACCTCGCTGCGCGAGGCGCTGATCGCGCTGGAAGTGCTGGGCCTGGTGCGCGTGCGCGTCGGCGACGGCGTCAGCGTGGTCGGGCCGGAGCCGAGCGAGGCCGCGCCCAGCGTCGGCGCGCTGGACCGCGCGCGCCAGCTCAACCCGTGGACGCTGGACCCGGAGCTGGGCGTGGTGGCCGATTTCGACGCCGAGATCCCGCCGTTCTCGCTGCTGAGCGCGCGCCGCCTGGTGGAGCCGGAAGCGGCCGCGCTGGCCGCGGAAAACGCCTCCGACGAGGAGGTCGCCGGCATCGAGGACGCGCTGCAGCGGAACATCGCCGACAACCTGCATGGTTCCACCACCCATCCGGGCGACCGCCTGCTGCACGTGCGCATCGCCGACGCCAGCGGCAACCCGGCCTATTCGCTGCTGATCCGCCACCTGCTCGGGCACCGCTACGGCGCCATGTTCCAGCGCCTGCAGCACCTGTATACGCCGCACGACATGCCGCACCGCTCGGAGAACGAGCACCAGGCCATCGTCGATGCGATCCGCGCGCGCGACGCGGCGGCCGCGCGCAAGGCCATGCGTGTGCACCTGGATTCGGTGATCCGCATCTTCTCGCGCGGCACCGCCTGAGTCGGCGTTCACCCGCGCCGCCCGCCGGCGCGCGGGCTCACGCCCGCGGCCGCGCGCACAGCCCATAGCCGGCGACCACCGCGAAGCACAGCGCCGGCACCCAGAACGCGGTTTCGATGCCGCGCGCGTCGGCGATGCGGCCCATGAACCACGGCACGATGGCGCCGCCGACGATGGCCATGATGATGAAGCTGGCGCCGCGCTTGGTCTGCGCGCCCAGCCCCTTCACCCCCAGCGCGAAGATGGTGGGGAACATCATCGACATGAAGAAGAACAGCGCGATCAGCGCGGCCACCGACAGCCGGCCCATGCCGGCCACCACCACCGCGCACAGCGCGATGCTGATCACCGCGTACACGGTGAGCAGCCGCGCCGGCGCCACCGCGCCCATCAGCGCGGTGGTCAGGAAGCGCCCGGCCAGGAAGCAGCCCAGCGCCACGGCCAGCAGGTAGGCGGCGCGCTCGGAGGAGAGCCCCGGCACGTGGTCGACCGCGTAGTTGATGAAGAACGCGCCCACGCCCACCTGCGCGGCCACGTAGAAGAACTGCGCCACCACCGCGAGCACGAAATGCCGCTGCGCGAACAGCGGCACGTGCGCGGCCGGCGTCGCGGCGATGGCTCCGTTACCCGCCACGTCGCCACCCGCTTCCGGCATGCGCGTGCGCCACACCAGCACCGCGATGGCGATGACCACGATGGCGGTGGCGACGTAGATCAGCTGCACGCCGTGGCTGCCGGACATGCCCGACGCCGAGGCGCCGAAGAACAGCTTGCCGCCGATGAAGGGCGCGATGAAGGTGCCCAGGCCGTTGAACGACTGCGCCAGGTTGAGCCGGCGTTCCGAACTCTCCGCCGGGCCGAGCACGGTCGCATAGGGATTGGCCGCGGTTTCCAGGCAGGCGAGCCCGCAGGCGATCACGAACAGGGCGAACAGGAAGTACTCGAACACGCCGGCGGCGGTGGCCGGGATGAACAGCAGCGCGCCGGCCGCGAACAGCCCCAGTCCGAGCAGGATGCCGGTCTTGTAGCCATGGCGTTCCATCAGCCGCGCAGCCGGCAGCGCCATCAGGAAATAGGCGCCGAAATAGGCGGCCTGCAGCAGCGCCGAGCGCGCGCGGGTGATGTCCAGCGCTTCCTGGAAATGCTTGTTGAGCACGTCCAGCAGGCCATAGGAAAACCCCCACAGGAAGAACAGGCTGGTGACCAGCACGAAGGCCAGGCGGTAACGGCGTGCGCCGGCGTCTTGCGGGATCGGGGCGGCGGTGCCGGGCAGTGCGGGCATGGCGGTGGCTCCTGCGGGTCGGGGTCAGTCGGCGTCGGTAAGGCGGAACAGGCACTGCATCGGCGTCCACTTGGCGCCGGCCGGCGTCCACGGCGTGGCCGCCTGGAATGTCCACATCAGTTCTTCCCAGGCCTGCAGGCGCGGGTCGCCGGTTTCGGCCGCGGCCATGCGCGCGGCATCGAACACGGCATCGTCGGTGTCCATCACCATCACCATGCGCGTGCCCAGGCGGAAGATTTCCAGCTCGCGCACGCCGTGCCCGCGCAGGTGCGCCAGCACCTCCGGCCACACCGCGCGGTGGTGCGCCTCGTACTGCGCGATCAGCGCCGGGTCGTCCTTCAGGTCGAGTGCGAGGCAGTGGCGCATGGGCGGGGCTCCTCAGGTCAGCGCGCGGTCGAGGTGGGTGTAGCCGCCGTCCACGAACAGCCATTGCCCGGTGACGTGCGAGGCGCGCGCCGACAGCAGGAACAGCACGGTGTCGGCGATCTCGTCGGCGCGGGTCATGCGCCGCTCCAGCGGGATGCGGCGGGTGATGTCGGCGAGCCTGGCGTCGGGATCGTCGAAGCCGGCGATCCAGGCGCGGTACAGCGGGGTCATCACCTCGGCGGGCACCACCGCGTTCACGCGCACGCCGTCGCCGGCCAGCGACGCGGCCCATTCGCGGGTCAGCGACAGCTGCGCGCCCTTGGCCGCGCAGTAGCCGCTGGTATTGCCCTGGCCGGTGAGCGCGGTCTTGGACGAGATGTTGACGATGGCGCCGCGCGCGGCCTTCAGCGCATCCACGCACAGGTGCGCCATCACGTAGTAGTGGATCAGGTTGCGCTCGAGCGAGGCGACGAAGGCTTCGCGCCCCGCGTCCAGGCCGACGCCGTCGTTGACCCCGGCGTTGTTGACCAGGCCGTGCAGCGCGCCGAACTCGGCCAGTACCTCGCGCACCGCGGCCGCGCAGGCGTCGCTGTCGGCCAGTTCCAGCGGGAAGAAACGCGCGCGCGGCTGCAGCGCCTGCAGCCGCCGCGCGAAGCCGGCCTCCGCCGCGCCGCGCGCCAGCACCACCGGGATGGCGCCTTCGCCGGCCAGCGCCAGCGAGATCGCACCGCCGATGCCGGCGTCGCCACCGGTCACGATCACCACTTTGTCGCGCAGTTGCAGGTCCATCAGTTGTCCACCCCGGAAAGCACGCCGTAGCAGCGTGCGGCATTGTCGCCCCACAGCCGCGCCTGTTCGTCGCCGGAAAGCCGCGCCGCCCAGTCGCGCACCAGCGCGGTGACGGCGGCATGGTCGGCGCGCAGCAGGCACACCGGCCAGTCCGAGCCGAACAGCAGCCGGTCCGCGCCGAAGGCGTCCAGCGCCGCGTCGAGGTGGCGATGGATCGCATCGGCATCCAGCCGCGCGCCGGCCACTTCGGTGACCAGGCCGGACACCTTGCACAGCACGTGCGGCAGCGCCGCCACCTCGCGCAGGTGGCGCCGCCACGGGTCCTCGCCGTCGCCGCCGATGGCCGGCTTGCCGAGGTGGTCGAGCACCAGCCAGTGGCGGTCGTGGCGCGCGCAGAACGCGGCCACCGGCGCCAGCTGCGCCGGGCCGCGCACCAGGATGTCGTAGACCAGCGCCCGCTCCTGCAGCGCGTGCAGGCCGCGCGCGAAACGCGCGTCGGCCAGGGTCGCGGCCACGTCGGCGTCGTCCTGCAGCAGGTGGCGCACGCCGGCGAAACGCGGCTGGCTGCGCCAGTACGCCAGCCGCTCGCCGGCATCGGCGGCGAACAGGTCGACCCAGCCGACCACCGCGGCGATGCGCGGGTACCGCTGCGCCAGTTCCAGCAGGAATACGTTCTCGGCCTCGCTGGCGCGCGCCTGCACGGCGATGCAGGCGTCCATGCCGGCGGCGTCGAGCAGCGGCAGCACCTCGTCCGGCAGGCGGTCGCGGCGCAGCGCGTCCATGCCGGCGCCCATCCACGGATAGTCCTGCGCGCTGTAGCGCCAGAAGTGCTGGTGGGCGTCGATGCGCAGGCTCATGGCGCCGCGTCCGCGCGCGGGGCGACGGTAGCCGCATCGAAGCGCAGCGCCAGGTCCTGCGCAGGGTAGGCCGGTGCGGCCAGTTCCACGCGGATCGGGGTGGCGCCGGCTTCGGCGCCGGGCAATGCGAACGGGCCGATGGCCTGCGCGCGCAGCGTCGCGCCGTCGACCTCGCGCTGCTGCCCGCCGACGCGGATGCGGTAGCGCTGTTGCGGGGGCGCCTGCACGCCAGCGAAGCGCAGCCAGGCCGCCGCCTGCGGCGCGCGGGTGCGCAGCGCGGCCTGCAGCGACACGGTGGTGGTCTGCTGGGTGCGGTAGCCGCTGCCGAAGGCGAAGCTGGTGCCGGGCTGCCACACCGACATCGGCAGGCTGGCATGGCCGTCGGCCGACAGTGCGACCGTGCCCGGCGGCACGATGCGCGCCGGCCCGTCCAGTTCCACGCGCAGCACCGGCAGCACCGGGTCGGGCGCCTGCGCCGGCAGTTCGATCACCACGTCGTCGCCCTGCCGGCGCCAGGCCAGCGGCACGGTATCGCTGCCGGCCACGCGCACCGCGCGCGGGTCGCTGGCCAGGCCGCGCACCACCAGGTCGCCGCCGCGCCAGTCGCGCACGAACAGGTACAGCCCGCCGGCATCGGCCAGGGTGCTGCCCCACGGCTGCGGCGGCAGGCCGCTGGGGCGCGCGTCCAGCGCGGCGTTGCCCTGGCGCTGCAGCCACTGGCCCAGGCCGCGCAGCACGTCGGCCTCGAACGGCACGATGGCGCCGCTGCCTTCGGGGCCGATGTTGAGCAGGTAGTTGCCGCCGGCCGCGCGCGCCTGCGCCAGGCCGTTGGCCAGCTCGCGCAGCTTGCCGGGCAGGTCGTCGCGCGCCTGCCAGCGGCGGTAGCCCCAGGTGGCGTGGTAGATCGAGGCGGGCACCTCGAACGGCGGCTGCATGCCCGGCGGCGGCGCTTCGTTGTCGCCCAGGGTCACGAAGTCACCGGCGTTGTTCCAGATGCGGCCGTTGATCGCCGCGTCCGGCTGCAGCCGGCGCACGATGGCCGCGAAGCGCCGGCTCTGCGCGGCGGTGGGCGCGGCCATGTCGAACCACACCTCGGTGATCGGCCCGTAGTTGGTCATCAGCTCGGTGAGCTGCTGTTCGATCAGCGGCTCCATCGCCGCCGGGATCGGATTGCTGTTGTTCTGCACCTCGGTCTCGTGGCCGGCGTGCCAGTCCACCAGCGAGAAGTACACGCCGAAGCCGACGCCGAGCTTGCGGCAGGCGCTGGACAGCAGCTTCAGCGGGTCGCGGCCGAATGGCGTGCGCTTGACGATGTTGTAGTCGGTGCTCGCCGTGTCGAACATGGCGAAGCCGTCGTGGTGCTTGCTGGTGACGACGATGTAGCGCGCGCCGGCATCGCGGGCCAGCGCGCAGATCGCGTCGGCGTCGAAGGCCGGCGCGGCGAAACGCGTGGCGACCGCGGCGTAGTCGGCCGGCGCGATCTGCGCCCAGCCCTGGATCTGTTCCGAATAGCCCTGCGTGACCGGCCTGCCCTGCCACTGCCCACCGAGTTCGGAGTACAGGCCCCAGTGCACGAACATGCCGTAGCCCAGCGCCTGCCAGCGCGCCAGCCGCGCCTGTCCGGGCGTGCCGGTCGCCGGTGCCGCCGTGGCGCCGCCGGCGGCCGGCGGCGCGGGAGGGACGCGCTGGCAACCGCCGCCGCCCAGCAGCGCCGCGCCGAGCAGCGCGGCCATGGCCGCGGGGCGGAGGCGGGCGTGGGTCACGCGGTACCGCCGCGGTGGGCGCTGCCGTCCGGGTAGCGGTACTGCCGGCGGCTGTCGGCCTTCATCGTGATCGAAAAGCCCGGCGCGGCAGGCGGCAGGTAGGCGGCGTCGCGGATCGTGCATGGGTCCAGGAAGTGCTCGTGCAGGTGGTCCACGTATTCCACCACGCGGCCCTCGCGGGTGCCGGCGATGCACACGTAGTCGATCATCGCCAGGTGCTGCACGTATTCGCACAGGCCCACGCCGCCGGCGTGCGGGCATACCGGCAGGCCGTACTTGGCGGCCAGCAGCAGGATCGCCAGCACCTCGTTGACGCCGCCGACGCGGCAGGCGTCGATCTGCACCACGTCGATGGCGCCGCCGGCGATGAACTGCTTGAACATCACCCGGTTCTGGCACATCTCGCCGGTGGCGACCTGCACCGGCGCCACGCCCTGGCGGATGGCGCGGTGCCCGGCCACGTCGTCGGGGCTGGTGGGTTCCTCGATGAACCACGGCTGCGCGAACGCCAGCTCGCGCACCCAGTCGATGGCCTGGCCCACGTCCCAGATCTGGTTGGCGTCGATCATCAGCCGGCGCTGCGGGCCTAGCACCTCGCGGGCGATGCGCACGCGGCGGATGTCGTCCTGCAGGTCGCGGCCGACCTTGAGCTTCACGTGGTCGAAGCCGGCGTCCACCGCTTCCTGGCACAGCCGGCGCAGCTTGTCGTCCGGGTAGCCGAGCCAGCCGGCGGAGGTGGTGTAGCAGGGGTAGCCCTCGCGCTCGAGGGTGGCGATGCGCCCGGCCTTGCCGGCCTCGCGCCCGCGCAGCAGGGCCAGCGCCTCGTCGGGCGTGATCGCGTCGGTGAGATAGCGGAAGTCCACGCAGCGCACCAGTTCTTCCGGCGTCATCTCCGCCACCAGCCGCCACACCGGCTTGCCCTCGGCCTTGGCCCACAGGTCCCACACGGCATTGACCACCGCGCCGGTGGCCAGGTGCATGGCGCCCTTGTCCGGGCCGATCCAGCGCAGCTGGCTGTCGGAGGTGACGTGGCGCCAGAAGCGGCCCATGTCCGCGGCGATCCAGTCCAGCTGCAGGCCGACGACCAGGTGCCGCAGCGCCTCGATCGCCGCGCAGCACACCTCGTTGCCGCGGCCGATGGTGAAGGTCAGGCCGTGGCCTTCCAGCCCCGGCCGGCTGGTTTCCAGCACCACGTAGGCGGCCGAATAGTCCGGGTCCGGGTTCATCGCGTCCGAGCCGTCGAGCTGGCGCGAGGTGGGGAAGCGGAGGTCCTCGACCCGCAGGCCGGTGATGCGCACGCCGTCGGCGGCTGCGTTCATGCCTGCACCACCTTCTGCCGCTGTTCGCCCAGCCCGGTGATGCCCAGGCGCATGACCTGGCCGGCGCGCAGGTAGACCGGCGGCTTCTGCCCCAGGCCCACGCCCGGCGGCGTGCCGGTGGAGATCACGTCGCCCGGCTGCAGGCTCATGAAGCGGCTCAGGTAACTCACCAGGAACGGGACGGCGAACACCATGGTGCGGGTGTTGCCGTCCTGGTAGCGGTGGCCGTCCACTTCCAGCCACAGGTCCAGCGCCTGCGGGTCGGGGACCTCGTCGGCGGTGACCAGCCACGGCCCGAGCGGGCCGAAGCTGTCGCAGCCCTTGCCCTTGTCCCAGGTGCCGGTGCCCTCGAGCTGGAACCCGCGCTCGGAGACGTCGTTGACCACGCAGTAGCCGGCCACATGGTCCATGGCGTCGGCCTCGGCGATGTAGCGCCCGCCGCGGCCGATCACCACGCCCAACTCCACTTCCCAGTCGGTCTTGCGCGAGCCGCGCGGGATCTGCACGTCGTCGTGCGGGCCGCAGATGGCGCTGGTCCACTTGTTGAACACCACCGGCTCGGCCGGCACCTGCGCGCCGGTCTCGGCGGCGTGGTCGGAATAATTCAGGCCGATGCATACGAACTTGCCGACCCGGCCCACGCAGGGGCCGATGCGCGGCGTGCCCGGCACCAGCGGCAGGGTCGCCGGGTCCAGCGCACGCAGGCGCTGCAGGCCTTCGGGGGTGAGCGTGTCGCCGGCGATGTCGGCCACTACCGCCGACAGGTCGCGCAGCTGTCCCGCGTCGTCCAGCAGTCCCGGCTTTTCCGCGCCGTGCGGGCCGTAGCGCAGCAGTTTCATGGTGTGTTCCTTGATCCTTGGGGGAGGTCAGTTGATCCAGCCGCCATCGATGACGTGGATGGCGCCGGTGGTGAAGGCCGATTCGTCGCTGGCCAGGTGCACCGCCAGCGCGGCGATTTCCTCGGGGCGGCCGAGCCGGCCCATCGGCTGGCGGCCGACGAAGGCGGCCTGCACCGCCTCGACGCTGCTGCCCTGCTGGCGCGCCTGCTCGGCGATGCGCGCCTCCAGCGACGGCGAGCCCACCGTGCCGGGGCAGATCGCGTTGCAGCGGATGCCCTGGCCGACATGGTCGGCGGCCACCGCCTTGCTCAGGCCGATCACCGCGGCCTTGGTGGTGCCGTAGATGAAGCGGTTGGGCACGCCCTTGATGCTGGACGCCACCGAGGCGACGTTGATGATCGAGCCGCTGCCGCGCGCCAGCATGCCCGGCAGCAGGGCGCGGATCAGGTGGAACATCGAGCCGACGTTGAGCTGCCAGGCCAGCTCCCATTCCTGCTCGCTGGCCTCCAGGATGCTGCCGCTGTGCACGTAGCCGGCGCAGTTGAACAGCACGTCCACGGCGTCGTCGGCGCCGGCGTGGCGGGCGGCCAGCGCGGCGATGGCGGCGCGGTCGGTCACGTCCAGGTGCAGGGGGGTGAGCGCCCCGCCGGCCTCCTCGCGCAGGCGCTGCAGGGCGTCCTGGTTGATGTCGGCGGCGATGACCCGCGCGCCTTCGCGGACGAAGGCCAGCGCGGTGGCGCGGCCGATGCCCTGCGCGGCGGCGGTGACCAGGGCGTGTTTGCCTTGCAGGCGCATTGGTTGGACTCCCGGGGAGATTGGTACAGCGGTTGGACCAATGCTATCGTGCCTCGGGTCTGTTGCAAACGGGGTGCGGGGATGGCGCGGGGTTCGACAGGAATGCGGGAGACGATGCGGGGGGTGGCCGGGCTGGCCCTGGCGCTGCTGCTGGGCGGTTGTGGCGGAAGCGGCGGAGAAGCCGCGCCGGCGGCGCCGGCCGAGGCGTTCGCCGCCGGTGGCCCGCCGCCGCTGATCCCGCAGCCCCTGCGGGTGGAGCCGGCGCAGGGCCGCTTCGTGCTGACCGCCGGGACCCGCGTGGTCGCCGCGCCCGGCGATGCGGCCGCGCGCGATGCGGCGGCACGCTTCGTCGAACTGGTGCGCGAAAGCACCGGTGCCACCCTGCCGCTGGGCGATGCCGCAGCCGCCGGCAGCATCGTCTTCGCGACCGATCCGCAGGCCGGCACCGCCGCCGAAGGCTATGTGCTGGACGTCGGCGACGCCGGCGTCCGCGTGGCCGCCGGCGATGCGGCCGGCCTGTTCTACGGCGGCGTCAGCCTGTGGCAGCTGCTGGGCGCCGCCGAAACGCTGCCGGCGGCCGTGCCGGCGCTGCGCATCGCCGACGCGCCGCGCTTCCGCTGGCGCGGCTTCATGCTCGACTCGGCCCGCCACCTGCAGAGCGTGGAGCAGATCAAGCGCCTGCTGGAGCAGATGGCGCGGCACAAGCTCAACACCTTCCACTGGCACCTCACCGACGACCAGGGCTGGCGGCTGGAGATCCGCCGCTACCCGAAGCTCACCGAAGTCGGCGCCTGGCGCGTACCGGCGGGCAAGGCCGGCGTGGGCGCCGACGGGCAGCCGCTGCGCTACGGCGGCTTCTACACCCAGGCGCAGGCGCGCGAGATCGTCGAGTACGCGCGCCGGCTGCACATCACCGTGGTGCCGGAGATCGAAATGCCCGGCCACGCGCAGGCGGCCATCGCCGCCTATCCCGAGCTGGGCGCCAGCGGCCGGGCGCCGCCGGTGTCGCCGGACTGGGGCGTGCACACCTGGCTGTATGGCGTGGACGACCCGACCTTCGCCTTCCTGGAGAACGTGCTGACCGAGGTGATGGAGATCTTCCCCGGCACCTACCTCCACATCGGCGGCGACGAGGCCGACAAATACCAGTGGCGCAACGCGCCGCAGGTGCAGGCCCGGCGCAGGGCGCTGGGGCTGAAGGACGACATGGCCCTGCAGAGCTGGTTCATCAAGCGCATCGAGCGTTTCCTGGTGGCCCACGACCGGCGCCTGGTCGGCTGGGACGAGATCCTCGAAGGCGGCCTGCCGCCGGAGGCCACGGTCATGTCCTGGCGCGGCATGCAGGGCGCGGTGGACGCGGCGCGGCAGGGCCACGACGTGGTGCTCAGCCCCAGTGACGTCACCTACATCAACCGCATGCAGTCGCTGGCGGCCGACGAACCGCCGGGCCACGACAGCCCAATCCCGTTGGAGAAGATCTACGCCTTCGAGCCGGTGCCGCCGGAACTGGACGCGGCGCAGGCGCGCCACGTGCTCGGCACCCAGGCCAACCTGTGGACCGAGCACGTGCGTACCGGGTCGCGGGTGGAGCACATGGCCTTCCCGCGGCTGTCGGCGCTGGCCGAAGTGGCCTGGTCGCCGCGCGAAGCGCGCGACTGGAACGGTTTCCTGCACCGGCTGGCGCCGCAGATGCGCCGCTTCCAGCGCGCCGGCATCCGCGCCGCCGACAGCGCCTTCGCCGCGCGCATCGAGGCACGGCCACAGGGCGCGCAGGCGCAGGTGACCCTGTCCAGCCAGAGCGGCCTGGGGCAACTGCACTACACCACCGACGGCAGCGCGCCGACCGCGCGGTCGCCGCTGTACACGCAGCCGCTGGCGGTGGCGCTGCCGGCCACGGTCACCGCCAACAGCTTCCTCGACGGCCAGCCGCTGGCCGCGCCGCGCGCGCTGCGCGTGGATGCGCTGGCGCTGCGCACGCGCCTGGCCGAACAGCTGGCGCCGTGCGGCAAGAGCGATTTCGTGCTGCGCCTGGAAGACGACGAACCGCTGGCCGGCGAACGCGCGGTGGTGCCGGTCAACATCGGCGCGCCGTGCTGGACGTGGCCGGCGGCGGCGCTGGACGGCATCGCCGTGCTGCGCGTGCAGGCGCTGGACCTGCCCTACAACTTCCAGTTCGGCGGCGACTCGATGGGCGCCGCCGCGCCACCGCCGGACACCGCGCCGGTACGGCTGGAAGTCCGCGGGGAGGGCTGCGATGGCCCGCTGCTGGGCAGTGCCGGCATCGCCGCGCAGGCGGGCGCGGTCAAACGGATCGACGTGGCCCTGCCCGCCATCGCCGGCAGCCACGACCTGTGCCTGCGCTTCAGCGGCAGCCACCGCCGCGTGCTGTGGGCGATCGACAGCGCGCAGCTGCTGACCCGGCAGGAGGCGCGCTGATGCGCACGACGATCACGATCATGGCGGTGGCGCTGCTGGCGGCGGGCGCGGCGGCGGCCACCGGCCAGCCGCCGGTCGCCTTCGCGCCGACCCCGGCGATCTACCACGACGGCTGGATCGACCTGGACAAGAACGGCCGCAGGGACCTCTACGAAGACAGCACCGCGCCGGTCGACGCGCGCGTCGAGGACCTGCTGGCGCGCATGACGGTGGACGAGAAAACCGCGCAGATGGCCACGCTCTACGGCTATGGCCGGGTGCTTGAAGACCCGCTGCCGACGCGGCGCTGGAAGCAGGCGCTGTGGAAGGACGGCATCGGCAACATCGACGAGATGCACAACGGCTGGGACAAGGGCGGGAAGGCGCCGTACTCCACCGACATCGGCCAGCACACCTGGGCGATGAACGAGGTGCAGCGCTTCTTCATCGAACAGACGCGGCTGGGCATCCCGGTGGATTTCAGCAACGAGGGCATCCGCGGCATCGAGGCCCATCGCGCCACCAGCTTTCCCGCGCAGATCGGCATCGGCCACACCTGGAACAGGGCGCTGGTGCGGCAGATGGGCCGCATCACCGGGCGGGAGGCGCGCGCGCTGGGCTACACCAATGTCTACGCGCCGATCCTGGACGTGGCCCGCGACCAGCGCTGGGGGCGCATGGAGGAGGTCTACGGCGAGGACCCCTACCTGGTCTCGCGGCTGGGTGTGGAAATGGTGAAGGGCCTGCAGCAGGACCACACCGTGGCCGCGACCGCCAAGCACTTCGTGGTCTACAGCGCCAACAAGGGCGCGCGCGAATTCATGGCCCGCACCGATCCGCAGGTGGCGCCGCGCGAGGTCGAGGACGTGCACGTGGCGCCGTTCGCCGCGGCCATCCGCGAGGCCGGCCTGCTCGGCGTGATGAGTTCGTACAACGACTACGACGGCGTGCCGATCAGCGGCAGCCACTACTGGCTCACCGAGCGCCTGCGCGACGAGTTCGGCTTCCGCGGCTACGTGGTGTCCGACAGCGAGGCGGTGGGATACCTGCACAGCAAGCACGCGGTGGCCGCCGACCAGAAGGACGCGGCGCGGCAGGCGGCCGAGGCCGGGCTGAACATCCGCACCAACTTCACCCCGCCGGAGGACTACGTGCTGCCGCTGCGCGCGGCGGTGCGCGACGGCTCGCTGGCGATGCCGGTGCTGGACCAGCGCGTGCGCGAGATCCTGCGGGTCAAGTTCCTGCTCGGCCTGTTCGACCGCCCCTATGTCGAAAGCGCCGACGCCGCGCTGCGCCTGGTGGATTCGCCCGGCCACCGCGCGGTGGCGCTGCAGGCCGCGCGCGAAAGCCTGGTGCTGCTGAAGAACGACGGCGCCGCGCTGCCGCTGCGCAAGGACCTGAAGACCGTCGCGGTGATCGGCCCCAATGCCGACGACGGCCATTACGCGCAGCGCCACTACGGCCCGTCCGGTGGCGACACCATCACCGTGCTCGACGGCATCCGCGCCAGCTTGGGCGAAGGCGCTGACATTCGTTACGCGAAGGGCGTGGAAGCGGCCGGCGCCAACTGGCCGCGCATCGAGATCCTGCCCGAGCCGCTGAGCGCCGCCGAACAGGCGGGCATCGACGCGGCGGTGCGCGCGGCGACCGGCGCCGATGTCGCCATCGTCGTGCTCGGCGACGGCACCAACACCGTGGGCGAGAGCAAGTCGCGCACCAGCCTGGACCTGCCCGGGCGCCAGCTGGAACTGCTGCAGGCCGTGCACGCCACCGGCACGCCGGTGGTGCTGGTGCTGATCAACGGCCGGCCGATCAGCATCAACTGGGCCGACGCGCACGTGCCGGCGATCCTGGAAGCCTGGTTCCCCGGCGACCAGGGCGGCACCGCGGTGGCCGATGCGCTGTTCGGCGACTACAACCCCGGCGGCAAGCTCACCGTCACCTTCCCGCGCAGCGCCGGCCAGCTGCCCTACAACTTCCCGACCAAGCCCAACGCGCAGTCGGAGCTGGAGAAGTCGCGGGTCAACGGCGCGCTGTATTACTTCGGCCATGGCCTGAGCTATACGCGCTTCGCCTACGACAACCTGCGCATCGAACCGCGGCGGGTGGCGGCCGGCGGCAGCGTCACCGTCAGCGTGGACGTGCGCAACAGCGGCGCGCGCGCCGGCGAGGAAGTGGTGCAGCTCTACACCCGCGACCTGGTCGGCTCGGTGACCACCTACGAGAAGAACCTGCGCGGCTTCGAGCGCATCGCCCTGCAGCCGGGGCAGACCCGCACCGTCACCTTCACCCTGGCGCCGGAGGCGCTGGCGCTGTGGAACCGGCAGATGCAGCGCGTGGTCGAGCCGGGCATGTTCCGGGTGATGCTGGGCGGCGGTTCGGAGGACATCCGCCAGCAGGGAGAATTCGAGGTGTTGCCGTGAGCCTGATCGAGCCCCTCTGCCTCCGGGAGAGGGGTTGGAGTGAGGGTCCGGGGCGAAGCCCGCACGATGTCCGATTGGACGAGGCTCCGCCCGAACTCTCATCCGCCTTCGGGGCACCCGCTTCACGGCCCGGCACCGGGCGCCGGGCGTCCAGGCATGTGCGAGCCGGTGGCTCGCGAGCAACACGCCTTCACCCCAGGGGAGAAGGAAATGGCTGGCATCGCTCCATGAGAGGAACGAAACAATGACGACCCTTCCCCCCCACTGGACGCGCCGCGGCTTCCTCGGCGCAGGCACCGCGGCCCTGGCCGGCGCGCTGGCACCGGCGCAGTCCCACGCCGCACCCGCGGCCTGCGCGCCGCCTGGTTCATCGCGGCCGCGCCCCAGCGCCGCGCAGCTGGCCTGGCAGCGCGAAGAACTGTCGATGTTCGTGCACTTTTCCATCAACACCTTCACCGGCCGCGAGTGGGGCGACGGCAGCGAGGACCCGCAGCGGTTCGCGCCGGCCGCGCTGGACGCGCGGCAGTGGGCGCGCACCGCGCGCGAGTGCGGCTTCGCCAGCATGATCCTCACCGCCAAGCACCACGACGGCTTCTGCCTGTGGCCGACGAAGACCACGGCGCATTCGGTGGCCTCCAGCCCCTGGCGCGGCGGCAAGGGCGACCTGGTGCGCGAGTTCACCGACGCCTGCCGCGCCGAAGGCCTGGGTGTGGGCTTCTACCTGTCGCCGTGGGACCGCAACGCGGCGGTCTACGGCGAGGGCCGGGCCTACGACGACTTCTACATCGCACAGCTCACCGAACTGCTGACCGGCTATGGCGCGGTGACCGAACTGTGGTTCGACGGCGCCAACGGCGAAGGCCCCGGCGGCAGACGCCAGCAGTACGACTGGGCGCGCATCCACCGCACCGTGCGCGCGCTGCAGCCGCAGGCGGTGATGTTCTCCGACGCCGGGCCGGACCTGCGCTGGATCGGCAACGAGAGCGGCAGCGCCGGCAGCACCTGCTGGGCCAGCGTCGATCCGGCGCGGGTGCCGCGCCCCGGCGCCGACGATCCGTGGACCGGCGAGGCGCTGCAGCAGGGCGATCCCCACGGCGCGGTGTGGCGCCCCGGCGAAACCGACGTGTCGATCCGCCCGGGCTGGTTCTGGCATGCCGACCAGGACGCGCGGGTGCGCACGCCGCAGAACCTGCTGGGCCTGTACTTCACCTCGGTGGGCCGCAACAGCAAGCTGCTGCTGAACGTGCCGCCGACGGCGCAGGGCCTGTTCCACGACAACGACGTGCGCGCGCTGCGCGGGTTCGCGCAGCTGCGCACGGCGATGCTGGCGCGCGACCTCGCCGCCGGCGCGGCGGCCACCGCCAGCAGCAACGGCGCCAGCGCCGCGCGCGTGACCGACGGCGACCGCGGCAGTTTCTGGATGCCGGCCGCCGGCGCGCGCGACGGCTGGCTGGAACTGGCGCTGCCGGCGGACGCGGCGTTCGACGTGATCCGCCTTGAGGAAGCCATCGCCCACGGCCAGCACGTCAGCAACTACCGCGTCGATGTCTGGCGCGAGGGCTGCTGGCAACCGCTGGCCTGGGGCACGACGATCGGCCACTGCAAGCTCGACCGGGTGCCGCTTACCCGCACGCCGCGCCTGCGCGTGGCGATCGAACACGCCTACGACGTGCCGCGCATCGCCCGCATCGGCCTGCACCGCAGCGCCGGCGGCGACTGGGCGCGCCCGGACCACCACGGGGACACCGACGCATGATCGACCGCCGCCAACTCCTGCACGCCGGCCTGCTCGGCCTGGCCGCGCTGTCGCTGCCGGCCCTGGCCGCGCCGCCCGGCCGCGGCGGCACCGCCGCCTTCGGCTGGCAGGGCGAGCGCTTCCTGCTGCACGGCAAGCCCTTCGTGATCCGCGGCGGCGAGATGCATATCGGCCGCGTCCCGCGCCAGCACTGGCGCGCGCGCCTGCGCATGCTCAAGGCCATGGGCCTGAACACGGTCGGCACCTACCTGTTCTGGAACCTGCACGAGCCGCGCCCCGGCTGCTTCGACTTCGAGGGCCAGAACGACATCGCCGCGTTCGTGCGCATCGCCCAGGAAGAGGGCGTGTGGGTGATCCTGCGCCCCGGTCCCTACGCCTGCGCCGAATGGGAATTCGGCGGCTTCCCGGCATGGCTGCTGAAGACCCCGGACCTGCGCGTGCGCACGAACGACCCGCGTTTCGTTGCCGCCGCCACCGGCTACCTGAAGGCGGTCGGCGAACAACTGGCGCCGCTGCAGATCCATCGCGGCGGGCCCATCCTGATGACCCAGGTGGAGAACGAATACGGCTCCTTCGGCAGCGACCACGGCTACATGGCCAGCATCCGCGACGCGCTGCGCGCGGCCGGCTTCGACGGCCTGCTGTACACCGCCGACGGCCCCACCGAGCGCATGCTCGGCGGCGGCACCCTGCCCGACGTGCTGGCGATGGTGAACTTCGGCGACGATGCCGCCGGCAGCTTCGCGGCCTTCGCCCGGCACCGCCAGGGCGTGCCGCGCATGGCCGGCGAGTTCTACCCGGGCTGGTTCGACCACTGGGGCGACCGGCACCACACCGCCGCCGACCCGGCGCTGGTCGCGCGCAACCTGCAGTGGATGCTGGAGCGCGACATCTCCTTCAGCCTGTACATGTTCCATGGCGGCACCACCTTCGGCTTCATGAACGGCGCCAACGACAGCGCCACCGAGCCGTACCAGCCGGACACCAGCAGCTACGACTACGGCGCGCCGCTGGACGAGGCCGGGCGCCCGACGCCGGCGTTCCATGCGCTGCGCGCGCTGATCGGCCGCCACCTGCCGGCCGGCGAAACCCTGCCGGCGGTGCCGCCGTCGCCGCCGATGATCGCCATCGCGCCGGTGACGCTGGACCAATCGGCGCCGCTGCGGTCGTTGCTGGGCGAACCGGTGCGCGCGGTGCGCCCGCTGGCGATGGAGGAACTGGACCAGGCCTATGGCTTCGTCTGGTACCGCGCGCGGCTGCCCGCCGCCGGCAAGGGCGCGCTGCAGGTGGGCGACGTGCGCGACATGGCGCTGCTGTACCAGGACGGCCGCCGCCTCGGCACGCTGGACCGCCGCCGCGGCGACACCTCGGTGGAGCTGGAAGTGCAGGCCGGCGTGCCGCTGGACCTGCTGGTGGAGAACCTGGGCCGCATCAACTACGGCCCGCGCATGGTCGACGAGCGCAAGGGCCTGCTAGGCCCGGTGCGCTTCGCCGGCAAGCCGGTGCTGGACTGGGACATGCACCCGCTGCCGCTGGACGATCTGTCGGCGCTGCGGTTCACCGCCGGCGCGCAGGCCGCGCCGGCCTTCCATCGCGGCCGCTTCGTGCTGGACGCGCTGGGCGACAGTTTCATCGACATGCGCGGCTGGGGCCGCGGGCATGTGTGGATCAATGGCCATCACCTGGGCCGGTATTGGCGCATCGGGCCGCAGCAGACGCTGCTGGTGCCGGCGCAGTGGCTGCGGCGCGGGGAGAACGAGGTGGTGGTGCTGGAGCTGGAGAGCGATGCGCCACCGTTGCGGGTGCAGGGGCGGGTGGATCCGGTATTCGAGACGCCGGGCGCGGCGCAAGGCTGATCCGCAGCCGCTGTTGCTGCCGTTGCCGTTGCCGCTGCTGTTGTCCCTGCTGTTGCCGTGACTTTGTTTTTGCTTCTGGGCTTTTGATTTCCGGGTCCCCTTCCGTAGCGACGGAGCCGGCGGGAAAAACCCGAAGGGCGACGCGCATGGACGCGCGTCGTTTTTCGACGAGACATGGATGTCTCGTCGAAAAATCCCGCCGGCGGAGTGGACCCACGGCACGCAGTGCCGTGGGCGCGGAGGCAGGGGCGTGCTTTCTCTTGGTTACTTCTCTTTGCACGAGCAAAGAGAAGTAACTCGCGCCCCGAAGGGGAGCGAAAGCCTTTGATCCTGCTTCCGCCCTTGCTCTGGCTCCCCTTGGGGGCCTGTGCCAAAAGCGATGGTCAAAGGGCCAGTCCAGAGATCAAGGCAGAGGCCGAGGCAGGAGGGGACCAAGGTAGAAGTATCGGTAGAGACAAAGCATGAAAGCGGAAGCTTGAAAGCAGAGCTTTCGCCCCTGCTTCGCAGGCGCGAGCCACCTTTCTTTGCTCGTGCAAAGAAACGTGGCCCAAAGAAAGCACGCCCTGCCTACGCGCCCTCCGTGCCTGCGGCACTCCGGGTCCACTCCGCCGCCGGGATTTTTCGACACGACCCAGCTGCGATGCAGCTGGGGCCGGGGCAGTCGCCTTACGGCGCCAGCCCGCTCACCGGAGCGAAGCAGTGCTTCGCCTCTTTCCGGTTCGCCCCTGTCGTGTCGAAAAACGACGTGCATCCGTGCACGTCGCCCCTGCGGGGTCTTGTCCGTCGGCTCCGTCGCTGCGGAAGGGAACCCGGAGATCAAAAGCGGAGGGCAACGGCAAAATCACGGGCAACCGCAACCGCAACCGCAACCGCAACCGCAACCGCAACCGCAACCGCAACCGCAGAGCAGGAGCAAGCGGAGCTCGCTCCGCTTTTACGGACGGGGCGTCACGGCGAGGCCTTGCAGCCGCTCTCGTCCTCGACGAAATGACCATTGACGCTGGCGATGCTGCGCTGCTGGCAACCGCTCCCGTCCTCGTGCCGCCACACCTGCCGCGTGCGCGCCGTCGCGTTGCGCTGCTCGCGCGGCACGCCGCTGGTGTACGACGCCGTGCCGACGAAACGGTCGCGCGTCAGCGAACTGCGGGTACCCCCGGCCGAAGCCTCGCTCCGCCTCGTGTCGTCGTGGATGTCCAGCGTGGTGGTCAGGCGCGGCTTGCCGTCCACCTTGGCGGTGACCAGCGCGCCGTCCAGGCCGAAGCGCTGGTCCAGCGTCTCGGTGCTGGCCTCGCCGCGCTCCGGGGTGCGGGTGAGGGTCTGCAGGTCGCGCCACTCGGCCAGCAGGTGGTCGTCGCCGTCCTCGTCCTGGGTCCAGCGGTGGTGCAGGTCGCCTTCCAGCGAACGCTCCACCGTGGTCTGCACGGTGCCGCGCGAGCCCTTCACCTCGCCACGCGCGATGAAGCGGCGCTGCCAGCGGTGCAGCATGCGCTGCTGCTGCGGGTCGGCCGCGTCCAGGTCGCCGTCGTGCGCGACTTCGCCCAGCTCGGCCTGCAGCAGCCGGGCCTGCACGCGCCGGCCGGCGGGGTCGCGCCAGACCTGCACGTTGGGCATCAGCTTCCAGCCCTCGCGGCCGGGCTCCAGGCCGAGCACGCGGAAGCGGATCTCGTGCGGCCGGCCGTCGTTGAGCAGGCCGATGAAGGGCGTCAGCTCGTAGCGGATCGGGGCGATATCGAAGGTGCGCGGCGCGGGAATCACATACCACAGGAACGGGTTGGACCAGCCGCCGGTATAGATGTGCGGGTAGGGCGCGGCGATGCCGGCGACGCGGCCGTCCACCAGCACCTGCACTTCGCGGTACGGCCCCTGGCGGGCATGGCACCAGTAGCCGTCGGCGGTGGTGGCGAAGTACCAGAACTCCTCGCAGCCGCCGCCCGAGCCGGTGGCGTAGACCTCGGCCAGCAGGCGTTCGGTGTCGGGGGCCAGGGTGAGGCTGCCGGCGGTGTCCTGGCCGTCCTCGTGCAGCGCCTCCAGCGCCAGCACCTGGTCGGCGCTGGCCAGCGGCGGGTGGGCGGCATCGACGGGGTGGAAGCGCAGCTGCAGGCGCATGTCGAACACGCCGGTATAGGTCTCGTTGACCACGTTGCCGATGTGCAGCTCCACCGGCTGCGGCGTGGCCAGCAGCGGCGCGTAGGCGCTCACATCCTTCTCCACGTGCCAGGCGATGCCGTCGCGCGAGGGCTCGGGCGTGCTGGTGCGGAACACCGTCACCCCGCCGATGGCGACGTGGCCGATGCGGTCGTACTGGCGCCCCTTCACCTCGCCGTCGATGCGCAGCACCACCCGGCTCCACGGGCCGGGGCAGGCGCGCGCCGCATCGAGCATGGCGCGCGCCGGCTCGAAGCTGGTGAAGCCGTGGCGCAGTACCTCCACCGTGCAGGGCGGCGGGCCGGCGGGCGCCGGCGCCGGATAGGCGGTGCGCGGGTCGTCGTGGTCGTTGCCGAACTGCGTGGGCGGGGTGGCGGCCAGCGCGGGCAGGGCCAGGGCCAGCAGCAGGCAGGCATGCGCGGCCCGGGTCATGGCATGGCCTCCGTCGCGCCCGGCAGGCGCACCGTCCAGGCGGCGGCATGGGCGCTGGCCCGGCGCACGGCGGCGGGAATCTCGATCACGGTATGGTCTCCCTCGCGGCGCCAGGGTAGGGCCGCGTCAGTGCCCAGCACCGCCAGCCGCGCGCCTTCGCGCGGTGCCGGGCCGGGGATGTGCAGGCGTGCCGGCAGGCGCGTTTCGTCCGCGTCCGGCAGGTAGATGGCGTAGACGTCACCGTTCTTCAGGCGGGTGTAGCGGAACTTGCCGGCGCGGTAGGGCGCCACCGCGCGGCTGGCGTAGATCGCCTCGCCGTTGACGTCCATCCACGCGCCGATCTGGCGCAGCCGCCGCACCCCCTCGGCCGGCAGCTGGCCGTCGGGCTGCGGGCCGACGTTGAGCAGGTAGTTGCCGCCCTTGGCGACCACGTCCACCAGCATCTGCACCACGCTGCGTGCGGACTTGTAGTTGTCGCCGGGCACGTAGCTCCACGAGTCGCCCAGGGTCATGCAGGTTTCCCAGGGATAGGGCAGCGGCAGCTCGGGGATCTTCTGCTCCGGTGTGCGGTAGTTCTCGTAGCGGCCGCCGACCGCGCGGTCCACCACGATCAGGCCCGGCTGGTTGCGCCGCGCCATCGCCGCCATGCCCGGCATGTCGATGTCCTGCGGCCACGGCACGCCGGCGGTGCCGTTGGCGATGTCGCCCAGGGTGTCGCCGGGGTGCACCCAGCCGCCGTCCAGCCACAGGATGTCGATGCGGCCGTAGTCGCGGGTCAGCTCGTCGACCTGGGCGTGGGTGTAGTCGACGAAACGCTGCCACCGCTCCGGATACTTGCGGGTGTCGTAGTTGACGTGGCGGTTGGGCGTGGCGAAGCGCCGCCACCAGTAGTCGTCGCTGTGCCAGTCCGGTTTGGAGAAATAGGCGCCGATGCCGAAGCCGGCGTCGCGGAAGCTGTCGAACACCTGCCGGCTGATGTTGGCGCGCGGGTCGGCGTGGAACGGCACGTTGGGCGCGGTGATGCGGTAATCGCTCTGCCTGGTGTCGAACATGGCGAAGCCGTCGTGGTGCTTGGTGGTGAACACCACGTACTTCGTGCCCGCCTCGCGGGCCACCTGCGCCCACGCGGCCGGGTCGAACTTCACCGGGTTGAAGGTGTCGGGCAGGTGTTCGTACTGCTTCACGTAATCGCTGTAGGCCACGCCGTCCGGGCGCCGGCACCAGTCCACGTCCTCGGCGCAGATCGACCAGGATTCGACGACGCCCCACTGGCTGTAAGGACCCCAGTGCAGCATGAAACCGAACTTCCAGTCCTGCCATTGCGCCAGCCGGCGCAGCACCAGCGGATCGGTTTCGGGCACGTAGTCGCCCGGGCTGTCGGCGCGGGCGCTGAACGCGGCGGGGAGGGCGAGCGCGCCGAGCAGCGCCAGCGCCAGGAAACGATGCGGTTTCATCCGTTGCTCTCGATGGGGCGCGATTCCTCGCGGTACAGCTGCACCGGCGCGTCCAGCTCCAGCGCCACCACGGTGATGTCGCTGTCGAAGGCGTCCTGCGGCAGGGTCAGGAACAGCAGGCCGGGCTGCCTGGCCCAGTCGTACTTGCCCAGCACCCGCGCCTGCACCGGCTGGCCGGCGCCGACCACGCGCGCGCGCAGCACCCTGCTGTCCAGGCCCTTGATCAGCACGTCGCCGTTGGGGCGGCCGTCGAGGAACAGGTACAGCGTCCTGCCGTCCTTGGAGAGCGTGCTGGGGCCGGCGAAATGGTCCGGGCCGATGCCGGCGGTGGTGCCGTAGATCGCCTCGGCGTGCTTGCCGGTCCAGCGCCCCAGCTTCTCCAGGATCTCGACCTGGCGCGGGTCGATGCTGCCGTCGGCCTTGGGCCCGATGTCGAGCAGCAGGTTGCCGCCCATGCCGATGGTCTGGGCGAAGATCTGGATGATCTGGTTCGGGCTCTTGTACTCCTCGTCGCGCGGCTGGTAGCCCCACGAGCGGTTCATGGTCAGGCACAGCTCCCAGTGGCTCTGCGCGGGCCTGAGTATCGGCAGGCCGAGTTCCGGCGTGGCGTAGTCGCCGTATTCGTTCAGGCGCGAATTGATGACCAGGCCGGGGTTGCGCGCGAGCATGTCGGCGCGCAGCTTCGCCGACTGCCACTGCCCGGCGTCGTGTTCCCAGTCGCCATCGAACCAGACCAGGTCCGGGCGGTAGCGCCGCTGCAGGTCGGCGATCTGCCCCTGGTAGTAGTGCAGGAAACGCTGCCAGCGCTGCGGTTCGCGCGCGGGGTCGTAGCGTTTTTCCTTGCGCGTGAACACGTCGTAGTCCGGGTACGACCAGTCCGGCAGCGAGTAGTACAGGCCGACCTTCAGGCCGTCGGCACGCAGCGCGTCGACGAACGGGCCGACCAGGTCGCGCCGGGCGGGGGTGTCGCGCACCACGTTGATGCCCTGCGCCGAATCCCACAGCGCCACGCCGTCGTGGTGGCGGGTAGTGAGCACCGCGTAGCGCGCACCGCTGCGCCGGACCAGGTCGGCCCAGCCCTGCGGGTCGTAGGCGCTGGCGGTGAAGCCGCGCAGCTGTTTCATGTAGTCGGCGTGGGAGATCCTGCCGTTGAAGAACGACCAGGACTCGTCGATGCCGTCCACCGCGTAGATGCCCCAGTGGATGAAGATGCCCAGCTTGGCGTCGGCGAACCATTGCAGGCGCTGCGTGCGCTGGGCGGCGGTTTCGCCGTGCAGGTCGGCGGGGGCAGTGGCGGGGGCGTCGGCCGCGGCCGGCGGCGCATCGGCAGCCGGGGCGGCCAGCGCGGGCCGGGGGGCGCCGGTGGCGACCAGCAGGGCCAGCAGCAGCGGGAAAGGGGTCGGGCGGAGACGCATCAGGCTGAAGTCCGGATTAATGGCTGGACCAATCCTAGCGGCATTGCGCCCACCTGCAAGTGCGCCCGTTGCCGTGTTTCCGGCCATCGGCCGCTGCCGATAGCTGTAAACGGCCCTTTTCCAGGGCCCGTAACCTGACTGCGACAGGGATTTCCAGACGCGATCCTGTAAGCGTTTCCAGCGTGATTCGCGACTTGAATCGGTTTAAATGGTGATTCGCATCACATTTTTACAGTGGTGTTGCGATTATGTTGGCGCCATGCACCTGCTCAGGGGGCTAGGTGCGTTCCAACAGGTTGGACCTTTGAACCGATTTATTCTTCCCGGGAGGGGGATTAGTGATGATTCGTTCCTGCACACACCACCGCACCGCGCTGGCAGCCGCCTTGGCTCTGGCACTGGGTGCTCCGTTCGTCGCCACCGCGCAGGACGCGCCGCCCCAGGAAAAGGACGGCAACAAGACCCAGGCCAAGCAGCTCGACGCGGTCACCGTGACCGGTTCGCGCATCGCCCGTTCCTCGGTCGAAGGCCCGGCACCGGTGACGGTCATCACCGCCGAGCAGATGAAGAAGGAAGGCTTCGCCACCGTCTATGACGCGCTGCTGACCATCACCGAAGCCATCGGTTCGGTGCAGAACGACTACGACTGGGGCCAGAGCTCGGTCAACGCCAGCCCGCTGAACCTGCGCAACCTCGGCCCCGGCCGCAGCCTGCTGCTGATCAACGGCCACCGCGTCGCCGACTACCCGATGCCCTACCAGGGCAAGAGCAACTTCGCCAACTTCAACAACATCCCGACCGGCATCGTCGAGCGCATCGAAGTGCTGACCGGTTCGGCGTCGGCCATCTACGGTTCGGACGCGATGGGCGGCGTGGTCAACGTCATCCTCAAGGACAACATGGAAGGCCACACCGCGCGCGTCCGCTACGGCGAGGCCACCCGCGGCGGCCGCGAGAACACCGACATCGTGCTGTCCGGCGGTTTCAGCGGCGACCGCTGGAGCCTGGTCTACAACCTGCAGCACTTCGACCGCGGCGAGCTGCTGGCCGGCGAGCGCCCGTTCATGGACGCCGAGGACGACAAGGACTACATCACCTGGAATCCGGTCGAACGGCACTACGGCATCGGCAAGGCCACGCCCTACCCGGGCCTGCGCCTGCGCGAACCGGGCACCATCGACAACCTGCCGGGCGTGGGCAGCGTCACCCGCCTGATCGCGCCGCCGGAAGGCGCGTGCGACCAGTACGGCGATCTCTACTACAAGTTCACCTACCGCGGTTACGACCGCAACACCGGCGCCGAATCGACCGGCGGCACCATGTGCGCCCAGCGCGTGTTCAAGAACTGGGCGCTGCGCACCGGCAGCGAGGACAACTCCGGCTACCTGCACGGCACCTTCGATTTCAGCGATGACACCCAGGGCTGGGCCAGCCTGGGCGTGTGGGATTCGACCGGCCGCTTCAACAGCTTCCTGGACGGCTTCTCCAGCCCGAACTACTGGGATCCGCGCGCCAACAACGGTGCCGGCGCGCCGCGCAACTTCCTGAAGTTCCTGGCGCCGGAGGAAATGGGCAACCACGACGCCATCCTGACCCTGTCCAAGGAGCGCGCCATCGATTTCAGCGCCGGCGTGACCGGCCGCATCGGCGACCGCTTCGACTGGGAGGCGATGGTGGGCCGCGCCACCTACGAGGTGCGGGAGAACTTCCCCACCTACAACCAGGGCAAGATGTTCGACTTCTTCATGGGCGCGCAGCAGGGCACCGCCACCAACGGCATGCCGATCTACACGCCCGACTACGACAAGCTGTGGAACCCGCTGTCGCCCAGCGAGACTTCGGCTTTCCTCGGCCGCGGCAACAAGAAGGCACGCTCCTGGTTGAACCAGGCCAGCTTCACCCTCAGCGGCGACCTGTTCGAGGGCTGGGCCGGCCCGATCGGCTTCGCCGGCGTCGTCGAAGCGGCGCGCCAGGGCTACAAGCTGACGCCCGACCCCAAGACCCTGGATCCGGACGATCCGGATGCCTGGTACACCCCGTTCGGCAACATCGAACAGGGCGGCGGCAGCCGCAACCGCTATGCCGCCGGCGTCGAGTTCAGCGTGCCGCTGATGGACACGCTGACCGCCAACATCGCCGGCCGCTACGACAAGTACGACGCGGTGCGCAGCGGCGCGGCGACCACCTACCAGCTGGGCCTGGAATGGCGCCCGCTGGATACCCTGCTGGTCCGCGGCAGCTACGGCACCGCCTTCCGCGCCCCCGACATGCACTACGTGTATGCGCTGCCCAGCTCCGGCGTTTCCGACTTCACCGACTACCTGGCCTGCGCCGACAACGGCGGTGGCGGCGGCTATGGCTGCCCGTGGGACGGCCGCAACAACGTGCCGTTCAAGATCGAGGACGCGCGCGTCAACCGCGGCGGCACGCCGGACCTGAAGTACGAAGAGGGCAAGTCGTACACCGTCGGCTTCGTCTGGGATGCCTTCAGCAACTTCTCGCTGTCGGCGGACTACTGGGACATCAGGATCGACAACCTGATCGACGACATCGGCGCCGACGACCTGCTCAAGGCCGAGGCCTACTGCAGCCGCAACGGCTTCACCCCGGACGGCGCGCCGCTGGCCTCCCCGCCGTCGGCGCAGTGGTGCTCGGAGGTGGCCAGCCGCATCCACCGCACGCCGGGCGTGGCGGGCAGCGTGGCCGGCTCGGTCACCATCGACATCAACCCGATCAACCGCGCCGAAACCCAGGTGGCCGGCGTCGACCTCAATGCCCGCTACCGCCTGCCCGACACGGCGATCGGCAGCTGGAGCTTCAACCTCGGCTACACCAACATGCTGACCTACAAGCAGCGTGGCCTGTCCACCGAGCCGCTGGTCAACACCCGCAAGGAACAGAACCCGCGCACCAAGATCACCGCCACCGCGAACTGGGTGTGGGAGAAGTGGAACGCCACGCTGATGATGTACCAGAAGTCCGGCGGCCGCGAGAACGGCTGGGGCGGCTGCGAACCGCTGGCCGATGGCTACACCGCGCTGACCTATGTGGACGACAGCACCTGCCGCGACGAAGATCCGACCAGCATCACCTATGGCCAGACCTCCAAGCGCCACTACGGTCGCCGCGAGCCGCGCCGCTATTTCAACGGCAGCGTCGGCTACCAGATCACCGACGCCTGGAAGGTGAACCTGTACGTGTCCAACATCTTCAACAAGATCTACCGCGACCGCTGGCATGGCGATTTCGCCTACAGCGTGGACGATCCGGTCGGCCGCGAAGTGGCCGCGGAGGTCATCTACAGGTTCAAGTAAGTCCACGCTCCAGCGGAACGTCCGTGGCCCGGCGCACGTCGGGCCACGCCTCCGGCCATCGTGGGCGCGGGGCCGGCGGCGGATTCACGCGGACGCCATCCAACCCTCCTTTTCCCGTCTGTCTCTCCCCCTCGCAAGAGGCCGCAGCATGGGATGTGTGGTCCGGCTCCGGCCGGACCTTTTTTGTTGCCGCCGTCCCTGGCGGCAATCCTCCATGCAGACCGGAAACCCGCAGGACCGACGCACTGCTCCTGCTTCCTGCCGCCCGCCGCGGCGGGAAGCGCCGGGGCTTCGATGGCGGGCTGTTCGCCCTTTGCTGTCGCGCTCCGTGCGGCAAGCCTGCGGACCAGCCGCGGGCGAGGTCGCAAAGTGCTCCCCCTCCGCTGTCCACGCCCGTCGATGCATGCCTAACGGCCCGTGCGGCGGCGGCCCGATCCGGCGATCATCCGTCGATCCGAAACGACGAGAGGTCTGCCGATGCATGTAATCCGCCCCGCCATGCTGGGCCTGGCGCTGATGGCCGCCATGGGCCTGGCGCATGCCGCCCCCGACGTGCCGAACACCGATGCGCGCGGCGTCGCCATCAGCGAAGCGGCCTACCCGGGCACCATCGTGCTGGACGTGGATGCCACCGACCTGGGCCAGCGCGTGTTCAAGATCCGCCAGAGCGTGCCGGTGCGGCCCGGCCTGCAGCGCTTCCACTACCCGGCGTGGCTGCCGGGCAACCATGCCGCCAGCGGCGCGATCGAGAAGCTGGCCGGCCTGGTCATCACCGGCAACGGCCAGCGGCTGGAATGGACGCGCGACCCGCTCGACGTCTTCACCTTCAACGTGCAGGTGCCCGAAGGCGTGAGCGAACTGCGCATGGACTACCAGTTCCTCAGCCCCACCGACGCCTCGCAGGGGCGTGCGGTGATGACCCCGAACATGCTCAACCTGCAGTGGATCGCGATGGTGCTGTACCCGGCCGGCCATGCCGCGCACGCCATCACCTACCGCGCCAGCGCCCGCTACCCTCAGGGCTGGGAAGCGGCCAGCGCGCTGGAAGTGGAGCGCCGCGACGGCGACACCGTGCACTACGCGCCGACCAACCTGGAAATCCTGGTCGATTCGCCGGTGTTCGCCGGCCGCTACCACCGCACCTTCGACCTGGCGCCGGCCGGCACCCGCCCGGTGCGCCTGAACGTGTTCGCCGACCGCGCCAAGGACCTGGAGGCCAAGCCCGAGCACATCGAGCAGCACCGCGCGCTGGTCACCCAGGCGCGCAGGCTGTACGGCGCCGAGCACTACAACCACTACGACTTCCTGTTCGCGGTGACCAGCCAGCTCGGCGGCATCGGCCTGGAGCACCAGCGTTCCAGCGAGAACAGCGAGGACCGCGACTATTTCAGCGGCTGGGACGCCAAGGTCGGCAGCAGCGACCTGCTCGGCCACGAGTACACCCATTCGTGGGACGGCAAGTACCGGCGCCCGGCCGACCTGGCCACGCTGCACTACAACGTGCCGATGCAGGGCAGCCTGCTGTGGGTCTATGAAGGGCAGACCCAGTACTGGGGCAACGTGCTGACCGCGCGCTCCGGCATCCGTCCGATGGAGGCCTCGCGCGACGCGCTGGCGCTGGTCGCGGCCACCTATGCCGACAACCGCCCGGGCCTGGAATGGCGCTCGCTGGGCGACACCACCAACGACCCGGTGATCGCGCGCCGCAAGCCCAAGCCCTACCGCGGCTACCAGATGAGCGAGGACTACTACCAGGGCGGGCAGATGCTGTGGCTGGAGGCGGACGTGCGCATCCGCAGTCTCAGCAAGGGCCGGCGCAGCCTGGACGATTTCGCCCGCGCCTTCTTCGGAAAGAACGACGGGCAGTGGGAACGGCCCGACACCTATACCTTCGAGGACGTCGCCGCGACCCTGGAACAGGTGCAGCCCACCGGCGACTGGGCGCAGTTCCTGCGCGACCGCGTCGAGCACCGCGCCCCGCTGACCGGCGGCATCGAGGCCTCCGGCTGGAAGCTGGTCTATACCGACAAGCCCAGCGCCTACTACAAGGCGATGATGAAGGGCCGCGGCGCCAGCTTCATCTACTCGCTGGGCATGTCGCTGGACGGCAGCGGCCGCATCGGCGAAGTGCGCTGGGACAGCCCCGCCTTCAACGCCGGCTTCGGCAGCGGCATGCAGGTGCTGGCGGTCAACGACCTGCAGTACAGCGCCGACGAACTGGAGGAAGCGGTGCGCGCGGCCAGGAACGGCAGGCAGCCGATCCGCCTGCTGGTCAAGGACATGGACGTGTACCGCACGCTCAGCATCGACTACCACGGCGGCCTGCGCTACCCGTCGCTGCAGCGCATCGAAGGCACCACCGACTACCTGACGCCGATCTTCAGCGCGCGCAGGTAACCCTGTGTTACCCGTAGGAGCGGCTTCAGCCGCGATGGGGCTTTGCCGGTAGAGCCCCTCGCGGCTGAAGCCGCTCCTACGAAGGTGGCAGGGGCCTGCGGGTACGCGGGATGTGTCCGGGCATCGTGTCTGCTCCCCGCTCTTGCCGCAGGACGACGAGCTGCAAGGAAAACCCGTAGGAGCGGCTTCAGCCGCGAAAGGGGC
>NZ_JBWJOY010000012.1:0-67177 GCF_056393235.1 Stenotrophomonas sp. Steno-Z2 | reverse complement strand
CTCGTCGAAGAAGATCGCCGACATCATCAGTGTCATCGACGGCATCGCCTTCCAGACCAACATCCTGGCGCTCAACGCCGCGGTGGAAGCGGCGCGTGCCGGCGAACAGGGCCGCGGCTTCGCCGTGGTCGCCTCGGAAGTGCGTACCCTCGCCCAGCGTTCGGCCGGCGCCGCCAAGGAGATCAAGGAGCTGATCCAGGATTCAGTCGGCAAGGTCGGCGAGGGTTCGCAGCTGGTGCACCAGGCCGGCACCACCATGGGCGAGATCGTGACCTCGGTGCAGCGCGTGACCGACATCATGGCCGAGATTTCGGCCGCCTCGCAGGAACAGAGCGCCGGCATCGAACAGGTCAACCAGACCGTGGTGCAGATGGACGAGACCACCCAGCAGAACGCCGCGCTGGTGGAGGAAGCCACCGCCGCCGCGCGTACGATGGAAGACCAGGCCAACGATCTGGCCACGGCGGTGGCGATGTTCCGCACCACGACGGCCCGCGCCGCGCCCACCGCGCGGCCGGTGCTCAAGGTCGTGCCGCCGCCGGCGCCCGCCGCGGCCATGCCGCCGGCCGACGGCGGCGACTGGCGGGAGTTCTGAGCGGCGCAAGCGCGTACGCACCGGCGCCGGAGCGCCGGTGCTAAAGAGCCATGGAACCGGGCCGATACCTCTTCATGCCCTGCCGGCATGCTGACGCCCGCAGGCCTCCGCCCTCCCTGTTCCAGAGACCATGTCCGAGCGCGAACCGACGGAATCCGCCCTTCCCTTCGACGGCAACCTGTATGCCGACGAGAAGTACATGGTCCGCAACCCGCGGCAGATCCGCGTGCTGCTGCAGGCGATGATCGACCAGCGCGCCACGATCGCGGTGCATCCCGAGGGCCGCGAGCAGTCCTACCCCGGCGCGGTGCTGGAGCTGGACGAGGACACCCTGCTGCTCGACGGCAGCCCGCTGCCGGCGGTCAACCGCAGCGTCGGCGCGGCGACGCACCTGCTGTGTTTCGCGCAGGTGGACAAGGTCATGGTGCGCTTCCGCCTGGAGCACCCGCAGGTACTGCTCGAGGACGGCCGCACCGCGTTCCGCGTCGCCTTCCCGGAAGAGGTCTACCACCTGCAGCGCCGCGAACTGTACCGGCTGGAAACGCCGGTCGGGGATTCGCCCTGGTGCGTCTTTCCCGACCCGCAGGGCGGCGACCCGCTGCGCTGGCGCGTGGTGGACATCAGCGCCGGCGGCATCGCCGTGCTGCTGCCGCCCGACCTGAACCTGCTGCGCCTGCAGCAGCGGGTTGCCGGCTGCGAACTGCAGCTGCCCGATGCCGCCGCCATCCCGGTCACCCTGGTGGTCTGCAGCCAGCTGGTGCGCAGGCAGGCCAACGGCGTCGAGCAGCAGCGCGTGGGCCTGCGCTTCGAGGACCTGCCGCGCGGCGCCGACGCCGCCATCCAGCGTTACATCTTCCGGGTGGACCGCGAACGCAAGGCGCGCATGAACGGCGGCGCCTGAAGGGCCCGCCTAAAGTCCCGGCAGCCGCGGCCGATACACGAAGTGACGCATTTGCGCACCGCATGCCGCCAGGACCAGGAACCCAGATGAACGACACCAGCGCCCACGCTGCCACCTCCGGCGGCGAGTACCTCAGCTTCACGCTCGGCAACGAGCACTACGGGGTGGACATCCTCAAAGTGCAGGAAATCCGCGGTTACGACGCCGTCACCCGCGTTCCCGACGCACCGGACTACATCAAGGGCGTGATCAACCTGCGCGGCACCATCGTGCCGGTCATCGACCTGCGCCTGAAACTGCGCCTGGACGAGGCCCGCTACGACGCCTTCACCGTGATGATCGTGCTCAACGTGGACGACCGCGTGGTGGGCATCGTGGTGGACAGCGTCTCGGACGTGATTCCGCTCGGCGCCGAGCAGATCCGCCCCAAGCCCGAATTCGGCGCCGCCGTGGACACCCGCTTCATCTCCGGCATCGGCACCCAGGACGAGCGCATGCTGATCCTGCTGGACATCGAAACCCTGCTCGATACCGCCGACCTGGGCCAGGCGCCGGTGGCGGAAGACGCCGCGGCCTGAGAAAAACAAGAGGTCCATCACATTTTCACGCGTTCGTCATCAATCATCGGCCGCGCCTGCCGATACCGAACGCATGTCCGGCTGTTTGCCGGTGAACCCCATTCCGGAGAAAACCGATGTCCAAGCCCCTCATTTCGCTGATGTCCGCGGCCCTGCTGGCGAGCGTGTCCCTGGCCGCCGCCGCCGACGAGATGATCCCGCCGGAAAACGCCGCCCGCTTCGCCGGCAAGGACGGCATGGTCTGCGGCAAGGTCGAGAAGGCCCGCTACGCCGAAGGCTCCGAAGGCCAGCCCACCTTCCTGCACATGGGCGGCGCGTTCCCGCGCCACACCTTCTCGGCGCGCATCCCGGGCTCGGCGCGCGGCAATTTCAGCTTCGACCTGATGACCCTGGAAGGCAAGACCGTGTGCGCGATCGGCAAGATCCAGCGCGACGCCTCGCGCGCGGAGATCGAGATCACCACGCCCTCCAACCTGAAGCTGGCCAACATCAAGTAATCCATCCCGTCGTCGCCGCGCCGGCGCCTGCCGGCGCGGTCCCGCGGCCACGCCCGGGAATGCAGCAGGAGACAGCGCAACCATGCAGTGGATCAAGAACCTCAACCTGATGCCGAAGCTGATGCTCACCTTCGGCATCGTCCTGTTCGTGATGCTGATCCAGGGCATCGTGGCCTATCGCGGCCTGCACTCGCTGGACAGCGTCACCAACGAGATCGTCGACAAGCGCATGACCGGCCTGCGCACCACCGGCGAACTGTCCAGCATGGTCAGCGAGTACCGCAACGCGTCCTACCAGAGCCTGGTCCGCGCCAGCGACGAGGTGAAGGCCGATGCGAAGAAGCGCGCCGGCGAGCTGCGCACGCAGATCGATGAGACCATGGCCGCTTACGCCAAGCGCATCGACACGCCCGAGCAGCGCAAGCTGTTCGACGCCTTCGTCGCCGACTGGGACAGCACCAAGAAGTCCTACGACTCGGTGACCGAGATGCTGGAACTGGACCTGCCCGACGACGCGGTGGACACCTTCGTCGGCGAGACCCGCAACCTGCACCGCAAGGCCACCGCCTCGCTGCAGGCGCTGTCCGACGACGAGAACAGTCGGGCCCAGGCGGCCAGCGACCAGGCCGCCGAAACCTATTCGGCCTCGGCCACCATCACCGTGATCACCGTACTGGTCGGCGCCGGCGCCGGCCTGCTGCTGGCCTGGCTGTTCGCCCGTTCGCTGGTCGGTTCGATGCGTGGCGCCGTGGACGTGGCCAACGAGATCGCCGGCGGCAAGCTCGACGGCACCATCGACACCCGCCGCGCCGATGAAGTCGGCGAACTGCTGCGCGCCATGCAGCGCATGCAGCGCGACCTGCGCGAGCGCATCGAACGCGACCAGGCGGTGGCCGCCGAGAACCTGCGCATCCGCACCGCGCTGGACTACTCCTCCACCGGCGTCTACCTGACCAACTCCGAACTGCAGATCGTCTATGCCAACCGGGCGTTGGCGCACACGCTGGAGCGCCATGCCGGCGACATCAGCGCCGCGCTCGATCATTTCGACGCCTCGCGCCCGCTGGTCGGCCAGCCGGTCACCGCGCTGGAATTCCGCGGCGAGATGGATCACAGCGTGCTCGACGCGCTGCAGCGCGATGGCGTGGCCTCGCGCCAGATGCGCTACGGCGACGCCCAGTTCGCGCAGACCATCTCGGCCATCCGCGACGACGCCGGCAGCGTGGTCGGCCATGTCGTCGAATGGCGCGACCGCACCACCGAGGCCATGGTGGAACGCGAGGTCGCGCGGGTGATCGACGCCGCCGCCGCGGGCGACCTGAGCGGCCGTATCGGTACCGAAGGCAAGGAAGGCTTCTTCCTGGAACTGGCGCGCCAGCTCAACAGCCTGCTCGACGCCAACGCCAGCAGTCTGGAACAGATCTCCGGCCTGCTGTCGGCGCTGTCGCAGGGCGACCTGACCGTGCGCATGCAGGGCGATTTCCGCGGCGTGTTCGCCAGAATGCGCGACGACGCCAATGCCACCACCGAACAGCTGACCGCCATCGTCGGCCGCATCAAGCAGTCCACCGCCGCGATCAACTCCGCCGCCGGCGAGATCGCCTCGGGCAACAACGACCTGTCGCGCCGCACCGAGCAGCAGGCCGCCAACCTGGAAGAAACCGCCGCCTCCATGGAGGAATTGACCTCCACCGTGCGCCAGAACGCCGAGCACGCCCGCCAGGCCAACCAGCTGGCCCAGGGCGCGGCGACCGTGGCCTCGCAGGGCGGTGAAGTCGTGGGCCAGGTGGTCACCACCATGTCGGCCATCGAGGCTTCGTCGAAGAAGATCGCCGACATCATCAGCGTCATCGACGGCATCGCCTTCCAGACCAACATCCTGGCGCTCAACGCCGCGGTGGAAGCCGCGCGTGCCGGCGAGCAGGGCCGCGGCTTCGCCGTGGTCGCCTCGGAAGTGCGTACCCTCGCCCAGCGTTCGGCCGGCGCCGCCAAGGAGATCAAGGAGCTGATCCAGGATTCGGTCGGCAAGGTCGGCGAGGGTTCGCAGCTGGTGCGCCGCGCCGGCAGCACCATGGGCGAGATCGTCAGCTCGGTGCAGCGCGTGACCGACATCATGGCCGAGATCAGTGCCGCCTCGCAGGAACAGAGCGCCGGCATCGAGCAGGTCAACCAGACCGTCACCCAGATGGACGAGACCACCCAGCAGAACGCCGCGCTGGTGGAGGAAGCCACCGCCGCCGCGCGGTCGATGGAAGAACAGGCCGCGCACCTGGCCGAAGCCGTGGCCCTGTTCCGCCTGGACGAGCACGACGCCCCGGCGGTCGCGCTCAAGGTGGCGCCGGCGCCCGTGGCGGTCGCCAGCGCACCGCCGGCACCCCAGGCCGCGGCGGCCTACACCCCCGAACCCAGGCCACGCGCCCCGGCCCGCGCCGCCGTCGCCGAAGCCCTCGATTCGGACTGGCAGGAATTCTGATCCGTTCCCCGCACAACCCCGGCTCATGCCGGGGTTGTGCTGTGGGCCATCCGTCGCGCGGGCCCACGCCCATCGGCGCCCGCGGCAGGCCGCCGGCTCAACTTGCGCAGGGCCCGGCCGATATCCACACGTGAAGTCCCGCCTCCGTGTCCCACGTCGCGGCGGCCATTCCCCCCACTCATCCCTCGCGCATGAACATCTTCCGTACCTGGTCGCGTTTCTTCTCCAACATTTCCGTGCGTGGCAAGCTCAACCTGCTCACGATCATCATCGCCATCGGCGTGGTCACGCTGGCGGTGGTCGCCGCGCGCATGCAGTACCTCGACCTCTACGAGACCCGCAAGGTCTCGCTGCAGAGCGATGTCGAACTGACCTATGGCGTGCTGGACCACTACGTCCAGCGCGTCGCCGACGGCACCCTGCCGCTGGAGCGCGCCCAGGCCGAGGCCATCGCCGCGCTGGAAACCATGCGCGCCAAGGGCGACTCCAGTTACTTCAACGTCTACAGCACCGACTACGTCGTGCTGATGCACCCGTTCCGCAAGGACCTGGTCGGCAAGGACATGAAGGATTTCCGCAGCGAGGACGGCGTGCGCCTGTACCACGACCAGGTCGAGGCGGCGAAGAACGGCGGCGGCTACGTCGGCTACGAATGGGCCAAGCCCGGGCAGAAGAACCCCGTGCCCAAGCTCGCCTATGCCGGGATGTACAAGCCCTGGAACTGGGTGATCTCCACCGGCGTCTACATGGACGACGTGCAGGGCCAGGCGCTGCGCTTCACCGGCATCATGACCCTGGCCGGCGGCGTGCTGGTGCTGCTGGTGCTGGCCCTGAGCTGGGTGATCGGCAGCCGCATCGTACTGCCGCTGCGCAAGGCCACCGCCGTCGCCGACGCCATCGCTGGCGGCCGCCTGGACAACGCCATCGCCCAGACCTCGCGCGACGAGGCCGGCCAGCTGCTGGGCAGCATGCAGCGCATGCAGACCCAGCTGCAGGCGGTGATCGCCGCCCAGCGCGAGATGGAACGCCAGCATGACGCCGGCATCATCAGCTACCGCATGGACCACGATGCCTTCCCCGGCGACTACGGGGTGATGGTCGCCGGCACCAACCAGCTGGTAGGCAACCATATCGGCGTAAAGATGCAGGTGATCGAACTGGCGCAGCGCTATGCCGTGGGCGACCTGGCCCGCGACATGCCGCAGCTGCCCGGCGAGAAGGCCGAGATCACCGAAACCATGGCGATGATCAAGCGCAACCTCACCGCGATCAGCAGCGAAATCCGCCGCCTGAGCGGCGCCGCGGCCGCCGGCGACTTCAGCCAGCGCGGCGACGAGGACCGCTTCCAGCACGACTTCCGGCAGATGGTGCACAACCTCAACGCGATGATGGAGGCCACCGACCACAGCCTGGCCGAGACCTCCAGCCTGCTGCAGGCCATCGCCCGCGGCGACCTCACCGCGCGCATGCACGGCGACTTCCAGGGCGTGTTCGCGCGGATGCGCGACGATGCCAACGCCACCGTGGCGCAGCTGACCTCGATCGTCGGCCGCATCCAGCAGGCCGCTTCCAGCATCAACCTGGCCGCCTCGGAGATCGCCACCGGCAACAACGACCTGTCGCGCCGCACCGAGCAGCAGGCGGCCAACCTGGAAGAAACCGCCGCCTCGATGGAGGAACTGACCTCCACCGTGCGCCAGAACGCCGAGCATGCGCGCCAGGCCAACCAGCTGGCCCAGGGCGCGGCCGGCGTCGCCTCGCAGGGCGGCCAGGTGGTCGGCCAGGTGGTCACCACCATGGCCGACATCGAAGCGGCCTCGCGCAGGATCGCCGACATCATCAGCGTCATCGACGGCATCGCCTTCCAGACCAACATCCTGGCGCTCAACGCCGCGGTGGAAGCGGCGCGTGCCGGCGAACAGGGCCGCGGCTTCGCCGTGGTCGCCTCGGAGGTGCGCACGCTGGCGCAGCGTTCGGCCGGCGCCGCCAAGGAGATCAAGGGGCTGATCGAGGACTCGGTCGGCAAGGTGGCCGAAGGCTCGACGCTGGTGCACCAGGCTGGCAGCACCATGGGCGAGATCGTCACCTCGGTGCAGCGCGTGACCGACATCATGGCCGAGATCTCCGCCGCCTCGCAGGAACAGAGCGCCGGCATCGAACAGGTCAACCAGACCGTCACCCAGATGGACGAAACCACCCAGCAGAACGCCGCCCTGGTGGAGGAAGCCACCGCCGCCGCACGCGCCATGGAGGAACAGGCCGTGGTGCTGAACGATGCCGTGTCGGTGTTCCGCCTGCAGGCCCCCGCCGCCGCTCCCCGCACTCTGGCCCTGGCCAGCTGAGGTCCGCACGGTGTCCCTGCCCGCTCCCGCCTCCCGCGACTTCGAGTTCAACGACCGCGATTTCCGCCGCGTCTGCGAACTGATCCACAAGCGCGCCGGCATCGCGCTGGCGCCGGCCAAGCGCGACATGGTCTACGGGCGCCTGTCGCGCCGGCTGCGCGCGCTCGGCCTGCAGTCGTTCGAGGACTACCTGGACCGGCTAGAGCGCAACGGCGGCGACGAATGGCAGGCGTTCACCAACGCCCTGACCACCAACCTGACCTCGTTCTTCCGCGAACCGCACCACTTCGAGAAGCTGCGCGAGGAACTGCAGGCGCGCGCCCACCGCGCGCCGCTGCAGATCTGGTCGTGCGCGGCGTCCACCGGCGAGGAACCCTACTCGCTGGCGATCACCGCCTGCGAGACCTTCAACAGCCTCACCCCGCCGGTGCGCATCCTGGCCACCGACGTCGATACCCAGGTGCTGGCCACCGGCGCGCAGGGCGTGTACCCGGTCGAGCGCATCGCCGGCCTGGATGCGTCGCTCAAGCGCCGTTACTTCCAGCGCGGCACCGGCCCCAACGAGGGCAAGTGCCGCGTGCTGCCGGCGCTGCGCAGGCTGATCGAGTTCCGCCAGCTCAACCTGCTGGCGCCGCGCTACGACGTCGGCGGCCCCTACGACGCCCTGTTCTGCCGCAACGTGATGATCTATTTCGACAAACCCACCCAGCGCGGCATCCTGTCGCGGCTGGTGCAGCACATGGGCGACGACGGCCTGCTCTACACCGGCCATTCGGAGAACTACCTGCACGCGGCCGACCTGATCCAGCCATGCGGGCGCACCCTGTACCGGCGCGCGCCCGGGGCGGGGGCATGAACATGGCCGCTCCCGCCGACGATGTGATGCGCTACCGCGATGCGCGCTTCCAGACCATCGCCGCCAAGCTGCTGCCCACCCAGTACCTGGTGGTGGACGACGACACCGCCCTGACCACCACCCTGGGTTCCTGCGTGGCCGCCTGCATCCGCGACCCGGTGCTCAAGGTCGGTGGCATGAACCACTTCCTGCTGCCCGACGGCAACGTCGGCGACGGCGCGCCCGCGCGCTACGGCAGCTATGCGATGGAGTTGCTGATCAACGACCTGCTCAAGCGCGGCGCCCACCGCAAGCGCCTGGAGGCCAAGGTGTTCGGCGGCGCCAACGTGCTCAAGGGCTTCACCAGCAACCCGGTCGGCACCCGCAACGCCGAGTTCGTGCGCCAGTACCTGCGCGCCGAGCACATCCCGGTGATCGCCGAGGACCTGCTCGGCATCCACCCGCGCAAGGTCTGGTTCTTCCCGCAGACCGGCCGCGTGGTCGTGCAGCGCCTGCCGCACGCGCACGAAGCCGAGGTCGCCGCCGCCGAATCGGCGGTGCGCGCCCGCCTGTCCAGGGCCCCGGTCACCGGTGGCGTGGAGTTGTTCGAATGAGCCCGCAGGCGCCCTGCCGCGTCCTGGTCGTGGACGATTCGGCGCTGGTCCGGCAGATCCTCACCGACCTGCTGGCGCGCGACCCCGGCATCGAGGTGGTCGGCACCGCCTCCGATCCGCTGATCGCGCGCGAGAAGATCAAGCGCCTGAACCCGGACGTGCTGACCCTGGACGTGGAAATGCCGCGCATGGACGGGCTGGCCTTCCTGGAGAACCTGATGCGGCTGCATCCGTTGCCGGTGGTGATGGTGTCCTCGCTCACCGAGCGCGGCGCCGACACCACCCTGCAGGCGCTGGCGCTGGGCGCGGTGGATTTCGTCGCCAAGCCCAGACTCGACGTGGCGCGCGGCCTGGAAAACTACGCCGCCGAAATCTGCGCCAAGGTCAAGACGGCCGCGCGCTCGCGGGTGCGCGCGCTGGCGGTGCCGTCGCAGGCAAAGCGCACGCTGGATACGATCGCGCCATCGGCGGCACCGGCCCCGGCGTCCTCGCTGAAGTTCCGCACCACCGACCGCCTGATCGCCATCGGTTCCTCGGCCGGCGGCACCGAGGCGCTGCGCGTGGTGCTGGAAATGATGCCGGCCGACGCGCCGGCCATCGTGCTCACCCAGCACCTGCCGGCCAGTTTCAGCAGCGCCTTCGCCGAACGCCTGGACCGCCACTCGGCCATGTCGGTGCGCGAGGCCAGCGATGGCGAGGCGATCCTGCCGGGCCATGCCTACCTGCCGGTCGGCGGCCGCCACCTGCGCATCATCCGCGACGGCGCGCGCTGGCGCTGCCGCATCGACGACACCCCGCCGGTGAACCTGCACAAGCCGGCGGTGGACGTGCTGTTCCGCTCGGTCGCGCAGAACGCCGGCGCCAACGCCATCGGCGCCATCCTCACCGGCATGGGCGACGACGGCGCGCGCGGCCTGCTGGAGATGAAACAGGCCGGTGCCCGCACCCTGGTGCAGGACGAGGCCAGCAGCGTGGTCTGGGGCATGCCCGGCGCGGCGTTCAAGCTCGGCGCCGCCGACGAGGTGGTGCCGCTGGACCAGGTCGCCGCGCGCCTGCTGGCCTGGGCGCAGCAGGGCTAGCCGATGTCGGGCGCCGCGCCGGCCGGAACACCGGCATCGACACCGGCGGCGGCCGCCATGGCCGATGACACGGCGCTGCGCCAGAGCCTGCAGGAGGCGGCCGATGGCCTGCTGCTCATCGACCAGGACGGACGCCTCCCGTTCTGCAACCGCAGGGCCTGCGAACTGCTCGGCCTGGACGATGCCGCGACCGCCCTGCCGGAGCTGCTGACCACCGACGAGCACGCACGCTGGCTTGAAGCGCAACCGGCCCCGCTGCTGCTGGCCGCCGATGCGCGGCCCGGCCGCCGCGGCGACCTCTGGCTGAGCACCGGCCATGGCGCTTTCCCGCGCCTGGCCACGCTGCGCCCGGCCGCCGGGCACGCCCGCGAACCGGAATACATCGGCCTGCTGTCGCAGGCGCTGGACAGCAGCGACAACGCCATCTTCCTGTGCGACAGCCAGGCGCGCATCCGCTACGTCAACACCGGTTTCGTGCGCATGCTCGGCCATGCGCCGGACCAAGCGCTGGGCCGGCAGCCGCGCGAGCTGATCCGTGGCCCGCATACCGACGTGGCGACGCTGGACCGGCTGGGCGACCAGCACCGCGCCGGCCGCGCCCACCGCGACCACGTGCTCGGCTACCGCAGGGACGGCAGCCCGCTGTGGCTGTCGGTGGTCGCCACGCCGCTGGCCGGTGCGCCGCACACCCTGGTCAACGTGTTCACCGACATCACCGAATCCAAGACCCACGAGGTGCTCAACGGCAAGGTGCTGGACGCGCTGGCGCGCGAGCAGCCGCTGGCCACGACCATGGCCCTGGTACGCGAGGAAATCGAGCGCGTCGCCCCCGACCTGCGCGTGGCGGTGACCCGTGGCGAGGCCGACGGGCGCCTGTCCGTGCTCGCCGCGCCCGCCGCGCTGATGCCGGCCGGCGGGACCACCGCCTGGGACCACCCGGCCTGCCTGCAGGCGCTGCGCCGCGGGCGCGCGGTGGAAGTGGAAGACATCGCCCGCGATCCGATGCTGGACAGCCACCGCGCGGGGCTGCTGGCGCAGGGCCTGCGCGCATGCTGGTCCAACCCGATCCGCTCCACCGCCGGCCAGGTGCTGGGCACGCTGTCCTTCCACTGCCACCGCCCGGGTCCGCCCACCGCCTGGCACCGGCGCCTGGCCGAGCTGTGCCTGCACCTGTGCGCGCTGGCGCTGGAGCGCGAGCAGGCGCGCTCGCGCATGCACCGCCTGGCGTTCTACGACGTGCTCACCGGCCTGCCCAACCGGCTGATGTTCAACGCGCTGAGCGAACAGCCCCTGCTGCAGGCCGAGCAGCACGGCACGCCGATGGCGCTGCTGTACCTCACCCTGGACCGCTTCAAGCGCATCAACGAAAGCCAGGGCCACGCGGCCGGCGACGGCCTGCTGCGCGACCTGGCGCGGCGCCTGCACGACATCGCCGGCGCCGAGGCGGTGATCGCCCGCCAGGTCGCCGACGAGTTCACCGTGCTGGTCCCGCACTGCGCGCAGCACCAGGTCGCCACGCTGTGCGAGGCGCTGCTGGCGATGATCGCCGCCCCCACCGTGGTCGGCAGCATGACCCTGCACGCCAGCGCCAGCATCGGCGTGGCGATGTACCCGGACGATGGCCGCGCGCTGGACACCCTGCTGCGCCACGCCGACCTGGCCATGCGCCGGGCCAAGGACGAGGGCGGCGGGCGCTTCCGCTTCTTCAGCGCCGACATGAACCGGCTGGCGCAGGAGCGCCTGCTGCTGGAGGCCACGCTGCGCGAATCGCTGCGCCACGGCGGCCTGCGCCTGCACTACCAGCCGCAGGTGCACGGCGACGGCAGCGGCCTGTACGGCGTGGAAGCGCTGCTGCGCTGGCGCCACCCGCACCTGGGCGACATTGCGCCGGCGCGCTTCGTGCCGCTGGCCGAGGAATGCGGGCTGATGGCCGAACTGAGCCGCTGGGTGCTGGAGGAAGCCTGCCGCCAGCACGCGCACTGGCGCGACCGCGGCCTGGACATACCGCGCATCGCGGTGAACCTGTCGGCCAGCGCCTTCGAACTGCCCAGCCTGGTCGACGAGGTACGCGGCCTGCTGGAACGCCACCAGTTGGCGCCCGGCGCGCTGGTGCTGGAGATCACCGAGGGCGTGATGCTCTCCGAACAGCCGCAGGTGCCGGCCAACCTGCGCGCCCTGCACGCGCTGGGCGTGCAGCTGTCGCTGGACGATTTCGGCACCGGCTATTCCAGCCTCAGCCACCTGCACCGCCTGCCGATCAGCGAGATGAAACTGGACCGCAGCTTCATCAGCGGGATCGGCCACGACCCGACCGCCGGCGCGCTGATCCTGTCGGTGCTGCGCATCGGCGAGAGCCTGGGCAAGCACGTGGTCGCCGAGGGCGTGGAAACCGAGGCCCAGCGCCGGTTCCTGACCGACAACGGTTCGCCGGTGCTGCAGGGCTACCTGTTCGCGCCCGCCCTGTCGGCCGAAGCCTTCGAACGATGGCTGGGCGGACAGGCCGGCGCGTCATAGGCCGCCCTGCCCCACCGACGTGGCCGGACGGCCGATAATGCAGCCGCACCACCGCTGCCCAAGGAACGCCCCCATGACGGACACCCCCACCCGCCACGACCAGCACGGCCGCTACCCCCGCGCCGAGACCGTCGACGACTTCCGGCACAACCTCGAGGTGGTCCGGGCGCGCATCGCCGCCGCCTGCCGCCGCGCCGGGCGCGATGCGGCCAGCGTGCGCCTGCTGCCGGTCAGCAAGACCATCGACGAGGCGCGCATCCGCCAGGCCTACGCCGCCGGCTGCCGCTTCCTCGGCGAGAACAAGGTGCAGGAAGCGCACCACAAGTGGGAGGCGATGCAGGACCTGGCCGACCTGCGCTGGTCGGTGATCGGCCACCTGCAGACCAACAAGGCCAAGCTGGTGGCGCGTTTCGCCAGCGAGTTCCAGGCGCTGGACAGCCTGCGCCTGGCCGAAACCCTGGACCGCCGCCTGCAGCTGGAAGGCCGCACGCTCGACGTGTTCGTGCAGGTCAACACCTCCGGAGAGGACAGCAAGTACGGCCTGGCGCCGGCCGAGGTGCCGGCCTTCGTCCGCGAGCTGCCGCGGTTCCCGGCCCTGCGCGTACGCGGGCTGATGACCCTGGCGCTGTTCTCCGACGACGCCGAGCGCGTGCGCGCCTGCTTCGTGCGCCTGCGCGGGCTGCGCGACCGGCTGCGCCAGGAGGCACCGGACGGCATCGGCCTGGACGAGCTGTCGATGGGCATGTCCGGCGATTTCGAGATCGCCATCGAGGAAGGCGCCACCGTGGTGCGCGTCGGCCAGGCCATCTTCGGCGCGCGCGCGGTTCCGGACAGCCACTACTGGCCGGACGGCACCGGCTGAACGCATGCCACCGGCACGCTTCGGCCACGCCGGAAGCGCTATAAACTGCGCGCCTGCCTTCCCGCCCCCTCACCGGACGCAACGATGTTTTCCTGGATCCTGGCCCTGCTGCTCGCACTGTTCGTCTGGGGCCTGGCCTCCGCCTGGCTGTGGATGGTCAGGCGCCGGAAGACCGAGACGCAGCATGGCCTGGCCGCGCTGGCGGGCATGCGCTGGCGCGAGTTCTCGCAGATCGTGCGGCGCGCGATGGGCGAACAGCGCGGCCTGCGCGACCTGTCCGGCGAGGACAACAGCGACCGCGGCACCAGCAGCGACTTCCTGATGGAGCGCGACGGCCAGCGCTGGCTGCTGTCGTGCAAGCACGGCCGCGCCTACCGGATCGGCGCCCCGGCGATCACCGAACTGGGCGCCGCCCTGCGCCTGACCGGCGCGACCGGCGGCATCCTCATCACCGAGGGGCGGGTCGAACGCGACGGCCTGGCCGCCGCGGAAAAGGAATCCATCGAAGTGCTGGACGGCCGCGTGCTGTGGCAGGTGCTGGCGCCCTGCGTGCCCGGGGACATGCGCACCATGGTGGAAGGCATCGCCCGCCGCGAAGCGGTGCGGCAGACCGGCATCGCCGCGCTCGGCGCGGTGGCGGTGGGCCTGCTGGCCGGGCTGGGCTACATGACCACGCAGGTGGACGGGAACCTTTCCGCGCCGGCGAGCGCGCCCGTGGCGGCACCGGCGCCAGCGGCCGCCGCACGGCGCGCACCGGCGACCGCCGCGCCCACCGCGCCCCCGGCGTCGGCATCGGCGTCGGCGTCGGCGAAGAACGAGGCGGCCGCTCCTGTCGTGGCCGCCACCGCGCCGCAGTCCACGCCTGCCTCCGCCAGGACCGACACGGACGACCTGCAGGCAGACCCCGATCCGGAAACCCTGCTGCGTTACCAGCAGGCGGTTTCCAGGAAACTGGCCGCCACGCCCGGCGTCATCAGCGGCATCTGGCTGACCCGCTCCACCCTGTCGGTGGAACGCAGCGGCGACGACGACGCGGTGTGGCCGCTGATCTGCCGCGAGGTCGAGCACTACCCGGCGCTGCGCACCGTGCGCATCCAGCTCAACCCGCGCCCCGGCACCGGCGAACCGGTGCGCTGGCGGCAGTGCCGCACGTTCTGACCCGCCGGCGCCGGGCCCGCCCCGCACCGGCGGTACCGGGAAATCCGCATGCGGGGCCAGCCCCGCCCCTGCAACGGCGGCCGGTCAGCGCCCGCCCGGCGCGAAGCGCGCGATCAGGTCGTAGGCATCGCCCAGGAATTTCTGCCGCACCCAGGTGATCGGCGTTTCGCCACGCCAGGTCTGGCGGTCGATGACCAGGCAGGCGGTGCCCACCGGCACGTCCAGCAGCGCGGCCTCGGCGGCGCTGGCGGCCACCGCGCTGATGCGGTGCTGGCCGCGCGTCCACGACACGTTCTGCAGCAGCCAGCTGCCGGGCGCATGGGTGGAGAAATCCACCGTCAGCGTTTCCGGCACGGCCCCGGGGTTGATCAGGCGCCGCTCCAGCGCCAGCGGCCGGCCGTCGGCCAGGTGCAGGCAGCGCATCGCCAGCAGTTCGCCCTCGCCCACCAGCCGCACTTCCTCGGGCACCGCGGCGTCGGCGCGGCGCTGCTGCCGTTCCAGCAGCTGGAACCCGTAGCGGTGGCCACGCTCGTTCACCGCCAGCGCGATGTCGGGAATCTCCAGCGCCACCTGCTCCAGGTGCGGCGGCTGCCGCGCGACGAACGAACCGGCGCGGCGGCGGCGCTCGATCATGCCGCTCTCGGCCAGCGCGGTGAGCACCTTGTTCACCGTCATGCGCGAGCAGCCGTACTGCGCCATCAGCTCGTGCTCGTAGGGAATGCGGAAGCCCGGTGCCCACTCGCCGCTGAGGATGCGGCTTTCGATGTCGCCGCGGATGCGCTGGTTGAGGCTGGGCGCCTTCCTGTTCTTCACTCGCTCGTCCTGTCTTGGCTCAGCCCAGTATCCGCTGCAACGCGGCCCGATAGCGCGCGGCCACCGCGTCGCGGCGCACGTGGCGGCCGTCGCGGACCCACTGGCGGCCATTGCGCCATACCGAGCGCACCGCGCCGCCGCGCGCGGCGAACACCCAGCTGTCCAGCAGCGCGTCGCCCGCGCGGCCCAGCAGCGCCGGATGCGCGGTGTCCAGCTCGACCAGGTCGGCCGGCGCGCCGGCGGCCAGCCCGGCCGCCACGCCCAGCGCCTGCGCGGCGCCGTCCTGCGCCTGCTGGTACAGCCAGCGGCCGCTGGACAATTCACCCGGCGAAATCACGTTGCGCCCGCGCAGCGCAAGCCGCTGGCCGTATTCGAGCAGGCGCAGCTCCTCGGCGGCGTCGATCAGCACGTTGGAATCGGAGCCGACGCCGAAACGCCCGCCGTGGCCCACGAATTCGCGCATCGGGAACAGGCCGTCGCCCAGGTTGGCCTCGGTGACCGGGCACAGCCCGGCCACGGCACGGCGGCCGGCGATGCCGCGGACTTCCTCATCCTGCAGATGGGTGGCATGCACCAGGCACCAGCGTTCGTCCACCGGCATGTTGCCCAGCAGCCACTGCACCGGGCGCTGCCCGCTCCAGGCCAGGCAGGCCTCGACCTCGCGCACCTGTTCGGCGATATGGATGTGGACCGGCCCGTCCACCAGCGCCGGCAATGCCTGCAGTTCCTGCGGCGTGCACGCACGCAGGCTGTGCGGCGCCAGCCCCAGCACCGCATCCGGGGTGTCGCGCAGCGCCTGCCGGCAGCCCTCCAGCAGCGCGGCGAAGCCGTCGACGTCGTGCAGGAAGCGGCGCTGCGCCGGCAGCGGCGCGGCGCCGCCGAAATCGCTGTGCGCGTAGAACACCGGCAGCAGGGTCAGGCCCAGCCCGGTGCCGGCGGCCGCCGCGGCGACGCGGCCGGCCATCTCGGCGTGGTCGGCGTAGCGCCCGCCGTCCGGCGCATGGTGCAGGTAGTGGAACTCGCCTACGCGGGTGAAGCCCGATTCCAGCATCTCCATGTAGGCCTGTTCGGCCACCGCCTGGAAATCGTCCGGGGTCAGCCGGTCCAGGAAGCGGTACATCAGCTCGCGCCAGCTCCAGAAGCTGTCGCCCGAGCGCCCGCCCACCTCGGTCAGGCCGGCCATGGCGCGCTGGAAGGCGTGGCTGTGCAGGTTGCCCAGCCCCGGCACCACCACGCCCAGCGGCTGCGCGCCGGGGGCGGCCGGCGCATCGGCGGTCACCGACACGATGCGGCCCTGCGCGCACTCGATGCTCACCGCCTGCGCCCAGCCCTGCGGCAGCAGGGCGTGCGCGGCGTGGAAACGGACCGGACTGGAAACCTCGTTCGCCATCACTGGACACTCTCCGTGGGTGGTGATTATTGTATATACAAATAAACGCGGAAGGGTGCTCATGCACTGCGATACGGTCTGGCACAACGCCCATCTGATGACGCTCGATGATGCATCCGGCGGTCTTGGCATCGTGCGCGACGGCGTGCTCGCCGCCCACGACGGGCGCATCGTGCACGTCGGCCCCGCCGCCACCGCGCCGGCCTTCGACGCCGCCCGGCGCATCGACTGCGGCGGCCGCTGGATCGGCCCCGGCTTGGTCGACTGCCACACCCACCTGGTCTACGCCGGCAACCGCGCCAACGAATTCGAGCAGCGCCTGCAGGGCGTGAGCTACGCCGACATCGCCCGCGCCGGCGGCGGCATCGTCGCCACGGTGCGCGCCACCCGCGATGCCGACGACGCCGCGCTGGTCGCCGCCACCCTGCCCCGCCTGGACGCGATGCTGGCCGAAGGCGTCACCACCATCGAGATCAAGTCCGGCTACGGGCTGGCGCTGGACGACGAGCGCAAGCAGCTGCGCGTCGCCCGGCAGCTGCAACAGCTGCGCCGTGTCGACGTGGTCCCCACCTTCCTCGGCGCGCATGCGGTGCCGCCGGGCCGCCAGGCGCAGGAGTACATCGACGAAGTCTGCCAGGTCATGATCCCGGCCATCGCCGCCGAAGGCCTGGCCGAGGCGGTGGACGTGTTCTGCGAGAACATCGCCTTCTCGCGCGCGCAGGCCGCGCAGGTATTCGAGGCCGCGCACCGCCACGGGCTGGCGGTGAAGATTCACGCCGAACAGCTCAGCAACCAGCACGGCGCCGAACTGGCGGCGCGGCATGGCGCGCTGTCGGCCGACCACATCGAACACCTGGACGAGGCCGGCATCGCCGCGATGCGCGCGGCCGGCACCGTCGCCGTGCTGCTGCCGGCGGCGTTCTACTTCACCCGCGACACCACCGTGCCGCCGATCCAGCAACTGCGCGAGGCCGGCGTGCCGCTGGCGCTGGCCACCGACAGCAACCCCGGCACCTCGCCGCTGACCAGCCCGCTGCTGGCGATGAACATGGGCGCGACCCTGTTCCGCATGACCGTGGACGAATGCATCGCCGGCTTCACCCGCGAAGCGGCGCGCGCGCTCGGCCGCTTCGAGCGCATCGGCCGGCTCGCCGCGGGCCTGGACTGCGACCTGGCGGTCTGGGACATCGAGGCCCCGGCCGACCTGGTCTACCGCATGGGCTTCAACCCGCTGCACGCGCGCGTGTTCCGCGGACAGACACCGTAGCGGCCCGCCCGGACCATGCCTTCCGGCGGACCCCACGCGGCGCGGCCCCGCGTCCGCGCAATCCCACACCCGTGCGGGGCACGCCCCGCCCCCATCCTTGAGAACCTGGAGTAACCCGATGAATTCCCCGCTCGTGCTTCGTCCCGGCCACGTACCGCTGGCCCAGTGGCGCCAGGTCTACCGCGGCGCCCGCGTGCGCCTGGACGCCTCGGCGCAGGCCGCCGTGCAGCGCAGCGCGCAGGTGGTGGAAGCCATCGTCGCCAAAGGCGAGCCGGTGTACGGCATCAACACCGGCTTCGGCAAGCTGGCCAGCGTGCGCATCGAGCGCGAGGACCTGGAAACCCTGCAGCGCAATATCGTGCTCTCGCACGCCGCCGGCGTCGGCGAGCCGATGCCGGCCAGCGTGGTGCGGCTGATGATGGCGCTCAAGCTCACCAGCCTGGCGCAGGGCGCTTCCGGCATCCGCCCGCAGACGCTGGCGCTGCTGGAGGCGTTCCTGCAGCACGATTTCGTGCCGGTGGTGCCGTGCCAGGGCTCGGTCGGCGCTTCCGGCGACCTGGCGCCGCTGTCGCACCTGGCCTCGGTGATGATCGGGGTCGGCGAAGCCTTCGTCGACGGCGTGCGCATGCCGGCCGCCGATGCGCTGGCACGCATCGGCCAGACCGCGCTGACGCTCGGCGCCAAGGAAGGCCTGGCCCTGCTCAACGGCACCCAGTACTCCACCGCCTATGCGCTGGCCGGGCTGTTCGAGATCGAGACCGTGTTCCAGGCCGCGCTGGTCACCGGCGCGCTGTCGGTGGAAGCGGCCAAGGGCTCGGACACGCCGTTCGACCCGCGCATCCACCACATCCGCGGCCAGCGCGGGCAGATCGCCACCGCCGCCGCGCTGCGCACGCTGATGGCCGGCTCGGCGATCCGCGAATCGCACCGCGACAACGACGTGCGCGTGCAGGACCCGTACTGCCTGCGCTGCCAGCCGCAGGTGATGGGCGCGGCCTTCGACGTCATCCGCCAGGCGGCGACCACCCTGGAAATCGAGGCCAACGGCGTGTCCGACAACCCGCTGGTGTTCACCGACACCGGCGAGGCGCTGAGCGGCGGCAACTTCCACGCCGAGCCGGTGGCCTTCGCCGCCGACATGCTGGCGATGGCGGTATGCGAGATCGGCTCGATCAGCGAGCGCCGCATCGCCATGCTGGTCGACCCGGCGCTGTCGGGCCTGCCCGCCTTCCTGACCCCGAAGCCCGGCCTGAACTCCGGCTTCATGATCCCGCAGGTCACCGCCGCGGCGCTGGTGTCGGAGAACAAGCAGCGCGCCTACCCGGCCAGCGTCGATTCCATCCCGACCTCGGCCAACCAGGAAGACCACGTGTCGATGGCCGCGCATGGCGCGCGCCGCCTGCTGGCGATGGCGGAGAACGCCGCCAACGTGGTCGGCATCGAACTGCTGGCCGCCGCGCAGGGCTGCGATTTCCACGCCCCGCTGCGCTCCAGCGCCGCGCTGGAGCGGGTGCGCGCCACCGTGCGCGCGCAGGTGCCCACCCTGCAGGACGACCGCTACTTCCACCCGGACATGGTGGCCGCCACCGACCTGGTGCGCGCCGGTGCGCTGGCCGCGGGGCTGGAGGGCGTGCTGCCGCAGGTAGAGACGATGCAGTAAGTGCCTGAGCCCCTCTCCCATCGGGAGAGGGGTTGGGGTGAGGGGCGAACGAAGTCCCGATGGTTCAGACACCGCCGGCTCCGCCCGCCCCTCATCCGGCGCTTCGCGCCACCTTCTCCCGCGGGGAGAAGGCAACAGCTTCCTCCTGCCAACAACCAAGGCACGCGATGAACTCACATCCCGACTGGCTGCAGATCCACCAAGGCGACGCCCCGCTGATCGTCAGCTTCCCGCATACCGGCACCGAGCTGCCCGACGAGCTTGCCGGCCATTTCGTCTCGCCGTGGCTGGCGCGGCGCGATGCCGACTGGTGGGTGCACGAGCTGTATGCCTTCGCCCGCGAGCTGGGCGCCACCACCGTGCGCACCGCGGTCTCGCGCTCGGTGATCGACGTCAACCGCGACCCGTCCGGGGCCTCGCTGTACCCGGGCCAGAACACCACCGGCCTGTGTCCGACCACCACCTTCGACAACCAGCCGCTGTACCGCGCCGGCCACGAACCGGACGACGCGGAGATCGCGCGCCGCCGCGACACCTACTTCGCGCCCTACCACGCCGCGCTCGCCGCGCAGATCGCGCGCCTGCGCCAGCGCCACCCGACCGTGGTGGTCTACGACGCGCACTCGATCCGTTCGCGCATCCCGCACCTGTTCGACGGCGAACTGCCACAGTTCAACATCGGCAGCGCCGGCCCGACCGGCGAGCCGGATACCTCCTGCGACAACGCGCTGACCGACGTGGTCGAGAACCTGTGCGCGCTGAGCGGTCTTGGCCATGTGCGCAACGGCCGCTTCAAGGGCGGCTGGATCACCCGCCACTACAGCGACATCCCCGGCGGCGTGCACACCCTGCAGATGGAACTGGGCTGCCGCGGCTACATGCACGAGCCCGCTCCCGCCGACGTGGACGAGCACAGCTGGCCCACGCCCTACGACCCCATCCACGCCGCCCCGGTGCGCGACACCCTGCAACAGGTACTGCGCGCCTGCCTGGACTTTGCCATGCGTGCGATTCCCTCGCAAAAGCCCGCACATCCATGTGCGGACTCTTCACCAGGAGCAGACACATGAACACCCGCCACGATCCATCCCGCAGCCCGCGCGCACCGCGCGGCGACACCCTCAACTGCAAGTCCTGGCAGACCGAGGCGCCGTTCCGCATGCTGCAGAACAACCTCGACGCCGAAGTGGCCGAAGACCCCGCCTCGCTGGTGGTCTACGGCGGCATCGGCCGCGCCGCGCGCGACTGGGAGAGCTACGACAAAATCCTGGAAACGCTCAGGCGCCTGGACGACAACCAGACCCTGCTGGTGCAGTCCGGCAAGCCGGTCGGCGTATTCCCCACCCACCCCGACGCGCCGCGCGTGCTGATCGCCAACTCCAACCTGGTGCCCCACTGGGCCAACTGGGAGCACTTCAACGAGCTCGATAAAAAGGGCCTGATGATGTACGGCCAGATGACGGCCGGCTCGTGGATCTACATCGGCTCGCAGGGCATCGTGCAGGGCACCTACGAGACCTTCGTCGAGATGGGCCGCCAGCACTACGGTGGCAGCCTGGCCGGCAGGTGGATCCTCACCGCCGGCCTCGGCGGCATGGGCGGCGCGCAGCCGCTGGCCGCCTCGCTGGCCGGCGCCAGCAGCCTGACCATCGAATGCCGCCAGAGCAGCATCGACTTCCGCCTGCGCACCCGCTACGTGGACGAACAGGCCACCGACATCGACGACGCGCTGGCGCGCATCGCCAGGTACACCGCCGCCGGCGAAGCCAGGTCCATCGCCCTGCTCGGCAACGCCGCCGAGATCCTGCCCGAGCTGGTGCGCCGCGGCGTGCGTCCGGACTGCGTCACCGACCAGACCAGCGCCCACGACCCGGTGCACGGCTACCTGCCGATCGGCTGGACGGTGGAGCAGTGGCTGGCCGAGCAGAAGGCCAACCCGTCGAAGGTGCGCGACGCCGCCAAGGCCGCCATGCGCGTGCACGTGGAAGCCATGCTCGCCTTCCACGCGCAGGGCATCCCCACCGTGGACTACGGCAACAACATCCGCCAGATGGCCTTCGACGAAGGCCTGGAGAACGCCTTCGACTTCCCGGGCTTCGTGCCCGCCTACGTGCGCCCGCTGTTCTGCCGCGGCGTCGGCCCGTTCCGCTGGGTGGCGCTGTCCGGCGATCCGGAAGACATCTACCGCACCGATGCCAAGGTCAAGGAAATCATCGCCGACGACCCGCACCTGCACCGCTGGCTGGACATGGCGCGCGAGCGCATCAGCTTCCAGGGCCTGCCGGCGCGCATCTGCTGGGTCGGCCTGGGCCTGCGCCACAAGCTCGGCCTGGCCTTCAACGAGATGGTGCGCAACGGCGAGCTGAAGGCGCCGGTGGTGATCGGCCGCGACCACCTCGACTCCGGCAGCGTCGCCTCGCCCAACCGCGAAACCGAAGCGATGAAGGACGGCAGCGACGCCGTGTCCGACTGGCCGCTGCTCAACGCCATGCTCAACGTCGCCGGTGGCGCCACCTGGGTGAGCCTGCACCACGGCGGCGGCGTGGGCATGGGCTACAGCCAGCACTCCGGCGTGGTCATCGTCTGCGACGGCAGCGAAGCGGCCGACCAGCGCATCGCCCGCGTGCTGTGGAACGACCCCGGCACCGGCGTCATGCGCCACGCCGACGCCGGCTACGACATCGCCATCGCCTGCGCGAAGGAAAAGGGACTGGACCTGCCGGGGATTCTGGGCTGATCCGCGACACAACCCCTGGCTTCCTCCAGGCGTGGAGAGCGCCATCGCGTCACATCGGCATGGCCTTCCCTCGTGGAAGGCCATGTCGTTTCCACGTCACTGCCTGCGTGCGGCCACCGCGTAACGCCCGCCGCCGGTCACCGCCAGCAGCAACAGCCCGCCGGCGATGGACAGGTTCTTGAGGAACTGGGTCATGTTCATGGCGCGCTCGGCGCCCTCCATGCCCCAGAACGCATGGCCGAGCACCCCGGTGCCAAGCACGAACAGGACGAACAGCAGCGCCAGCAGCCGCACCTGGATGCCCAGCAGCAGGGCGATGCCGACCAGGAACTCCATGCACACCGCCACGCCGGCCGCCACCTGCGGCAGCGGCGCGTGCAGCGAGGCCATGTAGCCGACCGTGCCCTGGAAATCGCTCAGCTTGCCCCAGCCCGATACCACGAACAGCACCATCAACAGGATCCGCCCCAGCAGGATCAGCCCATCGCGGTTGCGTTCCACCCATCCGTCCAGCATCGCCGTATCCCCGTGTTTTTCCGTATCTGACGACCGCCCCCGTAAGCGTGGCGTGAGCGCCGGGCCCGCCACGGCGCGGCGGCGATGTGCTATGCAGACGCCCTGCCCGGCCTGCGCATGCCGCTGATCCGCCACCGGGCCACTGCTTCGCAATACCATCGACCACGGGAACAGCCATGAATCCAAGCATCCGCGATGAGCGCCCCACGGACATCGACGCCATCGCCCGCCTCACCGAGGCGGCATTCGCCAGCGCACCGCACACCAGCCACACCGAACAGTTCATCGTCGCCGCGCTGCGCGAAGCCGGGCAGCTGAGCATTTCGCTGGTGGCGCTGGAAGGCGACGAACTCGTCGGCCATGTCGCGGTATCGCCGGTGACGCTGTCTTCCGGCGATCGCGGCTGGTACGGGCTGGGCCCGATCTCGGTGCGTCCGGACCGACAGGGCCACGGCATCGGCTCGGCGCTGATGGCTGCAGCCATCGGGCGGCTGGAAACGATGGGCAGCGCCGGCTGCGTGCTGCTGGGCGACCCGGGCTACTACGCGCGCTTCGGGTTCCGGGCATGCCGGCAACTGGTGCTGCCCGGGGTGCCGCCGGAGTATTTCCAGGCGCTGCCGCTGGCCGGGGGCGTACCTGCGGCCGACGTCAGCTATCACGCTGCGTTCGACGCCACGGCCTGAAGCGTCCGGCTCATCGCCGGCCCTGCGCAGGCGGGAACGGCCTTCCCCGGCACGGCCTCGCGGGCCGGGATGCACCAGAACACTCAGTGCCGGGCGCGTCCGGCGCCTTTTCCACCGCCGCCCTTCGCCGCCGTGCGGCTCTGCGCGAACTCCGGGAAGGTCTCGGCCAGCGAGGCGTTGTCCGGCAGGACGTAGAAGACCCCGCCGCGCTCGAACGTCTGGCTGACGACCTGCTTGTAGAACCCGGGCGATACGTTGATGCAGCCATGAGTGACGCGGTTGTCATCGGGCGACGGCGAAGCAAGGCGTTCGGGGCGCCTCTCGGCGGGAACGCCGGTGGCGGTCGGATGGATGGAGACCGCCGAATCGTAGTCCACCCACAGCACGCGCCCGGCATCGAGCGACGGACCGAAACCGCCCACGAAACGACCGGCCGGCGTCGTGCGGTCGCGCCCCGGAATCTCGCGCAGCGCGAGCCCGGCGATGCCGGGCGCGATGTGGTCGCCGACCGCCGAACCGAACAGCGCCGGCGCCGCGCCGCGCAGCCGGCCGTCGCCGCCGAACACCAGGATCTGCGCGGCGGCCTTGTCCATGATCGCGAACGGATAGCCTTCGCTGTCCCTGCTTGCGACAACCCAGCCCGCCAGCTCGATCACCGTGTCGGACACGGCCTGGCCCGGAGGGAGTTCATCGACAGCGGCCGGCGGCGGCGTGGCGGCATCCTCGGCGCTGGCCGTGCCAATGCCCGCGCAGGCCAGCGCCACGGCCAGCGCACCGTGGACGGCACGGACTGCAAGGTATCGGTAGGTACGGATGGGAAAACTCCTCTGCAACGAACGCTGTGCGATGGAAGAAACCAGTGGCCCGCAAGGGCCACCGGATTCCTGGTTCAGGTGCTCATCGCCCACCGCGCGGGCGGTCAGCCACGCGCGGCGCGGCGCGGCGCGGTTTCAAGCTGCTGGACGCGGCCTTCGATCTGGTCCAGGCGCTGGTTGGCCCGCTGCGCGGACTGGTTGGCGGACTCGGCGCTCTGGGCCGCGCCCTGCACCCTCGCGTCCAGTTGATCCAGGCGGGTGTTGATGTTCGCGAACTCGTCCTTGTAGGTCGCACAGGCACCCAGGCTCAAGGTGGCGACGGTCGCGACACCCAGCATGCCCAAGGTCTTCAGATGTTGTTTGCTCAGAATCATTCCACTCCTCCTTCGTCGGGGAGCTTGGAATATAGCGGCCTTTTTGCAGAAGCAACGACTGCGCCTTCAGCTGATGTTGGCGCACGTCGATGCACCGTGAAGATGCGGCAACGCGTTGGCAATTCCTGCGTTGATCCCGCCTTCATTCGAAGAACTCGCAGCATCCTGATCGGCTGTCACGAACCTGTCTGAGGGTTTTCTGCTTGCAGCGCAAAGCGAGCAGTCGAGCACCCAGAGTGAGATTTTCATACATCGATTGGACGCCCGGGACTTCTTCCACTCCGTCCAGTTCATCCGCCCTTTCAGCTCGCCACGAGGAACGCCATGCCGGCCTCTTCGACGCGTACAGGGTCGGACTGGTTCCCGTACATGATTGCAACACGCGGTGCTGCGCGGATCGAGATCACCCTCTTGGAAAAAGAAGAAGCCCGCTTGCGCGGGCTCCCTCGATACGCGATCGACTCACCCGCTGCTCACTTCGCAGACGGCGCCTGCGCCGGTGCGTTCTTCACGTAGCGGTCGAACCAGGCCAGCATTTCGGCCACCAGTTGTTCGTTGGATTCCAGCGCGGTGTACCAGTGCGGTTCGTGCGGCAGCATCACCAGGCGGGTGGTGCCGCCGTTGCCGCGGATGGCCTGGTACAGCTTGCGCGACTGGAACGGTTCGGTGCCGGGGTTGGCGTCATCCTCGCCGTGCACCAGCAGCAGCGGCAGCTTGATCCTGTCGGCGTAGAAATACGGCGAAGCCTTCAGGTACACGTCCTGCGCCTGCCACACCGAGCGGCGCTCGTTCTGGAAGCCGAACGGAGTGAAGGTCTTGTTGTACGAGCCGCTGGTAGCCACGCCGGCCTTGAACAGGTCGGTGTGGGCGATCAGGTTGGCGGTCATCAGGCCGCCGTGGCTGTGGCCGGTGACGCCGATGCGGTTGCGGTCCACCACGCCCAGTTCCACCGCCTTGTCCACCGCGGCCCTGGCATCGGCGGTGAGCTGATCCAGATAGGTGTCGTAGGCGCTCTTCGGATCGCCGACGATCGGGAACGAGGCGTTGTCGATGATGGCGTAGCCGGCCAGCAGCATCAGCCGGTATGGCGCCAGGCGGGTGAAGGTCTGCTGCGAGCCGGACACCTGCCCGGCCTGCGCGCTGTTGGCGAAGTCGGCCGGATAGGCGTACAGGATCGCCGGCAGGCGCTGGCCTTCCTTGTAGCCCGGCGGGGTGTACAGGGTGAAGGACAGGTCGATGCCATCGGCGCGCTTGTAGGTGACCAGGCGCTTCTGGATCTGCCGCACTTCCGGGGTGGGGTCGGCGACGCGGGTCAGCTGGCGGCCTTCGGCGGCGTACTGCGCTTCGCCTTCCCTGGCCGCGGCGTCGCGCGCGCCCAGCTCTCGCAGCCACGCATTCGGCGGGTCGATCACCGACTGATGCCAGGTGAGGTAGCGGCCCGATTCGGCGGTGAAACCGAGGAACTGGTCGTAGGCATCGGCGGCGCTGCGGAACAGGCGCTCGCTCCTGAGCGTGGCCAGGTCCAGGCGGTCGAGGAACGGGCGGTCGCCCTGCGGCGAGCTGCCCTGCCCGCGCAGGAACACCTTGCCGTCCTCCTCGCGCACCACCACCGCGCCGCTGGGCAGGCGCTGGTAGACGAAGCTGCCCGGATCGCCGTACAGCTCGTCGCTGGACAGGTCCCACAACAGGCGCGCTTCCTGCTTCGGGTCGTCGATGTCGACGATGCGGGTCTGGCGCCAATGGCGGTTCTCGTCGTACTCGTTGAGGAAGCTGCGCTGCGGCTGCGTGGTCCAGTCGAAGCCGGCGTAGCGCTGGGTGGTGCGGGCGATCTCGCGCGGCGCGGCGGTGAACGGCGCGGACAGCAGCATCAGCCGGTCGCGCTGCGGCACGCTGACGTTCCAGTCGCCCTTGTCCAGCGCCTCGGCCCAGACCAGGGTGGCCGGGTCGGTGGCGCGCCAGTCGAAATCGCGCGGGCCTTCCGGCACGCCGTGCACCGGCACGCGCTCGGCCAGCGGCAGCGAGGCGATGCGCACGCTCCTGCCGGTGGCCACATCCAGCACGTCCACGTCGTAGGCGAAACGCTGGTAGGTGACCGCGTGCGAGAACGGCGGCTTGAGCGTCTGGGTAAGCACGTGCACGCCATCGGGCGCGCCGTTGACGCCGTTGTACAGCTGTGGCGCGCCGACCGGGCTTACCTTGCCGGAGGCGGCCTCGACCACCGCCAGCTGCGACTGGCCGTAATAGGCGAACAGGCGTTCGTCGTGCTCGCTGGCCAGGGTGTCGCGGGTTTCATAGGTGCTGCTCTCGCCCTTGGCGCCGAGCGATTCCTGCACGTCCGGGCCGTACACGTCGTCACCCGCCGGCGCCGGCCCCTGGTTGGCCGGCACCAGCTTGACCAGCAGGCGCTCGCCGCCGTCCAGCCACTGCACGGTGCTGCCGAACATGGGGTTCAGGCGCGCGCCCGGGACCTGCCGGACCTGGCCGCTGGCGGCGTCGCCCACCCACAGCTGCACCGAATCGGCGACCACGTTCTGGAAGGCGAAGCGCTGGCCGTCCGGCGACCATAGCGCGGTACCGGCGCAGGCATCCTTGGGCAGCGGCACGCGGGTTTCCCTGCCGCTGGCGATGTCCACCAGGGTGAAATCGGCCACGCAGGCGGGGATACCGTAGCCACCCGGTGTGTCGTGGCGGCTGCGGTTCTTCGGCTCCAGGCGCAGGCCGGCCAGCTTGAGGTAGGGCTGGGCGACGCGGGCGATGGACGGATAGGTCTGGCTGGTGGTCAGCAGCAGGCGCCTGCCGGTGGGGTCGACGCTGGGCATCGGCGGCGGCGGCGCGGTCAGCACCTTCAGCAGTTCGGCCGGCGGCTTGGCGTATTCGGCATGCGCGGGCATGCTGACCAGCAAGGTGGTGGCGGTCGCGGCGAGTACCGCGGACCAGGCAGTGCAACGGACGCTCATGGTTTCCCTCATGCGCTGGAAGGACGCCGGCACGGAAGCCGGTAGCGGCCGAATCTAGCACCGCGGCCGCGGCCGGCGGATGGGCCATAAGCAAGGGGTGGCCGCACGCCGGTCCATGCCGCCACCGGCGCGGGGAGCGTTGCCGGCGGCCCGCCACATGCATGCCCAAGATGGGCACTGGGTGAAGGAATGATTGCCGTCTTGCTTGCTATGTTGCCAACGCCATGAAACCCACCGCCGGACCTCCGACGATTCCCTCGCTGCCGCGCGAACTGCGCAGCGTGCCGCTGCGCACCATCGCGCCGGTCGCCACATTGGCGCTGCTGGCGCTCGCCGGCTGGCTGGCCTGGCAGCGGCTGCCGCTGCAGATGCTGGCCGCGCTGGCCTGCGCGGCGCCGGCGGCGCTGGCGACCTGGCTGAGCCACCGCCAGGCGCCCCGGCTTTCCAGCGCCGGGCTGCTGCTGTGCCTGGCGAACGTGGCCGGCTGCCTGCTGGCCGCCGGCGAGCTGGGCCACCGCGCCCTGCCCTGGTCGCTGCTGGTGCTGATGATCAACTTCTTCCTGGTGCACAACCGCATCGCCACGCCGGCGAACCTGCTGATGGTGGCCGGCCTGCTGGCGATGCCCGGCGTGCTGCGCACGCCCGCGCTGGATACGCAGGCGCTGGTGGTGATCGCGCTGATCCTGGGCTTCGGCTTCCGTTTCTCGCGGCGCCTGCAGGGCGACCGTACACGGCTGGAGCTGCTGGCCTCGCTGGACGAGCTCACCGGCCTGCCCAACCGCCGCGCGCTGGAAAAAACCCTGGTGCAGCAGATCGGCAGCGCCCGCCATGGCCGCTTCCGGCATGCGCTGGTGATCCTGGATATCGACCACTTCAAGGACGTCAACGACCGCTATGGCCATACCGCCGGCGACAACGCGCTGGTCGAACTGGCGGCGATCCTGCGGATGGAGCTGCGCGAACAGGACAAGGTATTCCGCTTCGGCGGCGAGGAGTTCGTGATCCTGGCCGAGGCCGGCAACCGCGACGCGCTGGCCAGTTTCACCGAACGGGTGCGCGAAGCGGTGCAGCAGTCGCTGCACGGCCCCGGCGGCGGCATCACCATCTCGCTGGGCGCGGCGATGTACGCCGGCGAGCAGTACTGGCAGGACTGGTTCTCGCGCGCCGACGCGGCGCTGTACCTGGCCAAGGGCAACGGCCGCAACAGCGTGGTGATCGCTGACGATCTGGCCTGAGGCAATGCCCGCAGTGTAGGAGCGCACCTCAGTGCACGAGGGCTCTACCGGGAAAGCCCCATCGCGCACTGAAGTGCGCTCCTACAGTGCGCTTCTACGGGCTCCAGCACACAAAGAAAGAGCCGCCTGCGCTGCTCTTTCAAGACCGGAACTACGGATGGATCACGAACGCAGCGGGATCACACGGATCTCTCGACGCGGCGGTTCTGCGCGCGGCCGCCTCGTCGCCGTTGCAGGAGCGGCTTCAGCCGCGATGGGGCTTTCCCGGCGAAGGCCCCTTCGCGGCTGAAGCCGCTCCTATGGAGAACGCCTGTTGCAGACAAGAAAAGAGCCGCTTGCGCGGCTCTTTCCAGGTCGGAACTACCGATGGATCACGAACGCAGCGGGATCACGCGGATCTCGACGCGGCGGTTCTGCGCGCGGCCGGCTTCGGTGTCGTTGCTGGCGACCGGGTAGTTCTTGCCGGCGCCCAGGGTCTCGATGCGCTCGCGCTGCACGCCCTGCGCGGTGAGGTAGGCGGCCACGGCGTCGGCGCGTTCCTTGGAGATGCGGTTGTTGACCGCGTCGGTGCCGATGCTGTCGGTATGGCCGACCACTTCGATCATGGTCTGGTTGTATTCGGCCAGGGTCGAGGCCACACCGTTGAGGGCGCCGTAGAACTGCGGCTTGAGCGTGGTCTTGTTGAAATCGAAGGTGATGCCGTCGGGCAGGTTCAGGGTGATGTTGTCGCCCTGGCGCTGCACGTCGATGCCGGTGTTGGCGGTACGCTCGCGCAGGGCGCGCTCCTGGCGGTCCTGGTAGTTGCCGATGGCCGCGCCGGACAGCGCGCCGATGCCGGCGCCGACCATCGCGCGCTGGCGGCGCTCGGTGGCGTTGTCGCCGCTGAGCAGGCCGGCGGCCACGCCGATGGCGGTGCCGATCAGCGCGCCCTTGCCGGTGCGGTTCTGCTGCTGGGTCGGGTTGCCGTACGGGTCGCTCTGCACATAGGAACCACCGGTGGCACACGCCGACAGCACGGCGGCGGCCACCACGCCAATGGAAAGGTTGCGGATAACGGTGCGGGTGCTCATCGGGAATCTCCTGTAGGGGCCGGGCAGGCCGGCGTGGATTGCGCCGGCAGGATAAACAGCCCGGCGCGAGTGGCGCATGACGAAACCGCCCGCGGCCGGGGCTCCATTCAGGTAGCTGTCCAAGGACAGAACCGGCGGCGACAGGGCGTGCCGGGGAACCGACCGTGTCCGGGTACGGCGGAAAAGGCATGCCGATCCCTGGAGGCGCACGGGGAAGACATGGGATGGCGCACGGGTCCGCGAAGGCGATCGGGAACGCGACTCCCGTCGACTGGATTGCCCTCACCGCCTCGGCCCCGGACCTTGCACCGTGGCGTCGAAGTGGGGCGGACCGACGATCGCACGCTCTCCTCTTGCCCCGACTGGAGAGAAAGGCTCATCAGGACGGCGCTTACTCCACGGCGGGCGACCAACTGGCGCTGTAGAGCCGCCACTGGTCGTCGACCATCCGCCACTGGCTGGCCACCTGCTGCAGCTGGCCGCGCTCGGGCAGGAAGCGGCCGTCGCCGCCGGTCAGCAGCACGGTGAAGCGGACCGTGGCGGTATCTCCCTGCCCCATCTCTACCTGCAGCGGGCCGGTGCGAACGCCGACCCTGGCGTTGAGCAGCAGCTGGCCGCGCAGCAGCCGGTCCAGCCCGTCGCGGTCCAGGGCGTCGTTGCCGATGAAATCCTCGGCCACGTGCGCCATGAAGGCCTTGGGCCTGCCCTGCTCCACCGCTTCCTGCATCTGCGCCACGGCCTGGCGCAGGCGCTGTTCGGGCGCCTGCCGCGCGCAGGCGGCCAGGGCCAACACGATCAACGCAGTACGCGCGCAGTTGAGGGCTGTTCGGATCATCGCTCCCTTCGCCTTTTCCATTCTGGACGGTATGCTGCGGTCACGGCCGCCATCGCCGGACGGCCGCTCATACCAACTAGACCACAACCATTTCCTGGAGGGGAAGATGAATCAGGAACGTCCCTGGCTGCAGAGTTATCCCGCCGGCGTGCCGGCCGAGATCGACGTCGATGAATTCCGCTCCGTGGCCGCGGTGTTCGATGCCTCCGTGGCCAAGTTCCGTGATCGTCCGGCCTACTCCAATTTCGGCAAGGTGCTGACCTACGGCGAAGCCGACGCGCTGGTGACCCGGTTCGCCTCCTACCTGCTGGGCGAGCTGCAGCTGAAGAAGGGCGACCGCGTGGCAGTGATGATGCCCAACTGCCTGCAGTACCCGATCGCCACCTTCGGCATCCTGCGCGCCGGCCTGACCGTGGTGAACGTCAACCCGCTCTACACCGCCCGCGAACTCAAGCACCAGCTGGTCGACGCCGGCGCCTCGGTGCTGGTGGTGGTGGACAACTTCGGCGACACCGTGCAGCAGGTCATCGCCGACACGCCGGTCAAACAGGTGGTCACCACCGGCCTGGGCGACATGCTCGGCTTCCCCAAGGGCGCGATCGTCAACTTCGTGCTCAAGTACGTGAAGAAGATGGTGCCCGACTACCGCATCAAGGGCGCCGTCCGCTTCCGCGAGGCGCTGCGGCTGGGCGCGCGCCATGCGCTGCCGCCGGTGGAGATCAGCCACGACGACATCGCCTTCCTGCAGTACACCGGCGGCACCACCGGCGTAGCCAAGGGCGCCATGCTGACCCACCGCAACCTGGTGGCGAACATGCAGCAGGCCTCGGCGTGGATCTCGGCCTCGGGCGTCAAGCCGGGCGAGGAAGTGATCATCACCGCGCTGCCGCTGTACCACATCTTCGCGCTGACGGCCAACGGCCTGGTCTTCATGAAGCTCGGCGGCCTGAACCACCTGATCACCAACCCGCGCGACATGAAGGGCTTCGTCAAGGAACTGCGCAACAACCGTTTCACCGCCATCACCGGCGTCAACACGCTGTTCAACGGCCTGCTCAACACGCCCGGCTTCGAGGACGTGGATTTCTCCGCGCTCAAGGTCACCCTGGGCGGCGGCATGGCGGTGCAGCGCGCCGTGGCCGAGCGCTGGAAGAAGATCACCGGCACCACCCTGGTGGAGGCCTACGGCCTGACCGAGACCTCGCCGGCGGCCTGCATCAACCCGCTGGACCTGGCCGAGTACAACGGCGCCATCGGCCTGCCCATCCCCTCCACCGACGCCTGCGTGAAGGACGACGACGGCAACAGGGTCGCCACCGGTGAGGTCGGCGAGCTGTGCATCCGCGGCCCGCAGGTGATGAAGGGCTACTGGCACCGCCCGGACGAAACCGCCAAGGCGATGGACGCCGAAGGCTGGCTGCACACCGGCGACATGGCGCGCATGGACGAGAAGGGCTTCTTCTACATCGTCGACCGCAAGAAGGACATGATCCTGGTGTCCGGCTTCAACGTGTACCCGAACGAGGTCGAGGACGTGATCGCGATGATGCCGGGCGTGCTGGAAGTGGCCGCGGTCGGCGTGCCGAACGAGAAGTCCGGCGAGGTGGTCAAGGTGGTCATCGTAAAGAAGGACCCGAACCTCACCGAGGAACAGGTCAAGGAGTTCGCCCGCGCCAACCTGACCGGATACAAGCACCCGCGCATCGTCGAATTCCGCAAGGAGCTGCCCAAGACCAACGTCGGCAAGATCCTGCGCCGCGAGCTGCGCGACGCGCCGCCGGCAGGCTGAAGCCGGCCTGTCCAGCGGTCCCGACGAAGGCCCCGCCGGCCCCGGCGGGGCCTTCGCGCATTCGCAGGGCCGGTACCGCGTGTAGGATCGCGGAGTGCCAGCGTCCGGCCCGCCGCCCACGCTTCCGATTCCGCGGGCCTCCTGCAAGGACCCAGCCCATGAGTGCGATCGAACTGCTGCCAATCGGCACCCCCGCCACCCCCTACTCCACCATCCGCGTGCACGACGATGCGGCCGGCGACGTGCACTGGCTGCACATGCATGCCGACGCCGGCCCCGGCGTGCGTCCCTGCTTCCGCAAGCCGCTGATGACCGAGATGCATGCCTACCTGGACGGCATCACCGGCAACCCGCAGGCCCGGCCCGACCGCCTGCGCCACCTGGTGCTGGCGTCGGCCGCCGATGCATTCAACCTTGGCGGCGACCTGGACGTGTTCTCCGCCCTGATCCGCGCCCGCGACGGCGACGGCCTGCTGCGCTACGCGCGCAGCTGCATCGACGGCGTGTACCGTTTCCATGCCGGCCTGGACGGCAGCTTCCGCACCATCGCCCTGCTGCAGGGCGACGCGCTCGGCGGCGGCCTGGAAATGGCCCTGTCCTGCCACACCATCGTCGCCGAGGAAGGCGTGGGCATGGGCCTGCCTGAAGTGCTGTTCGGCCTGTTTCCGGGCATGGGCGCCTACAACTTCCTCAGCCGCCGCGTGTCGCCGCAGCTGGCCGAGCGCATCATCCTGGAAGGCCGCGTGCATTCGGCCGAGGAAATGCACGCCATGGGCGTGGTCGACATCCTGGTGCCGCGCGGCCAGGGCGAGCAGGCGGTGAACGAGCTGATCCGCCAGCAGCAGCGCATCCCGCAGTCGTACCTGGCGATGAACGCGGTGCGCGGCATCTCCAACCGGGTCGATTACCAGGAACTGCTGGACATCACCCGGGTCTGGGTCGATGCGGCGCTGGCGCTGGACGAAAAGTCGCTGCGCACCATGGACCGGCTGGTCAAGGCGCAGACCCGCCGCAGCGGCCAGGTGCGGGCTTGAGCCGGACCGGGGCGGCGATGGAACTCAGCCGGTCACGTCGTCGTGCGATTGCGCGCGCCCACGGGCGCGCGCGTCCAGCGCCTGGCGGCCCTCCTGCAGCGCGGCACCGATGCGCGCGTGCAGCGGTTTCCATTCGCCCTTGAGTTGCCAGTCGGCCATGCGCATCAACTCTCCCCCCTGCCGGGCGACTTTCAGCAACCCCAGGTTGGCGGCCACGCCCTTGATCGCGTGGGCGTGCTCGCGCAACCGCGCCCAGTCCTCGCCCTGCGCATCGCCGGGCAAGGCATCGATGCCGCTTTCCAGGTCTTCCAGGCACTGGCGCACGAACTCGCGCTCGAAGCCCCTGCCCATGCCCAGCGCGGTCAATTCGTCCAGCACCCCGGTGTCGAGCACGGCGTCGGCATCGGCCACGGTGGGAATCACCGCGGCCATGTCGCGGCTGCCGGCGGCCGCGCCGCTGGCGATGTCGGCCATGGTTTCCAGCAGCCTGGCCGCGACCACCGGCTTGGCCATGAAGGCGTGCGCGCCGGCCTGGTTGCAGCGCTGGATGGCATCGGGCGTGACGTCGGCGCTGAGGATCACCACCGGCGTGCGCGGGCCGCCGCCGGCCTGCATCACCCGTAGCTGCCGCAGCAGGTCCAGGCCGCTCATGCCGGGCATGTGCAGGTCGGTGATGGCCACGTCGAACTCGCGCGCGGCCATGGCGTCCAGCGCTTCCTCGGCGCCGTGCACGCAGGTGACCCGGTGCCCGGCCTTCTGCAGCAGCCGCTGCAGCACCATGCGGTTGGCCTCGTGGTCGTCGGCGACCAGGATGTCCAGGCTGCGCACGCGCGCGCGGTGGCGGCGGAACGGATCGCTGAAGGCGATGACGTTGCCCGGGTCCTCGCCGGGCGCCGCTTCCGTACCCGCCGGCTCGCCCTCGGCGGCAGCGGGCGCCGCGGCACGGCCCAGCGGCAGTTCCACCCAGAAGCAGCTGCCGGCCGGCAGGTTCTCGCGGTAGCCGATCTCACCGCCCATCGCCTGGGCCAGGCCCTTGGCGATCGCCGTGCCCAGGCCGGTGCCCTCGTGGCGCCGGGCCATGGAAACATCGGCCTGCTCGAAGGCGTCGAACAGCCGCGGCCGCAGCGACGGCGCCACGCCGATGCCGGTGTCCAGGATCTCGAAGCGCAGCCGCAGCGGCCCGCCCTCGGACGGGCTCGCCGACACGCGGATCTCGACCCGTCCATGGTCGGTGAACTTGACCGCGTTGCCGGCCAGGTTGAGCAGGATCTGGCGCAGGTGGCCCAGGTCGCCGTGCAGGCCATCGGGCACGCCGGCTTCGACGAACACGCGGTAGTCCAGCCGCTTGGCGCGCGCCTGCGGCGCCAGGATCAGGCCGATCGACTGGATCAGTTCGGCCAGCGAGAAATCCTGGGCGTTGATGCGCAGCTTGCCGGCCTCGATGGCGGAGATGTCCAGCACCTCCTCCACCAGCGCCAGCAGGGTGCGCGCCGACGCCTGGATCGTGCCCAGGCACTCGCGCTGTTCCTCGTCCAGGCGGGTGGTGGCCAGCAGTTCGGTCATGCCCGACAGGCCGTTGAGCGGCGTGCGGAACTCATGGCTCATGTTGGCCAGGAAGCGGCTCTTGGCGTCGCTGGCGCGGCGCGCCTCGGCCATGGCCTCGGTCAGCTGCCGCAGCAGGCTGGAGAAATACAGCGGGATCGCCGCCAGCCCGACCAGCAGGCCGATGCCCAAGCCCAGGTTGCGCTGCCAGTATTCGCTCAGCGCCAGGGTGATGCCGAAACTGGCGGTGGCCATGGCCACGGCGAGCATCAGGTAGCGGTTGCCGAAGCGCATGCCGTTGCCGACGGTCACCCACATCACCACCACGTAGATGCAGGCCATCGGCTCGCCGATGGTGCTCATCGCCGCGGACATCAGCGCGTAGTCGTCGACCATGCCGAGGATGCGGCGCAGGTCCGAGCGCCCGGGCTTCCACAGCAGCCAGCCCATCAGCGCCAGCGACAGCCCCTGCGCGATCAGGATCAGGGTGATCACCAGCCGCAGCTGCGCCGGCGGCAGGTCCCAGCGCCCGGCCGACAGCAGCACGTAGCACAGGATCAGCGCGATCATCACGATGCGCACCAGCGCCTGCGCGTGCTCGCTGTCCCCGCGTTGCCGCAGGCGCTGCCGGAGCCAGGCGAAGGCGCTCGTCATCTCAGGCTTCCGGTCTCGGGAAGGCGGCCGAGTAGCGCGCGCAGACCTCTTCCAGCCGTTCGCGCGCCTGCAGCAGCGCGTCGACGCAGCGCGGGCAGAACAGGCGCCCGCGCTGGGCGTAGAGATAGGCCAGCGCGGCGTCCATCGACCAGGCCTCCTTGTAGGGGCGTGGCGAGAGCAGCGCGTCGAACACGTCGGCCACCGCGACGATGCGCGCCTCCAGCGGGATCGCCTCGCCCACCAGGCCGTCGGGGTAGCCGCTGCCGTCGAAACGCTCGTGGTGGCGCAGGGCGATGGTCGCGCCCATCTGGATGAAGCGGTTGTTGCTGCCGCTGAGCAGTTCGTGGCCGATGCGCGGGTGGCGGCGCATGACCGCCATCTCCTCCTCGTCCAGCCTGCCGGACTTGAGCAGGATGGCGTCGGGGATGGCGATCTTGCCCATGTCGTGCAGCGGCGCGGCCATCTCGATGGTGCGCACCTCCTCGGCGGGCAGGCCGAGTTCGTCGGCGATCAGCCCGGCGACGTGGGCCATGCGCTCGAGGAAGGCGCTGGTGCCCGCGTCGCGGTACTCGATGGCCCGCGCCAGCCGCGACAGGGTCTCGCGCTCGCGCTCCTCGACCTCGTGCATGCTGGCCAGCAGCCGCTGTTCCAGCGACAGCGCGCGCTGGCGCACGCTCTGGCTGTGGCGGCGCAGCTGCAGCAGGTTGTTGCAGCGCGCGCGCAGTTCGCGCGGGCGGATCGGCTTGACCAGGAAGTCGATGACCCCGGCCTCCAGCGCGCTCTGCCGCAGCGGCTCATCGCCGACCACGGTGATCAGCACGATGGGCACGTCGCGGTTGCCCGGCAGGCGCCGGAAGCGCTGCGCGAACTCCAGGCCGTCCATGTTCGGCATGCGGTAATCCAGCAGCAGCAGGTCGGTCTCGTGCGACTGGCACCAGGCCAGCGCCTCCAGCGGATCGGCGAAGTCGTGCACGCCGAGCTCCGGCGAGATGTCTTCCAGCACATGCCGCACCATGCTGCGGGCCGATGTCTGGTCGTCGACGATGACGATTTCCAAGCGCATGTGACTGTCTGTCCGATGAAACCGCTGTTGCCGGGAAGGGAGGCTCCCGGCACGCCGCGCCTCCTCACCGGCCCCTGCGGGCGCGGTCCGGCGGACATCGCATCATCAACTGCATGCGCCGGCCCTGCAATACGCCGGCGCCCGGGCGTACCCCGAAACCGGCGCACGGCGCGCCGGACAGGCGTGGCCGGCGGTCAGTTTTCCGGGCGCATGTACGGGAACAGCAGCACGTCGCGGATCGAGGCGCGGCCGGTCAGCATCATCACCAGGCGGTCGATGCCGATGCCCAGGCCGCCGGTCGGCGCCATGCCGTATTCCAGCGCGCGGATGTAGTCCGAGTCGTAGTGCATGGCCTCGTCGTCGCCGCCCTGCTTGGCCTCCACCTGCGCCTGGAAACGCGCGGCCTGGTCCTCCGGATCGTTCAGCTCGGAGAAGCCGTTGGCGATTTCCTTGCCGTTGATGAACAGCTCGAAGCGGTCGGTGTAGCCCGGCTCGGTGTCGCTGGCGCGCGCCAGCGGCGATACCTCCACCGGGTGGTCGGTGATGAAGGTCGGCTGCACCAGGGTGTGTTCGACCGTGGCCTCGAAGATCTCCAGCAGCAGCTTGCCCCAGCCCCAGGACGGCTTGACCTTGATCTTCAGCCGCTCGCAGTGGCGCAGCAGCGCATCGCGGTCGGTGCAGTCGGCGGCGCTGATCTCCGGGTTGTGGTGGCGCACCGCCTCGTCCATGCGCCAGCGGCGGAAGGCCGGGCCCAGGTCGATGACCGCGCCGTCCCACTCCACGGTGGTGGTGCCCAGCACCTGCTGCGCCACGTCGCGGATCACGCCTTCGGTCAGGTCCATGACCTCGTTGTACGTGGCGTAGGCCTCGTACAGCTCCATCATGGTGAATTCCGGGTTGTGGCGGGTGCTCACGCCCTCGTTGCGGAAATTGCGGTTGATCTCGTACACGCGCTCCAGGCCGCCGACCACCAGGCGCTTGAGGTACAGCTCCGGCGCCACGCGCAGGTACAGGTCCAGGTCCAGCGCGTTGTGGTGGGTGGTGAACGGCTTGGCGGTGGCGCCGCCGGGGATGTAATGCATCATCGGCGTCTCGACCTCGAGGAAGTCGCGCGCGTCCAGCCAGGCGCGCATGGCGCGGATGATTCGCGAGCGCTTGACGAACACCTCGCGCGACTCCGGGGTCACGATCAGGTCCACGTAGCGCTGGCGGTAGCGCTGCTCGACGTCGGCCAGGCCATGCCACTTGTCCGGCAGCGGGCGCAGCGACTTGGTCAGCAGGCGCAGGCCGGTGACCTTGACCGACAGCTCGCCGGTCCTGGTGCGGGTCAGGCCGCCTTCGACGGCGATGATGTCGCCCACGTCCCAGCCCTTGAACGCGGCATAGGCCTCGTCCAGCGCGGTGGCCTGCAGGAACAGCTGGATGCGGCCGGATTCGTCCTGGATCTGGGCGAAGCTGGCCTTGCCCATGATGCGCTTGGCCATCAGCCGGCCTGCCATCTTCACGCTGCGGCCGGAAGCTTCCAGCGCCTCGGCGGTCCAGGTATCGGCGTCGGCGAACTCGGCCTGCAGCGCGCCGGCGAAGTGTTCGCGGCGGAAGTCGTTCGGGTAGGCGATCCCCTGCCCGCGCAGCGCCGTGAGTTTCGCGCGGCGCTCGGCGATGAGGCTGTTCTCGTCGACGGGGGGCTGCGGCGCGGAGGTCTGGTCGTTCATGGCGTTGGCTTGGTGGTTGCGGGGGAGGAAACAGGCCCGGCCATCATGCCGATGGGCGGGCGGGAGGGCGAACGGGCGCGGCCGCCGGGGGCGGCCACGCGCGGTCCTTACGCGTCGATGCGTTTGGAGCCGGCTTCCAGGCCGGACTTGAGGCTGGCCTCGACGAACTCGTCCAGGTCGCCGTCGAGCACCTTCTGCGTGTCGCTGCGCTCGATGCCGGTGCGCAGGTCCTTGATGCGGCTCTGGTCCAGCACGTAGTTGCGGATCTGGCTGCCCCAGCCGATGTCGGACTTGGTGGCTTCCACCGCGTCCTTCTCGGCGTTGCGCTTCTGGATTTCCAGCTCGTACAGCTTGGCGGCCAGCATCTTCATCGCGCGGTCGCGGTTGGCGTGCTGGCTGCGCTCGGTCTGGCAGGCCACCACCACGCCGCTGGGGACGTGGGTGATGCGCACGGCCGACTCGGTCTTGTTCACGTGCTGGCCGCCGGCGCCCGAGGAGCGGTACACGTCGGTCTTCAGGTCGGCCGGGTTGATCTGGATGTCGATGTTGTCATCCACTTCCGGCGACACGAACACCGAGGTGAAGCTGGTGTGGCGGCGGTTGTCCGAGTCGAACGGGCTCTTGCGCACCAGGCGGTGCACGCCGATCTCGGTCTTCAGCCAGCCGTAGGCGAAGTCGCCTTCCACGCGGAAGGTCGCCGACTTGATGCCGGCCACTTCGCCGCCGGAGACTTCCAGCAGCTCGGTCTTCCAGCCGCGGCTCTCGGCCCAGCGCAGGTACATGCGCAGCAGGATCTCGGCCCAGTCCTGGGCCTCGGTGCCGCCGGCGCCGGCCTGGATGTCGACGAAGGCGTTGGCCGAATCCATCTGCCCGGAGAACATGCGCTGGAATTCCAGCTTCTCGATCTGGGCCTGGTACTTGTCCAGGTCGGCGACCACGGCCAGCGCGGTGTCCTCGTCCTGCTCGCTCTCGGCCAGGTCCAGCAGCTCGCCGCACTCGGCCATGCCGTCGAGCACGGTGGCGATGCCGAGCACGGTCTTCTCCAGGCTGGCGCGTTCGCGGCCCAGGTTCTGCGCGTACTCGGCGTTGTTCCAGACGTCGGGGCTTTCCAGCTCCCGGGTTACTTCCTCAAGACGCTCTTTCTTGGCGTCGTAGTCAAAGATACCCCCTGAGCGAGACCACACGATCGGTAAGATCGGCGATTCGCTGGCGGACGGGATTCAGTTCGATCATGGTCGGTCCATGCAGGTGCAGACAAGCCGGCAATTCTAGCATCGCGCACCGCCGCCGTCGGCGGCGCGCGGAAGCCGGCATGGTTCACGGTACGGCCGGCGCTTGCCGTTAGAATCCCGGCCAGCCGCGCCCCGCGCGGCCCTTTCAACCGACAAGGACTTCTCGCTTGAACACACGCCCCACCCGCCTGTTCGCCGCCCTCTCCCTCACCCTGGCCCTGGCCGCCTGCCAGAAGCTGGGTAGCGGTGGTGGCGACAACACCCCCAGCCTTGCCGTGGGCGACAGCGTCTCCGGTGAAATCACCTCGTCCAGCCGCCTGAACTACAACGACGGCAGCCGCCACCAGGGTTACCGGGTCACCCTCAAGAACGGCCAGGCCGTGGCCCTGGAACTGGGCGGATCGCTCAACGGCCAGCTGTCGGTGTTCGACGGCCAGAGCCTGCTGGCCACCGCCTCTGCGCGCGGCCAGGAGGGCGAAGGCCCGGGCAGCGTCAGCCTGGCGTTCAAGGCGCCGAAGGACGGCACCTACCTGGTGGCGGTGAACAGCGCCGGCTCGGATTCGTTCGGGCCGTTCAAGCTCAAGAGCAGCGCGGTCACCCCGTACGACGGCAAGCCGCTGGGCGCCGACAGCGAGGCCATCGACTGGCTGATGGGCGAAAAGCAGGACTACAAGCTTAAGGTGGACAAGGCCGGCATCTACACCATCGGCATGGATTCGGGCGCGCTGGACGCCTACCTGCACCTGACCGGCCGCGGCGTCGACATCGAGGACGACGACAGCGGCGGCAACCTCAACGCGCGCATCCGCGCCTACCTGGAGCCGGGCGACTACACCATCGCCGCCTCGTCGCTGAACGGCGGCACCGGCTCGTTCAAGCTCAAGGTCGGCCTGGCCCCGGTCGACAAGGACCTGGTCATCCGCGACGGCAGCGCCCTGACCATCGGCCAGACCGTGCAGGGCATGGTCGATTCGCGCGGCCGCCGCAGCTTCGTGCTCAACTTGGACAGCGCGCGCCACCTGCAGTTCGACGCCCTCGCCGACAACTTCGACTCGGTGCTGCGCATCAACGGCCCCGGCATCGATGCCGAGGACGATGACGGCGGCAACGGCACCAATGCCCGCCTGACCCTGCAGATGGGGCCGGGCCGCTACACCGTGACCGTGTCCAGCTTTGGCAGCCAGCAGGGCGTGTTCGAACTGGAAACCACCGACCTCGGGGGCGACATGGCCGCCCCCGCCAACAGCAACCGCAAGGATGCCGCCGACGCGGCGGCCGACGCCGCAGCCGCCGCGGCGGAAGCGGCAAACTGAGCGCTTCCGGCCGGCGGCACGCCCCGTCGGCCGGAGTCCCCTGGCCCGCCCCCTGTCCGTTCGCATGCCCCGCGTGCGGTGGCGGCCGCCCCTGTTCCAACCCAGGAAGAACCACAGTGAAACGATTTGCAGCAGGATTGCTGACCCTTGCCATCGCCGCCGGCCTGAATTCCCCCGTTCACGCCGCCCCCGCCGCCCGTCCGCTCGCCAGCAACGGCGAGACCTCGGGCGAAATCACCTCCGCCACCGCGCTGAACTACAGCGACGGCAGCCGCAGCCAGTTGTTCAGTCTGCAGCTGGCCGCCGGCCAGGCGGTCTCGCTGAAGCTGGAAGGCCCGCTCAACGGCACGCTCGCCGTGTTCCACCGCGATCAGCTGGTCGGCCGTACCGGCTCCAACTGCAACTGCAGCGACAACGGCCAGCTCAGCGTGCGCGCCGACAAGGCCGGCCAGTACCTGGTCGCGGTCAGCGGCGCCGATGCCAGCGCGTTCGGCCCGTTCCACCTGACCGCCACCCCGATCGTCGCCTATGACGGCAAGCCGCTGGCCGCCGGCAAGCGCATCACCGACTGGCTGGCCAATGCGCGCCAGGAGTACGTGCTGCAGGTGGACAAGCCGGGCCTGTACACCCTCAACCTGGAATCGGACGCGTTCGACACCGTGCTGGCACTGAGCGGCGAAGGCGTGGAGCTGGAAGACGACGATGGCGGCAACAACACCAATTCGCGCCTGGTGACCCCGCTGCAGCCGGGCCGCTATACGGTGAGCGCCCGCGGCATCGACCAGAGCGCCGGTGGCGGCGCGTTCTACCTGGGCGTGGAACAGGCCGACTTCCCGGAGGGGCTGGTGTTCGAGGACGGCCAGGCGCTGCCCATCGACGCCACGGCCAGCGGCTTCATCAATGCCGACGGCACCCGCAGCTTCGTGTTCACCCTGCCGGAACGCCGCCGCGTGCAGTTCGACGCCAGCAGCCGCGACATCGACCCCCTGCTGACCGTGCAGGGCGGCGACATCGTGCTCAGCGACGACGATGGCGGCGGCGGGGTCAACGCGCGCCTGTCGCAGGTCCTGGACCCGGGCGAATACAACGTCTCGGTGCGTTCGGTGAACGGCCGCGGCGGCATCTTCCAGCTCGCCACCAGCACCGCGCCGGCGCCGGACGGCCCGACCCGGCCGGTCCTGGCCCTGGGCCGCGAAACCAGCGGCCAGCTGGTCGCCGGCTCGCGCAGCCTGTACACGCTGGAGATCCCGCGCAAGGGCCGCTACGTCATCAGCATGACCGGCATCAACGGCCTGGACGGCATGGTCACCCTGATGCGCGACGGCCAGGAGGTCGCCTCGCAGGACGACAGCGACAACAGCCTGGATCCGCACCTGGAAGTCGAGCTGGAAGCCGGCCGCTACGTGCTGATGGCGCACAGCTTCGACTCGTCCGCCGCCGGCGGCTACCGGCTGCTGGTCCGCCGCCGCTAAGCGCCGCGGCAGGCGGCAAAGCCGGCTGGCGACAGCCGGCTTTGCTGGCCGGCATTCCCGGCAACATGCGCGGCGGGGCCGGAACCGGCCCCGCCGCTTGCGTTCTCACTTGCCCCTTGGCCCGACGCCGCCGCGCTGGTACCCGGCAGGTTCCTGGTCTACATTCGGCGGCAGGTCGCCTTCACGGACTCTTCACCCGAAGCTCCCGTCGCGGCCCCGATGGGCCGCGGCTGGCATGGGGATGCCCGGCCCGGCCTGTTCGACTGCTGCCGCACCACCCGGGCACCAGGGGCCAGGCCACGCGCAGGGAAGCGCCCGGTATCGCAGGGGAGGAGTGCCCGGCGTCCGCGTGCCGCGTTTTCCAAGCCGTCCCCGAATGGCACCACGGACAGCGCCGGATACCTCGCCGCATGACCCTGCTGGAACACAGGAAACGCCGACCGCCGCTGTTGTCGCTGACGATGGCGCTGGTCATCGCGCTGCCGACGGCCGCCGCGCTGCTGTTCGCCTACCGGGAGAGCCTGGGCGGCTTCCAGGAAATCGCCGCGCTGATGACCCGCCAGGTGGTGCTGCGCACCGACGCCGTGGGCATCCAGATGCGCAGGGGCCTGGCCACGCTGGCCCCGCTGAAGCAGGGCGACCCGTGCACCCCGGCCGGCATCGCGTTGATGCGCGAAACGCTGCTGCGCTCGGACATGCTGGCCGACGTCGGCTACGTGCGCGACGGCCGGCTGCGCTGCTCCAGCTTCGGGCCGCAGGACCGGCCGCTGGGACAACCCGGGTTCATGAGCCGCAACGGCTATTGGCTGCGGCGCGGTGTCCGCCTGCACGACGCCATGGACACCACCCTGGTCGCGGCCACCGACCCGGCCAGCGGCCTGACCCTGTTCACCCACGAGAACGCCGTGCTCAACATCATTCCCACCGACCAGCCCTGGCAGGTGGCGGTGATCGGGCATGGCGTCACCGACACCGTGCTGGCGCAGCGCGGCGATTTCGATCCGCGCTGGCTGGGCCGGGTCGATTCCGGCGATTCGGGCTTCTTCGTCCAGGCCGGCCACCTGGTGGCCTGGGAACACTCGCGGATCGGCGCCTACACCGTGTTCGCCGCCCTGCCCTACGGCACCTGGGAGAAGAGCTGGATCAAGGCGTCCCTGCTCCTGGGCGGCATCGGCCTGGCGCTGGGCGTGTTCCTGGCCAGCCTGATGGCGCGCAGCATCAAGCGCAGCAGTTCGCTGCGCGCGCAGCTGCGCCGCGCGCTCAAGGGCAACGAGCTGTTCCTGGAATACCAGCCGGTGGTGGAGCTCGCCTCCGGCCGCTGGGTGGGCGCCGAGGCGCTGATGCGCTGGCGGCGCCCCACCGGCGAGCTCATCGGCCCGGGCATCTTCGTCCCGATCGCGGAAAAGAACGGGATGGCGCCGGAACTGCGCAACCGGCTGATCCAGCTGCTCGAACGCGATGCCGCGCCGCTGTTCGCGCGGCATCCTGCGTTCCACCTGGCGCTGAACTTCAGCGCCAATGACCTGGGCGACCCCGCCGATATCCTGGCGCGCCTGCGGCAGGCCCTGGCGCGCGTCGGCGCCACGCCCGGCAACCTCATCATCGAGATCACCGAGATGGTGTGCATGGACGCGGACAACGCCAGCGCCGCCATCAATGCCCTGCACCAGGCCGGCATCAGCATCGCCATCGACGATTTCGGCACCGGCTATTCCAGCCTGTCGCACCTTGCCCAGCTCCGCTTCGACTACCTGAAGATCGACAAGTCCTTCGTCGATTCGATCGGCACCGGCTCGGTCACCCGCAACATCATCGACCACATCATCGAGATGGCCGGATCGCTCGGCACCGGGACCGTCGCCGAAGGCGTCGAGACCCAGGCGCAGGCCGACCACCTGCGCGGGCGCGGCGTGCAGTACGCCCAGGGCTGGCTCTACGCCCGCTCGATGCCGATGGAGGAACTGCTGGCGCGGCTGGCGCAGCGCGGCGACTGAACCTCACGCCGCCTGGCAGTGCTCGACGATCAGCTGGATCGCACCGCCGCCACGGTAGTCGTCGCCGACCAGGCGGTAGGCCAGGTGCACGTGGCGGCCCGGCGCATTGCCGGTCCAGCCGCCGAAATGGATGGCATTGAGCGTGCCGGCCATGCCGGGCAGGCGCAGCGCCAGTTTCAGGTGGCGCTCCTTGAGCACGTGCCACTGCGCCACTTCGAAATGGCCGTCGAACAGCGGCTCGGGGAAACCCTGGCCCCAGGGCCCGGCCAGGCGCAGCGCCTCGGCATGGCGGAAATCCAGTTCGGCGGCGGACAGTTCGCCGTCGCTGAGCAGGTGCTGCTGCAGCAGGGCCGGGTCCAGCATCGCCCGCACCTGCCGCTCGAACGCTTCGCGGAAGGCGTCCAGCCGCTCCTGCGGCAGGCTCAGGCCGGCGGCCATGGCATGGCCGCCGAAACGCTCGATCAGGCCGGGGTGCCGCGCATCCACCGCGGCCAGCGCGTCGCGGATGTGGAAGCCGGGAATCGAGCGCGCCGAACCGCGCAGCGCCGCCGCGCCCGGTTCGGCCGGGGCGAAAGCGATCACCGGACGGTGCAGGCGGTCCTTCATCTTCGAGGCTACCAGCCCGACCACGCCGGGATGCCACTGCGCGTCGAACAGGCAGGCCGCGACCGGGCGCCCGCCGCTGCCGTCCAGCAGCACGCGCGCCACCGCCCGTTCCGCATCGTCGGTCATCGACTGCTGCACGGCGCGGCGCTCGGCGTTGATTTCTTCCAGCAGCGCGGCGATCTCGCGCGCCTGCGCGGCGTCCTCGGTCAGCAGCAGTTCGATGCCCAGGGCCATGTCCTCCAGCCGGCCGGCGGCGTTCAGGCGCGGCCCCAGGGCGAAGCCGATGTCGCTGGCGGTCAGCCGGCGCGCGTCGCGGCCGCTGGCCTCGATCAGCGCCTGCAGGCCCACGCAGCCCTGGCCGGCGCGCAGCCGGCGCAGGCCCGCCGCCACCAGCGCCCGGTTGTTGTCGTCCAGCACGACCAGGTCGGCGACGGTGCCCACCGCCACCAGGTCCAGCAGCGGGGTCAGGTCCGGCCCCTTGCCGTCGGCGAACGCGCCGGCCTCGCGCAGGTGCCGGCGCAGCGCCATCAGCACGTAGAAGATGACGCCGACGCCGGCCAGCGCCTTGCTCGGGAACGCATCGCCGTCGAGGTTGGGATCGACGATGGCATCGGCCGCCGGCAGTTGTTCCCCGGGCAGGTGGTGGTCGGTCACCAGCACCTGCCAGCCCAGCGCCTTGGCCGTGGCCACGCCGGCATGGCAGGCGATGCCGTGGTCCACGGTCACCAGCAGGTCCGGCTGCAGCGCGGCCAGCTCGGCCACCAGCGACGGCGACAGGCCGTAACCGTGCAGCATGCGGTTGGGCACGGCGTGCACCACGTCGCGCGCGCCGAGCAGGCGCAGGCCGCGCACGCCGACCGCGCAGGCGGTGGCGCCATCGCAGTCGAAGTCGCCGACGATCAGGATGCGGCGGCCCGCGGCGATGGCCGCGGCCAGCAGCTGCACCGCCGCCTGCATGCCGCCGAGCAGCTCCGGCGGGTGCAGCTGCGCTAGCTTCGGCTGCGCCTGCTGCGCCGAACGCACGCCGCGCGCGGCGTAGATGCGGCGCAGCAGCGGCAGCATGTCCTCGTCCCACTGCCCGCCTTCGACGGCCTCGCGGCGGACGATCTTCAGCACCTCAGTCATCGTGCAGCGTCGCCAGCGGTTTCTTCCAGAAGTGCCAGCGCTGGCCGCGATGGATGCGGTAGCGCGCACCGTCCTCGAAATCGAGCAGCAGCTCGCGCAGCTCGCCGCGGCCGATGGCATCGAGCAGCGGCGCGATGGCATCGCGGGTGAGCTGGTCCAGCGAACGCAGCTGGCGCAGGTCCACCAGCGCATCGACGGCCTGGTCGCCGTCGACACGCACGCCGGCCATCGCCGCCAGCCCCTGCAGCAGCGCGTCGCGGCTGCGTACCTGCGCATGCCCGGTGCGCACCGACTGCGGCAGCCGGCCGGCGCCCCAGAACCACAGCGAGTTGACCGCCCGCCGGCCCTGCGCCATGCGTTGCTCGTTCCACGGATGCTGGTGCAGCACCACCTGCGCCTCGGTCAACAGCGCCCGCCAGCGGCGGCTGTCGTCGCCCTCGGGCAGGTGCTCGAACAGGTCGTCGCCCAGCGCCCGGTCCGGCGCGGTGAAGGCCGGCAGCGGCGTGTCGTCGGGCAGGCGCAGGTACCAGCGCGCCGGCGATGGCGCGTCGAGCTGGAAGCCGAACCCGGCGAACAGCGGCTGCAGCGCCGGCAGCAGCGCGGCCGTGTCGGCCGGCTCCAGGCGCAGCGTCTCGGCCGACGCCATCAGCCGCGCGCCCTGCATGTCCGGCGCCACGTTGGCCGGGTCGGCGCGCAGCCACAGGCTGCCGGCGGCATCGCCGGCGTCGACCTGCCGGGTCAGCGCGGCGGCCGACCAGGCATCCGGCTGCACGTCGAAGTGCCGGCGCAGCTGCGCCGACTCGCCGGGCTCGCCCTCGCCGCGCTCGGCGCGGCCGAGCGCGGTGGCCACCTGCGCCGGCAGCGTGCCGCCCGGGAAGCGGCTGCGGGCGGGAAGCAGCAGGGTGGCTTTGGCGTGGGTCATGAACGTCCTCGGGGTTCTGCCAACCCTTCTCCTGTTGGAGAGGGTGCCCCGAAGGGGGCGGGTGAGGGTACGGGAGAAGCCGCGCCGCAAAGAACTCCCGGTCGCTGCAACGAGGAACGCATCGCCGCGCGCCGGCTGGAAAACAACCGGGAGGCCGCCGTTGGCCGCAAGGTCAGGCATGCGGCGAGCGGTTCGCCCCGCCCCTCACCCGAAGGGAAAGGGGCGGCGGACCACCGGCAACGCTCCGTGCGGGACAAGCCCCGCACGGCCCGGATCAATCCAGGTACTCGACGTTGACGATCTCGTACTCGCGCTGGCCGGCCGGGGCGGCGATGGCGACGGTGTCGCCCTCGTTCTTGCCGATCAGCGCCCGCGCCACCGGCGAGGAAATGGCGATCAGGCCCAGCTTGATGTCCGCTTCCAGGTCGCCGACGATCTGGTAGCGCTTTTCCTCGTCGCTCTCCACGTCGGCCAGCGTCACCGTCGCGCCGAACACCACCTTGCTGCCGGCGTTGAGCTTGCTGATGTCGATGATCTCGGCATGCGACAGCTCGCCTTCCAGCTGCTTGATGCGGCCTTCGATGAAGCCCTGCTCCTCGCGCGCGGCGTGGTACTCGGCGTTTTCCTTCAGGTCGCCGTGCTCGCGCGCCTCGGCGATCGCGGCGATCACCTTCGGGCGCTTGTCCGACTTCAGGTGTTCCAGCTCCTCGCGCAGGCGCTGCGCGCCCTTCAGGGTGATGGGGGCTCTCATGCGTTCAACTCCTTGTGCAGTTCCTGCAGCGACCAGACCGGCCCGGTGCCGCGGAATTCCAGCGATTGCACCAGCGCCTTGGCGCCGGCCACCGTGGTCGAATAGGTGACGCGCTGCTGCAGCGCCTCACGGCGGATGGAGAACGAGTCGTTGATCGCGGCACGGCCTTCGGTCGTGTTGACGATGTAGACGATCTCGCCGTTCTTGATGCTGTCCACGATGTGCGGGCGGCCTTCGACCACCTTGTTGACCACCTCGCAGGCGATGCCCTGCTGCTGCAGCCATGCGGCGGTGCCGCGGGTGGCGACCACCGAGTAGCCGCGCTCGACCAGGCCCTGCACCGCCGGCAGCACGCGCGGCTTGTCGGCATCGCGCACCGAGATAAAGGCCTTGCCCGGCGGCGGGGTCTTGATGCCGCCGGCTTCCTGCGCGCGCGCGAAGGCGGCGCTGAAGCTGCGGCCCACGCCCATCACCTCGCCGGTGGAGCGCATCTCCGGCCCGAGGATCGGGTCCACGCCCTGGAACTTGGCGAACGGGAAGATCGCCTCCTTCACCGAGTAGTAGTCCGGCACGACCTCGGTGGTGGCGCCCTGCTCGACCAGGCTCATGCCGGCCATGCAGCGGGCGGCGATCTTGGCCAGCGGCACGCCGGTGGCCTTGGACACGAACGGCACGGTGCGCGAGGCGCGCGGGTTCACTTCCAGCAGGTAGATCACGTCGTTGCCGTCGGCATCGGTCTGGATCGCGAACTGGGTGTTCATCAGGCCCACCACGTTCAGCGCCTTGGCCAGCTCGCGCACCTGCCGGCGCAGTTCGTCCTGCGTGGCCGGCGACAGCGAGTACGGCGGCAGCGAGCAGGAGGAATCGCCCGAGTGCACGCCGGCCTCCTCGATGTGTTCCATCACGCCGCCGATCAGCACGTTGCCCTCGCGGTCGCAGATGATGTCCACGTCCGCTTCCACCGCCGCGTCGAGGAAGTGGTCCAGCAGCACCGGCGAATCGTTGGAGACCTTGACCGCATCGCGCACGTAGCGCGCCAGGTCGGATTCGCCGTAGACGATTTCCATGGCGCGGCCGCCGAGCACGTAGCTCGGGCGCACCACCAGCGGGTAGCCGATCTCGCGGGCCAGCGCCAGCGCCTCGTCGGCGGTGCGCGCGGTGCGGTTCGGCGGCTGCTTCAGGCCCAGCTCCTGCACCAGCTTCTGGAAGCGCTCGCGGTCCTCGGCCAGGTCGATGGAGTCCGGCGAGGTGCCGATCACCGGCACGCCGTTGGCTTCCAGCGCGCGCGCCAGCTTCAGCGGGGTCTGCCCGCCGTACTGCACGATCACGCCCTTGGGCTGTTCCAGCTCGACGATTTCCAGCACGTCTTCCAGGGTCAGCGGCTCGAAATACAGGCGGTCGGAGGTGTCGTAGTCGGTGGAGACCGTCTCCGGGTTGCAGTTGACCATGATGGTTTCATAGCCGTCCTCGCGCAGGGCGAGCGCGGCATGCACGCAGCAGTAGTCGAACTCGATGCCCTGGCCGATGCGGTTGGGGCCGCCGCCGAGGATCATGATCTTGTCGCGGCTGCTCGGGTTGGCCTCGCACTCGTCCTCGTAGGTCGAGTACAGGTAGGCGGTGCTGGTGGCGAACTCGGCGGCGCAGGAGTCCACGCGCTTGTACACCGGGCGCACCTTGTGCGCGCGGCGCAGCGCGCGGATCGCCGCTTCGTTGGTGCCGGTCAGCTGCGCCAGGCGCGCATCGGAGAAGCCCGCGCGCTTGAGCGCGCGCAGGCGCCTGCCGTCCAGCGCGTCGATGCCCTCGGCGTGCACCTGCTTCTCGTCGGCGATGATGTCCTCGATCTGGTCCAGGAACCACGGGTCGATCCAGGACAGGCCGTAGACGTCGTCCACGCTCATGCCGGCGCGGAACGCATCGCCCACGTAGAACAGGCGCTCCGGGCCCGGCGCCTTCAGTTCGCGCTTGAGCGTGGCGATGTCGTCCTCGCTGCCCAGGTCCAGGCCGGTCGGGTCCAGGCCGATCTTGCCGGTCTCCAGGCCGCGCAGCGCCTTCTGCAGCGATTCCTTGAAGGTGCGGCCCATGGCCATCACCTCGCCCACCGACTTCATCTGCGTGGTCAGGCGCGCGTCGGCGGCCGGGAACTTCTCGAAGGCGAAGCGCGGGATCTTGGTGACGACGTAGTCGATCGACGGCTCGAACGAGGCCGGGGTCAGGCCACCGGTGATCTCGTTCTTCAGTTCGTCCAGGGTGTAGCCCACGGCCAGCTTGGCCGCGACCTTGGCGATCGGGAAGCCGGTGGCCTTGGAGGCCAGCGCCGAGGAACGCGACACGCGCGGGTTCATTTCGATCACCACCACGCGGCCGGTGGTCGGGCTGATGCCGAACTGCACGTTGGAGCCGCCGGTGTCCACGCCGATCTTGCGCAGCACGGCGATGGAGGCATCGCGCAGGCGCTGGTATTCCTTGTCGGTCAGGGTCTGCGCCGGGGCCACGGTGATGCTGTCACCGGTGTGCACGCCCATCGGGTCCAGGTTCTCGATCGAGCAGACGATGATGCAGTTGTCCGCCGTGTCGCGGACCACTTCCATCTCGAACTCCTTCCAGCCCAGCACCGATTCCTCGACCAGCACTTCGGTGGTCGGCGACAGCTCCAGGCCGCGGTTGACGATCTCGACCAGTTCCTCGCGGTTGTAGGCGATGCCGCCGCCGCTGCCGCCCAGGGTGAAGGACGGGCGGATGATGGTCGGGTAGCCGACCCGGGTCTGGATCTCCAGCGCCTCTTCCAGCGTATGGGCGACGGCGGCCTTCGGGCATTCCAGGCCGATTTCCTGCATCGCCACGCGGAACAGCTCGCGGTCCTCGGCCATGCGGATGGCTTCGCGCTTGGCGCCGATCAGCTCGACCCCGTACTTCTCCAGCACGCCATGGTCGGCCAGGTCCAGCGCGCAGTTCAGCGCGGTCTGCCCGCCCATGGTCGGCAGCAGCGCGTCCGGGCGCTCCTTGTCGATGATCTTCTCGACCGTCTGCCAGTTGATCGGCTCGATGTAGACCGCGTCGGCCATCTCCGGATCGGTCATGATCGTGGCCGGGTTGGAGTTGACCAGCACCACGCGGTACCCCTCGTCGCGCAGCGCCTTGCACGCCTGCGCGCCGGAGTAGTCGAACTCGCAGGCCTGGCCGATGACGATCGGGCCGGCGCCGATGATCAGGATGGTTTTTAGATCGGTGCGCTTTGGCATTTCAGTACTCGCATGGGGGCTGCGGCGGGCCGCAGTGAGTGAAAACGTGCGCTGGAGGGCCGCATCCGTCGCGGCCGTGCCGGAACGGGAGGCCGGTCCGGCGGTGGATTACCTGGCCTGGTCCATCATCGCGATGAACCGGTCGAACAGCGGCGCCACGTCGTGCGGGCCGGGCGAGGCTTCCGGGTGGCCCTGGAAGGAGAATGCCGGCGCGTCGGTGCGCTCCACGCCCTGGATGGTCTGGTCGAACAGCGAGCGCTGGGTCACGCGCAGGTTGGCCGGCAGCGTGCTTTCGTCGATGGCGAAGCCGTGGTTCTGCGAGGTGATCATCACCCGGCCGCTGTCGATGTCCTGCACCGGGTGGTTGGCGCCGTGGTGGCCGTGGCCCATCTTCATGGTGCGCGCGCCCGAGGCCAGGCCCAGCAGCTGGTGGCCCAGGCAGATGCCGAAGGTCGGGAGCTTGCGGTCCACGAATTCCTTGATCGCGGCGATGGCGTAGTCGCAGGGCTCCGGGTCGCCCGGGCCGTTGGACAGGAACACGCCGTCGGGGTTCATCGCCAGCACCTCGGCGGCCGGGGTCTGCGCCGGCACCACGGTGAGGTCGCAGCCGCGCTCGGCGAGCATGCGCAGGATGTTGGTCTTCACCCCGAAGTCGTAGGCGACGACCTTGAACTTCGGCTCGGCCTGGACGAATTCGTTCCTGTCCAGGTCCAGCTGGCCTTCGCGCCAGGCGTAAGGCTTGTCGGTGCTGACCACCTTGGCCAGGTCCATGCCCTTCAGGCCGGGGAACTTGCGCGCCGCTTCCAGCGCCTTGTCCACGTCGATGTCCAGGCCGGCCATCAGCGCGCCGTTCTGGGCGCCGCGCTCGCGCAGGATGCGGGTCAGCTTGCGGGTGTCGATGCCGGCGATGGCGACCACGCCGCGCTGGACCAGCCAGTCCTGGAGCGGCAACTGGTTGCGCCAGCTGCTCGGGCGGCGCGGCACGTCGCGCACGATCAGGCCGGCGGCCCAGACCTGCGCTGCCTCGTTGTCCTGCTCGTTGGTGCCGGTGTTGCCGATGTGCGGATACGTCAGGGTGATCATCTGCCTGGCGTAGGACGGATCGGTCAGCATTTCCTGGTAACCGGTCATGGCGGTGTTGAACACCACCTCACCCACGGACAGGCCGGGCGCGCCTACGGATTCGCCCTCGAATACGGTGCCGTCTTCGAGCACGAGGATTGCGGCTTGGGTCACGGGAATCTCACTTTGGCTACCGAGGGGGCTCCGAAGCCACGCCTGCGCTCACGGCAAAAACCGGTTGCAAAAAAGCGCGGACGGCGGTGTAAACCGGTCCGGCTGACGTGATTCGGCGAGCGGGAATTGTAATGGCATGGGCGCCATCGGCGCCAGCGCCGCGTGGGCCGCCGCCCGGCCGCCCTGCCCTCCGGCCGGCGCCTGTTCAGCCGGCGCCGGCAGCCACCAGGTCGCGTACGGAATAACGCCCCGGCGCCCGGCCGTGCAGCTGGCGCGCCACGTGCAGGGCGCCGCGGGCGAAGATGTCGCGGTTGGTGGCGCGGTGGACCAGCTCCACCCGCTCGCCCAGGCCGGTGAACTGGACCAGGTGCTCGCCGATGATGTCGCCGGCGCGCAGGCTGGCGTAATGCGGCTCGGCCCCGCCGTGGCGGGCCGACTCGCCCAGGGTCAGCGCGGTGCCGGACGGCGCGTCCTTCTTGTGCACGTGGTGCGACTCGACGATGTCGCAGTCCCAGCCCGGCAGGCTGGCCGCGGCCCGCTCCACCAGGTCGGCCAGCACCGCCACGCCGAGGCTGAAATTGCTCGCCCAGGTCAGCGCAATCCGCTGCGCCGCGGCGGCCAGCGCCGCCTGCTGCGCCGCGTCGATGCCGGTGGTGCCGGAGACGAACGCCGCGCCGCGCGCCACGCACAGCGCCAGCACCGGGTCGAAGCCCTCGGGCAGGCTGAAATCGATGGCGACGTCGAAGTCCGGCGCGCCGGACAGCTCGCTGGCGGCGAAGTGCGGCACGCCGTCGATCACGCGCTGCGCCGGCGCCCTGCGCACCACCGCGGCGACCACCTGCAGCGAAACATCTTCCGCCGCCAGCCGCAGCAGGGCCTGGCCCATGCGACCAGAAGCACCGTGGATCAGCAAACGTGTGGGAGTCGTCATGGCAGGCAAACTACCGCCTTGTGATGCAGGGAGACAAGCGACGGGGTGCCGGCGTGCGCCGGAACGACGCAAGTGAGCCCGCGCATTGCCGGTCACCGCCCTGCCGCATCCCGCGCCGCCAGGAAAGGTTCAATGCTGTTTGGGCGGCGTCGGCCCGCAGCCATCGCAGCCACCGCAGGCGCCAGCGCCGCCGGCGGCGGGCGGCGCCAGCCGGCGTCCCAGCGCCTGCAGGCGCGGCGAGCGCTGCGGCTTGGCCAGCCACAGCGCCAGCGCCCCGCGCAGCCGCCGCACGGTGCCGGGGAACTGCTTCTTCAGCACCACCCACGCGCTGGCCAGCACGGCCATGGCGATGATCGCGTACTGCAGCAGCAGGCCCCGGTCCATCAGCCCGCCCCCAGCGCCACGGCGACCTGGTAGGTGACCAGCGAGGCCAGCCAGGCCGCCGCGAACAGGTAGACCGTGGCGAACGCCATCTGCTTCCACGAGTTGGTCTCGCGCTTGATCGTGGCCAGCGTGGAAATGCACATCGGCGCGTAGATGTACCAGACCAGCAGCGACAGCGCGGTGGCCAGCGACCAGCCGTCGCTGATCAGCGGGGTCAGCGCCTGCGCCGCGGCATCGTCGTCGGCCGCCGACAGCGCATACACCGTGGCCAGCGAGGACACCGCCACTTCGCGCGCGGCCAGGCCGGGGATCAGCGCGATGCAGATCTGCCAGTTGAAGCCCAGCGGCGCGAAGAACACCGCCATCGCATGGCCGATGCGGCCGGCGAAGCTGTAGTCGATGGCCGGCAGGGTAGCGTCGGCCGGCGCGGCCGGGAACGACAGCAGGAACCACAGCAGGATGGTCAGCGCCAGGATGATCCCGCCAACGCGCTTGAGGAAGATCATGCCGCGCTCGTACAGGCCGACCGCCAGGTCGCGCGGGTGCGGCAGGCGGTAGGACGGCAGCTCCAGCAGCAGCGGGTGCTCGCCCTTGTCGCGGCGGAACTTCTTCATCGTCCACGACATCGCCAGCGCGCTCAGGATGCCGGCGGCATACAGGCCGAACAGCACCAGCCCCTGCTGGTTGAACACGCCCCATACCGTCTTCTGCGGGATGAACGCGCCGATCAGCAGCGCGTACACCGGCAGCCGCGCCGAGCAGGTCATCAGCGGCGCGACCAGGATCGTCGCCAGCCGGTCGCGCGGGTCCTGGATGCTGCGCGTGGACATGATGCCCGGCACCGCGCAGGCGAAGCTGGACAGCAGCGGGATGAACGAGCGCCCGGACAGGCCGGCCGCGGCCATCAACCGGTCCAGCAGGAAGGCCGCGCGCGGCAGGTAGCCGGACTCCTCCAGCGCGAGGATGAAGAAGAACAGGATCAGGATCTGCGGCAGGAACACCACCACGCCGCCGACGCCGGCGATGATGCCGTCCACCAGCAGGCTGCTCAGCGGCCCTTCCGGCAGGGTCGCGCCGATCGCCTCGCCCAGCCAGCCGAAGCCGGCCTCGATGCCGTCCATCAGCGGCGTGGCCCAGGCATAGACCGCCTGGAAGATCAGGAACATCACCACCGCCAGGGTCAGCAGCCCGAACACCGGGTGCAGCAGCCAGCGGTCCAGCGCGTCATCAATCTTCGCCGTACGCGTGGGCATGCGCACCGCGGTGGCCAGGATGTCGCGGACCTGGGCGTGATGGTCGGCGGCCGGCACGACCTGCGGCGGCGCCATCGACGCCAGCTGCGGCATCATCGCGTCGATGCGCGCGACCAGGTCGCTGGCGCCGTTGCGGCGCACCGCGACGGTTTCCACCACCGGCACGCCCAGCGCCTGCTCCAGCGCCGCCACGTCGATCTCGATGCCGCGGCGGCGCGCGGCGTCGACCATGTTCAGCGCCACGATCATCGGTTTTCCCAGCTCGCGCACTTCCAGCGCGAAGCGCAGGTGCAGGCGCAGGTTGGTGGCGTCGATCACGCACACCAGCGCGTCGGGCGCGGCTTCGCCGGGGTAGAAGCCGCGGCACAGGTCGCGGGTGATGGCCTCGTCCAGGCTGGCCGGCTGCAGGCTGTAGGCGCCGGGCAGGTCCAGCACCGCGTACTCGCGCCCGGACGGCCCGCGCATGCGCCCTTCCTTGCGCTCGACGGTGACGCCGGCGTAGTTGGCCACCTTCTGCCGGCTGCCGGTGAGCTGGTTGAACAGCGCGGTCTTGCCGCAGTTCGGGTTGCCCACCAGGGCCAGCCGCGACACGCCCGCCGCCGCGCTCATGCCGCCACCTCCCGGATGATGCGGATGCGGGCGGCCTCGCTGCGCCGGAGCGCGAAGCGGGTGAAGCCGACCTGCACCAGCAGCGGTTCGCCGCCCAGCGGGCCGCGCGCGACCACGCTTACGTCCTCGCCGTTGACGAAGCCCAGCTCCCGCAAGCGCCGGGCGATCGCATCATTGGCATGCAGGTCCTGCACCGCCTCCACCTGCGCGGGTGCATGCAGCGGCAAATCTGACAACGTCACTGAACGGCGCCTCTGGATGAGTTGATAAGAATGGTTATCATTCTAGCACCACCGCGCCGGGTCTTGCTGCCCCGGGCGCTCCGCTATGATTCGGGCACCCAAGCACGCATGGAATCCGATGAGCGATGCACTGCTCGTTCGCCACGACAAGGCCGTGGCGACACTCCACCTGAACCGTCCCGAGCTGCATAACGCCTTCGACGCCGGGCTGATCGCCACCCTCACCGCCGCGCTGGAAACCGTCGGCGCCGACCCGGCGGTGCGCGCCGTGGTGCTGGCCGGCAGCGGCCCCTCGTTCTCGGCCGGCGCCGACCTGCAGTGGATGCGCGCCATGGCCGGCGCCTCGCAGGAGGAAAACCGCCAGGATGCGCTGGCGCTGGCGCGGCTGATGCGCACCCTGGACGAACTGCCCAAGCCGACCATCGCCCGCGTGCACGGCGCCAGCTTCGGCGGCGGCGTCGGCCTGGTGGCCTGCTGCGACATCGCCATCGCCGCCGAGGGCGCGCGCTTCGGCCTGACCGAGAGCCGCCTGGGCCTGCTGCCGGCGGTGATCTCGCCCTATGTCATCGCCGCCATCGGCCCGCGCCAGGCGCGGCGCTGGTTCGCCACCGGCGAGCACTTCGATGCCGCCACCGCGCTGCGCATCGGCCTGGTGCACCAGGTGGTCGCCGCCGACGCGCTCGACGCCGCGGTACAGGCGCAGCTGGACCTGATCGGCAGGGCCGGCCCGGTCGCCGCGGCTTCGGCCAAGGTGCTGGTGCGCGAAGTCCATGCAGCAGGCGGCGACCGCGACGCGCTGGACCGCGCCAATGCCGGCCTGATCGCCGCGCTGCGCGCCTCCGACGAAGGCCGCGAGGGGCTGTCCGCCTTCCTCGACAAGCGCCCGCCGCGCTGGGCCGCCGGGGAGCGGCGATGAGCGATTTCGTCCGCATCGTCGAGGTCGGCCCGCGCGACGGCCTGCAGAACGAGAAACGGCAGGTCGCCACCGCCGACAAGATCGCGCTGATCGACCGGCTGTCGGCCACCGGCCTGCGCACCATCGAGGCCACCAGCTTCGTCAGCCCGAAGTGGGTGCCGCAGCTGGCCGACGCCGCCGAGGTCATGGCCGGCATCCAGCGCCGCCCCGGCATCGCCTACCCGGTGCTGGTGCCCAACGAACAGGGCTACGAACGCGCGCTGGCGGCCGGGGCGCGGGAGGTGGCCGTGTTCACCGCCGCCTCCGAGCAGTTCAACCGCACCAATACCAACGCCGGCATCGACGAATCGCTGCAGCGCTTCGCGCCGGTGCTGGCACGGGCGAAGGCCGACGGCATCCCGGTGCGCGGCTACGTGTCCACCGTGCTCGGCTGCCCCTACCAGGGCGAGGTGCCTCTGGCCGACGTGGTGCGCGTGGCGCGCGCGCTGCATGCCATGGGCTGCCACGAGATTTCGCTGGGCGACACCATCGGCGTCGGCACGCCGCGCAAGGCGCGCGCGATGCTGCGCGCGGTGGCCGCCGAAGTGCCGATGGCCGCGCTCGCCGTGCACTTCCACGACACCTACGGCCAGGCGCTGGCCAATATCGCCGCCTGCCTGGAGGACGGCGTGCGCGTGGTCGATTCGGCCGTGGCCGGCACCGGCGGGTGCCCCTACGCGCGCGGCGCCAGCGGCAACGTCGCCAGCGAGGACGTGGTCTACATGCTGCACGGCATGGGCATGGACACCGGCATCGACCTGCCGGCCCTGGCCGACACCGGGCGCTGGCTGGCCGGCGTGCTGGGCCGCGACAACGGCAGCAAGGCCGGCAAGGCGATGGACCGCCCGGAGAATCCGGCATAACCGGAATTCCCCCGACCGTCGAGAACCATGCAGAGCCGGAACATCACGCCCCGGCTCCCGGCGAAAATATTTCCATTGCGACCAGCGCGCAGCCGCCTGTATGCTCCGCTGCACGGTAGCGGGGGCTGCCGGATAACCGACGGAAACAGGGGAAATAATGACTGCATTCTTTCGCGGCCTGCGCATCGCAGGCCTGATGGCCGCTGCGTGCCTGACTCTGTCGGGTTGCCTGTCAATGAAATTCTATGTCGACCCGGCCTTGCCGCTGATCAGCAAAAGCGAGCTCCTGCCTCCGCCTTCTCCGCAGCCTGCGCATGTACTGTTCGAGTTCCGGACCAAGGGCAATGCCAACACCAGTGCCACTGCCGAACTGAGGGGGCAGGCAATTGCAGCTGTCGCCGAGTCGGGACTTTTCTCAAGCATCGCTCCCGCCGCCGACGACCGGACAGCAGGGCAGCTGAAAATCACGATAGACAACGTGGTCATCACCGACAACGCCGCCGCCAAGGGCTTCGGCACCGGTCTCACGCTTGGCCTGGCCGGCTCGCAGGTGACGGATGGGTATGTCTGCAATGTTGAATACGTGCACGGGGGAAAGACCACGTCGACCACCGTCAAGCACGCCCTGCATACCACGATCGGAAATCATTCCGCCCCAATGGGCCTCACCGCGATGCCCGCACGTGATGCGCTGAACCAGATCGTCCAGCAGATGATCTGGAATGCTTTGAAGGACCTGAACAAACAGAACGCTTTCGCCAAGGAATGATGGCCATGAAATTGATCTTCAAAGCGTTGCTCGTATCTTCCATGGGCCTGATGGCCACCGCCTGCGTTTCCACCCCGGTTCCGAAATATCAACCCAGCGTGGAGAACAGCTCGCTCATCCTGCAGGCCCGACCCGTCATGGACGTGGGTGCATTCACGGCCTCGGAAGGTGTCCAGAACCGCAAGTTGAGCATGCGCGGTTCAAGCCTCCAGGGCGGTTCGGATGGAACATACGCCACCTATTTGCGTGATGCGCTGATTGCCGAGCTGCAGATATCCGGCGGGTATGTACCCGGGCATGACCTGCGCATGGATGGTCAACTGGTACGCAATGCACTCAATGTTGCCGGAGTCAAAACCGGCTCAGCTGAAGTTGGGGCACGTTTCGTATTGAGGCGACAGGGACAAATTGTCTATGACAAGACCCTGCAAAGCCGGCACGAATGGAAGTCGTCGTTCATCGGCGCGATAGCGATCCAGGCCGGCATCGACAACTACGGAACGACCGTCCAGAAACTGATCGGGCAATTACTGGCCGACCCCGAATTCATCGCAGCAACGAAAACCACTGCGTCCGAATGACCCTTGGCGGGGTGATGCGTCCGGCACCGCCGGTCGCATCTGCATCGGCTAGAATCACCGGCCAACCCATTGCAGGGATCGTCCCGATGCAGCTGTCCTCCGTCCGCGCCGTCGTCACCGGCGGCGTCTCCGGCCTCGGCCTGGCCGTGGCCAAGTACCTGGTCGCCCATGGCGGCAAGGTCGCCCTGTTCGACCTCAACGAGGAAAAAGGCACCGCCGCGGTCGCCGAACTGGGTACGGACAACGCCCGTTACTTCACCACCAACGTCACCGACGAGGCCGGCGTGGCCGCCAACCTGGCCGCCGCGCGCGAGTTCCTGGGTGGGCTGAACGTGGTGATGAACTGCGCCGGCATCCTCGGCGCCGGCCGCGTACTGGGCCGCGAGGCGCCGATGCCGCTGTCCAATTTCCAGGCCACGGTGATGGTCAACCTGGTCGGCAGCTTCAACGTGGCCAAGGCCGCCGCCGACCTGATGCAGCACAACGAGGCCGGCAGCGACGGCGAACGCGGCGTGATCATCAACACCGCTTCGGTCGCCGCCTACGAGGGCCAGATCGGCCAGGCCGCCTATTCCGCTTCCAAGGGCGGCGTGGTCGGCATGACCCTGCCGATGGCGCGCGAGCTGTCGCGCTTCGGCATCCGCGTGATGACCATCGCGCCGGGCGTGTTCTGGACGCCGATGGTGGACGGCATGCCGGCCAACGTGCAGGAATCGCTGGCCGCCTCGATCCCGTTCCCGTCGCGCCTGGGCCAGCCGGACGACTTCGCCGCGCTGGTCGGCCACATCATCGGCAACACCTACCTCAACGGCGAAACCATCCGCCTGGATGGCGCCGTGCGCCTGGCGCCCAAGTGATCCACCCCGCGGGCGCCCACAAGGCGCCCGCTTCGATTTCCCCCTTACCCCAACCGACTTTCCAAGCATGAAAGCCAGCGATATCAAGAAAGGCAACGTCGTCGAATACAACAACGGCGTCTACCAGATCCGCGACATCGAGCGCAGCTCGCCGCAGGGCCGCGGCGGCAACGTCCGCTTCCGTTTCATCATGTACAGCGTGCCGGGCGGCAACAAGCTCGACGCCAGCTTCGACGCCGACGACAACCTGCCGGAAGTCGAGCTGCTGCGCCGCCAGTCCACCTTCTCGTACATGGACGGCGACGCCTTCGTGTTCATGGACGACGAGGACTACACCCCCTACACGCTGGACGCGGACGTGATCGGCGACGACGCCGGCTACATCACCGAGGGCCTGACCGGCATCTACGTGCAGGTGATCGACGAGCAGCCGGTGGCGATCCAGCTGCCGCAGCACGTGACCCTGGAAGTGGTGGAAACCCCGCCGGAACTGAAGGGCGGCACCGCCACCAAGCGCCCGAAGCCGGCCAAGCTCAATACCGGCATCGAGATCATGGTTCCGGAATACATCGCCAACGGCGAGCGCATCCTGGTCAACACCAGCACCGGCGAGTTCGGCGGCCGCGCCGACTGATCCGGCGGACAAGGCAGGCGACGGCGCCCACGCGGCGCCGTCGTCGTCTGCGCGGACCGGCGCGATGGCATGACGGAAGTGCCGCTGCGCGCCGGCAACCCGGCCGCCGTCGATCCGCCCTTCCCCTCCCGCCCCTCCGCATCGTGCCGGGGCTACCGCAGGACGCGCGCCTGCGTGCCACGGCCAGCGCAGCCCCCTCCGCCCACGCCGCTTCGACGGCGCGCCCAAGGGCTTGGGCGTGGGCGACCGCCTCTGCGCGCACCATCGGCGCAGGGCACGACGCCGGCTGCGGGCGAACCGCCTGGCCGGGCTACGGATTCCGCTCGCCCGCCGCCTGCGCCGGGGCGCCGGGCGGGTCCTGCGCCACCGGGAAGTACATCGACACCGCCGCACCGCCCAGCACCGAGGTGCCGATCTCGGCCCTGCCGCCGGACTGCGCGGCGAAGCCGTGCACCTGGCTCAGGCCCAGTCCGCTGCCCTCGCCGTCGGGCTTGGTGGTGAAGAACGGCTCGAACACGGTGTCGCGGATGTCCCGGCCGATGCCCGGCCCGCTGTCGCCGACGGTGATGCGGACGTAGCCCGCGTCGCCGGCGCCGGCGGCGTGCGGGCGCTGCTCCAGCCGCGTCTGCAGCAGCACCCGGCCGCTGCCGCCCATCGCGTCGCGGCTGTTGCCCAGCAGGTTCAGCAGCGCCGCTTCCAGCTGGCCGACATCCAGTGCGACCGGCGGCAGGTCATCGGCGAGGTCCAGCGTCACCTGCACGCCATCGCCGCAGACCCGCCGGTAGAGCGCCTGCGAGGCCGCCAGCAGGTCGTTGACCTGGCTCAGCTGCGGCACCAGCGCCTGCCCGCGGCCAAACGCCAGCATCTGCCGGGTCAGGCGCGTGCCGCGCTCGACCGCCAGGTGCGCCAGGTCCAGCAGCCGCCGCGTGCCTTCGTCCTCGGCACGGCGCGCGGACAGCATGTCCAGGCTGCTGGCGATCACCGACAGCAGGTTGTTGAAGTCGTGCGCCAGTTCCAGGGTGAGCTTGCCCAGGGCATCCAGGCGCTGCGCGCGCATCGCGCTTTCCTGCGCCTCGTGCACGCGCTTCTGGTCCTGGAAGAACTCGGTGATGTCGCGCACCACCATCAGGATGCGTGGCCCCCCGCCTTCGAACACGCCACGCTCCAGGGTCAGCGCCGCGCGGAAACGGGTGCCGTCCCTGCGCACCAGCGGGCAGGCGGACTGCTCGATGCCCCGTTCGCGCACCCGCGCCAGCAGCGCCAGGTGCACGCCGCGCTCCTGGTCGGCGCGACTGAACAGGCAGGCGAAACTGCGCCCGCGCAGTTCCTCGCGCGCATAGCCGTAGATGGCGGCCACGCCGGCGGTGCCGTTGCGGATCAGGCCGTCATCGTCCAGCTCCAGGATGGCGCAGGAGCGCAGCTGCATCATGCCTTGCATCAGGCGGCTGTCGTCGTCATGGCGCGGCAGATGGCGTGACTGCTGGTTCAAACCCGGTCTCCGGTGGCGTTCGCGGGCCGCAGCGGCGCATCGGCGATGGCGGCGGCGCCGCTACCGTACCGCATGCGCAGCCGCTGGCGCAGGTGTTCCAGGTTGGATTCCACGCCATCCAGGCGCGCACGCTCGGCCTGCGGCAGCAGGTCGCGCAGCGCGCCGCGCAGCGAGCGCCATTGCTCGCCCGCGGCCTGCGTGCGCCCGGCCACGTCGCGGCGGAGACCGGCGCGTTCGCGCTCCGACGGCAGGCCGTAGCCGCCGCCGGCCAGCGCACCGGGCGCCAGCAGCAGGCCGGCCTGTTCGAGCAGGCCGCGGACGCGCTCCAGCGCCGTCGCGTCGCCGCCGCGCGCCAGCAGGCGGCGCTTGAGCAGGTCGCGCACGCGCAGTTCGCCGCGCCGCCAGGCCGCCTGTTCCAGTACCAGCAGCGCGGCGAGCACGCGTTCGTCGTCCGCGTCCAGCCAGCGGCGACGCTCGCCCGGCGGCAGGTCCAGCCAGCGCTCCACGTCGGCCACGGGCGGCTGCAGGCCCGCGCGCACCACATCGAACAGCTGCCGGTAACGCGGCGCGTCCGATTCGAAGTAGTAACCGGCGCGTATCGCCGCGGCGCGGTCGTCGGCCAGCACCGGTGCCGCGACGCCGCCGCGCTCGAGCCGGCGCAGCAGGCCGACCGGGGTGATCGAGGACAGCCGCTGCCCGGCCAGGCGCGGCACGCCGTCGTGCAGCAGCTTCCAGGTTTCCACCGCGCAGTTGTTGCTGACGAAGTAATAGCGCCCGTCGTAGGACCAGTGCACGCGCGCGGCCTGCTCCAGCAGCGCGGCGATCTCCTCGCGCCGCAGCCGCAGCGGCGTGGACGACAGGCTGCGCAGCTCGACCCGGGTGTAGTCCTCCACCACCCGGTCCAGCGGCAGCACGAACAGGCGCGACGGATACGAGCCGGTCAGGCCGCGCCAGTTGGACAGCTGCACGTCGCCGACGAAGGCGCGGAAGGACAGCACCTGGTGGTACTGCAGGTCCATCCGGCAGGCTGGCCCCGGCGCGCGCCCGGGCGCGCAGACCACCAGCCGCAGCATGCTGTGGCCCCAGCGGCTCATCGGCTGGCCGTTGCCCTCGGCCAGCAGGTAATCGACTTCGTAGACGCGCGCCGGGTCCAGTTCCAGCAGGTCGCCCATGCCGTCCTGCTCGCCGGCTTCCACGAACGGCAGCGCCGTCGGGCAGGCCGCGGGCGCAGGCGCCGGCAGCGGCCCCAGCGTGGCGGCGAACCAGCGGTGCAGCGCCGGCCGCCGGCAGGCATTGTCGGCGTCGAGCAGGTAATGCTCCAGGTTGACCGCGAAGAACTCGGCCGGGCTGTGCAGCTCGTAGCGGTCCGGACTGCGCAGCACGAAGCGGTTGCGGCCGCGGCCCGGCAGCAACGGCCGCACCTGCCATCCGGCCAGATCAAGGAAGCGCGCGTCGCGCGACCAGCCGCCCGCCGCGGACCGGTCCAGCGCGTGCGCCAGTTCGTGGATCAGCGCGGCCTGCGCCTGCCGCCAGGCCGGCGCCGGTGCGTCGGCCCCGCCGCCGGACAAGGCCGCGAGCAGCCGGCGGTCCAGTCCGAGCTCCTCGCCGCGCGCGCGGCCGGCGACATGCGCCGGCAGGTCCTCGCGCCAGCGCAGGCGCAGCGCCAGCTCGTGGCCATCGCGCAGCGGCGCGGGCAGGCGCGCCAGTACCTGTTCGATCAGCTGCCGGCTGGCCTGCAGTTCCTGCGCGGACACGCCATCGGCGGCGACCTCGATCCGCAGTGCGGCCTGCGCCGGCGCGGCGATGGCCGCGCACAGCAGCAAGGCCCGGTACCACCGGCGCGGTCGCCGGCAGGCCAGGATCACAACGCCAGGATCTTCCGCGCCAGCGCCATGTCGCTGGCATCGCGCGCGACGGCGTCGCGCTCGCGCAGGTGCACCAGGGCCGCCTCCAGCCAGGCACCGCGGATGGTGCCGTTGCTGGCGACGAAGGCTGCTGCATCGTCGCGCGCATCCAGCACCACCTTGTCGTCGCCGGACGAGCTGCTGCTGGAGTGCGACGACGCACCGGCCGACGATCCGGCCGTGGTGCCGGCAAAGCTGGAAGACAGGGCCGACAACGGCAGGACGGCCAGGGCAAGGAACAGGATCGGACGGATCATCGGCGTGCGGGAATCATGGAACGGGAGGCAAGCATAACGGGCCGTCGCCGCCGATGGCCCACCGGGACGCGCTCAGGGATCGAACAGCTTGCCGGGGTTCATCAAGCCCAACGGGTCGAACGCCCGCTTGACCCCGCGCATCAGCGCGATCTCCGCCGCGTCGCGGGTGCTGGACAGGTAGGGTTTCTTGACCAGGCCGATGCCGTGCTCGGCCGAGATGCTGCCGTGGAAGCGCTGCAGCACCTGCGCCAGCAGCTTGGTCACCTGCTCGCACTGGCCGAGGAATTCGGCGTCGGAGCTGTCGTCGGGCTTGAGCACGTTGATGTGCAGGTTGCCGTCGCCGATATGGCCGAACCAGACCACGTCGAAATGCGGGTAGGCGCCGCCGATCAACGCCTGCGCCTCGTCCAGGAACGCCGGCATCGCCGAGATGCGCACCGACACGTCGTTCTTGTACGGCCGGTAGCGCGCCAGCGACTCGGTGATGCCCTCGCGCAGGCGCCACAGCTGCTGCGCCTGCGCCTCGCTGGCGCTGATCACCCCGTCCAGCACCCAGCCCTGCTCCATGCAGTGCTCGAACGCGGCCAGCGCCGCGGCCTCGCCCGCCTCGTCGGCGGCGGCGTATTCGGTCACCACGTAGTACGGGTAGGTCTCCGCGAACGGGTACGGCGCGCCGTGCGCGGTGACATGGTGCACCGCGCGGTCGGTGAAGAATTCGAACGCCTCCAGCTGCAGGCGCTCGCGGAACGCGGCGAACACCCGCATCAGCACCTCGAACGAGGGCAGCGCCAGCAGCATCACGTTGCTCGCCGGCGGCGGGTCGGTCAGCTTCAGCGTCGCCTCGACCACGATGCCGAGCGTGCCTTCCGAGCCGATCAGCAGCTGGCGGAAGTCGTAGCCGCTGGAATTCTTGATCAGGCCCTTGTTGAACTCGAGCAGTTCGCCGTTGCCGGCCACGACCTTGAGCCCGGCGACCCATTCGCGGGTGTTGCCATAGCGGATCACGCGGATGCCGCCGGCGTTGGTGGCGATGTTGCCGCCGATCGAACAGGAGCCGCGCGCGGCGAAGTCCACCGGGTAAAGCAGGCCGTGCTCGCGCGCGGCGTTGTGCACGGCCTCCAGCGGCATGCCGGCCTGCACGGTCAGGGTGCGGTCCACGGCGTTGAAGTCCAGCGCCTTGTTCAGCCGCTCCAGGCTCAGCACCAGTTCGCCGTCGGCCGCCACCGCGCCGCCGGACAGGCCGGTGCGGCCGCCGGACGGCACCACCGCGACGGTGTGTTCGTTGGCCCAGCGCACCACCGCCTGCACCTCCTCGACGCTGCCCGGCAGCGCGATGGCCAGCGGCGCCGGCGTCCAGCGCCGGGTCCAGTCGCGCCCGTAGTGCTCCAGATCGGCCGGATCGGTCTTCAGGCGCAGCCCCGGGCAGGAGTGCAGCAGGGAGTCCAGGCGCGGATCGGTCATGGCGGCGGCGTGCTCGGCAGGGGAAACCGGCAAGCCTGCCAGCCACGGCGCGGCACGTCCAGCGGCCGCATGCAATGGCGATGGATTCAACTGAAACCGTCGGCTTATCAACACATTACCGGCTGTCGCAGTGCACAAAAGGCGGCCGCTTCTGGCATAGTCGGCAACTCCCTCCGCCCGCACAGCCGCCACCGCCATGTCGCCCAAGAAAACCTCGTTCCCGAAGCAGGACATCCGTGTTTTGTTGCTGGAGGGGGTCAGCCAGACCGCGGTGGAGACCTTCAAGGCGGCTGGCTACACCCAGATCGAATACCACACCAAGGCCCTGCCGGAAGACGAACTGAAGGCGCGCATCGCCGAGGCGCACATCGTCGGCCTGCGCTCGCGCACCCAGCTCACCGCCGAGGTGCTGGCGCACGGCAAGCGCCTGATCGCCGCCGGCTGCTTCTGCATCGGCACCAACCAGGTGGACCTGGAAGCGGCCGAGCTGGCCGGCATCCCGGTGTTCAACGCGCCCTATTCCAATACCCGCTCGGTGGCCGAACTGGTCATCGCCGAGGCGATCATGCTCACCCGCGGCGTGCCGCAGAAGAACGCGCAATGCCACCGCGGCGGCTGGTCCAAGTCGGCTGACGGCAGCCACGAGGTGCGCGGCAAGACGCTGGGCATCGTTGGCTACGGCCACATCGGCACCCAGGTGGGCGTGCTGGCCGAAGCGCTGGGCATGCAGGTGATCTTCCACGACATCGAGACCAAGCTGTCGCTGGGCAACGCGCAGCCGGCCGCCAGCCTGGACGACCTGCTCGCCCGCGCCGACATCGTCACCCTGCACGTGCCGGAAACCGCGGCCACGCAATGGATGATCGGCGCGCCGCAGCTGGCGAGGATGAAGCGCGGCGCGCACCTGATCAACGCCGCGCGCGGCACCGTGGTGGTGATCGAGGCGCTGGACGCGGCGCTGCGCTCCGGGCACATCGGCGGCGCCGCGGTGGACGTGTTCCCGGTCGAGCCCAAGGGCAACGGCGACCGCTTCGAGTCGCCGCTGACCGCGCACGACAACGTGATCCTGACCCCGCACGTCGGCGGCAGCACGCTGGAAGCGCAGGACAACATCGGCGTGGAGGTGGCCGCCAAGCTGGTGCGCTACAGCGACAACGGCAGCACCCTGTCGGCGGTCAACTTCCCGGAAGTGACCCTGCCCGAACACGAACAGAGCCTGCGCCTGCTGCACATCCACCGCAACGTGCCGGGCGTGCTGTCGCGGCTCAACGAAGTGTTCTCGCGCCACAACCTCAACATCGACGGCCAGTTCCTGCGCACCAATCCCAAGCTGGGCTACGTGGTGGTGGACATCACCGCCACCGAGGAACAGGCCAATGCGATCCGCGGCGAACTGGCCGCGATCGAAGGCACGCTGCGCACCCGCATCCTGTACTGAGGCGCTCGCGGCCAAGTCGCTTTCGCAGGAGCGGCGAACCACGCCCGCGGGGCAGCCCTTGTAGGA
>NZ_JBWJOY010000011.1:0-82431 GCF_056393235.1 Stenotrophomonas sp. Steno-Z2 | reverse complement strand
AAGCCGCTCCTACCGGGGGCTGGAACGGAGGCGGGGCCGGGAGTTCATGGCGGCCCGGTATAATCGCCGCGCTTCCGGCCCCAGGTCATTCCGATCCCCGGCCCCCAGAACCGCAGACCCCATGTCCCAGCTGAACCCCAAAGTCGGCTTCGTCAGCCTTGGCTGCCCGAAGGCCCTCGTCGATTCCGAGCGCATCCTCACCCAGCTGCGGGTGGAGGGCTACGACATCGTGCCGTCCTACGACTCGGCCGACGTGGTGGTGGTCAACACCTGCGGCTTCATCGACTCGGCCGTGGCCGAATCGCTGGACGCCATCGGCGAGGCCATGAACGAGAACGGCAAGGTCATCGTCACCGGTTGCCTGGGCAAGAAGTCGGAGATGATCCGCGAGCAGTACCCGGACGTGCTGTCCGTGTCCGGGCCGCAGGACTACACCAGCGTGATGGACGCGGTGCATGCCGCACTGCCGCCGAAGCACGACCCGTTCGTGGACCTGGTGCCGGACTACGGCATCAAGCTGACCCCGCGCCACTACGCGTACCTGAAGATTTCCGAAGGCTGCAACCACCGCTGCAGCTTCTGCATCATCCCGTCGATGCGCGGCGACCTGGTGTCGCGCCCGGTCGAGGACGTGCTGCGCGAGGCCGAGCGCCTGGTGAAGGGCGGCGTGCGCGAACTGCTGGTGGTGTCGCAGGACACCTCGGCCTACGGTGTGGACCGCCGGTACGCGCCGGGTACCTGGCGCGGCAGGGAGTACGCCACGCGCATGAAGGCGCTGTGCGAGGGCCTGTCCGAGCTGGATGCGTGGACGCGCCTGCACTACGTCTACCCGTACCCGCACGTGGACGACGTCGTGCCGCTGATGGCCGAGGGCAGGATCCTGCCGTACCTGGACATCCCGTTCCAGCATGCCAGCCCGCGCATCCTCAAGCTGATGAAGCGCCCGGGCGCGGTCGACAAGACCCTGGAGCGGGTGCTGCGCTGGCGCGAAATCAGCCCGGACATCACCGTGCGTTCGACCTTCATCGTCGGTTTCCCGGGCGAAACCGAGGCCGAGTTCGAGCAGCTGCTCGACTTCCTCGATGCCGCCCAGCTCGACCGCGTCGGCGCGTTCGCCTATTCGCCGGTGGAAGGCGCCACCGCCAACGACCTGCCCGACCCGGTGCCGGAAGAAGTGAAGCAGGAGCGCCTGGCGCGTTTCATGGAGAAGCAGGCCGCCATTTCCGCCGCCAGGCTCGAAGCGAAGATCGGCAGCGTGCAGCAGTGCCTGGTGGACGCCATCGAGGATGGCATCGCGGTGGCGCGCTCCAAGGCCGACGCCCCCGAGATCGACGGCCTGGTGCATGTCCAGAACGCCGAGGAGGCCGGGCTGCGTGTGGGCGATTTCGTCGACGTGGAAATCACCGACAGCGACGAGCACGACCTGTTCGGCGACGCCGTCATCAAGCCGGCCGCCAGACCGTTCGACCTCAAGGTGCTGTGACCGGCCAGCCGGGCGATGCCGGTGCCGACCGGCGCCGCTTCCTCGCGCCGCCGCGCGGGCAGGTCGATCCGGCGTGTTTCCGGCACCCGCTGTTCGCGCAGTACGCCGGCCACCGGGCGCTGCTGACGGCCCCGGAATGGCCCGGTATCGACACGCTCAACGCGGCGTTGCCGCTGCCGGGGCGGCGCTTCGCCACGCAGGACACGGCGCTGCTTGCCGATGGCCTGCACTACGAGACGCGCATCGCCGCGCACGGGCTCATCGCCACCCGCAGTGAGAACTGGCACGACCTGTTCAATGCCCTGGTCTGGGCGCGTCATCCGGGGATCAAGTCGGCGCTCAACGCGCGCCAGTGCCTGCACATCGCCGCGATGGGGCCGCGGCGGCGCAACCGCGCGCAGCAGGCGCTGACCCAGTTCGACGAGTGCGGGGTGATCGTGCGCGTCGCCGATCCGGCGCTGCTGCCGCTGTGGGATGGCCATCGCTGGGCCGACCTGTTCGCCGTGCAGGCGGCGCGCTGGCGGGACGGCGGCATCGCTGTCGCCGCGGTGGTCGGGCACGCGCTGATGGAGCAGGCGCTGTTGCCCGGGCGCCTGCTGGTCGGGCGCGCCGTGGTGGTGCAGGGCAGGGACGACGCGGCCTGCGTGGCGCGCGTCGCCGAAGCGATCGCGGCGGGCGAGATCCTCGACGACCCGCTGGAACTGCGGCCGCTGCCGCTGGCCGGCGTACCGGGCTGGCATCCGCGCCAGGACGCCGCCTTCCACGGGCAGGCCGACTATTTCCGGCCGCTGCGCGCGGGACGCCGGTATCCACCGCCGCTGCGTGAAGTGTAGGCGCTCACGCAGGGACGCCCGTAGGAGCGCACTTCAGTGCGCGACGGGCTTTGCCGGGAAGGCCGCCATCGCGCACTGGAGTGCGCTCCTGCGAGTGGGTTCAGAAGCGGTCGTCCTGCGGCTCGCCGGCGAACGCCAGGGTGAGCCCGCCGGGGCCGATGTTCATCATCCCGGTGATGCTCATCGGCAGCACGTGCAGGCGCACGCCTTCCTCCCCGCAGGTCTGGCGCAGCCGGGCCAGCGCTTCCAGCTGCAGCACCTCCTGTACCGGGCCCGCATAGGAAACGACCAGGTGCGGCGCATGCAGCCCGCGCCGCACCCGCGTGCCGGCATGGGCGAACAGGCGGCTCCAGGCTTCTTCGCGGCCGCGGAACCGGGCAACCGGCCGGGTATCGCCGTTGCGGCCGAGGATGACCGGCTTGATGTCCAGCGCGCTGCCCAGCAGCACGTTGAGCAGCTTGATGCTGCGGTCGCCGCGCACCCGCGAGCGGGTGCGGGCGTAGCCCAGGTTGTCGGGAACGTAATAGGTGTGGGTGGTGTCGATGATGCGCTGCAGGGGATCGCGGATGTCCTTGGGCGGCACCTGCGCCTGCAGCATGTCCATCAGCGCCATGGCCGGGACGCCGGAGCCGGCGAACATGTTGCGGGTATCGATGACCCGGAACTGGAACGGCCGGGTGATGCCCGAGGCCTGGCGCGCGGTGCGGATGGCGTTCATCGCCAGCGTGCTGCCGTGGCGGGCGGCGTCGTGGATCGGGCTGCGGCTGGCGGTGATGGTCAGGCAGAACACCGAGTCGTATTCCAGCGCGAAGCGTTCGAGGAACAGCGCGCTCATCTGCGCCGCGTCCAGCGGGATCGACTGGCCGGTCACGCCCTCGCCGTTGGCGTTCTCGCGCATGTAGCGACTGGTGGCGTCGGCGTCGTGCTGGTCGACATAGGTGACCGGGCCGATGCGGATGGGGATGGGGATCACCGCCACGTCGGGGTGGGCGATGAAATCGGCCGACACGTCGCAGGACGCGTCGATGACGATGCCGGTGCGCGCTGGCCGGCGCTGGCTGGTGACGTCCTGTTCGAGAGGGGGAGCGACGGCTTCGGGAGCGTGCATGCTTCTTCCATGACATGGGCAACCGCGAAGCAATACACAGCCAGTCGAAGGCGCGTCAAATACGTCCGGGTATGTTCCGGATGGCGTTGGCTAGTGGCTTGATTCCACAGCGCGGACCGGCCGCCCGCATGCGCCGGCGTATGTGTGGCGTGCGCGGATCGCAGCCGCGATCCAGGCGCGGCGCGAGGGGAGGCGGAGGGTCAGGCGTCCGGGTCCGGAAGTTCCTGCGCACCGGCCGCGTAGTCGATGCCGACGATGGCGAAGCCCTGCCGTCCGCCCGGCAGTTCCACTTCGAACTCGTCGTCGATGCGCTTTTTCAGCAGGGCGCGGGCCAGCGGCGAATCGATGCTGATCCAGCCGGCCGCCGCGTCGGTCTCGTCCGGGCCGACGATGCGGTAGACGTGGGTCTGGCCGGACTGCACGTTCTCCAGTTCCACCGTCGCGCCGAAGAACACCGCGTCCGGGTCGCTGGGGCGGGTGTCCACCACCCGCAGCGCTTCCAGGCGTTTGCTCAGGTAGCGCACGCGCCGGTCGATCTCGCCCAGCTGCTTCTTGCGGTAGGTGTATTCGGCGTTCTCCGAACGGTCGCCTTCGGCCGCGGCGGCGGCCAGCGCCTTGACCACCTCGGGCCGGCGCTGCCGCCACAGCTCGTCCAGCTCGGCCTTCAGCCGCGCATGGCCCTGCGCGGTGATCAGGGCGGTGCTCTTTTCCGCGGGGGGACGCCAGCGCGACATGGTTCAGCGCTTGCCGCCGAAGATGCCGCCGAGGATGCCGCGCACGATCTGGTTGCCCAGCTTGGTGCCGACCGTGCGCGTGGTCTGCTTGGCCATGGTCTCGATCATGCCCTGGCGGCGCCTGGTGCCGAAGATGGCGTCCTTGATGGCCTGGCCGAAGCCGCCTTCCTGGCTCTCGTCCTGCTCGCGGGTGCGCGCTGCCGGCGCCTTGACCTGTTCGGCCGCCTGCTGCGCCCGCCGGGCCAGGATTTCCGCCGCCGATTCGCGGTTGACCGCGGTGTCGTAGCGGCTGCCCACCGGGCTGCCGGCGCGCACCTGCGTGCGTTCGACGTCGGTGATCGACCCCATGCGGCAACGCGGCGGCGCCACCAGCGTCTTCTGCACGGGCGAGGGCACGCCCTTGTCCTGCAGGGTGGAGACCAGCGCCTCGCCGGTGCCCAGCTGCGACAGCGTGGCGACCACGTCCAGCTTCGGATTGGGAACGAAGGTCTCGGCCGCGGTTTTCACCGCCTTCTGGTCGCGCGGGGTGAAGGCGCGCAGCGCATGCTGCACCCGGTTGCCGAGCTGGCCGAGGATGTTGGCCGGCACGTCATCGGGGAACTGCGAGCAGAAATACACGCCCACGCCCTTGGAGCGGATCAGCCGCACCACCTGCTCGATGCGCTGCACCAGCGCGGCCGGGGCGTCGTCGAACAGCAGGTGCGCCTCGTCGAAGATGAAGACCAGCTTCGGCTTCTCCAGGTCGCCCACTTCCGGCAGCTTCTCGAACAGCTCGGACAGCAGCCACAGCAGGAAGGTCGAATACAGGCGCGGCTTGAGGATCAGCTGCGCGGCGGCGAGGATGCCGATCACGCCGCGGCCGTCGTGGTTGACGCGCATGATGTCGGCCAGTTCCAGCGCCGGCTCGCCGAAGAAGTTCTCGCCGCCGTCCTGCGACAGGCGCAGCAGCGCGCGCTGGATCGCCGCCACCGACTGCGCGCTGACCAGGCCGTATTCGGTGGACACGTCCTTGCGTTCCTCGGCCACCAGGTTGAGCAGGGCGCGCAGGTCGTCCAGGTCGAGCAGCAGCAGGCCGCGGTCGTCGGCCAGCTTGAACACGATGTCGAGCACGCCGGCCTGGGTGTCGTTGAGTTCCAGGATGCGCGCCAGCAGGGTCGGCCCCATCTCGCTGACCGTGGTGCGCACCGGGTGGCCGAGCTGGCCGTACAGGTCCCAGAACACCACCGGGCTGGCGGCCGGCGCGTAACCGGCCACGCCGATCTCGGCGGCGCGCTGGGCCAGCTTCTCGCTGCCGTCGCCGGCCACGGCCAGGCCGGCCACGTCGCCCTTCACGTCGGCCAGGAACACCGGCACGCCCAGCCGCGAGAAGCCTTCGGCCAGGGTCATCAGGGTCACCGTCTTGCCGGTGCCGGTGGCGCCGGCCACCAGGCCGTGGCGGTTGCCGAAGCGCGGGAGCAGGGTGACGGCGATGTCGTCGGTTACGCCTTTGCCGATCAGGATGGGGTCCATGGAGTGCTCTCGGGGGTACGTGGGAGGGATTCTAACGGCCGACTGTATCGCCTGGTCGTGCCGGTTGCCGCGGCACGAGGCCGGCGGCTACCCTGCCAGCCTTTCCGTCCGTAATGCCGCTGATGCCCGCTTCCGTTCCGTCCGTCCGTTGCTCGCTGCTGGTCGCCGCCTCGCTGCTGCTTGCCGTCCCCACCGCCCACGCGCAGCGCGTGTCCGCCCGCGACAAGGCCCGGATCGAAGCGATCGAGCAGCGCATGGCCGCGGCCGAGAAGCGCTACACCGATGCGCTGCTGCTGGTCGCCAACGCCGACCCCAAGGGCACCGCCGAGGGCAATGCGGCGCTGGAGGACATGGAGGACGTCATCGACGCCTGCATCGGCCAGAAGGGCTGCCAGGTCGGCACCCTGCTGTCCACCTACAAGCGGCTGCTGAAGAAGCAGGCCGACGACAGCGCCGGCGAGGCCGCAGACGAGGCCGGCGATACGCTGGAGGCCGACCCGGACCATGTCGGCCCGCTGGTCGCCGACGTGCCGGAGGCCGCGCGCGCGGCGGCCCTGCTCAACGACCACCGCCATGCCTTCGACGACATGGTGGAGTACAACCCGGCGATCCAGGCCGGCATCCGCCGCTGGCTGACCGACATGCGCCCGGCGCTTCTGACCAGCTACGAGAACTACATGAACCTGCGCGCGGTGATGTGGCCGGAATGGGAGAAGCGCGGCCTGCCCGAGGCGCTGCTGTTCGGCATCATGGCCAAGGAATCCAACGGCCGCGTGCATGCCTCCTCGCGCGCCGGCGCGGCCGGGCTGATGCAGTTCATGCCGGCCACCGGGCGCCGCTTCGGCCTGGGCCCGGACGGCACCGGCTTCGACACCCGTTTCGACCCGCGCAGCGCCGCCGAAGCCAGCGCCACCTACATGAACGAGCGCATGGCCCAGCTCAACCGCAACATCGAACTGGCGCTGGCCGCCTACAATGGCGGCGAGGGCAGGGCGCTGCGGGTATACAACCAGGGCGGCGGCCAGGGCTTCTGGACCGATGCGACCTACAACCAGTTCCCGGGCGAGACCAAGGACTACGTGCCGATGGTGATCGCCGCGGCGTGGATCTTCCTGCACCCGCAGCAGTACGGCGTCGAGTTCCCGAAGGTCAACGCGCAGCCGGCGGTGATCCGCCTGGCCCGGTCCACCACGATCTACGAGCTGACCATCTGCCTGGGCAGCGCCGGTACCCGCGACGGCTACATGCGCGTGCTGCGCAATCTCAACCCGCGCTACGAGGCCGACGGCTGGATCCCGGCCGGCACCTCCATCAACGCCACCACGCGCATCGCCGGGCTGTACAACCGGCAATGCGTGAGCGGCCCGCGCGCGGACCTGGCGCGGGCGCTGATCACCGCCGACGTGAACGCCGCGATCAAGCGCCCGCAGGCTGCGGACTACACCGGCAGCGTGGCGGTGGGCGATGTGCAGTCGATGCAGTCGGCCACGCCCGCGTCCGTGGCGCCGGTGGCACCGCCACGCCCGGCGCCGCGTCCTGCCGCGCGCAGCTACAGGGTCGCCAAGGGCGACACCCTGGGCCGCATCGCCACGCGCTTCCAGTGTGAGGTGCCGGCGCTGGCGCGCGCCAACGGCCTGCGCGCGCCGGCCTATGCGATCAAGCCGGGGCAGACGCTGAAGCTGGAAGGCTGCGGCCGCTGAGCATGGCACGGCGCGGGCGCGGCGGTTTCGCCGCGCCGCGCTTTTGCGTTACAACGGGAAACCGTTCTGCGCAGGCGCCGACATGCCCCTTCCCGACGACACCGAACTGGAGCGGCTTGCCGCCCGCATCGGCGAGCGCCTGCGCGCCGCGCGCGACCGCGTGGTCACCGCCGAAAGCTGCACCGGCGGCTGGATCGCCAAGGCGATGACCGGCGTGGCCGGTTCCTCCGACTGGTTCGACTGCGGCATGGTGGCCTACAGCTACGAGGCCAAGCAGGCGCTGCTGGGGGTGCGCCCGCAGACGCTGGAAAGCCAGGGCGCGGTAAGCCGCGAGACGGTGATTGAAATGGTGTCCGGCGCGCTGGTGCATTCGGGCGCCAGCGTCGCCGTGGCCGTCACCGGCATCGCCGGGCCGGGCGGCGGCAGCGCCGACAAGCCGGTCGGCACCGTGTGGATAGGCTGGAAGCGGCGCGGCGGCTACACGCGCGCCGAACTGTTCCATTTCGACGGCGACCGCGACGCGGTGCGGCGGCAGACCGTGGCGCGCGCGCTGGAGGGGCTGGAGGCCCTGCTGTGATGCGCAGCCACCGGTTCTGGCGCGGAGGGCGCGGCTGATGTGGGAAGCACTGGGCACGGTGCGCGACCTGGGCCGGCTGCAGGAAATCGCCGCCGTCCTGATCCGCCATGGCTTCGGCGACGTGGTCCGCCGCATCGGCATGGCCGACGTCCTGCAGCGCGCCGGGCGCCTGCTGCACTGGAACGCCCCGGGCCAGATCCAGCAGATGTCCGCGCCGGTGCGCGTGCGGCGCGCGCTGGAAGACCTCGGCCCGACCTTCGTCAAGCTGGGGCAGGTGCTGGCCACGCGCGTGGACCTGTTCCCGCCGGAATGGATCGCCGAGTTCAGCGAACTGCAGAACGCGGTACCGGCTTTGCCCTACGAACAAGTGCGCGGGCAGCTCGAGGCCGACCTGGGCGAACCGCCGGAGCAGGCCTTCGCCCGGCTGGAACAACGGCCGATGGCGGCTGCCTCGCTGGCGCAGGCGCACCGCGCCTGGCTGCACGACGGCACGCCGGTGGTGCTGAAGGTGCGCCGCCCCGGCATCCGCGACGTGGTCGAGGCCGACCTGCGCCTGCTGGCGCGGCTGGCCGAGATCATCGAGGCACGCCTGCCCGACCTGCGCCGCTATCGCCCCTCGGAGGTGGTACAGCAGTTCACCCGGTCGCTGCGCGGCGAGCTGGATTTCGCCGCCGAATGCCGCAACGCCGAGCGCATCGCCGGCAACTTCGCCGGCTACCCGGACGTGCTGATCCCGCGCGTGCACTGGCAGTGGACCTGCGAAAGCCTCAACGTGCAGGACTTCGTCGACGGCATCCCCGGGCGCGACCTGGACGCCGTCGATGCCGCCGGCCTGGACCGTGTGGCGCTGGCCCACAGCGGCGCGGCGATCATCCTCAAGATGGTGCTCGACGACGGCTGCTTCCACGCAGATCCGCACCCGGGCAACATCTTCTACATGCGCGACGGGCGCATCGGCATCATCGATTTCGGCATGGTCGGGCGGCTGTCCGAGCAGCGCCGCTTCCAGGTCGCGCGGCTGCTGCACGGGCTGGTGTCGCAGGACCCGGAAGCGGTCACCGACGTGCTGCTGGAGTGGGCCGGCGGCGTGGAAGTGGACGAATCGCGCCTGCAGCACGACCTGGGCAGTTTCGTCGACCAGTACCGCGGCGTGCCGCTCAAGGACCTGCGCATCGGCCTGATGCTGGGCGATGTGACCGCCCTGCTGCGCCAATACGGCCTGACCCTGCCGGCCGACCTGGCGCTGATGATCAAGACCTTCCTGACCCTGGAGGGCATGGGCCGGCAACTGGACCCGGACTTCGACATGGCCGGCGCCGCGCGCCCGTTCCTGGAGCGGATCATGCGCCGCCGCTACGCGCCGCGCGCGGTGCTGCGGCGTGGCCGCCGCGGCCTGCTCGGTGCGCTCGACCTGGCCGGCGAACTGCCGCGCGACCTGCGCCGCCTGCTGCAGGCGGCCCGTCGCGGGCGCATGCGGCTGATGGTGGACACGCCGGGGCTGAAGGGCTTCGGCGACCAGGTCAACCGCGCCGCCAACCGCCTCACCGTCGGCATCGTCACCGCCGCGCTGATCATCGGCTCGTCCATCGTCATGAACAGCATCGGCAGCGGCGCCAACCGCTGGCTGCTGGCGCTGGGCGTGGCCGGCTTCCTCGGCGCCGGCCTGTGCGGGGTGTGGATCCTGTTCTCGATCTGGCGCAGCGGGAAGCGCCGCTAGCCGACCGGCCCGCGCCCGCGGGGTGCGTCCGTGCGGCCCCGGCCGCCCGTGTTCCCTCCAAGACAGGCGGATCCGGCGGCAGGACACCCGATCTATCCAGGGGCTTGCGATGCGGGTTGTTAGTAGTAATACTACTAACCATGGACCTGACCCAGACCCAGCAGGCGATCCTGCAGATGATCGCCGAGCGCATCGACAGTGAGGGCGTGCCGCCCTCGCAGACCGAGATCGCCCGCGCCTTCGGCTTCAAGGGGGTGCGCTCGGCGCAATACCACCTGGACGCGCTGGAAGCCGCCGGCGCCATCGAGCGCGTGCCGGGCCGGGCGCGGGGCATCCGCCTGGTGCGCCCGGTCGACGAAGGCGATGCCGCCGGCTTGCCGGCCGCCGTGGTGGCCGACGAACAGGTGCTGCGCCTGCCGGTGCTGGGGCGGGTCGCCGCCGGCCTGCCGATCGGCGCGGACATCGGCTCGGACGACTTCGTGGTGCTGGACAAGGTGTTCTTCTCGCCCGCGCCGGACTACCTGCTGAAAGTGCAGGGCGATTCGATGATCGACGAGGGCATCTTCGACGGCGACCTGATCGGCGTGCACCGCACCCGCGACGCGCGTTCCGGGCAGATCGTGGTGGCGCGCATCGACGACGAGATCACCGTCAAGCTGCTCAAGGTCGGCAAGGACCGCATCCGCCTGCTGCCGCGCAACCCGGACTACGCGCCCATCGAAGTCCTGCCGGACCAGGATTTCGCCATCGAGGGTCTGTACTGCGGCCTGCTCCGCCCCAACCGGTGAGGGCGGCTTCCCGGCGCCCGAGCGGGGTTTTCCTACGGGTAATGGGAAGCAAGGCCGCTGCCGGTATCCTTCCCGCCCCAATAATCTGGCCCTGCCGCAACCAGTCTCAGCCTGTGCGATACGGCCCCGCTACAGTGGACCCATGACGAAATCCATGACATCAACGACGAGGAAGACCCCGATGGACGATAACAAGAAGCGTGCACTTGCCGCGGCGCTGGGCCAGATCGAAAAGCAGTTCGGCAAGGGCTCGGTGATGCGCATGGGCGACCGCGTGGTCGAACCCGTCGAAGCCATCCCCACCGGCTCGCTGATGCTGGACATCGCGCTGGGCATCGGCGGCCTGCCCAAGGGCCGCGTGGTCGAGATCTACGGTCCCGAGTCCTCGGGCAAGACCACCCTGACCCTGCAGGCCATCGCCGAGTGCCAGAAGCAGGGCGGCACCGCCGCCTTCATCGACGCCGAACACGCGCTGGACCCGATCTACGCCGCCAAGCTGGGCGTGAACGTGGACGACCTGCTGCTGTCGCAGCCGGATACCGGCGAACAGGCGCTGGAAATCGCCGACATGCTGGTGCGTTCCGGCTCGGTGGACATCCTGGTGATCGACTCGGTCGCCGCGCTCACCCCCAAGGCCGAAATCGAAGGCGAGATGGGCGACCAGCTGCCTGGCCTGCAGGCCCGCCTGATGAGCCAGGCGCTGCGCAAGCTGACCGGCAACATCAAGCGCTCCAACACGCTGGTGATCTTCATCAACCAGCTGCGCATGAAGATCGGCGTGATGATGCCCGGCCAGAGTCCGGAAACCACCACCGGCGGCAACGCGCTGAAGTTCTACGCCTCGGTGCGCCTGGACATCCGTCGCATCGGTTCCATCAAGAAGGGCGACGAGATCATCGGCAACCAGACCAAGATCAAGGTCGTCAAGAACAAGCTGGCGCCCCCGTTCAAGCAGGTGGTCACCGAAATCCTGTACGGCGAGGGCATCAGCCGCGAGGGCGAACTGATCGACATGGGCGTGGACGCCAAGCTCGTGGAGAAGGCGGGCGCCTGGTACAGCTACGGCGACGAACGCATCGGCCAGGGCAAGGACAACGCCCGCGGCTACCTGCGCGACAACCCGCAGGTGGCGGCCAGGCTCGAGGCCGAACTGCGCGAGAAATTCCAGCCGGCCGATGCCGCCCGCGAAGCGGGTGACGCGGAAGACGAGGAATGATTTTCCCGCGGGGGCGGGCGGCGCATCGTCAGTGACGTCGTCCCGTCCCCGCGGTTTCATTGAGGCAGACGGATGCCCCGCAGCAGGGTTGCCAGCAGGTAGGTAAGGGGCATGCCCCGTACGCGCACGATGGCAGGTAACGCAATGAACGACAGCGAAGATCGGCCTGGCCGTCGCAGCCGGCGGCCACGTGAGCAGACGCCGCGGCAGCGCGCCCTGGGGTTGCTGGTGCGGCGGGAGCACTCGCGCAAGGAACTGGGGCGCAAGCTCAAGGCCCGGGGCGTCGATGCCGACGAAGTCGACGCCGCGGTGGCGAAACTGGCCGAAGAGGGCTGGCAGGACGACACCCGGTTTGCCGAGGCCCTGGTACGCAACCGCTCCGGTGGTGGATACGGCCCCCTGCATATCCGTGCCGAGCTGGGCACCCATGGCCTGGACAGCGAGTCGGTCGAGGCGGCGATGGCCACCTTCGAAGGCGACTGGGCGGAGCTGGCCCGGGAACTCGTCTGCCGCCGTTTTGGCCCGGACGGGCCGCAGGACCTGGCCCAGCGGCGCAAGGCGGCGGACATGCTGGCCCGGCGTGGCTTCGACGGCACCTGCATCCGCAGCGCCACCCGCTACGACCCAGAGGACTGAACGGACCGGGCCTGATACCCTTTCAGGGTTTCGGCCGTTCCGGATCCACGAACCGCGTGGGGAGCCGGCTGCCGCCAGCCCGCCTATCGCCAGTCCTCATGAATACACCCGTAAAGTTCACCACCTCACAGATCCGCGCCGATTTCCTCGAGTTCTTCAAGGGGAAGGGGCACACCATCGTGCCGTCCGCGCCGCTGGTGCCGGGCAACGACCCGACCCTGCTGTTCACCAACTCCGGCATGGTGCAGTTCAAGGACGTGTTCCTGGGCGCGGAGAAGCGCAGCTATGTGCGTGCGGCCGATGTCCAGCGCTGCCTGCGCGCCGGCGGCAAGCACAACGACCTCGACTCGGTCGGCTACACCGCACGCCACCACACCTTCTTCGAGATGCTGGGCAACTGGTCCTTCGGCGATTACTTCAAGAAGGACGCCATCGCCTGGGCCTGGGAACTGCTGACCCAGGTCTGGAAGCTGCCGGCCGAACGCCTGCTGGTCACCGTCTACCACAACGACGACGAGGCCTACGCGCTGTGGCGCGACATGATCGGCGTGCCGGAAGACCGCATCGTGCGCATCGGCGACAACAAGGGCGCGCCGTACGCCTCGGACAACTTCTGGCAGATGGCCGACACCGGCCCCTGCGGTCCGTGCACCGAGATCTTCTTCGACCACGGCGAACACATCGCCGGCGGCCCTCCGGGCTCGCCGGACGAGGACGGCGACCGTTTCATCGAAATCTGGAACCTGGTGTTCATGCAGTTCGACCGCCAGCCCGACGGCACCCTGGTGCCGCTGCCGGCCCCGTGCGTGGACACCGGCATGGGCCTGGAGCGCCTGGCGGCGATCCTGCAGCACGTGCACACCAATTACGAGATCGACCTGTTCCAGGCGCTGATCCGCAAGGCCGCCGCGCTGACCGGCACCGCCGACCTGGAGAACAAGTCGCTGCGCGTCATCGCCGACCACATCCGCGCCTGCTCCTTCCTCATCGTCGATGGCGTGCTGCCCTCCAATGAAGGCCGCGGCTATGTGCTGCGCCGGATCATCCGCCGCGCCCTGCGCCACGGCTGGATGCTGGGCGTGCGCCAGCCGTTCTTCCATCAGCTGGTGCCGACCCTGGTCGAGCTGATGGGCGAGGCCTATCCGGAACTGCCGGCAGCCGCCGCCACGGTGCAGAGGGCGCTGCTGGCCGAGGAAGAGCGCTTCGCCGAGACCCTGGACGCGGGCATGAAGATCTTCGACGACGTCGCGGCCAAGGTCGGCGACGGCGTCATTCCCGGCGCCGATGCGTTCCGCCTGTACGACACCTATGGTTTCCCGGTCGACCTGACCGCCGACATCGCCCGTGAGCGCGGCATGACGGTGGACATGGCCGGCTTCGACACGGCCATGGAACACCAGCGCGAGATGGCCCGTGCCGCCGGCAAGTTCGGCGGTGGCGTGCAGTTGCCGGCCGAGCTGGTCGCCACGCTGTCGCCGACCGCCTTCCTGGGCTACGAGCACCTGCAGGCCGACGGCCTGAAGGTCGTCGCGCTGCTCCGGGACGGGCGTCCGGTGGAGGCCGTGCAGGCCGGCGACGAGGTGATCGTGTTCACCGACAGGACCCCGTTCTACGCCGAGTCGGGTGGCCAGGTAGGCGACACCGGCGTGCTGTCCGGCAATGGCGTGGAGGTCGCGGTTTCCGACACGCAGAAGTTCGCCGGCCAGTTCCACGGCCATGTCGGTACCGTGAAGCAGGGCGCGATCAAGCTCGGCGACATCCTCTCCGGTGCGATCGACACCGCGCGTCGCAGCGCCACCATCCTCAACCATTCGGCCACCCATCTGCTGCATGCCGCCCTGCGCGAGGTGCTCGGCACCCACGTGCAGCAGAAGGGCTCGCTGGTGGCGCCGGACCGCCTGCGCTTCGATTTCTCCCACTTCCAGCCGATCAGCGCGGACGAACTGGCGGTCATCGAGCGCAAGGTCAACGAGCAGGTGCGCGCCAACAACGCCGCCGAAGTGCACCACATGGGCATGCAGGAAGCGCTGGATTTCGGCGCGATGGCGCTGTTCGGCGAGAAGTACGGCGAAAACGTGCGCGTGCTGAAGATGGGCGACTACTCCACCGAACTGTGCGGCGGCACCCACGTGTCGCGCACCGGCGACATCGGCCTGTTCAAGATCACCTCCGAAGGTGGCGTCTCCTCCGGCGTGCGCCGCATCGAGGCGGTGACCGGGCAGGGCGCGCTGGACCACGTCGACGCCGAGGAGGCCCGCCTGGCCGAGGCCGCGAGCCTGCTGGGCGGCGCGGCGACCGACGTGGTCGAGAAGATCCGCCAGCTCGGAGAGCGACAGAAGAAGCTCGAGCGCGAACTGGAAGCGCTCAAGGCCAAGCTGGCGTCGGGGGCGACCGCGGATCTGGGCGCTTCGGCCGTCGAGGTCGGTGGCGTGAAGGTGCTGGCCGCGCGCCTGGAAGGCTTCGACGCCAAGGCGCTGCGCGATGCGATGGACCGGCTCAAGCAGCAGCTGGGCGACGCGGTGATCCTGCTGGCCGGCACCCAGGACGGCAAGGCGTCCCTGGTCGCCGGCGTGAATGGCTCGGCAATGGGCAAGGTCAAGGCCGGGGAACTGCTGTCCCATGTCGCCGGTCAGATCGGTGGCAAGGGCGGTGGTCGTCCCGATCTGGCGCAGGGTGGCGGTGAAGACGGTCCCAGGCTGGTCGCCGCGCTCGAAGGCGTGCTGGCGTGGGTCAAGCCACACTTGGCATGAATGTAGACAATCGCGCGCCTTGAAGGTGCTGGCGCCCTGCCATTAACATTGGGGGTCTTTTCCCTTTGTCGTGGGGCGCAGGTACCTGGCGCGCCAATGCCGGTGGGAAACCCACCGGTTCCATGGAGATTGCACAATGTTGATCCTGACTCGCCGTGTAGGCGAAACCCTGATGATTGGTGACTCGGTCAGCGTGACCGTGCTCGGCGTCAAGGGCAACCAGGTACGTATCGGTATCACCGCGCCGAAGGACGTGGCGGTGCACCGTGAAGAGATTTTCCAGCGTATCCAGCGCGGCGACGAGCCGGCTGCGTCGGGAAGTGAAGAAACTTCCGAATAAGGGTTTACCTTTCACCCCGTTAAACGGTATTCTTCGCGCCCTGCCACGGAACACGCGGCAGGGTGAAAGAAAAACGGAGTGATGCCCGAGAGGCCGAAGGGGCTCCCCTGCTAAGGGAGTATAGGGTCAAAAGCTCTATCGAGGGTTCGAATCCCTCTCACTCCGCCAGTTGAAGACGTCTGCAAGCCACTGGGTTTGCGGACGTTTTTCGTTTCAGGGGCATGCATCCGCGTCGTGGGTCCGGCAATGCGGGAGCGCATGACTGCGAGATGTCCATCGTGCCGCGTGGAGGTGACGCATCCCCCTGCATCGCGTAACATGATCGTTGTCGAGCATCGACTGGACCGCACCGCGGATCTGGCGATGAAGACTGAAGATTCTTGAAGAAATCGGGGGTGCACTGGTTTCGACGGGGGTTGTGAAGTCGCTTGGCGCATGCCGAGGGGGTAGCTTTCCTCGTAAATCCAGCTGCACAACTCATAGTTGCCAACGACGACAACTACGCTCTGGCCGCTTAAGGCCTAAGCCCCGAAACAGCTTGTGTCCGTGCTCGCTGCGTAGGGTCATCATCACGGAATCGCATGGGGTGGCTGCCCGTCAGCCCCAGGCTAGATGAAGCGGGCTGGTTCCGGGATGCGCTTTGCGCGCCGTGCTGTTCCGGGGCGAGATACAACGGCGAGCTAAGCATGTAGTGCCGGGGATGGAGTGCCTTCGGACGGCGGTTCAATTCCGCCCACCTCCACCATCTATCGAGCCCAGCCTTTACCGGCTGGGCTTTTCTTTTGCCGGGATGCACGAGTCGCCTGCAGGCGATACGGCATGCGCAGGCGCGACGGCAGGCGCTTGACGGTGCTGCGACCTTTCTGCGACGTGCTGCTGCCGAACATGGCCGTCACATTCCTGTGCTGGCATGGCCCGATGCAGTCCCCTGGTTCGTATCGCTTGAATGGACTGGCCGCGAACGTCGGGGCGGATTTCCGCCGGCGCGCGATGCCATCCTCGTGGATGTGCCTAGGGCTGGTGATGGCGGTGGGCGCCGCATTCATGGCGGTGCAGCCGGGCATGCAGGCCTTGGCCGTTCTGGCGCTTGCCGTGCTCTGCCGTCGCGCATTCCGGCAGCCTGCGCTGGTGCCACTCGGGCGTCCAGGGTTCGCGGCGATGCTGCTGCTGGCGGTGTCATCGGCCCTGGGCGTCGTGGCGGGCCTGTGGGTGGCCAGGGGCCTGGCAGAACTCGGCGGCGTCATTGCCGTGGTGCAGGCGGCGGGCTATGCGGCCCGCGTATCCGGCTTTTCCGTGCGCCTGCAGGCAGTCGTTGACTCGCTGGAGGATGCGGAACTGCTGGCAGTGCTGCCTGCGGAAGCCGCAACAGAGGCGCGGCGCTGGATGGCGGGCGATGAGCGCCATGCCGGGCGGCTCGCCGTGGTGGTGCCGCTGGCGGCGCTGCATGTCGCGCAGCGCCGGTGCGATGTCCGCGTGCGCGGCGGGCGGGCGCTGCTGCAGGGCTGAGGGCGGGGCGGCGGCCCGCCGCTCCGCACTCAGGCGTTGCGGTTGTGGGCGCGCAGGGCGCGCTGCTTCTCGCGTGCCCAGTCGCGGTCCTTGGCCGCATCGCGCTTGTCGTGGGCCTGCTTGCCCTTGGCGAGCGCGATTTCGAGCTTGATGCGGTTCTTGCTCCAGTACATCGCGGTCGGCACCAGCGTGTAGCCGTCGCGCTCCACCCGCCCGATGAGCTTGTCGATCTCGCGCCGGTGCAGCAGCAGCTTGCGCTGGCGCCGGTCCTCGGGAATGGTGTGGGTGGAGGCCTGGATCAGCGGCGTGATCTGCGCGCCGATCAGGAAGATCTCGCCGTCCTTCACGTAGGCGTAGGCGTCGGTCATGTTGCCGCGCCCGGCGCGGATGGCCTTGATCTCCCAGCCCTGCAGCACCAGCCCGGCCTCGAAGCGTTCCTCCAGGTGGTACTCGTGGCGCGCGCGCTTGTTGAGCGCGATGGTTTTGTCGGCCTGCGCGTTCTTTGCTTTATCCTTACCGGGTTTCTTGCTCATTTCCGTATTGTCTCCGATTCGGGGGCTTTCCGAACATCCATCCGTATCCCGCATGCCTACCATCCGCCGCAGCGCCCTGGTCGAACAGCCGGCCGAGCGCATGTTCGACCTGGTCAATGACGTCGCCGCCTATCCGCGGCGTTTCCGCTGGTGCGAGGCGGCGCAGATCCTGGAGGAGGGGCCCGAGCGCCTGGTGGCCCGGCTGGACCTGGGGCTGGGCTCGTTCCGCACCTGGTTCATGACCGAGAACGCGCTGCAGCGCCCGGGCAGCATCGACATGCAGTTGAGGGATGGTCCCTTCAAGCGCCTGCATGGGCGCTGGCAGTTCCAGCCGCTGTCCGACACCGCCTGCAAGGTGAGCCTCGAGCTCGAGTTCGAGCCGACCTCGCGCCTGCTCGGGCCGGCGCTGGCGCTCGGTTTCCAGGGGCTGGCCGACCGCATGGTCAACGACTTCGTGCGCGTGGCCGAGCAGGGGGGCTGAACCGTGCGCGTGGACGTGGTGCTGGCCTGGCCGGAGCGCTACCTGCGCCGGGAACTGGTCCTGCCGGAGGGCTGCACCGTCGGCGAGGCCGTGGAAGCGGCGGCGCTGGATGCTGGCGGCCATTCCGTGGCCATGGCGGTCCATGGCGTGCTGGCGCGGCCACAGCAGGTGCTGCACGACGGGGACCGCATCGAACTGCTCCGGCCGCTGCTGGCCGACCCCAAAGAAAATCGCCGCCGGCGGGCGCGCGGCGGCGATTGATCCCGTGCGTGGCGGCTGGATTCAGCGGCCGCCGCGCTTCTTCTTGTCCTTGGCCAGGTTGCGGCCGAACTGGCGCACGCTCCTCTGGGCCAGTTCCGCGTCCTGGTTGGGGAAGTAGTCGCCTTCCCAGCGGGTGACGCGGTCGTTCTCGAAGAACACCGTGAAGTTCTTCACCTCGGTCTTGCCCAGGCGGTTCACGCGCTGGCTGGAGGTGTAGTCCCAGCGCTGGGCATGGAACGGATCGGGAATGGACGGCGTTCCCAGCAGCGCATTGACCTGCTGCTTGCTCTGGCCGGCCTGCAGCTGGGCGACGGACTTTTCTTGCAGCAGGTTGCCCTGGTAGATGGGCTGCTTGTAGATGATGCCGCAGCCGGTGGTGGACAGGGCGACAACGGCGATCAGCAGGAGGTTGCGCATTGGGACGGGCGATTGAGGAAATCACGGCGATGATACACTCCCCGGCACCCAGCGCGATCTGACCGGAGGCAACTGGCGTTAAACCGCCAATGAACACGATGGCCATGGAATCCAACGACCTGCGCAAAGTCGGCCTGAAGGTGACGCATCCGCGGATGCGCATCCTGGCGCTGCTCGAGCAGAACACCCCCCACCACCACCTGACCGCCGAGGACATCTACCGGCAGCTGCTCGATTGCGGCGACGAGATCGGCCTGGCCACGGTGTACCGCGTGCTGACCCAGTTCGAGGCGGCGGGCCTGGTGCTCAAGCACAATTTCGAAGGGGGGCAGGCGGTCTATGAACTGGACCGCGGCGGCCACCATGACCACATGGTGGACGTGGATACCGGCAAGATCATCGAGTTCGAAAGCCGCGAGATCGAGGAACTGCAGAAGAAGATCGCGGCCGACCACGGCTACGAGCTGGAAGAGCATTCGCTGGTGCTGTACGTGCGCAAGAAGCGGCGCTGAGCGGCGGCCTGGTGCCGCGCAGGCAGGCAAAGACACCGGCCGTGGGCCGGTGTCTTCGTTTTCGGGAACTTCAAGTCGTCAGCGGAGGCGCCTGGCTCCCGCCGGAAGAAGGCGCCAACGCCGGGCGAGGAAGACCATTCCGGTGCCCGAGGGGCGGGGCTTCGCCGCACAACCTCTTTCAGTCCGTCCTCGCGGGCCGGAGGCGCTTGTCACGAGCGGCCCGTGAAGGGCCTGCCACCGGCGAGATCCGGGCGGGCCCGCTTCAGACCTCGGCCAGCAGCTTGCGGGCGGCGGCGCGGGCTTCCTTGCTGACTTCGGCGCCGCCGAGCATGCGCGCCAGTTCTTCCTCGCGCCCCCTGGCGTCGAGCAGTTCCACCGCGCTCTGGGTCATGCCCTCCACCGGGGCCTTGCTGACCCGGTAATGGGCGTGGCCCTTGGAGGCCACCTGGGGCAGGTGGGTCACGCACAGCACCTGGCGGCGCTCGCCCAGGGCACGCAGTTTCTTGCCGACGATGTCGGCCACGGCACCGCCGATGCCCGAGTCCACTTCGTCGAACACCATGGTCGGCACCGCATCCAGGCCCAGCGCGGCTACCTCGATGGCCAGCGAAATGCGCGAAAGCTCACCGCCGGAGGCAACCTTGCGCAGCGCCCGCGGCGGCTGCCCGGCATTGGCCGCCACCAGGAATTCGACCCGTTCGGCGCCATTCGGGTCCGGGCGCGGTTGCGGCTGGGGTTCCAGTTCGATCAGGAACTGGCCGCCGCCCATGCCCAGTTCGCCGATCAGGGCGGTGGTGGTGTCCGACAGCGCCCTGGCCGAGGCAGTGCGGCTGGCGGTGAGCAGGGCGGCCTGCGCCTGCCAGTGCGTGGCGGCCTTGTCGATCTCGCCGGCCAGCCGCGACAGGCGCTCGTCGGCGCCGCGCAACTGCTCCAGCTCCGCCTCGATGCGGTCGCGGGTGGCGGACAGTTCCTCCATCGGCACGCGGTGCTTGCGTGCCAGGTCGTGCAGGCGGCCGAGCCTGCGTTCGATCTCCTCGAAGGCCTCCGGGTCGCTGTCCAGGTCGTCCTGCACCCGGTCCAGCTGGGCCAGCGCTTCGTGCAGCTGGATGCCGGCGGCGTCGAGCATGCCGTCGATCTCGCCCAGCCGCGCGTCGTGCTGGCTGACCCGCGACAGCTCGTGCCGCACCTGCTGCAGCAGGCCGAGCAGGGAAGGGCCGTCGTCGCCATTGAGCGCGCTGCCGGCGTACTGGCAGGCCTCGATCAGCGCGGTGGAATGCGCCTGGCGGCGGTGGCTGGCGGCCAGCGCCGCCACCGCCGCCGGTTCCAGTTCCTCGCGCTGCAGCTCGCCGAGCTGGTGTTCGAGGAAGGCGATGCGGTCGGAGACGTCGCCCTGCTGCGACAGCGCGTCGCGCTCGTCGATCAGCGCCTGCCACTGGCCGCTGGCGGCGCGTACCGCGGCGCGTTCGGCGTCGTTGCGGGCGTAGGCGTCGAGCAGGGCCAGCTGGCTGGGGCGCGACAGCAGCGCCTGCTGCTCGTGCTGGCCATGGATCTCGACCAGGAAGGCGGCCAGTTCGGCCAGCTGCGACACCGGTACCGGGCGGCCGTTGATGAAGGCGCGCGAGCCGCCGTCGGCGCGGATCACCCGGCGCAGCTGGCACTGGTCCTCGTCGTCGAGCTCGTTGTCCTGCAGCCAGCGGCGGGCCGGGGCGTCGTCGGCGAGGTCGAATTCGGCCGAAAGCTCGGCCCGGCCGGCGCCGTGGCGGACCACGCCGCTGTCGGCGCGCAGCCCGGACAGGAAGCCCAGGGCATCGACCATCAGCGACTTGCCGGCGCCGGTTTCGCCGGAAACCACGGTCATGCCCGGCCCGAATTCCAGTTCGGTGGCGCGGACGACGGCGAAATCCTTGATCGAAAGATGTCTGAGCATGGTCGGCAGAGGTTGGGGCCGCGCAAAGCTAGCACGCGCATGCGGCAGGTCAATCCGGGAAGGGCGCTGCGTGCGCCACATTAATGCGCGACCGTCGCAGGGAGTGAGCCGGAGCCTTGAAACCCGGGGGGCAGCCCACATACGGGGGAGCAGGCAGGCGGCAGAACGACCGCCAGGGAACCGGAAATGAACCAAGACCACCCCGATTTCGAGACCGAGAACAGCGCCGGCGGCGCGGCCGAGGCGCAGGACGCCGAGCTCCAGGCGCTGCGCGCCGAGATCGAGCAGCTCAAGGGCGAGTCGCTGCGCGAGCGCGCCGACCTGGAGAACCAGCGCAAGCGCGTGGCGCGCGACATCGAACAGGCGCGCAAGTTCGCCAACGAGAAGCTGCTGGGCGAACTGCTGCCGGTGTTCGACAGCCTGGATGCCGGGCTGGCGGCGGCCGGCAGCGAGCCCAGCCCGCTGCGCGAAGGGCTGGAGCTGACCTACAAGCAACTGCTCAAGGTCGCCGCCGACAACGGCCTGACCCTGCTCGACCCGGTCGGCCAGCCCTTCAATCCGGAACACCACCAGGCCATCAGCCAGGTCGACGCCCCGGCCGGCGTGGCCCCGGGCGCGGTGGTGACCGTGTTCCAGAAGGGCTACCTGCTCAACGAGCGCCTGCTGCGGCCGGCGCTGGTAGTGGTGGCCCGGGTCGACTGACCCGCGCCGGCTGGCCGCCGCCTTAACGCGGGCGGCCGCCGGCAAACAGTGTTCCGGGGGTGGCTTGAATGTCATCCGGCCATCCCCCACATCCCGTTCATACCCGGCGGCTGCCGGCACACGAATCCTCAGGAGTCCCCCATGGGCAAGATCATTGGTATCGACCTCGGCACCACCAACTCGTGCGTGGCGATCATGGACGGCGGCAAGGCCCGCGTCATCGAGAACTCGGAAGGCGACCGCACCACGCCCTCCATCGTCGCCTACACCAAGGACGGCGAAGTGCTGGTGGGCGCCTCGGCCAAGCGCCAGGCCGTCACCAATCCGAAGAACACCTTCTACGCGGTGAAGCGCCTGATCGGCCGCAAGTTCACCGACGGCGAGGTGCAGAAGGACATCGCCCACGTGCCGTACGGCATCCTGGCCCACGACAACGGCGACGCCTGGGTGCAGACCAGCGACGGCCGCAAGATGGCGCCGCAGGAAATCTCGGCCAAGGTGCTGGAGAAGATGAAGAAGACCGCCGAGGACTTCCTTGGCGAGAAGGTCTCCGAGGCGGTCATCACCGTGCCGGCGTACTTCAACGACAGCCAGCGCCAGGCGACCAAGGACGCCGGCCGCATCGCCGGCCTGGACGTCAAGCGCATCATCAACGAGCCGACCGCGGCCGCGCTGGCCTACGGCCTGGACAAGGGTGACAACAAGGACCGCAAGATCGTCGTCTACGACCTGGGCGGCGGCACCTTCGACGTGTCGATCATCGAAATCGCCAATGTCGACGGCGAGAAGCAGTTCGAGGTGCTGGCCACCAACGGCGACACCTTCCTCGGTGGCGAGGACTTCGACAACCGCGTCATCGAGTACCTGGTCGACGAGTTCAACAAGGACCAGGGCATCGACCTGCGCAAGGACCCGCTGGCCCTGCAGCGCCTGAAGGACGCGGCCGAGCGCGCCAAGATCGAGCTGTCCAGCGCGCAGCAGACCGAAGTCAACCTGCCGTACGTCACCGCCGACGCCTCCGGCCCGAAGCACCTGAACATCAAGCTGACCCGCGCCAAGCTGGAAGCGCTGGTGGAAGACCTGATCAGGAAGTCGATCGAGCCGTGCCGCACCGCGCTGAACGATGCCGGCCTGCGTTCGAGCGACATCAACGAGGTGATCCTGGTCGGCGGCCAGACCCGCATGCCGAAGGTGCAGCAGGCGGTCAGCGAGTTCTTCGGCAAGGAGCCGCGCAAGGACGTCAACCCTGACGAGGCCGTGGCGCTGGGTGCCGCGATCCAGGGCGGCGTGCTGGGCGGCGACGTCAAGGACGTGCTGCTGCTGGACGTGACCCCGCTGTCGCTGGGCATCGAGACCCTGGGCGGCGTGTTCACCAAGATCATCGAGAAGAACACCACCATCCCGACCAAGGCCTCGCAGGTGTTCTCCACCGCCGAGGACAACCAGTCGGCGGTGACCGTGCACGTGCTGCAGGGCGAGCGCGAGCAGGCCCGATACAACAAGTCGCTGGCCAAGTTCGACCTGACCGGCATCGAGCCGGCGCCGCGCGGCCTGCCGCAGGTGGAAGTGTCCTTCGACATCGACGCCAACGGCATCCTGCATGTGTCGGCCAAGGACAAGAAGACCAACAAGGAACAGAAGGTCGAGATCAAGGCCGGTTCGGGCCTGTCCGAGGACGAGATCAACCGCATGGTGGCCGACGCCGAGGCGCACCGCGAGGAAGACAAGAAGTTCCAGGAGCTGGTGCAGGCCCGCAACCAGGCCGACGGCCTGATCCACGCCACCCGCAGCGCCATCACCGAGCACGGCAGCAAGGTCGGCGGCGATGTCATCGGCAAGGTGGAAGCGGCGCTGGCCGACCTGGAAACCGCGATGAAGGGCGACGACAAGGCGCAGATCGAAGCGAAGTCCAAGGCGCTGGAGGAGGCCGGCCAGTCGCTGTACGCCGCCGCCTCGGCCGGCGAGCAGGGCGGCCCGGCCCCGGGCGCCGGCGCGGCCGGTCCGTCGAGCGACGACGTGGTCGACGCCGAGTTCACCGAGGTCAAGGACGACAAGAAGTCCTGATGTCCAGTGCCCCTCTCCTCCGGGAGAGGGGTTGGGGTGAGGGTTCGGGAGCGCGTTGCGGTCCCGGACCCTTGTCGCATCAACGAACCCCCGCCCCAGCCCTCCCCGCGGAGGGGGAGGGAGAGGTAGAGCATGAGCAAGCGCGATTACTACGAAGTACTGGGCGTCTCCCGCGACGCCGGTGACGAGGAGCTGAAGAAGGCCTATCGCCGTTGCGCGATGAAGCATCACCCGGACCGCAATCCGGGCGACGCCGCGGCCGAGGCCGCCTTCAAGGAATGCAAGGAGGCCTACGAGGTCCTGTCCGACGGCAACAAGCGGCGCCTGTACGACGCCCACGGCCATGCCGCGTTCGAGCATGGCATGGGCGGGATGGGCGGCGGTCCGGGCGGCCCGGACATGGGCGACATCTTCGGCGACATCTTCGGCAACATCTTCGGCGGCGGGGGCGCGCGCCAGGCGCGCCGCGGCGCCGACATCGGCTACGTGATGGAGCTGGACCTGGAGGAAGCGGTGGCCGGCGTGGAGCGCCGCATCGAGATTCCGACCCTGGTCGAGTGCCGCGACTGCGACGGCAGCGGCTCGGAGGACGGCAAGGTCGAGACCTGCAACGTCTGCGGCGGGCGCGGCCAGGTACGCATGCAGCGCGGCATCTTCGCCATGCAGCAGGCCTGCCACAACTGCGGCGGCCGCGGCCAGATCGTGGCCAGGCCGTGCAGGACCTGCCACGGCAACGGCCGCGTCGAGGAAGACAAGGTGCTGTCGGTGAAGGTGCCGGCCGGCGTCGATACCGGCGACCGCATCCGCCTGCAGGGCGAGGGCGAGGCCGGCCCTGCCGGTACGCCGCCGGGCGACCTGTATGTGGAAGTGCGCGTGCGCGAGCATCCCATCTTCACCCGCGATGGCGACGACCTGCACTGCGAAGTGCCGATCCGCATCTCGCAGGCGGCGCTGGGCGATGCGGTGCGCGTGGCCACGCTGGGCGGCGAGGCGGAGATCCGCATTCCCGCCGAGACCCAGACCGGCAAGCTGTTCCGCCTGCGCGGCAAGGGCGTCAGGTCGGTGCGCAGCCGCACCGAAGGCGACCTGTACTGCCGCATCGTGGTGGAGACGCCGGTCAACCTGACCGCCGAGCAGCGCAGGCTGCTGGAGCAGTTCGAAGCGACCTTCGTCGGCGACGAAGCGCGCAAGCACTCGCCCAAGTCGGCCACCTTCCTGGATGGCGTCAAGGGCTTCTGGGACCGGATGACGTCGCCCTGATCCAAAGATTCTCTGTAGGAGCGACTTCAGTCGCGATGGCTTTCCCGGTGAAGCCCTTTCGCGACTTAAGTCGCTCCTACGGGACTATCGAGGCCGCAGCCCGCTGCGGCTTCGTCGTTTCCGGCGTTTGGTTGCGTGCGCATCCATGCCCTCGGCCGTCGTTGCCGCAGGCGTAGAATGCGGCGATGAACGACGTCGACCACAGCCATCTCGTGCACGGTCGCCGGCAGCGCCCGGACGGGCCCTCGCCGGTGGACGTGATCTCCGTACAGTCGCAGCTGGTCTATGGCCACGCCGGCAACAGCGCGGCGGTGCCGCCGCTGCGCGCCCTGGGCCTGCGCGTGGCGGAGATTCCCACCACCCTGCTCAGCAATGCGCCGTTCTACGCGACGCTGCGCGGCCGCGTGCTGCCGGCGGACTGGTTCGCCGAACTGCTGCAGGGTGCCAGCGAGCGCGGCCTGCCGCAGCGCGCCGGCGCGCTGGTATCCGGTTATTTTGGCAGCGTCGCCAACGGCGCGGCCTTCGCCGACTGGCTCGACGGCGTGCTGCCGTCCTGCCCGGGCCTGCGCTACTGCCTGGACCCGGTGATCGGCGACACCCACACCGGGCCCTATGTCGAACCCGGGCTGGAACGCATCTTCGCCGAGCGCCTGCTGCCGCATGCATGGCTGGTCACGCCCAACGCCTTCGAGCTGGGGCGGCTGACCGGCATGCCGGCGCTGGAACAGGACGACGCCATCGCCGCCTCGCGCGTCCTGCTGGAGCGCGGCCCGCAGTGGGTGATCGCGCACTCGGTGTCCGGCGTGCCCGGCGAACTGGTGACGCTGGCGATCGGCCGCGACCAGGTCTGGCGCTGGGCTTCGCCGCACCTGCCGGTGGACGTGGCCGGCACCGGCGACGTGCTGATGTCGCTGCTGGTGGCATTCCTGCTCAAGGGCCATGCGTTCGAGGACGCGGTGGGCCGCGCCATCGCCGGCGTGCATGCCGCGCTGGAGGCGACGCTGGCCCAGGGCGTGGAGGAGTTCGACGTGCTGGCGGCGGCGCCGGCCGCGCTGGGCACGCCGTACCGGTTCCACGCCGAGCGGTTGGCATGAGCGTGGCGCAGGCGCCGGTGACGCCCGTCATCGGCATCGTCGGCAGCGGCGGCGCCTACGGCCGCTGGCTGCGCGGCTTCTTTCAGTCGCGCATGGGCCTGGAGGTGATCGGCCACGACCCGGTCGATGCCGCCTCGCAGACGCCGGAGCAGCTGCTGGAACGCGCCGACGTGCTGCTGTTCTCCGCGCCGATCCGGCATACGCCGGCGCTGATCGACGATTACGTGCGGCGCTCGGCCGGACGCGAGCGCGGCCGCCTGTGGCTGGACGTGACCTCGATCAAGAGCGCGCCGGTGGCGGCGATGCTGCGTTCGCAGGCCAGCGTGGCCGGCCTGCATCCGATGACCGCACCGCCCAAGGCGCCCACGCTCAAGGGCCGGGTGATGGTGGTGTGCCAGGCGCGCGTCGATGCGCCGTGGCAGCCGTGGCTGGAGCAGCTGTACGCCGCGCTGGAAGCCGAGTGCGTGCCGGCCACGCCCGAGCACCACGACCGGGTAATGGCGCTGGTGCAGGCGATGGTGCATGCCACCCACCTGGCGCAGGCCGGGGTGATGCGCGGCTACGCACCACTGCTCGGCGACCTGCAGGCGCTGATGCCGTACCGCTCGACCGCGTTCGAGCTGGATGCGGCGGTGATCTCGCGCATCCTGTCGCTGAACCCGGCGATCTACGAGGACATCCAGTTCGGCAATCCGCATGCGGGCGAGGTGCTGGATCGCCTGCTGGGGCAGCTGCAGCAGCTGCGCGCGCAGCTGGCCGATGGCAGCGATGCGGCGCGCGCGGCGTTCCGCAGCCAGTTCCTCGACGACAACCGCGCGGCGGTGGGCGAGCAGACCCTGCGCGACGGCAACTACAGCTTCGAGCGGCTGGGCTACCTGCTGGCCGACCTGACCGATACGCGCGCGATGAGCGTGCACCTGCCCGAGGACCGCGCCGGCTCGCTGCGCGAGCTGCTGCACGTGTTCGAACGGCATGGCATCAGCCTGTCCTCGATCCACTCCTCGCGCACCCCCGGCGGCGAGGTGCACTTCCGCATGGGCTTCGCGCAGCGCTACGCGCCGGCCGTGCTGGAAGCGGCCGCGCGCGAGATCGACCACAGCGGCATCGGCCGGGTGCTGGACCGCTGAGCGCGCGTTCATCCACAGCGGCTGTGGATGACCTGCGCACAAGCCTGTGGATGGATGCCGGCAGCCCTTGCGGCGCAAGGCTGTCAAGATGGCTGGTCAATTCCTGGCCAGCCATCGTCGCAGGTATCGGCGGATCGACGGCGGGCCATTCCGTCTGGCTGTGTCGCGTCGCTGCGTGCGTCCGCGCGTTGCCGCGCGCATTCATCCACAGCGGGTGTGGATGACCTGCGCACAAGCCTGTGGATGAACGCCGGCGGCCCTTGTCGCGCAAGGCTGTCAAGATGGCTGGTCAATTCTTCGCCAAGCGTATTCCTGCGCGCCCACGGGTTTCAGATCGTCAGCCGCAGCTCGCCGTCGAGGGTGGTGAATTCGCGCGCGTTGCGCCGCAGGTGGCGGCCGTCGTCCAGCTCATAGCGCGGCGTGGCGTCGCCATCGCCCGCGTTTCCCGGCTCGGGAATGAACTCGATGATGATGTGGCTCTCGCCATTGCTGTCGGTGGCGGGGAACTGGCGGAATGCCATGGCAACCTCCTGCGTGCATGCAACCCGGTTCGGCCGGGCCAGCGTGCTGCGCCGCGCGTTAGCCCGGCGTCGAGGGATGTTCGTCCGCGCGCGTGCATCGTCACGCGCGTCATGCGTGGTGCGCATCGCGCTGCGGTTCAGTCGATGAACTGCAGCCGCGCCAGTTCCGCGTACAGGCCGCCTTCGCGCAGCAACTGTTCGTGCGTGCCCTGCGCCACAATGCGACCGTGGTCCATCACCACGATGCGGTCGGCCTTGAGCACGGTCGCCAGGCGGTGCGCGATCACCAGCGTGGTGCGGCCGGCCATCAGCCGTTCCAGCGCTTGCTGCACCGCGCGTTCGCTCTGCGCGTCCAGCGCGCTGGTGGCTTCGTCCAGCAGCAGGATCGGCGCGTCCTTGAGCAGGGCGCGGGCGATGGCGATGCGCTGCTGCTGGCCGCCGGACAGGCGCGCGCCGCGCTCGCCCAGTTCGCTGGCGTAGCCCTCGGGCAGGGCACGGATGAAGTCGTCGGCCTCGGCGGCACGCGCGGCGGCGCGCACGTCCTCGTCGCTGGCCTGCAGGCGGCCGTAGCGGATGTTCTCCGCCGCGCTGGAGGCGAACAGCGCCGGCTGCTGCGGTACCAGCGCGATCCGTTCGCGCAGCGCCGCCGGTTCGGCCTGGCGCAGGTCGATGCCGTCGATGCTGATCGTGCCCGCGTCGGGATCGTGGAAGCGCAGCAGCAGCGACAGCACCGTGCTCTTGCCGGCGCCGGACGGGCCGACCAGGGCCACGGTCTCGCCCGGCCGCACATGCAGGGTGAAGCCTTCCAGCGCGGGCTGCCCCGGGCGCTGCGGGTAGTGGAACACCACGTCGTCGAAACGGATATCGCCGTGCAGCGGCGTGGGCAGGGCGAGCGGCATGGCCGGCGCGCGCACGCCGGGGCGTTCCTGCAGCAGCTCGGCGATGCGGCCCATGCCGCCGGCCGCGCGCTGCAGCTCGTTCCATACCTCGGCCAAGGCGCCGACCGAGCCGCCGCCGATCAGCGCATAGAACACGAACTGGCCCAGTTCGCCCTTGCTGATGCGCCCGGCGATGACGTCGTGCGCGCCGGACCACAGCACCAGCACCACCGCGCCGAACACCAGGGTGATGACGACGGCGGTGACCAGCGACTGGGTGCGGATGCGGCCGCGCGCGGTCGCCACCGCCACGCGCACCGCCTCGGCGAAGCGCCCGGTCTCATAGCCTTCGCGCGCGTGCGCCTGCACGGTGCGGACCGCGCCGAGGGTTTCGCTGGCGAGGTTGTTGGCATCGGCGACGCGGTCCTGGCTGGCGCGCGAGGCCTTCTCCAGGCGGCGCGCGCCGAGCACGATCGGCAGCACGGCCAGCGGGATGCCGACCAGGGTGAAGGCGGCCAGGCGCGGGCTGGTGACGAACAGCATCGCCAGGCTGCCGACCACGGTGACGGTACTGCGCAGCGCCACCGACATGCTGCTGCCGACCACGCTGCGCAGCAGCTCGCTGTCGGCCGACAGGCGCGAGACCAGCTCGCCGCTGCGGTTGCGGTCGTGGAACTGCGCATCCAGCCCGATCAGGTGCGCGTACAGTTGCCGGCGCAGGTCGGCCACGACCTTCTCGCCCAGCAGGGACACGAAGAAGAAGCGCGCCGCGCTGGCCGCGGCCAGCACCACCACCACGGCGAACACCAGCAGGAATACCTGGTCGATGTTGCTGCCGTTGCTGAAGCCGTCGTCGATCATGCGCCGGAACGCGACCGGGAAACTCAGCGTGGCCGCCGAGGCGACGGCCAGTGCCACCAGCCAGGCGACGAACAACCCCATGTGGCGGCGCACGAACGGCCACAGCGCACGCAGCGTGCCCAGCCGTGCCTTGGCGGAAGTGGGGGAAGCAGGTGCGGTTTCGGTCATGGGCGGGGCATCGGGAGAAGGGAGGGCCGGCACCGGCCTCAGCCGCCGGCGTCGAGCCAGCGCACCCTGTCACGGGTGGCGTCGCGCAGCTGGGTTTTCAAGCCGTCCACGCGGTCGGCGGGCAGTTCGATGGACAGCTGCGCGCCGTGCTCGTCGAACGCTTCGTCGAGTTTGTCGGCCGCGTGGGTGGCCAGCTGCGTGTACACGGTACCGAGTTCGTCGAACGGGCAGGCCAGCCGCAGCCGGCGCATCGCCACCAGCGGCAGGCGCGGCGCCAGCCGCAGGCATTCGGCCGCGGTGCCGCCATAGGCGCGCACCAGCCCGCCGGCGCCGAGCTTGATGCCGCCATACCAGCGGGTCACGACCACGGCCACGCGGTCGTAGCCCTGGCCGTCGATCGCGGCGAGGATGGGGCGCCCGGCGGTACCGGAGGGCTCGCCGTCGTCGCTGGAGCGGTATTCGTTGCCGCAGCGGTAGGCCCAGCAGTTGTGGGTGGCATCGGCCACCGCGACATCGGCGAGGAAGGACAGCGCATCGGCCGCGCTGCCGATCGGCGTGGCCTGGGCAAGGAAACGGCTGTGCTTGATCTCCAGCACGTGGCTGGCGGGCGCGGCGAGGGTATCGGGCATCGCGCACATTCTAGGCGGCCGGCCGATGGTTTTGCCGGATCAGGCTCCCTGCTGGCCGGCGGCGGAGAGCCGCGCGCCGCTCAGTCGGCCAGCAGCGGCCGCAGATCGCGCGGAATGCGCGCTTCCGGATAGGCCTGCACGAAACGCGCCAGGCTGGCGCGCGCGGCATCGGCATCGCCTTCGTCGCGACGGGAGCGGATGCGCTCCAGCCACTTCCGGCGCGGGAGCCGGGCGTCCTCGTCGATGCCGTCCGGCGCGACGACCGCGACGCTGGCCTGTTCGCGCAGCACGGAACCGGTCGTGCGCACCGCTCCATCGGCAAGGGGCTGCGGCGCGCTGGAGCGCAGCCGCATCGCCGCCGGTGCAGCCTGCTGCGCCGGTGCTTCGACGACCACGGGCGCGGGCTCCAGAACGTAACTGGCCGATGCCGATGGTGCGGGCGGCGGCGGTGGCGCGGCGGCCGCGCGCGCCGGCGACGGTGCGGATTCCTGCCGGGGCGTGGACCTGGCTTCGGCCTTGGCGGCCCGAACCGGAGCGACCGGTGGCGGTGGTGGTGCCGGCCGTGCGGCGGCTGCCTCGGGTGCGGCCGGTGGTGCAGGCATCGCTCCCCCGGACGCAGCGTCCGCTGCCGGCGCTTCCTGCGCAGCGGTGGGAGCGGCGAGGGGCGGCGGCGGTACCGACGGCGGCACCGGCCGCAGCTGCCAGGCCAGGCCGACCGCCAGCACCAGGGAGGCGGCCACGGCCAGCGACGACACCAGCCCGCGGCGCCGGCGATGCCGCGAAGGCGAGGCACTGACGGTGAACGCAGCCGGCGGCGCGGAAGGCCGCGGAGGCGGCGCTGCGGACGGTTCGCGCGCAAGCGCGGCGATGGCCGCGTCGGTGCCTGCCGACGGTGCGAGATCCGCGGCCGGGCGGCCCAGCAGCCGCGCCAGTTCGCGCTCTTCGGGAGTCAGGGGCTCGGACATGTTCATTCGCTCAACCTCGCGCGCAGCTTGTCCATCGCATAGCGCAGCCGCGACTTGACGGTTTCCCGGCCCACGCCGGTGATCTGCCCGATCTCCTCCAGGCTCAGTTCCTGTTCCAGGCGCAGGATCAGGACCTCCTGCTGTTCCTGCGGCAGTTCGGCCATCGCCTGGCGCAGCTGCAGCCGCTGCGCCTGCTCGTCGGCCAGCAGCTCCGGCGTGCAGGTGTCGGCCAGGCGCGCGGTGCGTTCATCGGCATCGTCCGGCGTCGCCGGCCGGTGCCGGGCGGCGCGCCAATGATCGTTCAGGCGGTTGTGGGCGATGCGGAACAGCCAGGTGGCGAAGGCCGCCTCCGGCTTCCAGCCCGAGCGGGCATGGATCAGCCGCTGCCACACGTCCTGGAACAGTTCCTCGGCCAGCGAGCGGTCGCGCAGCTGGCCCAGCAGGTAATGGAACAGGCGCGCGCGATGGCGCGCATACAGTTCGGCGAACGCCGCGCCGTCGCCCTCGGCGTAGGCCAGCATCAGCGCTTCGTCGGTCGGGGCTTGGACGGCGGTATCCACGTGCCGCAGCCTAAGCGCTCGCCGCGCCACTGCCTAGTCGCCTGCCGGCGCGGGCCGGTCCGCGTTCAGGAAATGTCGATGCCTGCGCACCGGAGCCGGGGCCAGCGGCGTTATGCTGCACCCCAGGGGGGAGTTCTGGAGCGCCGGAACCCGGAAAAAACATGGAGATCATGTCGCACAGCCAATCCGACGTGCATGCCGGCAACGGACGCGTGGACACCGATTCGCCTGCCAACCGCGTGGTGGCGACGCTGCATGGGCTGCTGCCGCAGGGCAGCGCCGTGGCGTTGGCCTGGGACGACGCGGTGCTCGGCCAGGGCGACTGCGTCAGCCCCGGGGCGGACGCGCTGCGCGGCGCCGTGCGTGGCCTGCTGGCGGGCGCGCCGTTGCCGGACGGCCTGCGCCAGCCGCTGATGGAAAGCTGGACCGACGGCGATGGCGGCGCGCGCATCGTGGTGCTGGCCGAGGTCGATGCCTCGTTTTCCGGGGCGCAGCGGCAGGCCTGGCTGGGCACGGCGCATGCGCTGGTCGCGGCGGTGCTGGTGTCGCTGCGGCAGGGCGTGCAGATCGAACAGCTCGAGCGCGCCAAGCGCCTGCAGCGCGCCCTGTTCGAGATCGCCGACCTGGCCGGCAGCGACCTGGAAATGCCGCAGATGCTGGCCCAGTTCCACCGCATCCTGTGCACGCTGATGTATGCGGACAACTGCTACATCGTCGAGTGCGACGAGCACCAGAGCAGCCTGCGCTTCCTGTATTTCGCCGACACCCTGGACAATTTCGCGCCGCACCCGGAGCGGCGTTTCCGCTTCGAGGAAATGCAGGACAGCCTGACCTTCGCGGTGCTGCGCCAGGGCCGGACCATGCACGGCCCGTCGCGCGAACTGCTGCAGGTGCTGGACCAGCAGCATTCGGTGCACAGCGGTCCGGACAGTGCCGACTGGCTGGGCGTGCCGATGTGGCGCGACAGCGCGGTATGCGGCGCGATCGTGGTGCAGAGCTACGAGACCGGCGTGCAGTACGGCGACGAGGACCGCGCCGTGCTCAATTTCGTGGCCAAGCACATCCTGACCGCGATGGACCGGCGCCAGGCGCATGTGCAGCTGGAGCAGCACGTGCAGCGGCGCACCCTGGAGCTGGAGCGGGCCAACGCCAGCCTGCAGGACGAGATCCAGGAGCGGCGCCGCGCCGAGGCCCTGCAGGCGGCGCTGTTCAATGTTTCCGAGCTGGCCATGAGCTGCGGCAGCCAGGCCGAGTTCCATGCCGAAGTGCACCGGGTGATCGACGGCCTGCTGGACGCCAGCAATTTCTACATCGCGCTGGTCAACGAGCAGGGCGACGGGCTGGATTTCGTCTATTCGGTGGACGAGTTCAACCGGGTGCGCGCCTCGCGCTCCTTCAGCGGCGGCCTGACCGAGTACACCATCCGCAGCGGCCAGCCGCTGCTGGCCACGCGCGCGCAGATCGACGCGCTGATTGCGCGCGGCGACGTGCGCGAGTTCGGCGCCAAGTCGCAGTGCTGGCTCGGCGTTCCGTTGTTCAGCGACGACGAGGTGGTGGGCGTGATCGCGGTGCAGAGCTACAACCCGCAGGTCACCTTCACCGCGCACGACCAGCGCCTGCTCGCGTTCGTGGCGCGCAACATCGGCAACAGCCTGGCGCGCCAGCGCGACCGCAACCGCCTGCTGCAGGCGCATGCCGAGCTGGAGCGGCGCGTGGCCGAACGCACCCGCGAGCTGGGCGAGGTCAACCAGAAGCTGCTGGCGCAGATCGGCGAGCGCATGCGCGTGGAGCAGCGCCTGACCCACCTGGCGATGCACGACGTGCTGACCGGCCTGCCCAACCGCCTGCAGCTGCTGGAGAAGCTGGAGGAGGCCATCGAACACGCGCAGCTGGGCGTGGGCCCGATGTTCGCGCTGCTGTTCCTGGACCTGGACCGCTTCAAATGGGTCAACGACAGCATCGGCCACGCCGCCGGCGACCGCATGCTGGTGGAAGTGGCGCAGCGCCTGGTCGGCATGCTGCGCAGCGACGACGTGGTGGCGCGCCTGGGCGGCGACGAGTTCGCGCTGCTGGTGCGCTGCGACGGCGCCGAGGCGGCGATGGAGGTCGGGCGGCGCCTGCTGCGTTCGCTGGAGCACTCGATGTGGGTGGACGGGCGCGAACTGTTCCCTTCGGGCAGCATCGGCATCGCGCTGTGGAGCCCGCGCTACACCTCCGGCGCCGAGCTGCTGCGTGACGCCGACGCGGCGATGTACCGGGCCAAGGGCATGGGCCAGGACCGCTGCATGGTGTTCGACGAGGCCATGCGCGAGCAGTCGCTGCAGAGCCTGGAACTGGAAGCTGACCTGCGCCGGGCCATCATCAGCAATGACTTCCTGCCGTTCTACCAGCCGATCGTGTCGCTGGCCGATGGCTGCGTGGTCGGCCACGAGGCGCTGCTGCGCTGGCAGCACGAGGGCAGGGGGCTGCTGCTGCCGGGCGAGTTCATCTCGCTGGGCGAGGAAAGCGGCCTGATCGAGCAGGTGGACTGGCTGATCTACGAGCAGGTGGTGCGCGACCTGGCGGGCACGGCGTCGGGCTATGTGTCGGTGAACGTATCGCCGCGCCATTTCCGTTCATCGGAGTTCGCCGCGCGCCTGCTCGACCTGCTGGACGCGGCCGGCGCCGATCCGGGCCGGCTGCGGGTGGAGATCACCGAGATGGCGCTGCTGGAGGACGCGCCGCGCACGCTGCGCATCCTGCATCAGCTGCGCGAGCGCGGCATCGTGGTGCAACTGGACGACTTCGGCACCGGTTACTCGGCGCTGTCCTACCTGCACCGTTTCCCGATCAGCGCCTTGAAGATCGACCGCAGCTTCGTGGCCGGGCTGCATGCCGACAACGGCAAGAGCACCCAGGCCCTGGTCGAGGGCGTGGTGTCGCTGGCGCGCACGCTGGGCATCGAGACCATCGGCGAGGGCGTGGAGGACGAACGCCAGCTGCGCACCCTGCTGGAAATGGGCTGCAATTTCGGCCAGGGCTACCTGCTCGGCCATCCGCTGCCGCGCGAGGCGACGCTGCGGAAAATGGAGTGAGCGAGCTTTCGCCGCGTTGCAGGTGCAGCACGTGCCTACCGCAACGCAGCCCACAGCTTTTCATCGAACCGCGCCACGCTGGCAGTGGCGGCGCCGACAATGTTTACCGCGTCGCCACGCACCAATGATTTACCGCAACGCGGCCCGTAGCTTTTCATCGAACCGCGCCACGCTGGCAGCGGCGGCGCCGGCAATGTTCACCGCGTCGCCACGCGCCAATGACTTACCGCAACGCAGCCCGTAGCTTCTCATCGAACCACTTGTCCGCCTGCGCCGGCGAATACGCACGCATCCACGCCAGCATCCGCTCGGCGTCGTCGCCGTACCACAGGTCCTGGCGCTGCTCCGGGTGCAGGAAGCGTTCTTCCACCATGTGGTCGATCATGCCGATCAGCTTGGCGTAGAAACCGTCGATGTCGAGGAAGGCGCAGGGCTTCTTGCCGATGCCGAGCTGGCGCCAAGTCAGCATCTCGAAGATCTCTTCGGCGGTGCCGAAGCCGCCGGGCAGGGCGACGAAGGCGTCGGACAGGTCGAACATGCGCGACTTGCGTTCGTGCATGGAGCCGACGATCTCCAGCGTGGTCACGCCCTGGTGCGCGACTTCCAGGTCCACCAGGTGCTGCGGGATCACCCCGGTGACCTCGCCGCCGGCGGCCAGCACGCCATCGGCCACCGCGCCCATCAGCCCCGTGCGGCCGCCGCCGTACACCAGGCGCAGGCCTTCCTGGGCGATGCGCCTGCCCAGTTCGGTGGCGCGCTCGACGTAGACGGGTCTGGCGCCGGGATTGGAGCCGCAATAAACGCAGATGGACTTCATGGGTGTTCCTGGAAACGGAGGTGTGCGGATCGCGCCGGTGGGCGGGCGCGATCGGGGAATGCAGAAGCAAGAAGGCTCCGCCGGGGCGGAGCCTTCTCGGTCAGGCCGGTGTCGCTCAGTTGGCCTTGTGGATGGCGCGCTTGCTGACCGCCATCGCCGCGTCGTGGATCACTTCCGACAGCGACGGGTGGGCGTGGCAGATGCGGGCCAGATCGTCGGCCGAACCGCTGAACTCCATGGTCAGCACGCCTTCGTGCACCAGTTCGGAGACGTTGGCGCCGACCAGGTGCATGCCCAGCACCCGATCGGTTTCGGCATGGGCCAGCACCTTGACGAAGCCGGCCGGCTCCATCATCGCCACGGCGCGGCCGTTGGCGGCGAACGGGAAGCTGCCGGCCTTGTACGGGATGCCCTCGGCCTTGAGCTGGGCTTCGGTCTTGCCGACCCAGGCCAGTTCCGGCTCGGTGTAGATCACCCACGGGATGGTGTCGAAGTTGACATGGCCCGGCAGGCCAGCGATCAGCTCGGCCACCGCGATGCCTTCCTCGAAGCCCTTGTGCGCCAGCATCGGGCCGCGCACGCAGTCGCCGACCGCCCACACGCCATCGACGCCGGTGTGGCAGTGGTCGTCGACCACGATCTGGCCACGCTCGTTGACCTGCACGCCGGTGCCGTCGGCCAGCAGGCCCTTGGTGGCGGCGCGGCGGCCCACGGCCACCAGCAGCTTGTCCACGGTCAGGGTCTTCTCGCCTTCGCCGTCGGTGTAGGTGACGACCACTTCCTTCTTCTTGTCCTTGCCGGTCACTTCGGTCTTGCTGACCTTGGCGCCGAGCTTGATGTCCAGGCCCTGCTTCTTGAACTCGCGCGCGGCGACCTTGGCCACTTCGGCATCGGCGGCGGCCAGGAACTCCGGCATCGCCTCGAGGATGGTGACTTCGGCGCCCAGGCGCTTCCACACGCTGCCCAGTTCCAGGCCGATCACGCCGGCGCCGATCACCGCCAGGCGCTGCGGCACTTCGGCGAAGTCCAGCGCGCCGACGTTGTCGACGATGGTCTCGCCATCGAACTTGGCGAACGGCAGCTCGATCGAATCCGAACCGGCGGCGATGATGACGTTGGTACCCTTCAGCTCGACCTCGCTGCCGTCATGCTGCTTGACCTTGACGATGTTGCCGGCCTGCAGCTGGCCGAAGCCGTAGTAGGCGGCGACCTTGTTGGCCTTGAACAGCTGGGCGATGCCGCCGGTGAACTGCTTCACGATGGCGTCCTTGCGGCCGACCATCTTCTCCACGTCCATCTTCGCGTCCTTGAAGCTGATGCCATGGTCGCCAAAGATGTGGCCCATGTTCCAGTACTGGCGCGAGGAGTCCAGCAGCGCCTTGGACGGGATGCAGCCCACGCGCAGGCAGGTGCCGCCCAGCGCCGGCTTGCCGTCCTTGCCCAGCGCCGCGTCGATGCAGGCGGTCTTCAGGCCCAGCTGGGCGGCGCGGATGGCGGCGTGGTAGCCGGCCGGGCCGGCACCGATGACGACGACGTCGAATTGTTCAGCCATTTGAGATTCCTTGTTTCCTGTCCCTTCTCCCGCCGGGAGAAGGTGGCGCGAAGCGCCGGATGAGGGTGCGGGTGAGGCTTGCCCTCACCCCAACCCCTCTCCCGGAGGGAGAGGGGCTGCAGGCCTGTTACAGGCCGAACAGCATGCGGCCCGGGTTTTCCAGCTGGTTCTTGATGTCCACCAGGAACTGCACCGCGTCCTTGCCGTCGATGATGCGGTGGTCGTAGGACAGCGCGATGTACATCATCGGCGCGATCACGACCTGGCCGTTCTCGGCGATCGGGCGTTCCTTGATCGTGTGCATGCCGAGGATGGCGCTCTGCGGCGGGTTGACGATCGGGGTCGACATCAGCGAGCCGAAGGTGCCGCCGTTGGTGACGGTGAAGGTGCCGCCCTGCAGGTCGTCCAGCGACAGCTTGCCGTCGCGCGCCTTCTTGGCGTAGTCGGCGATGCCCTTCTCGATGTCGGCGAAGGACATGCGCTCGACGTTGCGCAGCACCGGCGTCACCAGGCCCTTGTCGGTGGACACGGCGATGGAGATGTCCGAGTAGCCGTGGTAGATGATGTCGTCGCCGTCGACCGAGGCGTTGACCAGCGGGAAGCGCTGCAGCGCGTTGGCGGCGGCCTTCACGAAGAAGCTCATGAAGCCCAGCTTGATGCCGTGCGCCTTCTGGAACTCGTCCTGCAGTTCCTTGCGCGCGGCCGACACCTTGGCCAGGTTGACTTCGTTGAACGAAGTCAGCATGGCGATGGATTCCTTGGACTGCATCAGGCGCTCGGCGATGCGCTTGCGCATGCGGGTCATCGGCACGCGCTCTTCCGGACGCGCGCCGCCGGCCTTGCCGACGCCGCCGTTGCGGGCGAAGTTGACGATGTCTTCCTTGGTCACCGCGCCGCGACGGCCGGTGCCTTCCACGTCGGCCGGGTTCACGCCTTCGGTGATGGCCGAGAAGCGCGCGCCCGGGGGCAGGGCGTCGGCGGCCGACCTGGCGGCCGGGGCCGGCGCGGCGGCAGCGGCGGCCGGAGCCGGGGCGGCCGGCGCAGCGGCCTTCGGCGCCTCGGCGGCTGCCGGGGCCGGCGCGGCGGCGACGGCGCCTTCCTCGATGATCGCCACGACCTGGCTGCTGGTCACGGTGGCGCCTTCGGGGAACTTGATCTCCTTGATCACGCCATCGACCGGCGACGGGACCTCGAGCACGACCTTGTCGGTTTCCAGGTCAAGCAGGTTTTCGTCGCGCTTGACCGCGTCGCCGACCTTCTTGTGCCAGGTGGCGATGGTGCCGTCAGCGACGGATTCGGGCAGTACCGGGGCTTTGACTTCGGTGGCCATGCAGGGGCTTCCTGGTTCGTATTCTTCGTGAAAGGGGGAGAGTTATTCAGCGAACTGGTCGTTGAAGGGGTTGACCAGCGCATCGGCGAGCAGCTGCTGCAGTTCGCGCAGGTGGTCGGCCATGTGGCCGACGGCCGGCGACGGCGAACGCGGGCGGCCAGCGTAGTGCAGGTTCTGGCCGTCGGCCAGGCAGGCCTGCAGGTGGTGGCGGATCTGGTACCACGCACCCTGGTTCATCGGCTCTTCCTGGCACCACACCACGTCGGCGGCCTTGCCGTACTTCTTCAGTTCGGCGGCCAGCTGCGGGCGCGGGAACGGGTACAGCTGCTCCACGCGGATGATGGCCACGTCGTCCTGGCCGCGCTTGGTCTGGTCTTCCAGCAGGTCGTAGTAGACCTTGCCCGAGCACAGCACCACGCGCTTGACCTTCCTGGCGTCCGCGGTGGCGTCGCCGATCAGGTGCTGGAACTCGCCGTTGGCCAGTTCGTCCAGGGTGGAGACGGCCAGCTTGTGGCGCAGCAGCGACTTGGGCGACATCACCACCAGCGGCTTGCGGGTGGTCATGCACAGCTGGCGGCGCAGCATGTGGAAGGCCTGCGCCGGGGTCGACGGCACGCAGACCAGCATGTTCTCCAGCGCGCACAGCTGCAGGAAGCGCTCCAGGCGCGCCGAGCTGTGTTCCGGGCCCTGGCCTTCGTAGCCGTGCGGCAGCAGCAGGGTCAGGCCGGAAATGCGGCCCCACTTGGCCTCGCCGGAGGCGATGAACTGGTCGATCACCACCTGGGCGCCGTTGGCGAAGTCGCCGAACTGGCCTTCCCAGATGCACAGGGTGTTGGGATCGGTGGTGGAGAAGCCGTACTCGTAGGCCATCACCGCCTCCTCGCTGAGCAGCGAGTCGATGACGGTGGCCTGTTCCGGCGACTGCACCAGCTGGCGCAGCGGCAGGTAATAGGCGTCGGTCTTCTGGTCGTGCAGGATCGCGTGGCGGTGGGTGAAGGTGCCGCGGCCGACGTCCTGGCCGACCAGGCGCAGGCCATGGCCCTGGTCGAGCAGGGTGGCGTAGGCCAGGTTCTCGGCGAAGCCCCAGTCGCCCGGGATCTCGCCGGCGGCCATCCTGCGGCGGTCGTCGTAGACCTTGGCCACGCGCGAGTGCAGTTCCACGCCCTCGGGGATGGTGTTGATCAGCTTGGCCAGGCGGGTCAGCTCGGCCATCGGCACCTGGGTGCTGACCGGGTCGGACAGCTTGCCGGCCAGCAGCTTCGGCCAGTCCACGTACAGACGGCTGGTCGGCGGGGTCTTCTCGACCTTGGCCAGCTCGGTGGTGACCTCGCCCGAATCGAGCTTCTCGCGGTAGGCATCGACCAGCGCCTTGCCGCCGTTGGCCGGGATCACGCCGGCGGCTTCCAGCTTCTCGGCGTACAGCTCGCGGGTGGTCTTGTGCTTGCGGATCACCTGGTACATCAGCGGCTGGGTGATCGCCGGCTCGTCGGCTTCGTTGTGGCCCCAGCGGCGGTAGCAGACCAGGTCGATCACTACGTCCTTGTGGAACTGCTGGCGGAAGTCGTAGGCCAGCTGCGCGGCGAACACCACCGCTTCCGGGTCGTCGCCGTTCACGTGCAGGACCGGCGCGCCGACCATCTTGGCGATGTCGGTGCAGTACAGGGTCGAGCGCGAGTCGTCGCGGTTGGAGGTGGTGAAGCCGACCTGGTTGTTGATGACGATGTGCACGGTGCCGCCGACGGCGAAGCCGCGCGCCTGCGACATCTGGAACAGCTCCATCACCACGCCCTGGCCGGCGAACGCGGCGTCGCCGTGGATCAGGATCGGCATGACCTGGCGGCGCGCGGTGTCGCCGCGGCGCTCCTGGCGCGAACGCACCGAGCCGGCGACCACCGGGTCGACGATCTCCAGGTGCGACGGGTTGAACGCCAGCGCCAGGTGCACCGGGCCGCCGGCGGTGGCGACGTCGGCCGAGAAGCCCATGTGGTACTTCACGTCGCCGGCGACGGCGCGGTCGTCGTGCTCGAAGCGGCCTTCGAATTCGTCGAACAGCTTGCGCGGGTTCTTGCCCAGGGTGTTGACCAGCACGTTCAGGCGGCCGCGGTGGGCCATGCCGATCACCACATCCTTGACGCCGTCCTTGCCGGCGCTGCGGATCACCGTGTCCATCATCGGGATCAGCGAGTCGCCGCCTTCCAGCGAGAAGCGCTTCTGGCCGACGTACTTGGTGTGCAGGTAGCGTTCCAGGCCCTCGGCGGCGGTCAGGCGCTCCAGGGTGCGGCGCTGGGTGTCGGCATCGAGGTTGTAGTTGCCGCCGGCGTTCTCCAGGCGCTGGTACAGCCACTGGCGCTGGTCGACTTCGGCGATGTACATGAACTCGGCGCCGATGGAGCCGGTGTAGGTCGCCTTCAGGCGCGCCAGCAGGTCGCGCAGCTTCATGCGCGGCTGGCCGCCGACGCCGCCGGTGCTGAACTCGTCGTTGAGGTCGGCATCGGACAGGTGGTGGAAGGCCAGGCCCAGGTCGGGCGGGTTGACCGGCGGGGTCAGGCCCAGCGGGTCGAGCTGCGCGCCGAGATGGCCGCGCGAGCGGTAGGCGGTGATCAGGCGTCCGACGTTGCGCTCGCGCTCGTCGCCGCCGCCGGCACTGGCCGCGGCGCTGGAGGCGTTGCGGCCGGCCTCGGCGATGTGGGCGATGACGGCCGAATGCGGGACATCACCTGCCTCGCGGCCCTTGAAGCCATCGAAGTAGGACTTCCATTTGGGGTCCACACTGTCCGGGGAGACGAGGTACTGCTCGTACAGGTCCTCGATATAGGAGGCGTTGCCGCCGGCGAGTTGCGATGACTGCGCAAACTGCTTCAGGAGATTGTCCACGATGGAGGGTCGGATTCGCTTGTGGGGTATGGCGTCTGGAACCGGCGGGACCTTGCAGCAGGACGCCGCGCGGGCGTGATGAAACCGCTGAATTATACCCTCGCGGGGACAGGAAGGGGCACACACGCTGTCCACCGGGTTAATGCCAGGCCATATCCTCGGGCTGATGTCGGGCCATGCCTTGTCCCGGCCCGACAGCGCTCAGATGCCCAGTGTCCGCAAGCCTTCGCAGAGGCCTGCCGCGTCCCATGCGCGCTGGAACAGCGCGTCCTGCTGGCGGGCATGTGCGGGCATGTCCAGCGCCAGTCCGCCGTCGCCGCGTTCGCCCATTGGACGAAAGTAGCAGTCGCCGTTGTCGTTGACCGCGCAGGCCGGTGCCAGCGCGGCATCGGCCGGGTCTGCCGGCTGGCGCAGCTGGAACACGCTGGGCAGCCGCTGGACGAGCGCGAGCAGGGGCGCGGGCAGGGCCGCCAGGTCGCCGTCGTGCAGCAGCACCAGCGCCTGCTTGTCGTGGCGCGCGGTGGCGAAGCGGCGCAGCGCCTGCAGCACGGCCGGCTGGCCGAGCCGCGTGGCATCGCCGTCGCGGCAGCCGAGCAGCAGGCGGCGCCGGGCGCGGTGGATCACCGCCGACAGCGCCGCTTCGGCCTGGGCCGCGTCGCGCACGCGCATGGCGCCATCCATGCGGCGGCGCATGGTCTGGTGGACGATCCCGGCTTCCTCGAACTCCGCGCCTTCGGGCAGGAAACCGTTGCGCGCGTAGAAGTCGCGGGCGTGGACCTGCGCATGCAGGGACACCTCGCCCCAGCCGCGGCGGGCGGCCTCGGCCACCAGCGCCTGCAGCAGCGCCTCGCCCACGCCCTGGCCGCGCCAGCCGGGCAGGACCGCCATGCGGCCGATGCGCCGCTGCGGGGTCAGCCGGCCGGTGCCGATGGCAAGGCCACCGGCATCCAGCGCCACCACGTGGTGGCTGAGCGGGTCCAGGTCGTCGGTTTCCAGCTCGGCCGGCACCTGCTGCTCGCCCACGAACACGGCGTGGCGCACGCCGTGCAGCAGCGCGTGCCGCGCGGCGTAGTCGGCCGCCTCGACGTGGAACGCCGCGGACGTCATGCCGCCGGGCTGTCCTCGTCGCCGTCGTCGCAGATCACCACGACCTCGACGCCTTCCTCGTTCACCTGCACGGTGTCGATGGCGCCGCTGGCCGGTTCGCCTTCGCCGGCCTGGGCGTATTCGAACACCTCGATCTCGAGTTCCGGGGCGTCGGCCTCGTCGTCGAAATCGTCGGCGGGCTGTTCCTCCATGACCTCGAGCGCGTCCTGCTCGGCCTGCATCGCCGCCAGGGTCTCGGCGTCGAGCAGCTGGTAGTGGCCGCCGGCCAGCAGTTCCAGCACGGCGCTGCGGCCCTTGGCCGACAGCTTGCGGAACATGGCCGCGTCGATCCGCTCGGCGGCGGCCAGGCCCTGCGCGTCCCGGACCGGCAGCGCGAAGGCATGGCCGCTGCTGTACAGCGTCGCGCCGCGGGTGGCGCGGCGCCAGGCCAGCCGCGCCCACGGGTGGCGTTCGAGCAGGCCGCCTTCGTCCAGCACCGTGTCCACGTCCGCCGGGGCGGGCGGCGCCTGCGAAGGCAGGATGTCGCCGGCGGCGCGGTAGGTGGTGATGAAGCGGCCGAACCAGTCGCCGAGGCGGTCCGGGTCGTTCATGCGCAGCGCGTTGAGCGCGGCGACCACCCGCTTCATCGCCGCCGCGTCGATCTCGTTGGGGTCTTCCGGCAGCTTCAGGTCCGGGTCCTGGTAGCGGATGGCCTCGTCGGCGTCGGCCACCAGGTCGTCCAGCCAGTCGCTGATCAGCTCGGCCGAGGACGGCGCGCGCATGCCGAAGGAGAAGGTCAGGCACGGGTCCTCGGCCACGCCGTGGTGCGGCACGTTCGGCGGCAGATACAGCATGTCGCCCGGTTCCAGCACCCAGTCGTGGGTTGGCTTGAATTTGCGCAGCAGCTTCAGTTCGACGTCGGGGCGGAAGTCCAGCGGCGGGCGCCTGCCCTTGATCGACTCGCTGGCGTCGATCTGCCAGCGGCGGTGGCCGTGGGCCTGCAGCAGGAAGACGTCGTACTGGTCGACGTGGGCGCCGACCGAGCCGCCGGTGGCGGCGAAGCTGATCATCACATCGTCCATGCGCCAGCGCGGCAGGAAGTCGAAGTGCCCGATCAGCGCGCGCACGTCCGGGTCCCACTTGTCCACGTCCTGCACCAGCAGGGTCCAGTCGTGGTCGGGCATGCCCGGGAAATCGTCTTCCTGGAACGGGCCGGTGCGCAGGCTCCAGCCGTCGGTGGCGCGGTCGTGGGTGACCAGGCGCGCCAGCGCGCCGTCCTCGCAGGCCAGGCCGGCGAGGTCTTCGGGCATTACCGGGCTGTGGAAATCCGCGAACGCGCCGCGGATCAGCAGCGGGCGCTTCTGCCAGTAGTCGCGCAGGAAGCGCTCGGCGGGCATGCCGAGCATCTGCCCGGGGCGGGCCTGGACTTCGATCGGATGGGTCTTGCTCTTGGGTGCGGCCATGGGGAATCCTTGCGACGGAAAGCTGGGCGCATGTCATGCGCAGGCGCGCATTGTCCGCTGCTTTGGCGGATTTGGCACGGGCCGGCCGCCGCGGGCGGCCGCTTCACATCACCCGGTTGCCGGTGCCGGCATCGGCATGGATTTTCGGCTTGCCGCTGGCGTTGACGGTGTTGTCGCTGCCGCCGAAACCCACCTCGGGAATGTCCGTGCCCAGCACCATGTTGGCATCGCCATCGAGCTGGATCCTGCCGCTGCGGGTGAGATTGAGGGTGTTGCGGCTGCCGCCGACGCGGACCTCGCCGACCTGGGCGTTGAGCACGGTGAAATCGCTGCCTTCCACCGTAATCGAGCGTGCGTCGTCGACGTTGAGCGAGCCGTGCGAGGCGGTGATGGTGATGTCGCGGCAGCTGCCATCGATGACCCATTGCATGTTGTCGCGGGTCAGGCGCAGGTCCTTGCCATCGCACCGGGCGCCGCTGGCCGGGTCGGTCAGGGTGTCGCCGGCGGCGGACGCGGCCACGGCGGCCACTTCGTCGCCGGTGGACGGCGGGGTAGCGCCGCAGGCGGCCAGCAGGGCGGCGCAGGCCAGGGGCAGGATCGGCTTCGTCTTCAAGGTGGACTTCTCTGCATGACGGAGGAATCCGGACGCTAGCAGAGGGGGTGTGACGAAGGCAGTCGGCTGTGCGAGGGGCGGGCCTGCTGCCGGACCGGGCGGCCATGGGCAGCCCCGCGCCATGCGGCAACGGCGAAGCCCGCGCTTCGCCGTTGCCGCCAGATCAGGGCGCTGGAAGCCGGCCTCAGATCGCCCGGGCCAGCGGCGCGGCCAGCCCGGCGTAGCCGCCCGGGGTGAGGTCGCGCAGGCGCTGCTTGGCGTCGGCCGGCAGGTCCAGCGATTCGATGAACGTGCGCATCGAATCGGCGGTGATGCCCTGGCCGCGGGTCAGCGCCTTGAGCTGCTCGTACGGGTTGGGCAGGCCGTGGCGGCGCATCACCGTCTGCACGGCTTCGGCCAGCACTTCCCAGGCCGCGTCGAGGTCGGCGTCCAGGCGCTGCGGGTTCACTTCCAGCTTGCCCAGGCCCTTGGCCAGCGATTCCAGCGCCACCTGGGTGTGGCCGAAAGCGGTGCCCAGCGCGCGCAGCACGGTGGAGTCGGTGAGGTCGCGCTGCCAGCGGCTGATCGGCAGCTTGGCGCTGAAATGCTCGAACAGCGCGTTGGCGACGCCGAAGTTGCCCTCGGCGTTCTCGAAGTCGATCGGGTTGACCTTGTGCGGCATGGTCGAGGAGCCGACTTCGCCTTCCTTGAGCTTCTGCTTGAAGTAGCCCAGCGAGACATAGCCCCAGATGTCGCGGGCCAGATCGATCAGGATGGTGTTGGCGCGGCGGGTGGCGTCGCCGATCTCGGCGACGTTGTCGTGCGGCTCGATCTGGGTGGTGTAGGGGTTGAACACCAGGCCCAGCGAGGCGACGAAGCGCTCGGCGAAGGCCGGCCAGTCCACGTCCGGGTAGGACACCACGTGCGCGTTGTAGTTGCCCACCGCGCCGTTGATCTTGCCGGTCAGCTCGACCGCCGCGATCTGGCGGATCTGCCGTTCCAGGCGCGCGACGACGTTGGCCACTTCCTTGCCCAGCGTGGTCGGCGAGGCGGTCTGGCCGTGGGTGCGCGAGAGCATCGGCTGGCCGGCCTGGGCGTGCGCCAGCTGGCGCAGCGTCGCGGCGATGCCCTGCAGGGTCGGCAGCAGCACCTGGCCGCGCGCTTCGGCCAGCATCAGGCCGTAGGACAGGTTGTTGATGTCCTCGCTGGTGCAGGCGAAATGCACGAATTCCAGCGCCGGCGCCAGTTCGGCGTCGTCCTTGAGCCGTTCCTTGATGAAGTACTCCACCGCCTTGACGTCATGGTTGGTGGTGCGTTCGATGTCCTTGACGCGGGCCGCGTCGGCCACCGAGAACCCGTCGGCCAGCGCGCGCAGGCGCGCCTTGCCGGCCGCGGAGAAGTCGGCCAGCTCGCCGATGCCCGGCTCGGCGGCCAGCGCCAGCAGCCACTCGATCTCCACCTTCACCCGCGCCCGGATCAGGCCGTACTCGGAGAAGATCGGGCGCAGCGCATCGACCTTGGAGGCGTAGCGGCCGTCGAGCGGGGACAGGGCGAGCAGGGCGGCTTCGGGACGGGACGGATCGGTCATGTCGGCGGGCTGGGGCAGAGGGCAGGGGCGCGTATTCTACGCCGCCGCGTCGCCCGCGGCCGGCAGCGGCTGCACGGCCACGCTCTGGATGCGGTGCCCGGCCATGCCGCGGACGGTGAAGCGGTAGCCGTCGATGTCCAGCGCTTCGCCCTGCTCGGGCAGGCGCTGCAGGTGGTGCAGGATCAGCCCGCCGACCGAGTTGGCCTGCGCCGGCGCGGCCAGGTCGTGGCCGAGCAGGCGCTCCAGCCGGAAGATCGAGGTCGAACCGGCGACGAGCACGCTGCCGTCGGCATCGCGCACGGGCGCGTCGCCGGTCGCGTGCGGGTGCTCGTCCTCGATGTCGCCGACCATCGCCTCCAGCAGGTCTTCAAGGGTGAAGAAGCCGAGGACGCGGCCGTGTTCGTCCACGCACAGGGCCAGGTGGGTGGTGCCGGTGCGGAAGCGTTCCAGCACCTGCGGGACCGGCGTTTCCAGCGCGATCAGGTTGGCCGGACGCAGCAGCCCGGACAGCGCCGGCCGCGCATCGCCGCGCGCCAGCTGCACCAGCACGTCCTTCATGTGCAGCACGCCCAGCACATGTTCGCCGTCGGCGCTGAACCAGGGATAGCGGCTGTAGCGGCTGTCGGCGAAGCCGGCCAGCACCGCCTGCAGGTCCATGCCGTCGCGGAAACTGTGCAGGTGGTCGGTGGCCCGCATCAGGTCGCCGGCGACCAGTTCGGGCAGTTCCAGGGCGTGGCTCATCAGCGCCAGTCCGCGGTCGCCGTCGCCGGCCGGCGGCTGGCCGCCGAGGATCAGTTTCAGTTCCTCGCGCGAATAACGGTGCGAGGCATGTTCGACCTCGCCCCAGCCCAGCGCGCGCAGCAGCAGGTTGGCGCTGTTGTTGAGCAGCCAGATCGCCGGGTACATGGCCCAGTAGAACAGGTACAGCGGCGCGGCGGTCCACAGCGACATCCGTTCCGGGCGGCGGATCGCCATCGACTTGGGCGCGAGTTCGCCCAGCACGATGTGCAGGAAGGAGATCACGCTGAAGGCGATGACGAAGCTGGTCAGGCGCGAGGCGTCCGGCGTCAGCCCCAGCAGGTCGAACAGCGGCTGCAGCAGGTGCGCGAACGCGGGTTCGCCGACCCAGCCCAGCCCCAGCGAGGCCAGGGTGATGCCGAGCTGGCAGGCCGACAGGTAGGCGTCCAGGTGGCCGTGCACGTTCAGCAGCAGGCGGCCGCGCCAGCCATGGTGTTCGGCCAGGCCCACCGCCTGGGTATGGCGCAGTTTGACCAGCGCGAACTCGGCGGCGACGAAGAAGCCGTTGAGCACGACCAGCAGCAGGGCCGCGGCCAGCAGGGCGAGGTTGCCGATCATGCTCGTCCCGCCCCGAAGGCGGTGGAGGCGCGCGTGGCGCCGGGGAGCAGGATGCGGCTGGCGGAATGCGCGTGGCCGCGACAGCCGTCGGGGTCGTCGCCCATGTGCGGAGGAAACCTTGGAAAACGGAAACCCCGAGTCTAGCCGATGGAGCGCGTGCACGCGGCGCGGCGACATTCGGCGGTATGGTGGTGCCATGCCGCCAGGCGGCCTTTTCCCGGAACGACGTGGAGCCAACCGATGAGCAGGAACTTCAGGATCGAACACGACAGCATGGGCGAGCTGCAGGTGCCGGCCGCGGCGCTGTGGGGCGCGCAGACCCAGCGCGCCGTGCAGAATTTCCCGGTGTCCGGGCAGCGCATGCCGCGCGCCTTCATCCGCGCGCTGGGGCTGATCAAGGCCAGCGCCGCCGAGGTCAACGTCGGGCTGGGGCTGCTGCCCAAGGGCGTGGGCCGGGCGATCCGCGCGGCGGCGCTGGAGGTGGCCGCCGGCGAGCACGACGCGCATTTTCCGATCGACGTCTACCAGACCGGTTCGGGCACCTCGTCGAACATGAACGCCAACGAGGTCATCGCCACGCTCGCGTCGCGCCGGATGAAAGCTGGCGGCGGCAAGGCCGGCACAGCACGTGTGCACCCCAATGACCACGTCAACCTCGGGCAGAGCTCCAACGACGTGATCCCCACCGCCATCCGCGTCTCGGCGCAGCTGGAAACGGTGGATACGCTGCTGCCGGCGCTCAGGCACCTGCGCCGCACCATCGACAGACGCGGGCGCGCGCTGGGCAAGGTGGTCAAGACCGGCCGTACCCACCTGATGGACGCGATGCCGCTGACCTTCGCGCAGGAATTCGGCGCCTGGTCGGCGCAGCTGGAATCGGCGCAGGGGCGCATCGAAGACGCGCTGAAACGGCTGCGCCGGCTGCCGCTGGGCGGCACCGCGATCGGCACCGGCATCAACGCCGATCCACGTTTCGGCGGCAAGGTGGCGCGCGCGCTGTCGGCGGCGACGGGGACGAAGTTCGAGAGCGCGCAGAACAAGTTCGAGGGACTGGCCGCGCAGGACGACGCGGTCGAGCTGTCCGGCCAGCTCAACGCGCTGGCGGTGGCGCTGATCAAGATCGCCAACGACCTGCGCTGGATGAACTCCGGGCCGCTGGCCGGGCTGGGCGAGGTCGAGCTGCCGGCGCTGCAGCCGGGCAGTTCAATCATGCCGGGCAAGGTCAACCCGGTGATCCCGGAAGCGACGGTGATGGCGGCCGCGCAGGTGATCGGCCACCACACCGCGATCACCGTGGCCGGGCAGACCGGCAACTTCCAGTTGAACGTGGCGCTGCCGCTGATCGCGGCCAACCTGCTCGATTCGATCCAACTGCTGTCCAGCGTGATGACCCTGCTGGCCGACAAGGTGTTCGCCGGGCTGGTGGTCAGGCAGGAGCGGGTGCGCGAGGCGCTGGCGCGCAACCCGATCCTGGTGACCGCACTCAACCCGATCATCGGCTACGAGAAGGCCGCGGCCATCGCCAAGCGCGCCTACAGGGAACAGCGCCCGGTGCTGGAGGTGGCGCGCGAGGACAGCGGCCTGCCGGAAGTGGAACTCAAGCGGCTGCTGGACCCGGTGGCATTGACGCGCGGCGGCATCCATGAGGGCTGACCTGTGTTTTTCCTTCTCCCTGCGGGAGAAGGTGGCGCGCAGCGCCGGATGAGGGTGCGGGCGAAGCCTCCTGCAGCTGGATATCGCGGGCTTCGCTCCGGCCCTCACCCCAACCCCTCTCCCAAGGGGAGTGAGGCTCAGGGCTGCAGCTTTTCCTTCTCGCTGCGGGAGAAGGTGGCGCGCAGCGCCGGATGAGGGCGCGGGCGAAGCCTCCTGCAGCTGGATATCGCGGGTTTCGCTCCGGCCCTCACCCCAACCCCTCTCCCGGGGGGAGTGACGCTCAGGGCTGCAGCTTTTCCTTCTCGCTGCGGGAGAAGGTGGCGCGCAGCGCCGGATGAGGGCGCGGGCGAAGCCTCCTGCAGTTGGATATCGCGGGCTTCGCTCCGGCCCTCACCCCAACCCCTCTCCCAAGGGGAGAGGGGCTTCAGGTCGGCCGTTTTCCTTCTCCCTGTGGGAGAAGGTGGCGCGCAGCGCCGGATGAGGGTGCGGGCGAAGCCCCCTGCAGCTGGATATCGTGGGCTTCGCTCTGGCCCTCACCCCAACCCCTCTCCCGGAGGGAGAGGGGCTTTAGCTGCAGCTCTTCAGCGCAGCGCGCGCGGGTTGGCCAGCGCTTCGGCGTAGTCCTTGAACTCGGGAATGCGCTGGGCCAGGTCCGGCGGGAACGGCGTTTCGCCGGCGGGTACCTCCAGCGGCACGGTGCGGCCGCTGGCGTCGGCCGGCGCGGTGGAGTCGGTCAGCGTGTTCTGGCGCAGGATCTGCAGCCGGACGAAGCTGGTCTGCAGCAGCTCGCGCTGGCCCTGGTCGAGCGGGATCTCGATGTCGTCCACGCGCAGCCTGCCGTCGGGCAGGATGTCCAGGTTCGGATAGGGCGCGCGCCGCACCGACACCAGGGTGGCGCCCACTTCCACCTTGGGCCTGCTGCGCTCGGCGCGGTGGGCGGCGTACTGTTCGCGGTCGCCGCAGCCGGCGGCGGCGGCGATGCAGGCCAGCAGGAGGGGCAGCAGCAGTTTCTTCATGGCGGAGTGCAACGGTACGGCGGGGGAGCGGCGATTCTACCGCCCCCACCGCCGGTGACGGTCAGGGCAGGGTCACGTGGCCGTCGCGGCATTCATCGACGTCGCTCTGGTCCATCTTCGCGTAGGGCTTGAACTCGGGGATGGCCGCGGCCAGCCGTTGCTGGGTGGCGAGCATGGCCGGCAGCCGGTCGCAGATCTTCGCCGCGCTTTCCTCCAGTTTCTTCGCCTCGGCGTTGACGCGTTCCTCGATCTGGTCGGTATCGCCGGAGAAAATGCCCTTGATCGCCTCGCCGGCGGCGCGAACCCCCAGGTTGGCGCCCTGTACGCCGATCTCGATGCCGGCCTCGGCCACCTGGATCACCTGCCCGCGGTATTCCAGCAGCAGCCTGCGCTGGGCGTCATCCACCGCGATCGTCCGGCCGTTGATAAGCAGGTCGCCGGCGGGCGAGATCTCGACCTTGGCGCCATTGTCGCTGGATACGCTGATGTTGTTTTCGACCAGTTCTTTGCGCGCCTTGTTGGTCGCTTCGCGGACCTTCTGGCCGATGCTGGCTTCGCCGAGCGGGTCGTCGGCCTGGGGGCGCTTGCCGCAGGCGATCAGCGGCAGGCACAGCATCAGCGCGAGCAGGGGGGCTTTGAGCGTCTTCATGTCGGTGCTTCCGTTGCTGGCAGGAGGAATGAATCAGTGCTTCTTCGGCAGCTCGATGGCGCCGCGGATGCCGGAGTGGTCGACCGAGCCGCTGCCGGTGCGCTGCACCCGCAGGCTGCCGGCATCGCGTACGCGCAGGTCGCCCGAGCCCAGGGTGCTCAAGCTCACCGCGCCGCGGACGGCGCCGATGTCGACGTCGCCCGAACCGATGCTGGCGATGTCCACATTGCCCTGCACGTCGCGCAGTTCCAGGTCGCCCGAACCGATGCTGCCGACCCTGGCGTCGCCACGCACGCCATCGACGCGCACATCGCCCGAGCCGATCGACACCACATGCAGCGCGCCCACGCCGTCCAGCTCGATGTCGCCCGAGCCGACCGCGGCGGTGGCCAGTCCCCTGATGTCGCGCGCCTTGACGTCGCCGGAACCGACGTCGGCGCTCATCGCCTGCGCGCCGGCGAGCGAGGCATCGCCGGAACCCACCTTGAGCTGGACCATCACCTCGTCCGGCAGCGTGCCGCCGATGTCCAGCCAGGCGTAGCTGGAGCCGAAGTTGATGTTCATGCCGCGGCTCTCGCGCTGCAGCCGCACGACGAGCTTGTCGCCCACCTTCTCCTGGGTGAGTGAAAGCTGGCCGAGCAGTTCCTGGCTGGAGGCGCAGGCGCGGCCGGACAGCGCGGCGCGGGCGCCGGGCGATGCCTGCAGTTTCAGGTCGTGGCTGTTGACTTCGAAGACCACGGCCTTGGCGCCGGCCAGTTCCAGTTCCAGCGCCTTGGGCTGGCTGAACCTGCAGTGCTCGTCGGCCAGGGCCACGCCCGGCAGCAGGGCCAGGGCGAACAACAGGGGCTTGATCGTTGCGGATTTGATGTTCATCGGGTTCCTCGCAGGTGGGCGGTCAGATGTCGTCGCGGCGCTGGCGCAGCCAGATCGCGGCGGCGATGAACAGGGCGCCGACCAGCACGCCGATCCACAGCTCCGGGTTGGCCAGCCCGGCCAGCTGCACGCCGGGCGAGAAGCCATGCAGCATCGACTTCACCGACTCGCCATTGGGCGTGGGGCTGCGATAGGCCAGCTCGATGCCCGGCGTGGCGCTGAGCAGCAGGCGGCCCACCACATGGCTCCAGAACCAGCCGCTGTTCATGCCGAACAGCTTCATCAGGTCGAACCAGCTGACGATGACGCCGGCGAACACCGGCAGCATCACCGCCCACAGGAACGGCTTGCTCTTCGCCCAGGCCGAACACAGCAGCAGCCAGCCGGCGGTGGGCAGCGCCCACAGCGCGTACACCGGGATCCAGACCAGGTGGCTGGCGGCGATCGAGAACGGGTTGGACGAGGCCCAGATCAGGGTGATCGGGTTGCCGCCATGGAACAGCACCACCAGGCTGATGACGACCATGAAGCCGAACATGGTCACGATGGCCGCGGCCACCGCCAGCAGCGGGGCGATGACCAGCGCGCCGACCAGCTTGGACAGCACTGTCTGCGTGTCGGAGACCGGCATCGACTTCCAGAACAGCACGCTGCGGTCGCGGCGGTCGTCGTACAGGGCGCCCAGACAGTAGAAGAACACCACGAAGGCCAGGGTGATGAACGGCCACGCCGAGCTGAGCAGCAGGGTGACGTTCATGCCCTCGCCGAACCGGGCCATGTCCTCCGGGGAGATGTGCCGGGTCAGCAGGCCCAGGTCCAGGCCGTTGACGTTGACGCCGTTGATGTGCAGGTCGCCGTTCTCGGCCGCGCGGTGGGCGGCGAACAGGCCGGCGATGATCGCCATCATCGACAGCAGCAGCGAGATGCCGCCGGCCACCAGCGGCGCGCGCAGGAAGCCGCCGCGGTTTTCCCAGTATTCGCGCTTGAGCAGCCACTTGAACTTGCCCAGCGGGGTGATGTGGTGGACGGCGTTCATGCGTAGGTTCCCTTCATGATGGCCACGAACAGGTCGGCGAGGCCGGGGTTGCGGGTTTCGCCCAGGGCATCGAGCTGGTTGCGGTCGGCGCCGTCGTAGAGCAGCACGGTCTTGCCGAACGGCAGCGAACGCTCGTCGATGGGCGCCAGCTCGCGCGCGGCCTGCAGGGTGTCGGCCGAGGCCAGCAGCTCGGTGTAGCGCTCGGACACGGTTTCCATGTCGGCCGACAGCACGATCCTGCCGTCGCGGATGAACAGCACGTCGGTGAGGATGTGCTCGATCTCCTCGACCTGGTGGGTGGTGATGATGATGGTCTTCTGCTCGTCGAAGTAATCCTCCAGCAGGCGCTGGTAGAACTCCTTGCGGTAGAGGATGTCCAGGCCCAGGGTCGGCTCGTCCAGCACCAGCACGCGCGCGTCGATGGCCATCACCAGCGCCAGGTGCAGCTGCACCACCATGCCCTTGGACAGCTCGGACACGCGCTGCCTGGGCTGCAGCTTGGTGTTGGCGAGGAAACGCTCGCAGCGGGCGCGGTCGAAGCGCGGGTGCACGCCGGCGACGAAATCGATGGCTTCCTTGACCCGGATCCAGCGCGGCAGCACCGCCACGTCGGCGATGAAGCACACATCGTTCATCAGCGCGTTGCGCTGGGTGCGCGGATCCATGCCGAGCACGCGCAGGTCGCCCTCGAACGCGGTCAGGCCGAGCAGGGCCTTGAGCGCGGTGGTCTTGCCGGCGCCGTTGGGCCCGATCAGGCCCACGATCCGGCCCGGCGCGATGGTGAAGCTGGTGTTGTCCAGTGCCGGCTTCTGCTTGTAGGCCTTGCGCAGGCCCTGGGCGGAAACGACGGCTTCGACGGCGGCATTCATGGTGTGGTCCCCGGTGGCAGCAGATCTTCCAAGGTCAGGCCCAGGCGCTGGATGCGTTCCAGCACGCCGGGCCACTCTTCGTTGAGAAAGCGGTCGCGCTCGCTGCCGCGCAGTTTGCGCGCGGCCTCCTCGGTCATGAACATGCCCAGGCCGCGGCGCTTCTCGACCAGGTTCTCGTCGGCCAGTTCCTGGTAGGCGCGCGAGACTGTGATCGGGTTCAGCTGGTACTCGGCGGCCACCTGGCGTACCGATGGCAGGGCGTCGCCCGGCTTGATGATCCCGTCCAGCATCATCGCGATGACGCGATCCTTCAGCTGGCGGTAGATGGGAGCGCCATCGCTCCACTGGATATCGCTCATGGTCAGCTCCGTGGATTCAGCGACTGTGCGAATGAGAAGTAGGGCAGGGAGAGGCTGGTCCGCATCCGCCGGATGGGGCGCCTGGTCTTTTCCTGCGCGTTGGCCTCCTGCTCTTCGCCGGTGGTCCCGGCGGCATAATCCTGGACCTGGCCACGCCCGGCAGGCAGGGACAGCGTGCAACCGATCAGCAACAGCGTGCCGGCCGCGGTCAGCGCCGGGAGAAGATGTCGTTGGTGCCTGCGGTTCATGGCGGTCCCCCTGTGTAGGGTGGCTGGTGTTGTATGCAACTATAACACCGACACGCCGACATGCAACTCCCCTGTAACCCAACTGATGGCCTAGTCTGCAGGCGGCCCGCGTCCGCCCCCAGGAGAATCCCGATGTCCCTTCGCAAATATCTGATTGCAATGGCGTTTGCCATGTCCTTGGCCGGGCCGGCCAGCGCCGCCGACGGCGCGCTGCTGGACCGCGACTACCGTCCGCTGGCCGGAAAGGACCCGGTGAACCTGAACCGCGCATACGGCGGCAAGGTGCTGCTGGTGGTGAATACCGCTTCCAAGTGCGGCTACACCCCGCAGTACGAAGGGCTCGAAGCCCTGCACCAGGAGCTGGCCGGGCGCGGATTTTCGGTGCTGGGCTTCCCGTCCAACGACTTCAAGGGCCAGGAGCCGGGCAGCGAAGCGGAGATCCAGGAGTTCTGCACGCTGACCTACGGGGTGAAGTTCCCGATGTTCCAGAAGGTGCACGTGACCGGCGCGGAGGCCACGCCGCTGTACCAGGACCTCACCCGCCTGACCGGCGTGGCGCCGGGCTGGAACTTCCACAAGTACCTGGTCTCGCGCGACGGCCGGGTGGTGGCGCAGTTCGCCAGCAGGGTGCGCCCGGACGATCCGGAACTGCGCGCGGCGATCGAGCGCGAGCTCGCCCGGCCGGCGTCGCAGCCGCATTGAACGGCGCCGCGGCGCACCGCCTCGACATCGCCGGTGCGCATGCGACAATGACGCCCCTCGCGCCGGTGGCGGCGTCTGTTCACTTCCAGGAAAGCAGCGAATGAAGATGGGAAAGCGCGGCGCTGTGGCGTCGCTACTGATTCTGGCGATGGCGGTCCCCGCGGCCGTGATCGCGCAACAACCTGCCGCTCCCGCGGCCACCAAGGAGAAGTCCGTTTTGACCTCGGAACGTGAAAAGATCGGCTATGCCATCGGCGTGGACGTCGCCAGTTCGTTCGAACCCATCGCCTCGGAAGTCGACGTCGCCGCGCTGCGCCGCGCCGTGGAGAACGCCTTCGCCGGCGGCCAGCCGCTGCTGTCGCAGGAAGAAGCGCAGAAGACCGACCAGGCCCTGCGCATGGCGATGATGGCCCGTTCCGGCCAGCAGGTGCCGGGCGTGGCGCCGGGCAGCCAGCCGCCGGCGGTGGACCGCGAGAAGGTCGGCCTGATGCTGGGCAGCTATGCGGTCGGCCCGTCGCTGGCGCCGATCAAGGACGAGATCGACCTGGACGCGACCTTCCAGGCCATCGCCACCCTTTTCGCCAAGGGCACGCCGCTGATGGACCGCCAGCAGGCGCAGGCCACCCTGCAGGCCTTCAGCACCGCCAAGCAGGCCGCCGCCGCCGGCAAGAACCGCGAGGAAGGCAACGCCTTCCTGGCCAGGAACAAGACCCAGCCGGGCGTGGTGACCACCACCTCGGGCCTGCAGTACCAGGTGCTGCGCGCCGGCAGCGGCGAGCGCCCGGTGGCGAGCAGCCGCGTGCGCGTGAACTACGAGGGCAAGCTGCTGGACGGCACCGTGTTCGACAGCAGCTACCAGCGCGGCCAGCCGGCCGATTTCGGTCTGGACCAGGTGATCAAGGGCTGGACCGAAGGCGTGTCGCTGATGCCGGTCGGCTCCAAGTACCGTTTCTGGGTTCCGTCCGAGCTGGCCTATGGCAGCAACGGCACCCCGGGCGGCCCGATCGGCCCGGACGCGACGCTGACCTTCGACGTCGAGCTGCTGGGCGTCCTGCAGTAAACCCCACGGAGCCACTGCACCTATGCGCGTTGCGATTTTCGGTACCGGCTATGTGGGACTCGTCACCGGGACCTGCCTGGCCGAGGTGGGGCACGACGTGGTCTGCGTCGACATCGACCAGGCCAAGGTCGATGGCCTGAACCGGGGCATCATCCCGATCTACGAGCCGGGACTGGAGCCGATGGTCAAGGCCAACCATGCCGCTTCGCGGCTGGCCTTCACCACCGATGCCGCCACCGCGATCGCGCATGGGCAGGTGGTCTTCATCGCGGTCGGCACGCCGCCGGACGAGGACGGCAGCGCCGACCTGCAGTACGTTCTGGCCGTGGCCCGCACCATCGGCCGGCACCTGCAGGTGCCGACCGTGGTGGTCAACAAATCGACGGTGCCGGTGGGCACCGCCGACAAGGTGCGCGCGGCGATCGCCGAGGAACTGGCCGCGCGCGGCGTCGAGATCGCCTTCGACGTGGTGTCCAATCCCGAGTTCCTCAAGGAAGGCGATGCGGTGGCCGACTGCATGCGCCCGGACCGCATCGTCATCGGCGCGGCCAGCGAGGAGCCGGTGGCGGTGATGCGCCGCCTGTACGCCCCGTTCAACCGCAACCACGACCGCGTGGTGGAGATGGACGTGCGTTCGGCCGAGCTGACCAAGTACGCCGCCAACGCGATGCTGGCCACCAAGATTTCGTTCATGAACGAAATCGCCAACATCGCCGAACGCGTCGGCGCCGACATCGAACAGGTCCGCCAGGGCATCGGCTCGGACCCGCGCATCGGCTGGCACTTCATCTACCCCGGCGCCGGCTACGGCGGCTCGTGCTTCCCCAAGGACGTGCAGGCGCTGGCCCGCACCGCCCTGCAGCACGGCCATACGCCGCGCCTGCTCGACGCCGTGGAAGCGGTGAACGAGGCGCAGAAGGGGCACCTGTTCGAACTGGTCCAGCGCCACTACGACCGTGGCGAGGACGAGGGCGTGCGCGGCAAGACCTTCGCGGTGTGGGGCCTGGCGTTCAAGCCCAACACCGACGACATGCGCGAAGCCTCCAGCCGCCGCCTGCTGGCGCAGCTGTGGGAAGCCGGCGCGCGCGTGCGCGTCTACGATCCGGAAGCCATGCACGAGGCGCGCCGCATCTTCGGCGAGCGCGAGGACCTGGTGTTCTGCGAATCGGCGTTTGATGCGCTGGAAGGCGCCGACGCGCTGGTCGTGGTCACCGAGTGGAAGCAGTTCCGCAGCCCGGATTTCGCGCGCATCCGCCAGGCCCTGGGCGACGCGGTGGTGTTCGACGGCCGCAACCTGTACGACCCGCGCGAGATCGAGGCGGCCGGGCTGGCCTATTACGGCATCGGCCGGGGGCGTTCCCTGCATGTCTGACCTGCTGCCGAGCGCACGCGAACAGGCGCTGGAAGATCGCCTGGTGGAACTGGAAATGCGCGTGTCCTTCCAGGAACAGGCGCTGGCCGAGCTGAGCGAGGCGCTGGCCGACGCACGCATGCAGGGCAGCCGCAATGCCGACGTGCTGCGCGTGCTGCTCGAGGACCTGGGCAAGGTGCGCAACGCGCTGAACGCCTCCGACCCGGCGAGCGAACCGCCGCCCCCGCATTACTGATACGACGTACCGCAAGCATGAGCGACACTCTCCGCGACCAGCTCCTGGGGCTGGGTTTCAAGCCCGCGCCCAAGCCGGAGCGCAAGCCCGACACCCGCCGCGATGGCCGCCCGCAGGGCAGGCCGGCGCAGGCCCGCCCGCAGGCGGGCAACAAGCCCGGCCATGCCGGCAAGGCCGCGCACGGCGGTGCGCAGGGCGCGCGCAGGCCGCGCTCGCAGGAAGACATCGACCTGGCCAAGGCCTATGCGATCCGCGCGCAGCGCGAGAAGGACGAACGCATCGAGGCCGAGCGCCTGAAGCAGGAGGAAGCGCGCCTGCGCCGCGAGGCGAAGGCCAGGCTGGACGAACTGATCAAGGACAAGGCGCTCAACGACCCGAACGCCGACATCGCCCGCCACTTCCCCTATGGCGGCAAGATCAAGCGCATCTACGTCACTGCCGACCAGCTCAAGGCGCTCAACGCCGGTGAGCTGGGCGTGCTGCAGCAGAACGGGCGCTACCTGCTGGTGACCGCCGCCCTGCTGGCCGAGGCGGAGGCGATCTTCGCCCCGGCCGTGGCGTTGAAGGTCGACCCCGACGCGCCGGCCGCGGACGACCCCTACGCCGATCCGATGTACCAGGTGCCCGACGACCTGGTCTGGTGACGGAAGGCGCCGCTACGGACGAAGACGAAAGACAGGCCATCGGCCTGTCTTTTTTTGTACGGTGCCCGCCGGTCAGGGCCCACCATCGGGGATGCGGCCGACGCTGAGGATGGCGCGGACGGGGGGCGCGGCGACGGCGGTATTGACCAGCATGCGCAGATGCAGGTCGGTGGGAGTGTCGGGGTCGGGCACGGTATAGGCGTGTTCCTCCCAGTCGGCATCGGTGGAGACCGGTTCCCATTCAACCCTGGAGTGCGCTTCGGCGGTCCTGCCGAGCAGGATGAAATCGCTGACGATGGCCTTGGGGTCGCCGCTGAGGGCGGTCATCGTGCACATGCCCTGGTCGAGCAGCGCGAAGCCGTACAGCCTGTCCTCGAACGACATCAGCCAGGCCTTGCCGGCGCGGCCCACGAGGAATTTCTGCGCTTGCCTGCCCTCCAGGCGCTGGGCGGTGGTGTCCAGCCGCGCGGTGAGTTCACCGGGCTTGTCCAGGTACTGGAAGCAGGAGTTGACGAACGCGGAGACCGTCTGGTCGTCCTCGGCCCGGGCCAGGCAGGGCGTGGCGAACAGCAGTGCAGCCAATGCAATGCAGGGCCAGTGGTGCGGTTTCATGACGACTCCCCCTGTGTCGTGAAGGCTGCGCCGTTATAGCAGAGCCGGGCGGGGAGGGAGAGGCTCAGCCGGCCACCTGCCGGGCCTGGCGCGACGGCGGCAGCCAGAACAGCGCGATCAGCGAGCCGAGCAGGGCGAAGCCGCCGCCCACCAGGAAGGCGACCCTGCCGTCGCCGAAGTGCCACAGCTGGCCGGCGATCAACGCGCCGAGCACGCCGCCCAGCCCCGACGAGAAACCGTAGAACAGCCCCTGGCCGTGGCCGTTGAGGTTGCCGGGGAAGTAGCGCGCCAGCAGCTGCATGGCCGAGGCGAAGAACGCGGCGAAGCCCAGGCAGTGGGTGGCCTGCGCCACCAGCATCACCGGGATGTTCTCCGGCCACAGCGCGGTGGCCCACCAGCGCAGCGCCGCGCTGGCCATGGAGATGATCAGCAGCCAGCTGGCGTCCCAGCGCCGGAAGAAGCCGGCGATCAGGAAGAACACGGCCACTTCGAACACCACGCCCACCGTCCACATCAGCCCCAGCAGCGAGGTGCTGTAGCCGTGGTGGTCCATGTACAGCGAGAAGAAGGTGTAGTACGGGCCGAACGAGAGCTGTTCGAGGAAGGCGGCGATGAAGAACGCCAGCACCGGCGGCCGTCGCACGATCGCCCAGAAACCCTGCACGTGCGCGGCGTGGGTGCCGACGTGGCGGGCATAGCGGTTGAGGAAGGAGGCGCCGGTCATCAGCACGAACAGCGGCAGCATCAGCCACGGCAGCACGCCGGCGCCGCGCCGCTCGATCGCCCAGCCGAACAGCGTCACCACCGCGATGAAGCCCAGCGAGCCCCACACCCGGATCATGCCGTAGCGGTGGCTGTCGCTGCCCAGGTGGGTGAGGGTGATGGACTCGAACTGCGGCATCACCGCGTTGTAGAAGAAGCAGAACCCGACCATCACCGCGTACAGCGTCCACGGCGGCTGCGGCAGCAGGAACCCGGCGAAGCTGAGCACCGTGAGCACGCAGCCGATGCGCAGCCAGCGGATCGGCCGTGGCGACACCGCCGCCAGCGAGGTCCAGGTGCTGGGCGCGACCACGCGGGTGGCGTACCACAGGCTCATCATCACGCTGATCGCGGTCACGCCCAGGCCGCGCGACTGCAGGTACAGGCTCCAGTACGGGGTGAACGCGCCCAGCGCGGCGTAGTAGAAGAAGTAGAAGCTGGACAGCCGGGCGACGGGAACCGCTGGCTGCGGGGTGGGGGCGGAGGTCATGGAGGCGCGCGTGGGGCGCGGGAGCAGGGCGGTGATTGCCGCGGGGCCTATTGTGCCTTGTGCGCGTGGGGGATGGCAGCGGAAGGCGTTCCTTGCGCTGTCGTTTCAGCCGGGCCCGGCGACGGTCGCTTGTACGCCGTTGTAGGGAAACTCTGATCCGGCCGGAACTGTGCGCTGCCGCCCAATACGTGCCTTCCCACGCCCATAGCCTCGCTCTGGCCTGATGACAGGCACAACAGGGAGCGTGACATGAAACCGTGGACCAAGCGCTTCGGCGCGCTGGCATTTCTGTCGATGTCCGTCTTTGGCGGTGCCGCGAGCGGTGCCAGCTGCGAGCGGCCCTGCTGGTATGCCTACCAGAAGTGCGTCGGCCTGGGGAACGACCAGAACCAGTGCTTCGAGGTCTATCTCGACTGCGTCGATACCCGCTGCAACGGCACCCCGTAAGAACAGGCCCCGCCAGGTGCGGGGCCTGTTCTTCATCGTTTCGGTTCACGCCTCGGCATGACGGCGGCGGATCGGCTCAGGGCGCTGTTTCGCTCGCTTCGGCGTTCCAGGCCGCCACCCTGGCCCGGGCCTCGGCGAGCATGGCATCGAGCGCGGCGCGGTCGTAGACCTGGCCGCGCATCACCACGGTGTCGATGGCGCGGGTCGCGGCGATGTCCTGCAGCGGGTTGCGCTCCAGCAGCACCAGGTCGGCGGCCTTGCCCGCCTGGACGGCGCCGTAACGGTCCAGCTTGCCGAACCAGGCCGGGCCGTTGCGGGTGGCCGCGACCAGCGCCTGCGCCGGCGTCAGGCCCTCGCGTACGTACAGCGCCAGTTCGTTGTGCAGGCCGATGCCGGGGTAGTTATAGGAATTGAGGAAACCGGCATCGGTGCCGGCCATGATGCGTACGCCGGCTTCCTGCAGCATCGGCAGCACCGAGGCGACCTGGGCGTAGCGCTCGTGGCGTGCCTGGATCTGCTCCGGCGTGGCCTTGGCCGCGCGCTCCACGCGCCACGTGTAGGTCTTGCGCAGGCCCGGGCCGATGTAGGCCAGGTACGGGTCGTTGTCGTGCGGTTCGGTGTCGAGGAAGCTCAGGATGCGGCCGCCGTCGAGCGTGGGGGTGACCGCCACGCCGCGCTCGGCGAAGCGGCGATAGGCGGCCATCGCGGTGTCGCGGTCGAAACCGGTATGCAGCCGGCGGCTGGCCTCGGCGCGGTCGATGCGCCCGGCGGCGAAGTCGGCGGCGATCCTGGCTTCGTCCGGGATGCCGGCCTGGAAGGCGTAGTCCAGGTGCTCGATGGAACTGATGCCGGCATCGACGGCCTGGCCCACGGTCAGCGCCATCGGGATGTGGCCGGAGGTGCGCAGGCCGCGCTTCTTCGCTTCGGACACCGCGTACAGGAACAGCTCCGGCTTCAGCGTGCTGTCGGTGATCTTGACGAAATCGACCTGGTCGCGCTGTTCGCGGTCCAGCGCGGCGTCCACGCCGGCTTCGTCGCCGACTTCGATGGTGCCCTTCCACACCGGCGCGATGCCTTCGATCTTGGCCCCGGAAGTGAACAGCTGCGGCCCGAACAACTGGCCGGCGGCGATCTGCCCGCGCCAGGACAGCACCTGTTCGGGCAGGTCGCCGGACGCGTCGCGCACGGTGGTGATGCCGTGCGCCACGTACAGCGGCAGCAGCGCCTTGTTTTCCTCGACCAGCGCCGGGCCGCCGCCGAAGTGCACGTGCATGTCCCACAGGCCGGGGATCAGGTAGCGGTCCCGGGCGTCGATGGTCCGGCCGGCGCGCCACTGGCCGGCCAGCGCCTTGTCCTCGCCCACCGCCACGATGTCGCCGCCACGGATCGCCACGGCCTGGCCGGGCACGGTGCGGCCGTGTTCGACGTCGACGACGGTGGCGTGGCGGATCAGCACGTCGGCGCTGGAACGCGCGGCCAGCGCCGGCGGCGCCAGCACCAGCAGGGAGGACAGGGCGAGGGAAAGCGTGGTTTTCATCGGTGGTTTCCAGTGGCGTGCGGCGCGCCGCACAACGGATAAAGGGAATCAGCGGGCGCCGGCGGCGACCAGCATGCGTTCGATGGCCGCCTGCCGTCGCTGGCGGGCATGCTGCAGCGGGGTGGTGCCGTCGCCGTCGGCCAGGTTCGCGTCGGCGCCGGCATCGAGCAGCAGGCGCACGACGTCCTGGTGGCGGGGGCCGCCGTCGCCGAGGATGATGGCCTCCAGCAGGGCGGTCCAGCCCAGGCGGTTGACGTGGTCCACATCGACGCCGGCTTCGATCAGGGCGCGCACGGTTTCCACGTGGCCGCGCTCGGCGGCCGGGATCAGCGCGGTGCCGCCGTAGCGGTTGGTGCTGCGCAGGTCTGCGCCGTGGGCCAGGGTCATGCGCAGGATTTCCAGCTGGCCGCTGGCGCCGGCGTACAGATAGGCGCTGTCGTTGATCGCATCCCTGGCGTTGACGTCGGCACCTGCGTCGATCAATGCCCGCGCCGCGTCGGTCCGGCGCTGGTGCACGGCGGCCAGCAGCGGCGTGCGGCCCCTGGCGTCGCGGGCACCGATGTCGGCGCCGCGGGCGAGCAGGGCGCGTACCGCTGCCGGGTCGCCGGATTCGGCGGCCTGGAACAGCTCGCGCGCCAGGGCGGGCTCATCGGCGCCGGCCGAACACGATGCCAGCAGGGCCGTGGCCAGTACCTGCGCGGTGATCCAATGTCGAGCGGACATCGCCTGCCTCCTGTTTCTGCGGCGTGCGGACGCGCCGTGGGGGCGCCTCGCGGGCGGCGGGCGTTTGCGCGCGGCCGGCGTCGATGCTACAAGCCGTTTATTCCATCCAGAAATGAAATGTAACGATGGAGATCAGTCCGAAATCGAATAGGGCGTTGTTCGACCTCGACCTGCTGCGCGCGCTGGTGACGGTGGCCGACTGCGGCAGCTTCACCGCCGCGGCGGCGCGACTGCATTCCACCCAGTCCACCATCAGCCAGAAGGTGCGGCGGCTGGAGGAACTGGCCGGGCACCGGCTGCTCGACCGCGGCGTGCGCGACGTGCGCCCCACCGACACCGGCGAGACCGTGCTGGGCTATGCGCGGCGCCTGCTGGCGCTGAACGAGGAACTGGGCGAAGCGCTGTCCGGCGCGGCGGTGGCCACCACCCTGCGCCTGGGCGTGCCGGAGGATTTCGCCGGCGGCCGCGCCACGCACCTGCTGGCCGACTTCAGCCGGCGCCACCCGCAGGTGAAGCTGGAAGTGAGCAGCGGCCTGAGCCGCGCGCTGGGCGAGGGCTACGACCGCGGCGAACTGGACCTGGTGCTGGTCAAGCAGCGCCGCGGCAGCCGCGAGGCGCTGGCCTGCTGGCCCGAGCCGATGCGCTGGATCGACAGCGCGGCCAGCCCGGCGTTCGCGCTCGACCCGGTGCCGCTGGTGGCGTTCCCGCCGCGCGGGCTGTACCGCGAGGACATGATCGACGCGATCGAGGCGCTGGGCCGGCGCTGGCGCATAAGCTTCACCAGCTCCAGCCTGGGCGGCATCCAGGCGGCGGTGGCCGACGGCCTGGGCATCAGCCTGCTGCCGGCGCGCACGGTGACCCCGGCGCACGTGGTGCTGGGCGCGGAAAGCGGGTTGCCGGAGATCGACAGCATCGAACTGGCGATCCTGATGCGGCCATCGGCCGATCCCGAAGTGCGGGTGCTGGCCGACATGCTGGTGGAAATGCTGGGCCAGCCGCAGGCGTAGGCGCGGCGGCACGCGGCGCGATGGGGACTTCGGCGGGGGCGTCGCAGAAGCAACCGCAGGCAGGTCGTGCACTGAGTCGCGCTGCGGCTACCTGGGGGACCGCAGGTGCGGCGGCAAGCGCCGCGTCTACGGGGAGCCGGCGCGCCGCTCCCATGCCATCGATCAGATGTCCGGCACGAACCGGCCGCGGCGCACGATGCGGCGGCGGCACGGCACGCCGGCCACGGCGGCCGCGGCGTTGGGCGCGTCCAGCACCAGGAAGGTGGCTTCGTTGCCGACGGCCAGGCCATAGCCCTGCAGGCCGAGCACGCGCGCGCCGGCGCCGGTGGCCATCTTCAGCGCCATGCACAGTTCCTCGTCGGTGTAGAAGCCGGAGCGGTAGCCCAGCAGCATCGCCCGCTGCAGCATGTCGCCGTTGCCGTAGGGCCACCACGCGTCGCGGATGTTGTCGTTGCCCATGAACACCTCCACGCCGGCCGCGCGCAGGCGCCGCACCGGCGGGAACGGGCGGTCGCCCGGTGCGTTGGTCATGATCGCCACGCCGGCATCGGCGAGCACGGCGGCGATGCGGTCCACCTGCGCCTCCTCTACCTCGCCCAGCGAGTACGCGTGGCTCACCGCCACGCGCCCCTTCATGCCCAGCGCGCGGGTGCGTTCGGCGATGCGCCGCAGCTGTTCGATGCCGCCCAGGCCGGGCTCGTGCAGGTGGATGTCGACCTTGACCCCATGGCGCTCGGCGATGCCGAACACCACGTCGAGCTGGCCCTTGCTGTCGCCGTCGAGCGTGTCCGGGTCGATGCCGCCGACGACCTGCGCGCCCTCGCGCATCGCCGCGTCCAGCACCTGCGCGGTGCCGGGGCAGGACATCACGCCGGCCTGCGGGAAGGCGACCAGCTCGATATCGACGATGCCGCGCCAGCGTTCGCGCACCGCGCTCACCGCATGCAGGTTGTCCAGGCCGGTGGTGGCGTCGACATCGACATGGCTGCGCATCGCCACGGTGCCGAACGCGGCCGCCTGCGCGACCAGGGCTTCGGCGCGCTCGGCGATGGGGGGCGCGGCGGCCAGCTCCTGCTTTTCGAGGGCCAGGCGCTCGCGCAGGGTCGCGGCCGGGCGATGCGGGTGCCAGCGGTCGCCGACGAAGCTCTTGTCCAGGTGGATATGGCCATCGACGAAGCCGGGCAGCACCAGTTGCCCGCCCAGGTCGACCAGCAGCATGCCGTCGTGGCGCGGGATGGCCGGGCCGATGGCGGCGAAGTGGCCGTCGGCGACAGCCAGTTCCAGGGGCTCGCCGTCGGGTCCGACGGCGTTGATGAAGAGGTGGTCGACCATGGCGGCTTGGTGGGGATGATCCGGGGCCGCCACGATAGGCCGGGTACCGGTCCACCGGAAATGAAGTATCACGATGGGGGCCATTCGCCCCGGCACTGGCGATGGCGCGCGCGGGGGGCAGGCAGCCCCGGAACGGGGCGCGCGGGCAAGTGGCCGCACGCCGCGGCGCCTTTCGTCCCGGCTCGTATCCACGCTGGAGGCCAACCGCGTCGCGTGGGGATCGGACTTCACCGCACGGCGGGCCTTTCGGAGCTTCGACCTGCAGGGCAGGCCCGGCAGGCCGCCGGGCAAGGGCGCCAGCGAACACGCAGGGCGACCTCACCGCCCCGCGGCGGTTCTCACTCCGGGGCGGAGCCCGCGCCGCGGGAAAGCCGGCGCGCCAACCGTGCAGGGCGCGTCGCCCCGCGCCGGGATGTCACCACACCCGCCAGGTGCGGCCTCATTCGGGGTCGTAGTCCAGGTTCGAAGCCAGCCACCGTTCCGCCTGCGCCCGGTCCACGCCCTTGCGCCGCGCGTAGTCGGCCACCTGTTCCCTGGACACGCGGCCGACCACGAAATACTGGCTCTGCGGATGGCTGAAGTAATAGCCGGACACCGCGGCGGTGGGCAGCATGGCGAAGCTCTCGGTCAGCGACATGCCGATGCCCTCGGCGCCGAGCATGGCGAACAGGCTGCGCTTCTCGCTGTGCTCCGGGCAGGCGGGGTAGCCGGGGGCGGGGCGGATGCCGACGTACTGCTCGGCGATCAGCGCCTCGTTGTCCAGCGCCTCGTCCGCCGCATAACCCCAGTAGCCGGTGCGCACGCGGTGGTGCAGCCGCTCGGCCAGCGCCTCGGCCAGGCGGTCGGCCAGGGCCTTGAGCAGGATCGCGTTGTAGTCGTCGTGGTCGGCCTCGAAGCGCGCCACGTGCGGCTCGATGCCGATGCCGGCGGTGACCGCGAAGGCGCCGATCCAGTCCTGCCGGCCGCTGTCCTCCGGGGCGATGAAATCGGCCAGGCAGAAGTCCGGGCGCTCGGCCGGCTTGTCCACCTGCTGGCGCAGGAAGTGCAGGGTGGTTTCGCCATCGGGCAGGGATACCACCACGTCGTCGCCGCGGCTGTTCGCCGGCCACAGCCCGAACACCGCGCGGGCGGTCAGCCATTTTTCCCGGACGATGGTGTCCAGCATCGCGCGCGCGTCGCGGTACAGCGCGCTGGCCTGCGCGCCGACGATCTCGTCCTCGAGGATCGCCGGAAACCTGCCGGCCAGTTCCCAGGCGCTGAAGAACGGGGTCCAGTCGAGGAAGGGCAGCAGGTCGTCCAGCGGCCAGTCCTGGAACACATGCAGGCCGGGCTGCGCCGGCACCGGCGGAACGTACTGCGCCCAGTCGCAGGTGAAGCGCTGGCCGCGCGCATGCTCCAGCGACACCAGCCGCTTGGCGTCGCCGCGGTTGCGGTGGCGCTGGCGGATGTCGGCGTAGTCGGCGTCGTTGGCGGCGACGAAGGCGCCGCGCAGCTCCTGCGAGATCAGCGACTGCGCCACGCCCACCGCGCGCGAGGCGTCCTTCACCCACACCGTGGGCGCGCTGTAGTGCGGGTCGATCTTCAGCGCGGTGTGCGCACGCGAGGTGGTGGCGCCGCCGATCAGCAGCGGCGTGCTGAAGCCCTGCCGCTGCATCTCGCGGGCGACGTGGCTCATTTCCTCCAGCGAGGGCGTGATCAGCCCGGACAGGCCGATCAGGTCGGCGTTCTCGGCGCGCGCGGTGTCCAGGATCTTCTGCGCCGGCACCATCACGCCCAGGTCGATCACCTCGAAGTTGTTGCAGGCCAGCACCACGCCGACGATGTTCTTGCCGATGTCGTGCACGTCGCCCTTGACCGTGGCCATGACGATCTTGCCGTTGCTCCTGCCGACGTCGCCGGTGCGCAGCTTCTCGGCCTCGATGAAGGGCAGCAGGTAGGCCACCGCCTTCTTCATCACCCGCGCCGACTTGACCACCTGCGGCAGGAACATCTTGCCGGCGCCGAACAGGTCGCCGACCACGTTCATGCCGTCCATCAGCGGGCCTTCGATCACGTCCAGCGGCCGCGCGGCCTGCTGCCGCGCTTCCTCGGTGTCTTCCTCCACCCAGGCGTCCAGCCCGTGCACCAGCGCGTGCGCCAGGCGCTCGCGCACCGGCTTGCGGCGCCAGCCCAGGTCCTCGGCCTTCTTCTCGCCCTTCTTGCCCTTGTAGCGTTCGGCGATCTCCAGCAGGCGCTCGGTAGCGTCGCGGCGGCGGTTGAGGATCACGTCCTCCACGCGCCCGCGCAGCTCCGGTTCCAGGTCGTCGTAGATCGGCAGCGCGCCGGCGTTGACGATGCCCATGTCCATGCCGGCACCGATGGCGTGGTACAGGAACACCGCGTGGATCGCCTGACGCACGGTCTCGTTGCCGCGGAAGGAGAACGACACGTTGGACACGCCGCCGGACACATGGCAGTGCGGCAGCGTGCGCTTGATGATGCGGGTGGCCTCGATGAAATCCACCGCGTAGTTGTCGTGCTCCTCGATGCCGGTGGCCACCGCGAAGATGTTCGGGTCGAAGATGATGTCCTGCGGCGGGAAGCCGACCTGCTCGACCAGGATGCGGTAGGCGCGGGTGCAGATTTCCACCTTGCGCGCGCAGGTGTCGGCCTGGCCGTCCTCGTCGAAGGCCATCACCACCGCGGCGGCGCCGTAACGGCGCACCAGCTTGGCGTGCTCGATGAAGGCCGCTTCGCCTTCCTTGAGCGAGATCGAATTGACCACGCTCTTGCCCTGCAGGCATTTCAGCCCCGCCTCGATCACGCTCCACTTCGACGAATCGACCATCACCGGGATGCGGGCGATGTCCGGCTCGGACATGATCAGGTTGAGGAAGCGGGTCATCGCCTTCTCGGAGTCGATCAGGCCCTCGTCCATGTTGACGTCGAGGATCTGCGCGCCACTGGCGACCTGCTGGCGCGCCACCTCCACCGCTTCCTCGTAGCGCTCTTCCTTGATCAGCTTGCGGAACTGCGCGCTGCCGGTGACGTTGGTGCGCTCGCCGATGTTGACGAACAGCAGGTCCGGGGTGATGACCAGCGGTTCCAGGCCGGACAGGCGGGTAGGCGATTGCGCGCTCATGCGGCCTGCTCCCGCGCCCGCGGCAGTGCGCGCGGCGGCACGCCGGCCACCGCCTCGGCGATCGCCCGGATGTGCGCCGGGGTGGTGCCGCAGCAGCCGCCGACCAGGTTCAGCAGGCCGGACGTGGCGAATTCCTTCAGCGTGGCGGCCATTTCCTCCGGCGTCTCGTCGTATTCGCCGAAGGCATTGGGCAGGCCGGCGTTGGGGTGGGCGCTGACGTAGCCGCTGGACACCTGCGCCAGCGTTTCCACGTGCGGGCGCATGTCGCTGGCGCCCAGCGCGCAGTTGAAGCCGATCGACAGCGGCTGGCCGTGCGCGACCGAGGCGTAGAAGGCTTCGGCGGTCTGCCCGGACAGGGTGCGGCCGGAGGCGTCGGTGATGGTGCCGGAGATCATCACCGGCAGGCGCCCGCCGCGCGCGTCGAAGGCTTCCTCGATGGCGAACAGCGCGGCCTTGGCGTTGAGCGTGTCGAAGATGGTTTCCACCATCAGCGTGTCGGCGCCGCCGTCGATCAGTCCGTCGATGGCCTCGCGGTAGGTCGCGCGCAGTTCGTCGAAGCTGGTATTGCGGAAGCCCGGGTCGTTGACGTTGGGGCTGATCGAGGCAGTGCGGCTGGTCGGGCCGAGCACGCCGATCACGAAGCGCGGTTTGTCCGGGGTCGTGGCCTCGATGGCGTCGCAGCACTGCCGCGCCACCTGCGCGCCGGCCTTGTTCAGTTCATGGACCAGGTGCTGCAGGTGGTAGTCGGCCTGGCTGATCGAGGTGGCGTTGAAGGTGTTGGTCTCCACCAGGTCGGCGCCGGCTTCCAGGTAGGCGGTGTGGATGCCGGCGATGATCTCCGGCCGGGTCAGCAGCAGCAGGTCGTTGTTGCCCTTCAGGTCGTGGCCGCAGCCGGCGCCATGGGCGTGGCCTTCATGGGAAGGCTGCCCGGGGACGGCCGCGTCTTTCGCTGCAGACCCGCGCAGGGAATCGAAACCCTCCGCGAAACGCTCACCCCGGTAATCGGCTTCCTCCAGCCCATGGCGCTGGATCATCGTGCCCATGGCGCCGTCGATGACCAGGATGCGCTGCTCGAGGGCGCGCAGCAGCTTGGCGACGCGTTCGGGATGGAGCCAGGGGAGGGCGGGCATGGGCGGACCGTGACGTGGAATCGGAGGGCGGAAGCGGCGTACGCGCCGGCTCAGGACCGGTGGGCGATCAGCGAGATCACCTCGAAGTGCGGCGGGCGCTTCTCGCGGGTGACGGTTTCAAGGCTGGACACCTCCAGCCCGGCCTTCTCGACGAACCTGCGCAGCTCCTTGCCGGTGAAGCCCAGGTTGACGTGGCCGTAGGCCTCCACCGCCGCCTTGTGCTCGTGGCGGGCCAGGCTGCACAGCATCAGCCGCCCGCCCGGGCGCAGCACGCGCGCGCCTTCGGCCACGGCCTTGGCCGGGTGGCTGGCGTAGGTGAGTGCATGCATCAGCACCACCAGGTCGAAGCTGCCGTCGTCGAACGGCAGCCTGTGCATGTCGCCTTCGCGCACTTCCACGTTGGGCAGCTTGCGCAGGCGTTCGCTGGCCGCGGCGACCACGCGTGCGCTGGTGTCGATGCAGACATAGCGCTGCGCGTGCGGGGCCAGCAGTTCGGCCAGCACGCCGTCGCCGGAGGCGATGTCGAGCACGTCGCCGGTTTCCAGCAGCGGCAACGCGCTGCGCGCCAGCGCTTCCCAGGTGCGGCCCGGCGAGTAGTGGCGTTCCATGTCGCCGGCCACGCTGTCGGCCCAGTTCTGGTCGGCGGCGCGCATCGCCAGCACGGAAGGAACGCGCTCGGCGTCCTGGCGCAGCAGCGGGTCGTCGCTGCCGGTGCTCAGGGCGTGCCACAATGCGCGCTGCGCCGGATCCAGCGCGGCCTCGTCGAAGCGGTAATAGGCCGACACGCCGGCGCGGCGGTCGCGCACCAGCCCGGCTTCCTTCAGCCGGGCCAGATGGGTGGACACGCGCGGCTGCGCCAGCGTGGTGATGGCCGACAGCTCGGCCACGGTCAGCTCTTCCTGCTCCAGCAGCGTCAGCAGGCGCACGCGGGTGGCGTCGGCGAACACCTTCAGGCGGGTCGACCAGTCTTCCAGATCCATAAATATCTACCTATCGAGATAGAGAGATATTTTGCTGCTGCGGCGCGGCAGGGTCAAGGCGCCGCGAGACGGGGGAAAGCGTGCGCGGTTGTTGCCCGGTAAACGCGGGATTGCCGATGCCTCATATCCATGTCCCTGGCGTCTGCGTCGCCGGCACCAACAGTTACAATCGCAACTTCGTAACGCCCTGGGAGGGGTGCAGTGGATTTCAGCTTTTCCGACGAACAACTGATGCTGCAGGACGTCGCCCGCCGCATCGCCCAAGAGAAGATCGCGCCCAGCGCCGAGCACCACGATGCCACCGGCGAATACCCGCTGGAAAACATCCGCCTGCTCGGCGAGAACGGCCTGATGGGCATCGAGGTGCCGGTCGAATACGGCGGCGCCGGCATGGACCCGGTGTCCAGCGTGCTGGCGATCATCGAGGTCTCCGCCGCCGACGCCGCGCATGCCACCATCATGTCGGTCAACAACTCGCTGTTCTGCAACGCCGTGCTCAGCCATGGCACCGAAGCGCAGAAGCAGCTGTACGTGCGCGCGATCGCCGAAGGCCGCGAGATCGGCGCCTTCGCCCTGACCGAATCGCAGTCCGGCTCCGACGCCACCGCCATGCGCTGCCGCGCGGTGAAGCAGGCCGACGGTTCCTACGTGATCAACGGCCAGAAGAGCTGGATCACCTCCGGCCCGGTTGCGCGCTACATCGTGCTGTTCGCGATGACCGACCCGTCGCAGGGCGCGCGCGGCATCACCGCCTTCATGATCGACACCACCCGCCCGGGCTTCGGCCGCGGCAAGACCGAGCCCAAGCTCGGCGTGCGTGCCTCGGCCACCTGCGAAATCGAGTTCCAGGACTACGTGGCGCGCGCCGAGGACGTGATCGGCACTGAAGGGCAGGGCTTCAAGATCGCCATGAGCCTGCTCGACTCCGGCCGCATCGGCATCGCCTCGCAGGCGGTGGGCATCGCCCGCGCGGCCTACGAGGCATCGCTGGCCTACGTGCGCGAGCGCAAGTCCTTCGGCGCGCCGATCGGCAGCTTCCAGATGATCCAGGCCAAGATCGCCGACATGAAGTGCAGGCTGGACGCGGCGCAGCTGCTGACCCTGCGCGCGGCCTGGACCAAGGCCCAGGGCAGGCGCTTCTCCACCGAAGCGGCGGTGGCCAAGCTGACCGCTTCGGAAGCGGCGATGTGGATCGCCCACCAGGCCGTGCAGATCCACGGCGGCATGGGGTATTCCAAGGAAATGCCGCTGGAGCGCTACTTCCGCGACGCCAAGATCACCGAGATCTACGAAGGCACCAGCGAAATCCAGCGTCTGGTCATCGCCCGCAACGAGACCGGGGTGCGCTGAGTACTTCACAAGCCCCTCTCCCCGCGGGGTGAGAGGGGCAGTTTGCGAACCATCGGTTCGTTGCCGCTCGAACGCCCTTGCGCCAGCGCAAGGGCCGGGGGCGCGGAGCGGGGGTTGGAGAGGGCAAGGGCGAAGCCCCTCGCGATGTCTGGTTGCATGAGGCTTTGCCCGTACCCTCATCCGCCCCTTCGGGGCACCTTCTCCCAATGGGAGAAGGCATAAAAACAAAGCCCCGGCAGTGCCGGGGCTTTGTCGTTCCAGGGGGCAGCCGGATCAGCGATCCTGCTGCACGGTACGCACCTTGTGCTGCTCGATGAACTGCCTGGACTGTTCGTCCAGCCTGTCGCCGAGCACGCGGCGCACGGTGACGAAGAACAGCGGGATCAGCAGCACGCCGATGACGGTGGCGAACAGCATGCCGCCGATGACGCCGGTGCCCAGCGAGTGGCGGGCGTTGGCGCCGGCGCCGGTGGAGATGGCCATCGGCAGCACGCCTAGGATGAACGCGAACGAGGTCATCAGGATCGGTCGGAAACGCAGGTGCGCCGCTTCGATGGCGGCCTCGCGCAGGGTCTTGCCGGCGGCGCGCTGCTCCACGGCGAATTCCACGATCAGGATCGCGTTCTTCGCGGCCAGGCCGATCACCGTGACCATGCCGATCTTGAAGTACAGGTCGTTGGGCAGGCCGCGCAGCAGCGAGAACACCACCGCGCCGAGGATGCCGACCGGCACCACCAGCAGCACCGAGACCGGGATCGACCAGCTTTCGTACAGCGCGGCCAGGCACAGGAACACCACCACCACCGACAGCACCATCAGCAGGGTGGCGGCGTTGCCGGCCAGGATTTCCTGGTAGGACATGCCGCTCCAGTCGTAACCGAAGCCACTGGGCAGGTCGTCGCGGACCAGGTTCTCCATGGTCGCCATCGCCTGGCCGGAGCTGCCGCCCGGCGCCGGCGAGCCGACGATGTTCACCGCCGAGTAGCCGTTGTAGCGGCTCAGCGCCGGCGGCGCGTAGATCCACTCGGACTTGACCACCGTGCTGAGCGGGATCATCGAGCGCTGGCCGTCGGCGTCCTTGCTCAGCGAGCTGGGCACGTAGTAGCTGCGCAGCGATTCGGGGCCGGTGCGGTAGGCGGCGTCGGCCTGCATGTTCACGCGCTTGATGCGGCCGCCGTAGAAGAAGTCGTTGACGTACACCGGCGCCAGCATCATCTGGATCGCGGTGTAGATGTCATTGACCGACACGCCCATGGCCTGGGCCTGCACGCGGTCCACCTTCAGCTGCAGCTGCGGCGAGTTCTCCAGCGTGTTGGGGCGCACGCCGACCAGCGACTTGTCGCTCGAGGCCGCGCCGATCAGGGTGTTGCGCGCTTCCATCAGCGCATCCTGGCCGGCGCCGGCGCGGTCCTGCAGCCACATGTCGAAGCCGCCGAACTGGCCCAGGCCCTGCACAGTGGGCAGGTTGACGAAGAACACCTGCGCGTCCTTGATGCCGACGAAGGCCTTGCCGTTCATTTTCTGGATGAACTCGGGCGCCGTTTCCTTGCGCGCGTCCCAGTCCTTGAGGCGGATGAAGGCCATGCCGACGTTCTCGCCGGAACCGACGAAGCTGAAGCCGGTGACCTGCATCATGCCTTCGAAGGACGGGTCGTCCTTCATCATGCCCAGCAGCTGGTCGAACACCACGGTGGTGCGGCTCTTGGTCGCGCCCGGCGGCAGCTGCACGATGGCCAGCGCATAGCCCTGGTCCTCTTCCGGCAGGAAGCTGCCGGGCAGGCGGGTGAACAGGAAGCCGCACAGCACCACCAGCAGTGCGAACACCATCAGCCAGCGCGGGCTGTGCCGGATGACGCTGCCCACGGTGCCGACATAGCCCTTCTCGAGCTTGCCGTAGTACTTGTTGAAGGTACGGTAGATCCAGTTCGGGTTGTCGTTGTGGGTCGGCTTGAGGAAGGCCGCGCACAGCGCCGGGGTGAAGCTCAGCGCCAGCAGCGCCGAGAAGCCCATCGACATGGCGATGGTCAGCGCGAACTGCTTGTAGATCTCGCCCGAGGCGCCGGGCTGCATGGCGCTGGGGATGAACACCGCCGCCAGCACCACGGTGATGGCCACCACCGCGCCGGTGATCTGGCCCATCGCCTTCTGCGTGGCCGGCTTCGGGTCGAGCCTGTCCTCGCTCATGATGCGTTCGACGTTCTCGATCACCACGATCGCATCGTCCACCACGATGCCGATCGCCAGCACCATCGCGAACAGGGTCAGCTGGTTGATGGTGAAGCCGATCGCCAGCATGCCCATGAAGGTGCCGAGCAGGGCCACCGGGATGACCAGGGTGGGGATGATCGTCGCGCGGAAGTTCTGCAGGAAGATCAGCATCACCAGGAACACCAGCACGATGGCTTCCACCAGCGTGTGGATCACTTCCTTGATCGAGATGTTGACGAAGGTGGTGCTGTCGAACGGGGTGAACCAGCTCACGCCCGCCGGGAAGCTGGGGGCGAGGTCGTCCATCTTGGCGCGCACCGCCTTGGACACGTCCAGGGCGTTGGCGCCGGGCAGCAGCTGCACCGCGAAGGCGGCCACCGGCTTGCCGTTGTAGCGCGTGTCGAAACCGTAGTTGGACGCGCCGAAGGCGACGCTGGCCACGTCCTTCAACCGCACCACGCTGCCGTCGGCGTTGGCCCGCAGGATGGTGTTCTCGAACTCCTCGGGCGTGCTGTAACGGCCTTCGGCGGCCACGGTGGCGGTGAACGCCTGGCCGTTGGGGGCCGGGTCGCCGCCCACCGAGCCGGCGGCGAACTGCAGGTTCTGCGTGCCGATGGCGTTGTACACGTCGGTGGCCGACAGGTGGTAGCCCTGCAGCTTCTCCGGGTTGAGCCAGATGCGCATGGCGTACTCGGAGCCGAACTGCTGGGTGCTGCCGACGCCGGGCACGCGCGAGATCTGGTCGAGCACGCGCGAGCCGACGATGTCGTTGAGCGCGTCGCGGTCCACCGAGCCGTCGTCCGAACGCACGCCGATGGCCATCAGGAAGCCGGCGTTGGCCTTGGCCACCACCACGCCCTGCTTGGTCACTTCCGAGGGCAGGCGCGGGGTCGCCAGCGCGACCTTGTTCTGCACCTGCACCTGGGCGATGTCGGCGTTGGTGCCGCTGTCGAAGGTCAGGGTGATGCTGACGCGGCCGGTGGAGGACGAGGACGAACTGAAATAGACCAGGTTGTCGATGCCGGTGAGCTGCTGCTCGATCACCTGGGTGACCGCCTTCTCGGCGGTGGCGGCGCTGGCGCCGGGGTAGGTGGCGTTTACCGTGACCTGCGGCGGGGCGACGCTGGGGTAGGACTCCACGCCCAGGTTGAGGATCGAGATCACGCCGCCCAGCGAGATCAGGATGGCCACCACCCAGGCGAATACCGGGTGTTCGATGAAGAATTTAGGCATGGCGGATTCCCGTTTCCCTTACTTGGCCGGGGCCGGCGCGGCGGCCGCGGGCTTGGCGGCGGCCGGTTGCCACGGCGAGGGCTTGGCCGGCGCGCCTTCCTTGACCTTCTGCACGCCCGAGACGATGACCTTGTCGCCGGCGGCCAGGCCGGAGGAGACTAGCCAGTTGCCGTTCTGCTGGCTGTCCAGCACCACGTCCTTGCGCACCACGTTGCCGTCGCCGCCCACGACCAGCACGTAGCCGCCGCGGGTGTCGCGCAGCACCGCCTGCTGCGGGATCAGGAAGGCGTTGTTGCGCTCGCCCAGGTTGGCCTTGAAGCTGACGAACGAGCCCGGCAGCAGGGTGCGCTCGGGGTTGGGCAGCTGCGCGCGCAGCGAGACCGCGCCGGTGGCCGGGTCGACCGTGGTGGCCGAGAAATCCAGCGTGCCCTGATGGGCGTACGGCGTGCCGTCGGGCAGGTTGACCTGCACCGTGGTCTTGCCGTCGCCGGCCAGCGCCACCGCGCCCTTGTCCTGGGCGGCCCGCAGCGCGCTCAGCTCGTCGGCGGTCATCGAGAAATTGACGTACAGCGGGTCGATCTGGTCGACGGTGGTCAGCAGGGTCGCCTCGCCCTGGCCGACCAGCGCGCCCTCGGTCACCTGCTGCTTGCCGGCCACGCCGGCGATGGGCGCGGTGACATTGGCGTAGCCCAGGCTGATGCGCGCGGTGGCCACGGCGGCCTGCGCCTGCTGCACGGCGGCGGCGGTGGTGCGCTCGGCGGCCTCGGCATTGTCCAGGTCGGACTTGGACACGTAGCTCTGCGGCGCCAGCGAGCGGGCGCGTTCGGCGGTGGTCCTGGCATTGGCGTAGCTGGCGCGGGCCGAGGCCAGCGCCGCTTCGGCCGAGGCCAGCGAGGCGCGCAGCGGCGCCGGGTCGATCTGGAACAGCAGCTGGCCTTCCTTCACCGCGCTGCCTTCCTCATAGACGCGCTTGAGCAGCACGCCGGAGACCCGCGCGCGCACGTCGGCCGAGCGGAACGGCGACAGTCGGCCGACCAGTTCGCGCTGCAGCGGCAGGGTCTGCGGCTTCGCCTCGACGACGCCGACGTCCGGCGGCGGCGGGGCGGCCTGTTCCTGTGGCTTCTTGCAGGCGGTCAGGCCCAGGGCCAGGGCGCCGGTGAGGGCGAGGATGCGGAGCGGGGAGGTCATCGGGGAAACTCCGGAGGTTGTATTCAGCGAGTGCCGGGGATGCCGGCCGGCGGCGCCGGGAAGGCGCGCAGGAAGGCATCGACGGCGAATTCGGCCCACCGGCGGCGCAACCCGGGGGTGTCGCGGTGGGGGGCATGGAAGCGTTGTCGTTCGAAATCCTGACCGGCGATCATGCTTATTAACATTTCGGCCATGAAATGCGGATCGTCATGGATGACGCGGCCGCGGGCCATCTCGGTTCGCATCCATTCAGCCAGCTGGTCGCGCAGGGCATCGGCGCTGTCGTGGTAGAGCGCGCGCGCCTCCTCGCGGAATTCCAGGGTACTGCTGCCGATCACCTGCGCGGCCTGGCGGCTGCGCGGCTGGTTGCGGTGTTCCAGGTAGCGCACGGCGAAATCCAGCAGCACCTCGCGCAGCGGGCGTTCGTCGCCGCCGGCCAGCGGCGCGGCGGCGATGCTGACGTGCTGGCGCATCGCCAGGCTGAGCAGTTCGCGCTTGCTGCCGTAGCGGCTGTAGAGGGTCTGCTTGGAGCAGCCCACGTGCGCGGCCACCGCGTCCATGCTCAGGTGCATGCCCTGGGTGGCCAGCAGCTCGCGCACGGCGTCGAACACGCGCTGGTCGCGTGCCTCGATGGGCGCGGATCGGGAGGGGGCGGGATGCACGATTTGGACTATACCGTCCAGTTCACAATTGGTAAAGCGGCGCGAAAAGACGCTGCCCGCCGCTTTTTACCGGCATTCCAGGGGAATGTTTTATGGGATAAAAATCCATTTAAAAACATCGGTTTAAGTGTGTTCCGGATGATTTGTGCAAAGCCCGATTGCGGCCCTGCAACAAGGTCTTTCGAATGACGAGGGCTACAATCGCGCCTCCCCAGGAGCCCACTGAAAGCTCAACCATGAAATCGCAAAACAACGCTGCCAAGTCCGCAAAAACGAAATCCCAACCGGCTGCCAAGCAGAATGTTTCCGAGGCCGGCCTGTCCCTGGAGCCGGTTTTTGCGGCCTTGCGCAAGCGTTACCCCGCCGCGGCCCAGGCCCAGGCGGTGGCATTCGCCTCTGCGTTCTACAAGCGCATGGAAGCCGATGAGTTCAGCGCGCACCGCGCCGAGGACTGGGCGGCGCTGGCCGCCGGCATGCTGGAGTTCGCCCGCGTGCGCAAGCCGGGCAAGGCCAACGTGCGCGTGTTCAACCCGGGCCTGAAGACCGATGGCTGGGAAACGCCCCACACCGTGCTGCAGATCGTCAACGACGACATGCCGTTCCTGGTGGACACCGTTTCGCTGGCGCTGGCCGACATGGGCGTGGGCGTGCACGTGCTGGGCCACCCGGTGATCGCGCTGGGCCGCGACAAGGCCGGCAAGCTCACCGGCGTCGGCGAGGGCCCGCTGGAATCGGTGATGCTGCTGGAGATCGACCGCCAGCCGGCCGAGGCGATGGACGCCGTCGCCCGCCGCGTGACCGAGGCGCTGGACGACGTGCGCGCCATCGTCAGGGACTGGGAGCCGATGCGCGACAAGGCGCTGGCCCTGGCCGACGACCTGGGCCGGCGCACGCTGCCGGTGAGCGAGGAATCGCGCCATGAGGCGCAGGAGTTCCTGCGCTGGGCCGCGGACAACCATTTCACCTTCTTCGGCTACCGCGAGTACAAGGTCGGCAAGCAGGGCCGCGAAGACGTGCTGGCCGCGCAGAACGGCACCGGCCTGGGCCTGATGCGCGGCAAGGACACCTCGGTGGCGCGCCCGGTCAAGGGGCTGGCGGCGCAGGGCCTGAACACCACCAGCGGCCTGACCGACGCGCTGATCCTGACCAAGACCAACGCCCGCTCGCGCATCCACCGCGGCGGCTACATGGATTACATCGGCGTGCTGGAATTCGACGCCAAGGGCAGGATCGTCGGCGAGCAGCGTTTCCTCGGCCTGTTCACCTCCAGCGCCTACAACCGCCGCCCGTGGGAAATCCCGCTGGTGCGCCAGCGCTACGAGAACGTGATGAAGCGTTCGGGCCTGAGCCCGTCCAGCCACAGCGGCAAGGCGCTGCGCCACATCCTCGAATCGCTGCCGCGCGAGGAACTGTTCCAGTCCAGCGAGGACGAACTGTTCCGCACCGCGATGGGCGTGCTGGGCCTGCAGGAGCGCGTGCGCAGCCGCCTGTTCCTGCGCCGCGACAAGTTCAGCCGCTTCATCTCCGCGCTGGTGTTCCTGCCGCGCGAACGCTTCAACACCGACGTGCGCCTGCGCATCGAGGGCCTGCTGCGCGATGCGCTGCAGGGTGAGTACGTCGATTCCAGCGTGGTGCTGGGCGATTCGCCGCTGGCGCAGGTGCACCTGATCGTGCGCCCCAAGGCCGGGCAGAGCCTGGAGCTGGACACCGAGGGCCTGGAGAAGCGCCTGGCCCACGTGCTGCGCAACTGGCAGGACGACCTGCGCGAGGCGCTGGTCGCCCGCCACGGCGAAAGCGAAGGCCTGCGCATCGCCTCGCGCATCGGCAAGGCGCTGCCGGCCGGCTACATCGAGGACTCCAGCGCCGAGATCGCCGCCGCCGACGTGGCCCAGCTCGACGCGCTGACCGGCCCGGACGACCTGCGCCTGAGCCTGCAGCCGATCCACCGCGACGGCGCCGACGGCCTGCGCATGAAGCTGTACCGCCAGCTCAAGGACATCCCGCTGTCCGACGTGCTGCCGATGATGGAGAACATGGGCCTGCGCGTGATCGCCGAGCGTCCGTACCGCCTGATGGTGGACGACGCGCCGGTCTACGTGCAGGACTTCGAGGTCGAATCGACCGTCGGCGCCATCGACGCGGCCGCCGCCAGCGCCGCCTTCGCCGACGCCTTCGCCCGCGTGTGGCACGGCGAGGCCGAGAACGACGGCTTCAACCGCCTGGTGCTGGCCACCGGCCTGGACTGGCGCCAGGTCTCGATGCTGCGCGGCTACTGCAAGTACCTGCTGCAGATCGGCGTGCCGTTCTCGCAGGCCTACGTCGAAGGCACCTTCAACCGCTACCCGCTGCTGGCGCGGCTGATCGTGGAGCTGTTCGAAGCCCGCTTCGACCCGGCGCCGGCCGCCGACAAGGCCACCGCCGACGCGCAGCTGGCGCAGTTCAAGGCGCTGGCCGGCGGCGACGCCGCCACCGCCAAGCTGCTCGAGGGCGTGGTCAAGGCGCGCGGCGGCAGCCGCCAGGCGCGCATGGCGCTGGTGCACGACACCCTGGTCAAGCTGCTGGACGGCGTGTCGAGCCTGGACGAGGACCGCATCCTGCGCAGCTTCATCGGCGTGATCGAAGCCACCCTGCGCACCAGCTACTACATGCCGCGCAAGGACGGCCTGCGCGCCGACGGCGGCCCGGCCGACTACATCAGCTTCAAGTTCGACGCCGCCCGCGTGCCGGACCTGCCCAAGCCGCGCCCGTACCGCGAGATCTTCGTGTGCGGCCCGCGCGTGGAAGGCACCCACCTGCGCTTCGGCCCGGTGGCCCGCGGCGGCCTGCGCTGGTCCGACCGCCGCGAGGACTTCCGCACCGAGGTGCTGGGCCTGGTCAAGGCGCAGATGGTGAAGAACACCGTGATCGTGCCGGTCGGCTCGAAGGGCGGCTTCTACGCCAAGCAGCTGCCGGACCCGGCGGTGGACCGCGAGGCGTGGTTCGCCGAGGGCGTGGCCTGCTACAAGCGCTTCATCAACGGCCTGCTGGACATCACCGACAACATCGTCGGCAACAAGATCGTGCCGCCGGTGGGCGTGGTGCGCCATGACCAGGACGACCCGTACCTGGTGGTCGCCGCCGACAAGGGCACCGCGACGTTCTCCGACACCGCCAACGGCATTGCCCGCGCGCACGGCTTCTGGCTGGACGACGCCTTCGCCTCGGGCGGCTCGGTCGGCTACGACCACAAGGGCATGGGCATCACCGCGCGCGGCGCCTGGGAGTCGGTCAAGCGCCACTTCCGCGCGCTGGGCCGCGACTGCCAGAAGCAGGATTTCACCGTGGTCGGCATCGGCGACATGTCCGGCGACGTGTTCGGCAACGGCATGCTGCTGTCCGAGCACATCCGCCTGGTGTGCGCGTTCGACCACCGCCACATCTTCCTCGACCCGAACCCGGTGGCGGCCACCTCCTTCAAGGAGCGCGAGCGCATGTTCAGGCTGCCGCGTTCGAGCTGGGCGGACTACGACGCCAAGCTGATCAGCAAGGGCGGCGGCGTGTACGCGCGTTCGCTCAAGTCGATCGAGATCACCCCGCAGGTGCGCGAGGCGCTGGGCATCGACGCCGGCATCAAGTCGATGACCCCGACCGAGCTGATCAACGCCGCGCTCAAGGCGCCGGTGGACCTGGTGTGGAACGGCGGCATCGGCACCTACGTGAAGTCGGCCAGCGAGAGCAACGCCGACGTCGGCGACCGCGCCAACAACGGCCTGCGCGTCAACGGCGGCGAACTGCGCTGCAGGATCGTGGGCGAGGGCGGCAACCTGGGCATGACCCAGCTCGGCCGCATCGAGGCCGCGCACAACGGCGTGCTGCTCAACACCGACTTCATCGACAATTCCGCCGGCGTTGATACCTCCGACCACGAGGTCAACATCAAGATCCTGCTCAACGACGTGGTGCGCGCCAAGAAGCTCACCGTCGAGCAGCGCAACAAGCTGCTGGCGTCGATGACCGACGAGGTCGCCGGGCTGGTGCTGATGGACAACTACCGCCAGAACCAGGCCCTGAGCCTGATGGAGCGGATGAGCGTCAAGCGCCTGGGTTCCAAGCAGCATTTCATCCGCACGCTGGAACAGCAGGGCCTGCTCGACCGCCAGATCGAGTTCCTGCCGTCCGACGCCGAGTTGTCCGCGCGCAAGCTGCGCGGCCAGGGCCTGACCCGTCCGGAACTGGCGGTGCTGCTGTCCTATTCCAAGATCGTCGCCTTCCAGCAGCTGCTGGAATCGGACATCCCGGAAGACCCGTACCTGTCCAAGGAGCTGCTGCGCTACTTCCCGCAGCCGCTGCAGAAGAAGTACGCCGACGCGATGAACGGCCACCGCCTGAAGCGCGAGATCATCGCCACCGCGGTGACCAACCAGACCATCAACCGCATGGGCGCCACCTTCCTGATGCGCATGCAGGAAGACACCGGCCGCAGCGTGGCCGAGGTCGCCAAGGCCTACACCATCAGCCGCGAGACGCTGGACGCGCGCGCGCTGTGGACGCAGATCGACGCGCTGGACGGCACCCTGCCCGAAGCCGTGCAGGTCGATGCGCTGGAAGTGATCTGGAAGCTGCAGCGTTCGTTCGTGCGCTGGCTGCTGAACCGCCCGGGCGCGATGCCGGGCATCACCGCCGCGGTCGAGCGCTACCAGGGCCCGTTCAACGACATCCGCGTCGCCTCGGGCGTGCTGCCGGATTCGCAGCGCCCGGCCTACGAGGCCAGCGTCAAGCAGTGGAGGGAGAAGGGCCTGCCGGCGGCACTGGCGCAGCAGCTGTCCGAGCTGCAGTTCCTGGAGCCGGCGTTCGACATCATCGAACTGGCGCGCACCCGCAAGCTCAAGCCGGTGGACGTGTCCAAGGTCCACTTCCGCCTGGGCGAAGCCCTGCAGATGCCGTGGCTGTTCGAGCAGATCGACGCGCTGGAGGTCAATGGCCGCTGGCACGCCGTCGCCCGCGGCGTGCTGCGCGACGAACTGGCCGCGCACCAGCGCAACCTGGCCGGCCAGGTGCTGTCGATGAAGGGCGGCAGCGCCGAGGCCAAGGTCGCCGCGTGGCTGGGCCGCGATGACAGCAGCCTGCGCTTCACCCTGGCGATGCTGGCCGAACTGGCCGAGCAGAAGACGCTGGACTACCCGACCGTCTCGGTCGCGGTGCAGCGCCTGGGCCAGCTGGCGGCGCACGGGGTGTGACCCCGTGGTCGGGCCGGTGAAGCCGGCCCGACCCGAAAGCCTGCGATGCAGGCTTTCGGCACCGCCCTCGGTTTGCCTATCCCCGCGGCTGTCGCCGCGCCCCCCTTAACAAAGGGGGGCTTTGCTCC